>NZ_PJKB01000001.1 GCF_002884975.1 Akkermansia muciniphila | reverse complement strand
TTCCCCCTGAAGCCCGGTGGCCAGAGCGCAGTGGTCCCACCCGGTCCCGTTCCGAACCCGGAAGTGAAACGCTGCCGCGCCAATGGTAGTCGGACGATAGGTCCCGCAAGAGTAGGTCGCCGCCGGGATTTTTTTCATCAGGCCCCAACAGTCCCATCACTGTTGGGGCCTGTTCGTTTTCTTGTCTCCTTGAATCTAGCCTCCGGCTAAGTAGAACAAAGGCCCGTTATAATATTTCCTTAACTATTCCTCCTTTTTTCTTAACGGCTTAAGGGGGTGCCGGATATTGACGGACCACGTTCTTTCGTCAGAATAGCGGCGTATGAAATCTCATATTATTCAGAAACCTGTTGCCGTTATTCTGGGGAATGCCGGTAACATAGGATCTCTGGCGGCCAGGGCATTTGCCTGCCAGGGAACTGCGGTTGCCATGCTGCATGAGCACGGTGAAGAGGCATCCCGCGTGGTCGGCTGTCTTCCGGGCTCCAATCACTTTGCCATGTCCGGACATCTGGACCATTCCCCAGATCTGGCTTCTTTTGCGGGATTGGTGCACACCCTGTATGGGCGGGTGGATTATCTGCTTACCTGTGAAGATGCTGGGGTTGAGGTGAAAGGCTTGAATTGTTCCGCACGTAGCCGCCTGGCTGTTTTGCTGGAACATGTTTTTATTTCCGGCGCCATGGTCGTCCACATGGTTTCCCGTTCCGGAAGAGAGGGGAGGCGGAGGAAGGAGAGCCGCAAGGGGGGAACCGGAATGGAAGATTGCCTGAACCGGAGTGATATCAGAATGAACCGGGTGGTAATTCACCGTCCGGTATTCCGGCATGTCTCGAATTCCCGGCTGGCTTCCTCTGCCTGCGCGGCGGCGTTGTTCCTGTGCGGGAGTGAAGGACGGCATATCCACCAGGAATACATCGTCGTTAATGGAAGAAGGGCAGCCTGGAGGCACGGCTTCCGTCCGGAAACGCCCCTCTTCTTTCTCAAGTCCTACCTGGAATTTTGTTCCGCCTGTTCACGGACGGTGTTTTTGGATGCCTGACAGGCGTGCCATATTTCTGTATTCTGTCGTGACAAAAAGTGTCTGTTAAGATAGTATGCCCCCAAGTAAAGTTATGAAGTTTCAAGGTCTTTATACAGCAATTGTGACTCCTTTTATCGGCGGTCGTGTCGATGAAGAGGCTTTTAGAATGCTTGTGGAAGCCCAGGTTGCTGCCGGCGTGGCCGGTATTGTGGCTGTCGGCACCACGGGAGAATCCCCCACCTTGACTGTAAAAGAGCACTTGAGGGTGATTGAACTGGCCGTCAAGTACGCTGCGGGCCGCATCCAGGTAATTGCCGGTACAGGGGCCAATGCCACCGCAGAGGCCATCCACATGACGCAGGAAGCGGAGAAGATGGGCGTGGATGGTACGCTTCAGGTGTGCCCTTATTACAACAAGCCTTCCCAGGATGGCGTTTATGCCCATTTCAAGGCCATTGCGGACGCTACGAGGCTCCCGATCATGCTTTACAGCATTCCCGGCCGCTGCGGCATTGAGATCAGTGTGGAGACGGTTGGCCGGCTGGCAAAGGACTGCCCGCATATCATCTGCGTGAAAGAGGCCGGCGGCAGCGTGGACCGTGTGAATCAGCTCATGCAGGTGGTTCCTGAAGATTTCACCATTCTATGCGGTGATGACGGCCTGACGGTACCCTTTATGGCCTGCGGAGCCAGCGGTCTGGTATCCGTGACCTCCAACCTGGTTCCCGGCATCATGAATTCCATCGTGAAGGCCGGACTGGACCGGAATATGGGAGAAATGCTTTCCCTCCAGAAGACGTTTTATCCCCTCATGAAGGGATTGATGACGCTGGACAGCAACCCGGTTCCGATCAAGGCGGCACTGGCGTTGAGAGGTGATATCCAGCCCGGCGTGCGCCTCCCCCTGGTTCCTTTGCCGGAAGAGAAGGAAGCCCAGCTTTCCGCTCTTCTTCAACGTTTCAACGTTCTTTAATATCTTAATTATATGATTTCCATTCTTGTTACAGGTATTTCCGGCCGCATGGGCCAGGCCGTCCAGGAGGCGGTAACGCAGAATCCGGACACTTGCGTGGGCGCCACGCATGACCAGGGGCAGGAGCTCTATCCGGCCCTCGCCAAGTGCGACGTCGTCATTGATTTTTCCCATCATGCGTTCACCAGCACCCTGCTGGCTGAAGCCGTGGCTAATAACAAGCCCCTGGTGATCGGCACCACGGGTCATACGGCTCTGGAACGGCAGGAAATTATGGATGCAGCCGCGTCCATCCCGATCGTGTTTGCCTCCAATTATTCCGCAGGAGTGAACGCCCTGTTCTGGCTGACGCGCAAGGCGGCCCAGATTCTGGGAGACAGCTGTGACATTGAAGTGATGGAAATGCATCATCGCCACAAGATTGATTCTCCTTCCGGCACGGCCCGCACCCTGGCGGAAATTTTGTCCGGCGCCATTGACCGGAATTATGAGGACAGCGTGGTCTTTGGCCGTGAAGGCCTGGTGGGCCCACGCCCGGCCAAGGAGATAGGCATGCATTCCCTGCGCGGGGGTGATGTGGTGGGTGACCATACCGTGGTGTTTGCCTCTGACGGCGAACGCCTGGAACTGACCCATAAGGCGTCCAGCCGCATGACATTCGCCTCCGGAGCGGTTCGCGCCGCCCTCTGGCTCCAGGGAAAGGAACCGGGACTGTATACCATGGAAGACGTCCTGGGCCTGTCCGAGCTATAATTTTTCCGGCGTCATGGCCGTCCTTCTTTCCCGGAGCGGCCATGACGCTTTTTTTGCGTGATGAAGAGAGCCGGCATTGCACTGGGTTCCAACCTGGGGGACAAGAACAGCCTGATGGTCCAGGCCCGGGACCATCTGCTGCAGATGAGCCTGTCTGACGATCCTTTTTTACAATCTTCCCTGTACGCTACCAGTCCCCAGGGCTGCCCGCATGGAGCGGATGATTATTTGAATGCCGTGGTAGAGTTCACCTGGCCCGGCACGGTGGAAGAGCTGCTGGTGCACTGCCAGGGAATAGAACGTGCGCTGGGGCGCGTCCGCTCCGGCATCCGCTGTGAGCCCCGTACCGCGGACGTAGACATCATTTATGTGGGAGACATGGTGGTGAATGATTCCCCGCGCCTGATTCTTCCCCATCCCAGGGCCCATCTTAGGAAGTTTGTCCTGAAGCCCCTTTCCGATATCAGGCCGGACCTCATTCTGCCGCGGCAGGATAAGACGGTTGCCGAGCTGCTGGCGGAACTGGATACGGATGAGGCTGACCCGCTCTTGGTTTCGGAACGCTGGTAACTGCTTGTTTACTGAACATCATGAATCAATCTCTTGAAAAAGCGGAACGCATCCGCGCCTGCAAGAACAGGCGGCACGTAACGCTGGTAACCGGTTATGATTATCCCACGGGCCGTCTTCTGGATGAAGCCGGCGTGGACATTGTTCTGGTAGGGGATTCTGTGGGAATGGTGCTTCTGGGGTTTCCGGATACCACCCACGTGACGCTGGACCACATGCTCCACCATGTGGAAGCTGCGGCCCGTGGCGTAAAGAATGCTCTTCTGGTGGGGGATATGCCTATTCATACCTATGATACCGTGGAGGATGCCGTGCAGTCCGCCAGGCGCCTGTTCCAGGCCGGAGCGGATGCCGTCAAGCTGGAGGGAGGGGCATCCCAGGCGGAAAAGATCCGCGCCATTGTGGATTCCGGCATTCCTGTGGTGGGGCACATCGGCCTTTTGCCGCAGAAGGTGCTGGAGGAAGGCGGTTACAAGATCAAGGGGAAATCCTCCGCGGAGGCGGAGGCCCTGGTGAGGGACGTGAAAGCCGTGGCGGAGGCGGGAGCCTGCGCCGTGGTGGTGGAAGGCGTGACGGCTCATGCGGCCCGTCAGATTACCGTCCATTCTCCCATTCCCACGCTGGGCATCGGCTCCGGCGCTCATACATGCGACGGGGATGTAGTGGTGATTCATGATCTGGTGGGCGCATTCCCGTGGTTTGTCCCTGCCTTCGTAAAACCCCGCGCGGACGTGGCCGGCAGCATGACTGCCGCCGTCAGGGAATGGATGAAGGATTCCTATACGGAACCGGGCTCCATCAAGTTACCATAATTTATTTTAACCTATGCTGGTATTTTCTACATGCTGGAATTCCCACCGTCACCAGGACGGAGAAGAGATGATTGATGAAATCCTCTCCCTGGGATTTGACCATGTGGAGCTTTCCCACGGCATCAAGCTCTCCCTCCTGCCCGGCATCATGAAGGCGGTGGAAGCAGGGAAAGTTCAGGTGGCCGGCGTTCATAATTATTTCCCCGCTCCGATTGACGAGGTGGGGGACGCTCCGGACAGCAGGCCGTTTACGGCGGATCTGTCCCAGGTGCGCAGCAAGGCGATTGAACTGACGAAAAAATCCATGGAACAGGGCGCGGCCCTGGGAGCGGGATACATTGTCCTCCACATGGGTACGGTAGAGCCTCTGGTGAAGCGTACGGATACGGCCCATTTGCAGAGCCTGGCACGGCAGGGAATGGTGGGAACGGAGTCTTTTGCCGGAACCAAGGGAGAGTTTGTGCGCCGCCGCAACGGAATGGCTCCTGTTTACCTGGAGCGCGCCCGTGAGGCCATCCGGCAGCTTCTCCCTGGCGCCGCGGAACTTGGCGTGAAGCTGGGCATAGAGGGGCGCAGCCATTACGAGCAGGTTCCCAGCGAGGATGAGATGGACCTGCTGATGCAGGAGTTTGGAGAAAATCCCTTCATTGGCTACTGGCATGACTTCGGCCATATTCAGAGAAAGCACAATTTGCTTATCTTGAATCATGAGCAGTTTCTTCGCAGAATGTCCCACCATTTGATAGGGGGTCATGTAAACGACGTCAAGTGGCCTTCCCGGGACCATCAGGTTCCCCTGTTGGGCGGCGGGGTACCGTTTGAACGCCTGCTGCCCTTTTTCCCGCATGGAGTCCCGCTGGTTTGGGAGCTTTCAGGCCGCGCCTCTGCGGAAGACATTCGTGCGGCGCGTGAGCTGTGGACTGAAAAATTCCCGCAGACGCTGGACTGACCATCTTGTGGTTGTAAATCCGGCGGAGTGGATATAAAGTCGGGACGATGATAGACAAGACGACATCCCGCGTCATCCTGGGCCTTCTGGGAACGGCCTGTGTCCTGATAACGGCGTTTGCCTGGTACAAGACCAGCCATGCCGCCTCTCCGGAGGCAGGGATGCGCCATAATATTTATGATGAAGATGTGCCCTTGTCGGCTCCCGTTCCTGTAGATTACAGGATGATTTTATTGACTCCCCAGGAGTTGGCCAAGGCCCCGCTGGCGGATGTGTTTACGTCTCCGCTGGGAGATGAGAATGGAGCGTTTACCTACGTTGCCCAGGGACTGGGGGACATGAATGTTCCCCGCGGCGGACGGCATACCGGACAGGATTTGAATGGAATTGGCGGGGAGAATACGGATGAAGGCCTTCCGGTGCGCGCTGCCGGACGCGGCCTGCTTGTTTACGCGGGCGAACCTTCCCCAGACTGGGGCAACGTGGTGGTGCTGCTTCACCGACTGCCGGACGGCCGTTTTATACAGAGCCTGTATGCCCATTTGAAGACTGTCAGCGATATTCCCCTAGGTTCCCTGGTGGGCCGCGGAGAGCAGATCGGCACCGTAGGCACTGCGCATGGGAATTATCTGGCCCATTTACATTTTGAAATAATTGAATCCATTGCCCATGAAGCGGGGATGCCGGGCTATGGAAAGACAACGTTCAACCGGATCAATCCGGATGAAGTGCTGAAACAGTACGCCCCCCCTGCTGGCGTGGTGATGCCTGATCCCATTATTGCCCTGAAACAGGTCCAAATGGCGGCGGGATGGGAAAAACTGCTGGAAAACCTGTACAGGGATAACAGTATGGAAGCTCTGGACAAGATACTGCCGGATGACCGGCCGGACACGGCGAAGAAGGAAGAACGCTGAACGAAGAAAGCCAGGCGGTCACGGTTGCGTGTCCGTATTTTCGGAAACCAGCTCCTGCTGTTTCCTGCTGATTTGCAGGACGCAGACCAGCCACAGCACGGTGGCCGCCGTCATCAGGGAGCCAATCACCAGGAACGCCGCCAGGTAATGTTCAGCCCCAAAGGGGAAAAGGGCGCACAGGGTCAGGGCCGTGGTAACAAGCAGGTACAGGCGCAGGGAGCGGGACGGAGTTTGCAGCATCCACTCCGCCGGATTCTTGGACGCACGGTACAGCTCCTGAAGAATCAGCGCATTCAGCACCATGCCGACTACGGGCATGCAGCTCAGGATGACGCTCAGGAATGGTGTGAACCGGAGCCCCTGGATGTGGAATCCATGAACATTGGCGCACGCCCGGTACAGCCAGATCAGCTGAATCAGCAGGGAAGGGATGAACAAAATGCTGAAGAGGAAGACCATCGGCGCAGCGGAGGAAGGGAGCTGGGCCAGGTTCTGCTGAATGGCCGCCTGGATTTCCTCATAACTGGCGGTATTGTTGGAAAAGACAATCCAACTGCTCCAGAGCATGCAGGGGAGCAGGACAATGCATGCCAGGATAGACAATCTGGCAAGACCCGCCAGGGGATACCGCAAACGGTACGGCTGGTCTGCAGGCAGGCTTTCCTCTTCTTCATCCCGGCTTTTTTCCGGGGCGGAGAGCATAGCCGGCAGTACCTGTTCCACGGGCATCCATCCATCCATGCCCTGTTTCCAGGTGAGCGTTGTTGAGTCGATCACCCCCTGTCCCAGAAATTCTCGGACCTCATATTCGGAATAAGCTCTCGGCTGGGAATCACCGGGGAGTTTCAGGTAGTATTCACTCATTACCTATATTTTAGGAAAAGAAGCAGGCGCGGGGCAATGGGAAATTTGACGGATGACTGATTTAGTCAGAAAACAAAATAGCCGCCCGGAGGCGGCTATTAAAAAGTGGTCGAGCTGACAGGATTCGAACCTGCGACCTCTTCGTCCCGAACGAAGCGCGCTACCAGCCTGCGCTACAGCTCGTTGTTTGTGGTGCGGCGAAGTCTACGGGTGAAAGGAAGGTTTGTCCAGTTTTTTTTATTCGCTGCGGCACTTGGTTGTGATACGGTACCGTAGTTATGATGGATATGCTGGTGCGGCTGTATGATTTGCCTGATATTGAAGAAGAGTTGCGGAAGCTTGGAAAGGAAGGCATTCTGATTCGGCGTCCGGGGGCTTATGAACGCCATTTGGTGGCTGGATGGGTAGACCGGAATTTTTCTCCCAAGTGGGTGAGCGAAACGAAGACCGCATTCAGCCGCCAGCCTGTTTCCTGTTATATCGCCACACGGGAGAAGAAGATTCTCGGTTTTGCCTGCTATGACGTGACGGCGCGCGGTTTTCTTGGCCCCATGGGGGTTGCGGAGGAGGCGCGCAAGAGCGGCGTGGGCAAGGTTTTGCTGGTTTCCGCATTGAACGCACTCCGTGAGATGGGGCATGCCTACGGGATTATCGGCGGGGTGGGGCCTGCGGAGTTTTATGCCCGGACGGTAGGTGCGATGCCCATTGAAGGGAGCTCTCCCGGCATTTACGTGGATATTCTGCCGGAGCCCTGATTTCGTCGGTTACGGAAGTTGTTATTTTTTATACCCTACGGGATGGCAGAGCATGGGCGTTTGGGGGGAGGCCAGTTTCAGGGCTTTTGCCAGGGCATCCTTGTTCATGCTGGCCCGTGGGTAGGTGGCCAGTCCAGTCCCGGAGCAGAACAGGGAGATGTTCTGGGAGACGATGCCGGCGTCCATGGCTGCCCAGGGTTCCGCCGTGTCCGTCACAAGAACCAGGCACACGGGCGCGTCCGCCGGGCGCGCGTCCCCGTCGCTTACGGGGACCATGGCGTGGGCCTTGTGGTCATAGAGGTAGGAGGCGTCTTTCGTGCACACGTAAATTTTGACGTCCTGGCGGTTCATGGCGGACGGGGCGGTACGTTTGCCGGAATCCTGGCGGTTGACGCCGTTGGCGGCCCAGAGCAGGTCTGACAGATCTTTTTGGGAGAGCATTTTTTCAGAAAAGCTCCGGATGGATTGGCGGTCGGAGAGGGCCTTCATGACGGGCGCTCCCCGTTCCAGGTCCGGCTGGTCCAGTTTGACGGGTTCCGCGGCGTGAATGAGGGCTGTTCCAGACAGCCCCGCAACGAGGAGGGACAGGATGATTTTTTTCATGGCTTTGCGGCGGGAGTGGTTGACGGATGCGGATGTTCCGCATTTTCCCATTAGCCGGAATTTAACATGGGGAGGGAGGGCTACAAGGTTTTTGTGCGCTCGTTTTTGCCGCCGTCCGGCGGGGCGCCGCAGGGGCGGGAAAAAATCGAAGGAGTTTTTCAAGAAAAGCCTTGAGTTCTTGCGTGAAACTGGTATTGAAGGCAACCGATTTTTCGCCCGGCGGGGGAAGGCGCCCCGATTGCCCGCCGGCCAATAAGGGGCCATGAGAAAAATCGGCAATACTAACTCATCAACCATTTAAATGAGCACAACTGAACTGGCGGAACTTATTGACAGCAAGTTCCGCGAATTGCGTGAAGGTTCCATCGTTACCGGAACCATCCAGGAAATCCGTCCCCAAGTCGTTTTGGTGGACATCGGCTACAAGTCCGAAGGCGCTATTTCCATTTCCGAGTTTGAAGACGAGGAAATCGAAGTGGGGGACCAGATCGAGGTCCTTCTGGAACGCCTCGAAAACGACGAAGGCATCGTCGTCCTTTCCAAGGAAAAGGCCGCCCATAAGCAGAACTGGGATAAGATCGTGGGCGTGTACCGCGATGGCGGCCTGGTCAAGGGTAAAGTGAAGAGCGTCGTCAAGGGTGGCCTCATGGTCAACGTTGGCGTGGAAGCCTTCCTTCCCGGTTCCCAGGTGGATATCATTCCTCCGCGCGACCTGAACGAATACGTGGGCAAGGTTTACGAATTCAAGATCGTCAAGGTGAACGACGACCGCAAGAACATCGTCCTTTCCCGCCGCGAAGTGATCGAAGCCGAACGCGCCGACCAGCGCCAGCGCTTCCTTGAAACCGTCAAGGAAGGCGACAAGGTGGAAGGCCTCGTGAAGAACATCACGGACTTCGGCGCCTTTGTCGACCTCCGCGGCATGGACGGCCTGCTTCATATCACGGATATGAGCTGGGGCCGCGTGAACCACCCGAGTGAAATGCTCCATATCGGCCAGTCCCTGGAAGTCGTGATTCTGGAAGTGGATCGCGAAAAGGAACGCGTTTCCCTGGGCCTGAAGCAGATGACGGACAATCCCTGGGCGGACATCGAACGCAAGTACCCGATCAATTCTCATGTCAAGGGCCGCGTGACCAAGCTTCTGCCTTACGGCGCCTTCGTGGAGCTGGAAAAGGGCGTGGAAGGCCTGGTGCACGTTTCCGAATTGTCCTGGGTCAAGAGAATCACCCGTCCGAGCGACGTGCTGAAGCTGGACCAGGAAATCGAAGCCGTGGTGCTTTCCATCTCCGTGAAGGAACAGAAAATCTCCCTCGGCGTTCGCCAGTTGGAAGACAATCCCTGGGCGGATATCGAATCCCGCTTCCCGATCGGCACCGTTATCAAGGGCCAGGTCCGCAACCTTACTCCCTACGGCGCTTTTGTGGGCCTGGAAGAAGGCATCGACGGCATGATCCACGTGTCCGACATGAGCTGGACCCGCAAGATCAACCACCCCTCCGAAGTCCTCAAGAAGGGCGACGAAGTGGAAGCCATCGTTCTGGAAATCAAGAAGGAAGACCAGCGTGTCTCCCTTGGCATCAAGCAGCTTGAGTCCGATCCGTGGGAATCCATCAACGACCGCTTCAAGGTGGGTGACATGGTGACCGGCCAGGTGGCCAAGATCGCCAGCTTCGGCGCCTTTGTGAACCTGAACGGCGACATCGACGGCCTGATTCACATCTCCCAGCTTAGCGAAGACCACGTGGAACGCGTGAAGGACGTGATCAAGGTGGGTGATGAAATCACCGCCCGCGTGATCAAGGTGGACAGCATCGAACGCCGTATCGGCCTTTCTATCAAGGCCGTCAATTACGACACCGAACAGCTCCGCCGTGAAACCGCCTCCTTTGAAGCTCTCCGCCCGAGCAGCGACATGGTGGGTCTGGAGCACGCCTTCAACCTGGCTACCCGTGAAAACGAAGAATGGAGCCCTTCTGAAGAGAAGTAAGCTTATCTCCGTAATTCACTGATTGATTTAGCCGCCGCGAATAGTGATATTCGCGGCGGTTTTTTTTCTCATTCCAAATCAGGATGGAAAAAGTCTTGAGTTAGTTCCGCCTAAGGGATTAACTGTTCTCTTATACCATGTTGGAGCTGACCAAGAGCAATGAGGATTATCTGGAGGCCATCGGGCTGCTGTCTGAAAAGAGCGGAACGGCCCAGGTGCGGGATATTGCAGAGATGCTTAAGGTGAAAATGCCGTCCGTGACGTCTGCCGTGAAGCAGCTGGCGGACATGGGGCTGGTGGAGTATACGCAGTACGCTCCGGTCAAACTGACCCCCCAGGGGCGCCGGATTGCAGGGAAAATCATTGTCAGCCACGGCATCCTGTTTGATTTTCTGCGGGAGGAGCTTGCCCTTCCGGAAGAACGCGCCAATGAGGTTGCCTGCCAGATTGAGCATATCATGACCTTTGAGGAGATAGAAAAGCTCAAGTCCTGCCGGATACGGCCTTTTGAAGGAGCCGGTGATGACGCTGCCGGGCAAGTTTAGGGTCAGTGGCGGCGGGCTTTAGATAAAGCCTCCGCTGCGCTTCGGAGGCCGTTTTTAATGAAGGCCGGAAACCGGGAAAACCCGGTTGGGCCGGAAGTTTTGTAGCCCGGGTTCCCTGTCCTGGCAGAACCCCTCTGAAGTTCTGCACAGGAAATTCCCCATGAAAACGAATGACCGGAGGAATTGGCATTTTGCCCTTTTCCGTTCAACCGTTTCGTGGTAGGTTCCCGCGCATGGATCCCCATATCGCTGCAGATCTCTCGGCGCTCGACACGGCTGCTTTACACAGCCGTCTTTCCGAGCTCGGGAGCTATCTTTGACCTGGCCGGCATTCAACAACGAGTGGCCGAGTTGGACGAACGCATGAGCGCACCGGATTTCTGGGATGACCAGAATGCCGCCCGGGCGCTGATGGCGGAAGTGAACCCCCTGAAACACAGGATGGAGGCCTTTTCCGGGCTGAAGTCCAGGCTGGAGGATATTGACGCCACCATTGAACTGGCCCAGGAGGCGGATGACGACGATCTGGGCCGCGAGGCCGTGGAGGAGTTTGCCAAGTGGCAGAAGTCCCTGGCGGATTTTGAGCTGCTGACCTTGCTGAACAGTCCGCAGGACCAGGCTTCCTGTTACGTGACCATCCACGCCGGTGCCGGCGGCACAGAAGCCTGTGACTGGGCGTCCATGCTGCTGCGCATGTATATCCGCTGGTGTGAGCGCCGCGGCTTTTCCGTGACTTATCTGGAAAGCACGGACGGGGATGACGCCGGCATCCGTTCCGTGACCTTGAAGGTGGATGGCGAGTACGCCTACGGCTATTTGAAGAATGAACGCGGCATCCACCGCCTGGTGCGCATTTCTCCCTTTGATTCCGCCGGGAAGCGGCACACTTCCTTTGCCTCCCTGGACGCCACGCCGGAAGTTTCCGATTCCATCAATATTGAGATTCTGGACAAGGATTTGAAGGTGGACACCTACCGTTCCGGCGGCAAGGGAGGCCAGAACGTGAACAAGGTGGAAACCGCCGTGCGCATCACGCACATTCCCTCCGGCGTGATTGTGGCCTGCCAGAACGAACGCAGCCAGCTCCGCAACAAGGAGGAAGCCATGAACATGCTGCGCGCCAAGCTGTACCAGATTGAGGAAGACAAGAAGCAGGCGGAAGCCGACCGCCAGTACAGTGAAAAGGGGGACATCGGCTGGGGCAACCAGATTCGTTCCTACGTCTTCCAGCCTTACCAGATGGTGAAGGATTTGCGCACGGGCGTGGAATCCGGCAACATTCAGGACGTGATGGACGGCAACCTGGACCCCTTTATTGAGGCCATGCTGCGCGGCCACAAGCGCGAACGCTGACGTTTTCCTTCCCTTCTTATGGCCGCCGGACTGATTATTGACGTTCTTTCCCTGTTCCCGGAGATGGTGGAAGCCCCCCTGGGCGGCAGCATCCTGGGTAAGGCCCGTGAAAAGGGGCTGGTGGAGGTGCGCTGCCATAACATCCGTGACTGGACGGTGGACAAGCACCGCAAGACGGACGACTACCTCTGCGGGGGCGGGCAGGGCATGCTGTTGAAACCGGAACCCATTTTTGCCGCCGTGGAGGAACTCCGCAGGCCGGAAACGCGCGTGGTGCTGATGACCCCGCAGGGCCGCACCTTCAATCAGTCCCTGGCCGGGGAGCTGGCCGCATCCGGCGGCCACCTCATCATTCTCTGCGGGCATTATGAGGGGGTGGACCACCGCGTGGTGGAAGAGCTGGTGGATGTGGAGCTGTCCATCGGGGATTATATTCTCACGAACGGGGCGATTGCCGCCGTGGTGGTGATTGATGCCGTAGCGCGCCTGATTCCCGGTGTGCTGGGGGATGAACGCTCTTCCGTGGAGGAATCTTTTTCCAACGGCCTTCTGGAGGCGCCCGCCTATACCAAGCCGAATGTGTTCCGCGGGATGGCCGTTCCGGACATTCTGCTGGGCGGCAACCATCCCGCCATTGAAAAGTGGAAGCACGGGAAATCTCTGGAGCGTACGCGGCTGAACCGTCCGGATTTATGGAGGGCGTGGCTGAAGGCGCATCCGGAGGATGCCGTGGAATGAGATATTTGACCGCCGCGTCAAATTTCTCTTGCCAAGACCGGGGCCTTCCGTTATAAGACCTCGCCTGCCACCGCGAGGGTGGTGTAAAGCACCTTTCTGAACCTTTTACAAAACATAAGATCATGTCCAAGCATTCCAGCCTCAAAGCAACCGGTACCGTAGGCGGCAAGCGTTCCGTCCTGAAGCGTTTTGAACGCGTCAAGCTTCTCAAGGAACGCGGCGAATGGAAGAAGGGCCAAAGCCCCCTCGGCCTGCCGAAGACCAAGCATGAAGCTTAAGCCTGCTTTTACCCCCTCCGGAGAGTTTCCCGGCGGAGTCATGCACGGCAAGTCATTTTCCTAATACAGGAAGCCTCTCGGATGTCTATGAACCGAGAGGCTTTTTTCTTCCGGCAAAGAAGGCTTTCCCTCTTTTTTTGGGGGGCGCAAATTGCCGTAATACAAACAATACAAAACCATCCGCTGAGATAGCGGACATTATACCAATATGAGTGAAGAACAACATGGCTCCGAAGAAAACGGAGGTATCCGCATTAATAAATTCCTTGCATCCTGCGGCATTGATTCCCGCCGGGTGGCTGACAGACTGATTGAGGAAGGACGCGTGGAAGTGAACGGGAAGGTTATTGATACGCCCGGAATGAGGGTGACGGAGAAGGATTTCGTGAAGGTGGACGGTCGCCACATGACCCCCATGGAAGAAGTCGTAGTGCTGCTGAACAAGCCGCGCGGGTACGTATGCAGCCGTGAAGCCCAGGGGGCCATAGGCACTGTTTACGACCTGCTGCCGCCGCGTCTGCGCCATCTGAATTATGTGGGACGGCTGGATGCGGATTCCGAAGGCCTCCTGATCATGACGAACAAAGGGGAGCTGACCCAGACCCTTTCCCACCCTACCGGCGGGATTGAAAAGGAATACTGGGTGACGGTAGATCAGAATTTTGACAATTCCGTGCTGATGCAGTTTTTGCGCGGAGTCCGTATTCCGGAAGGCAATGCCAAGGCCAAGTACGTCTGCCGCGCTTCCGCGCGCCGCGCCTGCATTGTTCTGGAACAGGGGTTGAAACGCCAGGTGCGCCAGATGTTCCAGTGCCTGGGTCTCCGTGTCCGCAAGCTGGTGCGCGTGCGCATCGGCTCCCTGTGGGGGGGGGATCTGGAACCCGGAAGTTGGAGATTCTTGGATGATGCGGACGTAGCCCTGTTGCTGAAGAATCCTCCCCGCCAGCGCAAGTACCTGGGCGCTTCCCAGCTTGTCGCCGGGACTTCCGCCAAGGGCGAACAGAGCGGGAAAGACAATGATTCCGATGAAGGTTATGTATTTAATCCGGAAGATTTTGAGGCTGGGGATTCTTATGAACCTACTCCGGAAATGAAAACCCGCTTTGCGGATACGGAAGACGAGGATGAAATCAAGGACGGGGAAGACCTTCGGGATGATTTCGGATTCCGTTCCCGCGAACGCCGGGAAGATGGTTTCCGTGGACGCCGCGAAGGCGGTTTCCAGCGCCGGGAAGGCGGCTTCGGTGGCAATCGCCGTGAGGGAGGCTTCCAGCGCCGTGAAGGAGGTTTCAGAGGAGACCGCCGCGAGGGAGGCTTCCAGCGCCGTGAAGGAGGATTCGGAGGAGACCGCCGCGAGGGAGGCTTCCAGCGCCGTGAAGGCGGATTTGGCGGAGACCGCCGCGAAGGAGGATTCCAGCGCCGTGAAGGCGGATTTGGCGGAGACCGTCGTGAAGGAGGATTCAAACGCCGCGAAGGCGGTTTCGGAGGAGACCGCCGTGAGGGAGGATTCCAGCGCCGTGAAGGCGGATTTGGTGGAGACCGNGGAGACCGTCGTGAAGGAGGATTCAAACGCCGCGAAGGCGGTTTCGGAGGAGACCGCCGCGAGGGAGGCTTCCAGCGCCGTGAAGGCGGATTTGGTGGAGACCGCCGTGAAGGAGGCTTCCAGCGTCGAGAGGGAGGATTTGGCGGAGACCGCCGCGAAGGAGGATTCAAACGTCGCGAAGGCGGTTTCGGAGGAGATCGCCGCGAGGGAGGCTTCCAGCGCCGCGAAGGCGGTTTTCGCAAACCGGGCTTTGGCGGCAGATCTTCCGGCGGTTTCTCCCGTGGAAACAGGGGCCGTTAATGATTGACTTGTTCCGGTATGAAGAAGCAGTGCAAATGGTGGCTCCTTGCCGGATTGTGTGGGCTGTGCCTCGTTCAGCCTCCGCTTCATGCGTCTCAGGATGCTCCCTCCCCGGCTCCTGCCGGTGAGGGGGATTTTGGGACGTACCTGTCCAGTCTTCAGGAGAAAGCCCATAACGGGGATAAAGCTGCCGCCCGGGAGCTGGCCGTGCATTATGATGTGGCGGGAAATGCCCCGGAGACGTCCAAATGGATGTCTGAATATGTTTCCCTGGCGGAGAAGGGGGCTAATGACGGGGACATGGATTCCATGCTGGATTTGGGCAAGCTGTTTTATACCGGAAGCCGCTTGTACCCCAAGAATCTTGAAAAGGCCCGGTACTGGTTTACCCGCGCTGCTGACAGCGGGAATGCCGCGGCCCAGTACCAGGTGGCTGTAATGGCCTCCAAGGGAACCGGCGGTCCGAAGGATGAGGAAACGGCGTCCCGCTATTATGAAAAAGCCCTCCAAACATGGAGGAAAGAGGCGGACGCCGGCGATTCCAAGGCGGCGTTGTGGGCGGCCCTTGTTTATGAGCGGAAGCTGGTTCCGGACAGCTCTCCGGAAAAGTCGGTTCCGTACCTCCTTCATGCTGCGGAAAGCGGCAACCTGACGGCGCAGGGGCTTCTGGCATTCAAGTACCGGGATGGCCTGGGCGTTCCGCAGGATGCGGCCAAGGCCGTGGAATGGTTTGAAAAGGCGGCCGGACGGAAGGATCTGGGCGCCGTCATGGAACTGGGCATGATGTACCGGGACGGCAAGTATATGCCTCCTGACCGGGAAAAAGCCCTCAACTGGTTTGAAAAAGGCGCGGAATGGAAGGATCCGTACAGCATGGCTGCCCTGGCGGACATGCTGATGGAAGGCTCTCCTTCCGGAGAACAGGCGGCGCGTGCGCTGGCCCTGTACCGTGAAGCCGCCGCCATCGGTTACCCCCCTGCCGCCCTGAAGGCCGCGGAATTGCTCCAGAACGGGAAAGGCGGGGAACTGGATGCGGATGAAGCCTACAGGTTGCTGCGGCGCGCCGCAGACGCAACGGGGGACCCCAAGGCCATGTACATGCTGGCCCAGGTGTATTATACGCGGGGTGATGATGCGCAGGGGGATTCCCTGATGAAAGCATCCGCCCAGGCGGCTTATCTGCCGGCCATGAACCGCATGGCGCGCCTCCATCTTCTGCCGGGCAGCACCCTGTCCTGGAATCCGGTGCTGTCCTATTATTATTGGAACCAGGCCGGAGAACTGGGGGATGAAGGGGCGGCTTCCGCCGCGTTCTGGCTGCTATGGGGCAGCATGGCTGCGCTTTCCCTGGTGATTTTCCTGGTCGTTTGGCGTTTCCACCGTTTTGCCGTCAGAAGGCTTGCGGAGCAGCAAAAACAGGAACAGGAATCCTCTGATGACGCATGAAGCGCATTATGAGGTATCCGGCATGAAAAAATCTGTTAAAAACACCATAGCACTCCATGATGAATACGTTAGCTATTTTTGGACTGGGAACGCCGGAGATTATCGCCATTCTGGTGATTGTCTTCCCTGCGCTTTTCCTGGTGATCTTCCTGGTCGTTTGGCGTTTCCACCGTTTTGCCGTCAGAAGGCTTGCGGAGCAGCAAAAACAGGAACAGGAATCCTCTGATGACGCATGAAGCGTATTATGGAGTATCCGTCATGAAAAAAATCTGTTAAAAACACCGTAGCACTCCATGATGAACACGTTAGCTATTTTTGGTCTGGGAACGCCGGAGATTATCGCCATTCTGGTGATCGTTTTCCTGCTGTTCGGCGCTAAGAAACTCCCGGAATTCGCCCGCGGCCTGGGCAAGAGCCTGGGAGAGTTCAAGAAGGCCAAGTCCGAGTTTGAAGAGGAGCTGTTGAAGACGGAAAAGGAAACCGTGAGCGATGCTTCCGCTTCCAAGCCGGAAACCCGCCCCTCCCCCGAGCTTTCCCAGCCCATTGACGTGGAAGCGGAAAAGCCGGTGGAAACCAAGGAAGAGACCAAGTAAGTTTTTACTGCCTGACGGCAGAAGGAAAAGGGCGGGAACTCCCGCCCTTTTTTGTGCCTGGATGGCAGGGGGGCGCAGGAAGGCGTGCGGGAAGATTTTTTACAAGGACCGGGAGGTTCCTGTTCCAGTAGCATGGCGCCGGAAGATAGGAAGGACAATATCTTTACGCTTGAACGGAAGTCAGTCATTAGGGGATGAAGGACTTCCGGTTTTCACAGGGTGCGGTGGAGGAGCTATACCTCACGGGTTGAACGGCTAACTCCCTTGAATCGCAAGGTCCAGGCATTGATTTCTTGCGTTGGCCGGGGGCTTGTTGTACACATGTATTAATGAAAATTCATTTTTGCGGCGCGGCGGGTACGACGACGGGGTCCCAGCATTTGCTGGAGGTGAACGGAAGCAGGATTCTTCTGGATTGCGGCATGTACCAGGGGCGGCGTGAGGAGGCCTGGCACATCAACAAGGATTTTCCCTATTTTTCTCCGGCGGAGGTGGATGCGGTGGTTCTTTCCCACGCGCACATCGACCATTCCGGCAACCTTCCCAATCTGGTGAAGCAGGGGTTTCAGGGGAATATTTACAGTACGTTTGCGACCCGGGACCTCTGCCAGCTCATGCTGGCGGACGCGGCGCGCATCCAGGAGCACGATTGCGCGTTCATTAATAAGATGAACAAGCGCCGGGGCATTCAGCAGCCGGAGATTTATCCCACTTATTCCGAACAGGACGCGGAACGGTGCATGCGCCAGTTCGTGAATATCGGGTATGAACGGTCCATCCCCGTCGTTCCGGGCGTGACGCTCACGTTTTATGATGCGGGCCATATTCTGGGGGCCGCGCAGGTGTGCCTGGATATTGAGGACCGGGAAGACGGGCGGAAGAAGCGCTTCCTGTTTTCCGGAGACGTGGGAAGGGGGGATAATGAACTCCTGCGTGATCCCGTGCCCGTTCCGGATGTGGACATCCTGTTGATGGAGAGTACTTACGGAGGCCGTTTCCATGAAGCCCCCTCCCGTGATGACGAAGCCTTCTGCAGGGTGATCAGGGAGGCTCTGGAGCTGGGCGGCCGCGTTTACATTCCGGCTTTTGCCGTGGAACGCACCCAGCAGCTTCTTTACCTGCTGAACAGGGCTTATCATGAAGGCTCGCTGCCTTTGCTGCCCGTGTATGTAGACAGCCCCATGGCCGTGGGCGCCACGGAGATTTTCCGCATTCATCCGGAGTGCTTCAACAAGGAGGTGTACGATTTCCTGTTCCGGGAAAAGGATCCGTTCTGTTTTGAACAGCTGCGGCTTATCCGTTCCGTAGGGGAATCCCAGGAGCTGAACAAGATGAACGGGCAGGCTATCATTATTTCCGCCTCCGGCATGTGTGAAGCCGGGCGCATCCTCCACCATCTGGCAAACAATATCGGCAACCCGAAGAATACGGTCCTTTTTGTGGGCTATTGCGCGGAACATACGCTGGGCCGCAAGATCATGGACGGGTGGAAGGAGGTTCCCATCCTGGGCAAGCAGTACACTGTCCGGGCCAGGATACGGGAGATGGATTCCTTTTCCGGCCATGCGGACCATGGAGAGCTGCTGGAATATTTTGACAAGACCGGAGGGCCCAAGAGAAATATCATTCTGGCGCACGGGGAGGAGAAGGCCTCCCTCGCCCTGGCGGAGGCGCTCAGGGCGCGGCAGCCCAATCCCGTTTCCATCGCGCAACTGGGAAGCGCCATGGTGCTTTGACGTTCCGGAGCGCCGGGCCTTCCTGCTGCGTTTTTTTTCAGGGTACGCCGCTTTCACGGCGGAGGCGTCCGGCGTGTTCCAATCAAGTCATGACGGCAGGATGGCTGTGCTGCCCGCTTGACCCGGTGTGTTTGCGGGGCTAGCGTGCAGGTATGCCTTCCTTGTTTATTGAATATCCCAAGTGCACGACTTGCCAGAAAGCCAAAAAATGGCTTGATGAACAGGGCGTTTCCTATAAGGACCGCCACATTGTGGAGCAGAATCCCACGGCGCAGGAGCTCCGGACCTGGATTAAAGAGAGCGGCCTGCCGTCCAAGAGGTTTTTCAATACCAACGGCCTGCTGTACAAGAGCATGAATTTGAAAGACAAGCTTCCCGGCATGAGCCTGGAGGAGCAGGTGGCCCTGCTGGCTACCAACGGCATGCTGGTCAAACGCCCCATTCTAATCACCAACGGGAGGATCTGCGTCGGCTTCAAGGCTGACGAGTGGAAAGCCGCCCTTCATTCCTGATTTCCGCCATGCCCCTGATTACCCGCACCAAGCAAGGCGCAGCCAATTTCGGCCCCTGGGAAAACGTCGTCAGGGTGCTGATTCTGGTATGGTTCATGCTGTACACGCTGAATGCCATTCCGGACGTTCACCCGCTGGTAGGCCGCATTGCGGCCAAGGTGAATTACTGGATCAGCTATTTCTTTGTGTTTGAGTACATCCTGCGGGTACTGTGCGCCAAGCCGCGGAAGGCTTATATCTTCAGCGGCATGGGCATTCTGGATTTCATCGTCTGCGTGCCGTTCCTGGGCATGTTTTTCGGAGTGGACTGGCAGATTCTTTATTCCCTGCGGATTGTCCGCGTGCTGGCCATCTTCAAGCTGGCCCGGTTTAATGAAACCGCAGCCAGTTTTAAAAAGGCCTTTTACCTGATCCGGGATGAATTTTTCCTGTTCTTCTCCGTGATCCTGTTCATGTTGTACGTCACGTCCCTGGGCATTTACATTGCGGAGCATGAAGCCCAGCCGGAGAAGTTCCGCTCCTTTTTTGACGCCCTCTGGTTCGCCGTGGAGACTCTGAGCACGGTGGGGTACGGCGATCTGGTGCCCATTACGCCCATGGGGCGCATTTTTACCGGGGTGATCATGTTCATTGCCGTATCCATTATCGCCATTTCCACGGGGCTCATCACGTCCGCCTTTTCCCGCGTATGGCAGCAGGAGAACGTTTTTGCGCACCGCCGCAAGCGGCCCGCGGACAAGGCCGCGGCTGACGCCGGCGGCGAAGAAGGGGAGGCCAAATAGTCTCCGGTTTTTTTTGAGGATTCCTCAACTCCGGTCCATGGATTTTTGAAACAGGCTTGAACAGGAACGGCCGCCTTTCCACGGGGAAGGGCGGCCGTTGCGTAAAAGCGGGAAAGGATGTTTCCTTAGCTGTTGTACATTTCCGTGTAGTACTGGTCCGCCATGCGGTCGGAGTCGAACTCGGGGTAGATATCCGTCATCGCATTGAAGACGATGTCCATCCACTTGTCGTTGTGATCGTAGTAGAGCGGCAGAATCTTGTCGTCCAGGATGTTGTAGAAGTTGTCGCGGTCGGAGCGGTCGCGGGCTTCCGGGGAGAGGTGGGGAGCCGCTTCCGGGATGACGAAGCAGTTTTCTCCGTCCTTGGCGAATTCACAGATCCAACCGTCATTGGTGGAGACGGAGATGGAGCCGTTCATGGCGGCGGACATGCCGGAGGTGCCGGAGGCTTCCCGGGTGACTACGGGGTTGTTGAGCCACACGTCGGAGCCGTTCTTCAGGTAGCGGCTCAGGCCCAGTTCATAGCCGGTGAGTACGGCGGAACGGGGGTATTTGGCCGTCATGTCGTTCAGGCGGTTGAAGATTTCAATGGCGCCGTGGTCCATCGGGTAGGGCTTGCCGGCCCAGATGAATTGCACCGGATAATTGGTGCGCTGGAGCATGCGTTCAAACATGGTGGGATTGCCGGTGACCAGGTCCGGACGCTTGTAGGCCGCAAAACGGCGCGCCCAGACGATGGTGAGGCAGTTCGGGTCAAAGACGCGGCCCGTCTGTTCCCCCACCATGCGGAAGAGGGCTTTCTTCAGGGCGCGCTTGCGGCGGATGAAGGCTTCCTTGTTGCGGGCCTGGAAGGCTTCCGCCAGTTCCGGGTCCTGCCAGTATTTCTGGTTCTGAGCGTTCGTGATGTGGATGATGGGGCACACGCCTTCATAGTCCTTCCACATCTGGCGGGAAACTTCGCCGTGGAGCTTGGAAACGCCGTTGGCGATGTGGGAGAGGCGCAGGGCGGCCAGCGTGTAGTTGAACGTGTTGTCCGTCAGGCCTACGGCGGCGCGCACCTGTTCCATGGAAAGCCCGTCGAAGAAGGAGAACGTGTTCATGGTGTTCACGTCCATCTTTTCATTCCCGGCTTCTTCCGGAGTGTGGGTGGTGAAGACAAAGCGCTTGCGCACTTCCTCCACGCTGCCGGTCTTGGCAAGCACGTGGAAGGCGGCGGCCAGGCCGTGGGCTTCGTTCAGGTGGTAGATTTCCGGTTCAATGCCCAGCTCGTCAAAGAGGCGGGCGCCGCCCTTGCCGAGCAGCACGTACTGGGCGATGCGGGTGAAGCCGTTGGCATCATACAGGCGGCGGGAGATGTTGCGGCTTTCCTCGTCGTTTTCCTCCAGGTCCGTGGAAAGGAAGAACATGGGGGCGGTGCCGAAGGTTTCCGGATTCAGGAAGTAGGCCTTCACCCAGACGGGGGCGCCGCAGACGTGGATGAGGAATTTGATGTTGTGGTCTTCCAGGAACGGGTAGTTCTTGCGCATGTACTGCGTGGCCATGGAACCGTCTTCAGCCCGGATCTGGTTGTAGTAGCCGTAGCTCCACAGGATGCCGACACCTACGAGGTTCTGGCGCAGGTCATGGGCGCTGCGCATATGGGAGCCGGACAGGTAGCCCAGGCCGCCGGAGTAGATTTTGAATGAATTGTCAATGGCGTATTCCATGGAGAAGTACGCTACGCTTTTTCCGTATTTGGGGTCGATTTCATACGGATGTTCGAAAATGGTGGGTAAAAATGATTTCGCCATGGTTCTGTAAGTAGAGTAAAACGTTCAACAGGTGAACCGTATGCCTTGGTATCATGATTCGTCCATATTGGAAAGGGCAAATTGCGTGTGTGTCTGAATTGTTGATTGAACAGGAATGCCTTTCCGGAGTTTGCCTTCCCGGGTTTTACAGGGCCGGAACGGAGGGCAGGCGGCGGTGCGCCAGGCTCCGTTCCGGAAGCGGTTTTCCGGTGCGCCGGAAACGAATTTTGAGCTTGCCGCCGCAGGGGAAAAAGAGCATGAATGAGGGGCATGAAAGCTCTTGTAAAAACGCAGGCAGGCCCCGGTTTGGAACTGATGGATGTTCCCATGCCGGAAGTCGGCCCGAACGATGTCCTGATTAAAATTCATAAAACAGCCATTTGCGGCACGGACCTTCATATCTGGAACTGGGATAAGTGGGCCCAGCAGACCATTCCCGTGGGGATGCACGTGGGCCATGAGTTTTGCGGCGTGATTGAATCCGTGGGTTCTTCCGTAACGGAATACAAGCCCGGGGAAATCGTTTCCGGGGAGGGCCACATCGTCTGCGGCCACTGCCGGAGCTGCCGTTCCGGCCGGAAGCACCTGTGCCCGAACACGAAGGGCGTGGGCGTGAACAGGCCCGGCTGCTTTGCGGAGTATCTTTCCATTCCCCAGGACAACGTGGTGCGCATCCACAAGAGCATTCCAATGGAAATCGCCTCCATCTTCGATCCCCTGGGCAACGCCGTCCATACGGCCCTGTCCTGGGACATGGTGGGGGAAGACGTCCTGATTACGGGCGCGGGCGTCATCGGCTGCATGGCCGCCGCCGTCTGCAAGAAGGCCGGAGCCAAGACGGTGGTCATTACGGACATTAATGATTTCCGCCTGAGCCTGGCCAAGACGCTGGGCGCGGACCGCACCGTGAACGTGACCCGTGAAAAACTGGAGGACGTGATGAAGGAGCTGGAAATGACGGAAGGGTTTGACGTATGCCTGGAAATGAGCGGCGCCCCGTCCTGCCTGAAAGACATCATTGACAACTCCCGCAACGGAGCCAACATTTCCCTGCTGGGCATCCAGCCGGACGGCTCCAGCATCGAATGGAATAAATTCATCTGGAAGGGGCTGAAGATGAAGGGCATTTATGGCCGTGAAATCTTTGAAACCTGGCACAAGATGGATTCCATGATCCGCAGCGGCCTGAACATAGCGCCCATCATCACGCACCGGCTGCCCTACACGGAATTCCGGGAAGGCTTTGAAGCCATGAATTCCGGCAAGTCCGGCAAGGTGGTTCTGGACTGGATTGTCTGATCTGTCCGGCCTTTTTTAACATGTTAAGGAATGCCCCGGTTTTTCCATGTGGAAAGCCGGGGCATTTTTTAGCGGTGGAATAAGGAGGAATATCAGGCCGTCTTTCTGGGCGGTGGCGGGGTATGGGCCTCACGGGCCTGGGCGCGGCGCTCCTCCTTCATGCGGCGCGCGTAGCTGTCGTCGTCTTCCTCAAAGGCGTCCGGGTGCGTCAGCTTGAGCCTGCGCACCACCTTGGCGTGGTCCTCCGGGGAAACCATATCCGTGAACAGTCCGCCATGGAGGTGGTCCACCTCATGCTGCAGGCAGCGGGCCAGCAGCCCGTTGCATTTGATGGTCACCGTGCGCCCGTCCATCAGTGTCAGAACGGCTTTCACGCAGGAACGGCGCATAATGTCCGCATAAACCTTGGTGATGCTCAGGCAGCCTTCCCGGTACGGCACTTTTTTCCCGAAGGGATGCAGAACGGGGTTGATGAAATTCAGGGGCATGATCTGTTCCAGCGTAGCCGGGCGTCCGTCCACCTCCAGCCAGGTAGTGGTGGTGTCCGTGGGCGGAATATTGATGGTGACCATCTGAATGGGTCTTCCCACCTGCGGAGCGGCCAGGCCTATGCCCCCCTGGGCCAGGGTCTCCTGCATATCGTCCAGAAAGGAAAGAAGGTCTTTGTTGATATGAACCACGGGGCTGCATTCCTCCCTCAAAAGGGGGTGCCCGTATTGAAGAATGTCAAGAATCACGGCGGATAAGATGGAGTTGGTAATAAGGTGTGACCTCCGGGTTCGGGAGAGTGTTCATGATATTAAAAGAATATTTCCGCACATCAAGAATGCGGGAATGTTTTTTCCGGATGAAATGAAAAGGCCTTGAACTTTGGGGCCGCTTTCTTACGGTAACCATGTTGCCACGATGCGGGCCGGGCTTCAGGGCCTCCCCTCATCAACGCCGCTTTCTCATGAAACTCAGTTCCCGTTTTTTCCTGTTCCTGAATTTGCCGCTGCTGGGGGGGGCGTGTCTGCTGGCGCTGTCTTCCTGCGGTAATAAGGAGGATAAGCCGGAATATGTTGAAGAAGGTGATTCCGGAAAGCTTTCCCCGGTGGAATCTTATGAAGAGCTCCTTTCCCTGCGCCTGAAGGATGTGGAGCAGATGACGGACCTGGTCGCTTCCATTCAGGACCGCGCCATGGGAGAGGCCGCGATGGAGGAGCTGGGGCGGCTGACGGAAAGGCTGAAGCTTTACGACATGAACTGCGGGCGGCTGATGATCCTGAATCCGCGCGTACATGAAGAATCCCGGAAGGAGCATCCCGCCTTTCATTCCATTCTTCAGGAGCGGGTGGACCAGGCCCACGAGCGGATGATGGAGGGAGTGCTGAAGATTCATCAATTCGGGTATTATGATTCCGGCCTGATCCGCGACGGTCTGGAAAAATACGGGCTCAGCCTGACGGAGGAACGGATGGCCCGGTATTTGAGCGACAGGATTCTGCCGTTCCTGAAAGCTTACCTGGACCAGTATTCCGCCATGGTGGACATGCTGGAAGGGATTGACAACAAAGTGGCGGCGGAAGCTTATGCCATGTCCGTAGCCCTCCAGGGCCGCATGGTCAAGGAGCAGGTGAGCAATATCGGACGGCTAGAAAAGGAGTACAGGGCCTGGATTCCCGGATTTGAACGGTACTACCATAACGGGCTGGAGAAGATGAGGAGGAAGGCGGATGAAGACCGCAAACGGGCGTTCCGGGCTCTGTTAAGGCTGGTGACTGCCAGGATGTATGATTCCCCTGCCATGCAGAAAGCGGTGGTAGGCCTTGAAATGGAACAGCCCAGGCTGATGGATTTTCAGGAATTCTGGGTTGACCCCATCATGACCATGGAGGAATTCTGCCTGTGCCTGGAGAGAGTCCAGTTTCTCCTGAGAGGCATCAAGGATACCGCGACGGCGGACCAGCGCGCCATGGAAGTGGTGGAAGTGGTGGCCAAGCTGAAAAGGCTGCGCTACGTTGTTGATATTTTTCAGAAATCAGGGCAGATGAACCTGGTGAAAACCAAGGATATGGAGCGGATCAGCCGCCGTGCGGAGGATGCGGAAATGGCTGTTTCCAGCACCATGGCCCATCTCATTGTGGAGACGGACGTTGTGAGCCGTTCTCCGCTTCTTTCCCGCGCCATGGGCTTTTACCGCTATGTGATGTACATGCATTGAGAGCGGCATGCCGGAAAGAGCCTATTGACATCCACGGGAGGAGCAGGACAATCGGTCCATGAAGGATATTGATTTTTCCGGCCGCGTTGTGGTAGTGACGGGGGGCGCTTCCGGTATTGGCCGCGCCATTGCGCGGGCATGCGCCGCGGCAGGCGCACGGCTGGCGGTGCTGGATGTCAGGCATGGGGAAACGGCCGCCCTGCTGGAGGAACTGCCGGGAGAGGGCCATCTCTGCGTGACGGGGGATGCGGGAGTGGAAGAGGACGTGCGTTTTTTTGCGGAAAAGGTATTGGAACGCTTCGTTCATGTGGATGTCCTGGTAAACAATGCCTGCATTACGCGCCGCGGCATTCTTTCCGGCTGCTCCTATGAGGACTTTAATGAAGTTCTGCGCGTGGGCGTTTCCGCCCCCTACCTGCTCAGCCTTTTGTTCCGTGATCATTTTTCCCGCGGCGCTTCCATGATCAACATCGCCTCCACCCGCGCCTCCATGTCCCAGAAGGACACGGAAAGCTACAGTGCGGTTAAGGGCGCCCTCGTCTCCCTGACCCACGCCCTCGCGATGAGCCTGGCTCCCTTCGGCGTCCGGGTGAACAGCATCAGCCCCGGCTGGATTGATACGGGGGCGTTCGGCCCCTTGTCGCGGGAGGACGCGCTCCAGCATCCTGCCGGACGCGCCGGAACGCCGGAGGATATCGTCCAGGCTGTGTTCTTCCTTTGCCGTTCCGGCTTTGTCAATGCGGAAAACCTGGTCATTGACGGCGGCATGACCCGCATGATGGTGTATCACGGGGATGAGGGCTGGACGTTCCGTCCGGAGCTGCCGGACACGGTCCCCTCATGACGGCAGACGACGGCTGAGCCAGGCATCCGGATGGAATACGTACCCGTGCGGGAAAACGTTTCCCGCATGGGGATGAAGCAAGGGCGGGCACGAACGCGAAGGCGCGTTGTTTGCTTGGAACGGCCTGGTCCGTCATTCCCCGGAGCACAGGTAGTACAAGCCCTTGCAGGGGGCGGCCACGATGGCCGCTGGAATGATGAGAATATTGGCAATCACGGTACCGGGGGCGTCAATCAAGCAGCTCTGTGCTCCCGCCAGAATTCTCCGGCCCGTGGAGGGAGCGCTGATGATCTTTACGGCTGCTACGGTGGGAGAAGCGTTTTCTTTTCTGCTAAAGTTCAGGTGGGGAAGGGTAATTTGATGAGCTCCATACAGAGAAAACCGGGGAGGAACGGTGAAATTCTCCTCAAGTACCATGCCCAGGAGGTCTTTGTATTCCATGGGATCGGGAAGGTCTTTCTTGTTAAGCTGCAAAAAGACGGTCTTTTCCGTTCCCGGAATATCCTCCATTTGTGAAATGAAGTCTGACTGGGCCATGGGCGGTCCGATGACCGGAGTTTCCTTGCGCTGGTCGCATTGCACGGCTTTGATGTAAACGAAGCCGTTTTTCACATAGGCGCGGTCATCCAGCTCCCAGTTGCGGTAAACGGTCCCGGCGTTCAGCGTCTGGGCGGCCGTATTGACGGAAATGCAGGCGCACGGCAGCAGGAATGCCGCCGGCAGGAGGAGGAAACGTTTCATGGGGTACTGCCGTGGATAGCAGTATACTGACTGACAGTCAATATAAAATAGAAGAGCCGCTCCTTTCCGGAGCGGCTCCAATATTCCCTTCACGGGAGCAGAATGATCAAAGTCAGCGGATGGTGACGCGGGGATCGTTCGCCAGGACATCAGCCAGTTCATCCCAGCCGTCTTCCGTCTGGAGCTGGAACATCTGAAGGTATACGGACGCTACGCCGGGGGAGTACTTTTCAAACAATTCATCCACGGCCTTGGAAAGTTTTTCCTTGTCCAGCGTTTCCGGCAGTTCGTTGACAATGCCGTTGCCGTCATGGGGGATGCCCAGCGTGTTCAGGAAGGTAACCAGCATGTCCTGGTGCTTGCGCAGGAGCCAGACTTGAAGCAGATGGTCACCTATCTCATTGCTGGGCTTCCATCCCAGCATTTTCTGGATGAAGGAAAACTGTTCCTTCAGGGGCTTGCGCTGGATGAACTCCGGGCGCAGCTTTTTCAGGGCGCCCAGTTCACGCACGGCGGCGCGGTAAATGGCGCGTTCCTGGTTGCGCATCCAGTCCAGAATGTCGCTGATGGTCTGTTCGTCTGCCTGCTGGAAAATGTAATATGCCTTCATGATAAGTAAGGAAAGAAAAGCTCTTTGAGGAGTTGAACTCCACCATGTTTCCTCCTCCTATGCAAGCTCTTCTACTGTCAACTGCCGCGCTTGTCTCCAATTCCGGATTCAAGGCGCAAAAAAACGGCCTTATTGCAAAAAAGACTTGCTAAAAGGGGGCTGTTATGGTTACTTACCTCCGCGCTTCTCGCGATGCCACTGTAGCTCAGGGGTAGAGCAACGCATTCGTAATGCGTGGGTCGTCGGTTCAATTCCGACCAGTGGCTCCATCTTCAGAGTTGGAACACATCGTGGGGAACTGCCGGATACATGCCTCGTTAGCTCAGTTGGTAGAGCAGCTGACTCTTAATCAGTTTGTCCACGGTTCGAGCCCGTGACGGGGTACCATCCGGTTGTTCCGGCAAGGAACGCCATTACATCCAAGTGCCTCGTTAGCTCAGTTGGTAGAGCAGCTGACTCTTAATCAGTTTGTCCACGGTTCGAGCCCGTGACGGGGTACCACTTCTTTTTTAAGTCCGGCTTTGCCATCTGCAAGCCGGGCTTTGTGTTACAGGCGGTTGTTGAAAAAACGATTTTTTTGTCCATCCGGATGTTTACAGCCGTTTATTCTTGTATCCCCGCGCCGTCAATTACGGGTTTCTCCGTACATGGGGAAAGGGTCATGTTCATCCACGCATGACATCTCAAGAAAGTATTGTTTGGAATACGGCTCTTTGAAAATATGGCCATTGTAATAATGGGAAATGGCAAACATGTCGGCCAGGATGCTGCCGTCTTTAATAACTCTGCCGGGCAGCCCCCATTGCTGAGAACCGTCTAAAGACCTGAGATAGCCTTTATACCCCCGGTAAATAATACGGCCGTCATGGTAAATGATTAATTGATCTGCATCTTTAATGTCACTTTTTGCCAGGAATTCCTTGATGTTGGAAGAGGTGAAATTTAAAAAATACGGGCTTTGGGCCACTGTTACATTTTCAGAAAAAACAATCTCCCCGGGCTTCCGTTCAATTTGAATATGGGCATGGCCGTTTTTTGTAAAAAGAACAATTGAGGCCAGGATTAAAATAATTAATATAAACGGGAAAGATATTTTTAATATGCTTTTTTTCATGGACTTATGATTCTGTCGCCGGAGATTGGCCGGAGCCTTCAATATGGTGCCGAGCATACACGGTATCGGCGCATCTTCCAGAGTAATAAAAATTGGGGAGCAAACTGAAGCGGCTCCCCGCCAGGATTTCAAGACCGCGCCCCTTTTGATTGCGTGGAAGAGTCAGGTGGTGTAGGAATACGGCAGTGAAGGAACGGAGCGTTCAGGAGTGTTTCATGGCCCGGTGCTTTTTGCCGGAGAAAGGCGGCGGGAGCCGTTCTGAAGCCTGGGGACGCTTGAAAGCGGCCTTGATGGAACAATGGTTAAAGCGGGAGGGCGGCCATGGATGCCGCCTCCCGGAAGGATTCGCATTTTCCCATCGGGAAGATGATGAATTCCGGGCAGTCACTCCGTCCGTGCTGGGGAGTTTGCTGGAACGTTCCCTGGCGGATGCGCCTCGGTCCGGGACCGTGTATACTCCCGGCTTCCTGGTCCGCTGGATGGCGCGGGAGGCGGTGTCTCTCTGGCTGTCATCCGGATCGCCGGACTCCCGGAGTGATGAAGAAGCCGTGTTGCTGAAAAATATCCGGGTTCTGGATTTATCCACCGGGGCCGGGGCATTTACCATGGGAATACTCCAGGAGCTTGTCCGCCGCAGGAAACGCCTGGAGCCGGAACGTCCGGAGGCGGATTTAATCCGTTCTATTCTGGAGGAGAATATTTACGGGGTGGACATTTCTCCGGAGGCGCTGGAGGTGGCCCGTTTCCGTTTTCGCTGTGCGTTGCTGGCCGCGGGCGGGGAGGGCGTCTTCCGGGATCATCTCCTGTGCGGAGACAGCCTGGATTTTTCCGCGGACGGCGTCTGGCGGCAGGGGCTTGCAGCAGTGATGGAAGACGGCGGCTTTGACCTCGTGATAGGGAATCCCCCTTTTGTGGGGGAAAAGGGAAACAGGGAGTTGTTTGCCCGGCTGAAATCCTCTCCTCTGGCCTCCTTCTGTTCTTCCCGCATGGATTACTGGTATGTGTTCGCATGCGTGGGGCTGGATGCCCTGAGTCCCGGGGGCGTCATGCACCTGGTCGTTCCCAACAAGTGGATGGCGAATGCCGGTGCGGCGCCCCTCCGCCGCAAGTTGCTGGCGGATTGCAGTTTGCTGCGCCTGTCCGACTTCGGGGCCTGCCGGGTGTTTGAAACCGCACGGGTTCACACCATGACCGTTCTGGCGGAAAAGGGGGGAGACGGGGCCGGAAAGCTGGTTCCGGAATACCGGCGCTTTTGCGGTTCCATGGAAGAGGTGGGGGCATTTCTGGAACATGAACCCTACCGTCAGTTCCCTCTGCCGGAAGATGCCGGGGTGTGCGTGAAGGAGGGCCTGTCTTTCTGCTCTGCCGCCCAATGGGCCGTTTTGGAAAAGATGGAGGCAGCCGGAAATTTCAAGCTGGATGGAGCCAGGGAAATCACCCAGGGGATTGTACCGAATCCGGATGTTGTTTCCTCCCGTGCGCTGGAAAGCCTGGAGCCGGGAATAGTGCGCCGCTCCGGAATCCGGAGGGGGGAAGGGGTATTTGTGGTGCCGCAGGATTATTTCCATGGGCTGCCGGAACGGGAACGGCGCTTTCTCAAACCCCTGTATGAACCTGCATTGGCAGGCAGATATTCCCTGAAGGAGCCGGAGAAGGTCTTGCTGTACCTGACCCCGGATAACGGCTCGGACCAGGCAGTGACCCTGATTCGCCATCTGGAGAGGTTCCGGCCCCTGATGGAGCGCCGCAGGGAGACAAGGATGAGGCGCATGAAGTATTACCATGTGCACTGGTCCAGAAGAGAGGAGTTCTTTTTACCCGGTCCCAAAATTCTCGCCGCCCGCAAATGTGCGCGGCCCACGTTTACCTACACGGAACGGGAAGCGTATGTGATGATGTCATTCAACGTGATCCGCACGGAGCGCGTGAGCATGAAGTACCTGGCGGCCCTGTTGAATTCCAGGCTGATGCAGTTCTGGTTCCGCCTGCGGGGGAAAATGCAGGGGGATGCGTTCCAGATGGATACGGCTCCTATCCTCCGGGCTCCCGTCTGTGTGCCCCCGCTGGCCGCGCTTGAGGAGGCGGAAAGACTGTCCGGGGTTCTGCACGCCTCCTACCGTCCGGAGGATGATGAACGGATGAACAGGCTGGTGGAGGATATTTACGGCCTCTCCCCGCAAGAGCGGGAAGTGGTTATTCAGGCGTGTCCTCCACAGCAGGCCGGGAGGGGAAGCAGGCCAGAATGATGAGCAGCAGCCAGCAGGCGGAGGAAATGATGCCCAGGAACTGCGTTACGGGGCCGCCCTCGTAATGGAAGCGGTCCATAACAGCCCAGTTGAGCAGGCCGATGATTCCCAGCGCAATATAGCCGTAGCCCCACGCCGTGCTGAACCCCGCGTCCCGGAGCCTTCTGATGGTGACGCCCCAGATGGGCAGATAGAAGGCCATCATGATTATTTGCACGGCAAGGATGAAGGAGGTGATATGGGGGGCAAGCATGGCCTGGATTTGAGCCTGGTCATGCACTCCGGCCAGTTCCCCCCACGGAAGCGACATCGCAAAGAATACTGCGCCGGCTATGCCGAAGATCATGGAGAAGAGGTACAGAAAGAGGTAGAACCCCCAGAATTCGCGCCGCGGTGCCGTTCCGGAGAAGGAACAGTAATTCTTGGTGAGGCACAGGATAAAGTATTTCCAGAGAGAGGGGCGCGTTTGGGTGTTCATGTCTGCCCGTCTTCATAGCACGGGCCGCCGGAAAACTGCAATGGCAAAAGAAACATCCGGGCTTGATTTTCAGGAACGCCCCCTTAAGGTGTCTGCCCTGCAACCTGTTTGTTGACGCTGTGATGAAGTCTCTTTTTCTGAGGAACGGCCTGTTTGCCGTCTGCTGGTGCGCCGCTTTTTCCGCAGCGGAGGCCGGTGCGCGCGTAACGCAGCCCCAGCCCGCGCCAGGTGAGCCTCTTCCGTCCTTGTGCCGTGTGCTGGACCGCGGCCCCGTTCTGTACCGGAATGATTCTTCCTGGATTAAAAAGGTGAAGCTGACCTTGATCGGCCAGTACCAGGCAGCCGCCGTCAGTCCCAATGGAGCCAACAAGTTCTGCCCCTCCTCCGGCGGCCATAACAGTGAGTGGCGGCGCGCCTACCTGGGCGGGGATGTTGTGATGGGGGACGGCTCCTGGCGCCTGTCCAACCTGACGAACGTGGGAGACCTGGAGGGCCGCCACCGCGAAGTGCGCGGGGAATGGACCGGCAGCCGCACGGAGTGGTCCCTGTATGAACTTTATCTGGAAAAGACCATGCCCGGCGTCAAGTTCAGGGCCGGGAAGCTGACTCCGCACCTGACGTCCGAATACTGCCTGGCATCCTCCCGGATCAAGACGGTGGAGAGGTCCGCCCTGTGCAATGAACTGATTTCCATCTCCAACTGGGGATTGGAGGCCAATTTCCAGAAGGACGCCAAGAGCCTGTACCATTCCTACGGCGTTTATCTGAACGCAAATGGTACGGACCTGAAGGATGAAGTGCAGTTTCATTCCGCAGACAACGTATTTGCCCTGAACGCTATGAAATGGAAGGTGGCGTCTTCCGCTTGGGACAGCCAGACCCTGGGTTACCAGTACGCACATAATTTTACGGAATGGCGGGGAAGAAAGATTCCTTCCACTTCTGATTATTGCGGGACGGGAGCCCAGGACGTAATTTCCCTGAGCTGGGATGCCAGCCGGGGAGCTTTTTCCGTGATGGGGAACCTGCTGGCGGGCGTGGGGATTGTGGGCCAGCCGGGCGCTAAGAATGTGTACGGCCTGGTTCTTCAGCCCGTTTACCGGATTTCGCCCCATTTGGAGGGCGTATTCCAGTACCAGTGTTCGTTCGGTAACCGTTCCGTGAAGCTGAACACCCGGTACGCGCCCAGCGTTACCCATTATCCCGGGTGGGTGGACAGCATGCATTCCTTTTACCTGGGGCTGAACTGTTATCTGTGCCCGGAAGCGGTCAACGCGGTGAAGCTGATGCTGGCGGTGGAGTATGTCGCCAGCCGGGCGGATTCCGCAACGGCCAAGGCGTTCAACGGCTGGAGCGTGTTTGGCGCCGTCCGGTTCAAGTTCTGATCTTCCGCCGCCCCTACTGTAATTTTCTCAGCACGGTGGGCTGGTAGGCGGGGAGCGCCGGAATGGGGACATAGCCCGGAGGCAGCTGGTCCCACATGGGATGCATGGGTTGCGGGTCCGCTTCAAATACGGCTCCGTTGAAGGATTTGATGATGGTGCGGATGGCTCCGGACGGAGCCGGCTGGATCACAAAGGGACGCGGGGCGGACTCCTGAAGGTTCATGTCCAGGTTGACCTCCGCTTCGTTCCAGGCGGGCCAGACGTCGGACGGCGCGGATATTTCACGGATTTCCGTGTTGGTGGCGGAACGGGGAGTGTGGAAAAAAGGGCTGTCCGGGTCACCGTCGTTCAGCCAGATTTCCTCATCCGGGGGTTCTGTGGTAATGACCGTTTCCTTCCGGCTGTCCGGATGGTGGAATTCATAGCCGGACAGGGCGTGCCCGTCCCTTTCCATCCTGTCGTCATTCATGTGGATATCAATGGCGGGCCTGCTTTTGGGAGCCGCGTGCCTCATTTGTGAATGGAAGAGGGCTGCCTGCCGTTTCAGGGCTTCCGGGGAGGTGCCCCGCGCGTATTTGGGGAAGAAAACGCTCTTGGTATCTATTTTGCCGGGACGCACCTTTACCGGCTCGTCCGACAGTTCAAAAATGTACTTCACGGGCAGTTCCGTCGCGAAAGCCCCGCAACAGAACCACCCCAGGGACGCCAGGCCCAGGCACGTCAGGAGATACAGGCGCGGTACTAATTTCATTAGTGGTTGAACTGGTTCCAGTAAAACAAAAAGAGGGGAAATATTCAATGATAAAAGAGAAAATCCCTTTTCTGCGGCGCATGACGGCGTTTTGCGCGTTTTCCTGTGGCGGAGGCGGTATTTCCGTCATTTCTCTTCTTGGCACGTCCGTGCGGCTGTCCTATGGTGGTGGGCATGATGAAAAAAATAGTTGCCGGGTGCGTGGCCGTCTCCGTGTCCCTTCTCTGGTGCGGGTGTGACCGCAAGCCTGCCTCCGGGGAAAAGCAGGGGACCCCTGCCGGGGAGCGGGAGGAACCTGCCGCGGAAAAGGCGGAAAAAGGGGAGGCCGGAAAATGGAAGGACCGTCTGGATGCCGCCACAGCCGCCGCTGCCCGTGAGAAAGGGAATGACAAGGAGCAGGTGAAGGCGCTCAATGATGTGGCCGCCCTGTACGCGGAGGGATTGCAGAACGGCTGGGCGCATCCGCTGGATGTGCGCGCCTGGTGTGACTCCGTGGCGGAGGCCGGGTCCGGATATTCCGGGGAAACGGTCATCGGCGCCATGTACCTGTACGGAACCGGCATCAAGCGTGACGCCGCGGCGGCCAGGGAATGGTTTGAATACGGGCTGGCACGCCCCGGCAGCCAGCGGGGAAATGCCCTGTACATGCTGGGCATGATGTATTTCAAGGGGGACGGGGCGACCCAGGACCGGAACAAGGCGCTGGAACTGTGGAACAAGGCGTCGGATGAGGAACACCCTGCGGCCATGGGGCTGCTGGGCCGGGCTTACATGGAAGGGGAAATGGGCTTTGACAAGGATGCCGCCTCCGGGCTGGTGCTGCTGGAAAAGGCCGCCAACGGAGGCAATACGCCTTCCTCCGTCTACCTGGGGAACCTTTATGCGAAGGGGGCGGGAGTGCCGCAGGACATGGAGCGCGCCATGAAATGGTATGAACAGGCGGCTTCCGCCGGGGACGCCCGTGCCCAGTACATCGTGGGGCTGGCGTATCTGGATGGTTCCGGCGTTCCCGTGGATGAAGGCAAGGCGTTCAACTGGCTCCGGCTGGCCGCCGGGCAGGGCCACGTCAATGCCATGCTGATGCTTTCCGTCTGCTACAGTACCGGAAAGGGAACCAGGCAGGATGCGGACATGGCGGAAGTCTGGAAAAAGAAGGCGCTCCAACTGAATGCGGAGCGGGAGGGCTCCGCCGCGCCGCGGGCGGAAGAACGCTAGTCTTCCGCCATGCCTTCCCGGATCTCCCGGTTCAGGAAATCCAGGGCCTGTTTCCGTTCCAGAATAATGTTTCCCCGTCCGTCCGGAATGACCAGCAGGCCGTCCCGGTGTTCCAGGATGGCGTGGATCATGGCGAAAACGTGGCCCAGGGCGCATTCATCCTCCAGGATGAAACGCAGCATTTTGGTGCGGCTCCCTATTTGCTGAAGGGCCGCGCGGTCCCTTTTGAACGCCTGCCGGGCGTCGTCCGTCTCCATGACCCAGAACACGTCCAGCTGGGATTCTCCCTCTTCGTCCAGGTATTCCCCTTCCAGCACATGCTCCGGAGCATGTTCCGGCGCGCCGGAAAGGTTCAGGCGGAAGCAGGCGTCCAGGCGGAACATGTTTTTCTGCAACTCCTCCGCCGCGGGCAGGGGCTCATTCTGAATAAAAAGCCAGAATTCCTGCTCTTCCGGGGCTGGGGCGGCGTGGGTCATGGGCGGATTGTGGCATTCCGGCGGCATTTTCCCACCCGGATTTGTGACATTGGGGCGGTGTGCGCGGATTTTTGGATGTTCAATGCCGCTCCTCCCGATTAAAAACAGGGGCATGAGTATTCCCGTAATGATGACGATTGCCGGTTCTGACTGTTCCGCCGGGGCCGGACTTCAGGCGGACCTGAAGGCGGCCCACGCCATGGGGGCGTTTGCGCTGACGGCGGTCACCTGCGTCGTTTCCGAGGTGCCGGGACTGGTGCGCGGCATTCAGGAGGTGGACCCTGCCCTGGTCGCGGACCAGGTGAGGATCAATCTGGAGCATTTCCCCGTAGCTGCCGTGAAGACGGGCATGCTGTACTCTCCGGCCATCGTCCGCGCGGTGCATGAGGTGCTTTCCGGCGCAGGTATTCCCGTGGTGGTGGACCCGGTCATGATTGCCACGGCAGGGGACCGCCTGATGCGGGAAGAGGCCGTGGCCGTTTATGAAGAGCTTCTGCTGCCGGGAGCGGCCCTGCTGACTCCCAACCTGGATGAAGCCGCCGTCCTGCTCCGGAGTTCCGCCAATCCCGGGAGGGATGAACTGCCGGAGTGCGCCGCACGGCTGGCCCTCAGGTACGGGTGCCCGGTTCTTTTAAAGGGCGGCCATCTGGAAGGGGACTGCCGGGATGTGCTGGCCGGGCCGGACGGCCGCATTCTGGGGGAATGGAACCGTCCGCGCGTGCAGGATGTGAGCACCCATGGAACGGGCTGCTCCCTCTCCGCCGCCATTGCGGCACGGCTTGCCGCGGGGGATGGGCTGGTGGCGGCGGTGGACCGCGGCCTGGGCTTCATTGCCGCCGCCATCCGGGACCACCTGCGGTGGGAGCATCCGGACCGGGTGGACGCGCTGAAATTGTGGTAGAATGCCGCCCCGCTCTGCGCTGGCTCCCCCGTTCCGTTTTCCGGGACCCGGTTGGGAAAAGCGGGGAGTGCCGATGTCTTTCTGTGCCTTAATAACGCTTTGTGCTTGCGTATGGCATGCGGGGTTGGTAGTTGTATCCACGCCCATGTGCCACATGGAGCTCTTAAGAATTAGTAAATATCATAGCAATTATCACTATGGGACAGCAAATCCGCAAAGTCACCAAGCGCCGCAGACGTGTTGAATACATCAAGCGTAAGAAGGAACAGTCCAAGTTGAATTCCAATACGCCTATTCGTCTGGCCGTTCCCGTTGCCAAGGACGCCAAGCCTGCCGCCAAGGAAGCTCCCGCCAAAAAGACCGCGGCCAAGGCCCCCGCCAAGAAGGCTGAAACCAAGGCTCCCGCAGCCAAGAAGGCCCCCGCCAAAAAGCCGGCTGCCAAGAAGGCCGCCGAACCCGCCGCTGAATAATTGCCTGGGCGGAGGTCTCCCCCTCCGTGCGTCAATCAAACAGTTTTCACAAGCCGCCGCGCAAACACGCGGCGGCTTTTTGCATGCCCGGAACCCTCCTGCCTTCAAAAGGATCAAGGGCAGGGACGGAGGAACTTTTCCTCCCACGCCGGGAAGGTATGGCCCGGGTTCTGAACGGCGCCCTTTCTCCCTGGTTCATGACCCGTGAAGGGGGCTTCTTCTGGGTTCTTCCGGAATGATATTGACTCTGACCCCCGGAGGCGTACAAAAAGGAATAACACCATCTTGTTTTTTTCAGATATGCGCCATCGTACCACAGACACCGCCAAGGGGCACCGCAATTACATCATCATTGCGTGTGACGTGCTCCTTTTCCTGGCCATGCTCAAGTGGCTCCCCGTGGAGCCGGAAGTAGCCAGGGGGCTGGCCATACTCACCTTCATCGGCATTCTGTGGCTGACGGAGGCCCTGCACGTGACCGTAACCGCCCTGCTGGTGCCGGTGCTCGCCATGTTCATGGGCATTCTTCCGGGAGCCAGGGCGCTGGCGGGCTTTGCTGATCCCACCATTTTCCTGTTCTTCGGCGGCTTTGCCATGGCCGGAGCCCTTCATGAACAGAAAATTGACATCTGGCTGGCGGGGAAAATCCTTCAAATGGCCAAGGGAAGCCTGGGCATGGCGCTGGTGCTGATCTTCCTGGCTACGGCCTTCCTCTCCATGTGGATGTCCAACACGGCCACGGCGGCCATGATGCTCCCCCTCGTGATCGGCCTGCTGGACCGCGTTCCGCCGGAAAAACTCAAGACCACGGCCCCTTTTGCCGTGCTGGGAGTGGCGTACAGCGCTTCCATTGGCGGCATGGGGACGCTGGTGGGCTCCCCTCCCAATGCCATTGCGGCGCATGAGCTCGGCATGGGATTTGCGGAATGGTTCCGGATTGCCATGCCGATTGTCCTGGTATTCGGGGTAGTCGTTTTCTTCCTGATGTACCTGTTCTTCCGGCCGCGGCTGGGCCTGCATGTGGACATGACCCCGGAAGAAGGCAATGAGCAGGGGAGCCGGCTGAATGCCAGGCAGGTGCGCGTTCTGGTTTTGTTCGTGCTGGTAGCCGGGAGCTGGATGTGCAGCAGCTTCCTTTCCGCCGCGCTGGGCGGCATTCCGGCCATGGATACGCTCATTGCGCTGTGCGCCGCGGTGCTGCTGCCCCTGTGCGGAGTCATCAACTGGGGCGGCATTGCCAAAAACACGGACTGGGGCGTTCTGCTGCTGTTCGGCGGCGGCATCACGCTCAGCAGCATCCTCGTCCAGACAGGCGCGGCGGGATTTCTTGCGGACCAGGTATCTTCCATTGCCATGGGGCAGAACCCCCTTGTCATTCTGCTCATCATCAGTGTCTTCATCTCGTCACTGACGGAATTCTGCTCCAATACGGCCAGCGCGGCCCTGGTGGCTCCCCTGATGGTGACGGTGGCTGCCGCCATGGGAATGTCCGCCACGCCGCTGGTGCTTCTGGTAGGCATAGGCGCGTCCTGCGCCTTCATGCTCCCGGTATCCACGCCGCCCAACGCCCTGGCTTATGCCACGGGGAAATTCCCCCAGATGACCATGGTCAAGGTGGGGCTGCTGATTGATGCAGTGCTCATCTTCGTCAAGGCCTTCTGGGCGTGGATATTCTGGATGTAGGCAGGAGGGCGGTCGCAGGATTTCCCGTTCCGGGTGCGGTGGTTATTTTGCCGGAGCGGTTGCGCTCTGCGCCTGTTCCTGGAGCTTCCGCGCCGCTTTCTTATCCAGCTTGGCCAGCTTGGCGATCAGGTAGAAGAAGGAGGGGATGAAGAATACGCCGATGAAGACGGCCGTGATCATCCCGCCGATCACCCCCACGCCCACCACCCGCCGCGCCGCCGCTCCCGCACCCGTAGCCAGGGCCAGCGGAAGGCAGCCCATGATGAAGGCAAAGCAGGTCATCAGGATGGGGCGCAGGCGGATTCTGGCCGCGTCCAGCGTGGCCGTGAGCAGGTCCGTGCCCTGCCGGAGTTCCAGCACGGCAAATTCCACGATGAGGATGGCATTCTTAGCCGCCAGCGCAATCAGCACGATGAGGCCGATTTCCGAGTAAATGTTCAGGTCCAGCCCGAATATCCACAGGGCCAGGAAAGCGCCCAGGATGGCGATGGGAGCGGTCATGAAGATGGCCACGGGGAGAGACCAGCTTTCATACAGGGAGGCCAGGATCAGGAAGACGAACACGGCGGAGGCAATGAAGATCATGCCGATGGTGATTCCCTTCTGCGCCTGTTGTTCCTGGTAGCTCATGCCGGAATAGTCATACCCCATGGCTGCCGGCATGGTCTGGGCAAAGACTTCCTCCAGCGCGTTCATCACCTGCCCGGAGGAATAGCCGGGCGCCGGGGTGACGTTAAGCTGGGAGCTGTTGAACATGTTCTGGCGGATCAGGAATTCCGGAGCCCAGCCGTGCGTGACGTTGATGACGGAATCCAGCGGGACCGGATCCCCGTCATTGTTGCGCACGTAAAACATGGAAAGCTTGTCGATGTTGTTCCGGTACGGGGCGTCCGCCTGCATGTACACCTGCCATTCCTGGCCGTAAATGTTGAAGTTGTTCAGGAAGGTGCTCCCCATGTACGCCTGGATGGTCGCGTAAATCTCATCCACGTCCATGTTCTGGAGGGTAGCCTGTTCCGTGTTCACGTTCAGATTGTACTGAAGGTTGGACGGAGACATGAAATTGCTGATGCCCGCGATTTCAGGCCGTTTCTCGGCGGCCGCGATGAATTTGGCCGTATTGGCGGCCAGGAATTTCTCGCCGATGCCCTGGCGGTCTTCCAGCAGGAAGGTGACGTCCCCGGACGTGCCCACGCCCGGCAGGGGCGGCGGGGGAACTACATACGCCATGCCGGAGGAAACCTCCGCGTTCAGCTTGCTCTTCAAGCTGGCGGCGATGCCGTCCGCCGTCATTCCGGGAGCCTTCCGTTCGGACCACGGTTTCAGGGAAATGAAGAAGAAGGAGTTGGAGGAACTCTGGACGGAGCTGATCAGGTTGAAGCCGTTCACGGTGGTGACCACCTCCACGCCGGGGTTCTCCCGGATAATCCGTTCGATTCGCGCGGCTGTGGCCTCCGTGACGTTCAGGGAGGTATTGTCCGGCATTTCCACGCCCCCGAACAGGTAGCCCTGGTCTTCATTGGGAAGGAAGCCCGTGGGAATGAGCTTGGCCAGGGGGAAGAGCGCTGCCGTCATGGCGGCCAGCAGCAGGATGGAAAGCCACATGCGGCGGATAAGCCACTCGCAGGCGTTCACGTACCAGTCCCGCGCTTTGCCGAAGCCGTTGTTGAAGGCCTTGAATAACGGCCCCAGCAGGGGGATGGTGTCGGATTTGCCTGATTTCAGCAGCCCGGCGGACAGGGTGGGGCTGAGGGACAGCGCGCAGAAGGCGGAAATGAGGATGGCCGTGCCGATGGTGACGGCAAACTGCTCAAACAGTTTGCCCGTGACGCCGGGCAGCAGCATGGTGGGAACGAACACGCAGGCGATGACCAGGGCCGTGCTCACCACGGGGCCGGAAACCTCCCTCATGGCGGCGATGGTGGCCTGCATGGGCTTTTCCCCGTGGGAAATATGGTTCTTCACCGCCTCCACCACCACGATGGCGTCATCCACCACCAGGCCGATGGCCAGCACCAGCCCCATCAGGCAGATGGTGTTGATGGAGAATCCGAAGAACGGGAAGGCAATGAAGGCGCCGATGATGGAGACCGGAACGGCAAAGGCCGGAATCAGCGTGCCGCGCCAGCCTTGCAGGAAGATGAACACCACCAGCACCACAAGGCCCAGGGCCGTGACCAGCGTGTTGACGATGTCGTCAATGCCTGCGCGGACGGCCAGGGTGGAATCCAGGGACACCAGATAGTCCATTCCCGGAGGCAAATTGCTTTTTTCCAGCAGGGTCTTGATATTGTCCACCATCTGGAGGGCATTCCCTCCGGGCGCTTCATAAATGCCGATGGAGGCGGCAGGCATGCCGTTCACGGAAGAACTGAGACTGTATGTTTCCGATCCCAGTTCCACGCGGGCGACGTCACTTACCCGCACGATGGAGCTGCCCTGTCCGCGCACTACAATGTTTTCAAACTCCTTCACGCTGCTCAGGCGCCCGGGAGCCTTCACGGTAAAGGAAAGCTGCTGGTCCGGCGGAGCGGGCTGCGCGCCTATCTTGCCCGCCGGATTTACGGCGTTCTGGGCCTGTACGGCCAGCATCACGTCACGGGCCGTAATGTTCAGGGCCGCCATCTTTTCCGGATTCAGCCAGATGCGCATGGCATAACGGCCGGCTCCGAACACCTGCACGTCACCCACGCCGGGCACGCGTTTGATGGCGTCCACCATATTGATGTAGGCGTAATTCGCCAGCCAGAGGCCGTCGTAGGTTCCCTGGGGGGAATAAAAGCTGAGGACCAGGGCGGGCAGTCCGCTGGTTTTGCGCAGGGAGACGCCCAGCTCGCTCACTTCCGGCGGAAGCTGGGAGGTGGCCTGCCCGTAGCGCAGGTAGGAAAGCACCTGGTCCATGTTCGCCTCCGTGCCGATCTCAAAGAGGATCATCATGCTCATCTGCCCGTTGTTGGTATTGACGGAAGTCATGTAGGACATCCCGTCCACGCCGGACATCTGCTGTTCAATGGGGGAGGCGATGGATTTGACCACCGTCTCGCAGTCCGCCCCCGGATAGGTGGCCGTTACCTGGATGGAGGGCGGGATGATGTCCGGATACTCGGAAATGGGGAGCCGCAGAATGGCGAAGCTCCCCAGCAGCACGAGGATGATGGAGAGGCAGATGGAGAGGATGGGGCGCTTAATGAAGAAATCAGCCATGGGGAGAGGAGCTTACGGGTTGCTGGCGGGGACTGCCTTCAGGTGTGCGGCCGGATTTCTGGAGGCCATTTCCGCCTGGAGAAGGCCATCCACCACCACCTTGCTCTGCGGGGTGAGGGAATCCGGTTTAAGCGGAATGACCTGCTGGCGCTCCCCTACCTGTGTTCCGGCCTGTACGGGGATGATGGAAGGATGGTCGCGCTCATCCAGCGCGATGACGAAAAAGCGGCCCTGGGTGGAAAGAAGAGCCTTGGACGGAACGGTCAGCGCGTTCTTGACGGTAGCCAGCTTTGCCGTGGCGGTGATGAACATGCCGGGGCGCAGCAGGTAATTCCCGTTGGGAAGGTCCGCCTGCACGCGGATGGTGCCTGTCTGGGGGTTGAATGCCCGGTCAATGGCTACCACGGTGGCCTGTTCCGGGTACTTGGTGCCGTCCTTCAGCGTAATGTCCAGCTTGCTGCCCGTCTGAACGCCTTCATCCCCGTTCTTGCCTGCCTGCTGGATCCATTCCTGCTGGGTGACGGCAAAATTGACGCGGATGGGATTGACGGAGGAGACGACGGCCAGGGGGCCGCTCTCCGGGCTGACCAGATCGCCTATATTCGTCTTGGAAATGCCGGCGATTCCGTCAAAGGGGGAGTAAAGCACCGTATAGGAAAGATTCTTCTCCGCCAGCGCCAGGGCGGCGGTGGCCTGCTGCACCTGCGCCTGCGCGGCGATGGCGGACAGGCGCGTATCCTCATACTTCTGCTTGGAAATGGCGTTCTCCGCGGCCAGGGGCTTGTAAATCTCCAAGTCGTAATTCAACTGCTGGAGCTGGGCCTGCGCCTGTTCCAGGGTTGCCTTGGCTCTGGCTGCCTGGTCCTTGAAGGTGGAATCGTCAATGCGGAAGAGCACCTCCCCCTTCTTCACCAGGGCTCCGTTAGTGTAATTCTGCGTCAGCAGGTAGCCCGTTACCTGGGGAAGGATGGCGGCGTTGTCCACTCCGTCCAGATGGCCCACCCAGCTTCCCTTGACCGGTATATCCATCGTAACCGGCTGTTCATAAATAAGCGTGGGCGTTTCATGCGGGACCTGTTCCGTCTTTTTGCACCCGGAGAAAAGGAGGGAGAACAGGAAGAGGAGAACGGCGGAGCCGGAGATAGAGCCCGTCAGGCGTGTCAAGTCCATGCTGTCAATGACACGCCTGCGGCCTCCTTTGTTGAAAGAAGGCTTTCCGGGCGGCAGCGCCGTCCGTGTCATGCAGGCGTATTCCCCCGCATGAGCTGTCCGGAAGGCTTACGGACGGCTGGGGGATTTGTCCGGCGTGAAGGCGCGCACCAGCTCCCCGATCCACAGGACGAGGGAGGTGCCGGCAAAGATGATGCCCCAGTCTGTCCAGCTCAGCGGCACCACGTTGAACATCTTGCCGCCGAAGGTGACGATGAGGTACTGCCCGGCCAGGATGAGCAGGGCCACCAGCCCGAATCCCCCGATGCTGGCCCCCATTCGGGCAAAGGCGCTCTGGTGCGTATTAAAGGCCTTGGCATTGAACATATTCCAGAATTGGAGGAGAACAAAGATGGTGAAGAACAGGGAGAGTTCATAGCCCGTCAGTTCATGTTCCGGTGAGGAGAAATCCAGGTAGCTGCCGAAGTAGCCGCTGAGGCTGAACTGCGTCAGGCTGGTGATGTCCGCATGCTTGAAGTACTGGAGCAGGCCGAACAGGAAGGCCACGAACAGGATGCCCACGCCCAGGATATTCCGGCCCATGGGGCGGGTGATGATATGGTCCGTGGTCTTGCGCGGCGGGTCCTGCATCACGCGTTCGTCCGGCGGGAGGGAGGCCAGGGCCAGCGCGGCGAAGGTATCCATGATGAGGTTCACCCAGAGCATCTGCGTGACCGTGAGGGGGGATTCCGTGCCCAGGAACGCGCCGATGAGCACGATGAGGCAGGCCGCCACGTTGATGGTCATCTGGAAGACGATGAAGCGCTGGATGTTCCGGTACAGGGAGCGCCCCCACATGACGGCGCGGGAAATGCTCATGAAGGAGTTGTCCAGAATGGTGATGGCGCTGGCCTCCTTGGCTACGGTGGTGCCGTCTCCCATGGAAAGGCCCACCTGCGCGGCGTTCAGGGCCGGGGCGTCGTTCGTTCCGTCCCCGGTGACGGCCACCACCTGGTCCTTCTTCTGGAGCAGCTTCACCAGGCGTTCCTTGTCCATGGGCCTGGCGCGGCACATAATTTTCAGGTCCATCACGCGGTCCAGCAGTTCTTCGTCCGGCGTCTGTTCAAACTCCACGCCCGTCATCAGGCGGTCCGGCGTGTCCGCCTCCGTCCACAGGCCGATCTGGCGGCCTATTTCCCGCGCGGTGCCGGGCGTGTCTCCGGTGACGATCTTAATGCTGATGCCCGCGTCCATGCAGTCCTTCACGGCTTGGGGCACGTCATCCCGGACGGGGTCTGAAATGGCGGCTATACCCAGGTAAACCAGGTCCGTGCGGATGACGCGGCCGTCCTCAAACACCGGGGCGTCATCATCCAGGATGCGGTACGCGAAGCCCAGCGTGCGCATGGCCTGGTTCTGGTAGGCCAGCAGCCGTTCTTCAATGGCGGGGCGCATGTCTGCGGCGGGCACCCGGCCTTCCGGAGTCAGGACGGTGGAGCAGAGGCCCAGCACGATTTCCGGTGCGCCCTTTACGTAAAGAACCTTTTTGCCCAGCAGGGGGGATTCCACCACGGTAGCCATGTACTTGCGTTCCGTGGAAAAGGTGAGCTGTTCCAGCACGCGGGCGTTTTCCCGCAGGTCCAGGTAATTCACGCCCTGCCCATGCAGCCACAGCAGCAGCGCCCCTTCCGTGGGATTGCCCAAGGCCTTGATGTGGTCCGGATCCGCATAATCCAGAAAGGCGGTGGAGTTCACGGAAATGCCCTCCCGGATCAGGTCGCCCAGCTCGTTGTCCGCCGGGGCGGCATTCCCCAGGCCGTAGAAATCCGCCTTGTATACGTTCATCTGGTTGCGCGTCAGGGTGCCCGTCTTGTCCGTGCAGATGACGGTGGCGGCCCCCATGGTTTCGCAGGCGTGCATCTTGCGCACCAGGTTGTTGTTGGCCAGCATGCTCTTCATGCTCAGGGCCAGGCTCAGGGTGACGCTCATCGGCAGCCCTTCCGGGACCGTGACCACGATGACGGTCACGGCAATCATCAGCGTGTTCAGAATGTAGGTTCCCGCGCTCAGCCATTCCACGGGGCCGGACAGATGGGAGAAGTACAGGGTAAGGCGCCCGATGATGATGAGGGCAGCAATGGCGTAGCTGGCCCAGGTGATGAGGTCGCCCAGCCGGGAAAGCTGGCGGTTGAGGGGCGTCTGCACCTTGTTGTCAATCTGGGAGCCTTCATAAACCTTGCCGTATTCCGTCCTGTCCCCTACGGAAGTCACTTCCATGATGCCGTGGCCGTCCACCACGGTAGTTCCCTTCAGGACGTGGTTGGAGGGGTAGGTGGCGTCCTTCTTGAATTCCGCCTCCACCGTGGTTTTGCCGATGAGGGGTTCCCCCGTCAGCGTGGACTCGTTCACCTGGAGGGAAACGGCTTCCAGCAGCACACCGTCCGCCGGGACTTCCTCCCCGGTATTCAGGATGACGATGTCTCCCACCACCACGTCGCGGCGGGGCAGTTCGCAAATGTTGCCGCCGCGGATCACCTGGACCATGGTGTCGTCATTGACCTGGTTCAGGATTTCAAATTTTTTGTTGGCGCTCACCTCAAAGGCGAAGCCCACGCAGGTGGCCAGCAGGATGGCTACCAGAATGCCCACGGGTTCCAGAAAGACGCTGGCCGGTTCCGCTCCGGTGAGGAACTGGTAGCAGGCCACGCCTACGGACAGGAACAGGGCAACCAGCAGAATCTTGATGATGGGGTCTGAGAATTTTTCCAGGAACTGCTTCCACAGGGGTTCCTTTTCCGGGGGCGTCAGGATGTTGACTCCGTATTTGGTCCGGTTTTCCAGAACCTGCTGTTCAGAAAGTCCCTGGTGATGTGCTGCGCTCTTCATTGTTGAGATGTTTCTTTACCTGATTGGAGTCCGTGAGGAAAGTGCGGAGGGGGATTTGCGGGAATGATGACGGGAGTTTTTGGGAAAATTGAGCCGCCGCGCCCCCTCCGTACCGTGAAGGGCGGCATTGTTGCCTTGACTTTGACGGAGTTCCGGCGATTCTGAAGCACCTATGTGGAATGATCTTTCTCATGGCCTTTCCGTACTGGCGGATGCTCTTGCCTTCCTTTCCCGTTCCTGGGGATTCTGGGTCTGCGTGGGCAGTGTGGCCGGACTGGCCGCCGTGTATGCCTGGTGGAGAAAGAGGCTTGCTCTGTGGGCCTTTGTCCTGTCGTTCCTTTCCCTCCTGGCGGTGGTGGGCCTGGCGTGCCAGCGGATGATGCATAAAAATACCTTCCTGTGGATTCAGGAACCGGCGCTTCAGGCCGTATCCGGAACGTACGAGGTGGAATCCACACCCAGGGCGCGGCTGTTTTACCGGCCCCAGGAGCTGAGGCGCTTTTTCCAGATCAGCTCCTCCACGATTCTCCTGCATGAAGACGGCACGTGCGAGGTTTCCTCCTTCCCGCGCCCTGAAGCGTGGGGCTGGTGGATTTCCCATCCGGAGGACCGGGATGATCTCTCCGTGCTGGAGGAGGACCTCGTGTCCTCCTGCCGGGGCACCTGGTCCCTGGTGAAGAAAGAGGGGTATTACGGCGTCTCCATCGTCTATTCCGCCGGCGCCGGCCTGACCCTCTACCTGGGAGGGGAAAATATGGAGTGCCTGGTGATGCCCGTCAACCCTTCCGACCCGCTGGAAGCGGTGACGTTTGAGAAGAGGTTTTAAACCGGACCCGCGCCGGAGGTACGGGAGTTCAGGGAAGCCGGAAAACCGGCTTTCCCTGAAAAGGGGGGGATTATTTGACCTTGCCCCCTTCGTACACCAGTACTTCAAAGGGTTTCAGCGTGAAGGTCAGCTCCTTGTCAACGTCCACGGTCTTGCCGGAGAAACCGTCCAGGGGCCGCTGGTCGTCATAGGAATCCTTGAAAGTGATGGAACCCTTCACCGCCGCGGGAATATCAAGGATGCCGCGCAGGGTGCCGGTCAGGCTCTTTTCCTGGTCTGAGGAGTTGCGGAGGGCCAGGGTGGCCTTGTTTTTATTCCACGCGGCCCAGCCGTACACGGCGCCTTCATTGGTCTGCTTGTTCCACGGATTGCCGCCCACCCAGTGCACGTCGTCCAGCACGTCCGCATTGCGGCGGATCCACTTGATGCCCTTGGCCAGCTCGTCCCACAGCGCGCCGTCCTTGGCGTTCATGAGGTCTCTGTCCACGTAAAGCTCCTGGAGGGAGGTGCCGCAGGCCATGGCGCAGCGGAGTTCCTTCTTCACGTTTTCAGGATCGCGGGGCATGCACGCGGGCGGCCCGAACTTGGTGACCATCAGGCCGTGTGTCATCATGGAATTGATGGGCATCAGGGGTGACCCCTGTACAAAGACTTCATGCACCAGGCGGTCGCGGTAGGTAATCCACTTGTCGCGGTTGTCGCCCACGCCGATGGTGCCGAAGTCATTTTCCTGCCTCCATACGGAATCCGCATAACGGAACCAGAAAGGTGAGGCCCATGTACCCACGGTGCAATTGATGTAAAGGTCCCCCTTTTTCTGGCGCAGGGCGTTCAGTACGCGGATGATGCCTTCCGCATCCTCCTCATTGCCCGGGCCCTTGGCGTGGAAATGGGTGCTGATGCCGTCGAATTTGAAGTACTTCATGTTGTAATCCTTCACCATCTGGGAGCAGCGGCCCACAAAGGCGTCAAAGTACTCCTTGTTGGAAAGCTGGAAGTTGCCGATCTTGTTGTCCGGATGCTTCACATTCCAGTGAGCCAGGCGCTTGCCTTTGGAGGCTCCGTAGCCGCCCACCGGGCCCAGCCAGGTGCCGATGCCGGCCTTTTGTTTACCCGCGGCGGCGTCAATGCGCTTGAAGCCCTGCGGAAACATTTTGTGGAAATCCCACAGGCTGTTGAATTCATCCCAGCCGTCGTCCCAGACGAAGGCGTCAATGGTCATGCCGCGCTTCTGGAAAAACTGTTCCTGCCAGTCCTTCAGCACGGCCAGGCACTGCTCTTCCGTCATGCGCTTGGCGGGGTCTGAATCATTATTCCGGTTGATATTCAGTTCATACCAGGAATTGTAATGGATGAAGGGGCGGTAGGGCATCACGCGCTCCCTCTCCATATAGGCCAGGAAGGAGCGGCGCTGCTGGCCGGGGGCAAAGATGCCGAGAACGGAGGACACCTCCCACACCTCCCTGGGCTGCATGGTGGTTTTACGGCTCCAGACGCCCTGGGCGAGCTGGGAATCTTCCACCTGGGCGTCTTCCTTTTCCTCCAGCGTGCGCACGGGCACGGAGAAGGTGATTTCCCCCTTGCTGGCAATCGGTTCGCTCTTGGTCTGGGCCCAGTAGCGCAGCAGGTAGTTCCCCTTGGCGGGAACTTTCACGGTGTAGGCGTTGTTGGAATTGGCATCCCCGGTACTCCCGGCGTGGAAATCGGAGTCAAGGACGGCGCCCTTGGCGGAAAGGAGCTGCACGCCGGCGGTGTTCAGCTTGTTGTTCCCCTTGTCGCCCCCCTTGTACTGGAACGTGATGGTGCAGGGACCCTTGGCGTCAATGGTGACGGGGCCTTCTGCGCAGGCTACCTGCTCCCCGTACTGCTTTTTCAGCTCCTGCGGAATATTGAAATTGCCCGTCCATGAAGCCGTGGTCCATTTGTCCGCATTCCAGGCTGTGGACTCCCCGCCTGCCGCGTTTCCGGAGCCTCCCACGGTGTTGATGCCCATGGGCGTTTCCAGGGCGGTGAAAGCGAGGTCGTTCACGATGAGCGCGCCCCTGGCGTTTCCGGAGACGGAGGGGGAGCCCGCCTTTCCTTCCACCAGGTCATACTGCATGGCCACGATGCTCTTCATCTGGATGGGCTTCGTGCCCACCAGGCGGAGTTCCTGCCGCAGGTAATGGGAATTGTCCCGGAGCACGGCGCGCCAGGAGATATGCAGGGTTCCGTTCAGTGCCTGGAAGGTGGCTGTCACGGCTTTTCCGGGGAAGCGGTCCACCAGCTTGAACGCCTTGGGATTGGCCTGGAGGGAGATGAGCTTGACGTCTGCCGCCTTCAGGTCTGAGGATTTGATGCTCCGGCCGTCCTGAAGGTTGATGATAAACAGTTCCTCCCCGGCTTTGGCTACCGGTCCCAGTTTGGACGTCATGCCTCCAAAGGAAAGCTTGCCCCCGCGGTTGAGGAATTTGGCCGTCAGAATATTGTTGGAAAGTGTATACCCGGAAGCCGCCTGTTCCGCCTGGGCCGCGCCGGGCGTGGGGCCGGGAAAAACGACTGCTGCGGAAGCGGTGGCGAGGCTTCCCAGAACGGTGGCCATCAGGAGAGCTTTAGTGAGGAATTTCATGGTTTGGTATCAAGGAAAATGGAACTACCTTGCCAAGATAGACTCCAGCGCGGTTTCTTCAAGGAAAAAGCCTCCCGGCAGGCAAGGCGGCTGTTTGAAAATCCGTCATGGTTTTCCATGCGGAAGGAACTTCCGGTATCTATGACACAAAAGCATTGATTTTTTTCAACCGGTTTTGGTCTAATCTGCATGTATACGGTAGCTGATCAACTTGTTGAAATTTTGGAAAAAGCGGGAGTAAAGCGCATTTACGGCATTGTGGGAGATAGTTTGAACCCCATCACGGACGCCCTCCGCAGAAAGAAAACCATTGAATGGATTCACATGAGGCATGAGGAAGTGGGCGCCTTCGCCGCCAGTGCGGAAGCACAGCTTACCGGCAATCTGGCCGTATGCTGCGGCAGCAGCGGCCCCGGCAACCTTCATTTGATCAACGGCCTTTATGACGCCCACAGGAGCAGGGCCCGCGTGCTGGCGATCGCCTCCCACATCCCCCAGAGCCAGGTGGGGGTGGATTACTTCCAGGCCACCCATCCGGAGCAGCTGTTCAAGGAATGCAGCTCCTATGCGGAACTGGCTTCCACGGCGGAGCAGGCCCCCCGCGTGCTGATGTCCGCCATCCAGCATGCCTACTCCCTGAATGATGTGGGCGTCATCGTGCTGCCGGGGGACGTGGCGGATGCTCCCGCGGAGGCCAAAGACCTGGTGCATCCCCCCGCCTTCACCCGGGAAACCGTGGTGCCGGACCATGAATCCGTGGCGCGCCTGGCCCAGATGCTCGCTTCACACGGCCGCATCACTTTCTTCTGCGGAGGCGGCTGCGCCGGAGCGGAACGCAAGGTGGTGCAGATCGCCGCGCGGGTAAAGGCCCCGATTGCCTACACCTGGCGGGGAAAAGACTATTTTGAACATGACAACCCCCTGGGCGTGGGCATGACCGGCCTGCTGGGCTGGGGGGACGCCTACAAGGCCATGCATGAAAGCGACCTCATTGTGATGTGGGGGACGGACTTCCCCTACTTCAACTTCCTTCCCACCAGGCCCGCCATCGTCCAGATCGACCGCCGCGGGGAAGTGCTGGGGCGCCGCTGCCGCCTGGACCTGGGAATCTGCGGGGACGTGGGAGCCGTGGCTGACGCCCTGCTGGGAATGCTGGAGGAGAAAAAGGATTCGGAACATCTGGACGCCTCCCTGAAGCGCCATGCCAAGGATGTTAAGGACATGAACGCCTACATGGACGGGAGTGACAAGGAATCCCCCATCCGGCCCGAACAAGTGACCACCGCCCTGAACAAGTACGCGGCCCCGGACGCCGTATTTACCGTGGACACGGGCACCCCCTGCATCTGGAGCGCCCGGTTCCTGTGCTCCACGCTGGGAAGGCGGACGCTGGCCTCCTTCAATCACGGCTCCATGGCCAATGCCATGCCGATGGCGATCGGAGCCCAGAAGGCTTATCCCAGCCGGCAGGTAATCGCCCTCTGCGGGGACGGCGGCTTGTCCATGCTGCTGGGGGATCTGATTACGATTGCCCAGTACAGGCTTCCGGTGAAACTGGTGGTGTATAATAACGACTGCCTGGACTTCATCCAGTTGGAAATGCAGGCCGCTGGCCTGATTCCGTGGCAGATTGACCTGGACAATCCCTCCTTTGCCGCCGTGGCGGACGCCGTGGGCATCAAGGGCTTTGTGCTGGACAAGTCAAGCCAGGTGGACGAGATGGTACAGGCCTTCCTGAAATATCCGGGAGCGGCCCTGCTGGACGCCCGTGTGGACCGGGATGCCATCGCTCTGCCCCCGTATATCAGCCTGGGGCAGGCCGCGGACTTCTCCCTGGCGATGGTCAAGCAGACGCTGACCGGGGAAGTGAAGCAGGTGTGGAACACCCTGGCCGGGAACAGGAAATTGTTCAAGCCCTGAGGGCTTGAACAAAAATACTAAATAGGAAAGACCAAATACTAAAGCTCGTGCCGGAAAATATTTAGTCTTTCATCTTTAGTTTTTGGTCACTGTTCTGAAAGAGCTTTTTTCAGCGCTTCCGTCACAATCTTCGGGTTGGCCTTGCCCTTGGCGGCTTTCATCACCTGTCCGGTGAGCCAGTTCAGGAGCTTGTCGTTGCCTGCCTGGATTTCAGCCACCTTGGCCGGATTGGCGGAAATGACCTCCTGCACGATGGCGTCCAGGAAGGAGGAATCCGCCTTTTCAAAGCCGAGCAGCTTGGCTGCCTGAGCCGCGGTGAGGGACGGTTCCTCCCACATCCGGGTGAAGACGTCCTTGGCCTGGTTGTTGGAAACGGTGCCGTCGTCAATAATGGCGATCAGGTCCCGGATGGCTTCCGGTTTCACCGGGCATTCGGACGGGCGCATGCCTTTTTCATTCAGCACGGCGGAAATATTGTTGATGACCCAGTTGGCAATCTTCTTGCCGCTGGCCGTTCCCTGCGCGGCCTCTTCAAAGAAGCGGGCAAGTTCCAGGTCTCCCACCAGCACGTTGGCGTCATATTCGCTCAGGCCGTAGTCCTCCATGAACCTTTTCTGGCGTTCCTGGGGCAGTTCCGGAATCTGGCTGCGCACCTTCTCCACCAGCGGGGCGGTGTGTATGGGCACCAGGTCCGGGCAGGGGAAATAGCGGTAATCATGCGCGTCTTCCTTGGTGCGCATGATGGCGCTCTCCCCGCGTTCGTCGTCCCAGCGGCGGGTGGACTGGATCTGCGCCATGCCCATGTCCAGTTCTTCCGCCTGGCGCTGGATTTCATAATGAAGGGCCCGGCGTACGGCGGACATGGAATTGAGGTTCTTCATCTCCACCTTTGCGCCCAGTTCCTTCTGGCCGTGGGGACGCAGGGAAATATTCACGTCGCAGCGCATCTGGCCCTTCTCCATGTCAGCGTCGGAAATATCCCCGTAATTCAGAATCTGCTGGAGGGACTTAAGGTAGGCGTAGGCTTCCTCCGGAGTGTCGATATCCGGATCGGAGACAATCTCCATCAGGGCGGAACCGGCGCGGTTGTAGTCAATCAGGGAATAATTGGCGTGGTGGGTGATCTTTGCCGCATCCTCTTCCAAATGGATGCGGGTCAGCTTCACGGTGCGGAAGGGGGGCACGCCGGCCTTGATCACGTCATTCGGGTAGGACCAGGGATACAGGGGAACCTCCCCGCCCAGGCACAGCGGCAGATCCAGCTGGGAGGTCTGGTAATTCTTCGCCATGTCCGGGTAAAAGTAATTCTTGCGGTCCCACTGGGAAACCTCCGGGCTGGAGCATCCCAGCATCAGCCCGGTCAGCAGGGTGCGTTCAATGGCGAACTCATTCAGCACGGGCAAGGCGCCCGGCAGCCCCAGGCAAGTGGGGCACACGCGCGTATTGGGTTCAAAGCCAAAGCCGGTCTCGCAGGAGCAGAACATTTTGCTCTTCGTCTTGATCTGGCAGTGGACTTCCAGGCCAATGGTCACGATGTAATCTGAAATTGCCATAAAATTCGGAACGCTTGAATATCGCGGAAACTGTACGGAACCCTCTTCTTCCTGTCCAGTAAAAAGGCCTGAGGCGGGAGAGTGGAGAGTGGAGAGTGGAGAGTGGAGAGTGGAGAGTGGAGAGTGGAGAGTGGAGAGTGGAGAGTGGAGAGTGGAGAGTGATTTAGATTAAGAATTATTTTTAATTTGGAGGGAAACGGTTTTTGTGGTGGAGGTGAGGAGGCGTTTGAGTTCTTCTCCGTCACGGTAGATGCTGGCGTGCATTTCTTCCGTCAGGAAGGACGTGTCCCTGAGCAAATCAAGCCAGTAAAGGGTTTCCGAACATTCCTTCAAGGCGATGTAGATTTTGGAGAGGAAATCCTTCTTGCTGATGGCGCATTCCGCTTCCGCCAGGTTGGCCCCAATGCCGGTACCGCTTCTCAATAGTTGTTTTGAAAGCACGAACTCCTTCCTCTCATTACACAAAAACTGGTACAAATGAACGATCCGGACAGCAAATTTCCTGCTTTTTACTCTAGTAATTCCCTCCATCACTAAACTCTCCACTTTAAACTCTCAACCCTTCATAAAATGCCCAGCTCCTTAAGCTGCTGGATGGGGCGTTCCGGCCAGAGCTTGTTGGCCATGGGGCTGGCGGGGCTGGGATGGAGCAGGGTGCCGACGGTGAAGCTTTTTCCGGGGAGCCGGGCGGCGGCGTCCCGCAGCTTCTGCGTGGCGTACGCCCCCACGCCCACCAGGGTGTGCGGGTTCAGGATGGAGATGAGGGAAACCAGGTGTTCCATGCACACGGCATCCACGGCGGCGCGTTGGTCTGCGGGCAATTTGTCCGGCGTGATGTTGGCTCCGGTGGCGCCCATCCAGATCAGGGGGCAATAGTTGGCCACGTAGTTGTGCCGGAAGAAGTTTTCCGCCGTGCCGAAGGTTTCCGCAAAGAGCCCCCACAGGCGGCGTCCGCTGACTTCCGAACGGGGGCAGTTGAAGCCCTCCACCGGGCGTTTGGGATGGGTATGCTCCGGCCTGCCGACTTCTCCGCGGATGAGCAGCCAGTTGACGACCGCATCCACTTCCCCGAAGGGGACGCCCGTCTGGGCCATGCCGAAGGGGCCGGGATTCATGCCCAGGAAGAAGTGGCTCTTTTCCCCGTTCCCGTAGGTGCGCACGTACTGCTCATGCGGCGCCCAGGCGTAGGTGAGCGGATTGTAGGTAAAGTGGACCGGGTCTCCGAACTGGAGCCGCTCCGTGCCGTCCCGGAGGGCGGCTGTGGCCTTCAGAATGGCTGTTGCGGTGTCGTTCATGCCACTGCATCATGAAGCGTTGCCGTTTATTGCGCCAGTAAAAACTCCGCGCTTGCATTATTTGCCCGGCTCGGTACCATTCCGCCCCGGACAAGTTAACCTTATTACTTATGAGTGGAATAGCCATTATGACATCAGGCGGTGACGCCGCCGGAATGAATCCGGCGATCAGGGCGGCTGTGGATCATGCCCGCCAGCTTGGAATGAACCCGTACGTTGTCTATGACGGCCTGGAAGGCCTGATCGATGGAAAAATCAAGGAAGCCACCCGGGAACTGACCAGCGACATGATCTACAGGGGCGGCACTCTCCTCCGCTCCTCCCGGTCCAAGCGTTTCTTTGACTACGAATTCCGCAAGCAGGCCTACGAGCACCTGAAGGACCGCAACATTGACAAGCTCGTCATCATGGGCGGTGACGGCTCCTTCCGCGCCCTGAATGACTTTTTCAATGATTTTGAAGTGCCCTTCGCCGGCATTCCGGCCACGATTGACAACGACATCGCCGGCACGGACTACTGCCTGGGCGTGGACACCGCCCAGAACGTGATTCTGGACTGCATTGACTCCGTCCGCGACACGGCCCGCTCCCACCACCGCGCATTTGTGGTGGAAACCATGGGCCGCGACTGCGGCTACCTGGCGATGACCACCGCCCTTTGCAGTGCGGCGGACATTTGCATTGTCCCTGAAATCCCTTACGACCTGGAATCCATCTACAAGCGTTTGCAGCCCGTCATCAATGAAGAAGGGAGCTGCATCATCGCCGTGGTGGCGGAAGGCACCCGCGTGGCCCAGTACCTGACCCGCTGGCTGACGGAACGCGCCGGAATGGACACCCGCCTGACCGTGCTTGGCCATGTGCAGCGCGGCGGCTCACCCACCGCCCGTGACCGCCTGATGGGCACCCGCTTTGCCACGCGCGCCGTGGAAGCCCTGAATAACGGAGACATCAACCAGATCATGGTGTACCAGGACGGCCAGTACGGCTATGCCTCCCTGGATGCCGTGGCCGGGCAGCAGTATTCCGTAAATCCGGACATTATCAACCTCTGCCGGGAACTGAGCTGCTAGCCGGTTCCGCGGTAATGAGTGCCGCTTTTTCCCGCCCATGCCTCCCCGTTCCCGGCGGCATGGGCGGATTTGTTTTGTAAAACCATGCCGCTGCTGTATGATGGCGCCGCATCTTTCCCTGAAAACAGAGTTATGAAAGTTATCGTTACGGGCGGAGCCGGGTTCATCGGCTCCAATCTGGTCAGGCTGCTGCTGGAGCGCGGCCATGAAGTCCTGAACATTGACGCCCTGACCTATGCAGGCAACATCCGTTCCCTGGATGATGTGGCGGCTTCTCCCGCTTACCGTTTCCTGCACGCCGATGTGCGGGATGCCGACCTGATGCGGCGCACCCTGCGGCAGTACGGGCCGGACTGGGTGATGCACCTGGCGGCGGAATCCCACGTGGACCGGTCCATTGATGATCCCGGGGATTTCATGACGACCAACGTGATGGGCACCTTTTCCATGCTTCAGGCCGCACTGGAATATTACCGCTCCCTGGAAGGGGAGAAAAAGGCGGCCTTCCGCTTCCACCACATTTCCACGGACGAGGTATACGGCTCCCTGGGTAAGGACGGATTGTTTACGGAATCCACGCCGTACCGCCCCCATTCCCCGTATTCCGCCAGCAAGGCGTCCAGCGACCACCTGGTGCGCGCGTGGCATGATACGTACGGGCTCCCTTCCCTGATTACCAACTGTTCCAACAATTACGGCCCTTACCAGTTCCCGGAGAAGCTGATTCCCGTGGTTATCCTGAAGGCGCTTGCCGGAGAATCCATCCCCGTGTACGGCAAGGGGGAAAATGTAAGGGACTGGCTGTATGTGGGGGACCACTGCGAAGCCCTCCTTGCTGCCGTTTCTGCCGGAAAACCAGGAGAAACGTATAACATAGGCGGCAATAACGAGAAAACGAACCTGGAACTGGTGGAGCTGCTGTGCTCCCATCTGGATGAATTGCGGCCCCGTGCGGACGGACGCAGCTACCGGGAGCAGATCACCTTTGTACAGGACAGGCCGGGCCATGACCTGCGCTATGCGATTGACGCCTCCAAAATCCGTAGGGAACTGGGCTGGAGCCCGCGCCAGGACCATTCCTCCGGGTTCAGGAAGACCATCCAGTGGTATCTGGACCATGAAGACTGGTGGAGCGGCATCCTGTCCGGGGAATACCGTCTGGAACGCCTGGGAACCAATAGCTAGGAGATAGACATGAAAGGTATTGTTCTGGCAGGGGGAAGCGGTACGCGCCTGCATCCCGTCACGCTTTCCGTCAGCAAGCAACTGCTGCCCATTTATGACAAGCCGATGGTGTATTATCCCATTTCCGTGCTGATGCTGGCCGGAATCCGGGAGATTCTCATTATTTCCACCCCCCGGGACCTGCCCTTGTACAGGGATTTGCTGGGGGACGGAAGCAGGTTCGGCGTCTCCTTTGAATACCGGGAACAGCCCAGGCCGGAAGGGCTGGCGCAGGCCTTCATCATCGGTGAGGAATTCATCGGGAAGGATACGGTGGCCCTGGTGCTGGGGGACAATATTTTTTACGGGCGCGGCCTGACGGAAAAGCTGCGCCGCGCCGCGGAACTGACGCGCGGGGCGACCATCTTCGGCTACCAGGTGCATGACCCCCAGCGTTTCGGCGTGGTGGAATTTAATGAGGAGGGGAAGGCCGTCTCCATTGAGGAAAAGCCGCTCAGGCCCAAGTCCGACATGGCCGTAACCGGCCTGTATTTTTACGACAACCAGGTGGTGGAGATCGCCAAAAGGATTCCCAAATCTCCCCGGGGAGAGCTGGAAATCACGTCCGTGAACCAGGAATACCTGAAAATGGGCCTTCTGAATGTGGAAAAGCTGGCGCGCGGCTATACGTGGCTGGACACCGGCACGCATGACACCCTGCTGGAGGCCTCCATGTTCGTGCGCACCCTGGAGCATCACCAGGGCTTCAAGGTGGCCTGCCTGGAGGAGATTGCCTTTAACAACGGGTGGATTTCCCGGGAGACGCTTCAAGACCAGGCGGGAGCCATGAAAAATAACGGCTACGGCTGCTACCTGGATGAGCTGGTGAAATAACGCCGCCGCTTCATGCGGCTGGCGCAGAGTTTTTTTCTTTATTCCCGCGTTCCGGGCATTTCCGGGTCCTGAAGGTCCGGGAGGGAGGCTATTCCCGTTACATCCCGGAACAGGGTCAGGGCCAGCATGGCGGAAAGCGCGGCCAGGGCTATCTCCAGCCCGCAGGAAAGCAGGAGAACCGCGTAGGGAAGTGCGGCGGCTATGGACGGGGAAGGGCCGGACAGCACGTTCCACAAAAGGAGGAACAGGAAAAACAGGGCGCTCTGCAATCCGTTGCATGCGGCCAGGATAGCCCAGGCCAGAAATCTTTTTCTAGCGCGCGGCGGATAGCCGCGGGTATAGGGAAAGGCAAAGAAGGCGGTGGCGGCGGCCAGAAGAAGGAACATCTCCCAGGTTCTTTCCATCTCCGCATACTGGAAGGCGGCGGCCTGCCCGGTGAACGGAATGAGCAGGGCGTACAGGGCCGGAAGAACCGCCAGCATGCTCAGCACGCGGGTGACGCGGTTGCCGCGGGAGGCAAGCAGAACCCTGCTTCCCCACATGGAGATGCACGCCAGGGAAAGGATGCTGAGAAGGGCGGCCCAGGTTCCCGCTCCCAGCCATCCGGGCATCTGCTCCGGAGAAGCGGCCAGGACGGGGAGGGCCATGTGGATGAACGCCGTCAGGATGGACCCCGCGCCGAAGAGGAAGGCGCAGGCTTTGACCAATGCCTTGGCTGCGGGATAAATCATCCAGTTCATGGGAGAGGGGCGGGCAATGATGAAGGCCGGGAAAAAGGAAAAGGACCGCCCCTTGTGCGGGAGCGGTCCTTCAGGGTTAACGTGGAGTCATGGGCGTCAATGCGAATGACGGCAGGCAGGAGTTACTGGTATTGGGCCCAGTCGACATTCTTCATGTCTCCGCTCTTGGCCAGCTCGGCATGCATGCCCAGGGCGGCCCGGATAGACTGCGGAGTCTGGGCCTTGCCGCCGGACAGTTTCAGGTAATCCCAGAGGATGTTCTTGTAATCCGGATGGACGCAGTTCTCAATAATGGTCTGGGCCCGTTCTTTCGGGCTCTTGCCGCGAAGGTCCGCGACGCCCTGTTCGGTAATGATGATATTGACGTCATGTTCCGTATGGTCATGGTGGGAGACCATGGGGACGATGGCGCTGATCTTGCCGTCCTTGGCTACGGACGGGCAGGTGAAGATGGAAATATAAGCGTTGCGCGTGAAGTCGCCGGAACCGCCGATGCCGTTCATCATCTTCGTGCCGCCGATGTGCGTGGAGTTGACGTTCCCGTAAAGGTCGGCTTCAATGGCGGTGTTGATGGAGATGACGCCGAGGCGGCGGATCACTTCCGGGCTGTTGGATATTTCCGAGGGACGGAGCACCAGCTTGTCGCGGAAGAAGTCCATATCCCTGTAAATGCCTTCCAGGCAGTCATTCGTAACGGTCAGGGAACAGGCGCTCCCGAATTTCACGCGGCCCTCCCGGATCAGGCCGATGACGGAGTTCTGGATGACTTCCGTGTACATTTCAAAGGCGGGGATCGTCTTGTCGCGGCCCAGGGCGCCCAGCACGGCGTTTGCAATGTTGCCCACGCCGGACTGAAGCGGCAGGAAGGTGGAGGGGATAATGCCCCGCTTCATGTCGGCGGCCAGGAAGTCGGCCACGTTCTGCCCGATTTTATCGGTCAGGGGGTCAGCCGCGGCAAAGGAACGGGCTTCGTCCGGCCAGTTGGTTTCCACAATGCCCACGATCTTCTTCGGGTCAACCTGGATGTATGGTTTCCCGATACGGTCGCTGGGTTTGTAAATGGGGATTTCACGGCGGTTGGGAGGATCCAGGGGTTCGTAAACGTCATGCAGCCCCATGGCATTTTTGCTGTGGGCGGCGTTCAATTCCACGATGATCTTGTCGGCAAGGCGGCAAATGGTGGGAGCGATCCCTCCGGCGGCCGTCAGATAAATTTTACCGTCGGCCGTAACCTCGCAGGCTTCGATGATGGCCATGTCTACTTTGCCCATGAACCCGTAACGGATTTCCTGGGCCATCTGGGACAGGTGGATGTCGTTGTAGGCGATTTCCCCATTGTTCACCGCCTTGCGGAAGTCAACGTTGGTGGTGTAGGGGGCGCGGTAGCGAATAGCCTTGGCGCGGGAAAGAACCCCGTCGCAGGAATCGCCCGTGGAAGCGCCGGTGAAGACGCTCACCTGGAAGGGGTTCCCCTTCGCGTGTTCCGCTTCTGCAATTTTTGCCAATTCAGCCGTCACAGCCTTGGCCGTCCCTGCGGGAGTGAACCCGCTCAGGCCAATGTGGTGGCCGTGTTTAATCAGGCTTGCTGCTTCTTCTGGTGTTAGTTCCTTGTAACTCATGTCAGTGATTTTTGTTGGATGAAAGAGAAAGAAACTCCGTGTAAACGGAGCGGTCAGGCTTGTTCTTCAACAAGCCTGTTGATCAGATGTGCCGGGACGGTCCGGAGGGAACCGGCCGGAAGGGATACCACAGGATTGCCCTGATCGTCAATCCCCGTAAAGATTCCCCGGATGGTTTCGTCATCCGTAAGGATGGAAACCGGCCTTTTCCCGGCCCATGCTTGCGCCAGCCCCTCCTGAAGGGCGGGGATGCCGCCATGGGCAAAGGTAGAAAAAACCTGGTCCAAATGCCTGCCGAGGGAAGCCATGACGTCATGCGGTGAGGGACAGTCCTGAACAAGATCCGCGAGCCTTGCGGGAGGGTCCTTGATTTCTCCGGCTATAGAGGCCACGTCATTGAAAATGTTGATGCCCATGCCGATGACGGCCATGTGCGCGGAGGGGCGCTCCACAAGAATGCCCGCCAGTTTGGATTTTTCTATGAGGACGTCGTTGGGCCAGCGCAGGCGCGCGTTGGCAATGCCCATGCTGCGGAGCATGTTGAGCAGGGCCAGCCCTGCAACCAGGGGCAGATGGCCCCAGTGCACACCGGCTGCAGTATCCAGGGGAACGGTGAAGGAGGACCACAGGCCGCCTTCTTCCCCTACCCATTTGCGGTTGAACCTGCCGCGGCCGCTCTTCTGCACGCGGCAGACGGCAATGTGGCGGGGGGGCAGGGAACGGGCCAGGTCATTGGTGGAAGAAGCCTCGGCCCATTCATGATAGGTCCAGTCGCCGCATGGTCCTTCCTCCTCTGGAGGAGTGGGGGATGGGGCGGTGGAATTCATGGGATGGGCCGAGGCCTGGAATAATTTCAAATCAGGTTATCTCGCCAGGGTGGCGATGTAGTAGCCTGCGATGACTGCGGTGCCGATCACGCCCGCAACGTTCGGTCCCATGGCGTGCATGAGAAGGTAGTTGGAGGGATCGTACTTCTGGCCCACATTGTGGGAGACGCGCGCCGCCATCGGAACGGCGGAGACGCCAGCGGAACCGATCAGGGGATTGACCGGATTCTTGCGCCAGATGAGGTTCATGAGCTTGGCGGCAATCACGCCGCCCGCGGTGGCTACGCCGAAGGCGACAATGCCCAGCAGAATGATCAGCAGCGTTTCCTTCTGCAGGAAGCGGTCACCCTGCATCGTCAGACCCACGGAGGTGCCCAGGAAGATGGTGACGATGTTGATGATTTCATTCTGGGAGGCCTGCACCAGGCGTTCCGTCACCTTGCACTCGCGCAGGAAGTTGCCCAGCATCAGCATGCCGATCAGCGGAGAGGCGTCCGGAATCAGCAGGATGGTGACAATGGTTACCAGCACGGCGAAGAACAGTTTTTCACTCTTGCTGACCGTTCGCAGGGATTTCATGCGGATGACGCGCTCCTTCTTCGTGGTCAGCAGCGCCATGATGGGCGGCTGTATCAGCGGAACCAGTGCCATGTACGTGTACGCGGCCACGGCCACGGCACCCAGCAGGTGCGGAGCCAGCTTCATCGTCAGGAAGATGGAGGTGGGGCCGTCAGCGCCGCCGATGATGCCGATGGAGGCGGATTCATTGGGCGTGAAGCCCATGAACAGGGCCATGAAGAAGGTGGCTGCCACGCCCACCTGGGCCGCTGCGCCCAGAAGAAGGGTGCGCGGTGCGGCGAGCAGCGGGCCGAAGTCCGTCAGGGCCCCCACGCCCAGGAAGATGATGGGCGGGAAGATTTCAGCCTTGATGCCCAGCCCGATCCAGTCGTACAGGCCCCCATGGATGGAGGTGACCAGTAGTTCCTGGGTGTGCTGGCCTACGGCCACGTACTTGCCTGCGGCGGAGACCACCAGGGGTTCCAGCTTCTGCGTTTCCAGATTCACCGGAACCTGGTTGCCTTCCGTGTCAAAGTAGTTGACTCCCTTCTGGCGCAGAACGGTGGTGGCTCCACCGTTCGTGAGCAGGTAGACCGGATCGTTGGCGTCCGCTTCCGTCACGTTGTGGAAGTCCTTCAGGTTGGGGTCCACCGTCAGGCTGTCGTCCCCCAGAAGGGCGGCGTCAGCCTTGGCTTTTTCCTGGGATTCCCGCACGGGCTTGATCTGGGAGACGGTCAGCGGGCTGCCGGGGTAAACCTGCATGGGCTGTTCCATGTTTGCCAGATACTGGGCGCGCGCTTCAGGCGTGGTCAGGTTGGCCGGCACCTTGACGGGTGCCTGCTGGAGCGGAGCCACGTGAACGCGCAGGTAGCCCACGTTGTTCAGGGACGTGGCGGTCACTTCCCCCGCCTTATTGGAGGAGATGACCTGCTGGTTCAGCTGGGTGATGAGCATTCCGTTGTCCGGAATGTTGGCGATGAGAGCGCCAAAGGCAATCGGAACCATCAGCAGAGGTTCATATTGCTTGGCCACACCCAGGTACAGGAGAAGGACGGCAATGCCCCACATCCCTACCATTTGCCATGATAGGGAGAAGATGCCCATCCCCTGTAAAAAGGTGATTAATGAATCAAAAAGACTCATATGGAATAATTCTTGTAGCGGTTTTTAGTCTGAGTCGGAGTCCGGACACCTGTGTTAGGGGTTCCGGGCGGCTGCCGCCGGGATTAACCAATCTTGGCCAGAGCCTGTCCTTCCTGAACCGTGTCGCCTGCGCCTACGCAGAAAGCGGTGAGTGTGCCGGCGGAGGGAGCGTAAATGATGGTATTCATCTTCATGGCTTCCAGCGTCAGGATCTGGTCACCGGCCTTCACGGCGGTGCCGGGGGCAACGTCCAGGGAAACAACCTTGCCGGCAAGCGGGCTGGGAACGTCGCCTGCGCCTGCGGCGGCCGGAGCGGCGGCGGGTGCGGGAGCCGGAGCGGGCGCCGCGACAGGGGCGGAGGCTACGGGTGCGGGAGCCGGGGCTGCAACGGGGGCCGGAGCCGAGGTGGTGGAGGAGACTTGGTCCAGGAGTTCTACGGATACGTCAAATACCTTGCCGTCAACGGTGATGCGAAGTTTCTTCATAATAATGTATGGTATGGAATGTTAAGTTAATGGTTCCCGCCGGAGGGGCGGGGGTAGGGGTGAGTAATGGAGTGGTTCAATGGGATGGCCGGATGCGGTGGGAGGCGAAGATTTCCGCCCTGCCTGCGGCCGCATAGCCGGAGCCCGGAGATTGCTTGATTTCCACGATGCGGTGGCTCATGCCGTCCAGGCCTGCGTCCACGGCTGCGGAGATGACTGCCACCATTTCCGGCGTGAGCTCCGTCATGGCGGAGTCCACGGCTGCGGAGAGGATGGCGAGCATTTCCGGAGTCATCCCCGGCTTGCCCGCTGCCGCGGGAGCGGCGGCAGGCATGCCGGAGGGAGCAGCGGAAGCCGCTGCGGCCCTGGCTTTGGCCTTGTTCTGGATGGAGGCGGCAACGGAGCCGCTGATGGTCAGAATGACGGCCAGGCCACCCAGGCACATCATGACCACCAGGATGCCGACGATCTGGTAGTCCAGATTGTCCATGATGTTGGCCATGCCCTGTGCAAAGGCTAGTGCTGTGAGTAACATATGAATCCGTTAAGGTGGATGTTAGAGCGGAATGTTGCCGTGCTTCTTGGCCGGGCGCACTTCCTTCTTGTTCATCAGGGTGCGCAGGGCAAAGGCGATTTTGGCGCGGGTTTCTTCCGGATTGATGACTTCCGTGATCTGGCCCATGCCGGCCGCCACGTACGGGTTGTAGAAGGCGTCCCGGTATTCTTCCAGAAGCTCTCCCTGGCGCTTGGCCTTTTCCGCGGGGTCTTCCACGGCTTTCAGCTCGCGGCCGTAAAGCACCGGAACGGCGCCTTCCGCGCCCATCACGGCGATTTCCGCGCCGGGCCAGGCAAAGACGGCGTCAGCGCCCAGGTCCTTGCAGCACATGGCGATGTAGGCGCCGCCGTAGGCCTTGCGCATGATCAGGGTGACCTTGGGCACCGTGGCCTGGGAATAGGCGAAGATGAGCTTGGCCCCGTGGCGGATGATGCCGCCGCGTTCCTGGTTCTTGCCGGGCAGGAAGCCGGGCACGTCCACCAGGTTCACCAACGGAATGTTGAAGGCGTTGCAGAAGCGGATGAAGCGGGCGGCCTTGTCGGAGGAGTCAATGTCCAGGCAGCCGGCCTTCACGTTGGGCTGGTTGGCGATGATGCCGACCACCACGCCGCAGACGCGGCCGAAGCCGACGACGACGTTTTTGGCGAAGTCCTTGTGCACTTCCAGGAAGTCCCCGTCATCCACCAAGCGGCTGATGATGGGCTGCACGTCCAGGGGGGTGCGGTTGTCTGCGGGGATCAGGTCGCTCATGCCTTCGTCCGCGCTCAGGTCAAGCGGGGTGTCCAGCTTGTGGGGCGGTTCTTCCGCGTTGTTGGCGGGGAGGAAGGAAAGGAGCTTCTTCAGGATGTCCATGGCATGCGCGTCGCTGTCCGCCACAAAGTGGACGTTGCCGGACACGGAGGCGTGGATGGCCGCGGAGCCGATGTCATCCATCGTGCACTTTTCATACGTGACCTGCTCAATCACCTTGGGACCGGTGATGTACATGCCGGCGTTGCCGGAATTGCGCATGATGATGAAGTCCGTCAGGGCGGGGGAATACGCCGCGCCGCCTGCGCACGGGCCCAGGATCATGGAGATCTGCGGAACCACGCCGGAAGCCAGCACGTTGTTGTAGAACACCTGGGCATAGCCGGACAGGGCCGCCACGCCTTCCTGGAGGCGCGCGCCGCCGGAATCGTTCACCGTCACCATCGGGATGCCGGCCTTCAGGGCGTACTTCTGGGCGTCCGCGATCTTCATGGCGTGCATGTAGCCGAGGGAACCGCCCTGGGCCAGGAAGTCGGAAGCCGCGCAGGCGACCGGACGGCCGTTTACCAGGCCGAAGCCGGAAACGACGCCGTCGCCGGGGATTTCCTTCTTGCCCATGCCGAAGTTGTGGCAGTTGTGGCGCACGTGCATGCCGATTTCCGAGAAGGTGCCTTCTTCAAAGAGGTACCCCATGCGGTCACGGGCAGTCATCTCGCCCTTTTCATGTCTTTTGTCGATCTTTTCCTGACCGCCGCTGAGGATGACCTTCTTGCGGCGGCTGTTCAGATCGTCAATCAATTTGGGATCAATAGCCATTTGGTATAGTGGTATGGTGAATTCGGAAAATGCTTACTTGCCGCATCCGCAGGAGCCGGGGTGCTCGCAGAATTCGGTCAGAACGCCGAAGGTGCACTTGGGATGCAGGAAGGTGACCTGCGTGTTGTGCGCGCCGGGGACGGGCGGGTCGTTCAGCACGGTGAGGCCTGCGTCCTTGGCCTTGGAAATGTTGTCGGCAATGTCGTTGGTCTTGAAAGCGATGTGGTGGATGCCCTCCCCTTTTTTCTCAATGGCCTTGGCAATGGCGCTTTCCGGAGAGGTGGGTTCAAGCAGTTCAATGTGAACTCCGGCAACGTCAAACATGGCGACACGCACCTTTTGCGTGGGCACTTCCTCAATGTGGGGCTCTCCGAATCCGAGCGCATCACGGTAATAGGGAACGGTGGCGTCAAGGCTCTTGACGGCGATGCCGATATGGTCAATTTGTTGAATCATATGCGTATGATGGTTGTAGGGAATGCAGGTGAAAGCCTGCAATACATCAGGAGCCATTAAAGCGATTTTTTTTTAGAAGTGAAGCGAAAAGCGGAAAAATGGCGAAATCACGGATGCTCCGGTTCGCCTGCTTGATTGCCCCGCGGAATCAGGTATGGTAGGGGGGTATGCTGAAGAGGGGATTAGCCGTATTGTTCTTCCTGGCGGCGTGGTTTTCCGCCGTCTGGGCCTATGAACTCCAGCCCGCGCATGTGGCCGTGGTTTACAACGGGAAATCGGAGCTGAGCCGGCGCATGGCCGCGGAGTATGCGCGGGTGCGCGGCGTGCCGGAAAGGAACCTCATTTCCCTGGATTGTCCCGCGGCCAATGAGATTTCCCGGAAGGAGTATGAAGACCTCATCCGCACCCCCCTCCTGCGTACGGCACGGGAACAGCGCTGGTGGGTGCCCTCCGGCATTGCCTCCGCCCCCATGATGGACCGGAAGATTTTCGCGCTGGTGCTGATGGCGGACCTGCCGATGAAGATACGGCATGAAAATCCCGTGCCCCCTCCCGGGAAGGACGTCAACCAGATGCAGACGGACCGCGCCGCCGTGGATTCGGAACTGGCGCTGCTGGCCATGGACGGATATGAAAAAAAGTCCTGGCTTCCGAATCCCTATTATGATTCCAGGGAGGATTTTGTGGGCGCCGGCCTCCCCACGTTCCTGGTGTGCCGCCTGGACGGCCTGACGGCGGAGACCTGCATGCGGCTGGTGAAGGAACCCGCGGAGGTGGAGAAAAACGGCTTGTGGGGGTGGGCCGTGGTGGACCGCGGCGGCCCCTACGCCCAGGGGGATGCGTGGCTGGACGCCGTGTTCCGGAGCGTGCGGGAGGCTGGCATACCCGCCTACCTGGACGACTGGCCCCAGACTCTTCCGGAAAAGTTCCCGCTGAGCCGGGACACGGCGCTCTACTGCGGGTGGTACACGGGTACCGCGAACGGTCCGTTCACGGACCCCTCCTTCCGCTTCCGGCCCGGAGCGGTGGCCATGCACCTGCATTCCTTCAGCGCTTCGGATTTCAAGGTTCCCGGCACGGGGTGGAGTTCCGCCCTGCTGGAAAAGGGGGCGGACGTGACGGTGGGGAACGTGTATGAGCCGTTCCTGGGCGCGTGCCACCGCTTTGACATTTTTGTGGACCGGCTGCTGGACGGCTATTCCGTGGCGGAGGCCTCCTGGATGAGCATGCCCGTGCTGTCCTGGCAGGGGGTGGTGTTCGGTGACCCCCTGTACCGCCCGTATGCCCGCATGAAGGGCATGGACGTGAAGCCCGCGGAAGAAGACCGCTACTTCCAGGGCTGGTGGGCTTCCCGGGTGCAGTTCGGGGACCGCTGGCGGGAGCGCTCCGCCCGGCTGCTGGAGACCGCCCGGAAGGCCCCTTCCTCCTGCCTCTATGAAGCGCTGGCCCTGGAATACCTGTACCGGAAGGATCCGGTGCAGGCCGGAAAGCTGGTTTTCTCCGCGCTGGACGGCGCGCCGGACGCCCGCACCCGTGCCCGCCTTCTGCTGGAGTCCCTGCTGGTGGAGCGCGCCCAGGGCGGAGAAAAGGCGTGCCTGATGCGCATGGACAGCGTTCATGCGCTCATGTCTTCCTCCGCCTTTCTTCCGGCGCTGGAGGAATGGCGCGGCAGGATAGCCCCGCCTCCCGCCCCGGTAAAAAAATAAAATTGAGGCCGTACGGCAAATTTGGATTGCCTTTTAGGGGATTATGGCCCATATTCTGCGTCCCGTAAGTTTTCCTTTTACTGATATTCACCAGCAATAGATAACACAAGATGAACATTATCAACAAAATCGAGCAGGAGCAACTCAAGGCGGATGTGACCGCATTTAACGTAGGTGATACCATCAAGGTTCACACTCGTGTTATTGAAGGCGGCAAGGAACGTATTCAGATTTTCCAGGGCATCGTGATCGCCAAGCGCGGTTCCGGCGTCAATGAAGCTTTTACGGTGCGCAAGATTTCCTACGGTGAAGGCGTGGAACGCGTGTTCCCCCTGCACACCCCCCGCATCGCCAAGATTGAAGTCGTGAACCGCGGCAAAGTCCGCCGCGCCAAGCTTCATTATCTCCGTGGCCGCATCGGCAAGGACGCCATGACGGTGAAAGCCGCCAAGCGCTAACCGGAGGAATTGCTATTTTTGCTGGCCCGGCCCGCCGTGAGGCGCGGCCGGGTTTTTCATGCCCGGAAGGAGGTATTCCCGGATGGGGGAAAGGAACTGATGGGAAAGGCTCTCCGCTCCCTGCCTCAACAGGCTTTTCCGGAGAATTGCGGATAGCCGGATAAGGGGGAGGGAAGAGAAGATAAGCCAAACCTGTCCGTGCTTCCGGCGGATGTCTGCGGTAAAGGCATATTGCCCCGGCGGAAAGGTCAGCGGACTGCCAGCCGCCTTTGCAGGGAATGGAAGTGGAGCATCATCAGCACGGAAGCCAGCAGGCATGCAATAAAGGCCATGCCGTTGTACATGATGACGGGCCGCACCATGCCGTTCATCAGGGCTTCCAGCTCCCGGTCCAGTGCAAATGCGTTCCCCGGGTCTTCTTCAGCCCAGGCGCGGAAGGTCTGGAAGAAGCCGGCCAGAGGCTGGCACAGCGTATACAGGAAGATGAGCAGGGACCCCGGCACGCTAACGGCCCAGGCCGTCCATATCCAGCCCTTTCCGCGTGAAGGGCCGGGGGAGGAGAGGGCCTTGTTGATGTCCAGCATGGCTTGAAGGGGCATCCATATATTGCCCACGGGCAGGAAAAAGGAAAGGACGCAGAGAAGGGGCGTGCAGCGCAGGGCCCCCTTTTTCACCGTTTCCGCATTTTGCGCCAGGCGGTAAACCAGCATCAGCCAGCAAACGACCAGCCCGGCGGTGCACAGGTAGAACAGGCTGCCGTCCATGGTAAAGGGCGCTGTGGACCCTGCATTCACCTGGGTGAGGGAGGCGGCGGCGCTTCCTCCCTCCTGAAGCTCCTTCACTGACTGGGCCACTGTTTCCGCGATGGCCTGCTGAATCAGGGGAAGGTCATGAAAAACCAGGTACAGGGTGCCTCCTGCCAGCGCCAGCGCAAACAGGCACAGGAGGAAAAGGAGAACGCCGGTCTTCCGCAGGGGCGGCAGCCCGGCTGGAGGCGGTTCCTCAGTCATTATTCTTCCTCAGGGGCGGTAGCGGGCGCGTCCGGCTCTTCTTCAGGGCCGTAGGCCTCCACCTCCGTCAGCGCCAGCGGGCGGGCGGGATTGGTGGATTCCACGCGCAGGGCGCGCGCCTTGACCGGAGCGTCCAGCTTCCAGGTGGTGACGTTGGTGGATTTTTCCGAGGTGGTGGTGGTGAAGGTCTTTTCCGCCAGCACGTTCTTGTCATTGTCGTACAACAGCACCTTGAATTCCTCCATCGTTCCCAGCAGGGTCAGGTTGGCGGGAGTGTAAATGACTATTTTTTCCACGGTTCGGTTGGTCTCCTGGCCGAAGTCGATGCCGAACCAGGCGTTTTTCCCCTCCACCACGCCGGTGGCGCTGATGGAGACATCCGCAAGTTCGGAACTGGTATTGCCGTCAACGGCTTTTTCCGGACCGTAGGCGCCCAGCATGTTGCGGTTGGAGCTCTGGCGCACCTTCACGCCGGGCTGGAGGCTCCAGTTAACCTTGCCGGGTTCACCGGAAGGCCTGGGGGCTGCCGGTACGGGAGCGGGAGGCGCGGCCGGAGCCGGCACGGGAAGGACCGGGGCTGGGGCGGCGTTATCCGCAAGGGCCGGGGCGGCGGGCGCAGGAACTGCCGGGGCGTGGCGGCGCGCTTCACGGTTCGCCTTTCGCGCGGCGTCCGCCTTCGCGTTATTATCCTTCTGCACCTGCTCGTTGTAGTCATTGCGCATTCTGGCCACATCCTTCTTGTACAGGATGCAGGTGTAAGTCAGCACAATGCCCACGATCAGGGCCGGGATGAGGTAGTAGTAAATATTGGACTGCCCTTTCTGCGTATTCAGGGCCGGGACCGCCGGGGAGGCGCCCGTGACCGGAAGGGCGGCGGCGCTCCTGCCCGTGGGGTTGGCAATCGCCTTGTCCAGGTCCGTGATGAAATCCCCCAGGTTCCGGTAGCGTTCCTGGGTGTCCGGATTGATGGCGCGGGAAACCACCGCATCCACGGCGTCACTGCACTTGATCAGGGTGGAAGGCATGGCGAAGCCCGCTTCCATCGGCGTTTTGCGGGTCAGCAGGATATAGAGCGTCAGCCCCAGGGCGTAAATGTCCATACCCGGCGTGAAGGAGGCCTCCGCCCCGGTGACCCATTCCGGGGAAGCGTAATCCCCCATGTCCACGGGGGGCTGGGCCGGATAAATGTTGATGGGCAGCAGCAGGGCGTCTCCGCCGTCCGCCCTCAGGCAGATCAGCTTGGGCGTGATGCCTCCGTGAAAGATGCCCTTGCGGTGCAGCGTCAGCAGCCCTTCCGCCATGTTCCGGACCAGGTTGAGCGCCGCCTGGGGGGGGATTTGGGGGAGCTGGTCCAGGTCCGCCAGGCGCGGATAGGGGGAATGCTCGGAAATGATGAAGGTGAACGGCCCTGCCTGCCCCACTTCATAAACGCGCAGAAGGCCCTGGTGCGCCTGTTCCACGATGGTGAGGGAGCGGACGAGGAATTCCGGGTCCCAGCCGAAGACCCCGGCTTCTTCCGTGGGGACCACCCGCAGCATGACGGGCGCAAAGTTGGATTTCAGGGTAGCTGTGAAAATCTGCTGGGGGCCTTTGGTTCCGACAAGCTGGATGTTTTCCAGCTGGGGGAAGAGGGCGGAAATCTGGTCCATGGAATGGGAATCGTCGTCGGGCATGGAGGAGGGGGAAATAGTATTGGCAAATATTCTAGCTTGAATCCCCTGCCGGAAGCAACTCTATAAGGGGGCATATTGCAGGGTGGAGGAATATTTTTTCTTCTTCCCGGACCCGGCATGCCCGTTCCCGCCAGGAGGGGCGGAGTGTTTTTTCCGGCGGTGAGGGAGGCGGCGGAAAAGCCGCCCGGATGAATGGGGAACGGGGCTCCCGGGAAGAAACAAGCGTTGTCTCATGTTCCGGAGCCGGGGAATGCCCGCTTTACGGCCTCTTCAGGATGATGGGCGGCGCGGGATTGGTCTGCCACACCGGGGTGGCGGCCTTGGCGTCCGCTTCCTCCAGCGCCTGGCGGCCCTTGACCTTGGCCAGGTGCTCCCGGAGAATGCGCCGCAGCTCCACGGCGGCGGCGGGGTCGTCCTGCACGCTGTGTCCGGACGGGACGATCTTTTCACTCACGCTCCAGTCCAGATGGGAGGAACGGTACTTCACCACCCCGTCGGAGGAGTGGGGCGTGTCATTCCTGCCCCTGTCGCCGATGATGGAATGAACCGGAACGGAAGGGGAGCCGCGCAGCTCGGACATGTATTTGACCAAGGAGGAGTTCGGGGAAAGCTGGCGGATGCTGGTAAGCTCGTCCTTCAGCTGGAGGGGGTTCAGCAGGAACATGCCTCGGCTGAGGGTGGCGATGCGGGTGACCTCTTCCAGCATGTCCGCGGGGAGGTCTATCAGGCGCTGGCCCAGCCGCCCTATCCAGTTGTCCGCAAAGGTGGAGCCGCGGTGGGGCGTAGCCATGTACACGATGCGCGTGACGCCCCTGGCCGGGGAAAAGATGAAATTGGTCTGGAGCTGTTCCAGCGTGTGCTCGTCACAATGCAGGGGTTCCAGCCCGGTTTTCCAGTTTTCCAGCGTCATGTCCGCAAAGGTCTCCGGAGGCAGTTCAAACAGCCCCTTCATCAGCGTCCACGGCTTGGTGGAATTGTTGAACCGGGTGATGAGGCCGCCCATGGAGTGCCCAACCATGACGATGTTGTTCATCTCTTTGGAGGTTCCGCGCGGATTGTACTCCTTCATCAGTTCCTCCAGCGCTTCCCGCTGCCTGCTGGCCGGGATGGTCCAGGCCAGCCCGGACGGATAGCCGAAGAACCAGAACTGGTAGTTTTCCCTGATGACGGGGTCCACCAGAAGGCGGTTGGTCAGGTTGGCGAAGGTGGCGGGACCGGACATCAGGCCGTGGGTGAACAGCACGGGAATTTTCTTGGGATCGTACGGTTCGGAAAAATACAGCCCCATCGTATTGATGGCTTTTTTGGGGCGGAACGCGCCCAGCAGCTCCGTGCCGTCCGCGTCGGAAAGCTTCCAGAACAGGGCGATGGGTACGGAAAAGTTTGCCGCCAGAGGCTGCCGCACCTTGTTCTTGCCGATGAAGACGTGCTCATTCATCAGGCGCGGGATGGTGCGCAGCACCGGTTTGCCGTCCACCATGCGGTCAAAATCCAGAATGGCCGTCAGCGTGTGCACGTTGCCGTTGTCTTTCAATACATTGGCATGAGGCTGGGAAACGCCCTGGGGCGCCAGTCCCGCCAGGGGAATGCCCATGCCCTCCACGGTTACGCTCTCCCGCAGGCGGAAGGTGGGGTCCACCTCGTCAGACATGTAGATGGCTTCATAGAACCAGGGGTTGCTGTCCTTGGCGTAAGGGGCTTTTTCAATGATGAAGGGGAGGCTCCGGCGCGTCTTCTCATTCATGCCGCCCTCGCGTTTGGCCTCTTTCAGGTGCGCGGCCAGTTCCCGGATGCACGCGTTATATTTCTTTCTGGCTTCCGGCCATTCCCTGCTGCGGCGCGGGTCGGAAAGAATGAGCCATGCGGCGTGAGCCTCCCGGATGGCCGCAGCGTCATCCTGGTAATGGGTGTACGCCGTGCCCTGCTGCTGGTGCAGGGAACAGCCGGAAAAGCCCAGGACAAGGCCTAAAAGAAGGGCGGAAGCCGTTTTCATGATGGAAAAAAGGGAGGAAGGCCGCTGCGGGCGCGGAGGTCAGGAGAGCATCTCCAGAGACCTGTTCATGGATTTGAGGAAAGTCTGCACTTCCTCTTCCGTGTTGTACAGGGCGAAGGAGGCGCGGGTGGTCCCGGTGGTTCCCAGGGCGCACATGAGCGGCTGGCAGCAGTGGTGCCCGGTGCGTACGGCAATGCCCATCTGGTCCAGCAGGGTGCCCAGGTCATAGTGGTGGATGCCGTCCGCCAGGACGGAAACCACGGAGCTGTGCGGCACGTCCGGAGCCAGCACGATCAGGCGCGGCATGGCCTTGAGCCCCTCCACGGCCATATCCGTCAGCTTCTGTTCATGGGCGGCGATGTTGTCCATCCCCAGCCCGGAGACGTAGCGGATGGCGGCGGCCAGCCCGACGGCCCCCCCGACGTTGGGCGTTCCCGCCTCATACTTGAAGGGAATATCGTTGTAGACGGTTTTGCCAAAGGTGACTTCCTTGATCATCTCTCCGCCGCCCATCCACGGCGGCAGTTTTTCCAGCAGCTCCCGTTTTCCCCACAGAACCCCGGTGCCGGTGGGGGCGTACAGCTTGTGCCCCGAGAACGCGTACAGGTCACAGCCCAGCTCCTGCACGTCCACCTTCATGTGGGAGACGGCCTGCGCGCCGTCAATCAGCACGATGGTGTCAGGCCTGTTTTCCCTGGCAAGCGCGGTGATTTCCCGCACGGGGTTGACGGTGCCCAGCGTGTTGGAAACGTGCCCCACGGCCACGATGCGCGTGCGGGGGGAAAGCAGTTTTTGATAAGCCTCCATGTCCAGCGTCTGGCCCGGCGTCAGGGGGACGACCTTGAGGACGGCGCCCGTCCGCTCGCAGAGCATCTGCCAGGGGACGATGTTGGAGTGGTGCTCGGAGGCGGTCAGGATGACCTCGTCCCCCGGCTGGATCATGCCGGATTTGGCGATGGTGTCCGCCGCCAGGTTGATGCCCATGGTGCACCCGGAGGTGAACAGGACTTCCGCCGTTTCCGGAGCGTTGATGAACCGGGCCACCGTTTCCCGTGACTCTTCATGCGCTTCCGTAGCCAGCTGGCTCAGGTAGTGGGAGCCGCGGTGCACGTTGGCGTTCTGGGTCTCGTAATAATTCCGGGTGGCGTCCAGGACGGCCAGGGGCTTCTGCGTGGTGGCCGCGTTATCCAGGTAAATGAGCGGTTTGCCGTGCACGCTGGTCTCCAGGATGGGAAACTGCGGGCGGATGATTGCTGTGTCAAGCATGGCTTATGGTACGAGTGAGGGTTCTTTGCGCAGTTCGTCCCACCCGCCTTCCAGGATGAAGATGGGCGCGCGTATGCCGTATTCCGGCTTTTTCAGTTCATTGGCTACGGCTGCGCTGGAAGTGCAGTCCCTGCTGCAAAAAATAACGATGCAGCAGCCCCTGTCTTCCGCCGTCATCAGGGCTTCCATGGCGTTCGCCAGAAGCTCCTGGTAATTGGCGTCCGCTGGGCGCACGGGGTAAACGGGGGCCTGCGTTACGGTGTGGCGTTCAAAGTCGTCCTGCTTTCTGGCGTCTATCCAGATGACCTTTCCCGGCCATTCCTTCATCACCTGGGACAGGCATATGTGCCCTTCCTCCAGCGTCTCCGGGTTGCAGGGCGGCGTGCGGAACGGCTGAAAGACGCGCAGGTCCAGCGCGGCAATGCCCACCGCCAGCAGGAATACGGCCAGCAGGAGCTTCAGGGCGGTGGAAAGGGCGTCTCTCATGGCGGAACGGGGAGGGCGGTCAGTCTTCCTTGATGGTCAGGAACCCCATCTGGCGCTTGTAGCGCGGCACGGTGGAATCCGTGCGCACCCAGATGGTGTTGAAGGCGGGCTTGTCCGTAGACTTGGGCGTCACGATGATCTTGTATTCCCTGCCTTTTTTGACGGTGACGGGTTCATAGTTGAAGGCGTCCCCGGTCAGGTCCACCGTGGTCAGGTTGACGGGCAGTTCCCTGGAGATGGTGATCTTAATGGTCTTGGAGGAGGGGGCCTCCCCCCTGGTCCATTCCAGCTTGCGGGGCTCCATGCGGATGATGTCCGGGATTTGCGCCCGTATCACCAGCTTGTACGCGGAGCCGTTGGCGTGCACCGTCATGTCCTTGTCCACCGTGCCGGAAAAATTGCCGGTCTTCATCACGGCGCTGATGACGCCTGATTCCCCCGGGGCGTACGTCAGCTTGTCATCCTTCGCCCCGGCGGTCGTGCAGTCGCAGGAGACGTGGATTTTGCTGATCGTGACGGGAGCGGTGGAGGTGTTGGTGAAGGGGAAGGAGGCCGTGATGCTGTCCTGGTCCGGAGCCACTTTCACCGGAACCACCGTTTCCTTGAAGGACAGTTCATCCTTGCCGGAGGCAATGCCCCCGCACAACAGCAGCCCTGACAGAATGGCGGTCCGGATGGTCATGGTCGTTTCAGGATGGTTTTTCCTCTTTTTTTCTGGCGGAGAAGATGCTGGCGATGAAGAAGATGATCGCCGCCACGAAGATGCAGGAGTCCGCCACGTTGAAGGCGGGCCAGCGGTAATTGAAGACGGGGATGGTTACGTCAATGAAGTCCACCACGTAGCCGTTCATGAGCTTCGTGAAAAAGCCGTGCGTCTGTTCGTAGGGAATCAGGAAGCCCTGCATGAGGCGGTCCGTCAGGTTGCCCGCCACCCCGGCCAGCAGCAGCACGTAAGCCAGCTTGAGCCATACCGTATGGAAGAAGTTTTTCCGGTAGAGCACGATCAGGGCCACGATGGCGAGCACGGGAATGGCCAGGAACAGGTAGCTGGACCACACCGTTCCGTTCCCCATGCCGAAGGCCACGCCCGTGTTGTGCACGCGGGTGATGTTCACCGTTCCGTCCAGGAAGGAGATGGGTTCCAGCTCCCTCAGCTTGTTCAGGGCGTCCACCGTGTGCGGGTTCAGGTCCGGGAACTGCGCCAGGTCCGCCGCCGGAACGCGCGCGTTCGTGGCGAAGTCAAGCGTTCCGTCCGCGTTGACATGGTGGAAGCCCGGGAAGTCAGGCAGGTACGCGTACTTCTGGGCTTTTTCGTTCAGGTAGTTCAGCGGGAAGCGGTGGATGATCCACAGCTTGCTGGCCTGGTCCAGGGCATAAAGCCCCAGCCCCAGCAGGCTCCACCAGAGCCAGCCGGGAAGCGTTTTCTTATGGGGGGCGGGTTCCTTTTCCGTCTGGGTGTCCATATAAAGATCGGGGAGTGGAGTGGTTGCCGTTCAGGAGAGGACTTCCGCGCAGCGTCCGCACACCTCGCAGCCGTCTTCCACAGGTTCATACCGGCGGCAGCGCGGGCACATGGCGTGTTCCGTTTTGGCGGCGGTTGCCGCCAGTTCCGGTCCGCTCTTCACGTCCAGGTCTGCAATGATGAAGAACTCCGTGGCAAAGGCCCGGTCTTCCAGCAGCGCCACCACGTCCTCGCTTTCGTTGGCCGGGACGGTGAGGGAGATGGAAGCCTCGTTGTTCTTGGAGAATGCCTTGGCCTTCACCTGTTCTTCAATGGCTACCTGGATGACGGACTTGATTTCCTGAAGGCGGGAGATGGCGGAGGAAGCCTCCTGCGTGTCGTATTCCGGCATCGGGGCGGGGAAGTCCTGTTCATGCACGCTGCCTTCATACCCGGCGTATTCCCAGGCTTCATCCGCCGTGAAGGCCAGGATGGGGGCCAGCAGGCGGCACAGCGCCCGGAAGACGATGGTCATGGCCGTCTGCGTGGCGCGGCGGCGCACGGAGGTGACGGCGTCACAGTACAGGCGGTCCTTGGTGGTGTCCACGTACAGGGCGGAAAGGTCGCTGGAGCAGAACTGGTTGATGACGCTGAACGCCTTGCGGAAGTCGTAAGCTTCATACGCCTTCAGGGTTTCCCGGATGACGGCGTTCAGGCGTTCCAGAATCCAGCGGTCCAGGATGGGCATGTGTTCCGGGGCGACCGCCTGCGTGGCGAAGTCAAATCCGCTGATGTTGCCCAGCAGGATGCGCAGGGTGTTGCGCAGGCGGCGGTAGGGTTCCGTGACCTGCTTGAAGAGGTCTTCCCCGAAGGGGACTTCATTCTGCCAGTCCACGGAGGCGGCCCACAGGCGCACGATGTCCGCGCCGTACTTGTCATAATAATAGGCGGCGTCAATGGGCTTGCCGCTCTTGGCGTCCGACTTGGAGGTCTTTTTCCCGGTGTCCTTGTCCACCACGAAGCCGTGGGTCATCACGGCCTTGTACGGGGCCTTGCCGCGCCAGGCGACGGAGAGCATCAGGGAACTCTGGAACCAGCCGCGGTGCTGGTCCGTGGCTTCCAGGTACAGGTCCGCCGGGGCGTCCAGGCCGGGGCGGGCATCCATGACGGCCATGTGGGAGCAGCCGGAATCGATCCAGACGTCCAGCGTATCCTTGCCCTTCTTCCAGGTCTTCGGCAGGCCGAGGCGTTCGCACAGGTCTTCATCGGAAAGTTCAAACCAGATGTTGGAGCCGTGGGCCTCCACCATGTCCGCGATCTTGCGGACCACGGCGGCGTCCAGAACGGCCTTCCCGTTTTCATCAAAGAAGACGGGCAGGGGCACGCCCCAGGTGCGCTGGCGGGAGATGCACCAGTCCGGGCGCGCCTCCACGGTGCCGTAAATGCGGTTGCGGCCCCAGGCGGGGAGCCACTGCACCTTGTCGATCTCTTCCAGGGCCTGCGGACGCAGCTTGTCCATGGAGATGAAGAACTGTTCCACGGCGCGGAAAATGATGGGCGTCTTGGAACGCCAGCAGTGCGGATACTGGTGGCGGTATTCCTCCACGCCAAAGAGGTTGTTATCCTTCTCCAGCATGGCGATGACATCCTTGTTGGCGTCAAACACGTGCTTGCCTACAAGGGCCGGAACGCCCACTTCTTCCGTGTACTTGCCGTCGTCATCCACGGGGGAGAGAACGGGCAGGCCGTACTGGCGCCCCACGTTATAGTCGTCCGAGCCATGGCCGGGCGCGATGTGGACGGCCCCCGTGCCGGTGTCCGTGGTCACGAAGTCCGCCAGAATGATTTTTGACGTGCGGGAGAGGAAGGGGTGCTGCGCTTCGCAGTTTTCCAGTTCGGTGCCCTTGAACTCGCGGATGGTTTCCGCCAGGGCCCAGCCCGTCTTCTGCGCGAAGGCGTCCAGCAGGTCCTTCAGGATGATGAGGGTTTCCGTCTGGCCGTCCTTCATGAACTTGCCGGCCACGTACGTAAAGCGCGGATGGAGGGCAATGCCCACATTGGCGGGCAGCGTCCACGGGGTAGTGGTCCAGATCACCATGGAGGCTTTCAGTCCCAGCGGGTTGTCCAGCAGCGGGAAGCGCACGAACACAGAGGGGCTGACCTTCTCCTTGTAATCAATCTCCGCTTCCGCCAGCGCGGTGTAGGCCCCGTAGGACCACTGCACGGGCTTGCGGCTCTGGTAAACCGCGCCGTCTTCCACCAGCTTGGCGAACACGCGCAGGATGTTGGCTTCATACGCCGGCTTCATCGTCAGGTAGGGATGCTCCCAGTCACCGAAAACGCCCAGGCGGCGGAAGGAAGTCCGTTGAATGTCAATAAAGCCCTTGGCGAATTCCGCGCAGCGGCGGCGGATTTCAGCCGCATCCAGGTCACGGGCCTTCTGCACCACCTTGAATTCGATGGGGAGGCCGTGGCAGTCCCAGCCGGGAACGTAGGGCGCGGCGTAACCGGCCATGGTCTTGGACTTCAGGACCAGGTCCTTGAGAATCTTGTTCAGGGCCGTGCCCATGTGCACGTCGCCGTTGGCGAAGGGGGGGCCGTCATGAAGCAGGAACCGGGGTGCGCCCTGGTCAATCCTGCGGGACAAAATTCGTTCGTACAGTCCGGTGTCTTCCCACTTTTTCAGGCGTACGGGTTCGTTTTTTGTCAGATCCCCCCTCATGGGGAAGCCGGTCTCCGGCAACAGGATGGTGTCTTTATAATTCTTTTCGGGCGCACTCATGCCCGGAAAAGGTAGCACCGGGTCCGGGTGCGGTCAACCCTGCGATGCGGCACAATCAGGGCCTAGCGCGTTCATTCCCGCCGTGTTCCGGGTGCGGCGCCCGGGCCGGAGGGCGCATTCCCGCACGGGGCGCACCGGGAGGAGAGAATTCCCCGTTCAGAGAGCCATTCCTCCGCGGCCTCCGGCCATTTGTCCGTGGGCTGCCCGCGCTTCTCCATGCCGTACCCATGCCCTCCGGAAGGATAAAAATGCAGGCTGGCGGGAACGCCCTTTTCCCGGCAGGCCTGTTCCATCAGCCTGCTGTTGGCGCTGGCTACGCCGTCGTCCAGCGCATGGACGAGGAACACGGGCGGCGTCTGCGCCGTCACCTGCCGTTCCGTGGAACACAGCTCCGCCAGGTCCGCACCGTGGGCTGGCCCCAGAATCCTGCTGCGGGTGCCCCCGTGGGTGGTTTGTGGCTCCATGGTGACGACGGGATAGATGAGCATGGAGAAATCCGGCCGGGCGGAAACGCTTTTCAGCGGGTTTTCCGCTTCTTCCGGCAGGGGGCGGTTCCAGAGCGTGGAGGCCATGGCTGCCAGATGGCCCCCTGCGGAAAAGCCCATGACGCCGATGCGGTGCGGGTCAACCCCCAGAGCGGAGGCATGCCGGCGCGTTACGCGCAGAGCCTGCCGGGCGTCCAGCAGCGGGCCGGGAAACCTGCCGACGGCATCATTGCTCCCGGAAACGCGGTACTTCACGACGACGCCCACCATGCCGTGCTCCGCCGCCCAGCGGGCGATATGGCCGCCTTCCTTTTCAATGGCCTGGATGGCATAGCCCCCGCCCGGAAAAACGCACAGGGCCGCGCGCCTGTCCTGCGGCTTCCATCCGGCGGGAAAGTAGAGCCGCATCTGCGCTTCCCCCACGTCCGTAATATGTCCGGGGGATACTTGTTTTTCCTCCAGGTCCGCCGCCTTGAGCCCCAGGGAAATCCACCCGGAATGAAAGGTTCCGTGTCCCGCGGGCGGCTGGAGGGCCTCCAGCACGGACGGTTCAAATGGCGCGGCTCCGGCATCGCCGTGAGGGAAGGCAAGGAAAAGGGCGGGAAGGAGGAAGGCAAGCTTCATGCTCATGGTTTATTGGCGAGTGAGATGACGAGTTGGGAAAGGCCCTGCACGACTTCCGCAAACTGGGGATAATCCAGCTTTTCAGCCGTGTCGCTGGTTTCATGGTAGTCATCGCAGCGGAGGAAGGCCGTGTCCGTGGCGGCAAAGGAGGGAATGCCCTCCTTCATGTATCCCCAGTCATCTGACCAGGAAACGCCGCGGGTGTAATACGGGAATACGGCGGAACGTACCGGAAAGCGGCTCAAAGCGGCAAATTCCTCCGCGCAGGAACGGGCCAGCTTGCGGCCCGTGTTGGTGGACATGAAGGCCACGTAGTCGCAGCGGTCCGGCAGCCCGGCTAATTCGGCAGCCACGGCTGACTGGCGTTTTTTGTTCACCCGCGGGGAATAGCAGCCCAGCGTTTCCAGGGCAATCATGCCGATGATTCTGTCTTTGCCCGGATGGCGGGCGACGGATTTGGCGTGCACCACGCTGCCCATGGAGGGCGTCTGGTAAAAGGGCGGCTCCTCATTGGCATAAGCCACCAGGCACACGTCGTGCAGGGTGGGAGTTGCCGCCAGGGCGCGCGCCGTTTCCAGCAGGGCGGCCACGCCGGAAGCATTGTCATTGGCTCCCGGCGTTCCGGTGCGGGCTGGTCTGGCGGGACCGTGGTCGTGCCAGTTGTCCATGCCCACCTTGGTATCGTAATGCGCGCCTATGATGAGCGTTTTGGATCGCGGGGAAGTTCCCTTTTTGGTGGCAATGAGGTTGTACACCGTCCTGTCCTTCACGGCGCCGAATTCCTGGGAAACCGGAATGTCCACGGCCTGGCGCGTGACGGTATAGCCCATGTCCGCCAGGGTTTTTTCAATGTAGCGGGCGGAACGCTCCATAGTGCCGGGCTTGTAGGCGTTGCGCTCTCCGATAGTGTCCGCCAGATGGGTTACGTGCGCTTTCAGGAGTGTTTCCGTCTGCTCCGTCTCCGGAATTTCCCCGCTTCCGCAGGGTGGAAAGAGCTTGGAGCAGGAGCCCAGGGAAAGGCAGGCCGCGGCGGTGAGCAGCCCGCATTTGATCAGGGAGGAGGAGAGATTCATGAGGGAAGTTGGGGAAGGCCGGTTTTAGAGAGTACCGGCGGTGGAAGGAGGAAAATTGATCTTCTCTGTCTGGCCCTTTTTCATCACCAGGTCTTTCTTGCGGCCCCGGTGCATGAAACGGAATTTTCCGGGACGGCTGGCTGTAGCGGTGGCCTGAACCCGGCCGTTTTCCCAGCGCAGGTCCACCTTCAGCCCGCCCCGGGTGCACAGGCCCGTGGCGGAACCCTTCTTCCAGCCGTCCGCCAGGGCCGGAGCCAGAAGGATGACTTGAAACCCGTCCTGCATGATTTGGCTCTGGACCAGGCACTGGGCCACTCCGGAGGTAAAGCCGAAGTTGCCGTCAATCTGGAACGGGGGATGAAAGTCAAACAGGTTGGAATTGATGTAATGTTTCAGCATCGTGTACATGCGGTCCTCCGCGGCGTTCCCGTCCCCCAGAGTTGCGTAAAGGTTGATGAGCCAGGCGGTGCTCCAGCCGGTGCGGATGCCGTTGTTCCCCATGTCTGCGTATTTGCGCCGGAAATCCGCTGACTTGCGTACGGCCTCCGCATATTCCGGCGTGGTGAGCACGTTCCATTCCGTGCCGGGAAACAGGCCGTAAAGGTGGCTGATATGGCGGTGCCCCTTCTGCATTTCCTCAAAAGGCTTCTGCCACTCCTGCACGCGGCCGTCAGGGCCAATGGCAGGCTGGGGAATCTTCGGAAGAAAGTCCAGCGCCTTAACCAGGGTGGGGGTACGGACATTCAGCTCCCGGCAGGCGTAAATGTAGTTGCGGAGCGCCTCGCGCCCCAGAAGCTGGTCATGGGAATTGCCGAGGGAGACATAGGAAAGCGTTTTGGGGCCCGTGCCGTCCGGCGCGTAGAACCCGGTTTCAGGGGAGACGCCCGGGCCGGAAAGGTAGCGGCCCTGACCGTCGTCCTCAAACCAGGACATGACGAAGCGCGCACTGGATTCCAGGATGGGCATTGACTTTGCAAGGTCCCGCCTGTCTCCGGTGAAGCGGTAGCTGTCCACCAGGTGGGCGCTGGTCCACGCTCCGTTCATGAGGCTGGCCGCCCATTCCGGATTGTTGCCTGAAAAATAGGTATGCTTCCAGCAGTCCGTATAATGGCCGAAGCAGAAGCCGTCCCGGCGGATGAAGCGTGCGAATTCTTCCCCGTAGGGAAGCAGGCTCCGGACGAAATCAAGATAGGGCTGCTGGAATTCACCCAGCCCGGTGGCGTGGGACGGCCACTGGTTCATCTGGCTGTTGATGTTCAGGAAATAGCAGCCCATCCACGCCGCCCGCAGTTCCGGATTCCACAGTCCCTGCAACCCGCATGGAAGCTGGCCCGGCCTGGTATGGACAATCGTGCAGAAGCGGCCGAACTGAAAAAGCTGTTCCAGCAAGTCCGGGTCCTTCCCCCCCTGCTTGACGCGTTCCAGCCTTTGGGGGGTGGTCATGGCGGAAACCTCCGGCGGGGAGTCCCCCAGGTCCACCTGGCAGCGCAGCATGAGGCGGGAAAAATAATCTTCCGTTTCCCGGGCAAGTTTCTTCCACCCCATTTTTTCCGCCTTCTTCAGGAGACGGCCGTTCTTGTCTGCCAGGCTTCCCGTGAGCGGGGCCTCCGGTTTCCGCAGGTTGTAATCCGTGGAGGTGGAGGAAAGCACCAGCACCTCCCGGGCAGAATCCAGAATAATCTCCTTCTCCCGGCGGGAGATGGCGGCGCCGGGCGCCAGAATGACTACCCGGTTTTCAAACCGTGTTCCACCATTGCTCCCCTGTCCCTCCAGCACCCATCCGTCCGGCCGCGCGGTAATGCGGGCTGACGGGTCCGGATGCTGTAAATTCAGGGAAATGCGGCACCCGGACGGAATGGTGCAGGTAATGTGGTAGGCGGCGCAGTCCGCGGCCGGAGCCGCCAGAATTTCCGTGACCAGTTCTCCGGTGCCGAATTGAACGCGGGTGGAGGCCTTTCCCCGCTGCATGTCCAGCGTGCGCCGGAAGGAGGCGGGGGAGGGCAGCCCCTGGAACTCCGCCTGAAGCAGGCCGCCCTGCTGGTAATCTCCCGCAATGCTTCCGGAGGGCAGAATCTCCTTCCGGAACACCTGGTCCGCGCTCCGGTATTTTCCCTCCCGGCAAAGCTGGCGCGCCTTGTCCAGCGCCTGCGCGGCGCCTTCCTTCATCTGGAAATTCTTCTTTGCGAAGATGCTTCCTTCATTGAGAACGATGGTCTCCCTGGGAAACGTGCCGAAAGAGAGGATGCCCAGCCTGCCGTTGCCCGTGCCGTACCCTTGCGTCCATTGCCGTGCCGGTTCGGTGGAGGTGACCTGCATGGGAGCGGGAGATGCCTGGAGCGGAGCCGCGCCCAGGAGAAGGCAGAGGAAAGAAAGATGTTTCATGGTGATGCTGGCGGTTATTTCCTGAAGAGGGTGGCCGTCTTCAGGAAAGATACGTGCCTGAAACGTTTTTTTATCAGAACAGGAAGTAGCAGGAGCAGAACCAGGCGATGATGAGCAGGCCGCAGGTGAATTCCAGCAGCAGCCCGGTGAGCATTCCCAGCGCCGCTCCGGAACCGGCCTTGAACGCGGCCATGATGTCCTTTCTGGCAAAGATGAGTTCCGCCAGCAGCGCCCCCAGGAACGGCATGAACAGAAGCCCCACGATGGGGGTGAACAGGATGGCGCCCACCACGGCGCCGATGATGGCCCCCCAGATGCCCGCGGCGGTGCTGCCGAACTTTTTGGCCCCCATGCCCCCGGAAAGCTTGTCAATGACCAGGCCTCCCGCCACCAGCAGCGCCAGCACGGTCCAGCCCCACCACTCCAGGCGTCCGGCGCCCATCACGCCCTGCCAGATGCAGCCTGCCGCAATGATGATGATGCCGGGAAGCATGGGAATGAGCGTGCCGATCAGCCCCATGCCGAAGAGCAGCAGGGTGACGCACCAGACGAGGGTTTCCGAAAGGACGGGAGGCATGCCTCCTTTCTTATCAGGAAGAGCGCCTGGAGGCAAGGTTTCTGCCCGGCTTGCGGATGACGGAAAAAAGGGGGGAAGTGCATGGATTGCTGTTGCTGTTTTTACGGGCGTGGTATGGAATGGCGCCCATGACTCTTACCGGTTCTTTCCTGCGTAGTTGCATGGTGTGCTCCTGCGTTCTTTCTCTGGGCGTTATGCCCGCGCTGGCCGCGGCTCCCGCGGGTGATTCCGCTACCGTGCAGAAGCTGGCGCATTCCCTGGAAGCCCGCGTGGGCATGGCGGCGGTGATGCTGGACACGGGGGAAACCGTATCCATTGGAGATGAAGCGGCCTATCCCATGCAGAGCGTCTTTAAATTCATCCTTGCCCTGTCTGTGCTGAAGCAGGTGGATGAGGGAAAGCTGGACCTGGAGCAAATCATCCATATACGCCCGGAACAGTTGCTGAAAGACACGTGGAGCCCGTTGCGGGAGCGCTTTCCCCAGGGCGGTGACTTTTCTTTAAAGGAATTGCTGCGCGTGACCGTCCAGGAGAGCGACAACAACACCTGCGACCTTCTGTTTGCCCTCATCGGCGGGACGGGGACGGTGCAGAAAGATTTGAAGGAATGGGGAATCAGCGGCATCAACGTCCGCTTTACGGAAAACGAAATGCTGCGGAACCATGACTTGCAGTATGTCAATTCCAGCCGTCCGTCAGCCATGAATGCCCTGCTGCGCGCGTTTGACGAGGGTAAAATCCTGAACAAGGGCACGCAGCGCTTTCTCTGGGACATAATGGCCGGCTGCTCTACGGGCGCCACGCGCCTGAAAGGGAAGCTGCCGCAGGATTATGTGGTGGCGCATAAGACCGGATCGGGCTTCACCACTCCGGAGGGCGTGATCGCCGCCGTTAATGACGTAGGCATCATCGTTCTTCCCAATGGCCGGAAAATGGCCGTCTCCGTATTCGTCATGGATTCAAAGGATTCCCTCCCCGCCTGCGAGAAGGTGATCGCCTCCATGGCCCGCTGGCTGTGCACGGAGTGGCAGCCTGCCGCCGCCAAGTAGCGGGCGGCCTTCCCCGGAACATGTTTTAAGCTTGGAAAGGGGGCCGCGTTCAGGCAAGGTGTGCCGCGTTATTCATGAAGAACCTATTGAGCCGGTACATCAGCCTGAGCCTGGCGCTGCGGTATCTGAACCCGCTGCGGACTTTCTTTTCCATCATCACCCTGATCTGCCTGCTGGGCGTATCGCTGGGGGTGATGGTGCTCATTGTCGTGCTGTCCGTGATGGGCGGCCTCCAGAAGGAAATCCAGGGGAACTTGTTTGCGCATTCCCCGCACGTCCAGGTGTGTTACAGGAATGACTTCGGCGTGAGGGAGGTGATTCCGGACTGGATGGAGCTGAGCGAGAAGCTCAAACACGTTCCCGGCGTCCAGTCCACTTACGCCCTGATAGAAGACTACGCGCTGGTGGACGTGCAGGGACGGCAGAGGCCGTGTTTTTTCCGGGCCATTGATACGGAAAACGCCGCCCAGCTGGAAGATTTGAAGCACCTGGTGGTAGCGGGCAATGCGGACCTGGACATGGGGGAAAAGGCCGTGGTCTCCTCCATTGTGGCGGAAAACATGGGGCTGAACGTGGGGGATGTGGTCCGGGTGTACACCACCCGCAATTTCCAGGAGATTTCCCACGCCTACCAGCAGACGGAATTGCCCATACTGGCGGAGAAAAACGCCCGTGAACTCAACGATTTGAAGGAATGGGGCAAGTCCCTGAAAGCGGAGCAGGGGCGCGAAGTGGCCAAAAAGGCCTCCGTGGACCATGTGTTCAGCCTGCTCAATGGCCTGCTCTCCGTCCCCCGCAGGGATGCGGAGCGCTCCGGCCTGATGGATTTGCTGGCCGTTCTGAATGACGGGGAAGCCCTGGATGACGGCACCGTGGCCTTTCCGGAAGGCATCCGCAAGGAGTGGGAAACCATTCTGGGCGGCTTCAAGGCCGGACAGCGGAATGAGGCGGATATGGAGTGCTTCCGCAAGATCAGGGAACTGGTCATGCCGAAGGATCTGGAGGTGATCGGCATTTACCGGGCCTCCCAGCATACGCCCAGCCCGGACCTGTTTATTCCGCTGGTCATTGGCCAGGAACTGCTGGGTTATGAGGATGACGTGGTGCAGGCCGTGGCCCTGCGCGTAAATGATCCCTACCATGTGGAAACCATGCTGGCTCCCGTGATGCAGGCGCTGGAAAAGGAAAAGCCCTCTTCCGCGTGGACGCTGGAAACCTGGCATGACCGCTTTAACGCATGGTTTGAACTCATGCAGAAGGAGCGCATGATGATGAGCTTTGTGCTCTCCTTCATCTCCCTGATTTCCGCCTTCTGCATCATGGCGGTGATGTTTACCGTCTCCATCCAGCGGAAGAGGGAGATTGCCGTAATGAAGGCCCTGGGCGCTACGCCGTTCCAGGTAGTGCGCGTTTTCCTGTGGCAGGGGGTCATCATTGGCTTTGTGGGGGCTCTGCTGGGCGTGGGCCTGGGGCTGCTGGTGCTGGAATACCGCATGCAGATTCAGGGTTTTCTGGCGGGAATAGGCTTTGACCCGTTCCCCGTGGCGTTCCACGGCACGGCGAATATTCCGGTGGTGATTGACTGGGGGGAACTGGCATGGCAGGGCGTGAAGGCCTTTGTCATGGTCGTAGTAGCCTCCATCATTCCGGCCCTCATCACGGCGCGCCAGGACCCGGCCCGCTCCCTGCGCAGCATGTAACAGGAAACCGCCCATGGATATTTACTGGATTCAGGATCATGAAAAGAAGGGGCCCCTGCCGGAAGTGGAGGTCATCTCCATGCTGGAGGCGGGCCTCATTCCGGAAAACGCCCGGGCGTGGCACGCCGGCTGCGTGGAATGGGTGCGCATCCATGACCTCCCGGTGCTGAAGGAAATGTTCACCATCCGGGCGGAAGAGGAGGAACGGCGGAAGGCCGGGGAAGATGCTCTGGAGGATGAGGCCGCGGAAATCTCCGTAGCGGAACCCGTAGACGGGGAATCCGTGACGGAAGAAGAAGCGGAAAAGGACCAGGAGGAGGACGTGGTGATGGTGGTCCCGTACCCGTACGTGCGTTTTCTGGGAAGAATGGCGGATGTAATGATGCACATGACGCTGTATCTGGCCGTGCTCAGGATACTGGGCCTGGGCTTTAGCCCCGATTTTCTTCCCGGCTCCTATGAAGCCCTTCTTTACCTCTGTCTGCCGATGGTGCTCATTGAAACCGCCTTTCTGGGAACGCTGGGCACCACGCCGGGGAAAGCCATGCTGGGCGTCTCCGTCAGGGATTACCGCGGGAGCCGGCTCCCCTTCTCCACGGCGTTCAGGCGCTCCCTGTTCGTCATGGTGCTGGGACTGGGCTGTTTTGCCCCCTCCCTGATGGTGCTGGCCCTGTTCTTCTCCTGGTGGTGGGTGCGCCGCTTCGGCTTTACCCCATGGGACAGGAAACTGGGCACTACGGACGTTCTGAATGACTCCCTCACCCTCCGCAAGGTGGTAATGGCGCTGGTGCTCATCATCCTGTGTCTTCAGATCATGTACGTGCTGCTTATTCCGTGGCTTCCGGAGATGGAGGCGTACGTCAGCGCCTCCGGACAAATGTGACAAAAAGGCATTCCGAGCGGGATTTAGCCTTTTAATCACCTGAATTTGTTTCATACTTGCCCCAGCCATGTCAGAAATACACCCAACGGCAGTAGTGCATCCTACTGCGGAAATAGCGGATGATGTTAAAATCGGTCCCTTTTGCGTTGTCGGAGAACATGTAAAGCTGGGCCCCGGCTGCGTGCTGCACAGCCATGTGGTCATTGACGGTCCTTCCTCCTTCGGCAGCGGCAACGAGTTCTTTCCCTTTTCCGTCATCGGCCTGAAAAGCCAGGATTTGAAATACCAGGGGGAACCGACCTACCTGGAAGTGGGGAATAACAACGTCTTCCGTGAAAACGCCACCATCAACCGTGCCACGGACATTGGCGGCGCCACGCGGATTGGCAGCAACAACCTGTTTCTGGTATCCTGCCATGCCGGGCACGACTGCCAGATCGGCAATCATGTGATTTTCTCCGGCTTCGCCACCGCTGCCGGCCATGTCACGGTGGGGGATTACGCCATTCTGGCGGGATGCTGCGCCGTGCACCAGTTCGCCAGCATCGGTGAGCACTCCATGGTGGGAGCCATGGCCCGCGTATCCCAGGACGTGCTGCCGTACACTATTGTGGAAGGCCATCCGGCCGTGACGCGCTCCGTCAACTCCATCGGCATGCAGAGGCGCGGATTTTCCGAGGAAGACCTGCGGGCCGTCCGCATGTGCTACAAAAAGCTTTTCGTCAACAAGAAGCTGTCCGTTCAGGAAGCGATTGAGGAACTCCGGAATTCGGACTATGCGGAAAATCCCTGCCTGAAGAGAATCGTTGAGTTTGTGGAAACTTCCGAACGCGGATTCTGCCATTGAGGCCATGAAAACGGGTTTTGTCTTTGACCTGGACGGAACGCTGGTGGACTCCATTCCCGGCATCGCCCGCGGCCTGAACCTGGCCCTGAAGGCCCTGGGGTACCCGGAGCACTCCGTGGACGCCATCCGGGGAATGGTGGGCAGGGGCGCGCGGGAACTCTGCATGGCTTCCCTGAAAGGCTGTTTTAACGGAGACGTGCCGGAGGAAGCCTTTGAAGCGGTGCACAAGGGATTCATGAAGGAATACCCCCACACTTGGCAGGATGGCACGGCGCCGTACCCCGGCATCCGTGAAATGCTGCTGGAACTGGCCGCGGAAGGCCACCCCCTGGGTGTCCTGTCCAACAAGCCGCATGTGGTCACGGGACCGCTGGTGCGCCATATCCTGCCCGGGGTGCCTTTCCGTGAAGTGATGGGCTTTTCAGACCGTTTTCCGCGCAAGCCGGAGCCCGGTTCCCTGCTGTCCATTATCCATGGCTGGGGGATGGAACCTGGGCAGGCGTGCATGGTGGGGGATTCCGCCCATGATGGCAATACCGCCGTGAATGCCGGAACGCGCCTGGTTCTGGTAGGGTGGGGCTACAGTTCCCGCGCCGCGCTGGACGCCTTCCGCGTGCCGGTGTGCGCTACTGTGGCGGAACTGTCCGCCCGGCTGCGGGATGAAGACAGCCTGCCGTTTCCCGTTTCCGCCCGCCGGTTGTCCTGAAGGCTCTCCTTGCCGGAACCGCACAGAGCCATGGCTGCCGTGGTGTTGCAGCACTTTCAGGACGGAATGTCCGGAATGTCTGCGGATTTTGCCTGGAGGGTGATATCTTCCAGATTGGCGGGGAGGTCCTTCGTGGAGGTTACGCCCAGGTTCTTCAATTTCTGCGCCCGGGGAATGAACCGGTGCTCAAAGGAGGAAACGGTCTTGTTATACTGGGTCACTGCCTGGTTCAGGCTCTTGCCCAGGGAGGAAAAATGGCCGGTGAGGATGGAGCAGGTATTGAACAGGTCCGCCCCCGCTTCCGAGATTTTCTTGGCGTTGTCCGCCAGTTGCTCCTGCTTCCAGCCGTAGGCGACGGCTTTCAGCAGGGCGATTAGGGTGGAGGGCGTGGAAAGGATCACCTTGTTCTCCGCGCCGAATTCAATCAGGGAGGGGTCCGCTTCCAGGGCCGCCTGGAAAAAGGCTTCCCCCGGCAGGAACATGATGACGAATTCGGGGCACGGGGAAAACTGGGCAAAATAATTCTTGGCGCTCAGCTGCTGGAGGTGTCTTTTTACGTCCGCGGCGTGGCGGGACATCCACTGGCTGCGCTCCTCCAGCCTGTCCGTCTGCCCGGCATTCAGGTAGGAGGACATGGGGGCCTTCGCGTCAATGATGATGGAACGGCCTCCCGGCAGGTGGATGACCATGTCCGGGCGCACCCGGTCCTCTTCCCTGGAACGGGTCTCCTGCGTCGTGAAATCACAGTATTCCACCATTCCGGCCAGCTCCACCACGCGGCGCAGTTGGAGTTCCCCCCACTGGCCGCGCGAGCTGTTGTGGTGCAGGGCCTGGGAAAGCCTGGCGGTCTCATTCTTCAGGGCTTCATTCCCGGAAAGGATGTAGCGGATTTGCGTTTTCAGGTCCGTATAGGCGCCCACGCGCTCCTTTTCCATCTCTCCCAGCCGGGACTGCACGAGTTTCAGTGACTCGCTCACCGGCTTCAGCATGGACTCAATGGCCTGTTTGCGGGATTCCAGGTCATGGTTGGCCTGCTGGCGCTGGCTTTGCAGCCGCATTTCCGCCAGGTTCAGGAATTGTTTTTCCGAATTCCGGAGGACTTCCGCGCTGATGCCGGCGAAGGAATCCTTCAGCACCTCTTCCGCCCGGTGGAGCATCTGTGTTCTATCCTCCGCCCGTTCCTGCCAGGAGCGGGATTCCGCTTCAAGCCGGACGGAGCGGTCCCGGTAGCGCAGCAGCAGAATCAGCAGCGCCACGCAGGCGGCCAGCAGCAGAAGGGCGAGAAACCAGGGAATCAGGGGAGAAGTCATAAGAAGGGTAAGGCAATCAGATGGGGGTGGCGTAGGGGATGGCGTCCGTTTCTTCTACGGGTTCGGCCAGGGGAATATTGTCGTCGCTGCCGTCAAGCGGCTCCGCAAAGGGGATATTCTCTTCCGTATCCGGCTCCGCCATGGGAATGTGCTTTTCACACATCCTGGTGGGGGCCTGGTAGCCGGCGGAGGTTTCAAAATACGCCGTCTTGGCATACTGGCAGCCGGAATGGGCCAGCTGGTTGGACTCCCGGCAAACGAGCACGGCCTGCCCTTCCGAACCGGGGCTTGTGCGGATGGCGTTGGCGGGGTAGCCCTCCTTCTGGGCCGCCAGCATGATGTCTACCCAGACGGGCAGGGCCAGCGTGCCGCCGTACCCTTTTTCCAGAATCTTGGTGGAGGAGTCAAACCCTACCCATACGCTGCACGTGAGGTTGGAGGTATATCCGGCGAACCACGCGTTCGTGTAATTGTTCGTGGTCCCGGTCTTGCCGCCGCAGGGGGGCTTGAAGCCCAGGGTGGTGATTCTGCCTGCCGTGCCTCCGGGCTTGCAGACCTGCTGGAGGATGGAGGAAGTAATGTTGGCCGCGCGCTGGGTGTACACGGTGCGCTTGCTCTTGGTGATGGCGAAGCGCGGCTGCCCCTTGGAATCCGTAATGTGGTCAATGATATACGGCGTGGGGCGCACGCCGCCGTTGGCAAAAACGCTGTAGGCGCTGGCAATGTCCAGGGGAGAGGCTTCCCACGTGCCCAGGTACAGGGCCGGCGTGCGGGAAATGTTCCCGTGGAAGCCCGCCAGCTGGGCGGACTGGATGACGTTGGACAATCCGGCCCGGTTCCCGATGCGCACGGACATGGTGTTGCGGGAAAGGATGAGGCCGAAGGAGGCCGGCTTCATGCCCCGGTACGTGCCGTCCGAGTTGCGGGGGGACCAGTTGGCGGCTCCGCGTATCTCCCCATAGCCGATGCGGTCGTCTGAAATGCGGGTATCCGCGGAATTGCCCTGCTGGAAGAAGGTGGCGTAAATGAACGGCTTGAACAGGGAGCCGGTCTGCCTGCGTGACTGGATGGCGCGGTTCAGCTTGGATTCCTCCGCATCCCGGCCGCCGACGACGGCGAGAAGCGCCCCGGTGGCATTGTCCATGACCACGGCGGCGGACTGGATATAATTGGGCATGGGAGGCTGCGTTCCTTCCTTCCGTTCCGCGGGGAGCGCCTTCCAGGCGGCCAGGGCCGCTTCATATTCCGCCTTGGTGGTCAGCTTGTTCTTGACAATTCCCTTCTTCTCCCGCCTGGCTTGCAGGGAAGCCAGGTGCTTCCTGAAATCCTTGCGCGCTTCCAGGGCTTCCATGTGCTTGTTGATGGCGTCCAGCGTGGCGTTCTGCAGGTCAAGATCCAGCGTGGTGTGGACCACCAGGCCGCCCAGGCGGATGTCTTCTTCCTCCAGAATGGCGTCCAGCTCCCGGCGGACCAGGCCCATGGCGTAATTCTCCTCTGACCGGGACTGGGGCATCCGGGTAACGATCGGTTCCGCCAGCGCCGCCTCATACTGAACTTGGGTGATCTTGCCCTCCTTTTCCAGCAGGCCCAGGACGATGTCGCGCACCTTTTTGGCTTCCTCCGGATGCTTGATGGGGGAGAAATCGTTCGGGCCGTAAATGATGCCGGCCAGTGTGGCGCACTCTGACAGGGAAAGGTCCCGCGGCTCCTTGTCGTAATACCCCCGCGCCGCCGCCGCAATCCCCAGGAAAGTATGGCCCCAGAAAATGCGGTTGATATAGGTCTCCAGAATCTCGTCCTTCGTGTAAGTGGCTTCAATACGTTTTGCCAGAGCCACTTCCGTGAGCTTGGCGTGCAGGTTGCGCTCCTGGTGGTTGTACGTGATTTTGGCAAGCTGCATGGTGAGGGTGGAAGCCCCTTGTGTGGCCCTCTTGTGCTTGAGCACCTGCGCCACGGCGCGGCCTACGCCTATCCAGTCCACGCCGCCGTGGTCGTAAAAGCGGTTGTCTTCACGCAGGATCAGAGCGTCGATGAAAATGGGGGGAACCTCCTGGAGGGAGACGCGCTTGCGGTTTTCCCCGTGCAGGGTGCCGATGGTGCGGTTCTTGCGGTCCAGGATCACCGTGCGTTCCGGGATGTTGCTCTTGACCTCGGAAATGTCATAGCGGTTGGAAATGGTGCCGTACAGGAACACCAGGATGGAGCCGATCACGATGCCCGCGAAGCAACAGCCCAGCAGGATGCGCAGGGGCCATCTGACGAACCACTGGATGTTCCGCGTCAGGGAGCCGATGAAGCGGAACGGCATCAGCAGAACGAACAGCAGGGCGCCGAAAATCGTAAACCGCGGCTTGCGCGGTCTTCCCGGGCGTGCGGAGCGGAGGTCTTCCCCGGAGCCGTCGTAATCCTCATGCTCCTCCGGCGGAACGGGGCGGGAAATGCGGCGCGGGCGTGGCGGAGGCGCATCATTCCGGGAAGAACCGCCGCGGGATTTCCCGGTTCTGCGGGTGGGCCCCGGAATCACGGCCGGACCGGGATCATTCGGAGGCAGGCCGGGATAGGACGGGCGGGGCGCGGATCTCTTTCTGCGCTCCGTTTGGGGACGGGAAGCCGCTTCATCATCCTGGATGCGTTCCCGCCAGGACCCGGCATTTCGTTTCCGTGATTTGTCGTTTAAACCCATCCGTGGGAGAATTTTATCATAAACAATCGGGATGGTCTAAGCAAAAGATGGGGGGCCATGTCGCAATTGTTAGACAAATTTGTACCGGTCTGGACGTTTATCTAGTAGGATATGTCCTATCATACGGTTATCGGTAATTTCATGATATCAGCATTCAGGATGACGAGTTTTTATTACTTGGTCGTTGGGGGGCTTGTGTCCCTGTTTTTAGGAGGAATAGGTCTGGCGGGGAATGTCTCTTCCATGGCGGATCTGCAAAAGCATGTGCACGAGGTAGCCTCTACGGCCACAGCTGCAACGGTGGCCCTGGTGTCCGACGGAGGGGAGACGGGCAGTGGTGTGATCGTCACGCCGCAAGGTCTTATTTTAACGGCTGCCCATGTGGTGGGCGGTGATGAAATCATGCGCGTGGTCTTTGCGGACGGGCGCGTGGTCAAGGGCCGCGTGCTGGGCGCCAACTTTACGCGGGACGCCGCCATGGTGCAAATCATGGGCGGCGGGAACTATCCCCATGTGGAGCTGGGGGAATCCGACGGGCTGCGTGTTGGTGACTTTGTGGTGGCGCTGGGGCATTCCAAGGGCTTTGATCCGGAACGCCGCGCCCCCATCCGCATGGGAAGGCTGTGCACGGACGGGAAGCAGCGCTTCCTTATTTCGGAATGCACGCTGATCGGCGGGGACTCCGGCGGGCCTCTCTTTGACTTGTCCGGCAAACTGGTGGGCATTCATTCCTCTATCGGCCCCATGCTGAAAATCAACAATCATGTTCCCGTTTCCGTGTTCCGGAGGGACTGGGACAGCCTGCTTGCGGGGCGGCACTGGGGCCAGCTTGGCCTTCACCCCATGGCTGACCCGGAATCTCCCGTTCTGGGATTTGCCATGATGGACGTGCTGGGCGTGGACGGCGTGGTGGTGCAGGACGTAGTGGTGAACTCCCCGGCGGATACCGCGGGCATCAAGCCGGGAGACGTCATCACCCACATGGACAGCCGGAGCCTGCGTTCCGTCCGGGACATGCTCCGTGAACTGGGCAGGCACCGCCCCGGAGAAACCGTTCCGGTAGTGGTGGTGAGGAAAGGCACGGCCTACAAGGCGGACCTTACATTCGGCAGGCGCGGAGATTTAATGTCCGGCCTGAAACATGAAGAAGAGACTCAAGGATGATGATGAAATATTTATGGGCGGCTTTGGCGGCATCCGCCGCCTGTGGACAGGAAATAACTTCCCCGCTCCCCCCGGAACAGATGATCGCCCCGGAGGACAGGGCGGTGCTTGATAACCAGGCCAGGGAAATCTTCCGGGAATGGGACCAGGTGGCCGGTCCTGTGGGCCGGTCCGTAGTGGCGCTGGTGGCCGGCAATACGCAGGTAGCGCTGGGAACAGTGGTGGGGAAGGGAAAAGTGCTCACCAAGCTGAGCGACCTCCAGAAGGAGCGGCGCCCGGTCATGCTGGTGGACTTTTCCGGACGGGTTTACGACGCCAAGGTGCTCTTTGCCCTTCCGGAACACGACCTGCTGATGATGGACGTGCCGGGGCTTCCCGCCCCTCCCATTGACCTGGACTCCTATGTTCAGGCGCGGGAAGGGGATGTAATTGCAGCCGTATCCCCTACGGGGCATGTCAGTGACTTCGGCGTTGTCTCCGTGGCGCAGCGCAGCCTGCGGGCGGACGACCAGCCTTATCTGGGCATCGTTTCCGATCCCCGCTGGGATGGGGAAGGAGTGATGATCGGCGGTGTGGAAGCCGGAAGCGGCGCGCACCGGAGCGGCCTGCAGGCCGGTGACCTGCTGATGAAACTGAACGGAAAGCCGGTTGACGGCATGTACTCCATCCGCGCTGCCATGGTCGGGGTGCGTCCCGGTGAAACGGTTCCCGTGGAAGTAAGGCGGCAAAATCAGGTGATTGAAGGAAAGCTTCTCACCGGCCCCAGGCCCAAGGTGATGAAATTCCCCCAGAAACGCCTGGATATGATGAACTCCATGGGCAACCGCATGAGCCTGAAGCGGGATGAATTCCCGCTGGTTATCCAGTCGGACATGACCCTGTTCCCGGAGCGTGCCGGATGCCCGGTCATTGACGTCAACGGAAAATTTGTAGGGCTGGCCCTCAGCCGCGCCGGACGTACGGAAACCTACATTCTCCCCTCCTGGATATGCCGGGAACTGGTGGAAGGGGTGCTTCCGCAGGTTCAGCAGTACCAGGCCGGACGCGGAGAGAACATTCCGGAAGCACAGCCCGTGGATGATACCTATGACGCGCGGCGTCTGGAAGAAAACCGCCGCAAGGTGGAAGACAAGATGAGCCGCCAGGGATTGGTGCCGAAAGTCTATTAGGCTGGCATGGCCCCCTCTGGATGAAGATTCCGGGCGCTCCTGAGCTCCGGCTTCTTTTTACCGTCACCGTGCTGCAGGAAGGGCGCCCTCCTCCGTGCCGTGCTCCTGATTCCGCAGGAATAGGGCCGTTTTACCCGGAACGGAAAGTGGCCGTGCGGCTTTGCCGGAGGTTCATCAGTATTTTCTTCCAGCCGGGAAGCGTCCGGTTTTTACCTTCGGGTTCCGGGGGAAGAATTGAATGGATGCATAAAAAACGGGCGGCGACGCCCGTTTTCCGAGTGGCCCGGGGTGCTCCCGGACTTTTGAGAATGCCTTTCCATCCCTCCTTCCGCATCTTGCGAAAAAACGGGAGGGAAAAAGAGATGCCCCGTTACCTGGCGGGAGAGGCGGAAACCGGCTTTTCCTTGAAAATCATCAGCTCCGTCAGAACGACGGTGCGGCCGGAGGAATCCGGGGAAATGATCATGACCACTTTCCGTTCCGGATAGGTGGTCAGCATCATGCCCCTGTCCTTTACCTTGACGACTTTGCCGTTCTTTAAACGGGTCATGTACGTCAGGCTGGCGGGAGTGGTGCGGGAAACGTTGCTGTTCGTGGAATCCTTGCCGAAAATGTAGGTGGATTTGCTGGGCAGTTCAATGACGCTCTTTTCGCCCTGCGGCGGTTTGGGAAGCTCCAGGGTGAAGGTCCGTCCGGTCAGGTTCTGGATGAAAATGCAGTTCAGCGGCAATTCCGCCTCATTGATGAAATCCAGCGTAAACTCTCCGGTGCTGTTCTTCCCTACCAGCGCCAGGGTCTTGGGGCCGAGGTCGGTCGGCAGGGGCTTGCTGACGAGCTTGTTGGTCGGCATGCCCTTCTGGTCCAGGCCGCCGAACAGGGTGATGATCCTGCTTTTGGGGTACACGCTGCGGCGTCCGGGAAGGGCGGCGCGGATTTCCACCTTTTCCAGCCTCTTGGGATCAATGGGCATGTAAATGGGGGACGGCAGGGACATGGGCGTCTTAAGGACGAACCGGATGCCGTTGACGGAGGCGGGGGGAAGGGATTTGTCCACGGTATCGGCTGCCGGAGCGTTCGGGGCCGGTTTGGCGGGCTCCGGCTGGGCGGGGGTGCGGGTTTGTCCGTGGACGAAAGACACGCTTCCGAGAAGGCAGGTAAGGGTCAGGACAGGTAAAAGGCGCATATATTCGGGGAGTGAAAAATAAAAAGAGGGGGCTTTTGCCGGCTGCATGGATCCTTGACGCACAATCGTGCGGGAGAGTATGCGGCAGGCGGAATCCACCGGAAAGACCGGATGGGTTTTATATCCCTTGTGAAGTACAGGAATGAGGGAGGCCGTGCAAGCTCAAAGTAGGGATGTGGGAGATAAAAAATAGAAATTTCCAGCGGTTATTAGCCCACTTTCCCAGATGGGAAACCCATGAACTCAGCATCTCTGTTATCCGGGACCCATCTGCACAGGATAAAATTGATAACCTGACGGGTACCCGGGGAGCAGAAAGGCTGATGCGCAGGTATACGGGTGATAGGGGTAATGGGGGCCTCCCCTCTCACCCCTCTCACCCCTATAATCCCTATCTTGCTTTCCCTCCCCTGNCCCGCAACGGAGACGCCCTGTACTTTTCCCGCTCCGTCATCCCCTACGCCCGCCATCCCCGCGTCACCCCCCCCCTGCGCCATCTGGGCATTTACGCCTACCGCCGGGACTTCCTTGAAAACTACGTGCGCTGGGAACCCACACCCCTGGAACAAACGGAATCTCTGGAACAACTGCGCGCGCTGGAAAACGGCGCCCGAATCAGAGTCATCCTGACGGACCACGTCAGCGTGGGCGTGGATACGCCGGAACAGGCAGCCCAGGTGGAACAAATCTTATTAAACACACATTAGGAACCATAAACATGAAATACATCTTCGTCACAGGTGGTGTCGTCTCCTCTCTTGGCAAAGGGCTGGCAGCAGCATCCATCGGTACCCTGCTGGAGCGCTGCGGTCTCAAGGTCACCCTTCAAAAATTTGACCCCTACCTCAATGTGGACCCCGGCACCATGAGCCCGTTCCAGCACGGGGAAGTGTACGTCCTGAATGACGGGGCTGAAACGGACCTGGACCTGGGCCACTACGAACGCTTTGTCCATTGCAGCCTCTCCCGCCTCAACAACCTCACCTCCGGACAGGTCTTTGAAAGCGTGCTACGGAAGGAACGCCGCGGAGACTACCTGGGGAAAACGGTTCAATACATTCCGCACGTCACGGATGAAATCAAAAACCGTCTTTATGAAGTCACGGAAAAATCTGACGTGGACATCATCATCACGGAAATAGGCGGCACGGTGGGGGACATGGAAGGCCACATCTTCCTGGAAGCCCTGCGGCAATTCGCCCTGGAAGTGGGCCGTGACAATGTCTGCTTCATCCACGTCACCCTGCTCCCCTACATCAAGGCCGCCGGGGAAATGAAAACCAAGCCCACCCAGCAATCCGTCGCCAAGCTCCGGGAAATCGGCATCCAGCCGGACGTGATCATTTGCCGGACGGAATACGACATGAGCGAGGACGAACGGCGCAAAATCGCCATGTTCTGCAATGTGGAGGCCAAAAACGTCATCGCCTTCCGCGACGTTAAAAACACCATCTACGAATGCCCCCTGGACCTTAGCCAGGACAAAATAGACCGCATCGTCACCAAGCGCCTGGGCCTGGACGTTCCGGCGCCCAACCTGGCGGACTGGCAGCGTTACGTAGGCCGCGTCATCAGCCCCAGCCACTCCATAAAAATTGCTGTAGTGGGCAAATACATCGCCCTTCAGGACGCCTATAAATCCATCTATGAATCCTTCACCCATGCCGGCGCGGAAAATGACGCGCGCGTGGAAATCCTCCGGATAGACGCGGAAGAAATTGAGGAAAAAGGCGCTGAAGCGCTGATCGGCTCCGTGGACGGCATTCTAGTGCCGGGCGGCTTTGGAGACCGCGGCATTGAAGGGAAAATACAAACGGTGGAATACGCGCGCACCAAGGGCATCCCGTTCCTGGGCATCTGCCTGGGCATGCAGGTAGCCGTCATTGAATACGCGCGCCACATCTGCGGCATGGACGACGCAAACTCCACGGAATTCGATCAAAAATCCACCCACCCCGTCATCAGCCTCCAGGAAGAACAGAAGGGCATCAAGGCCATGGGCGCAACCATGCGCCTAGGCGCCTACAAGGCCCTGATCCAGCCCGGAACGCTGGCGCACAAACTGTACGGCAAGGACAGCGTCACAGAACGCCACCGCCACCGTTATGAATTCAACCCGGCCTACCGTGGTGAATTGGAAAACGCAGGCCTGGTCATCAGCGCCGTCAATGATGAACACGGGCTGGTGGAAGTTGTGGAACTGCCCTCCCACCCCTTCTTCATTGCCTGCCAGTACCACCCGGAATTCCAGTCCGCGCCCAACCGGGCCCACCCGCTCTTCTCCGGCCTGGTTTCCGCCGCGCTGGAACACAAAAGCCACTCCTGACCATTCATTGATCCCGGGGCCTTTTCCAGAATAACAATTCAGGAAAAGGCCTTCTCTCTCCAGGCATGTTCACGGATATCCTCGTCATCGCCGTCTACTTTCTCGCTATCTTCTGCATTGGCATCTATGCGGGACGAAAGCAGAACTCCCTGACGGACTATGCCCTGGGAAACCGTTCCCTGCCCTGGTGGGCCATTCTGGCCTCCATCCTGGCGGCGGAAATCAGCGCGGCCACCTTTCTGGGCGCTCCGGGAGAAGGCTACCATACGCGCAACTTCACGTACGCCCAGCTCTGTATCGGCACCATTCTGGGCCGCATCATCGTAGGCAAACTCTTCCTGAAACCCTACTATGATTACAAGGTAGTCTCCATCTATGAATACCTGGAGAAACGGTTCGGGCTCCTGACGCGCCGCACGGCCTCCATGGTCTTCCTGATCAGCCGGGTGCTGGCCAGCGGAACCAGGCTCTACTTTGCGGGCATTCTCCTGGTCATTGCCTACCAATTCATGACGGGCGCCACGGCGGACTCCGACCAGATTGTCCTGCTCTACATCGGGGCGCTGGTCGCCATCTCCGTTGCCACCACCATTTACACGGCCATAGGCGGTTTAAAAGCCGTCGTCTGGACGGACGTTCTCCAGGCGGTCGTGCTCGGCGTCTCCATGCTCTCCGCCCTGTGGGTCCTCTTCTCCCACATCCCCGGCGGGTGGGCCTCCATCTCCGCCTCCATGAACGGCGGTGGCGACTGGAAATTCTTTTCCTGGGGAACAAAGGAAGGTCTGGACTTCCTGCAGCAGTGCACCCACATCCTGGGCCAGGAATACACGGTATGGGCTGCGTTCCTGGGGGCCACCTTCATCACCATGGCTACGCATGGAACGGACCAGGACATGGTGCAGCGCATGCTGGCGGCAAAAACGGAAAAAGGCGGCACGCGGGCCGTCATCGTCTCCGGCTTGCTGGACTTCCCCATCGTCATTGTCTTCCTGTTCACGGGCATTCTCCTCTATGTCTTCTACCAAACCACACCAGCAGCCCTCCCTGCGGACACGCCCCAGCTTCACGTCTTCCCCTACTTCATCATCCATGAACTGCCCAACGGCATCCGCGGGCTGCTGATCGCCGGATTGCTGGCAACCGCCATGGGCTCCCTCTCCACGGCCCTCAACTCCCTGGCGACCACCGCCACCAAGGACTGGTACCAGGGGGTATTCAAACCGGAAGCCACGGAACGGGAACTCCTCCGGTGCGTGCGCTGGGGAACGGCCGGCTTCTCCCTGCTGCTCATTCTGGTGGGATCCATTACGGCGTGGTACGTGGTGCACCATCCGGACGTCCGCATCATTCAAATAGCCCTGGGCATCTTCGGCTACACCTACGGCTCCCTGCTCGGCATCTTCCTGCTGGGAATGCTGACGCGCACCAGGGGAAATGACAAGGGGAACATCATTGCCATGGCAGCTGGCTTCCTGGTCATCGCCTTCCTGACGGAGCTCATTCCCCTTCCCGGCGGCTGGAAACAATATATTCCGGAAATAGCGTTCCCCTGGCGCGTGACGATCGGCACCCTGGTTACCTTTGCCGTCGGTTTCGTCTTCAGAAGCCGCCACCTCTCCGCGCGCTGAACGGAATGACTTCCTGCGCGCACTTCCCTGCCCGCACCTGTCCCTAGTGGCCAATCTGCCCCTCCCCTATCACCCTTATAATCCCTATCTTGCTTTCCCTCCCCTGAACGCAAAAAGAGCCGCTCCCCCTCTAGCTGGGAAAGCGGCCCTGATAAAACCCTTCCGTCTTCTCTCTCCTACACCTCCTCGGGAGACAGCCAGCGGAAGGACACGATGTTGAACTTCCTCCCNTAAAATTGATAACCTGACGGGTACCCGGGGAGCAGAAAGGCTGATGCGCAGGTATACGGGTGATAGGGGTAATGGGGGCCTCCCCTCTCACCCCTCTCACCCCTATAATCCCTATCTTGCTTTCCCTCCCCTGAGCGCAAAAAGGGCCGCTTCCCCTCTAGCCGGGAAAGCGGCCCTGATAAAACCCTTCTGTCTTCTCTCTCCTACACCTCCTCGGGAGACAGCCAGCGGAAGGACACGATGTTGAACTTCCTCCCGAACGCCTTGTTCACCGCGCTCAGCTCCGTCTCCTCCAAGGCTCCGCTCTTCATGTTGATCTTCTTGACCGGCGTCTCGGGGCTGTTCACCGGATCCACGTAGTTGATCCCCCTCTGCANGGTAATGGGGGTAATGGGGGTAATGGGGGTAATGGGGGCCTCCCCTCTCACCCCTCTCACCCCTATAATCCCTATCTTGCTTTCCCTCCCCTGAGCGCAAAAAGGGCCGCTCCCCCTCTAGCTGGGAAAGCGGCCCTGATAAAACCCTTCTGTCTTCTCTCTCCTACACCTCCTCGGGAGACAGCCAGCGGAAGGACACGATGTAGAACTTCCTCCCGAACGCCTTGTTAACCGCGCTCAGCTCCGTCTCCTCCAAGGCTCCGCTCTTCATGTTGATCTTCTTGACCGGCGTCTCGGGGCTGTTCACCGGATCCACGTAGTTGATCCCCCTCTGCACCACCGCCTCGCACCACGCGCGCGACAGCACCACCCCCTCCCGGTTGGTCAGCTCCCCGTAGGCCCGGATCATAAACGTATCGTCGCGCGTCGTTAAAATGTTGCCCAGCACCGCCAGCACGTCAGACTGGATCAGGTAGCCGGGAGCCGCCGTATACACCGACCCCTTGGCCNGTTGAACTTCCTCCCGAACGCCTTGTTCACCGCGCTCAGCTCCGTCTCCTCCAAGGCTCCGCTCTTCATGTTGATCTTCTTGACCGGCGTCTCGGGGCTGTTCACCGGATCCACGTAGTTGATCCCCCTCTGCACCACCGCCTCGCACCACGCGCGCGACAGCACCACCCCTTCGCGGTTGGTCAGCTCCCCGTAGGCCCGGATCGTAAACGTATCGTCGCGCGTCGTTAAAATGTTGCCCAGCACCGCCAGCACGTCCGACTGGATCAGGTAGCCGGGAGCCGCCGTATACACCGACCCCTTGGCCGCGTCCTGGTTCGGGTACCCTCCCTTGGGCGTGATGACCATGTCGGAGAGTTCGTCAAACGTGCTGTTGATGGAGCTTTCGTCAATGGCCGCCTGAAGCGCCCCCTTCACCCCCATCTCCCCGCTCTGCAGGCGCCGGTTGACAAAGTCGGACATGTTCAGGAAGGGCCCCCTCTTCTTGACCTCCTTGACCATGTTCTGGGCCAGGGACTTGATCTGCGAGTCGCTGAGCGTTCTCAGGTCGGACCACGCCATGGCCTCCCCGTCCGGGATGCCCTGGGTCACCCCCACCGAGCCGTAGTCGTCCACGTGGGACTTGTCGCTGCTGGCCACCCCGAAGCGGGAGAAGGCCGCCTGGCTGTTGCTGAGTACGGAGGGCATCCCGCTCCTGGAGTAGAGGAGCTTTCNGCGAGTCGCTGAGCGTTCTCAGGTCGGACCACGCCATGGCCTCCCCGTCCGGGATGCCCTGGGTCACCCCCACCGAGCCGTAGTCGTCCACGTGGGACTTGTCGCTGCTGGCCACCCCGAAGCGGGAGAAGGCTGCCTGGCTGTTGCTGAGCACGGAGGGCATCCCGCTCCTGGAGTAGAGGAGCTTTCTCTTTTTAAGCCCGAGAAGCGTGGCTTCCCAGGCCCGCTGGGAGGTGGAGTTGACGTTGAAGCCTCCGGCCACGGTGAGGTACTTGCCGGCCTGCTTGTAGCCCTCGTCGGTTTTGGAAAGTTCGTCGATGACGGCTTCGGCGGGCTTGCCCTGGAGGTCCGGGACGAAGCGCCTGTTGGCGATGCCCGCGGCCTTGTTGGTGGAAGCGTCCGTGGAGAAGGCTTCCTTCAGGACGGTCTTAAGTTCCTCCTTGCCCGTGCCGCCGATGCTGGAGGGGCGCGAAGCCAGGGAGGAGGCGAACCAGGAGTCCCAGAGGGCGTCGTTAATCATCAGGCCGTGGTCCCAGAAGTCGCCCAGGGAGGCGTCCCCCATGATTTCATTGTGGGAGAAGACCTTGTCGGCGGGGAGCATGGGGTCGGCAAAGGCGTTGCCAATCCCCACGCCGGGAACGCCGGACTGGTAGGCGAAGCGCTTGGCGATGGCCGCCTTGGAGTCGGTCTTGTACCATCCCGGGGTGAGGCGGCATCCGGCAAAGCCCGCGAGGCTGGAGGGCTGCTGGAAGGGGAGTTCTGCGGCCACGATCTTGTTGACCTGCTCAGCGCCCGGTCCGCCGAAGGGGGAGAGCCTGGTGCCGTCGTTGGAGAGGATGTTGGAGATGGTGATGGGGAAGAAGTCGCTGTTGGCGTTTTTGACTTCAAACTGGTAGGGGCTGTAGAGGCGGCCGAGCTCGGAGGCGGTGGGCATCTGGCTCCCCCAGAAAAGGGGGCTGGAGTGCTGCCAAGTCTTGGCGCGGTAGTCCTTGCCCTCCGGGTAGGCTCCGATCACGGGCGGCTTGCCCCATTTGATTGATACGCCGTAGTAGGCCACGAATGTGGAGTCCTGGGCCGCACTGCCGTATTTGCCGCGGCGTTTCAGGTTGTCGTCCGGTCCTTCGTTGTCCAGGAACATGTCCGCAGGCAGCTTGACCTGGTCAAGCAGGGGCTTTTCCCACGCGCCCCAGTTGAGGTTCAGGATAGAGGGCATGGCTTTGGAGAAAACATTCAAGTCTGCTCCCGTCTTGGCGGTTAAATCCCCGGCCTTGCCGATTTGTTTGGGATCCATGATGCCGGAAACCATGACGATAGAGCCGAGTTTGTTGGAACTGGCATTGAATTCGTCCGTGTATTTGGTGCAGAGAACGACGTTGCGGGGAGTATAATTAAGGTCGTTCAGGGTTTCGGCAAATTTGATGGACATCATGGCCGTGCCCCTGTCTTCATATCCGCTTCCGGCAAGGTACTGGTACTGAATGCCGTCAGCCTGGTTGATGGCGTAGGAGCTGACTTGTCCGGGGCTCTGGTCCCAGCCTTCCTTGAAAGCAAAGTTGTCTACGCGCACGTCATTCTTGTTTGCCTTGGACTGCGTGACCATGTTGCCGTGTTCGATTTTCGAGACGACGGGATGGGCGTAAATGACAATTTCGCCTGCCTTGAGCGTGGATACCTCGCCGGCTTTTCCTGCACCTCCCGACGTGAGTTGCGACGTTTTCCGGAAGGAGGCCCCGAAGTCGGCCACCTGGCGGTTGTTATAGCCGTCATTGGGGGAGTAGGGGGAGAAGGGTGATTCTGAATAGGTGGCCGTAGAGGGATCCCAGTTTTGAACCAGGTTGCCTTGCATGAGGCCATAATTATTGGTCTGCATGAGCGGCATGTACCGGTGTTCCCCGAAGAAGGAACCCCAGGGGCCGCCTTCCGCTCCCTGGAATTTCATGTCCACGTTGTACGGGTTCCACCACACATATACCGGGATTACGGAAACGCGCACGTCAATATGGCCGCCGCGGGCTCCGTGCTGGGCCTCGCGTTTGACGTAGTTCAACCCTACGAAGGAATAGAAGCGCAGCAGGATGGGGTGGCGCATGTACGTGTAGCGGTTGTCCATCATTTCCATGTTTGCCGCGGCGTCAGCCGCTACCAGCGTGCTTGGCGTGCGGCCGTCCCACTGCAATGCCGCGGAAGCGTCCTGCCCATCTTTCTTGGAGGAGGAATCCCACACGTTGGCCCACAGGTAGAGCTGGTTCCAGGAGCCGATCGGGCGGTTCTGCTCGGTCGGGCTTCCGTCTTCCGACGTGTACGGGCGCAGGCCGATATCCGCGTTGTCTCCCCGGAAGTCTTCAGGCAGTTTTTCCTGGGAGAACATGATGTTCAAGTCCTTCTTCAATCCACCGAATTTAGAATCCGTTAATTTTTAATTGACTACTGAATTAAATGCGGGTGATCGCGGAAACACGCTTGGTCTTTTCTTTTTTGACATACATTTTTACTTGCAAAATGAGAACTATTTTTCTTGCCGGGAAAAAACTATTTTGTATGTTGGTACGACATGCCAGACAACCTCTTGGCAACGGCTTTACATCTCTCACTTTTAATAAATTCCAATAATTTTTAGATAAAATTTCAATGAAAAGGACAATTCCACAAAATCCAGGACCCAGGCATATGAGCAAGGGTTTTGCCCTGATTGCCACCATCACGCTGATGATGCTCCTGGCCCTCCTCAGCGTTGGCCTTCTGACCATTGCCTCCTCCCAGACCAGACTCTCTGAAAAACATCTTTTTGCAGCGGAGGCCAAATCCCTCGCCAGGTTTTCCCTGGAAGTGGCCCTGGGCCAGCTCCAGTGCGAACTGGGACCGGACCAGCGCGTTTCCGCCAACTCCGGCATCCTTTCCTCCGGAACCAGCGAAGGAAGCGCGCCATACATCCTGGGCGTCTGGAACAGCTGGGATACCTGGCTCAACAAAACCAGCTCCCAGGGCACCACCATTGCTTCCACCTATGATACGGGAAGAAAGGCCATGTTCCGCCGCTGGCTCATTTCCGACCCTGACCTGCGCAGGCTCAGTTCCCTGGAAGCCGGAAAGAACCTGCTGGGCAAGCGTTCTCTGACCAATCAGAACCTCCGTAGTATCCCCCTGGTGAATCATGGCACGGTGGGAACGCCCGTAGGCGCCAAGAACCAGGACAATAAGGAAATCTACGCCCGCCTGGTGCGCGTGGATGACTACTCCAAGGCCATGGGGCTGAAAAAGAACGCCAACATGCGCAAGTACATTGCCTGGTGGGTAACGGGAGAAAACCAGAAGGCGCGCATCAACCTGATGCCGCACGCCTCGGAAGAAAGCACGGATGCCCTGACGATACTGCGTTCTACATGGGACACGCCCGGCCCCGATCTGGAACCCCTCAACCTTTCTTCCGTGATGGCCTCAGGCTCCGGAAACGACATGTCCGCCGTCAGAAAACTCATTTCTTTTGACGCCATCCTGGCCAACAGTAAAAACGGCCGGCTAAAAGACTTGGGGGAAGTCTACCATGACATTTCCCTGGTTTCTTCCAGTCTGCTGACGGATTCTAAATCCGCTGCATGATTTTCTTTTTCTCAAAAAGCCACCTTAAGAAATTGTCACAAACTCGTAGTAGCCACGGAGGGGCGAATTTGGGATACCATGCGGGTAACGGCGCAAGATGCGCTTTTGAACGAAGATGACCCCGCACCCAGCAGCAGCCGATCAGACCGCCGTAGAAGTGGATTCCCTGGATTTTTGTTATGGGGACAAGCAGTCCCTGTTCAATGTCACCATGAGAATTCCGAGGAACCGGGTGACGGCGTTTATTGGCCCTTCCGGCTGCGGAAAGTCCACGCTGCTGCGCTGCATCAACCGGATGAACGACCGTATTCCGGAGGCCCGCGTCACGGGCGGCTCCATCCGCATTGACGGGGTGGACGTGACTTCTCCTACTCTGGACCCCATTCATCTGCGGCGGGAAGTGGGCATGGTGTTCCAGAAGTCCAATCCCTTCCCGTTGAGCATTTATGAGAACGTTTCCTACGGGTTGAAGCTGGCCGGGGTGAAAAACCGCGGCCTTCTGGATGAAGCGGTGGAGGAAAGCCTGCGCCATGCCGCTTTATGGGATGAAGTGAAGGACCGCCTCCATGCCTCCGCCAACGGCCTTTCCGGCGGCCAGCAGCAGCGCCTGTGCATTGCCCGCTCCATTGCCGTGAAGCCGCGCATTTTGCTGATGGATGAACCCTGTTCCGCCCTGGACCCCATCGCCACGGTGCGGGTGGAGGAACTGATGCACCGGCTCAAGGAGGATTTCACCATCATCGTGGTCACCCACAACATGCAGCAGGCTACGCGCGTTTCAGACCTGACCGGATTTTTCATGCTGGGCAGGCTGGTGGAGTTTGATTCCACGGAGAAAGTTTTTTCCAATCCCTCCATGAAGGAAACGGAGGATTACATTACGGGGAGATTCAGTTAATAGAAAGTTTGATTATGGTTTTATCAAAGTTTACTCCCAGGGGCGGAGCGGGCCGTTTTTCCTCTTCCTCCGGCGTTGTCCGGAGGAAGTCTTCATCCGCCGCCAACAAGGACAGCCGGCGCAGGCAGCATCTTTTTTACCATGCGGGCAGAACCACTGCCCGTCATCAAGCCAATATTCCGAATCATGAATCACGACGCCCATGCCCTGAGGGAGTTTGACGCCGCCCTTTCCTCCCTGAATACGCATTTAATGCAGATGGCCTACAAGGCGCAGAGCGCCCTGGACCTGGCCGCCGCAGGACTTTTGCAGCAGAATGAGTCCGCCGCCAACCAGGCGATTGCCGACGACGAGGAGCTGGACGAGCTGGAGATGACGGTGGACCGGGAAGGACTGCACCTGCTGGCTTTTTTCAGCCCGGTGGCTTCCGACCTCAAGGTGGTTCTGGCTTCCATACGCATGTCTTCCATGTATGAGCGGATCGGTGATGAGGCTGTCACGGTTGCCAAGAGGGCCAACAAGCTTAACAAGCGCCCCCGCATCCGGGAGGCTGCCCAGGCGGACCCCGTGTACCGGGAGATGGCGGAGCAGTTCAGGGCCGTGAACAAGGCCGTTTCCACCTGGAACGGGAAGGCTCTGGAGGAACTGGCGCCTGCGCTGGAGACGCTGGCGGAGCATGCGGCGTCCCTTACCGACATGTTTACCCGTCTGCCGGAACAGTATCAGGATAATCTGGTGTCCGTGGCGGATCTGATTTTTGTGGGCCGTTCCATGGAACGCATGGCGGAAGGCCTGCAAAAGGTGGTGGCGGAAGCCCTGTATGCGGCGGTATAGGGGCAGGGGGCGTTCAGGCGGTCCTCCCTGCTTCCTTACCTGACGGTCCAGGTGATATTGCGCGTGGCGGACTGGCCGGGGCGCAGGATGACGCTGGGGAAATGGGGCGTGTTGACGGCATTCGGGAACCCCTGGGCCTCCAGGGCAATTCCCTGGCGTGCCTGGGGCAGGTATTCCCCGGTATAAACCTGGAGGCCCGGCGCGTCCGTCGCCACCATCAGGCGGTGTCCGGATTCCGGATCAAGAAGGATGGCGGCAATCTTGTCGCCGGGTTCGGAATCCAGCACATAGTTGTGGTCCAGTCCGGCGGCTGTGTCCGGATGGGCGGCGGAATTGCGCTCGCCCAGCAGGGTTGCCTTCCGCAGGTCAAAGTCCGTCCCTTCCACGGGCAGGATGCGCCCGTCCGGGATGTTGGTTGCGTCCACCGGGGTGTAGGCGGAAGCCCGTACCTCCAGCGTCATGGAGTCAATGGTGGGCTTGCTGGAGAGGTTCCAGTAGGCGTGATTGGTAAGATTGACAATGGTGGCTGCGTCTGCGTACGCTTCCAGGCGCAGGTGCAGGGTTTCTTCCACCACGGTGTAGGTGGCCACCACTTCCAGGCTGCCCGGGTAGTTTTCCTCCCCGTCTGCGGAGTGCAGGGTAAGCACCAGGGTGCTGCGCGTGGCTTCCTGAACCTGCCAGATTTTACTGTCAAAGCCCTGGATGCCGCCATGCAGGTGGTTGGGGCCGTTATTGACGGCCACGGCGTGGGAGTCTCCGTCAATGGAGAACCTGCCTTTTGCGATGCGATTCGCGACACGGCCGCAAATCGCACCGCAATAACAGGTGTCTTTCAGCATGTCTTCAAAATGCTTGGGCCCTACGATCATGTCCATGCCGTCCTTGACGACGGAAATGATGCGCCCTCCATAGTTGCTGATGCGTACCGTCAACTTGTCGGAAGACAGTTCAAACAATTCTACTGGAGCGCCGCCGGGTAAGGTGCCGAAGATCATGCCGGTATGTAGCTGGTCAGGGGATGACGGCCGGTTAATAGGCCAGGACGCGGGAACCGTTGTTGCCGATGATCACGCGTACGCGCTGCCCAACCTGGATGGGATTGTTCTTGCTGGCCACCTGGACGACCGTGTAGCTGCGGGTGCCGTTTCTCTTCTGGTCCAGGCGCACGGTGATGCGCTGGCCCGTCGTGTTGTTCACGGCCTTGTCAATCTGGTTGCCGGCAATGCCGCCCAGAATGGCGCCGCCTGCTGCGGTAGCGTACTTGGCGTTGCCGCCGCCGAACATGGCGCCGGTCAGGCCGCCCGCCACGGCGCCGATGCCCGTGCCGGTATTGGCGTTATTAGCCTGGATTTTCACGTTTTCCACGCTGGTGACCGTACCGGTGTAGGTTTCCTGGGCGCCGCCGATTTCGTTCATGTTGTAGGTGTTCGGGGAGCCGAAGTTGGTGCAGGCGGTCATGGACAGGGCGATGGCTGCACAGCCGATGGTAAGAATGGAGGTCGTTTTCATGATGACAATTTATAAAATGGGTTGAAGGTTAAGATCAAGTAATTTCATGGTCAACGGGACGGATGTTTTTACTTCCTCCCGGTGGAGAAAACCCTTGCCGGAAGGTTCCGGCAAGGGCTGGTGTTTATTGTAATGGTTTCCGTGGGGTTAGGCCTTGGGAGCTTCTTCCTTTTTGGAGCAGTCGCAGGGCTTTTCACCCTTGCTGCAGGGCTTGTCGCACTTTTTGCCGCACTTGCCTTCCTTGTCGCATTTCTTGTCGCACTTTTTGTCTTTCTTGCAGCACTTCTGGGCGGCGGGAGCGGAGGAGTCCGCCGGGGCGGCGGCTTCCTGGGCATAGCCGTTGACACTGAAGGCGAAAGCAAAGGCTGCTACAGCGAGGATCTTTTTCATGTTATTGATGTATGAGGTTGGTGGTGTTGATAAGGAACGGCATGTGATCCGCCGTTCTACGACTGATAGAGTAACAGAGTTTAAGATTTGTTCAAAAAAATGTGTAGTCATCATGTTTTTTTGAGGAAGGTTTTTGGTTCAGTTGCGTTTTTGAAAACCGTAGTAAGTCTGACAGTGCCGCGGCGCGTACGGAGCGGCGGCTTGCATGGCCTCCCTTCTTGAGGCACGGTAAGTAACATGAGTTCAGCCAAGGAACCTGTGATGCGCCGTTTTGGAAACGGTTTGACGGTTTTGATCAAGGAGGACAAGTCCCATCCCGTAGTGTCCCTCCAGTACTGGGTGGGCACGGGGTCCATGAATGAAGGGCACTGGCAGGGCAGCGGCCTTTCCCATTTGCTGGAGCACCTGGTGTTCAAGGGGACGGAGAATTACTCCGGGCAGGACTTGGCCCGCAAGGTGCAGGAGCGCGGGGGCCACTGGAATGCGTATACCAGCGTGAACCGCACCGTCTATTATATAGACGGCCCTGCGGAGTCCTGGCAGATTTTCCTGAACCTCCTGACGGAGCTGGTGTTTTCCCCCACTTTCCCGGAAGAGGATATGGAACGGGAGAAGGAGGTGGTGCGCCGGGAGATGGCCATGTATGCGGATGATCCGGATTCCGTGGCCTACCAGCTTCTGATGCAGACGCTGTACTTGAAGCACCCGCGCCGCTGGCCCGTGCTGGGGGAACCGGCTTCCTTTGACGCCCTGACGCGCCAGGACGTGCTGGATTACCATGGCAGCCGCTATGTTCCGAACAATGTGGTGCTTTCCATCGCCGGGGATGTGGACGCCGAGGAGATTCTTGCCCACCTGGAGTTGCTGGTGGAGGATTTAAAATCCCGCCCGCTGAACCGGGAGCTTATTCCCCATGAGCCGCACCAGTTCGGCTCCCGCAGGGTGAGGAAGGAGTTTGCCGTGCCTTATTCCAAACTGAACCTTGCGTGGCGGCTCCCCTGTTCCGGCCATCCGGATACGCCGGCCCTTTCCGCCCTGGCCAGTATTCTGGGCGGAGGGCGTTCCGCTCGTTTTTATGAAAAGTTCCATGACCGGCTGGGCCTGGTGTATAGCATTGAGGTGCATTCCAACCAGTCCGAGTCCGACGAAGGAGCGTTCACCATCAGCATTGATGTGGACCGGGCCCAGCGTGACAAGGTGCGGGACCTGGTGCTTCAGGAGCTCCGGAATCTGGCGCAGGAGGATTTTACGGAAGACCTGAAGAGGGTCTGCAAGCAGACCCGGGTCAGCCGACTGCGCCGCAGGAGTTCCGCTGCCGGGATAGCCTCGGAAATGGGGGCTGATTGGTTCGGCGCGCGCAATTTGAACCTGTCTTCCGAATGGCAGGAAGCCATTGAACGGGTGACGACGGAAGACCTGCACCGCGTGTGTTCCACATGGCTGTCTTCCCCGAATGTCACGGAAGTCAGCCTGGACCCCCTGGGCAGCAACGCCACGGATGAAGACGGCTCCGCCGCCGGAGCGGAAACGGCCCTGAGCGAGCATGTGCTGGGCAACGGCATGAAGGTGGTGATCCGTGAAGACCACCGCCTCCCCCTGGCGTATGCCTGCCTGGCCTTCAAGGCCGGCTGCCGTGCGGAGAATGAACGGGACGCCGGGGTGACGGATTTGATGTCCGAGTGTCTGCTGAAAGGCACCGCCACGCGTTCCGCGGCGGACATCGCCCGTTTTCTGGAAGACATAGGAGGGGCCATCAATACCTCCACCGGCAATAATTCCCTGAGCGTGGGCTGCCAGATTCTGGCGGAAGACCTGGACGCCGGGCTGGAACTGATGGCGGATGTGGTGATGAACCCCTCTTTCCCGGAAGACGCCTTCCTGCGGGAAAAGGAATCTTTTGTGGCGGATGCGGAAGAAGACATGGAAGACCCCCTTTCCGTGGCGTTCAGGCAGGAGCGGAGGGTGGCTTATGGCCCTGTTTCCTACGGGAATTCCCCGTCCGGCACGCCGGAGAGCCTTTCTTCATTAACGGTTCAGGACGTGAAGAACCAGTATGAACGCATCATTTGCGCCTCCAATGCCGTGATCTGCATCTCCGGAGACGTCAGGAAGGAAGAAGTTCTGCCTCTTCTGGAAAAGCGTCTGGGAGGAATGAGGGAGGGCACGCCTCCGGTTCTGACTCCTACTCCCGCACTGCAAGCCGGGCGGGAAGTGGCTGTTCTGGACAAGCAGCAGGCTGTTCTGGTGGTGGGGATGCCCGGTGTGGACGTAGCTTCTCCGGAAATGGCCCAGGCGCTGGTATTCCAGGCCTGGTGCAGTGACATGGCAGGTCCCGTGTTCACCAACATCCGGGAGGAGGCGGGGCTGGCCTATTATGCCAGCTCCACCCTGTTTATCGGCATGGACGCCGGGGGCATCTGCTTTTATCTGGGGACCTCCCCGGAGCAACTGGATGAGGCCGGGGAGCGTCTGGAAAAGACGCTGGAAATGATTCATGAACGCGGCATGACGGAAGAGGAGCTGGAGCGCACCAAGGCTTCCGCCCTGTCTTCCCGCCTGCTGGCCATGCAGTCCAATGGGGCGCTGTGCCAGATGCTGGCTCTGGATATCCTGTTCGGGCTGCCTCTGGATGCGTTTGAATGGCAGACATCCGCCATCAGGGGCATGACCCTGGACCAGGTGAACGCCTTTATTAAAAAGGTGCTGGATCCCGCACAGCCCCGGTCCGTGTCCATCGTCCGTCCGCCGCTCCCCTGAGGAAACGCGCGGGGCGGTGGTGGCCCGTCTTGCTTGCCGGGGGCCTGTGCCGCACAAACGGGGTTAAACGGCCTATCCGGGAGCGACGCGGGGAGGCCCCACCAAGTATGGTGAAGGGAAAGAAGGCTGGAGCTTCCTCTGCGCTCCGGATGAGTAGGGATGTGAAAGGCTGGGGACTTTGTCTCCCAGCCGGATGTATTGTGTTCCCGGTCGCCTTTCCGGAGGGGAATCCGTGCTGTGCGCGGACGTAAAAAAGCCGTTCCCCTCTTGAGGAACGGCTTGGTAAAAATGGAGCGTATTTTTTCTTAACCGATTTCCGTGCGGCCCAGCAGATGGGCCCCTTCTTCCATGGCAAGACTGCGGGTCTTCATGTCTCCGACGACGCGGGCCTGCTGCTTGAGCTCGCAGCGGTCAGAGGTGACCTTGCCTTCCACGTTGCCGTAAATGCGCACGTCTCCGGCGGTGATGTCACCCTTGATCTGGGCGGTTTCTCCGATGGTGACCTTTCCCTTGTCGGAAATGATTTCACCTTCAATCTTGCCGTCGATGTGCATGTCATTCTGGAAACGGATGGTTCCCTTGATTTCAATGCCGGAGGCGAGGAAGTTTGTTACGTTGTCTGTCATTGTCGTAAAATGGTTGGGGATGGATGGTTCTGGCTCAGATGGTCATGATGTCCTTTTCCTTGGCGGCCACCAGCTCGTCAATTTCCTTGACGTATTTGTCCGTGAGCTTCTGGATTTGCGTTTCCAGGTCGCGCTGGCCGTCTTCCGTGACAAGGTTGTCCGCCTTGAGCTTTTTGGCGGAGTCAATGGCTGCCTTGCGGACGCCGCGCACGCGCACCCGGGCTTCTTCCGCCTGGGATTTGACCAGTTTCACCAGGTCCTTGCGGCGTTCTTCCGTGAGGGCGGGAATGGGCAGGCGGATGGAGCGGCCTTCCACAAGCGGATTGAGGTTCAGCTTGCTTTCATTAATGGCGCGGCCGATGTCATGAACGGTGCTGGGGTCAAACGGCTGGATGAGAATCAGGCGCGGTTCAGGCGTGCTGATCACGGCCAAGCCTTTCAGCTTCATGACGGAGCCGTAGCTGGAGACGTGCACGTCCAGGTTTTCCACGAGGCCGGGGGAGGCTTTTCCCGTGCGTACGCCGGAGAATTCCTGTTTGGCGAAGTCCACGGCCTTGAGCATGGATTCCTCCGTTTCCAATAGTAATGTTTCTGCGTCCATGATGATGGTGGGTGCTAAGTGTTTTTGTAGGTTGGAAAAGGGTGTGCGGGCGGATTAGCTGATAGTGGTGCCGATGGGCTCCCCGAGCAGGGCGCGCGTGATGTTGCCCGGCTCGTGCATATCGAATACGATGATGGGCTTCTTGTTGTCCATGCACAGGGTGAATGCGGTGGAGTCCATCACCTTGAGCTGGCGTTCCAGGCATTCCTGGTAGGAGATGGCGTCAAAGCGTTTGGCGCCGGAAACTTTCTTGGGGTCCGCATCGTACACGCCGTCCACGGAGGTGGCTTTCATCACTACTTCCGCATTGATCTCGCTGGCGCGCAGGGCCGCCGTGGTGTCCGTGGAAAAGAACGGGTTGCCCGTGCCCGCGGCGAAGATGACGATTTTATTGTTGTCCAGGTAGGAACGGGCCGTCAGGCGGATGAAGGGTTCCGCAACGTTTTTCATTTCAATGGCGGACTGGACCACGCAGGGGACTCCCGCGCGTTCCAGTGCGCTTTGGAGGGCCAGGGCGTTCATGACCGTGGCGAGCATGCCCACGTAATCCGCCGTGGCGCGGTCCATGCCGCGCACGCTGGCTTTTGCCCCGCGCCAGAAGTTGCCGCCGCCCACGACGAGGCCGATCTGAACGCCGGAACGGTGCGCCTGGGCGATTTCTTCAGCAATGCGGGCGACGATTTCCGGGGAAATATTGTCCATGCTGCCGGGGCTGCGCAGGGCTTCTCCGCTGAGTTTCAGGAGGATTCTTTGATAGGCGGGTGCGGATGTGTCAGACATAGTGCGGATTTTACGCAGACAAGATTGAAATTTCACGGGGCAAAAAGAAAGCAAAAAGAGAGCCCCTACTGATTTTTCTCCGGCGTACCGGATATTTCCACCTTGATGGGGGTTCTGCTCTCCAGGCTGCGGGTGGGGAAGGGGAAGGAAATACCCTCCGCCGCAAAGCGGTGCTTGATGTCATGGGCAAGCGTTTTCTGGCAGTCCAGGAAGTTGTCCTTAAGGCACCAGGCGCCTATCTTGAATCCCAGGGAGGAGTCCTGAAACCCCGTGAACATGATGACGGGCGCCGGATCATCCAGGCAGAGCCTGTTTTGCTTGACTACTTCCTCCAGCACGGTCACCACGTGCTCAATATCGCAGTTGTAGTCCACGCCCAGGTCCAGGTCACAGCGGCGCGTGGAGAAGCGGGTGATATTGCTCACCGGGTTTTTGATGATCATTTCATTGGGAATGCGGACCATGGTGTTGTTCGCCAGCCGGAGCTGGACGGACATGAGGTTGATGGAGTCCACATTGCCGGTGATGCCCCCCACTTCAATCATGTCCCCCAGGTTGATCTGCTTTTCCCCTACCAGGAAGAGGCCGCTGATGATGTTGGACAAGGAGGTCTGGGAGGCGAAGCCCACCGCCACGCCGATGATGCTGGCCGCGCCCAGCAGGGTAAGGATGTCAAACCCCATCAGGGCGAAGGCTTCCACGCCGATGATGATGTACCCTGCGTTTTTAACGATTTTTACCGTCAGGCGCGATGCCTGTGGTGACATTTTCAGGCTGGTTATTTTCCGCAGTACCTGGCAAAGGAGCTTCAAAAGGATCCAGCTTACCACCAGCCAGATGACCACGTGAAGGATTTTAGCGCCCACGGACTGCACCATTTCCAGTTTGAGCCAGTCCGGCATGTTCAGAAAATCCATGGTTCTTGTCCAGATATCTTCCCTGGAGGCTGCGGCTGCCATGAAATCCATATTCATGCCAAGGATGTAGCAAACACCCCTGTACGGCTCAAGGGGCGTGCGCGTATTCCTCCTGATTTATGACAGTTCCGGCTATTTGCCTGCAGGCGGCGCCAAAGTATTGACGCTCTCCCATGGAGAGAATAAAGGCGGAGCTGTGCAGACGGGGCTTCTTCCGCCGGGCTCCATGGATTGACGGGCGCGGGAAGGTTTTTTAATGCCGGGAATGTGCGTTTTGAAGAGGTGTCAGCTGCCGGATACGCGCGTTAAAATAGAGAAAAAGCGGGAAGGCCTGTTCGGAATGAGGTATACTTTTTCCCCGGCGGAAAAGAAAATGACTTCCATGCCTTTTTCGGTCCCCCGGTCCACACGAGCCATTTTCCATTCCCCCGCAGGGCTGGCGGACGTGTAAACCAGATAGAATTTCAGGGAACCGTCCGGGCTTTTCTTAGCCGCTTTTGATTTGCTGGAGAAGTCATACAGCTCTCCCGCCTGGTTTTTCCAGATTCCGTTTAGAAGCTGGTCCACCGGCCTGCCCTCGGAATTGAATGGCTTCATGTAGTTGTGGATGGCGATGGCCTCCTCCATGTTTCCCTGCTGGGCCAGCTGCTTCTGTCTTTTTTCCACAGCGGCCAGATATTTCTGGGTCAAGGGCTGGCACGCTTTGGAATATTCCGTCCGGAATTCCTGGTGCAGGTTCTCCAAGTCCGTTTCCGGTGACTTGGTGATGCCTTGCCTGCCGTCTTGGAGCGTGAGCCAGTCAATGCTGGCGTCCTTATAGATTTGAATGATGGTGGAGTCGTCTCTTTTAACCCAGATGCGCAGGGGTTCCTCCCTGAAGACAACTATTTCCCGGGAGGATTTGCCGGGGTCCGCCCATTGGTCCTGGGGCTGGAATGCCGGTTGTTTCACGTCTTTTGCGAACCGCCTCAGGCCGGAATCCAGGAACTGCGTGAATTCACTGCTGTCCCCGTTCTTTTTCCAGGCCTTTCCTATGAAAAACGGGTCGATGGTGGTTGGAGGTGGAGGGGAGAGGACATCTTTTTTGATGTTTTGAAGAAGGGACTGGATCTGTTTGGCTTTTTCAAAGTCGGATTGGTTGACCGCCTGCTGCTGAAGAGAGAGAAGTTTTTTTGAGAATGCCGGGAGAAGGGCTTCTCCGCGCCGGATGCAGAATTTTTGGTAGGCCGTCTCAAGGTCCCTGATGCTTCCTGGAGCTTGGGCATTTGTGGCGCAGACGGAATCTGTAAAGGAAGAAAACAATAGGAAAGCTGGAATGATATAGTTCATTGGGAGTAAATTAAAACGGGCGGTCCCGTTGTCAATATTTATATGTTAGGTGGAGGCGACGAAAAAGGCCGTTCCCCGGAAGGGGAAACGGCCTTGAAATATCGCCGGCGGGCAGCTTACTTGCTGAGGTAGGAAGCCACGCCTTCGTGGGACGGGGTCATGGCTGCGTCACCCTTGTGCCAGCCAAGGGGGCAGACTTCTCCGTACAGTTCGAAGTGCTGGAGGGCGTCTACCACGCGGATGGCTTCATCAATGGAGCGTCCCAGCGGGAAGTCGTTGATGAGCTGGTGGCGGACGATGCCGTCCTTGTCAATCAGGAAGAGGCCGCGGTAGGCGATCAGTTCCCCGTTGACTTCCACGTTGCCGTCTTCGTCAATTTCCTCGTCTCCGGCCAGCACGCCGTAGTCGGCGGAAATGGTCTTGTTGATGTCGGAAACGATGGGATAGGTCACGCCCTGGATGCCGCCCTGGTCGCGGGGGGTGTTCACCCAGGCCCAGTGGGAGAACTCGCTGTCCGTGGAGCAGCCTATGACGGCCACGTCACGCTTGTCGAATTCGCCCAGGGCTTCCTGGAAGCCGATCAGTTCGGTGGGGCATACGAATGTGAAGTCCTTCGGGTAGAAGAACAGGATCACGTACTTTTTGCCCTTGAACTGGTCAAGACTGAAATCCGGTACGATGGTACCGTTTACAACTGCGTTTGCACTAAAATGAGGTGCCGGTTTTCCAATGAGGAGCATGGTCGGTTTTTTGGTTTAGTTCTAAAAGAATGATTCCAAAAAACAAGAGGAAGTCAAGAGGCAATGATGCCTTCTTCATGAGAAAGGAGCCTGTTTTCACTTGAAAGGAAGGCTTTTTTTGTCAGTATGGCCTGCATGTCATCCTCAAAGCCGCAACAAGACGAGTGGTCTGGAAAAATCGGCGTGATTCTTGCTGTGGCCGGAAGCGCCGTGGGGCTGGGTAATTTTCTGCGCTTTCCGGGGCTGGCGGCCCAATATGGCGGGGGAGCCTTCATGGTGGCATACGGCATCATGCTGGTGCTGGTGGGCCTCCCCGTGGCCTGGGCGGAATGGTCCATCGGGCGCCGCGGCGGCCAGCTGGGCGCCCATTGCGCCCCCGGCGTGTTCTGGTACCTGACCAAGGGGTCCAGGTTGTGGAAGTTCCTGGGAGTGCTGGCGGTGCTGGGGCCTTCCTCCGTGGCGTTTTACTACATGGTGGTGGAGGCGTGGTGCTGCGGCTATTTCTGGAAAATGCTGACGCAGCCGGAAGTGTTCTCCACAGCTGAGGGCACGGCGCATACCTTCTTCAGTTTTACAGGCATGTACGGAGACGGGAGCGCCCTCTTGTCAGATAACGGGCTGCTCTGGATCGTCATAGGGGTCATCCTGCTGAACCTGGGAATCATTTACCGGGGTATCAGCAAGGGGATTGAGATGTTTTCACGCTGGTTCATGCCGTTGCTCCTGCTGATTTCCCTGGTGCTGCTGGTGCGCATTTTATGTATTGGAACGCCGGATCCGTCCCAGCCGGACCGCAGCATTGAGCAGGGGCTGGGGTACATGTGGAATCCCAGCAAGGTGCTGGTGGAGGAGCAGGACCCGCACAGCGGAGAGTGGAAGACGGTCTCCATGGTGTCCGCTTCCCATGAGGGGGCCATGGATGAAGCCGTGCGGCAGGTGGAAATGTCCGCAGGGGCCCGGAGGCTTACCAAGGTGACCTTGTGGGACGGGCTGAAAAACATTGAACTCTGGGTGGCCGCGGCCGGACAGGTGTTCCTGAGCCTTTCCGTGGGAACGGGGCTGATCCTGACGTATGCCAGCTATGTCAGGAAGAAGGAGGATATTGCACTGAGCGGCCTTTCCGCGGCCGCCTCCAACGAGGTGTGCGAGGTGGGCATTGCCGGCATGATGACGGTTCCCGCCGCCGTGGCGTTCCTGGGGGTGGCCGGAGCCGCCGGGCAGGGAACCTTTGCGCTGGGCTTCATGGTGCTTCCCCAGGCTTTTGCCAAGATGGGGTCCAGCGTGATCTTCGGCAGCCTGTTTTTCCTGCTCCTGACTGTAGCGGCGGTGACCAGCTCCATTTCCATGATGCAGGTGGGGCTGTCCTTCATTGAGGAATTCATGGGGCTGAAACGCAAGATGGCCGTGGTAGTACAGGGCTTTTTCACGGCCACGGGCACCCTGATCGTCGCCTGGTACAGCGGGAACCTGCTGGCGATGGATACGTATGATTTCTTTCTGGGCACCCTGTGCTTCTTTGTAAGCGCAATGGTCATGATGATTCTGTTTTCCTGGAAGCTGGGGGTGGACAAGGGGCTGACGGACCTGGAGGACGGCTCCGTGATCCGCATTCCCAGGATTTACCGTTTCATCATGAAGTTTGTGACGCCCACGCTCCTGCTGACCATTTTCCTGACCTGGCTGGCTCAGAACATCTGGGTGAAGCAGGCCGCCCCCATCCAGGCGCTGGGGCGCGGAGAACACGGGGCCGTGATTCCGGTGGGCTTTCTGGTGGCTTACACACTGTTTTTGCTCTTCATCACCATGGCGTCCGGAAGGCACAAGGTGTACCACGGGCCGCAGTAGGCGCGGAAAACCTGCGGTATGCCCGTTTATCCGTGGTTTGCGGCAGTTGGGGGCTCATCCGGAGGCTTGACCCCCGGCGGATTTGATATAGGCTGGTACCATGTCCAGAATGAGGAGGATACGCCGTAAAAAGCCCCGTCCCGGCGGCGTTTGGAAAAAGCTGCTGCTGTGGAGCGTCCTGGGGGTGCTTGTGCTGGCCGTGGCGGCTGTAACCGGCTCCTACCTGTATGTGCGCGCCTATTTGAAGAGTGATGATTTTTTAACCATGCTGGGCCAGTCCGCTGTGGATGACATGAATGTGGATACCGCCAGAATAGCGCCTCTGGACTGGGACGGTTCCGGCATCCGGTGCGACAGCGTGACGATGGAAGGGCATGAATTTCTGACCTCCCTCCAGGCAAAATCCATTGAGACGGAATTCAACCGCTGGGATTTGCTGAAACGCGCTTTTGTCATCACTTCCGTGAACATTGCGGAAGTGAAGCTTCAGCTGGCCCCGGCGCCCTTCCGCTTCAAGGAAAGGGAGGAAGGGCCCAAGAGCTGGGTGGAAAAGAATATTCTGCCGGATACGTTCCGCCTGGAAAAGGGGAACATTGATTCCCTGTCCGTGTCCTACGGGGTGCCCGGCAGGATGTATGCCCTGAATGGAACCCGCGTGGAAAGCACCCATGACGCCGGATCCAGCCAGTACAGGTTTGACATCCAGGGGGGCAGGCTGCTGATCCCCTTCAAGGGCTGTCCGGAATTTTCCCTGATGTCCGGCACGGCGCAGTTCAATCATTCCAGCAGGAGGGTGAACGTGCCCTCCTGCCGCCTGACGACGGATGCGGGAGGCTATCTGGACATCAAGGGAGACTGGGACGGCCTTTCCTCCTCCTGGACGGCGAACATGGTAGTCAACAGCATTCCCGCCTCAGCCATTCTGGAAAATGACTGGAAAAAGCATGTCCTGGGGAGCGTGAGCGGCGGGGTGGACCTGCGCGGCGGCCGGGATGGCCTGACCCATGTGGCGGGCCTGGTGAGGTTGCAGGACGGCATGCTGACCGGGCTTCCCGTTCTGGACAGGCTGGCCCTGTTCTGCGGTTCCTCCAGATTCCGCCAGCTGCCCCTGCACAAGGCGTCCGCCCAATTCCGTTACAGCGGGAACGCCTGGCACATTTCCGACATCCTGGTGGAAAGTGAAAATCTGGTGAGGGTGGAAGGCTGGCTGGAAATAGGTAAGGGAGGCGAGCTGAACGGAAGGCTCCAGGTGGGGCTGCGGGCGGATGGCCTGTGGAGCGCCCTGCCGGGCTTTTCCGATGTGTTTTCCGCTTCCCGCCAGGAAGTAAGCGGCAATCTGGTGTGGGCCAATGTGAACATTGGCGGCACGCTGGACAACCCGTCGGAAGACTTGTCCGCCCGGCTCATCAAGGCGGCGGGAGACCGGTTGACGCAGATTGGAATGGGCAAGGTGACGGAAGTGGCGGACGTAGCGTCCCGCCTGCTGAACAAGGGAGCCGGGGAAGGGAATGGCAAGGACGGCACGGAAAAGGATAGCGGCGGGTTCAGGATTCCTGCCGCAGACAAGGTTCCTGTTCCGGTAGTGCCCAATCTTCAGGATGCCGCGGAAAAGGGGCTTAAGACCGGAAGCGACCTGATGAATGGACTGATGAATTTGTAACCTGGTTTTTCAGATGAAACTTTACCCTTATCAGATGGTGCAGGCGGTGGCTGTGATTGTGGAGCGCATCGCGGATACGGCTTTTCAAGCCACCCTGCCGAACGGCAAGACCACGGTGGCTTTTGTAGAAAAAAAGAATGCCCCCTTGAGGGACCTGCTCAAGCCGGGCGACCGGGTAAACGTGACCATTTGCCCGGCGGATTTTGACCGAGCCCGTGTAGACGGCCTGGCGGAATAAGGAAATGGGGTGGGAGTTTTTCCCCCGCTCTTTCTCCGCTGTTGGAATAAAAGGGCTCGCATGCGGTGCAGGAAAAGCCTCTGTGAAAACGGGAATCTTCCATGACCTGGATGATACAGAAGATACTTCCTGTGGACTGGAACAAGAAGCGCAGGCAATCCTATGCTCCAACCGGACAATACTTGAGCATCTCCAAGCAGAGATGAGAAAGAAACGGTTCCTGGCCGCCTGTTCATTCAGAAACCGCAGAGGTTTGTGTACATTCCTTCTGTGCGAAGCCTTTGTCAAAGACGGGTGCGGCCTTCCAGGGCCTTCATCAGCGTCAGCGTGTCCGCATGGCTGAGGCCGGAGCCGGCGGGCAGCCCCTGGGCGGGGCGGGAAACCCTGCAGTCCAGGTCTTTGAGCAGGTGGTGCAGGTAGGTGGCCGTGGCTTCTCCCTCCACATCTGACCCGGTCGCCAGGATGACTTCACAGCCCGGCTGACGGGTGACGCGTTCCACCAGGGCGTGGATGTTGAGGTCTTCCGGTTCCACATCATCCAAAGGGGAGAGCTTCCCGCCCAGGCAGTGGTACAGTCCGCGGTAAGCGCTGCTGCGTTCAATGGGAATGACGTCCGTAGCCTGTTCCACCACGCAGATGAGGGAGCTGTCCCGCTCCTCATCCCGGCAGGCGGTGCAGGGTTCGCCGGCGGTGCTGAAAAAGCCGCATACGGGGCACGGCGTGACGTGTTCCGCCGCCTGACCGATGGTGCGGGCAATTGCTTCCGCTTCTCCCATGTGCCCCTGAAGCATCCACAGGGCCATGCGTTCCGCGCCCCGGGTGCCGATGCCCGGAAGCTGTTTCAGGGCGGCTACCAGTTCAAGTACGGGAAGGGGATAGTCCAGGTTATTCATGGGCGGGGGGAGGTTCAGAATGAGGGGGCGGCTGTGGCCACAGGATGGCGAGGATTCCCGCGCACCCTGCGGAGAGCAGGCACGGAACGGGGTTGAAGAAGACGCCCCACAGTCCCAGCACGGGAGTGAAGCAGGCCAGCAGGAGCAGGAAGGCGGCCAGAACGGCGGTTTTACGGAAGGTCCCGCGGATCAGCAGCAGATCGTAAACCAGGGCCAGAGTCAGGGCAATGCACAGCAGGAAGCCCATGCCGGGAGAAAGGGCCGGAGCTTCCGGGCCCAGCAGGAACGGTGCGGGAGCCATGGCTTCTTTAAGGCCCTGCGCCCAGGCAGGAGTGACGCCCACGGAATACAGCACCACGATCAGGATAATCCCCGTGACGGAGAATAGGGCCCAGCGCATGAGCAGAATGTCCTGATGTTTGTGAGAATGCATGGCTGTAAATGAAGAAGGCGGAAGCGTGATGGCTGCGGTGGACACAAACATCAGCGCTTCCGCCGGGAAGAGGGAGCCTGAGGGAATCAGGAAAATCTCTTGACGATGACGGAGGAGTTATGTCCGCCGAAGCCGAAGGAGTTGCTCAGGGCGGCGTCCACCTTGGCCTTCCGGGCCGTGTTGGGCACGCAGTCCAGATCGCATTCCGGGTCCTGGTTGTCCACGTTGATGGTGGGCGGGATGATGCCGTCCTGCATGGCCATGAGGCAGGCTGCCAGTTCCACGCCGCCGGCGGCGCCCAGAAGGTGGCCCGTCATGGATTTGGTGGAGCTGATGAGCAGACCGTTTTTGGCGTGATCGCCGAAGACGGCCTTGATGGCCTTCGTTTCACAGATGTCGCCCAGCGGGGTGGAGGTGCCGTGGGTGTTGATGTAGTCGATGTCTTCCGGCTTCATGCCGGCGTGTTCCAGGGCCATCTGCATGCAGCGGGCGGCGCCGCGGCCTTCCGGATCCGGAGCCGTCAGGTGGTAGGCGTCCGCGGAGATGCCGTAGCCCACAAGTTCCGCATAGATTTTTGCGCCGCGTTTCTGGGCGTGTTCCAGCGTTTCCAGAATGACGACGCCGGCGCCTTCACCCATGACGAAGCCGTCGCGGTCCACATCATACGGGCGGGAGGCGCGCTGGGGTTCGTCATTGCGGGAGCTGAGGGCTTTCATGTTGCTGAAGCCGGATACGCCCGTGGGCAGGATGGTGGCTTCCGCGCCGCCGCAGACCATGACGTCCGCATCACCGAATTTCATGATGCGCCAGGCTTCCCCGATGTTGTGGTTGGAGGTGGCGCAGGCCGTAACGATGGACATGTTTGGTCCGCCGAGGCCGTATTCCATGGAGATGAGGCCGGAGGCGATGTTGCTGATCATGTATGGGATCATGAAGGGAGACACGCGGGTCGGTCCCTTGGAGAGAAGCGTGGCGTGCTGGGTTTCCAGCGTGCCGAGGCCGCCGATGCCGCTGCCCACCATGACGCCGATGCGGGTTTTGTCTTCCGCGTCCAGGTCCATGCCGGAATCCTTGAGAGCCATTCCGGCCGCGCCCATGGCAAAGTGCGTGAAGCGGTCCACGCGGCGCGCGTCCTTGGGCGTCTTGAAATAAGGGGCCGGATCGAAATCCTTGACTTCACCGGCGATTTTTGTGGAGTAGTCGGTGACATCCATGGACTTGATGGTGTCAATGCCGCTGCGGCCAGCCTTCATGGCTTCCCAGGTAGATGCAAGATCATTGCCCAGGGGGCTGATCACTCCGATGCCGGTGATAACAATTCTGCGGTCGGTCATAATAAGTGTGAGTGGTTGCAAATAATGCTTGAGCCAGAATAGGCGTCATTACAGGAAAGTCAAGCTAATCCCCCTGTTCCCCGGTGCGGCGGGAACGCGGCGCCGGGAAGAGGCTTTCCGCCGCCGGAGCAGGGCTATCCGGAGACTTGCGTTTCCCGTTCCGCCGCGGGGGTTCCGGTTTTGCGAACGGATTTCAGGATAAAATCCACAATCGGCGCCGGGTCCGGGAGGCTGTGCGGATGATGGCCCATGCCCGGTTTATGGATCACCCGGATGCTGCCGCCCATGGCGCGGTACTTCCGTTCCACTACGGCCATGTTTTCCTCCACGGGCACCACGTCGTCGGCGTCCCCCACCACGGCAAGCACCGGAATGCGCGCTTCAGCCAGCGGAGCCAGCCTGTTGACGGGACTCAGCTTTCCGGATAAGGCTTCCTGTTCCGTTACGCCATAGGCGTCCAGCAGGCGGCGCCAGTCCTCCGGGGAGCCTTTGCCCTTGCCTTTGCCGCCGGGCCAGCTTGCAACGTCGCAGACGGGGGCGTCCACATACATGGCTGCTACCCGGTCCGGGTGCAGGGCTGCCCAGTTAAAGGAAAAGAGCCCCCCACGGCTGAACCCTTCCAGGACCGTTTTCGGGGAAAGCCCGTAGTCCCTGACCAGGGTGTGATAAAACTGGTCCATGATCTTCATGGCCGTGGGCGCGCCGTACATGTTCTGCACATCCACATAAGCCACGTGGAAGCCTTCCTTTAGCAGGGCTACGTCCGCCTGGGGCTCATGGCCGAAGAATTCCTGCCGCCAGATCCACGGCCTGGTTTCCGCCGGGGTTCCGGGAAGAACAAGGGTGGCGTTTCTGCCCGCTACTTTGAACCGCAGGGAGGGGAAGCCCTGCCATTCCGAGACGCTCACCCCTTCCCGGAGGCAGGGAAGCACGGAAACGGGAACCCCCTTCGGGATGCCGGGGCGCTGGTGGCCCGTTTCCGTCAGCCATGCCAGTTTATAAAGGTTGTGCCGGTCCAGGATTTTTTTGAAATCATCCCCTTCCGGAAAACGGACGCGGGAGGGCAGGCGGAGGATGGAGGCAAGCGGAGGCCAGACGGCCCCGGCAATCATGAAGTGTCCTTCCCGGCCGGGGTGGACGCCGTCCCCGGCATAAATGAATTTGGGATTCTTTTTCTTCGCCTCCCGGATTTGCCTGGCAAGTTCCGGGCGCATGTCCACCACCTTCCAGCCGTCTTTTTTCCGGCTGACCAGCCATGCGGCATAGGTATCCAGCACCTGGTTGTAACGGGCCGCATCCTTTTCCGGAGCATCCGCCATGTACAGGGGCGGCGTGATGGCGATGAATTGGGCCCCGGCGGCTTCCACCCTCCGCTTCAGCCGTTCCATGCCTTTTTTAAAGGCATGGAAGCCGGTTTCTGAAAAAGGCTTCATCATGCCGTCATTCATGCCGTAGCAGGCAATGACAAGGGTGGGCCTGTATTTGGAGAGGATGGAATCCAGGCGGTCATGGAGGCAGGGGCGGGGAAAGGCGCCCCCGGCGTGACCCGGTTCCGACAGGCCGGAGACTGTTTCACTGGGAAGGGCCATGCTGACTATTTCCGCGTCCCGGTAGGCCGGCGTCTGCCGCAGGGCTGATTCCACCAGGGCAGGCCACTGGCCCGAATACGGGATACTGTCCCCCAAAAAGGCAATTCTGGGTTCAGCACCCGTGGCATACGCCAGAAGCAGGGCCAGCAGTACCGGGATGATGCGCAGGGCGGTCATTCTCATGATACCACATTACGCAGTCACGGGAATGAATGTTTCAGCAAGGCATTGTTCCAGGAAAATAGAATTTTCCGGGAGATTTTGCCCTGCTTCCGGCTGGCTCTTTTCCGTGCCGCGCTCCTCAATGGGCGCTCTCTGCCATGGCAGGCTGCGGTTCCGCCTGGAATTCCAGGGAAAGGGAGTTGACGCAGTAGCGGGTATCCTTCAGCGTCAGGTGTTCCCCGGTGAAGATGTGGCCCAGATGGGCGCCGCAATGGGAGCACGTGATCTCCGTGCGCCGTCCGGAACCCGAGTGGATGCTCCTGACAGCGTCCGGCAGGGAGTCGTCAAAGCAGGGCCAGCCGCATCCGGCGTCAAATTTATCTTCCGACCGGAACAGGGCTTCCCCGCACTTGCGACAGGAATAGGTCCCCTGCTCAAAGCAATTAACGAACTCCCCGGAAAAGGGCGGTTCCGTACCCTGGTGTTCGATGATGCGCTTCTCCGTTTCCGTGAGGGGCCGGCGCGTCCGGGAAGGGCCGGGGTCAGGCACGTCCTGGGAGGCGGGAATCCCCCCGTCCACGGCCATGACGCCTGCCACGCCTTCAGCGATCGTCCCTATCCATGATCTCCATTGTTTCCGTTCTTCCTGATTCATACGTACCTATGACCAGGTCAGAGCGGATTTTGCTCATTCATACGCCAATATCTTGTGGATAAGGTTGATTTTAAGGGAAGAAACCTAAAAATATGGGAGTCTGTGGAAGGATTAGTACTCCAGGTCCAGCCACAACTGTTCCCAGATTCCCCCGGAGTGCTCTTCCCTGGGATGGGAAACGGACAGGCCCAGCAGGCGGAAGGTGCGGTCTCCGGAATCCAGGTCTTCCATCAGGGTGCGGGCGAGGGGAAGGATGTCCTCTATCTCCGTCAGGCAATCCGGAACGGTAATGCTCCGGGACTTTTGGACGAAGTCCGGGAATTTGACTTTCAGCGTCAGCGTATTGCCCTGGAATCCGGAGCGCGCCAGGCGCCCCGCGAGCTCTTCAGACAGGAGGGGAAGGTGCGTTTCCAGAGCCTGGGCTTTGGTGGCGTCTTCCCGGTAGGTCTCCTCGCACCCTACGGATTTGCGGATGCGGAAGGGTTCCACGGGGCGTTCGTCAATGCCGCGGGCGAAGTTATAGAAAACGCCGCCTATCTTGCCGAAATGGCGGACCAGGAATTCCATGTCCCGTTCCCGGAGCTGGGCTCCGTTGGTGATGGAGAGGGCGCGCATGCGTTCGGCGGTGGCGTGGCCTACCCCCCAGAAAGCCTCAATGGGAAGCCGCGCGATGAATTCCTCTGCGCGTGAGGGGTGAATGGTGAACAGGCCGTCCGGCTTGCGGTAGTCGGAAGCGATCTTTGCCAGGAATTTATTGTAGGAAACGCCTGCGGAGGCCGTGAGATGAAGCTCCTGCCGGATTTCCCTTTTGATGCGCCGTGCAATATCTACAGCCAGCGGAATGCCCGGCTTGTTCTCCGTGACGTCCAGAAAAGCCTCATCCAGGGAAAGGGGTTCCACCAGGTCCGTGTAACGGTGGAAGATGGAGCGTATCTGCGCTGAAACGGATTTGTACACGTCCATGCGGTTGCTGGTGAAAATCAGCTTGGGGCAGAGTTTCATCGCCTTCATGGAAGGCATGGCGGAACGCACGCCGAAGCGGCGCGCCTCATAACTGGCCGCCGCCACCACGCCGCGCATCTCCGGCCTGCCTACGGCAATGGGTTTGCCGCGGTATTCCGGATGGTCGCGCTGTTCAATGGATGCGTAAAAGGCATCCATATCCACATGGATGATTTTTCTCTGTTTCATGGGTGCGCTTCATGATCCCGGTGAAGCGGAAATCATGAGAAAAAGGGCGCCCCCATCATAACGCAATTTGTCCGTCAAGTCCAGTTGGACGGGGTAAAGAACGGCTTGAAAATGAAAGAAAGGGAGGTTTCTGGGAAACGCGGCGATTTTGAATGAAACGGTTTGGAGGAAGGTGGTTGAACACCGGAATTTCCAGAGGAAAATGGAGCGCCGTCAGGCTGGGCGCGAATATAAGGGATGTGTTCCTTTCCCGGTTGCGCTGTGCAGGAAGGAACTGGACTGCCGGAAAAACAACAGGCCGTTTACCCTCTGCACGGAGGAAAAGACAGTGACCTTCCTCCGGAATTATCCGGGACGGGACGCGCAAGGAGCTGCGCGTTACTGGAGCGCCAGTTCCATCTGTATATCCACCCGCTCATAGGACGGGTGATAGATGGCAACTTCCTTGAATCCCGCCTTCCTGTACAGCTGGATGGCCGGGCGGAGCAGGGTATTGCTTTCCAGAAAGATTTTTTTGCAGCCCAGTTCCTTCGCCTTGGCGATGACGGTCCGGCACAACAGCATGCCGATGCCTTTGCCCTGCGCGCTGGGGCTGACGGCTAGCTTGGCCAGCTCGTACTGATGAACGGGGTCATCCTTCTTGCACAGGGCGCACACGCCGACCGGCTTTTCCTTGTAAAGTGCCACGAAAATGTGGCCGCCCTTGTCCAGAATGTGCTCCTGCGGGTGGTCCAGCGCGTGATGGTCCGGTTCTTCCATCTGCCAGTGCGCCGTAATCCATTCTTCATTGAGCGTCTTGAAGGCGTCCCGGTAGCGGGGCTCGTAGGGAACAATGGCCACGTCCCGGCCTTCCCGTTCCCTTTTTGCTTCCTTCACCCGTTCCAGCAGCGTTTTTTCCGCCAGCAGCCCTTCCCATTCTTCAATGGCGCGCCACAGGTCGTTCCGGGTTTGGCGGGAAATTTGTTCCACGGCGGCTTCTACGTCGGGATATTGTTCCTCCATGATATCGGACATTTTCTTTCCCTTGGGGGACAGCATGATAAGGTTTCTCCGTCCGTCCGTTTTGTCCTTTTTTTCTTTCACCAGCCCCCTGGCGCCCATCTCCTTGACAATGTTGCTGACGGACGGGTGGGAATGCCCTATTTCCCTGGCAATGGAGGTGATGGTTTTGGCCTCCCCCCGTGACAGGACAAAGAATACGGGAAACCATTTGGGGCGGATGTCCACGCCGTACATCCGGAAGATCAGGGCGGCGTCATTCGTTATTTTGTCCGTCAGCATGCGCAGCCTGCTTCCAATGGCCATTTTCCCTGTCTGGTTGAAGAAATCCATGTTTCCTGCTCCTTTTGTGTTGTTAAAAACGTAACTGATTACGTAATTGGTTATATAATTGTTCCCGCAATGTCAAAATAATTTTTTGGATGCATGTCCGAAAATGGCGGGAATCATTTCCGCGGTTTGCTATCATGGGCATCAACCGTGGAGTTTGCAGAACCATGAAAGGAAATGAAAAGGCCTGGTATGCCGCGTTTAAATCCAAGGATGCCCGTTTTGACGGCCATTTCTTTGTGGGGGTTGCGTCTACGGGCATTTATTGCCGCCCCGTATGCCGGGCAAAGCTGCCCAGGGCCGGGAACTGCACCTATTATGCCACGGCGGCGGAAGCGGAACGGGCCGGATTCCGGCCTTGCCTGCAATGCCGCCCGGAGCTTGCGCCCGGGACCGCTCCGGTGGACGCCTCCGCTTCCCTGGCGCGCCGGGCTGCCAGTTTCCTGGAGGAGAATTGCGGAGACATGGAAAGCCTGGAAGAGCTTGCCGCCCACCTTGGCTGCACCGGACGGCATTTGCGCCGGGCTTTTGCCGCAGAGTTCAATGTTTCCCCCATCCAGTATTTGCAGACTCTCCGTCTGCTGCTGGCGAAGAACCTCCTGACAAGCACGAGGCTCTCGGTTCTTGACGTTGCCATGAGCGCGGGGTTCGGCAGTTTGCGGCGGTTCAATGAATTGTTTAAAAAAGAATACAGGCTCTCCCCGGCGGCATTGCGGAAGCTGGGGAAGGGGGAAAAAGAGGAGGACGGTTCCGGAATAACGCTGACGCTGCCTTACCGCCCTCCCTACCAGTGGGAGAGGCTGCTTGAGTTCCTCGCGCTGCGGGCCATTCCCGGCGTGGAGGCCGTACGCGGCGGGGAGTATGGCCGCACCGTGCGTCTTGCAACCAGAAGGCGGAAAGATGTTTATGGCTGGATACGGGTGGGCCATTGCCCTGTGAAAAATGCGCTGGCCGTGGTGATCGCGAGGTCCCTGCTTCCCGCCTTGTCCCAGGTGCTTGCAAGGGTGCGGCATTTGTTTGACTTGTATTGTGACCCGGCCGCGGTGGATGAAACGCTGGCCTCCATGAACAGCCTGTCTCCGGGGCTGTATGTTCCGGGGACCCGTTTGCCCGGCTGCTTTGATCCTTACGAGCTGGCGGTACGGGCAGCGCTGGGACGGCAAATTTCCGTGAAAGACGCGAATGCTCTGGCGGGGAGGCTGGCGCGGAGTCATGGCGAGCCCGTGCGGACGGGGATGGAGGGGCTGACGCATGCGTTTCCTGCACCGGGGAAGATTCTTTCCCTGAGCGGTCCGGGAAGCGCCGGACAGGGCATTCCCGGAATAACCGCGTCCAAGGGCAGGACGGTTGTTGAGCTGGCGCGCGCGTTTGAAGAAGGGAGCATTGATTTCAGTTTCAGGGCTGATTCTGAGGCGGAGATGAAAAAGCTGGCGGGGCTCCCCGGCATTGGAGCATGGACGGCGCAGTATATCGCCATGCGGGCCTTGGGATGGACGGATGCCTTTCCTTCAACCGACCACGGCATTAGAGAGGCGCTTGCCCCGCGCACGCAAAAGGAAATTCTTGTCCTGGCGGAAGGCTGGAGGCCGTGGCGCGGGTATGCCGCCGTCAATTTATGGAATTCACTGAAACACTAGAAAGATGATGTATTATTCAACACACTATTCGTCACCCCTCGGGCCGCTCACGCTGGCGAGCGACGGGGAGCATCTCGCAGGCTTGTGGCTGGAGGGCCAGAAGTATTTTGGAGATACTATCAGCGGAGACATGGAGGAAAGGGACGGCCTGCCGGTATTTGCCGCGGCAAAAGACTGGCTGGACAGGTATTTTGCACGCGCCCGGCCTCCGATAGCCGAATTGCCGCTGGCTCCCGTGGGGGGAGAGTTCCGCCAGGCCGTATGGAAGATTCTCTGCGGCATTCCCTACGGAGAAGTTACCACGTACGGAGAGATTGCCCGGAAGATGGCTGCGCGCGGGAACAGAAGGAGCATGTCTGCACAGGCGGTCGGGGGAGCGGTGGGGCATAACCCCATTTCCATCATCATCCCGTGCCACCGGGTGGTGGGCACAGGCGGGAGCCTGACGGGCTATGCCGGCGGAATTGCCGCGAAAATCAGGCTTCTGGAGCTTGAGGGGGTGGATATGTCCCGCCTTTTCATGCCGAAGAAGGGGACGGCTCTTTAAGGGAGGCGGAGGATGCCTTGCGGTTAATGTTTCCTGGAGGCTATCAGAAGCCGTTCCGATTTCTTGCAGTTTCAAGGAAACAAAGACCGCAAGCGCTGATAAACAGTAGCTTGCGGTATGATAGGTCTGGTAGGCCCGGTAGGAATCGAACCTACATCGTCGGTACCGGAAACCGATGTCCTATCCATTGAACGACGAGCCCATGTTCTCAAGGAGAACGAAGGAGATAGAATAGAAAAACCGGGCCGGATGCAAGTATTTTTATGCGGGTGACGGGATTGGCGTGATGAAAATATTAAAGAGGAAGGGCTAATGGTATAAGGGCGCCGGGATGTTCCGGGAGCCGGGAAGGGAGATTTTCCCGTGGAGTTTTCCGTCAGGAAATCTTGTGGTGGAAGGAGAAGATGGCGGCGAATACGGAGACCGCCGTTACGATGAGAATGGCCCCGAAGAGCGGCCAGAGGTCCAGGAATCCGGCCCCTTCCAGGAAGATGCGCTGGATGAGTTCCAGCCCGTATCTCATGGGGTTGAGCAGGGTAAGGTCCTGGAAGATGTCCGGCATGCTGGAGATGGGTGTGGCAAAGCCGGAGAGCATGACCATGGGAACCAGCAGCAGGAAGGTTCCCACAATGGCCTGCTGGAGGGATTGGGCGAAGGATGAGATGCACAGCCCGATGGCCGCCGCAGTGATGATGAAGAGCAGAATGGCTGCGGCAAGCAGCCAGATGGAGCCCTGGAAGGGGATGCGGAACCAGAACATGGCCACCAGCACCACAAAGACGGCCTGCATGGAGCCGGTGATGACCGTGGCGATGCCTTTGCCCAGCAGGATTTCCCCCGGGTTGTACGGGGCCACCAGGAGCTGGTCAAAGGTGCCTTCCTCCCGTTCCCGGGCGATGGAGAGCGCCCCGGAGAGGATGGAGTTGATCAGGGCCAGGACGGCAATGAGGCCGGGTACGATGAACCAGCGGGTGATGAGGTTGGGGTTGAACCAGGAGCGGGCTTCTATTTCCACCGGGGAGGCGCCGCCGTTTCTGGCGGTCAGGTCCGCGCCGAAGCTGGAGGCGATTTGCTGGGCGTAGCCGAGGGCGATGGCTGCCGTGTTTGCGTTGCGCCCGTCCGCAATGAGCTGGAGGGAGGCGGGGCGGCCCGTCTGGAGATTGCGGGAGAAGTCCGGCGGAATGGTGAGCCCTACGACGATTTCCCGGTTGTCGATCATGCGGTCGATGTCCTTTTCCGTGGCTGCCGCGGCCTGCCGCCGGAAGATGCCGGTTCCTTCCAGGTCCGCGATGTACTGGGCGGCCGTTTCCCCTCCGTCCTTGTCCAGCACGGCGTAAGGCACGCGCGTGACGTTCATGGTGGCCGCGTATCCGAAGATGCATATCTGGATGACGGGCGGAATGATCAGGGCCATGCGGCTTTTTTTGTCCCTGAGCACGGCCAGCAGTTCCTTTTTTACGAGGGAGGCTATTCTGACGAAGAAGTCCATGGCGCTATTCGAGGGATTTGGGGGCTTTCAGCCGGGCGATGCCCATGAGGACGACGGCGAAGACGCCCAGCGTGATGCAGCACGGGATGATGACGGAGGGGATGTCCCCTGCCAGGAAGAGGGTCTGGAGCAGGGTGACGTAGTAGCGCGCCGGGATCATGTAGGTGAGGGCGCGCACGGCGGGGGGCATGTTCAGGATGTCGTACAGGAAGCCGGAGAGCATGAGGGCCGGCATGAAGGTGCCCATGATGGCGAACTGGCAGGCCAGGAACTGGTTTTTCGTGGCGGTGGAGATGACGAGCCCCAGCCCCAGGGCCACGATCAGGAACAGGGCGGAGACCGCCAGCAGCAGGGTGAGGGAGCCGCGGATGGGGATGTCAAAGACGAAGGCGGCGAAGATCATGGAGATGGCCAGGCTGACCATGCCCAGCAAGAAGTTGGTGGCCGCCTTGGCGGTGAGGATTTCCCCGCTGCCCACGGGGGTGACAAAGAGGCTTTCCAGCGTGCCCCGTTCATATTCCCGCGCCATGACCAGGGAGGTGAGGAGCGCCCCGATCATGGTCATGATGGTGACGATGACGCCGGGAACCAGGTAGTAGTGGCTGTCGTTGGCTTCATTGAAGCGGGTGCGCGTCTGCACGTCCAGCACGGGGGCGGCCTGGCCGTTCAGGGAGGCCGCCCAGGAACCGACGACGGCCTGGAGGTAGTTGCGGATGAGGGTGGCCTGGTTGGCGTTGACTCCGTTGACGACGATCTGGACTTTCGTGACGCCGCCGGTTAGCGTGTCCGGCGCGTTGCTTTGCAGGGCGATGAAGGCGTCCGCCTGATGGGTGCGCAGCTTTTCCTCCGCCTCGCGTGAGGAGAAAACGCGGGTGGTCTGGAAGTACTTGGAGAGGGTGAGGCGCGTTTCCAGGTTGGTGGATTCGCTGGAGGCCGGAACGGCCAGGTACGCGATGCGCACGTTTTTGATGTCCATGCTCATGCCGTAGCCGAAGAGGAGCAGGAGCACGGCGGGGAGAATGACGGCGATGCCGATGTTGCCGGGGTCCCGGACCACCTGGTGGAGTTCCTTGACGATGAGGGCGCCGATGCGTTTGAGGGAGGCCTTCATGACTCTTCCCCTCCCTTCCGCATGTGTTCCTCCGTGATGGCCAGGAAGGCGTCTTCCAGGGAGGCCGGGGCGCCGTCCTCGCGGGACGGGGCATATTGGCGTATTTCATCCGGAGAGCCTTCCGCCAGCGTGGTTCCGTCCATCATGATGAGCATATTGTCGCAGAATTCCGCTTCTCCCAGAAAATGCGTGGTGATGATGATGGTGACGCCTTTTTCCGCCAGGGAGTTGATGCGCAGCCAGAAGTCGCGCCGGGCCAGGGGGTCCGCGCCGGAGGTGGGTTCGTCCAGGAAGAGGATGTCCGGGGAGTGGAGCAGGCCGCACGCCATGCTCAGGCGCTGCTTGTAGCCGCCGGGCAGGTGCGCGGCGGGGGCGTTCATGTACGGGGTGAGGTGGAATTCCTCTTCCATGGAACGGACGGCGTCCCGCCGCTCCTTGCCGGCCATGCCGTAGGCCCCGGCAAAGAATTCCAGGTTCTGCCGCGTGGTGAGCATGCCGTACATGGAGAATTTCTGGGCTACGTAACCTACTCTTCTCCGTGCGCGGGCGGCGGCGGTTCTCAGGTCCGCTCCGGCCACGTTAAGGGTGCCTCCGGTTGCCGGGAGGAGGCCGCAAAGCATGCGGAACGTAGTGCTTTTTCCGGCCCCGTTCGGCCCCAGCAGGCCGAAGACCTGCCCCCTGCTGACGGAGAAGCTGACGTGGTTGACGGCGGTGAAGCTGCCGAATTTGCGTACAAGGTCCGTTACCCGGATGATGGTTTCTCCGCTTGTTCCCTGGCCGGGGGGAGGCGTTTCTGCGGGAACGGGGATGTCCTGCGGGGTGAGGTCCGCCTGCCCGGCCAGCAGGGTCATGAAGCCGTCTGAAAAGTCCGGCTGCCCCGGCTGCGGGTGGTATTCCTCCAGCTTCCGCCGCGTGGGGTGGTCCTGCGGCAGGATGATGCGCACGGTGCCTCCCTGGGGAGTGGCGTTGATGATTCCCGGCAGGGCGGCCAGCCTGCTCTGGAACTGGCGCGCATGAATGCCTTCCGGCGTGCGCACGGTGATGCACATGCCTTCCGCGCGGGCGATGACGTCCGCAGGCGGAGCATCCATCAGCAGGCCCCCTTTGTACATGATAAGGGTACGGTTGCAGTAGGCGGATTCATCCATGTAGGAGGTGCTGACCAGCACGCCCACGCCTTCCTCATGGGAGAACTGTCCCAGGATGTTCCACAGTTCCCGGCGGGAGAGCGGGTCCACCCCCACGGTGGGTTCATCCAGCAGAATCAGGGGAGGGGAGGAGACCAGGGAACAGCACAGCCCCAGTTTTTGCTTCATGCCGCCGGAGAGCTTGCCCGCCAGGCGCGTGGTGAAGCGTTCCAGGCTGGTCATGGAGAGCAGGCTGCGGAAGCGTTTTTCCCGGTCCTGGCCGGAGACGCCGTGCATGCGGGCGTAGAGCTCCATGTTTTCCCTCACGGTAAGGTCTTCGTAAAGGCCGAATTTCTGCGGCATGTACCCAATGGAGGCCTGAATGGCCCGCGCCTTTTTGACGGAGTCCAGATTTAATACGGAAATGGAGCCTTCATGCGGCTTCATCAGGCCGGTGATCAGGCGGATGAGCGTGGTTTTCCCCGCGCCGTCCGGCCCCAGCAGCCCCACGATTTCCCCGGCGGAAAGGCGGAAGGAGACGCCGTCCACCGCCGCAAAGGGAACGCCCGCCGGGTCCGGAAACATTTTGCGGACGTTCCGGCAGTCAATCAGGGGCTGGGAGTCCGTATTCATGGCCTGGGCTGTTCCGGAGCCCGCTGCCCGGCGGCCTGGTCCAGCGGGATGGTGACCGTGGCGGGGGCGCCCAGGCGCAGCCGGTTGTCCGGGTCGTCCACGATGATGCGCACTTCATATACCAGGGCTGTCCGGAGATCCGGCGTTTCCACGTTCTTGGGCGTGAATTCCGCCACGGAGGAGATGAAGCCTACCGTTCCCTTGAAGTCCGTATCCGGGAAGCTGTCGTTGTGCACGGTGGCGGAGAAGCCGGGTTTTACCTTTCCCAGCTGGGATTCCGTGAGGTAGGCCCGCACCCATTTGGTGTGGTTCAGGGAGAGGTTGTAAACGGGTTTCTGCGGGGAGGCCATGTCCCCTTTTTCCAGAATCCGGTTGCGCACCACGGCGTTGCCCGGCGCGTAAAGCACGGCGTCCTTCAGGTTCTGTTCCCTGATGACCAGATTGGCCTTCGCCTGGTTGTACTGGGCCAGGGACTGGGCAATGTCTTCCACGCGGGAGCCCGCCAGCAGCAGTTCCAGCTGCTTTCTGGCTACGTCCAGATTGGCTGCCGCCACTTGCTGGGAGGCTACGGCGTCGTCCGCCTCCTGGCGGGAGATGGATTTGGTGTCGGCCAGCGCTACCAGCCTCTTGCTGCGCACCGCGGCGTTGTTCAGCGTGGCTTCCGCCGCCTGCACGTTTGACCGTGCCTGGGCTATTTCCTCCGCGCGCGGGCCGTTTTTAACGCGCAGGTAGTTCTGCCGCGCGGCCTCCGTTGTCTGCCGCGCCTCATCCACAGCCTGCTGCAGGCGCACCGTTTCCAGCGTGGCGAGTTTCTGCCCGGGGACCACGGTATCCCCCTCGTCCACCAGCACGGAGTCAATCCGTTCGGAGATCAGGAAGGCCAGGTCCACCTGGCGCAGGTCCACGTTGCCGTAAAGGACGGCTTTATCCTCAGGCCCGGACGGAGCTTCCCGGTAGATGAACCAGGCTGCCGCTCCTGCCGCACAAAGAAGAATCAGGAGTATCACCAGCTTTTTCATGTCTTTATTTATACATGTGTATAATTTTTTACAAGTAAAAATACAGCCGTCATGACGGAGAAGGAATTAGCGGTTTACTAACGGGGGCGGAACAGGCATAATCCGGCGACTTTTACTTTTCCTATTATTGATATGATGACCGCCACCGAGATACGCCAAAGCTTCCTGGACTTTTTCCGCGAGAAACAGCACACGGTCGTGCCCTCAGCTTCTTTGATGCCCCAGAGCCCGGGATTGTTGTTCACTAATGCCGGCATGAACCAGTTTGTTCCGTATTTCCTGGGAGTATGGACCCCGCCGTGGACGCCCGCCCGCGCCACGGACACCCAGAAGTGCATCCGCGCCGGCGGCAAGCACAACGACCTGGAGGATGTGGGTTATGATTCCTACCACCACACGTTTTTTGAAATGCTGGGGAACTGGTCCTTCGGGGATTATTTCAAGAAAGAAGCCATCCACTGGGCCTGGGAACTGGTGGTGGAACGGTGGGGGTTCCCGGCGGAACGGCTGTACGCCACCGTATACGCGCCGGACAAGAGCAAGGGCGATCCCGGAGAGTTTGACCAGGAGGCCTGGGATTACTGGGCGGAGCTGTTCCGTTCCCGCGGGCTGGACCCGGACGTGCAGATCGTGCACGGGAACGTGAAGGATAATTTCTGGATGATGGGTGAAACCGGCCCCTGCGGCCCCTGTTCCGAGCTGCACGTGGACCTGACCCCGGAAGGGGATACGAAGGGCAGCCTGGTGAACAAGGATTCCGACCAGTGCATAGAAATCTGGAACCTGGTGTTCATCCAGTATAATGCGGAGAGCGACGGCTCCATGCGCAATCTTCCGGCGTGCCATGTGGATACGGGCATGGGTTTTGAACGCGCGTGCTCCATCATGCAGTGCACGGACGGGTTCAAGGATTTTTCCCGCAAGCCGTCCAATTACGCCACGGACGTGTTCCGCCCCCTGTTCGACCGCCTGGAGGTGCTGAGCGGACGGAAGTACGTGGACGTGTATCCGGCGCCCGGTTCCAAGAAGGTGGGCGCGCAGGATGATGCTCTTCAGGAGGCGATTGCCTTCCGCGTGATTGCGGACCATCTGCGTACGCTCAGTTTTTCCATAGCGGACGGTATTCTGCCGGGCAACAACGGCCGTAATTACGTGCTGCGCCGCATTTTGCGCCGTGCCGTGCGCTACGGCCGCCGCCTGGGCTTTACCCAGCCGTTCCTGGCAGAGCTGGTGGATACGCTGGTGGAATCCTTCGGGCAGGTGTTCCCTGAGCTGGCCGCCCGCGCCGCCACCGTGAAGGAGGTACTGAACCGTGAAGAGGCCAGCTTTAATGAAACGCTGGACCGCGGCCTGGAATTGTTTGATGCGGAAACGGCTTCCGCCGGAAAGGTGGGCGGCGAGTTTGCGTTCAGGCTTTATGATACGTACGGTTTCCCGATTGACCTGACGGCTCTGCTTGCGGAGGAACGCGGGCTGGAAATTGACATGGACGGGTTCAACAGGCTGATGGATGAGCAGCGGGAACGCGCCCGCGCCGCCCGCAAGAGCGAGGTGGTCCGTGCCCTGGATTTGAAGACGGACGCCGTGACGGAGTTCACGGGGTACGATGTGGACGAATGCGCCGCCACCGTGCTGGAAGTAAGCCGCCAGGGGGATTCCCTGTTCATCATTACGGACAAGACTCCGTTTTACGCGGAGATGGGAGGCCAGGTTTCCGATGCCGGGTTGATTGAAATAGGCGGGGACAGCTACCATGTGGTTGCCGTACAGCAGATCGGGAATGCCCGCGCCCATGTGGTGGAAGCCCGCGAAGGGCTGGACGTGAAACCCGGTGACCGCGTGCATCTGGGCATTGACGCGGAGCGCCGCCGCCGCGTGGAGGCGCACCATACCGCCACCCACCTTCTTCACTGCGCCCTGCACCAGGTGGTCAGCCCGGATGCGGCCCAGCAGGGTTCCTTTGTATCGGAAGACCGACTGCGCTTTGACTTTAACAGCGGCGCCGTCACGCCGGACCAGCTCCGCCGGATTGAAGAGAAGGTGAACGGCTGGATTGAGGAGGCGCTGCCGGTGCACTGCACGGAACGCGCCTATGCGGACGTGAAGGGAAATTCCGCGATTGCCCAGTTCTTCGGCGACAAGTACGGGGACGTGGTGCGCGTGGTCCAGGTGGGCGGCTGCCGGAATGAACTGGACGGCGTTTCCATGGAGTTCTGCGGCGGAACGCACATTGCCAATACGAAGGATATAGGCCTGTTCAAGATTAAGAGCGAGGGGGCCATCGCCTCCGGCGTGCGCCGTATTGAGGCCATGACGGGAGACGCCGCCCTGGAAATGATCCGCCAGCACGTCGTCGCCAGGAGCTTGGAAATCGCCAGGGCGGTGGAAAAGATCAAGGAAGTCAATTATGAGCTGGCGGACATGGGGCTGGAACAAGTACCCGTTCCCACGATTGAAGACAAGCCGGGCCTGTCCGCCCTGGGAGCCTCCGACATCCGGACGGTGAATGATTCCCTGGCGCGTTTTGACGCCTCCGTGGAGCATTTCAAGCAGACGGCCCTGGATGCGGAAAAGAAGCTTAAGAAGGCCCGTGCCGGGCAGTCCGCCGCCAGGGCTGACGCCCTGCTGAATGAATGGCTTTCCGATGACCCCGCTTCCCTGATCCAGGTGGCGGAAGGAGCCGGGGAATTGCTCCAGGAATTGCTGAACGGCCTGAAAAAGCGCCAGTATGCGGGCGCCGCCTTCCTGCTGTGCGTGGACAGTTCTTCCTTGCTCCTGGGCGCTTATTGTGGCAAAGATGCCATTGCGGACGGATTGTCCGCCGGGGATATGGTCCGCGAGGTTTCCGCTCTTGCCGGAGGCAAGGGGGGCGGCCGTCCGGACCAGGCCCGCGGTTCCGCTCCGCAGGATGCCGATCCCCAGGCCCTGGCTGCGGCGGCCCGCAACATCATTAACGGATAAGCCCTTCACGGGGCGCCCTACTGGACACCGATCATGGACAAGAAGATTTTTCCGGACGAACCTGAGATTCCCATTCTGCCGAACCTGTTTACGGCAGGGAACCTGGTGTGCGGGTTTTTCGCCATTCTGACGATTTTTGAAGGGATCAACCAGGCGGACAGCGACGCCGTGGCGGCCTTCTCCTATTACCAGAATGCCACGTTCCTGATTTTTGCGGCGTGCCTGTTTGATTTGTTTGACGGCCGCATTGCCCGCATGCGCGGGCAGGACGGCCCCTTTGGCCGGGAATTTGATTCCCTGGCGGACATCGTCTCCTTCGGCATTGCCCCGGCGCTGCTGGTGGCCAAGGCGGTCCTGTTCCAACTTTCTCCGCCGGAGGTAGGCTGGGGCATCGGCATCCTGTACCTGCTGTGCGCCGCCCTGCGCCTGGCGCGGTTCAACTGCATGGCCGCCGCTCCCCGGAAGGAGGGGCAGAGCAGTGATTTTGTGGGGCTGCCCGTTCCGATGGCGGCGGGCGCCGTGGTTTCCACCATGTACCTGGTGATGTATTTGGCGGGCAGGGCTCCGGACGGGGCCATGGACCTGGGCGTGTTCAAGTACGTGATTGCCCTGGCGATGGCGGGGGTGTCCGTCCTGATGATGAGCCGGGTGGTTTATCCCAGCTTCAAGCACATCAACATGCGCACGCGGGGAACGATGTACGCGATCGTGCTCATTGTGCTGGCGGTCATCTGCATCTTCAAATTCCCGTGGGTGATGCCCGCGGTTATTTTCTCCATTTACCTGCTTTACGGGCTGGTGCGTCCCTGGGTGGCCCGCCGCTGGCGGAACAGACTGGAAGCCAGCGATGAAGAATAAGGCGCCCTTTTAATGGGGCGCTACTGAATCCCGTCTCCGTTCCCGTATTAGGGCGGATTAAAGGAAGTTGACGAGGGAGAGGCGTGTTTTGCCTGGAACAGGACATTCGTGCGCATTCCTCTCTTGTTGGAAGAGGTACGCAGCCTTCCGGTCTGCTTCACGCGGCATGAAAGATAAAACTGGCCGTCATCACAGGGGACGGCGGCTGGTGGAAAGGAGGCAATGAGGAACGGTTCTTCCCGGTATTCCGGAGCCTACTTGTTCTTCTTTTCAAAGTCGGCGGCAAAGGGATCTTTTTCCGGAGCGGTTTCCTTGCCGTATTTTTCCACGTTTTTGTTGTCTTTAACCAGGGTGATGCACACGGGCTTGCTGCGGTTGCCCATGGCGTCATACCTGTAAAGGAAGCGGCGCACGAGTTCCTTGGTCTTGGAGTCGAACATCCGTTCTTCCACCAGCTCTGCGTTCTGGTTGTAGCCGTAGCTTACATAGAACAGCTCATTTTTCTGTCCGTCAAAGATGAGGCAGGAGAGAAGCTGGTTGTATTTCCCCCGGGTGTACAGGGTTACGGAAACAAGCACGTTATGGGTATTGTAAGTCGTCTTTTTCATCCCCTTGCCTTCGTTGGTCTTTTCAAAATAGCTGCGTGAACCGTCTTCATGCTTGACCAGGCGGGAGGAGGAAGTCTGGACATTGAAATCGTCCTGGCTGGCAGCCAGGGCTCCAGATGTCATGGCCAGGGGAACGATGAGAAGCAGGGGCGATATTTTCATGATGAAAAAAGTGTTTCTGACTTATTAAAGTGATGTATAGTGCCTTTGACAAGAACGTAATTAGATGAACTGGCTTGTAAGGCGAGACCTATTGAATGTGGAGCGCGGAGGCGTGCTGATGGGAATAGTGAACGTTACCCCGGATTCCTTTTCCGACGGAGGGCGGTTCCATACGCTGGAACGTGCCGTCTCCCATGCGCGGGAGCTTGAACGGCAGGGGGCTCTGATTCTGGATATAGGAGGGGAATCCACCAGGCCGGGGGCTGCGGAGGTTTCCGTGGAGGAGGAGCTGGACCGGGTGCTTCCCGTGGTGCGGGAACTGCGCCCGTGCACGGAGGCCGTGATTTCCGTGGATACGCGCCATGCCGCGGTGGCTGACGCCGTGCTGGAAGCCGGAGCGGATGTGATCAATGATATTTCCGGATTGCGGGAGGAGGGAATGGCGGAACTGTGTGCCGCGGCGCGCTGCGGCGTAGTGGTAATGCACATGCAGGGAACGCCGGAGACGATGCAGAAAGCGCCTTCCTATGGGGACGTGGTGCGGGAGGTGCGCGGCTATTTTGAGGAGCGTTATGATTTTCTGCTGGCGCGCGGGCTTGCTCCGGAACAGATTTGCTGGGATCCCGGCATTGGCTTCGGCAAGACGGTGGAACACAATCTGGCCCTGCTGTCCAATATGGACAAGCTTCAGGTAGCGGACCGTCCGGTGCTGCTGGGCCTTTCCCGCAAGCGCATGCTGGGTTCCATTCTGGGGGGGGCGGAGCAGGGGCGCGCCCCGCTGAGCACCGCCGTGATGACAGTGTGGGGCCATTTGCACGGCGCCGGCATCCACCGTGTCCATGACGTGGAGGAGTGCGCCCGCGCCCTGCGGCTTGTGCAGGCCGCTGAACCGTTTGTCCGCTGACCGCTCCCATGGAACCCGCTTCATCCCGTCCGGTATTGACGTCCCTGGCATCCATGGCGTTCGCCCTGGCGGCGCTGTTCCTGTTTCTGGCGGTGCGGGGTATCTGGCCGCTTGGGGGCCATTTTCTGGAGTACATGGATAACGGGCAGCTCGTCTATCCCACATTGAAGTATTACGCGTCCGCCCTGATGTCCGGCGTGTGCGACGGCTCCTTTTTTTATGATGTCAATTCCGGTGCGGGCATTCGCGTAAGTCCCACGCTGCCGCACCAGCTGCTGGTTCCATCCACCTGGATTGCCGTGGCGCTGGGGGATTCCTTCCTGTTGAAGGACATGGTCTGGGTGATGCTTGCGGATGTAATGTGCGCCTGCCTGACGGCCTCCTGGTTCCTGAGGCGCGTGTTCCCCTCCCTGTCCGTGTGCTGGACCGTGCTCCTGACGGCGGGATATGCGCTTGGGGGATTTTTCCAGACCAAGTACGGATTCATGCAGTTTCTGGACCATGCGGCCATGTTCCCCCTGTTTGCCCTGGGCCTTTACCGGCTGGTAAACGGAGGAAAGGGATGGCTGTACGCCGTGGGGCTTTTTCTGCTGGCTACCTCCCTGTACAGCGCGTTCATGGCCGTCGTGCTCGGCTGGCTGTTCGCGTGGGCCTTCACGCTGCCCCTGAAGGGGACGGAGGAACGCCGCGTACGGCTGGCCCGCGTGTTCTGGTACACGGCGGCGGTGACGCTGGCGACTTGCTATTACTGGCTGCCGATGATGGACATGAGCCGGGATTCCATGCGCTCCCTGTTCATGACTGCGCCCACGTTTTTTGAGCTGACGTGGCCGTTTGACCCTCCCAAGTTCCTGGAACGCCTTTATGCGTGCCTGCCGGGAATGGCGTGTGCCTCCCTGGTGGCCGTCTATCTGGCTTACGGGAGGAAGGATGCCCCGGCATCGGACCAGGGGAGGCGGTTGTTCCTTCTCCTGCTGGGAGCGTCCGTGCTGCCTGCGTTCATTGAACCCCTTCACCGGGCCGCCCATTTGTGGAGCTATGTGGATTTCCCCGTCCGGTTCGGGTTCATCCCCAATCTGGTGGGGGTCTCCTTCTGCGCCTGGATTTTGTCCGGCGGCAGGTTGCCTGAACCGGTGGGGCGCGGTTGGGGGTGGGGGCTGTGTCTGGGTCTTCCTGCGGCGGCTTTTGCCGTTTCCCTGCTTGTCCTTTCTGTGACGGAGATAGACTTGGCGGTGCGTCTGCTGCCTTTACTGTTTTTTATGTGCGCGTGGCTATGCTGGCGGCATGTGAAAGGCGGGAAGCTGGCATGGTCCATCGCCGCCGTGATGATGCTGGGCCTGCCCGTGGGGGCTGCCGCATTCTGGAAACGGGGAGAAGAGGAAAAAGCCGCTGTCCAAACTCTCCATGCGGAATGGCTGGCGCGCCGCATGGACGGATGTGCCGGGCTGCTGCGCGTGAAGGACAGGGACCGCCTGCTGGTGGACAATTCCGCCTGTCTGGGTCCGGTGCCGAGCATCAGCAATTTCCGGCATACCACGAGTATAGCCCACTTCCGTTTTCTGAAAAACCTGGGGTACCGGGATGAGTTCACGCGGACGTACGGACAGGGCGGAACCCTGTTTTCAGATCTGCTGCTGGGGAATGGATTCGTGCTGGCGTCCCGCCCCGTGGAAGGAATGGAGAATGTGCTTTCCGGGCAGGGGATGTACTTATACAGGCTTCCGGGCGCCCGGTGGGGTATGGTGGTTCCCCAAAACGCCCTGGGACTGCGGCTTGATGCGGAAGCTGATGTATTCACCAACCTTAATGCCCTGCATGCGGCTCTTTGTCCGTCTGCGGAAGGTCCCCTGTATGTCCCCGTGGAAGTGCGGGCGGAGAAGGATGGGAATGGGTATAAGGGGAGGATTCCGGAATGCCCCGGCGCTGTGTACGGATTTCCGCAGACGGATATAGATGACTTCCTGGTCAATGGGCTGGCCGTCCCTATTATGGCGGTGGCGCAGAAAAAGCCGGGCTGGACGGGGCGCACCTATAACGGAGTTTTGGAATTGAAGCAGGCGGGCAGAGCCGGGGAAACTATAGTGGAGGGAACCATGCGCCGTCCGGTGGAGATTCCTCTTCTGGCGGCTACTGCGCGAGTGCCGGAGCAGGAAGTTCCTGTGCTGGGCAGGGAACAGGATAAGCACGGCCTGGAGGTACGGGGCCAGGGGGGGCATGTGGAAGCGGTTCTGTCTGCCGGAAAGGGAGAAGCTTTGATGATTCCAGTGGTTTATGACCGGGGATGGAAAGCCGAATGCAACGGAGTGGAAGCGCCCATTGAAAAAGTGGGAGAATTGATGGCGGTGCGTCTGGACGAGGGGCGTAACCGGGTGGTGTTTGATTATTATCCCCCCCTGTTAAAGGTTGCCCTGCTTGTGTCTGCGGGGGCGGTTGTGTTCTTTTTACTGTATGCATGGCGGGTGCGGCGGCATCCGGAGTCTCTCTTGGGAAAACTGGCTGTAGCCGCCGGATACCGTTTGTTCCTGTGCTGTTCCGCGCTTGTGCTGGGGGCGGTGTATATAGGGTCCGTTGTTTTGTTTATCGTGCAGTCCCTGGGAATGTGAGGAAAGCTTTTCCCGGACGGAATACCTTGGGCGGGAAAGAAGGTATTCAGCGTATGCGCCGCCGGTTTTTCCGCTTTTACCGGGCGTGGTGAAGAGGCGCTCTGTTTTGAAGGATGGTTGACAGCGCGGCGCGGCGCGGTAGAGTGTTTGCATGCAGTCTTCCTATTGTCCGAGTCCTTATCGATATACGCGCCGCGTGACCCGGGAGGTCATGGTGGGGAATGTGGGGGTGGGCGGTTCCAATCCCATCCGGGTCCAGTCCATGCTGACGTCTGATACGCGGGATACGGACGCCTGCGTGAAGGAGGCTCTGGAACTGGCCGCCGCCGGGTGCGAGATTATCCGCCTGACGGCCCAGACCAAGGCGTATGCCGCCAATCTGGAAAATATTTCCCGTGAATTGCGCGCCGCGGGGTGCCATGTGCCGCTGGTGGCTGATATTCATTTCAAGCCGGATGCCGCGATGGAGGCCGCCAAATGGGTAGAGAAGATACGCATTAATCCCGGCAATTTCATCGACAAGAAGAAGTTTGAAGTGCGGGAGTATTCGGACGCGGAATATAACGAGGAGCTGGAACGCCTGCGGGAGGAGTTTACTCCCCTGGTGCTGTTTTGCCGGGAACATGGGCGGGCCATGCGCATCGGGTCCAACCACGGTTCCCTGTCCGACCGCATTTTGAATCGCTTTGGAGATACCCCGGAGGGGATGGTGGAGAGCGCAATTGAGTTTGCCCGGATTGCCCGTGACCTGGATTACCATTCCCTGGTGTTTTCCATGAAGGCCTCCAACGTGAAGGTGATGGTGGCTGCCTACCGCCTGCTGGTGGAGCGCCTGAATGCGCTGGGCCCGGACTGGAATTATCCCATTCATCTTGGGGTGACGGAAGCCGGCGGTGGGGAAGATGGCCGCATCAAGAGTGCGGTGGGCATCGGCTCCCTGCTGATGGACGGGATTGGGGATACCCTGCGCGTCTCCCTGACGGAGGACGCCGTGCGGGAAGTTCCAGTGGCTTACCGCCTGTCCAATCCGTTCCAGCCGTCGGAACGTTCCGATGATCCCGTTTCTTCTTTTCCTGAACCTGAACTGGGGTACGATCCCCTGAAGTTTTCCAAAAGGCAGGGGGGACTGGCGATGTGCTACGGCGTGCGCCTGGGCTGGGACCAGCCCGTGCGGGTGGTTGTGCCGGATGCCGGGTTTTACGCCCTCCAGACGGAACGGGAGGCGATGGGGGACATGATGCCGGAACTGGCTTATGGCCAGTTGGATGCCATTGAGGTGGACCCCCGGTGCGACGATGACCTTGAGCCTCTGAAAGAATTGGCGGAGCCGTCCATTGTCACCGTAAAGAACGGCCTGGATATGGAACCCGTGCATGCCTTCCGCTTGCTGGCGTCCCGCATGGAAGACAGGCATCTGATTCTGCTGAAGGATACGCTTGTTCCCGGTTCCGTTTCCGATGAAGATGTGCCGCTGGTGGCTGCGCGCAATATCGGCTCCCTGCTGAGCGACGGCGTTGGGGATGCGTTGCTGATTCAGGGAGAATCTGATCCGCGTCTGGCTTCCTTCCTGGGATTCAATATTTTACAGGCTACCGGAACGCGCCTGACCCGGGCGGATTATGTTTCCTGCCCGTCCTGCGGGCGCACCCTTTACGATATTCAGGAGGCTACCGCCCGCATCCGGAAGGCCACGGAGCATTTGAAGGGCGTGAAGATTGCCGTGATGGGGTGCATTGTGAACGGTCCCGGTGAAATGGCGGATGCCGATTTCGGTTATGTGGGCGGCGCGCCGAACAAGATTAACCTGTACGTGAAGCACACGCCCGTCAAGTTTAACATTCCCCAGGAGGAGGCCGTGGAGCAGCTGGTGGACCTGATCAAGGAATACGGACGGTGGGTGGACCCCAAGTGATGCTCTGATGGTTCTGGAAAGATTCCGGTATGAGAAGAGTGTTCATCAGCGGCGGTCACGGCGGTTTGGCGCGGGCTGCCGTGGAATGTTTTACCGCCGCCGGCTGGGAGGCGGATGCTCCGTCCCATGCGGAGATGGACGTGGAGGACCGCTCTGCCGTGCACCGCTGGTTTGACCGGCATCCCGCCTATGATTTGGTAGTCTGTGCCGCCGGAATCACCAGGGACAGGCCATTCCTGAAACAGACGGAGAAGGAATGGGACGGGGTGATGAACGTGAACGTGACGGGTGCGGCCTGGTGCGCCCGCTGTGCCGCCGCGGCTATGATACGGGAGAACCGGGCAGGGCAGGTGGTGATGATCGGTTCCTATGCGGCGCTTCGTCCGGCACCCTCCCAGGCGGCCTATGCCGCTTCCAAGTCCGCCCTGGAAGGGTTGGTGAAGAGCCTGGCGCAGGAGTGGGGAAGGGAAGGAATCCGCGTTAACCTGGTGCTGCCGGGTTTCATGCTGACGGAGATGACGGCGGGGCTGAGGGAGAGCGTGAAGAAGGAGGCTTTATCCAGGCATGTGCTGGGCAGGTTTAATACGCCGGAGAAGGCAGCGGCGTTCCTGCTGTTTTTACAGGAGATTCTCACGGCGGCTTCCGGCCAGGTGTTTGATCTGGACAGCCGGATTGTCTGATAATGAGTTGCGGATTTCTTATCCGCCGCATGTCCGGAAGCTGAGAAAATGCCCGCAGGATACGGAGAAGGGTGAATGTTCTCCTGCGCTTCAGGGGGCGTTTAACCATGAAGGCCGGGAGGTCTTCATTCCAGGCTGGATGTTTCCTGCCGGACTGCCCTTCCTGTGGTCTCTTGATGGCTGCTGGGGCTGGGAATAAGGAGCAAATTCATTTGTCTTTCAGACGGGGCGCCTTTCAGGCATCCCGCTGCGTATTCCACCTGGCCGCCAAGCAATTTCCGGCCCTTGCAATATCTTATCTTTTGGCTGTGGAGAAGAGCATGCATGAATGCTGAAAGGTCCTCTTTTCCGGACGTACCGCAATACAGAAACAGCAGGGGAAATTTACATTAAACGTTTTTTCTTAAATTTATAGCTTTTCTTCGGATAAGAAATCCGGTGAAATGCTCCCATGAGCTTGCCTCCGGCTGATAATCAGGGAAAAGAAACCCCTGCTTCCTATGTTGGTTTGGATATTCCCCTGTCGAGAAATTATGGAATAGACGCTTTGCGCATTGCCGCCATGATGCTGGTTTTAATTCTTCATCTTTTGATCGCTACTCATGTTTTGCCGCTGGAGAATTATGATTCCGCCTCTTACAGAGTGGGATGGCTACTGGAGATCGCGGCTTATTGCGGGGTGAATTGCTATGCGCTGATTACGGGGTATGTGTGCTGTGAGGGATCGTTCAAGTATGAACGCGTAGCCACGTTATGGTTCCAGGTTATTTTTTATACGGTAGGCGGCCTGGTGCTGGCGCTGGTTTTTCTTCCCCAGGCAGTTAATCTTGAAAGTATATTGAACTCATTTTTCCCTGTTTTGACGGGTCAGTACTGGTATGTGACGGCGTATGTGGGGCTGTTTTTCTTTATTCCGTTCCTTAATGCCCTGGGGCGCCAGCTTACCAAATTGCAGTTTCAATATCTCCTTGTCACCGTACTGGTTTTATTTTCCGTGATTCCTACCCTGGTTCACAGGGATGTGTTCCCTGTGAACGGAGGATATTCCGTTTGGTGGCTGGGCATTCTCTATATGCTGGGTATGTACATCAAGAAGTATGGCTTGTTTACGGGGATGAAGACGGGCACGTTATGGGCGCTTTACGCCGGATGCGTCTGTTTTGTCTGGTCGTTTAAGATGATTCTTGATTTGGTATCCCCCTTCCTGATCGGACAGGTGAGGGGAGGCGGAACGTTTATTGCTTATAATTCTCCATTCATTGTAGGCACGGCGGTTTCCCTGCTCCTGATTTTTTCCCGCATGCGCTTTTCATCCCGCAGGGTGATTGCCTGCATCTCATGGCTGGCGGCCGCCTCGTTCAGTGTTTATGTGATCCATTGCAACGTCTTGCTGGGCAAGTTGTTTTTGTGGAATCTGTTTGGCAAATGCGCCTCTCCCTCCCCTGTGATGATGGTTGTGAAGGTGCTCATGATGGCTGCAGCGGTTTATCTGGCCTGTTCCCTTGTGGATTCCGTACGGCGCTATCTGTTTAAGGCCGCGGATGTCAACAGGGGGAGCCGTGCGGTCGTGGACTTTTTCGGGAAACTGGGCCGGCTCTGCCTGAAAATGTGCCGCAGAATGTTCCTGCATCCGTAACGTGAGGGGAAGCCGGGAACGCCGTTTCCGGGCTGCTCCGGACCGTACGGCGTTCAGGTCGGAATGGCTTTTCTCTTATTTATGTTCCTGGTTCAAAAGGCTCTTGATCCAGGGAATGACGAGGTCTTTTTTAAAGAAGTGGTTGCGGGTATCCACATTGGCGAGGCGGAAAAAGGCGTTCCGGTCCAGCCCTGACGGCAAGCGGGCGCCCTGCCAGCGTTGGGCCGCATCCGCAAATTTGGGCTGGTGGCGGTATTGGAAATTCTCCGCCGCCCCGGCTATACGGTAGGCGCTGGAGATGAGTTTGAAATCCCTGTCCAGCCCTCCTTCCGTGCAGATGACGGGGCGGGGGGCGAGAGCGGCCACAATGTCCGGAAAGTCAAATTGCTGCCAGAAGCCCGGTATGAGGTGGCGAATGGAGTTGGGCGCGGAGCGCACGCCCCTGTTGTCCGGCATGGTCATGACTTTGGCTCGTTCCAGGGTACGGCACAGGAAGTCATTATACACAAATGCAAAGATGTCCGGATTCAGGATGCCAAGCACCATCATGGGTTCCGTGCCCAGGGAGAAGCCGCTCAGGATGATGCGGTTTTTCTGTACCCAGGGGCGTGTTTTTACCCAGTCCAGAATGCATTGGTCCGTGTAGGAGGTATAGCCCAGCCAGCTCCAGTCCATTTCCAGCAGGAAACGGGCCAGGTTTTCATAATCGTGGGAGGAACGGCCTGCGGCGCGTTCGGCGTCTCCCTCCTCTCCCGTCCCGGCATTGTCCACGACGATGGCCGCCCAGCCCTGCTTCACATAGTGGTACGCCATGGCGTTGCTTCCCGGCTGCTCCACGGGAGGCTGAGAGAGGCCTGTGGATGTTTCCGCGGCCAGTTCTTCCTTGGTTTGATCGGAACCGGGGATGCAGAAAACCACGGGAACCGGGTTTTCTGCTGAAGCTGCGTCCGGGATGAGTACCAGAAACGGTACGGCTGCGCCCGGGAAAGGGTAGGCTTCCCATTTTTCTGCCCGGTAGTGTTCCCTCTGTGCGGTTTCAACAAGAACAGGCGCCGGGAGGTGGGCATGAGGGGGAAATTTCATCAGTTTTTTCATGGCTTCCCGCAATTTGGCCTGCCAGGCGGGGAAAGCTTCCGGGGCCATCTCCGGGGAAAAACCGCATGCCGGGCGGATGTCCTCCAGCATTGTTTGCACAATGCCCCGGGAGGAGACGTGCCGCTGGTCGTTCCGGGGAGAGTGAAGCACCGCCCAGTCTGCCGCGCGGAATTCCGGCGGCGCGGCGGAGGCGGAGAAAGCGGAGAGGCAAAGAACTGGGAAGAGAAGGGAGAAGAGTCCGGAAGCCTGAAGGGTCATGAAGCCAGATTGCCACAGAAGGAGGCTTTGTGGCAAGGCGCCAGCGGTGCCGTACTTCCGTTCTGTTCCTGACATACCGCAGGCTTGAGTTTGCCCCGGTGCAGGCGTAGCCTGACCCCTGACATGATTGAGGGGGGTAAAAGTCTCGGGAGTCCGGAGCCGCGGGTTTGCGGCCTGGGGCTGGCTTCCGGGTTTGGCATGGGGGCGGCAGCCCATCTGGACGGGGTGAGGAAGGGGCGCAGGGTGTTGAGACCGTTGAGGGAATTATGGGGAGAAGGGCATCCCTGGGCGGAGGTGTTGAGCGGATGGATTCCGGACAGGAAGCTTTTATGCAGCCGCAGGAACGGTCCTGCATCCCAACTGGCATTGCTGCTGGCGCGGCAGGCTGTGGAGGAAGCCGGGTGGGGTGAGGATGAACTGAAGGACGCGGCCCTGATTGTGGGGAGCTCCCGCGGGAATGCCTCCGGCTGGCTGAGCCCGTGGCCCGGGCGGCGGTCCATGAAGATTCTGGCGGTTCCCAATTCCCTGCACAGCGAGCTTGCTTCCTGCGTCAGCATAGAAATGGGCATTCACGGTCCTTATCACGTGCTGGCGAGCGGATGCGCAGCCGGGCTGGATGCTGTGGGCATGGCCGCCATGCTGATGCGGCAGGGGCTTGCCGTCCGGGCTCTGGCGATCGGCCTGGATTTGCCCCTGTGCCGGGAATTGCTGGGGACGTACTGGGCCTCCGGCATGCTTTCCCGCAATGGAGTGAATGATCCTTATGGCCCCGGCGCAGACGGCATGTGCATTTCCGAGGGGGGAGCGGCCGTGGCACTGGAGATGTCTGCCGAACCCGGCATATACGTAAAGGATTATCTGGTGAATTCCGATGCTTACAGCCCTTTGGGGATGCCGGAGGACGGAAAGGGCATGGGCGCCCTGCTGGAGGGCGTCCTGCGGAATTGGGATGGGAGCGTACCCCTGACCGTGTGTCCCCATGCCAGCGGGACGGCAGGTAATGCCGCTTCCGAACGTGCTGCGCTGAAACGGGTTTTTGGAGGCTGTTTACCGGATTTGAGGATGATGAAGCCATGGACGGGCCATGCCATTGGCGGCAGCGGTATTCTGGAACTGGCCCTGATGCTGGCTTTTATCAGGGAGGGCGTCTTGCCACCCAATCCGGAATGGGTTAGTTCCCCGGACGGAGGGGTTTCCTCCGCGGAGGAGTTGCCTTTGCAGGGAAGACGGCTGCTGGTTAAATCCGCCGCGTCCATGGGCGGCCATAATGTGGTGCTGAGCCTGGCCGTGGACGGGCATTCCTATTATGAAGAATCCTGAACAGTTTTTATCAGAGTTGAAGTCCGCGGGGCTGCTGCGCGTTCTGAGGAATGTGGAGTGCCTGCCCGGCGGCATGGCCCGCATTGAGGATGGGCGCGAGGTGGTCAACCTGGCGAGCAACGACTATCTGGGTCTGGCCCGTCATCCGGCGCTGGTGGAGGCGTTTTCACGCGCGGCGCGTGATGGCGGTGCGGGGGCCATGGCGTCCCGCCTGGTGACGGGGACGCGCCGGGCGCATTCCGGGCTGGAGGATGCGCTGGCTGCGTTGAAGGGAACGGAAGCCGCCCTAAGCTTCTCCTCCGGCTATGCCACCTCCCTGGGGGTGATTACCTCCATTGTGGACCGGGAGGATACGGTGCTGATGGACAAGCTGTCCCATGCCAGCCTCATTGACGGCGCGCGCTTGTCCGGAGCCCGCCTGTCCACGTTCCTGCATAATGACATGGAGTCACTGAGGAAGAAGCTGGAGCGCCTGCGAGAAACGAACCCTTCCGGCGGAATTCTGGTGGTGACGGAATCCGTCTTCAGCATGGACGGGGACCGGGCCCCCCTCCGGAAGATGGTGAGATTGAAGGATGAATTCGGCGCCCTGCTGCTGGTGGATGAAGCGCATGGATTTGGCGTACTGGGGGAACACGGGGCCGGACTGGGGGAGGAGCTGGGAGTTTCCTCCCGGATAGATTTCCAGATGGGAACTCTCAGCAAGGCTGCCGGATTGAGCGGCGGCTATGTGGCCTGTTCCCGCGCCTGGGCGGATGTGATGGTCAATTCCGCGCGGTCCCTGATTTATTCTACGGCACCACCTCCCGCTCTGGCGGCGGCCGCCCTGGCCGCAGTGGAGGTGATCCGAAGCGCGGAGGGAAAGGAGTTGCGCCGCCATGTTTCCGTGCTGGCGGATATGCTGTCTGCCACGCTGGGAATGCCCGGCAGGCCTGTTTCTTCCATCTTTCCGGTGGTGATCGGTGAAAACGGGGCTGCCCTGGAGGCGGCTGCGGCTTTACTGGAAAGGGGTTTTCTGGCTCCTGCCATACGGTACCCCACGGTGCCCCGTGGAACTGCCCGGTTGCGCATCACAGTGACGGCGGCGCACCGGACCGGGCAAATTGAGCAGCTGGGCCGCGAGCTGGCGGAACTGCTGCACGGATCATGAAACAATTACTGAAATGACGATGAAAACACTGTCTTCCCACTCCCTCCACTTGGTCCTGAGCCTGTTTTTCCTGCCGATGATCATGGTGTATGCCGTGACTGGCCTGTTGTACATGGGCGGCGTGGACCAGCATTTTACCTCCCGCGTAGCGGTATATGAGCTGAATGCCTCCGACCAGGCGCCCTATGCGGATTCCTGCAGGGAGCTGGAACGCCGTGGAGTGGTATTGCCGGAAGGGAAGATGAGGCCGTTCAAGGGGAACCACATTCTGGGGCCCATGACGGATACGCATGTTTTATTTCTCAGGAAAGGCGCCTCCCTCCGGGCGGAGGTGGTGGAGCCCGGCATTTACCCCAAGCTGATGCTGGCCCACAAGGGAAAGGCGGGATGGTTGTTTACTGCGCTGGGGTATGGTGCCGCCCTTACCCTGGTGGTGCTTTATGTGACCGGAATCCTGCTGATGTGGAGAAACCGGAGGAAGAGGAAACTGATGCTGCTCAGCGCCGCGCTGGGAACCGCCGCCGTGGCGGCGGGGTACCTGATGCTTTAAGACGCGTGGAATGACAGCCGGATGTCCGGAATGGCAGAGCTTGCACCTTGACAGGAAAGCTGTCTTCCAGTAATGGGAAAGGATGAAGGTTCCAAAGGGGAATCTTCAGTGAACTCCATAAGAATAATATGATGAATGCTCCTGATTCTTCCTCCCCGCCGCCCTGCTGCAGCGGTTCCCCCTCCTGCACGGCGGCCCTGGTCCTTGGCATTATTGCCCTGGTACTGGCGTTGATCGGATTTTTCCCCTGCCTGGGCTGGATTGCCCTGGTTCCTGCGGTTCTGCTTGCCATTATTGCGCTGATCATGAGTATTGTGGCTGTGAGCAAAGGCTCTCCCAAGGGGGCCCTTGTCGTTGCCATTATTGCTTTGGCGTTATCCGCCGGAGCCGGTATTGTGCAGGCCTGGATGGCCAGTACCGCCGCCGTTTATGTGGAAAAGCACCAGGACTATATGGAAAAGAAAGCGCAGGAAATTCAGAAGGATTTTCAGCAGATGGAACAGCAGAACCAGGAGCAATTAAAGAGGCTCCGGGATGCGGAAAACTCCCCCACAGTGGATGAGGAAAACGTTTCCCAGGATCTGTAGGAGCGGGAGGCTTTCAAGAAAGTACGGTGATGAATGACGTGCGGCCTGCGTGGCGTTCATTCCGTGATAAGTGGATAGTCAGGAAAGTAGGGCTGCCTGTGTGGGCTATCCTGTCCTGCCTGTTGCTGGTGCCGTCCGTCCTGGCCCTGGTGGTCAGCCCGGGCGGCATGAATTCCTTGGCGCATTCCGTTGCCGTGCCGCACCGGGAATGCCCCCTGTGCGGCATGACGCGCGGTTATGTGGAAATGGCCCGCGGAGATGTGCGTGCCGCATGGGAATGGAACCGGGGCGCTCCGCTCTGGTTCATCTTCGGGCTGCTGAATGGCGGAGCGGCTGTAGTTTATCTGGCATGGTGCTGGCGGAGAAGGGCCGGGCATTTGAGAAAGAGGAACCGGTATTCCGGAGTGGGAAATCCGCAGGAAGAAAAGAGGAAATAACTTTCTGGCGGCTGGGGACAGCCAGTTGTGTCATGGCGTTTTTTGTCATAAAGCCAATATTCACTGAAAGGTGAGCAGGTGAGGAAACGGCATGATGGACTGTGCAATCATGGTATTTATTTTTAGCACATTGAAAGATATCAGGCCGTCGTTGTGACACATGGAAGAGATGTTCTGGCGGAAAGGAGGGAAAGAGGGCAACAGGGAGGTGCCTTGACAGATTTTGTGCGCTTTCTTTAACATTGGAATGTTTCCGTGTCTGGAAATCCAATGAAAAAATGAAAGATGAACAAAATAAACTATTCGGATACCCGCCGTTCCGTTCCCGATACCGTTTCAGCCATCCTTGCATTGATTCTGGGTATTGTGGGACTGCTTTTAGCGTTGCTTGCCTTCTTGCCATGTCTGGGGTGGGTGGCTATTGTTCCCGGTCTTCTTTGTGCCATCCTGGCGATTATTCTGGGAGCGGTGGCAGTAAAGCGGAGTGATGACAGAACCTACGGTTCCGCCAGGGGTGCGCTGGCATGCGGTTGCATTGCCCTGGTGGTTATTATTGGCGCCATCATTTACCAGGGCATGATTTTGGCTCCCGTCATGAAGCAGGCGGACGCCCATACGGAGGAATTCAAGTGGACGGCGTGCAGCGCCGTGAGAGAGGCCAGGGAAGAAATGCATCCGGAAGCTTGTGAGGCGGTGGATCGTGTGATCTCCTTGATTGACCATCCGGAGAACGGGCACGAGACGGGGAAGGAGAGATTCCTTGAGGTGGCGCCTCCGGCCAGGCGGGGCGCGACTGCCGTGCTGGAGGGACCCGTTCCGGCGGATTCCGGTAAGTGAAGCGGTAAAACTTACAGCAGGATTGGAAGATTTACTGCCCGGCGCCCTCCGGGATGAACATCCTGCTGACAGGCCGGTTTAAATGGCGTGATGACTGTCATTTAAACCGGCCTTGTATTTTTAATAGGAGCGGGGACTCGGTCCGGGGTGAGGCTCATTGGGGCGGGAATGCCTGCTTTATGGCTGTTTAACATGATGAAGGGGTGGCTGGTGCCGGAAAAAGGGGAAGAGGAAATCATCCTCTTTCCTGTTGCAGGAAGGATTTGAAAAAACATGGATGGCGGGAAGGTGTTCATGAGTGGGAGAACAGGGGCATTCCTGCCACCGCGGATATTGCTCAATAATCTTGAAATCAACGCTCAAGGCCCATTGAAATAACGTGTGTTCATTCAGGGCGGTAATGAAGAATAGCGCCGATGCAAAGCATCATTTCATTACAACTCAACCATTATCTGTATGAATGAATCCATATTAAATTCTCCGCAGCCTGTTCCTGCGGAGCAGCCGGGGATTGTTTTTTTCATTCCCTGCAAGGCAAACAACGCGCCTCTGCTGGTGGAAGCCGTGCAGGGTATCCGCCGTGCCGTTCCGGAAGCGTCCGTCATTGTTCTGGACGATGAACGGGCACGGTGCCCGGAAACTGTGAAGGAAGTGCTGCGGAATATGTCCGTAGAGTGGAAGGTACTGAAAAAGACCGGCACGTCCTCCGAACATGCGGCTGCCATTCTGGCGCTGATGGCTCAGGCTGTGCGCCATGAACATGATGTGCTGGTGCGCACCAAGCCGGACAACCTCATTCTGAATGCCGCTTTCCTGAGGGAATTTGCCCGTTCCGGTGCGGGGCTGTGCGGGACCTGTCTGCGGTCCGGCCTGCTGTGCAATGAACTTTACGCCCTGAAGCCTGCCGTGCTGCGGGCCATTCTCCAGCATCTGGAACAATCTTCCTCCGTGATGAAATGTCCGGAAGGCGCCGTTATCCTGGGGGCGTTTACCGCCCTGTTTCCGGATGGCGCGCCGCTGCTTGCCAGAGCTTGGACGCGTGGCGCGGGAGGCCCTCTGTGGGGACATTACAACTGGACGTCTTTTCCGTCTGCGCAATCCCTGGCGGACATGGACATGGTATCCATGAGCCGGAGGTATCAGGACAAGGTGGCGCGTTCCGTCCGCCTTTCCGTCATGAGATGCCTGCGGAACGCCATCTGCAACCGTCCTGTCTCCGTGGACTGCCAGCCTGCCGCCTGAACTTAACCCAAAGCATCTGGCGGGAATGAAGCCGGGGAAAATCCATGGCGGCGTTTTCCCTCATTTCCGGCAGATGCGTCAATGATAATAAAACAATGAAAGAAATTAATGATCAGTTATCCGTTCCGGAACAATCCGGAGAAATACCCAGCCACCCCGTGACATTTGTCTCCAACGATGAACCGTCTCCGATGCCGTGGCCCAATACCTGGTACCCCGTTACTCCCATAGGGCCGGAAACGGAATACCCGTGCCCGTGTTCCGAAGGTGACTCCGGTACGGGAAGTACGGACAACAACAGCGTGGACTTCTCCATTGAATTCGGCCGTTTTCCCAAATGGCCGGAATTGAGTGGCGGCCGCCTGATGCTGAACCTGAACATGATGGATGCCGGGTTATGCTGGGGGACCGCATTTCAGTACGAGCACATTTCCCAGCGCCGTCTGGAAGTGACTGAATCCGCCCATGCGTCCATCAGCCGTCCGGAAGAACCGGAAGATGTTTCCCGGGCGGTGGTGAAGACGGAAAAAGGGTTTCCGCGCTATTACAGCTTTGCCTCTCCAAATGTTTCCGGGGCAGAGGCGCTTGGCGGTACCCAGATGTTCCAGGACAGGATGCGGCGCGTTGTGGTGGATGGCGTTTCCTATCTGGAAGAAGTTCAGGAAAGCGGCATGACCATGCGTTTCCGTCCTAATTCCTCCGTATTTGACCATATCGTAACGCCGCTCGGCGTGAAAATCACCTTTGCTGAACTGGCTGCGGAGCTCCAGGTGGTCAGGCAGGACGCCTATGACGAGCCCAATATGACAATAGAAGCTTTCAATGCCCTTTCCCTGTTCAGGCTGAAGCAAGTATGGAACAAGACGGACGGCTTGCTGGACCTGAGCAATGTGCAGAACATCAAATGGTATGCTCCCGCAGACGTGGCGGAACGGAGTAACGACGGCACGTATACGGTCCGCGATGGCGCCGTTCCCATCAAGACGTGGAAGCTGTCTTGGACGTTCACGGATACGGAGACGATGATCGCCCGTGCCGTGGATGAAGAAAATCCGGAGGTGACCCAGATGATGCTGAAGACATTGCGCATTGAAGAACCGGGCGGTTTTATCAGTGAATGGCGCGCAGGCCTTTACCCGGACGACCTGACCCTGGTGAAAGGAGAGGGGGAAAACGCCATCAGCATCGTCACCAGATGCCGTCCTGCGAACGGCCATGAAAACATGATAGCGAAGGACGTTAACGGACAGTCCATGGTGGCGGGAGGCTACTACACGGACAAGAAGGAAAAATTCAAGTATGTATACAGCGGAGTGGCCGGAACCGAGAATGCCGTGTTGTGCTCCGCAGAAAAGGAAGTGTACCAGCGCCGTTTGTACGGAGACGTCCTTGTATCCCGCACGGAAGGATATGAAACCCCGCTGGAAAGGACATGGACGTACGGATACGGCAGCGATCCTTCTTCCCCCAATTATGGCAAACGCATCAGGGAAACGCGCCCGGACGGGGCCGTGGTGGAGATGGAATATGATTCCAACGGGAACGTGATTCAACGGACGGAGCCGTGGTATGGGGACATTCAGAAGAAAATTACGTATGAATATATAACTGACAAGTTTAATGACCGCCGCGTGAAGCAGGAGACTGTAATGTTGGTAAGTCCTGTAAGCAGTTATGACCTACAGAGAACATCGTACTCTTATACTGAAGATTCAGGAGTATATTCCGAGGAACGGCAACGTTATTTTTTAGGAAACTGGTATGGTCTTAATTTGAATCGTTCGTGGTATAGGGATCATGCAACTTGTTGTTATGCCAAGGGACGGCTTAAAAAGGAATCCCGGGAGGACGGAGTTGTGGTTAATTATGACTATGCCCTCTGTTCTGATTATGGAGCCGTGTGGAAATGTATGGAGACTCTTCAAAATTCCGATGGGCCCGTAGCGGGTAAATCTGCTCGTTTAGTGCATTATTATGGGGAAAATGGGGATGAAGTAGCTGTAGATCATCAGGTTCATGTGGAGAAAGAAGGCTTTGTCTCTGTGGATTTTCAACAAATGACATACGACGCATCCCATCGGGTGATCCGAACAGACTACGCCAACGGCCTGTATTCCATGGCTGAATGGAGTTGTGCCGGTCCCTTGTGGAAAACGGATATACGCGGCTTGCAGACCCGTTATACCTATGATGGTGCCAAGCGTGTGGTGTGTGTGGAACAGGATGCCGCCATTCCGGTGACAGACTGGAACGGCCCGGAAATGACAGAAATCTGCCCCAATACTATTACAAAAATGAAGTATGGCGGTACTGGCCGTACGACTTCCATTGAAACTCTAGTTGGGGATAAAAAAACGTCTGTTTCCATGCAATATGACATGGTGGGACGTATCATTCTAAGTACGGATGAACAGGACAGAAAAACCTCCTACACCTATTCCGAGGATGGATTAACGACGACGGAAACTCTTCCTTCGGGAACGACTTTAATTTCCCGGTATTTTCCTTCAGGGTTGATCCGGGAGGAATCAGGAACAGCCCGTGAGGCCAGGTACTATACTTACAGTGTAGAGAGCGAAGGTGTATTGAAATCTACGCGGTTGGGCTCTTCTTTGGGAACAATTGTAGAAGACCGTTTGGAAAAAGGGAATGGAAATGTGACTCGTATCAGGCGCCGTTCCGCTTCAAATGGTAGTTCCCTCTCAATGGAAATAGTGTATGAGGCTGCCTATGATACTCATGAAAGGGTCATTACGGCTCGGGAAGGAGGAAGCAATAAAATGATATACGGATATGATTTATTGTCAGGCGAGTTATCACACAAGGTCCGTGATCGAGTCAGTGAGGTAAGTACCAGAGCAGGTATTCAACAATGGGAAAATTCCTACAAAAGGTTAGGAGAAAATATTCCGGGAATACCTGTAGGTACAGGATCGTCGGTATACAGGGAAAAACATTTTACGGTATACATATCAGATGAACATATAATTCATGCATATACCTATGAACTTGTTTCTAAAAAGAATGCTTCTTTGTCCAACCTTGTTTCTTTGATTCTTCATCAAGATGAGTATGGACGCTGGTCTTGGGAAAAGATTTATAATGAAAGAGGGAATACGCGCTTTCTGAAAGGCCGTGAAGGCTGTTCTGTTGAAGTGGAAGAAGTTAGCTTAAACGGAGATATAGTGAGGCACACGGGAGAGGATGGTAAGGTAACCAGGTACAAACGTATTTATCATGTTAATGGTGATACGCTTACAGTCCGGGATGCCCGTGGCGGGGACATGGTCATTATCAATGATGTTGCTGGACGTGAAATTACCCGTGCAGACCAGGACGGCAACGCAACTACCACGGTATATGATTCTGTTACGGGAAAGCCAAAATGTATCACAACGCCGGATGGCAAGCAAACGTGGTTTTCCTATGATTCCCGCGGGCGTTTGACCAGCCGGTACGGTACAGCTGTCCAGCCCATGAAATGGGAATATGATACGATGGATCGAATGGTGGCACTGCACACATATCGTTCCTCTGGTTCTATTCTGGATACGGTTCCTTCCTCCGGTTCGGATGTGACACGCTGGAACTATGATCCAATTAAAGGCGTGTTACTGGATAAAACCTACGCGGATGGCTCCAAGACCTCCTATACTTATGATAGTTGGGGACGCCCTTTAACACGTAAACAGGACAGAGGAGTGGTAACTACCTATGGATACGACGTAGTAACCGGTCAATTAACCAACATCAGGCATAGTGACGGGACTCCTTCCGTTTCCATCACGTATGATGTTATGGAACGTATTTCCACGATACAGGATGCTTCTGGTTCCCGCATCGTGGAATACAACGGTCTTGGCGATGTGAGTTCGGAAACTACCTCCGGATTGACGGAAAGCGTGCTTACCTACGCGTATGATTCCTTGGGACGTCCATCAGGCTATACGCTGTCCTTGAACGGAACAAAGGTACAGCAGACAACCTTGGCGTATGATTCAATGGAGCGGATTTCTTCGGTATCACTCAATGGGAACTCTTTCTCATACGGTTATGATGAAACTTCCGGATGGCTTAACCATTTGGAATATCCGAACGGAATGATCAGGAAAACGGTTTTTCATGCCACTTTGCCGTTGGTATCATCTTTGGATTATTCGAACGGAACTTCTTCGGAGCTTCTTCTCAAGCATACCTATACCTGGGACAATATGCAGCGGCCTTCTATGCGGGAGGACTATGTGGACTCCTCTGCCATGCTTTCGCGTCGTCATACATATGGCTATAATGCACGTGGAGAGCTAATAGAAGATATGATGAATACAGGCGGTTCCTTCAGCTATGCCTACGATAACATCGGTAACCGCCAGACTGCAGTCAGACGTGGAGTTTCCAGTTCTTATGATAGCAACAAACTGAGTCCGTATAAGAACGTGGCACGTTCCGGTGCCATCTTCACACCCACATATGACACCGACGGCAATCAGACTAGTGTGAAGACAGCCACAGGAGTCTGGGCTGTCCAGTATAACGCGGATAACCGTCCAGTGGTCTTTACACAAGGCATCAAAAAGGTGGAATGTGTGTATGACTATCTTGGACGGCGTGTGGAAAAAGTGGAATATGATGGAAACACCTTGACCAAACGCACCAGATTCGTGTATAGGGGATACTTAATGGTAGCAAGCATGGACTGCACGCAAAATACCTCCACCCCTTCCTTGCTGGGTACGTGGTTCTGGGATCCTGTGGAACCGGAGGCAACGCGTGTGTTGGCCATGTGCACACATAACGCGGACAAGAGTGTGTCCTCTACCCGATATGTGGCGCATGACCTGCTCAAAAACGTGAGTGCTTTGTTTGACTCTTCGGGAACTCAGCAGGCGAAGTTTGAATACACGCCCTATGGAGAAATTCTGACTGTAGAGGGAGCTTGGTCTCCGACAATGCCGTTCCGCCATTCTAGCGAATACTGTGACGAAGATTTGGGGCTAATCTATTATAACTACCGTCACTACAATCCGCAGGATGGAAGGTGGATTTCCAGAGATCCGATTGGAGAATCTGCCGGAGAGAATGGATATCATTTCGTTTACAATAGTGTGTCCTGTATGGTTGACTTGATGGGGTTGGATTCATGGAATCTAGATAAGGATTCATGTATATTAACTTACAAAGTGAAGGTACAGGTGAGGTTTAAAAATGAGACGAAGAAATGGATGGCTGACGATGAGCGTGATTATATGAGTGGAATGAAAACGTCTATAGAAAATGTATTCAACAATAATAGTTATAAATTAGCCCCTGAGGTTCAAAACGAGGAGCAATGTCCATGTTGCAATGGGTTTACGCCTAAGGTAGAATTAGAGATTGTCAAAGAGCCTTCCCGTTTTTCGGGTGACTATGACTGGTTTATTAAAGCTTATGCTGATGACACAGGAAACCGGAGAGCTTCATCTACAGTTGGATTCAATAATGGTTTATTTATGGGAGGAAGAGGGAAATTGTATCCTAAATCGTTGGAGACCTCTTTGTCCTATTGGGAACAAAATAGTAATGGTGAAATTGAAAAAATTTATCAGAATCCTGCGGCGCATGAATTTGGACATGCCCTTGGGCTTAATCATCCAGGAAAGGGAATAAGGGGAAATAAACCCAACGAAAAGCCTGAGTACATGCACCATGGAAAGGATATATATGGAAATGAGGTGGATGGAAAAACTGATTTGATGGGGGTAGGAAATGGGTTACGGCCATTCTACTTTGATAAGTGGAATCAATATCTCAATAAAACTTATAAGAATTGCAATTATAAACAATCATGAAGCTCCAATATCAGATAAGAAATTTATTAGCTATGGTTGGAGCAGGAGCTTTAAGCTCCTGCTCCCAATGGATTCAGCAAACTGAAGGCTATGGACCACTTACTCCTGGAAATTGGTGCCACAAAAATGCTGTATATAATAACGAGTCTTTTGAAGTCATCAATCATCTTGAATATTGTGATCTGAAGGATGTTGCCCCATATAAGGATTATATAAAACGTCCTGTTATTTTACAGCGTGAACTATTTGTGTTTAATTGCCGGACTCTATATGATCCGGATTCGTACGGATTAATGGAAACAAAAGGGGATGCAGTAGAAGGAAGATTCTCATCCCTTCCGAAAGGTTGCCCTGTTATAATTCATTGCGTACAAGGACAGTATAAATATGTCGTAAATAAGAAAACAGGGGATATAAAGAAATTATCTAATGATGTAGTGGCACTTGTCGAATTTGTAGAACCGTGGACTCATAAGATCGTATATGGTAAATATAAATGGAGTTCTCAGGAAGGAGCTAAAGGTGAAAAAATCGATGTATTGCACCGATATTTGAAAAGGGCTCCTTGGGAACCCTCCAGTGTTCCAAGATTAAGAGCTATTCAAGGACCAGGGTATCTCGTTTCAAAGAACGAAAATGATATTAACCTCCACCCTTCCACTCAGAAGGATGAAGATTTTATGCCAAAGGGGAGTGTATAAAAAATTACGAATTCTTTTCAATAATTTTTCTGTCTGATTGACAAAGTTGATATTTTATAGATTCGCGGTAGGTATCAACTTGCTGCGAATCTTATATTATTGTGAACGAAGAATCTTCCGAAAGCTATAGGGGGGACAAACAAAAAATGATTTTTCTGAGAACTTTGATACCTCTATTAGGGAAATTATTTTTAGTCATATAAACCTCGGCATTTAGAAAGAATATTGGAATTATCAAAATTAAATAAGATAGAAACATGCAAATTAAAAATATCATAGCATTAGGTGTCTTTGCAACAATTGCAAATGTATCATGCACAAGTATGTGGTCTGACGAACAAGAAATAGATATTTATCATTGCAAAGGAGGTGTATATTCAGGATCATCAAAATATTATTATGTTTTCCGAATAGATGGAGATAAAGTAAAAATAACAAAAAAGATCCCTGATTTTTATGCCTATACTCCACAGGATAAACAGGAATATATTGTCGAAGGCAATTCTGACAATTTTGTTTCAAAATTAGATGGCTTGATCAAAAATGTAAAATGCTCTGAAGCGGACTTACGAGAGAAAAAAGAAGTCGTAATACATATTCCAGGAAAAAGTTTCACCTATTATGCAAAATCTGAATCATCAGAAAAATATATTGATGCAGTAATTAATGTGGTGCTTGATATGTACAAAGATAAAAGTAAAATTACTGTTAACAAAAGAAATTGAAATATTATATCCTTATCTAGACTTTTAATGTAAAATTAACTGTAACCCGAGGCTCATACGGGCCTCGGGTTTTGTTCATGGATGAGCAGACATGGACTGCACGCAAAATACCTCCCCCCCCTGCCTTGCTGGGTACATGGTTCTGGAATCCTGTGGAACCGGAGGCAATGCGTGTGTTGGCCATGTGTACAACATAATGCGGACAAAAGTGTGTCCTCTACCCAGTATGTGGCGCATGACCTGCTCAAAAGCGTAAGCGCTCTGTTTGACTCTTTGGGAACTCGGCAGGTGAAGTTTGAATATATTCCCTATGGAGAAACTCTGACTGTAGAGGGAGCTTGGGCTCCGACAATGCCATTCCGCTATTCCTGCGAATACTGTGACGAAGATATGAGGTTAATCTATTTAGCAACAACGCATGATGAATTACATAGAGAATTACCTTGAGAAAATAGGAATGATACCAGATATGTTGGATGGGCTCTTTATATTAAAGATTTTGAATAAATATATTATTCACTGATTTTTATATGAAAAGATTTTTGATTTTTGCAATTCTTATTTTAGTAAGTGTGGCAGGAGTATTATTCGTAGCTCTAAAATTGAGAGAACCCTCCGAAGTTCCCACACCCTTTATAGGTTTCACTAATTTTGAAAAGAGGGGAGGATCTACCCATGCGTATGTTGTTTATGCAAGACATTCCTTAGGGAATGGCGAGAAACGCCGAACGGTTACATTACCTGAAAATGCGACAACAAAAGATTTTTATGATGTTGTAGCACAGTCGGCTCTTAATAACGAATGTGTGGAATTAGATTTTGTACACACAGGAAGCGAAGGGAGTATTTATTTTGTTAATTATGCTGTAGGAAGCAACCTGATTGTTGACACTGCCATGGATTATTTATCCGAACCAGCTTATACAGAAAAAGATAATTCCGGATTAGAAATTTATAGACTGAATTGTTATGGTGATCATTATATAGCTAATGATGAGATGAAAAATTACGATGATATTTTAAAAGATTTGAAGAAATTACATAGGAGGCATGTGCCGTTTTGCGCTTTGGTATCATTTGAAGAGGTCATTCCATTGAAAAAAATATGGAATTTGTTGTGCGCTGTCTATAGGTATTCCGATAGCCGTGTTTATTTGTTATTGCCTCAATATGGAAGTAAAGAGAATAGTGTGAAAGTAGAAATTGGAGAATAAATATATTATTTAAATAAACTAGGCCATCTTCATCCTATGGTGCAGATGGCCTTATTTTTACTTAGATGTTTGGCTGATACATGAATTACTTAATGATAGCAAGTGTGATAGGGGTGATACTATGGTAGCGTATACTCATATACATACGGATCACGATCCAAATTTTAGTTATCCGGATGAAAGAACTGCTAGATAGGGAATCAGACATTCGAATCCTCAAGTAGTCATGCTTGGCGGTATTATTATGGTAACAGTTGAAAGGAGCGATGGCAGTATTCTATCATATGAATATAATGCAGGGGGTAACAGTAGGGATACATATGAGAATTATATAAAAAGAAAGAAAGGATAAATTGATTGTGAACAGACTATATCTATTAATTGTTGGTGTTTTTTTTCAATATGCTTCTGCTGCGTCTACTGCAGAATTTGAAGCAGCATGCCTCCAGGTATTTGAAGACAGGGCAAAATTATTAAATGATAATATGAGTGTATTGAAAAAATCAGTGTACTCCTACATACCCTATTCTGATGATATGGCTTTGGAGACAGGAAGCCTTCCTTTAAATATTTATCAAGAAATATTGAGAAAATGTGATGGGCAGTATGACGTTTTCTATGCGAGCATACATACTGAAATATCATACGTTTTTTTAGTTATTAAGAACAATAGAATTTTTGTTTGGAAACCTTACTTGAAAGTTCCTGGTTCATCGGAAAAATGGTATTCTGAATTGGCCGTCCGAGGGAAAATCAAATGTTTGGAGGAGAAACTGCTTGAAGAGAAAAATTCCGAGGTTCTCATGGAGCTTGTGAAAGAGTGGAAGAATCTGAAATTAGCTTCATGGGAAATAGAGGAATATTCAAATCCAATTTCAACGGGAGTTTTAAATTCAATTTATAGGGTCCTAACGAGTTTCTGGAAATTACAAGTGCACTCCAAAGGTATTGATAGCACTGGATTTTTCCTTTTAAGTGAATTTTTCATGTCGTCGGGATACTTTTCTTACTATGGAATGAATTCAAGAATATTTGGCGTTTCTTTTAGAGACTATATGGTACCAGGCACACCCGCGAGGGAAGTGATAGGACTAATGGATGATCTGATCAATTATGGCTGTGATACAACCGTTCAGGAAAATGATCCCAAAACTCATTTTGATATAGGAAGCTTGGAATACGATCCATTTATCAAACAAAGCTGGTAGTTGATTTTTTAATATAATTAATTTCATTAATAATATTATGATTTTTTTGAGTAATAATAAATTTTTAGAGAACCAGTAAATGGAGGAGATTGAATATTCCAATCTTGGGTGTAGAATGGAATTTAGATATGATTATCTGTTTGTCGTGCGGAAAAGGGATATGATGGAAGTAACTTAATAAGCGTGCCAGATTCTCGTATATGAATATCTGAATGGGGATAAATATAGCTCCTATGATAAGTATGCAGACGCATGCTGTATGAATATAGACCTTAGCATGATTATGGAAAAAGATAGATATTGGAATTACCTTCCCGGAATGAGTATTAAATTTGGATACAAAATAGGATGTTCGGAATTTGAAATACAACTAATCCTGGGTAAAGATTCACCTGTTCAAAAAGCCCTTCTTGAAGGGCTTGAACAAATAATAGCGAAAGATAAGGAGTTCAAGAAATTATATGCAATTGACTCAGTATTTTCCATTTATTTGATTAAAGTTGATCCGAAACAGTATGGGTTAAGTTCTAACTGGTGTTTTTCTGGTACTGTCTATTTGTTGGAAAATGAAGAAAATATTGAGTCAGGAAGGCTAGTATATATTTTGATGCTTACAGAAGACAGCGCGGGAAAATTAAAAAATGTAATTGAGAATTTACTGCCTCAAATTAAAAAAAGGAAATCTTTCCTGTCTTCCGAAAAACGCTCAACACATTTCTTTTTGAAATTTGATCATGTTACACAATACTCGTTAGGTCTTCAAGGAGACATATGCCATCCTGTAAAACTATATCCATCCTGGCGTCATTTCAATCGAAATAACGGAGGAAGAGAGTATGATTATTGGGATTATTATTTACCACTGAGAGAACGTTTGTTGAAAGAGATAGGGAACCGATGTATCTGTCATGAGGAAATGGACTATTTGAATTATCTTCCTGATGCTTTTCTGAATGAATTTGGTAATTTACATTATTATGAAGATATGGCTTTGGAAGAAGAATGATTGGAAATGTGAATACTCTTAAATAAAATAAGCTATAACCGAGGTTCATAATTAAGTAAGAATGGACGATCTTACAATGATACAGTGTTTAGTTTAGAATGTAAAAATATAAAATGATCAATATATATATTATAATTTTTATTTGTTTAGCTGCTATTAATAATTCGCCGGGAAGCGACATTACCTTACATGAGTTATATGATCCTCAAAAAATAGATTCTCTAGCAGAAGATAAGGATATATGCTTTTATAGAAAAACGGCTATTCCTGTGTATGCTTCCGCATATGATTTTTTTGAAGCATATACACATAATGAAAAGTATCCGGAAATATGGTTTGGCTTGAATTCGCATATGATTCTTATTTCATGTCCATCAGGTTATGATATCGGATTGTTTCAAATTGATATGGATCTAGATGGATCTATCTGTGTATTCAATTATATAAAAAAGAGTGGGACATACGAAAAATTAGGATATACTTATTTTTACAATAAACCCTTGTATGATTTTTTTAAGGTATTTATCGTCCAATCAAGGATGAATATGTATTTTCCATGGATGTATGTTCCTAGGAGATTGTTGTACCGTAATTGATATTACCTTCAAGTAGAAAATTTGAATCAGATGGATAAATTTTAATGCTATAAAATTAAATGTAGATGGAATGTATGACCGTCATTTTTCATGGATTCATAAACATTTTTTATTGTTGTTCCAACAAGTTTTATATTATCTCAGTATAAGAATGCATGTGGAAAGAAATTGCCCTTTATTTAAAGGATAGTATTGGTTGTGATTTATTGTGTACAAGGACTGCAGTACGATATTAGTGTAGTTGTTGTTATGGAATTTTAACTTGTACAAGGGCAGTCAGAATGCCTGCCGCAATCTGAATGGGGAGAAACCGTATTGTGATTATGTGAAGCGTCCATTGGAATTGCAATGTGATATGCATGTGCGTTATTACCGGGTGAGCTATAACCCGGATATGCGTGAATTGTATGGGGACGATTTCAAGCAATACTTGGGGTTTCAGGGATTGTGGGGCCAGAGAGATGAGGAGAGCTGGAGAGAAGGAGCCCGTCTTCCGGTCGTGCCGAGGGGATCAACGGTTGTGGTGCATTGCGTCAAAGGCTTCTATCAATATGCCGTGGATAAAAGGACCGGTATTCTTAAACACCCTTCGAGTGATGTTGTGGCATTGGTGGAGTTTTTTGACCCACGGACCAACCGAACGGTATACGGAGAATATGCATGGACATCCGTGGAAGGCATCCGGAAGGAAGATACTTTTGTATTGCACCGGTATTTGAAGCGCGCTCCCTGGGAGTCATCCCGCGTACCGAGGCTGAGAGGCATTCAGGGTGCAGGTTATCCGGTTCCGGAAAAGTGAAGAGGCTTTTCCGGCCTGTTGTGTGGAATGATCTGGGCCATTTCTGTCTGTTAGACGGAAATGGCCTTTTTGCGTATCCGTAAATGGTGTAAAGCTGCTTGACGAGCCGTCCCCGGTTGGTTATGTGGGATTTTTACAGAAGCTTGCCGTAAGGATATGTGCAAGGATGTTCTGTTTTCCAGCTACCGGGAGGGATAAAAATTGAGCAGAATATTCCTTCATGCAGCCCCCAAAACGTCCAATACGTTGAATATCTTTATTTTTCTTCACGACATAGTTTTCTGATATTGTTGCATTTACTTATGTTACGTTGTTTTCTAACATTTTTCTTCTAGGCCCGTTTGATTTTATATATATAGTTTTTGGATATTGTATGAATATTTGCATGTCCATCTATAGATCAATCGAATTGAGGAAGAATACATCGGGAAGTTATAAGGTCAGGCTAACCATTGACCGGGGCAGCAAGTTTTGTGGAGCCAGAAAGTCGCTCGGCCTCGGTACCCACCAGGAGGATTGTGCGTTGAGGCGCGCCTCCCTGATGCGTTATTTGTTGTTTCACATGGGATGGTTTCCCGGAGGAAAGATTACCGTGAAGGGCTCTGCCGAGTGCGGGATGAAGGAGATTTTCTGGGAAAGCATGGAGTATCCGGTGAATTCGCGGATGTTCCGCCTCACCGGCAAGGGCTGCCGCATGGCCAGGGATGAGACGATGTTCATCTGGTTCCAGAGGAATGGGGATGAGAAGGTCCGGTGTCTCCGTCTGCTTATTTCCGGATGGAGGCTGAATGACCGGGAGGGTGACCTGAGGGTGTTGATTCAGGGATTGCAGCATTGCGCCTCGGAGCAGCGCCAGCATCCCTGCCGGATTTTGAATATTGAAATCGGGTCCGGTTCCATCATGGCCTCCCGGAACGAGTGCGTGCTGAAAGGGTAGGCGCACAGGGCCGTCACAGATATCGTTTGGATTGATTTTCAAGTGGTTCCGGAACGGCCCGAGCTGGTTTAACAGATAATGGATAGAAATATATGGATTGTTTTGAAGGAAGGCGGAATGCCCTGCTGAAGGAGCTGGACGCTCTGCCGGGAGAAGGCGCCCTGTATGGTTTTTTGATGCGCCAGGGGGAGCAGTTGCCCCCTTTTGCGGAAGAATGGAAGACGGAAGCCTGTCTTCTGCGGGGGTGCCAGTACCGGGTATGGCTGCGCCTCTCCCTGGAAAATGGCCTGCTGAGGATTGATGCAGATAGTGATTCCCGCATCAGCCGTGGATTGATGGCACTGTGGGTGAGGCTGTTTTCCGGCCTGACGCCGGGTGAGGTGCTTGCGGCGGATGCGGATTTCTTCCATCAGGGCATTCTTGGGAGGTGGCTGATTCCTTCCCGGGCGAATGCCCTGGGCAATATGGCTTCCAGAATCAAGCTGGGCGCGTTGAGGCTGAGGCAGGAGGCGCGCAGGGGTAATGGAGCGTCCGTCTCTCCTTCTTCGTTGCCGGGGCCACTTCCGGAATCTCTGGAACAAGGCCCGCTGCAGCAGCTGGAGGCAGCAGGCGATTCCTGCCATGATGGATGCAGGCAGGAAAGGAATTCCAGCAATAGAGTTTAGATAATGATGAAGAAGGCAAATATCCACGTTCATTTGTTCGTGTATTCGGGAGATGCCGCCCTGGTCGGCGAGAACCTGCTGTGTGTCCGTCATGCCCTTCCGGAAGCACGGCTGGTCGTGATTGACGATGGGGCTCATCCCTGTCCGGAGGAGGTAAGGAAGCAGGCAGAGGAGTCAGGGGCGGAATGGCGCGTGTCTTCCTGGGAGAGGGGCGGCAATTTGCGGGGGAAGGCCTGCATTGAAGGGATGCTGGATGAAATGCTCCAGAGCGTATGTGCTGAGGGGGACACGCTGGTGAAGATAGATGCGGATACGGTGATGGTATCCGGCGATGACCTGCGGAGTTTTGCAAAGCGCAGGGATATGGTGTTCTGGGGAAGCGGATCCGTGGAGCAGCGCGTTTACGGCTGCCTGTATGCCATGAAGGCGTATGCGGCCGTAAAAATACGTGAGTATATCCGCGGACTGGAGCTGCTGCCGGACGCGCCGGAGGATATTGTGATCGGTACCAGCGCCTTTAATCTGTATCCGGGGGAGGAACGGCACATGATTTATCCTCCTTTTGGCCCGGACGCCCCGGACAGCGGGTGGACGGCGTATTACTGGGGGCGTTATCCGGAGGTGAAGGGGTACCAGCGTTTTACCATGGTGACGACGGGCAATCCTCCTCCGCCGCCGCTGGACAAGCGCCACCGTTTGCCCGTGATGAAGAATTTGCGGCAGATTGCGGATATCCGCCGCCGTCTGACGGGCGGCAGCCAAGGTTCATAGGCAGGGCCTGCCATATATAATTACAGGCATGGTTCCGGCTGCCCCTGCATGAAAAACGCCCGGATGGAAGTTCTCCATCCGGGCGTTTTGGTTTAAAGAATCCGGTTATTTTTTAGCGGGCAGCTTTACCTGGATGTGAATGTCGCGCAGCTGGCGTTCTTCCGCCGCAGCGGGGGAGTCGCTCATCAGGTCCGCTCCACGGTTGTTTTTCGGGAAAGCGATGACTTCACGGATGGATTCCGCATTGCAGATCATCATGACTAGGCGGTCCAGACCCAGGGCAAGGCCGCCGTGGGGCGGAGCGCCAAAGCTGAATGCGTCCAGGATATGGCCGAATTGTTCGCGGGCCTGTTCTTCCGTGATGCCGAGCGCCTTGAACATGGCGGACTGGAGGTCGCGTTCATGGATACGGATGGAGCCGCCGCCCAGTTCCGTGCCGTTAAGCACCACGTCGTACGCCTGGGCGCGCAGGTCTGCGGAGAGTTCTCCCTTAAGCAGTTTTTCCTCGTCTTCCTTGACAGGGCGGGTGAAGGGGTGATGTATGGCCACCCAGCGCTGTTCTTCCTCATCCCAGCCCACCAGCGGGAATTCAATGACCCACAGGAAGTCGCGTTCCGTGTTGTCCTTAAGCAGTTCCATGAATTCGGCGCATTGCAGGCGCACGCGGCCCAGGATATCGCAGGAGGGTTCCCACGGGCCGGCCGCAAAGAGAACGAGGTCTCCGGTTTCAATGTTGAGGGCTTCCGTGAGTTTCTGCTTTTCTTCGTCGGAAAGGAATTTGGAGATGGGGCTTCTCCAGTCTTCCTCGCGCACCTTGATGTAGGCCAGGCCCTTGGCCCCGGCTTCCACGGCGGTTTTCGTCAGAGCGTCGATTTGTCCGACGGAGGCGGAGCCGAACCCCTTGGCGTTGATGGCCTTGACCACGCCTCCATTGCTTACGGCGGAGGCGAATACCTTGAACCCGCTGTTTTCAAAGATAGAGGAGACGTCCGTCAGCTTCATGCCGAAGCGGCGTTCCGGCTTGTCGGAGCCGTACTGGTCCATGGCCTCCCTCCACGTCATGCGGGGGAAGGGAGTGGGGATGTCCACGTCCAGGGATTCCTTGTACACGCGCTTGAGCAGGCCTTCCACCAGGTTGTAGATGTCTTCCGGCGTGATGAAGGAGGCTTCAATGTCCACCTGGGTGAATTCCAGCTGACGGTCCGCACGCAGGTCTTCGTCACGGAAGCAGCGGGCGATCTGGAAGTAGCGTTCCATGCCGGCTACCATGAGCAATTGCTTGTACTGCTGCGGGGCCTGGGGGAGGGCATAGAATTTGCCGGGTGCCAGGCGGGAGGGGACCAGGAAGTCGCGCGCGCCTTCAGGCGTGGATTTGGAGAGGATGGGCGTTTCAATTTCCAGGAAGCCGTGTTCATCCAGATAGTCGCGCGTGGTCTTGGTCACGCGATGGCGTATCTGCATGTTGCGGACCATGGACGGGCGGCGCAGGTCCAGAAAGCGGTACTTGAGGCGCAGGTCTTCATTGGAGAGGGCCCGGTCCAGCTGGAAGGGGAGCACGTCCGCCTTGTTGATGACGTTCAGGGTGTCCGCGGAGACTTCAATTTCCCCGGTCGGAAGGTCCGCATTGGTGGTGTCTACCGTGTCCGTTTTCAGGCGCGCAGCCACGGTGCCGGATATCTGGATCATGTCTTCGGAGCGGAGCTGCTGGGAGGCCTTCGCCACGTCCTGGTTGACTTCCGGGTGAAAGACTACCTGCGTGATGCCGGAGCGGTCGCGCAAGTCGATAAATATGACGCCGCCGTGGTCACGGACGGAATCTACCCAGCCGATGAGTGTGGTCGGCTTGCCAATGTTCGCAGCGCGCAATTCGCTGCAGGTATGAGTGCGGTATGAGTTCATCTTTGTTGAAAATGGAAGGAGGGGAGGGAAATATCAGTCGCGGCCCGTCATGGAGGCCAGCGCGTCAAACAGGTCGTCCATGACGACGGAGGATGAGGTGCGCGCGCCCAGGTCGCGCAGTTCCAGGGAAGGGAAGTCGTCCCCTACGATCAGGGCCGCGCGCGCGCCGGATTTAACGGCTTTCTGCAATTGGCCGTTGACCTTGGTGAGGGTAAGGGGAAGGTCCACGCTGTACCCCTGGTCCCGGAGGGCGGAGGCGATGGAGAGTATTTCCGCGCGGCGGTTTTCGGAGGCCTGCACCATGAAGACGTCGCAGCCCGCGGCGGCCAGGGCCGCGTCTTTCAGCGCCTTGGCGTGCGGGGTCTGGTCAATGAGGTGGGTAATGACGGCGTCTCCCATGGCAAAGCCGGTGGCAGGCATGTCCACCGCGTTGTTGGAGAGGGCGCTTACCAGCGTATCATAGCGGCCTCCGCCGGCCACGGCGCGCAGGCTGCGCTGCGTATCAAAGATTTCAAAGACGAGCCCGGTGTAGTAGGCCAGTCCGCGCACCACGGAGAGGTCCAGCTTCACATAGCCGTCCAGTCCGCGGGCTTCCAGGTCTTTCAGCAGGATGTCATAGCGTTCGGAAGCTCCGGCGGGCGGGTTCTCAATGAAGGCCACCAGGTCGCCGCGGCTGATCTGGAAGGCGTCCAGCTTGCGCTGGCATTCTTCCGGGCGGTCGCGTTCAAATTTGTCCACAATGCCCAGGAAGGCGGGAATGTCCTGCTCCTGCACGCCGTGTTCCGCGGCAAACCTGATCCAGGCTTCGCGGTCGGAGACGCGCACGATGAAGTCTTGCTGCGTAAAGCCCAGCTCCCTCATGCAGTCAATGGCCAGGGCAATCAGTTCGGAGTCCGCCCAGGCGGAACCTTCCCCCAGAATGTCCGCGTTGAACTGGTAGAATTCGCGCAGGCGTCCTTTCTGGGGTTTTTCGTAACGGAAGCAGGAGCCTATTTCAAACCACTTGAGCGGCTTGGTGTATTCCCGCTGGTAGGCGGCGGCAATGCGTCCCAGGGAGGCGGTGAGTTCCGGGCGGATGGTGATGTCCCTGTCGCCCTGGTCCGTAAAGCGGAAAAGCTGGGTGGGCAGTTCGCCTCCGCTCTTTTTAAGATAGAGCTCCGTGGCTTCCACGGTGGGGCCTTCCCATTCCAGGAATCCATAGCGGTGCGCCACCCTCTTCCATGCGTTAAAGAGGTAGTTGCGCACGGCGCAGTCCGCCGGGGCAAAATCACGGAATCCGGGAAGTGGTTGAAAGCGAGCGTCTGGCATAACCTGGGAAAAAGGATGTTGTCTGAGGACGGAACAGTTTACAGAATTCCCATGCCTTGGCAAGTCCACATGCTTACGATGAAGGAATTTCAACGGAAGGCCGTCTATAGAAATATCCCTCTTTAATGTCCCTGATTGATTTAATCTTTCTCTCTTCCAGAGGAGAATTTTTTCCGGAAGGCCCGGCTTTTTGCCTCCCCAACCGGAATCCTTTGCAGGACGTTGGCCATGTGGCGTGGAAGGCTTTATATGATATTAAAGTTTTCAGAGCTGAAGTTGCTGTAGAATCTGCCCTGCGTGGCGGTAAACCGCAGGACGCAATAATCCGGGTCGGTTACTCCCTCCGGATAGTACATGGTGTCTCCCTCCCTCCAAATCATCTCTTTATAGATCCTGTCCTCCAGCACTTCCATGGAGCCGAGAAGCATGACTCCTCTGAAAAATCTCCGGTCACAAAAGTAAACGCAGGCTTTCGGATTGTCTTGATATTGCCCTGTACGCATGGAGGAGGTGTTGGTGGTGAAGTAGAATACCTTAATGCCCTCCCTTTTCCGGGGCGGTAGCATGGCCTTCGTATTCGGATAGCCCTGCCCATCAATAGAGCTGATGAATGCCACCTTCTGGTGGTCAATGAGGTTCCCGATTGTTGCTTCTGCGTCTTTCATGGCTGTTCTCCTGATTGGGATAGTAAGACAGAAGGAATGCGTTGTAAACTGGTCTTGCTTATTCAGGCCGCTTCTTTAAAGGGATTTTCCGGAAATTGTTTTATAGCGTATTTTTCTCCCGGAAGTCCGTTCCCGAAATGCGGATCAGGGGGAGTTTGACCTTGCCGCGCCTGAGATATGACGTAGGATAAATGAGGTTTTTTCTCTTTTTTGGAATCTAATATCAGTATTGATTATGTGTAAAGAATGCGGATGCGGAGGTGAGCACACCCATGAAAGTCACGGCCACGGCATGGACGTCCATGTTCCTGTGTTGGACGCCAATGACCGGCTGGCAGAGCGCAACAGAGGTTTTTTTGCGGCAAAAAACCTTTTGGTTATCAATGTTTTTTCTTCTCCCGGATCAGGCAAGACTTCTCTGCTGCAAAAGACGGCGGAGATGCTTCGCAACCGTGTGCGCATGGGGGTGATCGTAGGGGATTTGGCGACGGATAATGATGCGGAACGCCTGAGCCGTGCAGATATTCCCGTGGTGCAGATTACCACGGGCACCATGTGCCATCTGGACGCCCGCATGATTGCAGAAGCCATGAAGAAGATGCCTCTGGATGAGCTTGACGTTTTGATTATTGAGAATGTGGGCAACCTGGTTTGCCCGGCTTCCTATGACCTGGGGGAAGGCATGCGCGTGGTTTTGCTTTCCGTGACGGAAGGGGAGGACAAGCCGCTGAAGTACCCGCCCATGTTCCATTCCGCGGATGTAGCCCTGGTGACCAAGTCGGATCTGGCGGATGCCGTGGATTTTGACCGTGACGCCGCTTTGGCTGCCCTGAACAAGGTGGCCCATCATGCGCACGTGATTGAGTTGTCTTCCAAGACCGGAGAAGGCATGGACGCTTGGTGTGACGAGATTGTGGACCGCGCGCGCCGCGTCCGGGAAGGCAGGATTCAGAATCATGGCCATCACCACCATTGAACAGGCCGCTGCGGCATTGAAGTTTGAGATAGCCGGCATGGTCCAGGGGGTCGGTTTCCGGCCCCATGTGTACCGTTTGGCATCGCAGCTGGGGCTGAAGGGGTTTGTCCGCAATACGGAGTCCGGCGTGGATATCCATGTGGAGGGGAAGCCGGGCGTTCCAGAACGTTTTCTTGCCGCTCTGATGAAGAGCCTGCCGGAGCATGCCCGTGTGTACGGCGTGGAGCGGACCGTGTGCGAGCCTGCCGGGTTTGAAGAGTTCCGCATCGTGGAGAGCGATTCCTCCCCCCGCGGCGTTCCGATGATGCTGCCGGACCTGGCTCCGTGCCCGGAGTGCCTGAAGGAGATGCGTGACCCTTCCTCCCGCCGGTATCATTATCCCTTTACCAATTGCACGCATTGCGGCCCCCGTTATTCCATCATTGAGAAGCTGCCGTATGACCGTGCGGGCACCAGCATGAAGAAATTCCGGATGTGCCCGGAGTGCCTGAAGGAGTACGGGGACGTGGAGGACAGGCGTTTCCATGCCCAGCCTATTGCGTGCCCGTCCTGCGGCCCTTCCATGAAGGTGCTGTTTTCGGATGGTGCGGAACTGGGCTTCGGCCACGGGTTTGATACTCCTGCGGAGCAGGTGGCGTGGGTGCTGGCGGACGGGCTGATTGTGGCCCTGCTGGGCGTGGGGGGATTCCAGTTGCTGGCGGACGCTTCTTCTGAAGCCGCCGTCCGGCGTCTCCGGCGGCTGAAGGGGCGGGACGCCAAGCCTTTTGCCGTGATGGTGCCGGATGTGGCCGCGGCGGAAAAGCTGTGCCGGTTGTCGGAGGAGGAGAAACGCCTGCTGGTTTCTCCGGCGGCTCCCATTGTGCTGGCTCCCGGAAGGAAGGATGTGGATTTGGCTCCCTCCGTATGCATGTTCAGCCGTTTTGTGGGCGTGATGCTGCCGTCCTCCCCCCTTCATGCCCTGCTGATGGACGTATGGGACAAGCCTCTGGTGGTAACCAGCGGGAACCTGAGCGGGGAGCCCCTGTGCATTTCCGTGGAGGAGGGCTTGCAGAAGCTGGGCCATGTGGCGGATGTTTTTTTTGTGCATGACCGTCCGGTCGTGCGGCCCGTGGATGATTCCGTGGTCCGCGTGGCGGACGGAAGGGCCGTGATGGTGCGCCGTGCCCGCGGATACGCTCCGCGGCCCGTATGGCGTACGTCTCCGGATACTCCGCATGTGCTCGCGCTGGGTTCCGGGCTGAAGAATACCGTTTGCTGGCTGAAGGACGGCGTGGCTGTCATGAGCCAGCATCTGGGGGATCTGGACAGCGCGGCTTCCCTGAACGCTTTTGAACGGACGGTGGAAACCCTGAGCCGTACGCTGGGTGGAGTGCCGCAGGTGATTGCCGTGGACGCCCACCCGGACGGCCCTTCTTCCGCCCTGGGCAGGCGGCTGGCCAGGGAATGGAATGTGGAAGTGGTTCCCGTGCAGCACCACCAGGCCCATGTGCTGGCCTGCGCCGCGGAGAATGAGACTCCGTTTCCCGCTTTGGGGGCGGCCTGGGACGGAACGGGCTTCGGCACGGACGGAACGGTATGGGGCGGAGAGTTTTTTGTCATGGAGGGGGAGGGAGAGCCCCGGAGAGTGGCGCGGCTCAGGCCGTTTCTGCTGCCCGGCGGTGATGAAGCGGTGCGGGAGCCTGCCCGGTGCGCCTGTTCCCTGGCGCGGCAGATGTCCCCCTGGCGGACGGATGGGCTTGACCGTCGCCTGGAGAGCGGTATGACCCGTCAGAAGCGGGAAGCGCTGGAGGCCATGATGGGGCGGAATATCCACGCTCCGGCCACTTCTTCCATGGGGCGCCTGTTTGACGCCATGGCCTTCTGGTGCGGCTTTGACGGTATGGCGGGGTGTGAAGGACATGCCGCCATGTTGCTGGAATCATGGGCCGCGGCTGCTGTCGTGGAAGAGGTTCAGGGAGATCCGTATGAATGGATCATGCATGAGAGTGAAGGCCTGCTGGAGCTGGACTGGCGCCCGTTGCTGAAAGCCGTGGATGATGACCTGCTGGCCGGCGTTTCCCGCGGCTGCATCGCCCGGAAGTTTCATGACAGCCTGGTGAACCTGGCCTTTGACGTGGCGGAGCATTTCTGCCTGGACAGGCTGGTGCTGGGCGGCGGATGTTTCCAGAATGCCTTTTTGCTTGAAGGCCTGGCGGGAATGGCCCAGTCTAGAAGGTGCCGGTTGTCCCTGCCGCAGCGCGTTCCCTGCAATGACGGGGGAATTTCCCTGGGGCAGGCGGCGGCGGTCGTGCGCCAATGGAAAGGATAAAATATGTGTCTGGCTGTTCCCGGAAAGATTGTGAGCGTTAATGAAACGGACCCCCTGTTCAGGCTGGGCGTGGTGGACTTCGGCGGCGTGACCCGTGAGGTGAACCTGGCCTGCGTGCCGGAGGCCTCCCTGGGGGATTACGTCATTGTGCACGTGGGCATGGCCCTGAGCGTGCTGGATGAGGAGACCGCACTTCAAACCCGCCGGGAAATGCGGGAGATTGTGGAGAATACCGATCCCGTGTAAAGGGGCTGCCGTTTGCCGGATTAAACGTTTTGATGGTTTATGCAGGAGGAAGTTCAGCGGTTGCTTGAAGAGCTGCGCCATGCCGTGACGCGCCCGTGGGCGGTGATGGAGGTGTGCGGCGGCCAGACGCACGCCATCGCGTCCCTGGGGCTGGAGGAACTTCTTCCTCCGGCCTTGCGCCTGATTCACGGTCCCGGGTGCCCGGTCTGCGTTACCGCTGTGGAGTTGATTGACCAGGCCGTGGAGTTGAGCCTGAGGCCCGGCGTGGCCTTGTGCAGTTACGGGGATATGATGCGGGTGCCGGGTTCCGGCGGCGACTTGTTTTCCGCCAAGGCGCGGGGAGGGGATGTGCGGCTGATGTATTCTCCGCTGGAAGCCGTAGCCCTGGCCGGGAGCCATCCTGAGCTGGAAGTAGTGTTTTTCGCCGTGGGGTTTGAGACCACGGCTCCGGCTACAGCCCTGGCCATGCAGCAGGCCCGCGCGCTGGGATATGCCAATTTTTCCGTGCTCTGCGCCCATGTGCAGGTTCCTCCGGCCCTGGAATGGCTGATGGACCAGGATGAGGGGAGGCCGGACGCCTTTCTGGCTCCCGGCCATGTCTGCGCCATTACGGGGGAGGGGGATTACGGCCGTCTGGCCGCTCGTTACCAAGTGCCGATGGCGGTGACGGGGTTTGAAGCTCCGGATTTGCTCCGCGGCATTCTGATGTGCGTCCGCCAGCTGGAGGCCGGGGAGTGCACGGTGCAGAATGCCTATGCGCGCTATGTAAAGCCGGAGGGGAACAAGACGGCGCGGGAAAGGATGGAGGAAGTTTTTGAACCGGAAGACCGCCACTGGCGCGGTCTGGGGCTGATCCCCTCCGGCGGCATGAAGGTGCGCCGGGCGTGGGAGGAGATGGACGCCGCCCTGCGTTTCCGCTGCCGGAAGGGCGCCCATGGCGTGGATGAAGCTTCCGGCTGTCTGGCGGGCCAGGTGCTGCGGGGGCTGATCCGTCCGGGAGAATGCCCCTTTTTCGGCACCTCCTGCACGCCGCTGGCTCCGCTGGGGGCGCCCATGGTGTCCGGGGAAGGGGCCTGCGCGGCCTATTACCGTTATAAAAGAAGTTGATCCCATGTTTGAATGTCCTGTTCCTGAACCTGTTTCCGACCGTATCCAGATGGCCCACGGCGGTGGGGGACGCCTGATGAATGACCTGATCCGTTCCGTGTTCCTGGAGGCCTTTGGTTCTCCGGCGGGAGGCGTGCAGAATGATGCTGCCGTGCTGGATTTCCCGCCGGGACGGCTGGCGGTGACGACGGACAGCTTTGTGGTGGAGCCGCTGGAGTTCCCGGGGGGAACGATCGGTTCCCTGGCTGTGCACGGCACGGTGAATGATCTCGCCATGAGCGGGTCGGACCCCCTGTACCTGACAGCCGGCTTTATTCTGGAAGAGGGCCTGCCGTTGGAGGTGCTGGTCCGCGTGGTGCAGGACATGGCGGCGGCGGCGCGCGCCGCCGGCGTCCGCATCGTGACGGGGGATACGAAGGTGGTGGAACGCGGCAGGGGTGACGGCATTTACATCAATACGGCCGGCGTGGGCGTGGTCCGCCATGGGTTGGAGATCAGCCCTTCTTCCGTGCGCCCGGGAGATTCCGTCCTCCTCAGCGGCGACCTGGGCAGGCATGGCATGACGATCATGAGCCTGCGGGCAGGATTGTCCTTCGGGGAAGGCCTGGCGAGCGATTCAGCCGCTCTGCATGAATCCGTGGCGGTTCTCGTCCGGGCGGGGATTCCCATACATTGCCTGCGTGACGTGACCCGTGGCGGCCTGACCGCCACCCTCTCGGAAATTGCGGAGTCTTCCGGCCTGACGGTGCAGCTGAATGAAATGTCCATTCCCGTGCGGGAGGATGTCCGCGCGGCTTGCGGCCTGCTGGGTCTGGATCCTCTCCAGGTGGCTTGTGAAGGCCGTTATCTGGCTATTCTGCCCCGGGAGTATGAGGAAGAGGCCCTGCGCCTGATGCGCGGCTGCGGCGTCTCCGCCGGGGCATGCTCCATAGGCCGTGTGGAAGAGTTTAGAACGGCTCCTCTCCTGATGACGGGGCGTCTGGGCGTGGAACGGGTGCTGGGCATGCCTTCCGGGATGCAGCTCCCGCGCATTTGCTGATGCTGCCCGCCGCTTCCTCCACGCGGTTGAAGGAGTTCCGGCTTTTTGGCAGGGAAGCGGTTGGGCCGCTTCCCTGCCGGTTTGGCATTTCATAGGGAATTGCCGGAGCGGCTGCTTATGCTTCCGGGGAAGCGGCAGCCGGCTTGGTTTGGGGGAGTTGGTTGTCGGGAGATTGGTCAGGAAAGTTCGGAGTTTCCGCTTTCCGGAAGCGTTTTTAACGCCGCTTTTGCCTGGGAGTGATCCTGGGAGGCCGCTTTTTCCAGCCATTCCCTGGCGGTAGACAGATTTTTTTCCACGCCGAAGCCGTGCTGGTAAATGATGCCCAGGTTATATTGCTCGGAGGCGTAGCCGGCTCTGGCGGCGCGGAGGTTCCTGTCATGCCATTCCTTTGCCTCCGCTTCCGTGAAATCCTGTTTTTTGCAGAATTCCTCCCAGTTTTTCCCAATTTTCATGGCAGCGCGTGCAAAGCCCATCAGGGCCGCTTTTCTGGTATATTCATCTGCCAGGCCTGCGTTTTTTTCCACGCCGGCGGGGCCCAGGCGGTACAGGTGGGCTAACCCCCAGTAGCCGTTGGGGCTGCCCAGGTCTGCGGCCTTCTGGAAAAGCTGGAGGGCATCCGGATATTTTTTATGGGACATGGCAAACACTGCGTTGGCAAGGAAGCGTTCCGCCTTTGTGAACTCGTAGAATTCGGGCATGGCCGCCCATTCGGATTTGAGCTTGTCCCTGTCCTTCTTGGACTTGGCAGGCATTCCGGCAGGCGGGGAGATGCGGAACACGGGCATGTAACCGGAGGCGCCAGCGTTGGCCAGGCCGGCCATCAGGAAGCAGCCGGGCTGAATGCGCCACATGTGCATGTACAGGACGCGGTCCGGAGGCAGTGAATCCTTTTCAATCCAGTCCGGCAGGTTCATGGGAGGCCCGTAAAGGCCCGTCAGGCCGTTGAGCATGCGCTTGTACAGGGATTTCAGACGGGTATCGTATTCCTCTTTGCCTGCTTTGGTCATGGAGTAGAAGGAGACGGCTCTCAGGCCTCCGTCCTTGTTGTATTCAAAATGGAGGGAAAAGAAGAGGCCGCCGATGGGCTTTTTCGTCTTGTACGCGCCATTCAGCCCGGTGCGGCTCAGGTAAGCGTCCGTTCCTGGACCTTCCAGGGATTTACAGGATTTCAGGGAGCTTAAAAGCTGGGATTCCTGCAATCCTGTCTCCAGGGGGCCGTACAGCGGTGACGCAGTACAGCAGGCGGATGCATAAAGCATAGCCGCATAGCGGTAGCAATCTATGAATTTCATGGGATATTGGGGTAGGGTTGGGGGGTCAGTTGTTTCAATAGCGAATTAGGAATCCGGATGAAATAGCCGACAGCGCTAAAATAAGATGAACCATCATTATATTCAAGAAATTATGCATCGTACTAACAAATATATTTTATTAGGGCTCCAATCCGGGAAAATACTGGATGGAATTGGAGAAAAGCACTCGATATGAAAAACTAGTATTGACGCCGGATTCCTAATCCGGGGCTGTTAAAGCGTTTTGAAAGACAGTAGGTAAGAGTATCCGGACCCATGAAGGAGGGCTCCGTTTGAGGTTGCGCACAGGAGAAAGTCCGGAAAAAAATCCCGGTTTTTCCGGTCTGTTTTTATGGTATTAACACATGGGAATCATTCTTGTTTTTATTAAAAATCTTCCTGAATATGCTTTCATTTACGTTTCACATGTTCTGTATGCCTCCATATTGGCGGATTATAAATCCGGCTCCCATCGGGAAGATAATGATGTTAGTTATATATAGCTTAATATAAATTATTAGTGATATTTTTGAGAGGCGGGGGCATCGGAATAAGTGATGATTTTCTCCTCCGCAAATACGATGAAAATCATTTTTTCTCAAAAAATTTGGTTGACTGCGGATTTATAATGCGCGGATGGAGGAAGATGATTTTGGAAGGGCTGATATTCAATGAATCATCAGTTTTTTGCAGGGGCGCACAGCGTTAAAAGCGGGGATTCATGTAAAGGCAGCGGAGAGGCGGCCGTTTCTCCGGTTCTGGCCTTGGAGCAGGAGAAGGGCGCTCGGTGACGGTTTCGTTTCCTTCCGCGGCTTGTTTGAAGGGGCCTTCCGGTTCATGGTTCCGGCGCATGAGAATTGACGTGGCAACGGATACGTATGAGCCTGATGTGAATGGAGTGGCCCTGACTCTGGGGCGCCTGGTCCGGGGGCTCAGGGCGCGGGGGCATCTGGTGCATGTGTTGCGGGCGTCCGAACGGGACGGGGCTTCCTTTCCAGGGGAGACGGCCATGCCGTCCCTCTCCCTTCCCATGTACCATGAAGTAAAGATAGGGCTGCCTTCCGCAGACAGGTTCCGCGCCAGATGGATGAAGAAGAGGCCGGATGTGGTTTATGTGGCCACGGAAAGCCCCATGGGGGCGTCTGCCGTCAAGGCCGCCCGCGCTCTGGAGATTCCCGTGGTGATGGGATTCCACACCAATTTCCACCAGTACATGAAGGATTACCATTTTTCCGGGCTGGAAACCGCCGCCGTGAATTACCTGCGCAAGCTGCACAACCAGGCCGGGATGACGGTGGTGCCTACGGAAGAGATGCGCCGCACGCTGGAGGGGCTGGGGTTTGAACGCCTTTCCGTGATGGGGCGCGGGGTGGATGCCGCCTTGTTTGATCCTGCCCGGAGGGATGCCGCCCTCCGTCAATCCTGGGGAGTGTGGAGGGATGAAGTGGTGTTTGGCGTGGTGGGGCGCCTGGCCCGGGAAAAGAACCTGGTGACGGTGCTGGGCCTGTATACGCGCCTTCAGCGGGAATTTCCGGACTGCGGCATGAAAATGGTGGTTGTGGGTGACGGCCCCATGATGAGCAGCCTGCGCAGTGAATTTCCCGACGCCGTTTTTTGCGGAATGCGCAGCGGAGAAGACCTGGCGCGCCATTACGCCGGGATGGATGTGCTGCTGTTCCCGAGTGAGACGGAGACTTTCGGGAATGTGCTGCTGGAGGGCATGGCCAGCGGACTGGCTACGGTCAGCTACCGGTACGCCGCCTCCGCGGACGTGGTGCTGGACGGCATCAACGGCTTTCAGGCGGAGAAGGGGGATGCGGAGGGGTTTTATTCCTGCATGCGCCGCCTGCTTGCGGACAGGGAGTTGGGCCGGAGGCTCGGAGAGCAGGCCCGCAGAACCGTGCGGGCCAGGACGTGGGATGCCATCCATGACAGGTTTGAAGAGTTGCTGGCCTCCGTGGCGCGGGAGGAAAACGGAACGGGTTATGCCCGCCCTCCGCGGGACGCCGTTCTGGAATGCCGCACGGTTTTTCTGTCAGACCTCCATCTGGGAACGAAGGACTGCAAGGCGGACGAATGCCGGAGGTTCCTGAAGCATGTGCGGCCGGAGAAAATAGTTCTGGTGGGGGATGTGGTGGATGCGTGGGCGCTGTCCCGCGGCAGCCGCTGGCGCAGGCGGCATACGCGCCTGATCCGTACCCTGCTGAAAAAAATGGAGCAGGAGGATGTGGAGATCATGTACCTGCGCGGAAACCATGACGATGTTCTGGAGAAATTCCTCCCCTTTCATCTGGGCGGGTTGAAGATTGCGAAGGAATGCGTGCACCGGGCGGCGGACGGCAGGCGCTACCTGTGCGTGCACGGGGACGGTTTTGATTCCATTTCCACCAATCACCGGTGGCTGGCGGTGCTCGGCTCCCTGGGGTACGACGTCCTGCTGATGGTCAACCGCTTTTATAACAAGTACCGCGCGTGGCGGGGCAAGGAATACTATTCTGTTTCCCGCGCCATCAAGGGGCGGGTGAAATCCGCCGTCAATTTCATCGGGAAATATGAGGAGCAGCTTCAGGGCCTGGCCGTCAGGAAGCAGTGTGACGGCATCATCGCCGGGCATGTGCACCATCCGGCGGATACCATGGTGGGGGAGGTGCGCTACCTGAATTGCGGGGACTGGGTGGAAACCATGAGCGCCGTGGTGGAACACGCGGACGGCCGCATGGAAACGCTGCTGTACAAGGATTTCATGAAACGCCTGGCTTACGGCACATGCGGAACCGGAGCGCGTCCGGTGCCTTCCTCCGGCGGGGAGGCTTCGTGACGATTCTGTTGGTATTTGGACCAGGCATTAACTGGGACAAAATGACCGTGTGTGACATTTTGTCTCTTTTTGGTGTGACAAGATGTCCCGTTATTCGTGCCATTTAAAAAAGTGAATATGGAATAATTAATTCTTTAATACGCTGATCGATAATTATTTATCATATGTTTTCCTGGAGCCCTCCACAGGATGGCACGCCATTTGCAACAAGGGAGGCAAGAACATGGGTTCGCCTGCATGACACATCAGGTCATGAGGAAATCAAATCTCAACGAAAACCATTCAAAACAATCTAAGATAACAATATGGCTAAAATACTAGGAATCGACTTGGGCACGACCAACTCGTGCATGGCTGTAATGGAAGGCGGTCAGGGTACCGTACTTGAAAACAGCGAAGGTGCGCGCACCACTCCCTCCATTGTTGCCTTCACCAAGAGCGGTGAACGCCTCGTGGGGCAGGCCGCCAAACGTCAGGCGGTAACCAACCCGAAAAACACCGTGTTTTCCTCCAAGCGCCTCATTGGCCGCAAGTATAGCGAGCTGACGGAAGAAGATAAGAAAGTGCCTTATGAAATCGTGGAAGCTCCCAACGGGGATGCCTACATCCGCGTGGATGTGGGCGGTGAGAAGAAGACCTTCTCCCCGCAGGAAATCGCGTCCATGGTCCTTGCCAAGCTGAAGGCTGATGCGGAATCCAAGCTGGGTGAAACGATTTCGGAAGCCGTAATTACCGTTCCGGCCTATTTCAATGACGCCCAGCGCAACGCGACCAAGGCCGCCGGAGAAATCGCCGGCCTGAAGGTGCGCCGCATCATCAATGAACCGACGGCGGCTGCCCTGGCCTACGGCCTGGACAAGAAGTCCAATGAAAACATCGCCGTGTATGACCTCGGCGGCGGCACCTTTGATATTTCCGTGCTGGAAATCGGTGACGGCGTGTTTGAAGTGAAAGCCTCCGACGGTGACACCCACCTGGGCGGCGACGACTGGGACAACGCGATCATCACCTGGATCATGGAGGAATTCAAGAAGGACTCCGGCATGGACCTTTCCAACCAGCCTGACGCCATCCAGCGCATCAAGGAAGAAGCTGAAAAGGCCAAGATTGCCCTTTCCTCCACCCAGAGCTATGACATCAGCCTGCCGTTCATCACGGCGGACTCCTCCGGCCCCAAGCACATTCAGCTTACGCTGAGCCGTTCCAAGCTGGAACAGCTCACGGGAGACCTGCTGGACCGCACCCGCAAGCCCGTGCTGGACTGCATTGCCGCTTCCGGCCTGAAAACCGGTGACATTGACGAGCTGGTGCTGGTGGGCGGCATGACCCGCATGCCCGCCGTGCAGGAAGAAGCCCATACGCTGGCCGGAAAGGAACCCCACAAGGGCGTGAACCCGGATGAAGTGGTAGCCGTGGGCGCCGCCATCCAGGGGGGCGTGCTCCAGGGGGACGTGAACGACGTGCTTCTGCTGGACGTGACTCCGCTGACCCTGTCCATTGAAACGATGGGCGGCATCGCCACGCCGATGATCGAACGCAATACGACCATCCCGGTGCGCAAGAGCCAGGTGTTCTCCACCGCCGCGGACAACCAGCCCGCCGTGGACATCCGCGTGTGCCAGGGGGAACGCAAGATGTTTGACGACAACAAGCTTCTGGGCAACTTCAAACTGGACGGCATCTCCCCGGCCCGCCGCGGCGAACCGCAGATTGAAGTGACCTTTGATATTGACGCCAACGGCATTCTGCACGTCTCCGCCAAGGACAAGGGCACCGGCAAGGAACAGAAGATTTCCATCCAGGGCTCCAGCGGCCTTTCCAAGGATGAAATCGAACGTGCCAAGCGTGATGCGGAAGCCCATGCGGAAGAAGACAAGAAGCGCGCCGAGGAAATTGACACCGTCAACCAGGCGGACACCCTCTGCTTCTCCGTGGAACGCCAGCTCAAGGACATGGGAGACAAGATTCCCGCCGACCTCAAGCGTGAGATTGAAGACAAGGTGATGCACCTGAAGGAAGCTATCTCCAAGAAGGAATACACGGCCATCAAGGCAGGCAAGGAAGACCTTGAATCCCGCCTGGAAGCCCTGTACAAGGCAGCGGAAGCCGCCCAGCAGCAGTCTGCCGGAGCAGCGGGCCCCATGCCGGGCGCCGCTCCTGAGGAAGAACCTTCCGACGGCCCCCGCAAGGCCAAGGGCCGCGTGGTGGACGCCGAAATCGTCGACGACGAGAAATAAACCCTTCCCGGAGGAGGGGAAGCAATTCCCCTCCTCCGGAACATTACATCCATATATTCATCTATAACAACACAAAAACAACATACTATGGCAAACATCAAACCCCTAGGACAACGTGTGCTGGTCAAGCGCATTGAAGCTGAAACCAAGACGGCCGGCGGCCTGTTCCTGCCGGACACCGCCAAGGAAAAACCCCAGGAAGCCGAAGTGATCTCCGTAGGCACCGGCGGCCGGGATGACAAGGGCGCCTTGATTGAATTTACCGTGAAGCCGGGCGACCGCGTTCTCATTTCCAAATACGGCGGTACGGAAATCAAGCTGGACGGAGAAGACTACCTCATCCTGTCTGAAAACGACATTCTGGCCATCATTGGCTAACTCGCACAACACTCACTCAACAACATTTTTTAAATAACCTGATATTATGGCTAAACAAATCCAATTTGACGAAACCGCCCGCCAGGCTCTCCTCCGCGGCGTGGAACAGATTGCCAAGGCTGTCAAGAGCACGCTGGGCCCTGCCGGCCGCAACGTGGTGATCGACAAGAAATTCGGTTCCCCCCTCATCACCAAGGACGGCGTAACCGTCGCCAAGGAAATCGAACTGGAAGACCCGTTTGAAAACATGGGCGCCCAGCTTGTCCGTGAAGTCTCCTCCAAGACCAACGACGTGGCCGGCGACGGCACCACCACCGCCACCGTGCTGGCTGAAAGCATTTACCGCGAAGGCCTCCGCAACGTCACCGCCGGCGCCAACCCCATCTCCCTGCAGAGGGGCATCATGAAGGCCGCGGACGCCGTGGTTGCGGAACTCAAGAAGATCAGCAAGCCCGTTGACTCCAGCAAGGAAGTGGCCCAGGTTGCCACTGTTTCCGCCAACTGGGACGCTGAAATCGGCCACATCATCGCGGAAGCCATGGACAAGGTCGGCAAGGACGGTACCATCACCGTGGAAGAAGCCAAGGGCATTGAAACCACGCTGGACGTGGTGGAAGGCATGCAGTTTGACAAGGGCTACCTGTCCCCCTACTTCGTGACCAACGCGGAAACGATGGAAGCGGTGCTGGAAAACCCCTACATCCTGATTCACGAAAAGAAGATCAACAACCTGAAGGACTTCCTCCCGCTGCTTGAAAAAGTGGCCAAGACGGGCCGTCCCTTCCTGGTTATTGCGGAAGACATTGAAGGCGAAGCCCTCGCCACCCTAGTGGTCAACCGCCTGCGCGGCGTGCTGAACATCTGCGCGGTGAAGGCCCCCGGCTTCGGCGACCGCCGCAAGGCCATGATGGAAGACATTGCCATCCTGACCGGCGGCAAGTGCATCACGGAAGACCTGGGCATCAAGCTGGAAAACGTGGGCATTGAAGACCTCGGCCAGGCCAAGCGCGTGGTGGTCTCCAAGGATGAAACCGTCATCGTGGAAGGCGCCGGCAAGTCCGCCGACATTGAAGCCCGCATTTCCCAGATCCGCCACCAGATCAAGGACACCACGTCCGACTACGACCGTGAAAAGCTCCAGGAACGCCTGGCGAAGCTGGCCGGCGGCGTGGCCGTCATCCATGTGGGTGCCGCTACGGAAACGGAAATGAAGGAAAAGAAGGCCCGTGTGGACGACGCCCTGCACGCCACCCGCGCTGCGGTGGAAGAAGGCATTGTTCCCGGCGGCGGCGTGGCCCTCATCCGCGCCCAGAAATCCATTGACACCCTTAAACTGGAAGGCGACGAGGAAACCGGCGCCCAGATCGTCTACCGTGCGGTGGAAGCCCCGCTCCGCCAGCTTGCCAGCAATGCGGGCCGCGAAGGCGCCCTCATCGTTGCCAAGGTGAAAGGCATGAAGAAAGCGGCTGACGGCTACAACGTGGCCACGGACAAATATGAAGACCTGCTTACCGCCGGTGTGGTGGACCCCACCAAGGTGACCCGTTCCGCCCTGCAGAACGCGGCTTCCATCGCCGGCCTGCTGCTCACCACGGAATGCGTCATTGCCGACAAGCCCGAGAAGAAGGGCTGCGGATGCGGCTCCGGTGCTCCCGACATGGGCGGCATGGGAGGAATGGGCGGCATGGGCATGATGTAAGCCCCGTCCGTTTCTGCGAGACACAGCAATCGACTTCAAGGCTCCCCGGTTTTCCGGGGAGCCTTTTTGTTTGTAGGGATTTCAGGAAAATGGGCCCTGGCTGCCGGAGAATCGGAGGAAAATCAGGCTCCGGAAATGGCCCGGAAGAAACGGAAGCATCCGCGGGAATCAGGCGCGTAATATAGTATTTTATTTAAAATCATACTGTTTCATCAATGTGACGGAATAGTCACGTTTTAAAACGGGCGTGCGGAAGCTGCCTCCTGTAATAGAGGGCCGTTTATTACGCATATGGACCCAATCTATTACTTCATCATAGGACTGATTCTGGTACTCTCCTGCTTTGACCTCGTGGTAGGGGTCTCCAATGACGCCGCCAACTTCCTGAACTCTGCCGTCGGTTCCAAGGCTGCGCCGCGCAAGACGATCCTGCTGGTAGCGGCGCTGGGCATCATCATCGGTTCCCTGTTCTCCAGCGGCATGATGGAAATTGCCCGGAGCGGCGTATTCATGCCGGCCCAGTTCACCTTCCATGACATCATGCTGATCTTCCTGGCGGTGATGCTGACGGACGTGATTCTGCTGGATGTCTTCAACACCTTCGGTCTTCCCACCTCCACCACGGTTTCCATTGTCTTTGAACTGCTGGGCGGCGCCGTGGCGGTGGCCCTGTTTAAAATCTGGTACGGAGAGCCGGGTGCGGCGCAGGAACTGTCCAGCTATATCAACTCCTCCAAGGCGCTGGCAATCATCTCCGGCATCTTTTCCTCCGTCTTCGTCGCCTTCATCTGCGGGATAACGGTCATGTGGATATCCCGCCTCATCTTCTCCTTCAACTACAGGAAATCCTTCAAATACCTGGGGGCCGCCTGGTGCGGCGCGGCCCTGACGGCCATCACGTACTTTGCCATCTTCAAGGGGTTGAAAGGCAGTACGCTGGTCACCAAGGACATGGTCCGGCACCTGGACGCCCACATCTGGCTGTACGTGTGCTACAGCCTGGTATTCTGGACCGTCCTGATGGCCGTGCTCCAGAACCTCTGCAAGGTGAACATCCTGAAAATAGCCGTTCTGGCGGGTACCATGGCCCTGGCCCTCTCCTTTGCCGGGAATGACCTGGTCAACTTCATCGGCGTCTTCATGGCGGGCCAGTCCTCCATGGAGATAGCCTCCGCCGCGGCGGCTCAGGGCGCGGACCTCTCCACGCTGACCATGGGCGGCCTGATGGCCCCCGTCACGGCGGACTGGCGCTACCTGCTGGGCGCGGGCGCCATCATGGTGCTCGCCCTCATCTTCTCCAAAAAGGCGCGGACCGTAACTGACACGGAGGTCAATCTGGCGAGGCAGGGCGGGGGCGTGGAACGGTTCGGCTCCGTTCCCCCGGCCCGCATGGCCGTGCGCTATGCGCTGCATGCCTCCCGCGCGGTGGAAAAAATCATGCCCGCCTGCGTGGGGAAATTCATTGAAAAACGCTTCCGGCCCGTGGCGGAAGGGCCGGATGACGGGGCCTCCTTTGACCTGATCCGCGCCTCCGTGAATTTGACGGTGGCGGCCCTGCTCATCTCCCTGGCTACCTCCCTGCGGCTTCCCCTCTCCACCACGTATGTGACGTTCATGGTGGCGATGGGCTCCTCCCTGGCGGACAAGGCCTGGGGGCGTGACAGCGCGGTGTACCGCATCACGGGGGTGATTACGGTAATCTCCGGATGGTTCTTCACGGCCTTTGCCGCATTCACCATGTGCTGCATGGTGGCGGCATGCATCGTATACGGCGGCCTCTTCGGCATCATTGCCATGTGCGGGCTGGCGGCCTTCCTGCTGCTGAAAAGCGCCAGGCTTCACAGAAAGAGAACCCAGGCCGCGGCTCTGGCCCAGGGCGCCAATTACCGGGATCCCGCCGCTGCCGCCCGCTACAATGAAGAAATCATTGAGCTGATGAAGCGCATGGCGGAAATCTATGAAATGAACCTGGAAGCCCTGAATGTGGAGGACCGGAAGCGGCTGAAAAAGCTCCGGAAGGAGGCGCGCGGCATCCGCCGCTCCCTGAGCGACAGGATGGCCATGGAAGTCATGCCCGTTGTGCGGGAACTCCCGGATGAGGAGGCGGACCGCGGCAAGCGCTACGTGCAGATGGTGGAATACGCCACCTCCGTCTTTGAATCCCTCTCCAACATCACTACGGCCAGCTACGCCTACATTGACAACAACCATGAAGGCCTGGACCTGGGCAGGATAGAACACCTGCGGGGGATGAATAACCGCGTCTCCTCCCTGTACCCGCGCTTCCGGGACATGATGGAAAGCAATGACTATGCCGGGCTGGACGAATGCCTGGCCGGCATGGATGCCCTGGATGAGGAATTCGCGGAGGCGGTCAAGCAGCAGATCATCCTGCGGGCGGAAGACGTGTCCGACATGAGGAGGGCACTTCTCTACCTTAACCTGCTCAATGAAACCCGCACGATGATCCGCAAGGTGCTTCTGCTGGCGAAAATTCAGCGGAAATTTGTGCTTGGCTGGTAAACGCCTGTGTTTGGAGTCCACGCCGGAAGCGTGCGTGCCTCCGGCGGGGGTGGAAAAGCCGCGGCGCGCCCTGTTCTCCGGGAGCCTTTCCCGGAAGAACGGGAAACGGAAGGGAACCGGGGCTTTTTCCGGAAGGCGGGGGGCGGCGGAACCCGCGGGATGGAAGGGTGAATAAAAAACCGCAGGCGTTGAAAGACAACTGCCTGCGGTATAAAACTGGTACGGGCGATGGGGATCGAACCCACGTCTCAAGCTTGGGAAGCTCGCGTCCTACCATTGAACGACGCCCGCATGGAATGCGGGTGCTTATTTAGCGGTAGAAACCCGGTATGTCAAGACCACAGAAAAATCGTGTCTTCTTTTTTGTTATTTTGACGCGGAAATGAAAAAAAACTTGTCTTATCCCCAAGGCATGAACATAATGCCTCCGTTGTGCGGGTATAGCTTAATGGTAAAGCTCCAGCCTTCCAAGCTGATCACACGGGTTCGATTCCCGTTACCCGCTCCATTTTTTATTAAATTCACCTGCTAGATAGTTTCCTTATGAAAGCCAGGTTCATGACAAAGACGGCGCTCAGTGCGCTGGCACTTGCGTTTGCGGGCACCCTCCCCGGTGTGGCTCAGCAAGCTGCTTCTCCGGCAGCCGCTCCGGCTGTTAACAAGGTTAAAGCCTCCGCTTCCGACAAGGCTTTTATGAAGAAAATGGCAGGTGTCGTCCAAGCTGGCCTGAAGGCCGGCGCCCTGGATATGAACGCCATGGCCGAAGTACTGAACGCCGCTGCCAAGGCAGGCGTGTCTGACTCCGCCATGGGCTCCATGGTGTCCATGGCCGCAGGCGCTTTCCCGGCAGACTCCCCGGCTATTGCCGCCCTCGCCGTCAAGAGCTACGGAACGCAGGTGACGGAAGCCCAAGTGCGCAACATTGTGGCTTCCTCCGTTGCCGTCCAGCCCCATCCGTATGCGTCCGTCTCCCCTATTTGTGAAGCGGTTACTAAAGCTCTCGGCAACTCCATGGTGGCCAATACCGTTCCCTCCATTGCGGTGAGCGTGGCGGCCGCTACTCCGGACAACCCTCTTCAGGGCGTAACTACTCAGTCCAGTGGCCTGGTGAAGCCTGGTGAAGAAGCTTCCGGAGGCGCCCTGGTTCTGCCGGGCGGTCTTCCTGTGGGCGGCACTCCTACCAGCCCCTCCCCTGTGTCCAATCCTGCTGGAAATTAACCCGATCATTTATCAATCGCATGAAGAGTCTTTTTTACCTCTCCCTGATGGCTGCCGGCATGCTTGCCGTTCACGCCAACGGGCAGTCCCTGTACACGCTGGCAGGACCGGTTGGCCTGGAAGAATCCATTCCTCTGAAATGGTCGTTCAACCTGGCCGGCGGTTATGACGACAACGTCAACGCCTCCAACTACGACCAGCAGGAATCTGCTTTCATCAGCACGGACATCGGCGCCTCCCTGGCCAATTACGACTCCGTGACGCAGTACTCCTTCTCTGCCAAGCTTGGCGGCATTTTCTACCTGAAGGATCTTGAGGGGAACACGAACGAATCCCTTTCCAACTCCACGCTGTCGGCCAACCTTTCCCACAGCTTTGACCAGACCCTCCGCTACAACGGCAGCGTGTCCTTTGCGTGGCAGCCGGAACCGAACTATGCCAATGGCATTGCCAACTCCCGCCGGGACGGCGACTACATTTACGTGTACGTCTCCAGCTCCGTGAGCAAGGCATGGACTTCCCGCTACTCCACGACGCTGGGCGCCAACTTCTCCATGATCGACTATCAGGAGGATTCCGCCAAGACGGACAACCGTGACTATGTGGGCATGGATTTCACCAACCGTTACAAGTGGACGGAACGCCTGGCCCTCTCCCTGAGCTGGAACGGTTCCTACTGCCACCGTGAATACGGCAATAATGAATTCTCCAACTTCGTCATGGCCGGCGCTGAATACGCCGTGGCTGAAAACACGTCCGCCACGCTGCGCGTAGGTCCCCAGTTCAAATATGTGGACGGCTACGGCACCAAGACGTATCCTTCCGCTGAATTCGGCTTGAACCACCGCATGAGCGATCGTTTCATGATTGGCATGTTCGTCCGTTACTCCAACGAAGCGACGAATACGTACATTCCCAACAGCGGCGCCAGCTACTACTCCAATGAAACGTGGCGCTTCGGTGTAAACAGCACCCTGAAACTGACGCACCGCGTCAGCCTGGATGCCGGCGTGAACCTGATTTCCAGCGACTACACGAACCCGAGCACCAGCGGCAACACGGACACGACGACGCTGACCTTCAACGCTACGGCCGGCGTCAAGCTGATGCTGACCAACGCCCTGGCCCTCACGGCCCAGTATTCCTACACCAACGGTACCTACAGCGGCTACAACTATCCCATGCCCGCCTACAACCGTAACGTGTTCTCCTTCGGAATGAATTACAGCTTCTAGTCTTGACCGACCATTAATGCTTACACTCCTCTAATTGCGAATTTGCGTTCACAATTAGAGGAGTTTTTATCTTACTACCTATCTATCTTTCATGAATTCCCAGGATCAGCAGAACAGCGATCGGATTGTACGCAATATTGATTATTTGCAGGTTTTAAAAAATCGCTGGAAGGAGGTCTTCCTGGTTTTCCTTCTGGTTTTGGTCATTTCCGTGGTGGTGACTTTCCTGATGCCCCCGGCTTACCAGACGAGGTGCCAGTTCCAGATCAAGCTGCCCAAGCCCGTCATGGAAATCGGCCAGGGAGGGGACGTGGTCGCCACCTCCAACGTCACGGCCAACTACATCCCCATGCAGTACTCCGTGCTGACTTCAACGGAAGTGCTGAAGATAGTATCCAAGAAACTGAACCTTGCCGCGGAGTGGGGGATGACGGATGAAAAAGCCGCCTCCAACCTGGCCGGCATGATCAAGGTGGCTCCCGTGCGCGCGACGGACCTGGTGGATGTGATTGTCTCCGGTCCGGATCCCAAACTGGTGCAGAACATCGCCAAAACGGTTCCGGAAGCCTACAAGCAGGACCGTGAAATGCGTGAAAACCGTCTGGTTGAAACCGCTATTAAAAGTTTGAAGGACGTCCTCCGGGAACAGGAAGACACCGTTAATGAAAAAATGATGGCTCTCAAGAAGCTGATTGCGGAGAGCTCCTACCTGCCCACTACCTGGAGGAACGGTGAAAACCGGAACACATTGACTGCCGGGATGGAAGAGGAAGACTTCCGGAATGCCAAATCCCAGGCCATGGCCTTTGAAAAGGATGAAAAGGAACTGGCTTCCTACGTGCAGGAACTTCAGCGCCTGCCTGATGACAAGCTGCTGGATTACGTGATCAGCTCTGACCTGCTGAATGCTGAATCCGTGGGCGCCAAGGCCCTGCGTGAAACCTATGCGGAATTTTCCGAAAAGCTCAAGGAGAAGGAAAACCTGAAAGCCCAGAACATCGGCCCCAAGCACCCCAAAATGCTGGCGCTGGTGGAGACGGAAAGAATCCTGTCCGACAAGCTGAACAAGGAGCTGATCGGGCTGCGTTCCTCGCTTAAAAGCAAGCTTGAAATGGTTTCCGCAAGCCGGAAGCACTGGGAGGAGACCGTGGCGCTTAAGGAAAAAGCCCTCCAGGACCATGTCTTGAAGGTGCCCATGTATGAGCAGGCCAGCCGTGATTATGACGCCGCCCTGGACCAGCTCAAGGACCTGTCTTCCCGCTACACGGATGAAATTGCCCGGCTGCGCGTTCCCCGTGACGCGGTTGAAATGTATGACCTGCCGGAATATCCCGCCGTTGCCTATAAGCCGAGCATCACCATCAATCTGGCGGTGGGTGCGAGCGTAGGGCTGCTGCTGGGCATCGGCCTGGCCCTCTTTCTGGAATTCATGGACACCTCCGTCAAGACGATGGAGGATGTGGAACGGGCTCTTCAGGTTCCCGTGCTGGGTATCATTCCCAAGAATGTCCCCATCCTCCATTCTTCCGATGTGCTGGGGCCGGATGCGGAAGCCTACCGGATACTGCGCACAAACATAGAATTCAACAAGAAGGGGCTGGAGGAAATTTCCCTGACGTTCGTTTCCGGCAGCGCCGGGGAAGGCAAGACCACCACCCTGTGCAACCTGGCCTACATCTGCGCCCAGGGCGGTTATGCCACCCTGATGATTGACGCTGACCTGCGCCGCTCAAAGCTTCACCGGTACTATGAACTGGATAATGAAGTGGGGCTTACCTCCTACCTGCTGGAAGACTACCCGCTGGAGGAAGTGATTTTCCAGACACCCATTGAAAACCTGTACGTGATGCCTGCGGGCCCCACTCCCTTTGACCCGTCCGGAACGCTGAACTCCCGCAAATTCAGCGAACTTCTCCAGGAGGTGAAACAGCGCTTCGACATGGTGCTGGTGGACTCCCCGCCCATCCTGGGCGTCAGTGACTCCGCCGTCATCGTGAGCGAGGTGGACATGACCCTCATGGTGGTGCAGCCGCGCAAACTGCCGCTGAAAGCCCTGCTGAGGCAAAAGCAGGTGATTGAATCCGTAGGCGGCAACTTGGCCGGGGTGGTCATGAATAATGTGGACATTACGTCTGATCATCAGTATCAATACTACACGACTTACTATTCCTATTATTCCGCGGATGGCGGTTCCTCCGGCGGGAACGTGGATGCCTCTTCCATGAAGAAGGCGGAACGTTCCGGCAAGGCCAAGGAGCTGGCCGCCAACCAGTCCCATGATAGTGAAGATCTGTACTAACTCCATCGCTCCATGAAAAAAGTTATCTGTTCCATCCTCTGTCTCCTGCTGGGTGCGGCGGGGCTGGCCTCCGCCCAGTCTCCGGATGCCGTGCCTGCCCACGGGACCATTGAAATCCAGGTGCGCGGCATTCCCAATGATGACGCTACCGCCATCTCCGGACAGTATCTGCTGGACGGTAACGGGACGATACGCATGCCCCAGCTTCCGGCGGGGCAGGACGTGCTGCGCGTGGTGGGCAAGACAGCCCGCCAGATAGAAGACATGCTGATGGCTGCCTATAAAAAGGCGGAACTGTATACGGCCCCCACCTTTCTGGTGAAAGTGCAGAGTTCCGACATGCACCTGACGGAGCACATCGTGCTGGTGAGCGGCGGCGTGGCCATGAAGAAAAACGTTCTGTGGCGGCGAGGCATGACTTTGCTGGAAGCGATTGTAGGCGCGGGAGACATTACGGACTTCGGTTCCCGGTACATCCAGGTGACGCGCGGCGGAAAAACCGTGACGTATGACTACTTCTCCATCCGGGACAGGGGTATCCCCATCCAGCCCAATGACCGTATTTTCGTTCCCCAGCGCGGGATTTTTGAAGGACGGCCCGCAAAACTCCTGCCCTGAAACATTCTTTCAGACCCGGCTTCCCGCAAGGAAGCCGGGTTTTTTATTGCCCTGGTTCTAGGGAATTCCCGTTGAACTCCGGACCCTGCTTTGGAAATGGACCGTGCATGGCTGGAGGGATATGGTAGGATCATAGCCGGAAAAAGCTTTTCGCAGGACCGTACGGCATCAGTGAAAACGCCGTTGGAAAGATTTTTCCCGTGCCTGGGAGGCTCCGTGTTCACCGGAATGAACGGGCTGCCGGGCGGAAAGAATTGACGGCCATGTACTTTCCGCCAGAGGCGTAGGCCCTTTTCAAGTGGTTGGATCATCCGGCTTCCGGGCATATATTGCGATGAAATGAGTTCAGTATGAATGTGAAAAACAGAAAAACGAAGAAAAATGTTGAACATTCGTGAGCTCAATGCATTTTTGGAATCTTCCAAAAATGTTAGAGTTTCATGCGGACTATCTGCGTGGAGCTTTGTATTTCCAATGTGAAATCCCATAAACCATGATATACCATTTTAAGAAAACGTTCATCGGAGTAGGAGGCCGCGAATACATTAACAACCCCAAGCTGAGCTTCCCGGCACATGTGAAAACCCGCCGCAAGGGAACGAACCCCAAATCCGGCCTGCCCTATGCGGAATGCGGCGGCGCGTTTGTGGAAACTTCCGCCATTGCGTCACAGCTCTGCTGCAGCGCGTCTGCCGCGCGCCAGTACCTGCACCGCCACGGCGCCCGTTTCCGCGTGGTCCGGAAGGGCACAGGCTCCCTGGCGCTGTACTGGCGGCGGCTGGATGTGGACCGTATTCTCGCCAGGCGGGAGCCCGTGCGCCGCCGCGTTCCTCCGTGCCATGTGGACATGGCTACGGCCGTCAGCATGCTGGGAGTGGTGCGGAGCTATATTTACAGGCTCGTGAAAAAGGGCCTGCTGCGGGAATACAGGTGCCGGATGAAGACAACCCGCGGATTCCGCGTGCGCTGTTTTTATAACCGGGAGGACCTGGAGCATATCCGGCTGCACGTGCTCCGGAAAAGATGATGGCGGAGCATGCCGGGCAGATGCGTTTTTGGCTTGAGCGCGGGCGGGATTGTGTCACGTTATGGGCATGATAGCTTTTCTGCGCGGCACGGTGGCGGAATCCTACCCCCAGCGGTTGATTCTGGATGTTCACGGCGTGGGGTATGAGGTGATTGTGCCCCTGTCCACCTTTGACAGGCTGAACCCTCTGCCCGGCAGGGAGCTGACGCTGAAAACCTACCTGCATGTCCGAGAGAACATGCAGGTGCTGTACGGCTTTGCCACGGATGCGGAGCGGGATATTTTCCTGCTGCTGATCGACCGCGTTTCCGGCATCGGCCCGGCCACGGCCATCGCCATCCTGGGTTCCCTGTCCGTGGAGCAGTTCAAGCAGGCGGTAGTCAGCGGGGACGTCTCCGGCATTGCCCGTGCCAAGGGCGTGGGCAAGAAAACGGCGGAACGCATCGTTCTGGAACTGAAGGACAAGGTAGGTCTGGCCGCCACGTGGGAGGCCCAGGCCCAGGGGGCCACCTCCCAGGCCGCCGGGGACGCGGAGCTGGCGCTGATTGCGCTGGGGTTCAAGCAGGTGGAGTCCCGCAAGGCGATTGCCGCCCATTTGAAGGACCATCCGGACGCGGATGCGGACGAGCTGATTCGCGCCGCCCTGCGTTCCATGAACTGACCGTACCGGCGGAGGGCTGCTTCCGCAAGCATTTGAATTCCATGGAGGAGCATTGTCCGCCTGGGGCGGCTCCCCTGCCTGCATGGGTGCGGGCACATACTGCCATGATGGGGGAACAATAGTGTTGACGGCTGGTTGAATCGTTTTTAAACTTACGGCGTCCATGGTGCTTAAATAAGCCCAGGACTAATAATTAATCAAATCTGAAGCCCTCAATCTTATGGCCAAATATGCTATTAACGGTTTTGGACGTATTGGTCGCAACGTACTGCGCGCCATGTCCAAGGAAGAACGCAACAAGGTTGTTGCCATCAATGACTTGACCCCCATTGAAATGATCGCCCACCTGCTCAAGTATGACTCCACGCAGGGCAAGTTTGACGGCGAAATCTCCATCGACGGCGAATATCTGGTTGTTGACGGTCACAAGATCCTCATCACCGTGGAACGTGACCCCGCCAACCTTCCCTGGAAGGACCTGGGCGTGGACGTCGTTCTGGAATCCACCGGCCTGTTCACCAAGCGTGACGCCGCCAAGAAGCACCTGGCCGCCGGCGCCAAGAAGGTGCTCATTTCCGCTCCCTCCCCGGATCCCGACCTGACCTTCGTTCTGGGCATCAATGACAGCGAATACGATCCCGCCAAGCATGACATCGTTTCCAACGCTTCCTGCACCACCAACTGCCTTGCTCCGATGGTGAAGGTGCTGGACGACAAGTTCGGCATTGAAAAGGGCATGATGAGCACCATTCACTCCTACACGAATGACCAGCGCATCCTGGACCTTCCGCACTCTGACCCCCGCCGCGCCCGCGCCGCCGCGATCAACATCATCCCCACCACCACCGGCGCCGCCAAGGCCATCGGTGAAGTGATGCCGAACCTGAAGGGTTCCCTGAACGGCGCCTCCTTCCGCGTTCCTACCCCGACCGGTTCCCTGACCGACTTCGTGGCCGTTCTCAAGAAGAACGTGACTGTGGAAGAAGTGAACGCCGCCATGAAGGAAGCCGCTGAAGGCCCGCTGAAAGGCATTCTGGACTACTCCGAGGAAGCCCTGGTTCTCCAGGACATCGTTTCCGACCCCCACTCCTGCATCTTTGACTCCGGCTTCACGTATGTGGTCGGCGGCAACCTGGTGAAGGTCTGCGGCTGGTACGACAACGAATGGGGTTACTCCAACCGCGCCGCTGAAGCCATGAAGAAGCTGGGCGACAGCCTGGGCTGCGGCTGCTCCTGCGGCAAGTAAGTTCCTCCGGAACAACGCTTGCTCTTCAGTTGCACGACAAGTCTTGCCGGTTGCCTGCATCAACCCTCCGGTTCATGAACCGGGTTTGTCCAGGCGGCCGGGGATTTATCCGGGAGGGCAGAAATGCCCTCCCTTTTTTATTCCATTGAACCAAACAATATAGACCGATATGGCTAAACTTACTGTACGTGACCTTGATGCCAAGGGCAAGGAAGTCCTGATGCGCGTTGACTTCAACGTTCCCCTCAAGGATGGGGAAATCACCAATGACGCCCGCATCGTTGCGGCTCTTCCCACCATCAAGTTCCTGCTGGACCAGGGCGCCCGCGTCGTCCTGACCTCCCATCTGGGCCGTCCCAAAAATGAACCTGATGCCGCTTTCTCCCTGAAGCCCGTTGCGGCCCGTCTTTCCGAACTGCTCGGCAAGGAAGTGAAATTCGTTCCCGCCGCCATCGGCCCGGAAGCGGAAGCCGCCCGCGCCGCCATGAAGGACGGTGACGTGGTCCTGCTGGAAAACGTCCGCTTCTACCCCGGTGAAAAGAAAAACGATCCGGAATTCGCCAAGGCCCTCCTGGGCAACGCCACGCTGTTCGTGAACGACGCGTTCGGCACCGCGCACCGCGCCCACGCTTCCACGGAAGGCGTGACGCATTTTGCGGAAAAGAGCGCCATGGGCTTCCTGATCGAACGCGAGCTGGAATACCTGGAAGGCAAGCTGGAAAACCCGGAAAAACCCTTCGTGGTGATCATGGGCGGCGCCAAGGTGTCCGACAAGATTGAAGTGCTTTCCAAGCTGATGGAAAAGGCTGATACGTTCCTCATTGGCGGAGCCATGGCCAATACGTTCCTGGCGGCTGAAGGCTATGACCTGGGCGCTTCCAAGATTGAAGGCGACAAGCTGGACCTGGCCCGTGAAATCCTGGCGGAAGCCAAGGCCAAGGGCGTGAAGTTCCTGCTTCCGGCTGACGTGCGCGTAGCCATGAAGTTTGAAGACGGCGCGGAAACTTTCTGCACGGCTCCCTTCGCGGAAGGCGGCAAGGTGCCGGAAGGCGGCATGGCCATCGACATTGGCGACAAGGCCATTGAAGAATTCTCCGCCATCATCAAGGGCGCCAAGACCGTTCTGTGGAACGGCCCGATGGGCGTGTTTGAAATGGACTGCTTCGCCAAGGGCACCAAGGAAATCGCGGAAGCCCTGGCGGATTCCTCCGCCATCTCCATCGTGGGCGGCGGCGACTCCGTGACGGCGGCCAAGAAATTCAAGGTCCAGGACAAGCTTTCCTTCTGCTCCACGGGCGGCGGCGCCTCCCTGGAACTGCTGGAAGGCAAGGTGCTCCCCGGTGTGGGCGCCCTGACGGACAAGTGCGGCTGCTGCTGCCAGAAGTAGCCCGTTAACAGGCTGCGGAGCGTTTTTCCGCCCGGCAGCTTGGGTCAATCCCTTCATTCCCCGTTCCCGTCTCCGGGTGCGGGGAATTTTTTTGCCTGCCGGCTGCCGCGGGTAAAGGCACGGCAGTCCCTTTTTGGGCTTGCTCTGCGTGCGGCTCCGGCTAGGCTGATGATGTATGAAGATGCTGCGTTGCCTTCCGGCTGTTTTTCTGTGGTGCTCTCCCGTGCTTGCGGCGCACTCCCCCGGTGCGGAAAAAGAGGATCGGGGAGCGTACCCCGCAAAGTACATGCTGCTGGAATCATCCTCCCGCGACCGGCAGAGCCTGTCCACGCCCGTGGCCTCCTATGTGGACGGGGAAGGCAGGGAAGTGGCGCTCATCGGAGCCATTCATGTGGCGGAGGCGGCCTATTATGCGCGCCTGAACAAGCTGTTCAGCGGGTATGATGTGGTGCTGTTTGAAATGATTGGCGGAGAGGGGTTGCAGCGGGAGCAGGAACTGCGCCGCAAGCTGGACCGCAGCAAGCCGCTGGGCGGCCTGACGCTGGAAGAGGCGCGTGAATGGAACCGGATTGTGGAATGGAGGAGAAAAAGCGCTGAGGAGGAAAAATCCTTCCTGCTGGGGCTGCTGGGCAGCGCTTATCAGAAATTGAGTGACGCGGTGGGCTTGCAGACCCAGTACCAGGGCATTGACTATTCCGCGCCCCGTTTTGTCCATGCGGACATGACGCTGGAGGAGTTCCGGCAGGCGCAGGCCAGGAAGGGGGAAAGCTTTGCCGGGCTGATGCTTAAATCCTTTTTGTCTTCCCTGGTGGAGAAGCCCCGCGCGTACCAGCCGAATGAATTCGGCCTGATGCTGGATTTGCTTTCCGGAAATAAAAAGGGGCTGAAAAATGAACTGATGCGCATTTTTGCCAATGCACCGGAGGACCTGGAAAATACCGTGATTCTGGAAGGGCGGAATGCCAAATGCATGGAAGTGTTTGACCAGTGGGGCGGCAGGAACGTGCGCAAAATAGGCATTTTTTACGGGGCGGCCCACCTCCCCGGCCTGCATCAGGAACTGGTGAAGCGCGGCTACCGCCTCCGGGACGTCCAGTGGCTCCCGGCGTGGAGCACCACGGAGGAAGCGGCCGGGGAACGCGGCAGGAGCTGACTTTTTCCGCTTTTCCGTGGTTTCCGGCTGGCGTGAATTAGCGTTCCGGGAGGCAGGAATACTACTTGCCCGCGGGAACCAGGCGGGCAATGCCGCCGCCCTTCACGCGCATGGTGAAGGGAAGGGTGTCTCCGGAAGAAAATTCCCCGGTTTCCACCTTCCAGCCGTCGTTCCGTTCAGGCAGGTCGCGGAGGATGGTGGCCCGGTACGCCGTCTTCCGGTCCAGGAAGTCCAGGGGAATGGAGACCGTGCGTTCCCGCCCGTCCCCGTTCATCAGGGCAATGTACCACTGGTTCCCGGAGCGCCGGGCGAAGGCGGCGCATTCCCCGATGGCGGACGGCGGCAGAACGATGGTTTCATCCCATGCGGAGGGAATATTCCGGACGGCTTCGCGTTCCGGGGAGCCCTTCGGAAAGGCGGCTTCCATGTCCGCGGGGCTGGAAACCCAGTGGAGGATGGGGGATGTGTAAATGATGTTGGCCGCCATCTGGAGGGGCCAGGAGGAGCCGCGCAGTTTCTCTCCGTGGCCGAAGTAGCCGCCCGTGAAATCGGCATGCCCGGAGATGAGGCGCGTGAAGGGCAGCGCGCAGTAATGCCGGCCGTCTATGGCCGCCCAGATATTCTGTTCTCCGCCGTAGATGCCTTCCCGGCTCATTTCATGCGGCCAGGCGCGTTCCTCCCCGGTGGGGGTATTGGCTCCGTGGAAGTTGACCATGAGCTTGTTCTTTGCCAGGTTTTCCGCCACGGCGTCATAAAAAGCCAGGCGTTCCTGTGAGGCGGAATCCATGAAGTCTATCTTGATTCCCTTGATGCCCGTTTGGGCAAGGGCGCTGAAAAAACTGCGCATGCTTTCCCAGTTGTTGGCGGGATTGTTGACGTCTGACCAGCGCACCCATACCCAGATTCCTACCTTTTTACCTGCGGCGTAGCGGACCAGCCGGGCGATCTTTTCCATGCTTTCCGGCAGGGTCTTGCCCCATTTCTTCCATCCTTCATCCACCAGGTGGTATTCCCAGCCGAAGCCGGAGGCCATATCCACAAAGGCGTACTGGTCTTCTTCCAGAACCTTCCCCCGGTCCCACCAGGTCCAGGTGGAGCGGCCCGGCTTGATCCAGGGCGTTTTGGCTCCGTCAGGGAAAAGGTTTTTGTCCGGCTCCGGAGCCAGGGAGGGAATGATGTCGTTCCGGACCAGGCCGTTGAGATCGTCATTCACTAGAACGACCCGCCAGGGCATTTCCACGGAGGAGGGGACGGAAAAGCCGTGCGGGTCCTGGAAATGCACCGCCTGGCAGGCGCCGTCCTGAAGGGAAAATTTAATGCCGCTCCACTGCTTGTTGAAGTTGGCGGCTTCCTGGATCAGGGCGAAGCCTCCGTCCGGCAGTTCCGCCGTAACCGGCATGGTGCGGACATGGCTGCGGGGATTGCCGGGGTCCTTCTTGAAATCTGCTATCCTGGCCGGGGACCACACTCCCTCGCAGGGGCCCAGCGCGGAATGGGCGTCCTGGGTCCACAGGACGGCCTGCTCCGGGAAAGTGAAGGAAGTCTTTTCCTCCCCGATGCGGAGAGCAGGCTTTTTCTTCATGTCCTCCGTCCATTCATAGCGGAAGGCTACGCCGTTATTGAAGACGCGGGCGCGGAGGCGCAGGGCGGAGTTGTCCCCGGAAGCCACGTATTCGTTAAAATGGACGGAGGCGGAGGGGTACTTGCCGCGCGTTTCAAAGGTCTCGTGAACATTTTCCCTCACCTTTTCCACGCTCCATCCCGTGATGCCGTCCGCAACGCCGGAGCCGTTCACGGCGATGCCGAGCGCGGAAGGTTCCAGAATAACCCGGTCTTTTTTATTCAGGGAATGTCCGGCCTTTCCGTCCCGGGCCGTCAGGTTCCAGGTGACCAGGCCGTCCGGGGATGCCAGGGCGGCGGAGGGTTCCCCGGCCCGGACGGTTCCGGATATGGCCAGTATGGCGATGCTGCTGAGGGTGATCAGGTTCTTCATAACGTCTCCTTTCATGGAATACGTCCCGGCGCGCCGTTTCATTACAAGGAAAGCGTCCGGAGGAAAAAGCGGCCCCGTGTCAAATGTTCTTCAGCATTTCCAGCGCCTCCCGGAGCTTGTCTGCGGGGGCGGTGCCGGCCAGCCGCGGGAATTTGTTGGACAGCAGAATAAAATCCCCGTTCCTGGTGAGCATCAGGCGCTGCCCGCTGATCTCCACCATGGAGATGTTGGCCATGGAAGCCAGTATCTTGATTTTATGGGAATCCAGCAGGTAATGCACCGTTTCCGGTGCGGGGCCGAAGCGGTCTTCCCACGCGCGGAGCAGGGCGTCCGCCTCCTTCAGGGTGCGGACTGCCGCCAGGTCCTTGTACGCGGCGATGCGCAGGGCGGCATCGCTGATGTAGTCACGGGGCAGGAAGGCGCCCAGATAATCCTTGCGGGATTTGGCGGCGAACTGCGTCTCGCTGTTCACGATGAAATCTGTTCTCAGCGCCGCGTCCGGCCGCGGTGCCGTGTGCTTGCCCTGCATGTGGGAGATGGACTGCTGGAGAAGCTGGCAGTACAGGTCAAAGCCGATGGCGGCAATGTGGCCGCTCTGCTGGGTGCCCAGCAGGTTGCCCGCGCCGCGGATTTCCAGGTCCCGCATGGCTATCTTGAAGCCGGAACCCAGTTCCGTGTACTGCTTAATGGCGGAGACGCGCTTGCGGGCGTCTCCCGTGGTGGCGGCGGACCGGGGAAGCATGAGGTACGCGTAGGCGCGGTGCCCGGCGCGGCCCACGCGGCCCCGGAGCTGGTACAGGTCCGCCAGGCCGAAGCGGTCCGCACGGTCAATGATGATGGTGTTGGCGTTCGGGATGTCGATGCCGGATTCAATGATGGTGGTCGCCAGCAGGATATCCGCCTCCCCGTTCACGAAGGTGCGCATGACCTTTTCCAGCTCGTCCTTGGGCATCTGCCCGTGGCCGATGACGATGCGGGCCTTGGGAACCAGGGCCTGGATGCGGTCCCGGAACAATTCGATGGTCTTGACCCGGTTGTGCAGCAGGAAAATCTGGCCTCCGCGTTCCAGTTCACGCTCCATGGCCTTCTTCATGATGCGTTCGTCATAGGGGCATACGCTCGTCTGCACGGGCTGCCGGTTGACGGGCGGCGTCTCAATGGAGCTCATGTCCCGCGCGCCCATTAGGGCAATATACAGCGTGCGTGGAATGGGCGTGGCGGACAGCGTGAGCACGTCGATGCCCTTGAAGCGTTCCTTGAACTTTTCCTTGTGCCGGACGCCGAAGCGCTGCTCCTCGTCAATCACCACCAGGCCCAGGTTCTTGATGGAAACGTCGTCCGAGATGAGGCGGTGCGTGCCGATGACGATGTCCACGGCACCCGTCCTCAGCCCTTCCAGCGTGGAGCGGACGTTCGCCGCGCTGCTGAAGCGGCTGAGCATTTCAATCCGCACGGGATATTCGCTCATGCGTGACTTGAATGTCCGGAAATGCTGTTCCGCCAGCACGGTGGTGGGCACCAGCACGGCTACCTGCCGTCCGCCCGTCACGCACTTGAAGGCGGCGCGGATGGCCACCTCCGTCTTGCCGAAGCCCACGTCCCCGCAGATCAGGCGGTCCATGGGGCGGGGGCCTTCCATGTCCGCCTTCGTCTGGGCGATGGCGCGGAGCTGGTCCTGCGTCTCCCGGAAGGGGAAGGAGCTTTCAAACTCCCACATCCATTTGCTGTCCGGCGGGTGGCTGTAGCCCTTTCCGGTCTGGCGCTCCGCCTGTACGTTCAGGAGCTGGGCGGCGTAATCCGCCACGGAGCGTTCCGCGGACTTCTTGGCGCGCTGCCATTTGGCGTCCCCCAGCTTGTTGAGTTCCGGCGTCTTGCTCCCCAGGCCGATGTACCGTGAAACCAGGTGTGCCTGGCTGAGGGGGACGTGCAGGATGGTGTTGTCCCGGTAAAGGATGTTCATTTCCTCGTCTCCGGAATCCGGGGAAGTGGAAATATTGATGAACTTGCCGATGCCGTAGCTGGTGTGAACCACCAGGTCCCCGGGGTTGATGTCCTTCAGGGAGGCCTGCGCACGGGCCTTGCGCGCCTTGTCTTCCCGGCTGGCGCGGCGGCGCGCGGTGGCGGACTGGTACCTCCCGAACAGTTCCGAGGAAGAAAGCACAGCCGTTTTTGCGCCCGGAATGCTGAAGCCCGCGGGCAGGTCCCCGCGCAGGGCGGTAATGGAAAGCAGGGCGGGCGTTCCGGCGCAGATGTCCCGGAAGCGCTCCTCCTCCCCTTCATTGGGAAAAAACATGCTGACGTTCCATTTACGGTCCAGCCATTCGCGGATCTGGCGTTCCGCCAGCTCCCGGCGCATCTCCTGCATCACGAAGTCCCCGGCGTCAAAGCTTCCCAGGGGATTCTCATGGATGGCCAGGGAAAAGTCCTCCTCTCCTTCCGCATTCTCCGGCGGGGCGGTGAGGATGCATGCGTTTCCACGTTCCTTGCAGAAGGGGGCGGTGATCACCATGTCTCCCGGTTTGATCCAGTCCCGGAGGGTCTCCACGCCCGCCGCCTCCGCCAGCACCAGGTTGACGTGCTCCACCTTCCGGAAGGAAATCTGGGAATCTACGTCAAATTCCCGGATGGATTCAATCTCGTCATCAAAAAACTCCAGGCGCACGGGGTGGGAGGACTGGAGCGGAAAAATGTCCAGAATGCCGCCGCGGCGCGACCACTGCCCGCGGGAAATGACCTGCGGAACCCCTTCAAAGCCTGCCTCCGCAAACAGCTTGATCAACTCGTCCGGAGCGTGGGTTTCTCCCGTTTTCAGGGTCATCCCCTGGTTCTGCATGCCGTTGACGGAGGGTACCTCGTCATTCAGGCTGCCTTCCGCCACCACGATGGTCTGCCTGCCCGGGTGCCCGGAAGCAATGCGGTGAAGGACATTCAGTCGTTCTGCGGCGAGTTCCGGATCGCCTACTTCCTCCCCAAGCGCCACTTCTTTTTCCGGGACGAACAGGATGTTTCTTACTCCCCATGTTTCCAGCTGCGCGGCAATGGATTCCTGCGCCCGCAGGTGGGGCGCGACCACCCAGGCGCGGGCGGCGTCCGGAATGGCGCGGATGCACAGGGCAGCCACAAACGGGACGCCCGGCAGGGAAGTGTGGTCGAAAACCGCCTGTTCCTCCGTGCCCAGTTTGGCCAGCTCCCGGTGGAAGGGTGCGGTCCGGGCCACCCTGTCCATCAGGGCGGATATGGAAACGTCTTCTGCCATGCGTGTCTGATAACCCCTGCTGTCAGGGAGTGTGCCGCCTTTCCCTGCCATGTCAACGGTTTTTCAGGGCACAGACTGTCCGCAGCATTCCCTCCGGGGCACACGGAGCGCGGTTCAGGAAGAAGCGCGGAAGCGGATTTTAATGCCCGCCTTGCGCCATTTCTGTTCAATCTCCTTGGCCAGCTCCTCATAGCTGCGGCCGTCAAGGAGGAGTTTCTGAGCTTCCTTCTCCCTGGCGCCGGACTGGATGGCCTTCATGTAATCCTTGATGCGCTGGCCGTCCCCCTTGCCGTCCATGTGGTAAAAATAATACGCCATCAGGGCGGCCAGCCCGTAATTCAGGTTGGCGTTCGCCCCCGTGAACTGGTCGTAAGGCATATTCATGTAGGACTCCAGGCCGGGAGCCTCAAAGTCATCCCCCAGGGCGCGGCCCCCGGTGTTCTTCTTGCCGTATTCCGTCACGCGGGCAACGATGTGGGACCGGTTGGCGCCAAAGTTGAAACGGCCTCCGGAATACGGGGTCATTCCCATGTATTCCGCGGAGCCTTCACAGAACCAGCTTGCCTGCTTGGCCTCCGGGGACATGAGCTGGTGCGTCAGTTCATGGATGAGGGTGGAGGAATCCTTGTCACGGTCAATGATGTACGTGCTTCCCATGGTCTTGACGCCCAGGGAATCGAACGGAACCAGGATTTTGCCGCGGTCTCCGGGGCGCGTCGTCCCCAGGAAAATGCCTGCCGTGCCTTCACGTCCCCCGTTTTCCAGATAGGTGCTGAATTTCTCGTACAGGTAGGCGGGGAATTTGGCGGAATCGTCATGCGGGGGAATGTTGCCGATGGGCAGGGACTTGTTCGCCAGGTGGGTAGCTTCAAACAAAAGCCCCAGCCGCTTGATCATGCCCGCTCCCAGCCTGGCGTCACAAATAAAGCGGAAGTGGGGCGTTTCATAAATATACTCCCCTTTTTCCTCCTTGATGGTTTCCACCTTGAAATTGTCCGGGCATTTGACGGTCCGGGGCCATGGCAGGTGGTAATTGTCCGCGGGATTGGCGGAGGAATTCCCCTTTCCCTGTTCCGCAATGAAATCCCGGTCTCCCTGGGAAAGCTGGGCCAGGGGGATGGAGACGGTCTGGCCGCCGGAACGTTTCAGCACGGCCTTCTGGCCGTCCAGCTTGACGAACTCGGCTTCCAGGCTTTTTCCCTGGACGCTGGTCCAGGTGCGGCCCTGGGCCGTGGGAAGGAGGGAGAGGGAGCACAGGGCTCCCGCCACCAGGCAGAGGCATGCGGTATTCTTCATCAGGCGGGGTGGGGTGTTGGGAGAGTTGCAGCGGTCAGTGTCGGGGACGCGGAAGCGTCAGGAGCAGCAGGCCGCAGAACAGCATCAGGCACCCTGACGCCGCCAGCGTGGTGGTCAGCGGAACGCCCTGGTCCTTGAACCATCCCCCGAAGAAGGAGATAAGGGCGCCCACGCCCGCGGACGTGAGGTTGAGGAGGCCGTAGCCGGTTGCGGAATAACGCTCGTCAATATGGGAGCGTAGCACAGGCATGAGGGTGGCGTCCAGCGATCCTTGCGCCAGCCCCTGCGTAGCGACCAGCCCCAGCATGAGCACGAGGGGTACCGCAATGTCCCAGCCGAAGATGCCGGGCAGCAGCGCCAGCACCACCAGTGGGCCGGAGATGGTGAAGGTGATGCCCGGCACCAGGGCGCGGGCGCGCTTATTGCGCTTGTACCACATGTCCGCCAGGATGGCGCCGCCCAGCACGGCCACGTACTTGGCTACGGAGCTCCACAGGGTGGCGGCGGGGCCGGCCTCCGCGGAGGAAAGCTGGTATTTATCCTGCAGCAGGGTGGGGTACCAGGTGAGCAGGAACCAGTTCCCGGCGCCTGCAAAGGCCACCACGGCCAGGAGCATCCACATGGGGCGTCCGCTCAGCAGGCTGGAGAGGACGGCTCCGGTGGAAAGATTGGAGGCGGGTTCCTTGATAACCTGCTCGTCATTGTCCACATTGATCAGCACAGTCTTTTCCTCCGGTTTGGAGGGCTTCCGCGCCAGGGCCGTATCCGCCGGAGCCTTGCCGGGGTCTTTCAGGAACAGGATGAGGACGATGGCGTACGCCACGCCGATCAGGCCGAACAGGGCGAAGGTCATGCGCCAGCCCGTCCATGAAGCCATGGTGGCGCCGAAGCCGGCTACGGCCATGCCTACGTAAATGCCGCTCATGTGCAGGCCCGTGGCGATGGAGCGCGTGCTGCCCCGGTGGTAATCCGTAATCAGGGCCAGGGCGGCGGGAATGTAAAAGGCCTCACTGATGCCCATGGCGCCGCGCGCAATGAGCAGGGACGTGTAATCCTCCGCATGGCCGGTCCACCACGTGACCACGGACCAGACGACGAGGGAGCACAGGATCATCAGGCGGCGGCTGTAACGGTCCGCCAGAAAGCCCCCCACGGGGCTGAGCAGGGCGTAAATCAGCAGGAAGACGGAGGTAACCATGCCGAACTGGGCCTCCGTCTGCGGAATGTCCCGGACGATGGGTTCATGCAGGGCGGAAAGAAGCTGGCGGTCAAAGTAGTTCAGCATCACCACGAACCACAGGACGATCACGGCCACCCAGGCCCACAGGCCGGGCCTGGTATTGGGGTCCGTAACGGCGGAGACGTTTTTAACGCCGTGGCGCATGGCGGAAACGATGATGATGGCCATCACGATGATGGTCAGGATAAGGACGGCGTAATCAACCATGCTCATTTCAAAATGGTAGCCCGCGGTGGCGGAGGCGTTCACGGCGGTCCGCACCCCCGGAGCGGTTTCCCCGCTGATGGTCATGATTCCGGTACCCTTGACGACTGCGGGCGCCGTGGCGATGCCTACGGGCCATTCCCCTTCATGCGTCCAGGTGTTCTTGATGACGTCATAAGCCAGGATGTCCCTGGACTGGACCACGGGCCTGGACGCGTCCGGCGTGTTGCCGCGCTTGTCCCCGCCAATCAGGAGGATGGCGTTTTCACGTACCGGGGCCGGGCCTGCGGCGGCGGCCACGGGCGTTCCCGGTCCGGCGAGGGGCTGCTTGCTCATGGCGCCCCACTCGGAGGGATTGTTGGACGTCATGTTATAATCAATCAGGTCGGAAAGGTACGTTCTGGCGGTTTCTCCGGAGGGGTCTTTGGAAAGGGTGCAGCCGCCCACGATGAAGAGCGTGCCGTCACAAATGGCGGCGGTGGAAAGAATGCGGCCCGGACCATGGAAGGGCGGCAGCTGCTGCCACTTCATCCTGGCCGTATCCGGCGTGGTATCCAGCATGTAAACGGTATTGAGGGCGGCTTCCGGCTGTTCCGCGTTCCGTCCGCCGATGACGAACAGCTTGTTCCCGTGGAAGGCGCAGGCGGCTTCAGTAATGGGAACGGGGAGGGGGGGCAGTTTCTCCACGGAACCGTCAGCCTTGATCAGCAGGGCGTCCGCCAGGATGCCTTCCGCGTTATGGCCGCCGGCTACCGCCAGCCCCTTGCCTACGCTGCCGAAGGCGGCATAACCCAGGGGAACGGGAAGTGTTCCGGCCTTGCTCCATTGGCCGTTGCGGAGCTTGAAAATATCCTGGTGGTACACCTTGGGGCCGCGTTCCTCCGGAGTGGCGGCTCCCGGCGCGGCCTGGGGAAAGTTGGCCCCGCCCGCGGCAATGATGGACTGGGTGCCGTCATGTTCCGTAACGGTTCCGGCCACCATTCCGGCGCGGCCGACCGGGTCCGGCAGGTCCGGTATGGTGCCGGCGGGCTGAACCTCCACGGAAAAAGAGGCATTGGCGGCGGGGGACGCAATCAGCACCAGGGCGGCGAGAGCGGAGCCCCATGCGCTGGAGAAGCGGGCAAGGTAACGTGAAAGGTGCATAGGCTGGAAAATATTGCTTGGGATCAGAAAGAAAAATCAGGAAAGGGTGATTCCCCACACTTCATGGGAACGCCTGCCGGGTTTGAGTTCCCCGTTTATTGCGGCAAAACCGCCCTGCCACGCACAGCACGGAAGGACCGCCCTGGGCGCCGCGATGGAGCCGCCGTCGTGCCAGGTCATGGACGCCGTATCCAGGCACAGGGACTGGTTGTTGAACCCGGGATTGGTCTGCGGGGTGTACTTTTTCCCGGAGCCGTCATCCCCGCCCAGCAGGTAAATAACTCCGGTCCGGGAAACCGGGGCCGGGGTGGGGGCGGCGGCAATGGCGTAAGGCATCTCCGGCAGGCGGGACCAGCCGTGTTCCGGGGTGAAGCGCCAGGCCTCCGTCAGCAGTTCCCTGACCTGCCTGCCGTCCTGCTCCTTCAGGCCGATGCCGCCCAGTACATAAAGAACTCCGTCCGCTGCGGCCATCTGGTGCAGGAAGCGTCCGCGGCCCGGCAGGGGTGCCAGCTCCTGCCAGCCCCGGTCCGGCTGGCGCGCATCCAGCATGAACATCCGGTTGGTGCAGTCCTGTTCCCCCGGGCGTTCACAGCCCCCCGTCAGGTAAACCTTTCCGTCCAGAACGGCGGCGGCCGTGTAAGCCAGGGCTATGGGAAGGGGAGGGAAGGGAGTCACGGTCACGGCGCCTTCTGCCGCGCTCAGCAGGTAAACGTCTTTCCGGTGGCCTTCCTTGTCACAGCCGCCGATGCACAGCAGCCCTTCTTCAATGCTGGCGGAGGAGCCGTACGCGTAGGGAGAGGGGAGCGTTCCGGCCTCCGTCCATGCGGCGGCCTCCGGCGCCAGCGTAAAAACGCGGTCCGTCCACGTTTTGGCGCCGCCTTCAAGCATGGGTTTATCCGGGAAATTGGTGCCTCCGGCACAAATCATTGTTTCTCCGTGGGTTCCTGCATACATGCCGGCGAAACCTTCCGGATCCGGAAGAGAGGGTAGGGGGCTCCAGGATGAAGAATAAAGACTCATACAAATATAAAGGATTCGCGTAATGCTAACGAAAAGCGGGCCGCTGCGCCAGAATTAACCTCTGGTCCTATTTTTTTTGAATAAATTCCTTCCCCTGCGCCTCTTACCAACGTAGAAGAGGAGAATCACATGAAGCATGGAACCTGTTTTTTAATATTGTGCGCCCTGTTGCCCGCCGCCCTGGCGGAAAACATGACCCTGAGGTCCGGAAGGGTGCTTAAGGATGCCAGCGTGGTATCTTCCGGTGATGACTTTGTCAGCGTCCAGTATACGGACGGCGTAGCCAAGGTTCCTTACAAGGAGCTGACGGACGAACAGCAAAAGGATTACAGGATGACGCCGGAGGAGGTGGAGGCCAGGCTGGGCCAGCGGCGCCTGGAGGATGCGGCGCGGAGAAAGAAGGCGGAAGAGGCCAGGAAGGCGGCGGATGAGGAAGCCAGGAAAATCCGGGAATCCCTGTCTGAGGCGGAACGGCACCCCCGCTATCTGGAAGGGGCGGACATCGCCCGCATGTTTTTACTGATGGGGGAACTCACCAAGGTGGAAGCTGAAGTCATGGCCCTGCAATGGAATGCCCTGGAAGCGGACCGTGTGGGGCTGTCGGAGGAAGCCCGCGTATTCCGCGCGAGGGCCGGAACGTACCAGGACCAGGTAAGCGCCATCCGCAAAAAAAGGGAATCCGCGGAACAATACTGGCAGGACCTGGAAAAGAAATACCTGGCACTGAAAGACGGAACCCAGAAAAAGATTGCGGACCTGAACAAGCAGGTCTCCCAGTTGCAGGGGGAAGTGCGGGACGTAGCCAGCCAGCCGAGAACGGAGCGCATCATCGTCCCCCCGATCATCCGGACATGGAACTATCCTCCCCCTCCCGTGATTATCCGGCCCCTTCCTCCCCGGCCGCCCAGGCCTTACCCCGTCCCGCCGCGTCCCGTTCCCATCCCCACCAAGCCCAACATGCGCGTGGGGTAGGGGCTGTTTGCCGGGATTTCTCTTCTTTTCTTACGGTAGCCGTGTGGCGGATTCCGGCACGGACGGGCAAGCCTGCGGCTGTTCATGGAACTGACGCGGCAGACTGCGGAAAAGCCTTCTTTCCTGCAAAGGGGAAGGTCAGGCCCCGGGCAGGGGGAACAACTCCATGCGGCCAGCGTTAAAGGCGGCCAGATGGCGGAACCCGGCCTGGCGGGCCAGTTCCGCGGCGCGCTCAAAATCCCGGCCAACATCCTCCGGCTTGTGGGCGTCTGAACTGATGGTGAGGGGAATGCCCATCTCCGCCGCCATTTTCAGGAACTGTGCGTCCGGATACTGCTCGGCGCACTTGTTGCGCCATCCGGCGGTATTAAGTTCCAGGCACGCGCCGGATTCCCGGATGGCTTCCAGCGCGGGTTCATAATAAGGGCGCAGGTCTCCGGCAGGGCGGAACCCGAATTTCTTGATCAGGTCCGCATGGCCCATGATCTGGAACAGGCCGGAGGCCGCCATGTCCCGGTAGCGTTCCCAGTACTGCGCCCAGGCGTCCTCCACGGCCGTCCGGTTCCAGAAATCCATCTTGTAGGGATTGTCAAACTCCTCCTTCTCTCCCAGGTAATGGACGGAGCCGATCAGGTAATCCCACCCGTGCAGGCTCCGCAAATGCTCTATCCACGGCTCAATGCCGGGGAACCAGTCGCATTCCAGCGCGGTGCGGACCGCCAGGCCGTGCGGCGCGGCAAGCTCCCGGGCCTCCGTGAGCCAGTCCAGATAGGCCGGCATGTCCGCCTGCTTCATGCGCCAGTCGTCAAAAGGCTCGCCGGGCATGGGGGCGTGGTCTGAAATGCCGTATTCCCGCAGTCCGGCGCGCACGGCTGACTGCACATATTCCTGCGGAGTGCCGGAGGCGTGCAGGCACAGGGGGGTATGGGTATGGTAATCGCAGTACATGGGGAAAAGCCCATGCTAGCACGGCGGCGCGGGCGGTTCAATACGGAGGACGTATTTGCCGATTATTTGCCGTCTTTGACTTTATGGGTTGATTTTATGGACGGGATTTTCTAGAGTCGCGTTGAATAGGACACGTGACATATGAGTGATTGGCAAGGCTTTTCCCCGCTGAATGATTTCACAGGACCGCTCCTGGACAACCTGAAGCGTCATCCCAAGCGCATTGTTTTTCCGGAAGGGGAGGACGTGCGCGTATTGCGCGTGTCTGAACGCTTCGTGGCGGAGAAGGCCGGGGTGCCCATCCTGCTGGGCCGGAAGGAAGTCATCCGGAGAATGGCGGAAATGAACGGAATTTCCCTGAAATTCGTCCGAATCATTGAACCGGAAAAAAGCTCAGACCTTCAAATGTTCTGCGACCGCTATGAACGCGCGGAGCAAATGTTCGGCAACGGACTGCCCATGAACACGCGTGAAATCGTCTCCGAACCGGTCCACTTTGCCGCCATGATGGTTCTTTACGGCCAGGCGGACGCCATTGTGGCGGGGAACATGAAAAGGGTGGCCTCCGTCTTCCGCGCCGTGAACAAATACCGGCAGGACCCCGTTCCCACCAAGCCCCTTTTTGCCATCTCCATTGTATTGGTTCCCGAATTTGCCAAAAAATTCGGCGGCCGCGGCATCTACTTCCTGGCGGATACGGGCGTGACGCCTGATCCTACGGTGGAAAACATGGCCTACTTTGCCGTGGAAACGGCCAAAATGGCCCGGCACATGCTTGGCAAGAGCGTCCGCGTCGCCATGTTGAGCGCGTCCACGGACGGCTCTGTGCCGGAACTGGCCGCGGACCGCACCAGGGCCGCTACGGCGCTGGCACGCAGCATGGTGCAGAAGGATTGCCTGAATAATGAAATCTCCGTGGAAGGGGAAATCCAGATTGACGCCGCCCTGTCTCCGGACTCCTACAGCGTGCGCGTGCACCGCAACTCCATGCTGCAGCCCAGTGACGTATGGGTCTTCCCGACCCTGGATGCGGCTGACATTTCCAAAAAGCTGATCTGCATGATGCCCTCCGTATACAACTACGGCCTCATTCTGGGCGGACTGCTCTTCCCGATCGCCCAGCTTCCGCGATTGACGGATGAAGACCGGATGTTCGGCACTGCGCTGGTGGTGGGGAATGAAGCCATTAAATTCCACCTGCTGTATCCGCAGGGGGTTGCTCCCCTTTATTGATCGGCGGCGCATCCTTGACCAGAAGGCGCTTCTCCTTGCGCACGGCCAGCTTGCCTCCGGGCAGGGAAGTGCGGGAAGGGCCGCCTGTATCCAGGATATTCATGACCCGGAGCACGGCCTCTTCCGTCAGATCGGGAACATTCCGGCGGCGCAGGTAATCATGAACGGCGCATTGCCTCAGTTCCGCGGGGAGCTGGTTCACCTTCGGCAGGAACAGGCGTCCCTGCGGATCCGTCAGGTTCATGGAATCCAGGGCCTGGGAAAGCGCCGTGCGGATTTGGTTCTCCACCCGGCAGGCGCGTGAAAAGGAAAGGCTGGTATCCCGCCGGAACAGAGCATCCAGCCTGGGGATAACCTCATGGCGCAGGGCATTCCTGGTGTACTCCGTGGACTGGTTGCTGGCGTCCTCCCTCCATGGAATGCGGTGATGGGCCAGGTATGCGGTGATCTCCTCCTGGGAAAAATCCAGCAAGGGACGTACAACGGTCAGTCCGTTGGCCCACGTGGAAACGGGAGACATGCCGTGAATTCCGGAAGCGCCGCGGCACAGGTGAAGCAGGGCCGTCTCCTGCTGGTCGTTCCGGTGGTGGGCCAGCGCTACGAGCGCGCCCGGATGGGCTGCGGACCACTTCAGGAAAAGCTCCTGCCGTGCATGCCGTGCCGCTTCCTCAAGGGACATGCCCCCGGCACGGGCCATGGTGCGGACGTCCGCCCGTTCCCAAACGCAGGGAATCCCCAGGGAGGAGGCATGCTGGCGTACGAACTGCGCCTCCTCGTCCGCCTCCGGCCGCAAGCCGTGGTGCACGTGGCAGGCAACCAGGTTGCAGCCCGGCATGCCGGACAAGAGGGAAAGAAGGGCCATGGAATCCCGTCCGCCGCTGATGCCGGCCAGGACGGGACGTCCGGAACGCAGAAGCTCCGCAGACTGGCTGTCAAAATGGTCCGGTGTCAACATCATGCCGCCGCCAGTGAAACAGGAAAAAGGGACAAAGAGAAGCCTTCAAATAAAAAACCCCGTTTTCCGTAAAGGAAACGGGGTTGGAAAACTGTTGGAACAAGCCTTACTTGTTGAGCTTGGGCTTGCCGCCGCTGCGCCGGACGGAGCCGAAGCGCTTCTGGAACTTGTCGATGCGGCCTTCGGTGTCCACGAACTGGTTCTTGCCGGTGAAGAACGGGTGGGAATCGGAGGTGATACCGCAGGAAACCACGAAATGTTCAACCCCGTCAATAACTTCCGTCTTGGGGGAACGAACGGTGGAATGGGTGATGAAGCGGCGTCCGGTGGTGATGTCAACGAAGACGACCGGATTATACTGGGGATGAATGTCTTTCTTCATGGTGATGTATTGCGTTTCCGACGCAAGGGGAGCACCAGTATAGGCGCGTTTTATTGCATGTCAAGCATCCCCGTATAAAAATGCGGAAGTCTGTGAATGACGGTGGATGGACTTGCCCGGAGAGCCGTTATGGGGATGATGAAACGGAAAATGGAGCAGGTGCTGAAGAGACCCCCCTGGTGGGCGTGGTTTTCCCTGATGGGACTGGAGATTCCTTCTGCAGCCATTGCGTGGGCTTTTGCCGTCAGCCAGTCCCATCTGGTGGTGGTCTCCTCTCCCTGGCTGTACCAGTTTCTATTTGTGGCCGTCTGGTGTGTCAACATGCTGGACCGGGTCATGAAGGTATTCCGTGGAGGCCCCGCGGTATACTCTGATGAATGCCTGCTGTTTGCCAAAAAACACTGCTTCATCATCTCCCTGCTCATTGTGGTGGCCGCCATCACGGGTCTGTGGATCATGTTCTTCCAGTTGGGTGTGGTCATCTTCCAATTCGCCCTGCTGCCGGGAATATGCAGCCTGCTGTTCCTGTACTTCTCCACCAATCCGCATAAAAAGGGAATCCTGTCTTCCGCGTTCGTCATGGGAGCGTTCTTTGCCTCCGTCTCCTTTGCCACCGGAGCCGGAATCCCGGCCTACTTTTACGGCACCATGGGCGGAGGGTGGAGCGGCCAGTTATCCACCCCCACCTGGTATCTGGTGGCCCTGGTTATGCTGAGCATGTTCAGCCGGAGGCGGTGGATAGAAGAAGATGATGAAGAGGCGCAGGAATCCGCCGCCCGCGACATGGTATCCCTGGTCTGGATGGGAGTGATTGTCATTTACGTGGTTTTCTGCCTTGCCGCTGCGGCGCGGGAATACACCGGTGATGCGTGGATTTACTACGGGCTGGCCATGGCGGGAGTATTCATGTTCGTGCTGGACAGGTTGAAGAGGAACATGCCTCCTCTCCTGCTGTACACCCTCTCCTGGGTGGCGCTGATCTTTCCGCTGGTGCTGAGCGGCATTCTGGCGCAGGCTTCTTCCTGATTGACTGGAAAGGACTTCCTGCTGCCGGACACGGCAAAACGCAGGAAAATTGAAAAAATGATATTTTGTGGTTGCAATACCGGAGCTGTGGTGCTAGATTCTGCCCCGCAAACACGTTCTGCGTGCAAGCAAGTGGCTCGGTAGCTCAGTCGGTAGAGCAGGGGATTGAAAATCCCCGTGTCGGCGGTTCGATCCCGTCCCGAGCCACCATTTTTTTCTCCCAATTTTTTAATCCCCCCCTTTTATACGGGAAGTAGCTCAGCCTGGTGGAGCGCCTGCTTTGGGAGCAGGATGTCGCAGGTTCGAATCCTGTCTTCCCGACCATTCTCTTTAATGATGTTAGTGAATGATGGAGCTCTTTTAGTTAAAGAGAACAGCTATCAAAAATGAGGTGTTGCTATTCCTAATTCTACCGCTAACTGATTGGTTTTTTTTAAATATTGAAGAGATTAAATGAATTGAGAACAGGGGGATTTCTTCAATAAAAGAAATATGTAATATTTTAAAAATTATGAATTGATTTTTTCATAAGATAAGATATGATTTGATGTAATAAATAAAAATAATTCACATTAATGAGAAATTTTTTGGAACTTATAGATATCTGGGTACAAGATTATTTTAAATCTTCAACTAGCAGCCCAATAACAAATCATCCTATCGGTGATTTAGTACGTTCAAAGATACCAGAGCAAATGAAGGAATCTCTTCCTGTGGTTTATAGAAATTTTATTTTTCTTGGAAGTATTGGTCAAGGAAGATGGGCAGATATTCCTTGGGTTGCAATACTAAACCCTATAGCAACAAAAAGTCCCCAAGATGGTATTTATGTTGTTTACTTGTTAGATTCTCAAACAAAAAAATTATATTTATCTCTCAATCAAGGTGTAACTTCTTTTGAAGATAAAAATAAATCCCAAAAACTTTTCCGACGTTCGAATGCTTTACGTGAATTATTAACTCAAAAAGAACTAGTAGGTTTGAGAAATGAACCTCTATCTTTAGCTATTAGATCTAGCTCAAAAAAGCCTAATTATTATGCTAATGCGTCAATAACAGCAAAAGAATATAGCTTGCAAGAGATTAATAATCTAAAAGATGAAGATTTTTTACAGGATTTAATTAGATTTCTTCGACTATATGACAAGTTGTTAATTGAAATGGCTGATAATAACATCTCTTATAGATCTGGCAGTGTGGTTAGTGATGAAGAAGTAGAAGCCTACTCTGAAACAGCACCTCAATCAATGATTGAAAACTTAAAGTTTAGAATGCATATTTCTCGAGAAAGAAATGCTAAAATTAGTAACTGGATAAAGCAACAAAGAGGGTATATATGTGAAGTTTGTGGAATAAAACTAGAGGAATATTATGGAAATATCGGCAAAGACTACATAGAAGCACACCATCTTAAACCTGTGGCAGAAAGAAAGAATTCTAGTGTAGAAGTTACAAAAGAAGATTTTGTTGTGTTGTGCCCTAACTGTCATAGAATGATACATAAATCCCCCGAGTTTATATACAATTTTGAGAAATTCAAAAAAAATTATATTCATCATTAGTAGTTATCCATCTTTCAGAATGAGAATAAATTTTGTTAGTGATTAACTCGATATAAATAGAATTATTGATTTAATGTATTATAGGAAAATGAATTATAAATATCAAGTGTGTAAGATTCTCTGCTTTTTAGCTTGAGATTCGAGAGTTGCAGGGCAGAGTGGGTGCATGAGTGAGAATCGGCAGAAGGCGACAGGCTTTTCCTGGCTGGCAGGGTTGAGATGGTCGTTTGCCGGGTATGTGATAGGGACGCTTCTTGCGGCGGGGGCAGGGGCGCTGGATTTTCCCATGCTGGCGCGGGTTATGCTTTTGGCGGCGGCGGTTTGTTTTGTCGTGTCTCTTGTTTGTGCGGGTGCGTGCATACGGAGCAGCAAAGCGGCCCGGTGGTACCTGCTTCTTGTACTCGTGATGATGTTGGTTGCGGTTCTGTTCGGGAGCGGTAGCAATTAATTGGTCATTTGTATATCTTTTGATTGACCGGGCGTGATCGTATGTATACTTTCCCGGCATGACCCTTCGATTTTTGTCGAGTCTCTCTCTTGCGGCCGGCATGGCCGTGGTCGCCCAGGCGAACACCCAGCCATATCCGGATTCCGATTCCTCAGACGGTTATGATACCGGCTATTATGCAGAAGCCTATTCCGGAGGGTACAATAGCGCTCCGGCTCCGGTAGGGGATTCCGCCTCCAAGCCCGTTTTCCCCACGCAGTCCTATTTTGAGCTGCTCGGCCCCATGGATTCCAGAAACGGACATGGGAGTGTGGATATTCAGAATTGGATGACGGACCTGAATCTGTGCCGGATGTCCAGCGGTTCCTGGGGCTTTTCCGCCACGACGGCCCTTCGTTTGAGCTGGTTCAACGGAAAGGGAGCGGATGTGATGGATGTGGACCGCCTGTACACGGTCTGGCTGAATGTGAATGCCTCCTACAAGCTTAGTGGGAAAACGCGCCTGGTTTTCGGCATAACGCCGCAGATTTCCACGGACTTCGATACATGGACAAGCCATAATATCTTTTTCGGCGGCCATGCTCTCCTTGCCGGTCCTCTGAATGATCGGTTCAGCTACGGCATCGGCATCGGGTGTTATCCGCAGCTGGGGGATTACCCTCTCCTGCCTCTTATCCAGTTCAAGTGGCAGGCAACGCGCAACTGGACCCTTCAGCTGGAAGGCGCCCGCCTTTCCTATACCAGCAAGGTCAGCGACGGTCTGACGTGGGGGCCTTTCGTTTCCGTGGTGTCCGGCACCTGGACGATTCACCATGACCGCCGCGTCCGCCAGTTTGAGTGGATTTCCGGCGTGGCCGGCATAGGAGCGGACATAGGGCTGGGCCGTTGGGGGAGCGTGCGCCCCCGCATCGTGACGGATGTTGGCTTTTCCTTCGGGAACTCCGGCACCATCAAGACCAGCAACGGGAGCCATGAACTGGAGAAGTACCATTACGATCCCGGTTTTTACCTTCGGGCGGGATTGCAGTTTGATTTTTGATCGGGCAACAGGATTAGCGAATAAATGACAAAGGCCTCCGGAGCATTCAACGCTCCGGAGGCCTTTTTGCGGGGATGCTGCTTGAGACCGGGCGGGGATTATGCCTCTTCAATGGAGGGGCGCCCCACGGAGTGGTATTCAAAGCCCATGGCTTTGATATTGGCCGGAGAAAGGATGTTCCTTCCGTCAAAGATGATGCGGTTGCGCATGACGTCCGCCAGTTTCTGGAGGTCCGCATTGGCGTATTCGCTCCATTCCGTGGCGATGATCAGCACTTCCGCATCCCGGGCGCATTCATACATGTCTTCCACCAGCGTGACGCCCAGCGGTTCCAGGATGGGTGCGGCGGTATGCATGGCCTTGGGGTCCGTGGCGGTGACCACGGCTCCCTCCTTGCGGAGTTTTTCACAGAGTTTCAGGGCAATGGATTCCCGGATGTCGTCCGTGTTCTGCTTGAACGCCAGGCCCCAGACGGCAATTTTTTTATCCTTGAGCACCCAGAGGCGCTCCCGTATCTGGTCCAGGAAGTGGACGTGCTGGGTGTTATTGATGTGTTCCACTTCCTCCAGCAGGGTGAAGGGGATGCCCAGCGTGCGGCTGATGTTGATGAAGGCCTTGACGTCTTTCGGGAAGCAGGAGCCTCCGTATCCCAGCCCCGCGTTGAGGAAGTGGCGTGAGATGCGCTTGTCCATGCCGATGCCTTCCGCCACCAGCCCCACGTCCGCGCCCGTTTTTTCACAGACCTTGGCGACGGCGTTGATGTAGGAGATTTTCAGGGCCAGGAAGGAGTTGGCCGCATGCTTGATGAGTTCCGCGGAGCTGACGTCCGTTTCCAGAATGGGGGCCAGAATGGGCTGGTAAACGCGCTTGATGACGTTCATGGCGCGTTCCGAGTTGGCGCCGATGACGATGCGGTCCGGGTGCAGCAGGTCGTCCACCGCGCAGCCTTCCCTCAGGAATTCCGGGTTGGAGACGATGTCAAATTCCACGCCGGGGCCTGCATAGCGCTTGATGGTCTGGCGCACTTTCTCCCCGGTTTTAACCGGAACGGTGGATTTGTCCACAATGACCTTGTAGCCCATTTCCGGTTTCAGCACCTGGGCGATTTCCCGCGCCACTTTTTCAATGTAGGTCAGGTCTACGGAGCCGTCCGTATTGGGAGGGGTGGGCACGGCAATGAAGATGACTTCACTTTCCGCGATGGAATCAGCAATGGAGGGGGAAAATTCCAGGCGTCCCACGGCCACGTTTTTTTTCACGAGTTCTTCCAGCTTGGGCTCGTAAATGGGAATGGACCCGGATTGGAGTGTGCGTATTTTTTCCGCGTTATTGTCCACACAGATGACGTGGTGGCCCATTTCCGCAAAACAGGTGCCCGTGGTAAGTCCCACGTAGCCACTGCCGATGATCGTTAAATTCATGGTGTCAGTGCAAATATATGGTAAAAACTTGGTTGATTTAAAGGATAAGGGCTGCGGGGCTGATGTTCAAGCATAATGGGGAAGAGGATTTTTTCTGTCAAAATAAAAAGTTCCTGATTGAGCGCCTCTCTTCCGTGTGCTATAACCACGACCAGACAGAAAAGATCTGTTTATTTTTAATTTGAACGTTATGAAAACACCTATCACCGTTACCGTTACAGGAGCCGCTGGCCAAATCGCCTATTCCCTGCTGTTCCGTATTGCTTCCGGCAGCATGCTGGGACCGGACCAGCCGATCAACCTGCGCCTGCTGGAAATTCCCCCGGCCATGAATGCTTTGGAAGGGGTGGTAATGGAACTGCGTGATGCTGCGTTCCCGCTGGTCAATGAAATCGTTCCCACTTCAGATCCGGATGAAGCCTTTGCCGGCGCAGACTGGTGCCTCCTGGTAGGCTCCGTTCCCCGCAAGGCCGGTATGGAACGCAAGGATCTGCTGGACATCAACGGCAAGGTGTTCATCGGCCAGGGCCAGGCCATCGCCCGCAGCGCCGCCAAGGACGTGCGCGTGCTGGTTGTAGGCAACCCCTGCAATACGAATGCCCTGATCGCCATGCACAACGCGAGCGGCGTTCCCGCCGACCGTTTCTTCGCCATGACCCGCCTGGATGAAAACCGCGCCAAGAGCCAGCTTGCCGAAAAGGCCGGCGTCCATGTGACGGAAGTGACCAACATGACCATCTGGGGCAACCACTCCTCCACCCAGTATCCGGACTTCACCAACGCCAAGATCGGCGGCAAGCCCGTGACGGAAGTCATCAAGGATACGGAATGGCTCAAGGGTGATTTCATCACCACCGTGCAGCAGCGCGGCGCCGCCATCATCAAGGCCCGCGGCGCTTCCTCCGCCGCTTCCGCCGCCTCCGCCGCCGTGGACACCGTCCGCAGCCTGGCTACCCAGACCCCGGAAGGCGACTGGTACTCCGTGGCCGTCTGTTCCGATGGCTCCTATGGCATTGAAAAGGGCCTTATCTGCTCCTTCCCGGTCCGCACCACCAAGGACGGCGGCTGGGAAATCGTGCAGGGCCTCCCGATCGACGCGTTCTCCCAGGAAAAGATTGACGCCACCGTCAATGAACTGAAGGAAGAACGTGACGCCGTTTCCTCTCTGTTGAAGCATTAAAGTTGATTTGCTCTTGCGCCGGGCTTCCCTTTTCCGGGAAGCCCGGTTTTTTTGTGCCCGGGAACCTCCGTAAGCCTCATTTTCTGCGGGACAGAAGTTTCCCGCCATGTTAAGAAGAAAGATGGACGCAGCGTCCGTTTATTTATGGATCAAGACCGTATATTATACCGGGGGGAGGCTTTTACGCTGACCGGGAATTCCGTGCGCCAGGATGCCGCGCACTGGGTGGAGGTGCAGCCGGACGGGCAGGTGAAGACGATGAAAAACGGACGTTATTCAGAATGGCGCATCCTGCCGGAGGCCGGAAACGCCCCGCATTACCGGGGAAGCTTTGAAGTGCTTAACAAGGCTTACAGCCTGGCGTTGAATGAGGCCTCCTCCCTGCTCAACGGGGAGGGGACGTTCCGTACAGGAGCCAATTGGCCCACCGTGTGGACGCGGGATATTTCCTATGCCACCCACCTGGGGCTGGGACTGTGGAACGTTCATGCCTGCATGAAGAGCCTGAATGCACGGGTGCGGAACGGGGAGGTGGAGCAGGATACGGGAACGGGAGGTTCCTGGCCCATTTCTTCAGACCGCGTGGTGTGGGGAATGGCCGCGTGGGAGGTTTACTGCCTGACTGGGGATGCCGGCTGGTTGTCCCGCTCCTGCCGCGTGCTGGAAAAAACGTGCCGGAGGGATGAGGAGGTGCTTGCGGCCACGGGAGGCCTGATGAAGGGTGAGTCTTCCTTCCTGGACTGGCGGGAACAGAGTTATCCCGCGTGGATGACTTCCGCGGACATCGGGGATTCATGCAGTCTTTCCACCATGGTTCTCCATGTGGAGGCCCGGAGGGGGCTGGCCCGCATGTTCCGGGAGCTGGGTCGGGAAGAGAAGGCGCGGGAGTGGGAGGAAAAAAGTGCGGGTCTTTCCGCCGTGATTGAGCGGTTTTTCCGGATTCCGGAGCATGCCCTGTACGGGCAGTACCTGTATGGGCGCGGGTATCCCGTGTTGTCGGAAAAGGTGGATTCCCTGGGTAATTTGCTTTGCGTCCTTCTGGGGCAGGCGCATGGTTCCCATGCCGCCGGAATGGTGGCCGTCCTCCCCCACTGCGTTTACGGCATTCCCTGTTTCCATCCCCAGATGCCGGACGGGGTTCCCCCTTACCATAACCGCGCCATGTGGCCGTTTCTGGAAGGGTATTATGCGCAGGCCGCCGCCGCGGTGGAGAATGAGGCCGCCCTGTCCCTGGCGTTCGCCTGCATGGTGCGCGCCGCCCTCCTGTGCGGCACGAACAAGGAGAATATTCTTCTGGAAACGGGGCTGGATGAAGGCCTGCTGCTCAGTTCGGACAGCCAGCTCTGGAGCATTGCCGGAATGCTGGGCAGTTTTTACAAGGGGCTGTTCGGCATCCGGCTCCTGCCGGATTCCCTGGAATTCCGCCCCTGCGTCCCCGCGTCCTTTGAGGGAGTCCATGAATTGTCCGGGCTGGAATACCGCGGCATGACGGTGGACGTCCGCCTGAGGGGCAGCGGACACCGGGTAGCGCGCTGCCTGGTTAACGGGCGGGAGGGGCGCCCGGCGCTTTCCGCAGACATGAAGGGCCGTGTGCTGGTAGAGCTGGAGCTGGTTCCCGGAGAGGAAGGGGAGGGGCGGGTGAACCTGGCCCACATGGGCGGCAGCCTGGCGGCTCCGGAATGGAAGGCCGGCCGCCACGGCATTGCGTGGGAGGCCGTGAATGGAGCGGATTACTACCGCGTTTACAGGAACGGCATTCCGGTGTCCCAGACGGAGCATTGCCATTATATGCCTTCTCCCAGCCGGGGGGACGTGTATTTCCAGGTGATGGCGGTTGCGCTGGACGGCAGGGAGTCCTACCTTAATGAACCCAATGATTATCCTTCCGCGGATTCCCGCATGGAGACGCGCCCCTGCGGGCTGAGCGGAGATGAGGTCTGGTTCTCCCGCGTTACGGAGTCTCCGGATGCCCTGTGCTATAATGTGAACATAGACCGGCCCGGCGTGTACCGGGTGGACGCCTTTTTTGCCAACGGCACGTATGACGTTTCAGACGGTAACACCTGCGCCCTGCGCAGCCTGTACCTGAACGGGCGGCGCGCCGGCACGCTGGCTTTCCCCCATACGTCCCGCTCCGGGAACTGGGAGTATTTCATTTATTCCACGGCGGTGGAGGTGGTGATGACGCCGGGCCCCTGCCGCGTGGAGGTGGTGTACGACGCTTTTTCCGAGAATATGAACCGCCTGGTGAACGATATGGTGATAAAACACCTGCGCTTTACCCGTATATCCTGACATTGGTTCATGGATCTTATGTCAAAACGCTTTTTTGTCTTGTTGCTGGCCATGGGGGCCGGCATGTGGAATGCTCCTGCGCAGGAGAAGGAGGGGGCGGCCGCTTCACAGCCTCCGGCCTCCGTTCCTGCGGAGGGGGCGGATTTTACCCGCCTGCCCGTGAGCTGGACGGTGAATCCCGGTGATGCCGCCACAGCCCGCGCCGCTTGGAAGACGCTGGAAGCCTTTCATCAGGGCAAGCCCAGGTCCTCCAGAAAATTGCACGTGGTTTATGTAACGTTCAAGGACAGGCCGGCGCTGGACGGGTACCGGGAACGGTATGACCACATCCTGAAGAACATCCAGGCTTATTATGCGGACCAGATGCGGGCCAATGGTTTTCCCCCGCTTACTTTCCAGCTTGACCTGGATGACCGGGGAAAGCTGGTCATTCATGATGCCTATGTGGATAAGCCCATGAGCGAGATGAATGTGCAGAGTTCCGGCCCCGTCTCCCGTGAAGCCGCCAAGAAGGTGCTGGCGTCCAAGGGAATCGACATGGAAAAGGAGCACGTGCTGATCGTGTGCCAGCTTCCGGATGGCGTGGGGCCTTATTACGGCGGCGGCTTCAGCCACCAGGGAACGGGCTGGACCTGTGACCAGGAAGGTTTGGACCCCGCCAGTTTTCTGGATACGGAGATGATGCAGGGCGGCCGCTTCAAGGTGACCAAGGGAAAGAACGCTACCATTTACATCGGCGGCACGGCCCATGAACTGGGGCACTCCTTCGGCCTTCCCCATACGGGCAACGGCTGGGATTACCCTAATGCGGGGGATTCCCTGATGGGCCACGGCAATTCCTCATACGGGAATGAGCTGCGTCATGAGGGGAAGGGCGCTTACCTGGCGCCTACGGACGCCCTGAAGCTGGCCAGCGTGCCGCTGTTCAACGGGGTGGAGACGGAGCTTCCTGCTGACGCCTCCTACGGGCGCATGATCGGCAAATACGTTCCGGGTTCTTATGAACGGCTGGAAGCTATTCCGGTCAAGGACGGCCTGCGGCTGAAGGGGCGGGTGCGCCTGACGCGGCCCGCTTACGGCATCGTGGTTCATCTGGACCCTCCCGGCGGTTCGGATTATGATTCCAATGCCGTGGGGGCTTCCCTGAATGAAAAGGGAGAGTTTGACCTCACCATCTGCCGGCCCGGCTATAAGGGCGGCTTTATTGAGATGCGGGTGGCGGTATTGAACTGTGACAGCACCCGCAGCATGATTACGCTGCCCGTGTGGATGGATGCGCAGGGCGCCAAGGCTCCGTCCCTGGCCCAGGCCGTTTACTTCGGAGACGTTCAGAACCTGTGGATACGCGGTAATATGAAGGAGGCCGGAAAAGCCCTGGCGGAAGTGGAGCGCAAGCATGGCTCCCGTCCGGAGGTGAAGGAATGGCTCCCCATCTGGAAGCGTGCCCTGGAGCGCCAGGACCCCTCCCTGGAGGCCACCCCTGCCCAGATTCCGGCAGAGACCGCAAGCGTCAGCCTGAATGACTGCAAGCCCTCCGTGGCGCAGGTGGGCTGGGCCGTCCCCCTGTGGGACGCCCTCTTCCCGTCCGACCTGGGGCCCGTGCCCTTTTTCCGGACGATCGGAAAACCGGACCATTTCATCCTGGCGCATGCCCCGGCCGTCTTTTCCTATGACCTGGATGGCCGCTGGAAGGAATTCCGCGCTGATGTGGGGCTGCCCTTCGGCTCCCGCGGCAGCGTCAGGTTCAGCGTTTATCTGGACGGTAAAAAGCTGGTTGAATCCCCTGTTCTCAAGGACGGTTCCTCCATTCCCGTGAAGGCGGCGGTGGAGGGCGGCAAGAAGCTGGAAATCCGCGTAGATGACGCCGGAGACGGCAATAGCGCTGACTGGGGCATCATTGCCAACGGAGTTCTGACCCGGTAAATTTCTGCTCCACTGGCGGAGAAATATGACATTAGGCTTGTCTTTTGTCCTTTCTCATAGTGTTCTGTGGACTAGCCATGATTGGGATGAATGCAAAGCTATGGGGTGCGGCGGCTCTGATTGCCGGAGCTCCCCTGTTTGCAGAAACGCCCGCAGAGCAGTCCCCCGTTCCCCCACCCGCCAAAACCGGGGAAGAGAAACCCCGGGAGGAGATGGTGGGAAATCTGCTTTCCGGCACTCTCATGCCGCAGATTCCATCCAATATCTCCATCACCAATGACGGCCCCATCAGGGTGGAAAAATCCAGGAAGGTCATTTTTGAAGGTCCGCGCGTGCACATGGTCGCGGATACGGGAGTGGAAGTGTTTGCGGATTACGCCCAGGCGGACCTGGACCAGAACAAGGTCTTTCTGAAAGGAAACCTGGCCATTTACCAGAGTGACAGCAGGACGCGGACCAACAGCCTGATACGCGCCAATACCGCGGAATTCGACTGGAAGAACGAGGTGCTTCTCACGGATGCCATCAAGGCTAAAATGGAAGGCCTGATCCTGCGCAGCGGGAAGTTTGAATCCCGGAAGGACGCCGCGGGCAATACCTATCTGGAAGCCCTGGACGCATCCGTTACGGCGGAGGACGTCAGCGATCCCCTCACCTGGATTTCCGCGGACAGGATACGCGTTTATCCGGAAGACAGGTTTTCCTTCAAGAACCTGACCCTGTATTACGGGGGCGTTCCCTTCTTTTACTTCCCCTACCTCAGCCATTCCCTGAACCCGGAGGTGGGCTACCTCCCGCTGCCCGGCATGCGGTCCATCTGGGGGCCTTACCTCCTGAATGAATACGGGTTCCTGCTGGGTAAAAAATGGTCGGACAACGGCATGCCTTCCGCGGATTACCTGGGCACCCTGCATCTGGATTACCGTACCCGGCGCGGCTTTGCCTACGGGCTGGACATTCGTGACGTGCTGCTGGAAAAGGATTGTCCGGACATGACGGGGCTGTCCTTTTACAAGACCCGTGACAAGGGGGTGAAGATTAACGCCGGGGACGATGAATCCCGGGAAGGGCTGGACCCGGACCGCTGGCGGTTCGCGCTCCAGCAAATGTGGTCCCACCGGGTAAACGGACGCACGGACTGGAGGCTGAAGGCCAACGTCAACATGCTGAGCGACGAGTACATGCTCCGTGACTTCTATCCGGAAATCTACCAGCGCAATTCTTCCCCGGACAATACGGTGCTTCTCTCCCGCACGGATGACACCAATGATTTTTCCCTGCTGCAGCGTTTTGTTCCCAACAACTTTTACATGGCGGACCAGAGGACGGAGTTCAGTTATGAACGCATCAAGTCCCCCGTCTTCCGTTCCCCCGTCATGTATGAAAGCCGCACCAGCTTCGCCTTCCTCAAGCAATATGTCCCCCCCTTCATGAGGACGGAAATCCGGGACATGCTGGATGACCTGGAGCCCGGAACCACCTCCTATGATTACTGGGCCCGCATGTTGATGACGGACAGTTTCAGCCGGTTCCACTCCTACCATGAGCTTTCCGCTTCCCAGAAAATCATGGGCTTCCTGAACGTGACGCCCAAGCTGGGCGGGGGCTACACGGGGTATTACGGCGTGGATGACTACAAGCCGCTCAACCAGGGGATTTTTTATGCGGGCACGGACGCGGATTTCAAATTTTCCCGCCGTTATTCCTCTGTGTACAGTGATTCCATGGGGCTGAACGGCATGAACCACATCGTGCAGCCCCACTTTACGCTGGCGTACGTAAAGACCAACCGCCTGAATGAGCTTTACCCCCAGATAGACGGAGACACCCCCACCACCAATCCGACGTCCCTGAGCCTGGGACGGTACACGGAAATTGATTCCCTGCCCACGGGGCTGGTATTCCGTTACGGTCTGCGCAACATGCTGATGACCAGCCGTGACGCCAACTCCCACCGTTGGTTCTCCTGGGACGTGTTCATGGATGCGTACCTGTATGACCCGGTTAACCAGCGGGATTTTTCCAACCTCTTTTCCTTCATGCGCTGGAATCCCGTCCCGTGGATGGAATACCGGTCGGAAATGCAGGCCCCCATCCTGGGCAAGGATAAGATTTCCGGCTGCCATGAATATAACAACTCCCTGCGCTTCATGCCGTGGCGTTCCACGGAAATCGTGGTGGGGCACCGTTATCTGAACCAGCACTCTCTGCTGGAAGACAGCAGCCAGCTGGATTTGCGCCTCCTCCAGCGCTTTTCGGAAGCCTGGGCATTCAGCGGCAAGTGGCGTTTCTCCCTGCTGGACGGCAAACTGGACATTCAGGAATACAACGTATACCATAACATGGGGTCCTGGTATCTGGGCGTGGGCGCGTTCGTGCGCAAGAACGGTAATAAAAATGAATTCGGCCTGGGCATCAGCTTCACGATCCAGCAGACCGGAGACTATATGCCGGTCAAGTTCCTCTGATTTCCGTAAGAGGGTGTTTTTCCCGTACTGAAGCGCCCCAAGCCGCTGAGGCGCTTCTCCCTGTGTGCCGGGCAGGAAGCAGCTTTTTCCGCAGGAGGGATGCCGCCGCTCTTGTGCCGGAACCTTGGCTTGCATTCCGGAGGGGAAAGAAGGAAGATGCGACGATATGGGACCAACCATGGCGGATGCCATCACGGGAGCGTCGTACGGCGCCGGGTATCCGCAGGAAGCCCTGCACCATTAAGCCTTATAACAAAGATGAACGCTCAGGAATTAATCAAGACGCTGGAATGGCGTTACGCCACCAAGATATTCAACCCGGACCGCCGCATTCCGGCGGATGACTGGGAGGCCCTCCTGGAAGCCCTGCATTTAAGCCCTTCCTCCCTTGGGCTTCAAATGTGGAAGTTCCTTGACGTGCAGGATCCCGCTGTGCGGGCCGAGCTCCGCAAGGCGTCCTGGAACCAGTCCCAGGTTACGGATGCCTCCCACCTAGTGGTCTTCTGCGCCCGCAGGGATTTCAAGCCGGAAGACGTACAGCGTTATCTGGAACGCATCGTGGAAGTGCGCGGCGTTACCATGGAATCCCTGGACCAGTACCGCGCCCGCATTTTTGAACTGGTGAACTCCAAGTCTCCGGAGGTGCTGAAAGCCTGGCTTGAACGGCAGGTATACATCGCCCTGGGCTTCATGATGAGCAGCGCCGCTGATCTCCGGGTGGATACCTGCGCGCTGGAGGGGATGGACCCCGCGGCTTATGACCGCATTCTGAAGCTGGAGGGCACCCCGTATTACGCGCTCTGCGCCCTGGCCCTGGGTTACCGGGATGAAGAGGCGGACAAGTACGCCCGCCTGGCAAAGGTCCGCTTTGACCGGGACGAGGTCATTCCGGTTATCTGACGGAATCTTCCTGGCCCCCCGCATCAAGCAGTCTGCGCATGTCTTCCGGCAGAGGCGCTTCCGCAGTGAACATCTGTTCATCAAAGGGGAACCCCAGCCGGCAGGCGTGCAGCGCATGGCGCGGCAGAATGAGTTTTTCTTCCAGCTCCCAGCTCCAGCCGTGCTGGATGTAGTCCAGGTAGCATTCCTCGGAAGGGCCGTAAATCTTGTCTCCCAGGATGGGGTGGCCCAGGTGCGCCAGATGCACGCGTATCTGGTGCATGCGCCCCGTCTCCGGGATGCAACGGACCAGCGCCAGCGGCCCGTGGGAAGTACTCCATGCCTGTTCCACCCGGAAAACGGTGCAGCATTCCTTCCCGGCAGGGTGTACCGCCTGCTTCACCCAGATGCGGCTTTCCGCCACGTCTCCCTGCCTCAGAACAGGGGCGGTGCAGGTGGTCTCCGTCCATTCCGGCCATCCCCGGACAATGGCCAGGTATTCCTTGTGCATCAGGCGCCGCTGCATGGCCCTGCCCAGTTGGCGCGCCGCCGCCTTGTTCTTGGCGACCAGCGTCAGGCCGCTGGTTTCCCGGTCCAGCCTGTTGACCAGGGAAAGCGCGGCTCCATTGGTGATTTCATAGCTGAGCAGGGCTTCCACGCCTTCCAGCAGGTTGGGTTCCTTCTTCCCGTTGGAGGGATGGACGATGAGGGGGGCCCCCTTGTCCACTACGATCCAGTCCCCGGACTCCGCCGCCACCTCAAAGTGGGGAAAGCAGGCAATCGGAGCGTCGGAAATGGGTATCCACATGGCGCGGGGTGGGGCTTACAGCGCGTCCGGGCGGATGGGCGTCCATTCCCCCGGCTCCAGGTTTAGCTCGTCCAGGCGCAGGGAGCCGATGGAAATGCGGCACAGGGAAGCCACGGGAGCGCCCATGGCCGCCAGCATGCGGCGCGCCTGGTGGTACTTCCCTTCCGTCAGCGTCAGCCGGGCGCGGCGCGGTTCCAGGATTTCCAGGGCGGCAGGGGCGCAGGGACGGTCCTCCCCGGCCAGCGTGAAGGCGCCGGAGGCAAACAGCTCCACAGCCTCCGCCGGAATATCCTCTTCCGTAACGGCTTCATAAACCTTGGGAACATGGTGTTTGGGAGATGTCATCCGGTGAATGAACTTCCCGTCATCCGTGATGAGAAGCAGGCCGGACGTTTCCTTGTCCAGCCGCCCTACGGAAGAAACTGCGGGATTCCTGTGCCTCCACTGGAAGGGCAGCAGGTCATAAATCACGTCCCCCTCCTCGCTGTCATGGCTGCATGTGTATCCCAGCGGCTTGTAAAGGGCCGCATACAGGCCGTCCGGAAATTCCACCGGGGCCCCGTCCAGCAGAATGCCGTCCGGCTGCACCTTGTCCGTGGGGGCGGTGCATGGTTCCCCCTTGAAGGTGATGGAGTGGCGTTTGATCCAGCCCGGCGCCTCCCGCCTGGAACAGTACCCGTAGCGGGATAAAAGAGCATCCAGTCTCATACGGCGTATTTTTTCCTAACGGGAACAAAAAACAAGGTTGAAGTATGCCTCCCCTGCTGATAGCATTAAACTATTACATGCGGGGGCTCCCTGTTTGGGGCGTCTCCGTTGCTCACCATTTACGCTTATACAGTTCCATGATTGAAACGATTAAAGAAGATCAGTTGACCCCGCAGCAGGCCGAATTTTGGGTGCGCGCCCGCCAGGCGGTGGACATGAACAATTACCCTTATGCCGTCAGCCTGCTCAAGGCCCTGGTGAAGCAGCTCCCCGGCTTTCTGGAAGGCCGCAAGGCCCTGCGCGCCTGTGAAATCAAGCTGAATCCGTCAGCCAAGAAGGCCGGCCTGTTCAGCGGCATGAAAATGAGCACCAGCAAGCTCACCTCCTCCAAGAAGGATGCGGCCACCCAGCTCTCCTCCCTGGAAGATGAACTGGAAAATGATCCGTACAGCATTCCCGTGAATGAGGCCCTGTTCACTGCCGCCATGGACGTGGACTTCCCGGATTTGGCCGCCTTTGCGCTGGAAACCGTCCGCCAGGGCCATCCCGGCAACAAGAAAATGCTCCACATGCTGGCCTCCCATTACGTTTCCCGTGATATGCCGGCTGAAGCGGCTGAGGTGTACCATGACATCGTGAAGCTGGACCCCACGGACAGCCTGGCCGTGAAGAGTGAAAAGGACTGCATGGCGCGCGCTACCATGCAGCAGCAGAAGTGGGAGGAAGCCAAAAGCTTCAAGGATGTGATGAAGAACTCCGCGGAAACGAACGCCCTGGACAAGAGCGACAAGAAGGGCCTCACCCGCGCTGAACTGGAAGAACGCCTGGGGCTCCTTTCCGCCCGTTATGCCCAGAACCAGCAGGATCTGGCCGTCGTGCGCGACATTGCCGGCGTCTATGAACAGATGGAAGACTGGGCAAATGCCTATTCCTTCTACAACTATGCGTTCAGCCTCAGCAACAATGACATTTCCCTGGAAAACAAGGCTTCGGAAATGAACGAGCGCTACCGCAAGGCCCAGGTGGAGGAAATCCGCAAACGCGCCGCCGCGGAACCTGACAACAAGGAACTTCAGGAACAGCTGGCCCAGTTCAGCAAGGACGCCGCTGAACAGCAGGTGGCCCTGTACCGCCAGCGCGTGGAAAACAACCCCACGGACCCGCAGACGCGTTTTGAACTCGGCCAGGCCCTCTTTGACTGCGGCAGCTATACGGAAGCCATTCCGGAGCTCCAGCGCGCGCGCAACAACCCCCATATCCGCATCCGCGCCATGCTGCTGCTTGGCAAGTGCTATGATGCCAAGAACATGCATGATATGGCCCTGCGCCAGCTGGAGGAAGCCAACAAGGAGCTGATTGAAATGAATGACACCAAGAAGGAAATCCTTTACATGATCGGCCTGCTTGATGAAAAGCTGGGCCGGAAGGAAGAATCCCTGGCGGCGTTCCAGCAGATTTACGACGCCGAATACGGCTACCGCGACGTAGCGGCGCGCGTGGAATCCTCCTACAGCAAGTAAAGGCTGCCTTATTCCTTGCCCGCAAGGGCGCCTCCGAAAGCCTCTGCCGGGAACGGCAGAGGCTTTTTGCCAATAGACCAGGCGCTCCGGTGGATGTGCCTTTGAATGGACACAATCCTGAAACCGTTGTTTTGAAGACAGGGAATGTACCGAATGATCCAGCCGCGCGGTATTTTTTCTTTCCGGAATGAGCCGGGGCGGGGAGAGACTGGAGCGTGGGGCCGCGCCCGCCCGTATTTGACAACGGAGGGGTTCAGTAATAGACTGGAGAAGCGCCGGGAGGCAAAATAATGGCGGAGGCAGAAACTTATGCGTGCATTACTGATTATTGACGTTCAAAATGATTACTTTCCGGGGGGGCGTTGTGAACTGGTTGGCTCCGTTCAGGCCCTTGAACGGGTCAGGGCTGTGTTGAACCGGTTCCGGGAAAAGGAATGCCCGGTTATCTTTGTCCGGCATATCAATACCCGGCCCGGCGCCGCCTTTTTCATTCCGGGTACCTCCGGCTCTGAAATCCATCCGGATATTGCCCCCATGGAAGGGGAACCGGTTGTGGTCAAGCACGCCCCCAACAGCTTTTTCCAGACGAACCTTCAGGAGCTTTTACAGGCGGTGGGAGTGAGTGAACTGGTGGTTTGCGGAATGATGACCCATATGTGCATTGATACCACGGTGCGCGCCGCGAAGGATTACGGCATTCCGGTAACGCTGCTTTATGACGCCTGCGCTGCTAGGGACCTGGAGATCATGGGAAATTGCATCCCGGCGAACACCGTGCATGATGCCTATATGGCCGGATTGAACGGCATGTTTGCCGACGTCAAGCTTGCGGAGCAACTGGAATTTTAGGCGCTCCGGGCGCCTGTCATGGAGGGCTTTCCGATGATTTTACTGATTGGCGGCAGCTCGCATACGGGGAAAACGCTTGCGGCGCAGCGGGTGCTGGAAAAGTACTCGTATCCCTATTTATCCATTGACCATTTAAAAATGGGGTTGATACGCAGCGGAATGTGTTCCCTCACGCCTGAAAGTTCCGATGAAGAGCTGACGCCCTTCCTCTGGAACATCATCCGGGAAATCGTAAAAACCGCGATTGAGAACAGGCAGAATCTGGTGGTGGAAGGCTGCTACATCCCGTTTGACTGGAAAAAGGATTTTGACTCCGCTGGCCTGAAGCAGATTCGTTATGTGTGCCTGGTTTTTTCAGAGGACTATATTCGCCGGCATTACCATGACATCATGAACCATGCAAACGTGATGGAGCGGCGGCTGGAAGACGCCTCCTGCACGCGGGGAGGCTGCTGCGGGAAAACAGGGATAACCTGGAACAGTGCAGGCGGCACGGGTGTGATTATGTGCTGATCGACGGTGCCTACAGCGTGGATATTGCGCTGTAAAAGATGACGGAGCCCACGGTTCCGCTGTTCCCGGAGGCATGGAACGGCGGTGAATTCCTGCCGTCTTCATTTTGCCCTTGCTCCTTGAAAAAGAAATGTTAGCGTGAAGTATTGTGAGAACTGCCCTGATGAAACTTATTTCCGTCTTCTCCGCGGCGTGCCTGTCGGCAAACGTTCCCGCGCGGAGTGGTGAAGTTCCTCCGGAAAAGATGGTTTCCGCGTCTCTTCTGTCGGCTGCGAGTGAAACCTCATGGGAGCCGGGAATCAAAAAAACTCGGAAAAAGTTCATCGTGGTTTTGGGCTTCTCCATTCCTGCTCCCGGTAAAATCATAGGCTGCCGGAAGGATGGCATCCATCTGAAGATAGGTGATTCCAGCGGCGCGGGCAGCGCTTCGTCCGATTACCGGGATTCTCTGGGTTCCAGTGATCCGGAACTGGTGATGGAAACGGAACATTGGGTTCCATCCCCGGCCGCCCGCTGGGTGAGCGTGAAAGGAAATGTTTCTCTTGTCACCGGGGAGAAAGAAGCGCTGTCTGAAGGGGCGCTTTTCTCCATGAAGGAGAAAAAGGAGGAACGGCCTCTCGTTCTGAAAGGCGGCGGTTTGATGGATGACGGGCGGCCGGGGGATGTCAAGACAACCCTGAACCTGAAATGGTCCCTCAACAAGGGTTCCGGGAAGATAGACCTGAATGTGAAATTGAGCTCTCCACGCCTTCTTGGCGTGGAAGGCGTGACGCTGATGAAGCCGGACGGGACTCCCGTTATGGGAAGAAACTGGTGCACCAGCCAATCTCCCGGTTCCGGCGGCCTCTCTTTATGGGTGTGGGAGTGGGATTACGGGCTGGATCCCGGGGAACAAGGGGAAATACAGGTTTTTGTGAACTACATGACCGGACTGCATCAGGTAGACGTACCTGTGGATATGAAATTCGGCCTGTCCGGAATAGCCGGAGAAACTTCAGGCAAGTAAGGATGATGAATGCAATGCGTTATTTATGGTGCGGCGTCTTTGCCTGCCTGGCGGCCTGGCAGCCGTGCCGGGGCTCCGGCAGTGATAAGAGGGAGGAGAAGGTGGAAATAGCCTTCACGAAGGCGGGCCTGGAGCGGAGTTCGGAAAATGGGAAAAGAACAGGAGATTTGCAGTGGAAGTGCCAGGCGGTTCTTTTTATTCCTGAACCCTGGGACTTTGGAAACCGCTCCGTTGCGGAAAGGCAATCCGTAAAGATGTGTGATATGGACGGCAGGGAGTTGGCTGCTGTGGAATTTTATACGGGCTGGCTGAACGGACGAGAGCAGAAAGGGGTGAGTTATGTGGAAATTCAGGGTACGGCTGCCTGCCTGCCGCCCGCCGGCTGTACGCAGGTCCGGATGAAGGGGCGCCTGAGGGTTCCGGTGGTGCGCATGTTGAAAAGTCCCGTTTATGAACTCCCCTTAAGGCCCGGGGCCTCCTCCCTTATTCCTCTGCCGGGCAGTGAGGAGGGGTACGTCAGGAATGCGGATGATGTGGTGAAGTCAAATGAGCTGCCCATGGGAGAGCTTTACGTAGGCAAGTGCGAGTGGAAGAAGGGCGATGGAGAAAAGCAGCTCTCCCTGGACATTTGCCTGGATGCCAATCATCGGTTCGAGCCGGAAAAAATCGAGCTTCTCGACGGGAAGGGAGAGGTAATGAAGTACAGGAGACCCAATAGGTCCGACATTGATGAACAGTCAAGAAGCTGGTCCGCTGATTTTACCTTTTCTTCCCCGGAAAAGATGGATAGGGACAAATGCAGGGTCCGGTTGATTTACAAGACAGTGCCGGAGTATGTTACCGTTCCTGTGGACGCCAGGTTTGGAATGGGAGGGGAAATACGGGAGGAAGCGGGAAAGAAAGCCAGGTAGCGTTTTGTTGGAATTGGGGCCGGTTCTTTGATGGAGTGCCGTTTTCAACTTGTCCTGTCCGGTAAACCTGCTATGGTGGGAAAGTTCCAACCCCCTGCTTATGTGTCATTATTGCCTGCCCGCCCTGGCCGTGTTCTGCCTGGTAGCCCTTTCCGGCCCCGCTGCCGGAAAGGAAAGCCCTGAAGAACCTGCCGTAACCGTTTCCCTGGATGGTTGGAGAACGAACCTCCAGGAGGCCGGGCCGTTTTCAAAAGCCAGCCGGTCGTTTTCCATGGATTTGAAGGTCAGGGAAACGTCTTCTTCATGGAAGGTGGCTTATGGCGGGGAGTCCGGCTCCGAGCTGGCCCTGACGGATTCCGAAGGAAGTTCTCCTGCCAAAACGAATTGCCGTTACAGTGATTCCCGTTCCTACCAGCAGAGCAACATAGCCGGAACAATTTTTTTAAGTACGCCGTCCTGGCTGCCTTCGGAAAAAGCCAGGTGGGTGGAAGTCAAAGGGGAGGTTCCCTTGGTGATATATAGCAGCCCCGCCGTTTCGGAGAGCGTGACGCTCAAGATGACGGTCAAGGATTTCTCCGTTCCTCTGGTGCTCAAGAACGCCGGACTGGACGGCGGGGACGTGAAGGTCAAACTGAAAGGCCATTATGATGAGGGCGGAGACGACACGAAGGGGTATATGCTGAGGGTGGAAGTCTATTCTTCCACTCCGCTTGGCTTTCTGGATTTTGAACTGCATTCCCCGGATGGCGCTCCGCTGGTGACGGAAAATTACGGTTCCAGCTCCGGACGCTCCCTGAAGAGTTATGACTGGGGCCGGTACTTCCGGATGCAGGGGAAGAAGCAGGAGGAACTGAAGGTGGCCGTTCAATATGCGGAGGGATTAAGGAAAATCATGGTGCCCGTCTGTATCCGGTGCGGCCTGTCCGGCGTCGTGGAACAACAGGATACCCCGAACAAGGAGAACTAGGATGAATAGGCAGAGCATTATTGTTGCCCGGTTTTTGCTGTGCGCCGCTGCGGCTTTGGGAGCGGCGGCGTGGGGCGGCGGCAAGCCGGAGGAAAAAAATCCGGTGAAGGTCGTTTTTGTTTCCGTCGGCATGGAAAAAAACAGCATGTGGATTAACGGAGCGCCCCAGGAATCCCCTCTGCAGCTGAAGTTCGGAGTGAATTTCAGCGTCAAGTCCCCATTGGGCTTTGGGTCGCGATACAATGACGGTATCCAGTATCTGGAGGCGACCGATTCCACCGGCAGGAAGCTGGCTCCGGCAGAGTTTAGGATGGGCAGCATGTACCCGCGGAGTGAAGGCGGAATAGTACAGGCAACCGTCAATGGAGTTGCCGGAGAACTGCCTTCTCCGGACGCTTCCTGGGTACGGCTGAAAGGGGTGTTCCGCGTTCCCGTCTCCCGTTCCGTGGAGAGCCCTGTTTACGAACTTCCCCTGGCAGAAGAGGCGGAAGAGCATGTGCCGCTGCCGGGGGCCAATGACCGGGAGGAAGCGGGAGGCGGAGACATCGTCCTGTCTGAAAGCGTGCCTACAGGCAGGCTTTTCCTGAAAGAGTGCAGTACGTTTGAAAGGAACGGAAAAAAGATGAGGAAAATGATTCTGGGGCTGGGGGTGGAAAGCTCCTTCGACCTGGACCGTTTTGAAATTCTCAATGAGAAGGACGAAGTTCTGGAAACCGAATCCCGGGGCGGGGGGAGCAGCATGAACTCCTCCTACCGTGAATGGACAAATCGCTTGCAGTTTGAAGAGCCGGAGAATATGCAAAAACTCAGGTTCCGGATGATTTACAAGGTTCCTGTGGAGCCGGTCTCTGTCCCCGTGGACGTCAAGCTGGGCATGAGGGGGGAGATCAGGGATAAGAAAAAGTAACGGGAAGGCCTCCCATGTTTATTTATAGTTCTATTTGCTTGCGTTAGCGGTTAAGCGGCTTACATGGAACCAACCCTCTGACTTGTTGTGATGCTGCGTTTATTATTGACCATACTGCCGGCGGCATGCATGACGGGAATGCTGCATGCGGAAGTTTCTTCCCCGCCCCGGGTGCAGGCGCGGTTTGATAGTCTCCAGTTCCAGTATGGAGAGCTTGGCGATTCCGGGCCTTCCCCCAGGCTCCGTATCCAGTGGAATCTGAGGCTTCAATGTAACCCTCCCTGGCGGGTGGCGTATGTGCGCCAGGACGGAGAGAAGCCGGAAATAGCGGATTCCCGCGGCACCCGCATGGCGAATGCTCCGCTGTCTTTCTGCACGGCGGATAACCGTGACAAGTCTGCCGCTTTCCGGGCAAACCTCCATATCTGGGGGGAGAAATGGAGGCCCGCCCCGCACTCCACGTGGATGTCTGTGCAGGGCTGCATGCCTGTAGCCGTGTCCCGGTCGGTAAAGCTTTCGGAAAAAATAACGCTCTCCCTGAAAGATGGAGAAAAGGCGTCCATCTTATTGAAAGGCGCCGCCCTGGGGAAGGAAAGCGACGTGCGTGCTGCCGTCACGGTGGAGTGGTGCCGCCCGGGCCGCAGGAAGGGCAGGGAAGGAGTTTCAGCCGTGATCCGGGTGAAGACCGCCGTACCCTGCGGAATCAAGGAGCTGGAGTTTTTTACGGAGGACGGGCAGCCGGGCGATGTTTCCAAATCCTGTGAAGCATTTCATGGCAGTTATGGCCAGTACTACTGGCTGCAAAATATTTGGATGAGCACGGAGAGCAAGGACCGGTTCAAGATGGCCGTAAAATATGCCTCCAGCTTGCAGGAGGTGATGGTGCCCGTGTCTTTCAAGGCGGGCATGGGCGGCATGGTGGCGCCCGTCCGTCAGGGGGAAGAAAAGAAGGAGGAGGAAAAATGATGAAACCTGCCGGGTTGGTTTGCTGGATGTTGTGCTGCGCCCCCGGGGCCTTTGCCGGTGACGATGGCCTCACTCAGAAGATTCCTGTGGAGTCGGGGTTAAGGAGCATGGAAATCCGCTGCAAGGAATCCGCGGAGGCGGATGAACAGGCGCCCCCGGCCGTTAAATTGTCTTTTGAGCTGAACTTTGGCGTGTTTGAGCCCTTTAATCTGATCCGGAGCGGCGATGTGGGGGACCAGAGCCTGGAAGCGGAGGATTCCACAGGCAGGAAACTGGGCGCCGTGGCCTTTGACGTGGGAAATTTGCATACCTGGAAAAGGGGAAAGAGAAGGGTAACCGTGTTCAAGGGGGAATGCCCGGAGCTTCCGTCTCCGGAAGCTGAGTGGATTCGGCTGCATGGCGCGTTCCACCTTCCTGTAACGCGTGATGTGCCCAGCCCGGTTTATGATTTTTCCCTCAGTGAAGGGGCAGTCTCGTTCCCTGTGGCCATGGCCGGGCCGGAGGAGGAGCAGGAGTGTGCCGGAGATATGGCGGTGGCGGGAGACGCGGGAGTGGAGGAACTGTCCGTGAAGGTTTCACGCCGCCTGGGAGAGAAGTGGGTGCTGGAAGTCATGCTCTGGAATGACAAGGGTTACCGTATTGCTTCCTGGGAGTTGATGGACGGGGATGGAAAACCATTGAAGACAGACTTTGTCAACGGTATCATCTCCCGTGATTCCAGCCGCCCCGGAATCGGCCAATACATGGCGGTGGATGGCGGGACGGACCTCAGCAAGCTGAAAATCAGGCTATACCGCAAGGAGGACATGGGGACGGTCTCCCTCCCGGTGGATATGAAGATGGGGCTGCACGGAACGGTCCCGGAGTAGAGGGCGCATCAGAGCACCTTGGAGAAGAATTCCTTCAGCCTGGGGTTGGAGGGATGGTCAATGAGCTGGGCCGGAGGCCCCTCCTCCACGATTTTTCCCTTGTCCATGAACAGGATGCGGGAGGCCACCTCGCGCGCGAAGCCTATTTCATGGGTGACCACCACCATGGTCAGGCCTCCCTGGGCCAGGTCCTTCATCAGGGAAAGCACTTCCCCCACCATTTCCGGATCCAGGGCGGACGTCGGTTCATCAAAAAGGATGGCGTCCGGATTCATGACCAGCGCGCGCACGATGGCGATGCGCTGCTTCTGCCCCCCGGAAAGCTGGAGGGGATAGGAGTTCCGCTTGTCGTACAGGCCGATGCGCCGGAGCAGGGTTTCCGCCTGTTCCACGGCTTCCTTCCTGGTGGAGCGTCCCGTTTTAACGGGGGCGATGGTGATGTTTTCCAGAATGGTCAGGTGCGGAAACAGGTTGAAGTGCTGGAAGACCATGCCCACGTGCTGGCGGAATTTGTTGACGTCCGCATGGGGGGCCGTAATCAGTTCCCCCTTAAAGCGGATTTCTCCGGAAGTAGGTTCCTCCAGCAGGTTCAGGCAGCGCAGGAAGGTGCTTTTTCCGGAGCCGGAGGGCCCCACGATGAAGACCACCTCCCCCTGGCGGATCTGCGTGGTAACGTCATTCACCGCGTGCACGGTGTTGAATTCCTTCACCAGATGGCTGATCTGGAACATGGGCGCGTTTCCGGGCTCTTCATTCATTGTTTTTCAGTCTCCTTTCCAGTTTGCCGAGCAGCCAGCTGAACAGCATGACCACGGAGAGGTAAATCAGGGCTACGGCCGTCAGGGGCATGAAGGCGGTGTAAGTCTGGCTGCGGATGATGTCCCCGCCCTTGGTCAGGTCCTGGAGGGCGATGTAGCCGGAGACGCTGGTTTCCTTCAGCAGCACGATGAACTCGTTCCCCAGCGCGGGAAGCACGTTTTTAAAGGCCTGGGGCAGGATGATGAAAACCATGGTCTGGGAGTAGCCCAGGCCCAGGCTGCGCCCGGCTTCAAACTGTCCCTTGTCAATGGACATGATGCCGCCGCGGATGATTTCCGCCACGTAGGCTCCGGAGTTGAAGCCGAAGGCCACCACGGCCACCAGCACCTTGCTGACGTCCACCGTGCCGAAGATCACAAAGTAGATGATCAGCAATTGCACCACCACCGGGGTGCCGCGGATGACCGTCAGGTACAGCTTGCAGAGGGCGTTCAGGAAGCGCAGGCCGCCCGTCTTGTCATGCGTGGCGCGGATAACGGCCACCACAAAGCCCATCAGGATGCCCAGAAGGACGGAGAAGAAGGAGACCTCCAGCGTCACCAGGAAGCCGTTGGCCAGGTATCTCCAGCGCCCTTCCTGCATGAAGTTGACGTCAAAGGAGTCCTTCATGTCCAGCCACGCGTTTTCCAGCCAGTTTCCGCCCGCGGCGTGTTTTCCGGCCCCCGCGGCGGATTTTACCTGCATGGCCGCGTATTTGGCCCGTATTTCCTCCAGCGTGCCGGAGGCTTTCATGTCCGCTATGGAGCTGTTGATGTCCCGGAGAAGTTCCGGATTCCCTTTGCGCACGGCAATGGCGTAGCTCTCGGAGGTGAGGGGTTCCGGCAGGATTTCCAGCCGGTCGTTGCCGGCCACGTACATTCTGGCGGGGTCCTGGTCAATCACGGCTGCGTCCACCTTGCCGGCTGCTACGGCCGCTACGGCAAGCGCTCCGTTGGGGAAGCGTTCCGGCTGCTGGATGTTCCGGGTGACGTAGGTGTCTCCGGTGGCTCCGTGCTGCACGCCTATTCTTCTGCCGCGGATGTCGTTCCTGCTCCGGATGGGGGAGCCTTTGGGAACAATGATGACCTGCGCCGCTTCCATGTAGGGGATGGAAAAATCCACCTTTCCCTGGCGTTCCGGAGTGACCGTGATGCCGGAGGCCGCCACGTCCGCCTTTCCGGAGACTACCGCCGTAATCACGGAGTCAAAGCTCATGTCCTCAATAACCAGCTCCCTGCCGGTGCGCCGGGCCACTTCCCGCATGATTTCCGGGTCAATGCCCATGATGGCGTTCCCCTCCCAGAATTCGTAGGGCGGGAAAGTCGCTTCCGTGACCATCAGGATTTTACCGTTTTCCGCCGCTCCCGCGCTGGAGCACAGGAGGAGCCAGCCCGTCAGAAGGGCTCCGAGGTATTTCAGGAAAGGAGGGAAAGCCATGGCATGTAAAAGGGAGGAACCGGCAGCGGTTGAATCGGTGGGATATATGATTTACCTGCCCGGAACGCAATAAAAAATTGTCTTTCCCGGGTGCAGCTTTCCCTTCCATGGATGGCGGGAAGAGCAGGGGAAGACCCCCTCCATGGAAGCGGGTTCAGCGCACCAGCTTCAGGATGGCCCTGCGCAGCCGGTAGGCGGTTTTTTTCAGGATGGTATGGCGGCTGAGCTCCCCATAGGCCGCAGCGGCGTCATTCCGGCGCATGGCGGAGAAAAAGGGGTCATTGAGGGACGGATGGACCTCAAGCGCCTGGCGCCAGATGGCGCTGCCGTTCAGTTTTTCAAGCGCCTCCGGCATGCTGCGGGCCGTCAGCTCTCCGGAAACCGCCAGAGTAGCCAGAAAACTGCGGACGTTGTTCAGGAAGGCTCCCAGCTCGCTTTTTTTCCAGTCTTCCCGGTCCGTCATGGTCAGTTTTGTGGAATGAAGGAGCAGCATGTCGTCAAACAGGGAGAGGGACAGGTTGCCCGTCACTCCTCCGAATTTATAGATATACACCTCCCTTGCCAGCACGGCTATCCGTTCCGCAGCGGGAAAGACCTGAAGGTTGAACAGCTGGTCTTCCGCATACCTCAGCCCGCTTGGGGCCGGGCGGTTGTCCAGCAGGAATTCCCTTCTGTAAAGCTTGATGCACATTTTCCCGTACGTGTAGAAGAGGCCATGGCGGTCCATGCCGAAGAAGCCGGAATAGTAGGAGGAAAGGAACTCCTCCCTTTCCACCACCCGGCTATGCGGTATATGGCCGTCTTTCCGGCGGAAAAGGCCGAAGCGGTCCAGGTGGCGCACGTAGTCCCCGATGACGATGTCCGCCCGTTCCCGGACGGCCATTTGAACCATGGCCTCTACGCTGTCCGGAAAAATGGCGTCATCCCCGTCCACGAACATGACATATTCCCCCGTGGCCGCGTCCATGCCGGCATAACGGGCGGCGTCCACCCCCGCGTTGGCCTGGGTGATGACCCTGATGCCGGGGTGCCGTTCCGCGTAAGCGTTCAGGATGCGCGCCGTCCCGTCCGTGGAACCGTCATTGACCAGAATAATTTCCAGCGGCAGCCAGGTCTGGGCCAGCAGGCTGTCCAGGCAGGCGGAAACGCACGTTTCCAGGTTGTACACGGGGACGATGATGCTGACGAGGGGAGTTTCCGGCGCGGGGTGAAGGTGGGGCTGCATGGGTGCCGATGGGCCTGATGGTTGTAAAGGCTCCGCCGCCATGAATAGAATGCCTGTCTGGCACGAAGGTGAGGAACATGGCCCGGACCGGAAGGAACGATAGGTCATCCGGAGGCATCAAACAATGCTGAAAAGCTGTTTTTTGCATTGTCGGATAATTAGTGTCATTTGCTATTTTCTTCATATTCAATATGTAATGATATATGAAAGAAAAAAGCGTTTTTTAGAAGCAGAATATGAAACCGGATTATCAGTCCGCAGTCAATCGAAGATTCTGACAATATAAAACTTAAGGTGTTTTTGGATTTTACCCAAACAAACGGGGCGTTTTCAACCATCTGCCTAAAAGATTGAATTTAATGGCTTTCCCGGGCTCATATTCTGAAACGGACTGATAATCCGTTAGAGTACGCCCGCGTCCTTTTTTGCCTTGGCATGTGTTTTGATTTTGTTCCCATTTCCCTATACACAGCATTGTTTAACTGGACTGTTCTTTTTTTTATACTGGGTGCAGTGTATCAGGCGGGAACGGCAGGAATTTATTCTCCTGCCACGACCCGGCTGGACAGCCTTGCCGGGATTTTGTTCGTGCTCGCCCTGATCCTGTACATGGGCGCGCGGCCCGTAAGCGGTGAGTTTGGAGACACCATTAATTACGCCGCGGAATTCCAGACCCTTCAGGAAGGGGAGGCCGGGAACTGGAAAGCCCAGCTGACGGGCATGAAGGGGGAATGGCTGTTTGCCGTCATCCTGCATGCCTGGGTGCAGCATGGTAACGTGCATGACTACTTCCTGACCTGCGCCGCGGTGTACGTGGGGGCGCTGGCGTTGGCCAGCTACAGGATTTTCGGCGCCAGGTGGTTCATTCCGTTCCTGGTTGCGTGCGCCATGTTCACCTTCTGGGTGTATGGCGTCAACGGCATCCGCAACGGCATGGCCGCTTCCGTGATGATTCTGGGCCTTACATTCCGGAAAAACCTCAAGATGCTGCTGCTGTTCACCGTGCTTGCCGTCAGCCTGCACAAGTCCATGATGCTGCTGGCCGCCGCAGGCGCGCTGGCCTGGTTTGTGACGGATACGCGGTATTACGTGGCGGCGTGGCTGTGCTGCATCCTCGCCGTCATTCTGGCCGGGCCCGCCATTGGGGAAATGATCGCCTCCTCCGGCTTTTTCGATGATCCGCGCCTGACCCTTTACATCAACCAGGCTGATGAACTGAAGGCTTCCTCCGCCTTGTTCAGCAGTGTCGGTTTCCGCTGGGATTTCCTGATTTACAGCGCTCTGCCCATCATCTCGGGCTGTTACTTCCTGTTCAGGGAGGAGTACCGGGACGTGATGTACACGTGGCTGCTGAACATTTACATTGCGGCCAATGCGTTCTGGATTCTCTGCATGTACGCGGCATTCAGCAACAGGTTCGCGCAGCTCTCCTGGTTCCTGATGGGCTTTGTCTTCATCTATCCCTTTTTCAAGCAAAGGTTCTGGGCTGACCAGGAAAAGAAACTGGCCTGCTTTATCCCGGCGATCTACGTCTTCACCTTTTACATGAATATTTACAACGCATGAAAAAGAAGATCATCAGGGTTGCGGCGGCCTCCATCTCCCTGGACCTGCTGCTCAAGGGGCAGTTGAATTACCTGAACGGTTTCTTTGACGTTCTCGCCGTGGCTTCCCCCGGTGAGGAGCATGAACGCATCCGCCGCCGTGAGGGCGTGCCTACCGTGGAGCTTGAGATAGAACGGTCCATTTCCCTGTGGAAGGATTTGAAGAGCCTGTGGCGCCTGTTCCTGCTGTTCCGCAGGGAACGCCCGTGGGGGGTACACTCCCTTACGCCCAAGGCCGGGCTGCTGAGCATGACGGCGGCGGCTTTTGCCCGTGTTCCAGTCCGGGTCCATACTTTCACCGGCCTGATATTCCCGTACCGGAAGGGTGCCTTCAAATGCCTGCTGAAGCAGATGGACCGCCTGATCTGCCTGTTTGCCACACATGTTATTCCGGAGGGGGAGGGCGTCAAAAAGCTCCTGATGGAGGAGAAAGTGACGGGCAAGCCGCTGGAAATCCTGGCCCATGGCAATATCAACGGCATAGACACGGACTATTTCCGCTGTTCCGGCTGCCGGGAGGAAGTGAGGGCGCGCCTGGAATTGCCGGAGGACGCCGTGCTGTACGTTTTTGTGGGGAGGATTACGGAAGACAAGGGAATCCGCGAGTTGCTTGCCGCATTTGCCGCCCTGCGCGCGGAGGGGACGGGGGCGCCCGTTTTTCTGGCGCTCGTGGGCTGGACGGAGGATTACGCCGGAAAAGAACTGGAGGTGCCCGGAGTGTTCCGCCCCGGTTTCCAGGAGGACATCCGCCCCTGGCTGGAAGCCGCGGACGTGTTTGTGCTGCCCAGCTACCGGGAGGGATTCCCCAATTCACTGCTGCAGGCTGGAGCCATGGAGCTGCCCGTCATCGCCACGGACATATGCGGGTGTAATGAGATTGTGAAGGACGGCGTGAACGGCCTGCTGGTCCCGGCCCGGGATGAAGAGGCGCTGCGCTGCGCCATGGCCTCCCTCAGGGATGATCCGGAACGGCGCAGGAAGATGGGCGCGGAAGCGGCCCGGCAGGTGGAAGGCAGGTTTACCTGCCGGATCGTGTGGGAAGCGCTGCTCAATTTTTACGGGAGGGTATCGGCATGATTTACGGAAATTGCATTAAGAGGGTGGTGGATTTTTTCATCGCCCTGGCCGTTCTGGCGGTTTTGCTGGTTCCCTTTCTTGCGCTGATGGCGCTTCTGGCCCTGGCGAACCGCGGCACGCCGTTTTTCCGTCAAACGCGGCCCGGTCGCCACGGCAAGCTGTTCCGGATCGTCAAATTCAAGACGATGACGGATGAAAGGGATGCCCGCGGGGAACTGCTGCCGGACGAACGGCGCCTGACGCGCGCAGGGCGGCTGGTGCGCTCCCTGTCCCTGGATGAACTGCCCCAGTTGTTCAATGTTCTGGCGGGGCAGATGAGCTTCATCGGCCCCCGGCCCCTGCTGCCGGAATATCTGCCCCTGTACACGGCGGAACAGGCGCGCCGCCATGACGTGAGGCCCGGCATCACGGGCTGGGCCCAGGTGAACGGGCGCAACTCCATCAGTTGGGAACGCAAGTTTGAACTGGATGTCTGGTATGTGGACCACCTGGGCTTTCTGCTGGATGCCCGCATCATCTTTTTAACGCTGGTGAAGGTTGTTCAACGCCAGGGAATCAGCGCTGAGGGCAGCGCCACCATGGAAAAATTCACAGGTTCCGGAAAATGAAGAAAAATATAGCGATTATAGGCGCCGGGGGCTTCGGCAGGGAAACGGCCTGCTGCCTCAGGGCAATCAACGGGGAGTCCCCCTCCTGGAATTTGATCGGCTTCTTTGATGACGGAGTTCCCGCCGGAACGGAAAACGAGTACGGGCGCGTGCTGGGCGCAGTGGAAGAGCTGAACGCCTGGAAGGAGCCCCTTTCCGTCGTGATCGCCATTGCTTCCCCCCGGGCCCTGGAACGCATTTCCGGCCTGCTGGATAATCCGCTGCTGGATTTTCCCAACATCATCGCCCCGGACGTGAAATTCTACGACCGTGACCGGGTAGCCATGGGGAAGGGGAACGTCATCAGCTTTGGCCACATCTTCAGCTGCCACGTGGACATGGGGGATTTCAACCTGTTCAGCTGCGGCTCCCTGATCGGCCATGACGTGACGCTGGGGAACTGGAATGTGGTGGCCAACGGCTGCAAGGTGTCCGGAGGCGTGACGCTGGGGAATGCCAATTTCCTGGGCGCTGCGTCCGTGGTGCTTCCGTGCCGTACGGTGAAGGAAAACGTGGTTCTGGGCGCCAACTCCACGCTGGTGCGTGACGCCCTGGAGGGCGGAACGTATGCGGGATGTCCCGCGGTGCTGAAGAAGAAGCCGTCTCCGGCTCCGGAAAAGAAATCCGCCATCTGGCTTTCCCTGGCCAGCACGGGTGAGGCTGAAGAAAAGTTCGTGCGTGAAGCTTTTGAATCAAAATGGGTGACTACGGTGGGCCCGAATGTGGACGCTTTTGAACGGGAGCTGGAGGACTACCTGGGGGAAACCCACGTAGTGGCCCTGGCGTCCGGCACTTCCGCCCTTCATCTGGGGCTGGTGATGCTGGGAGTGGGGCCGGGGGATGAAGTCCTCTGCCAGTCCATGACGTTTGCTGCCTCCGCCAATCCCATCATTTACCAGGGGGCTTCCCCCGTGTTTGTGGACAGTGAGGAAAGCACGTGGAACATGTCCCCGGAACTGCTGGAGGAAGCTATCAGGGACCGCATCAGGCAGACGGGGCGCACTCCCCGGGCCATCATTCCGGTGGACCTGTACGGAATGCCCGCCCGCATGGAGGAGATCATGGAAATTGCCGGGAAATACGGCATTCCCGTGCTGGAAGACGCCGCGGAAGCGCTCGGTTCCGAGTACCGGGGGCGCAAGTGCGGGGTGTTCGGGACTTACGGCGCGTTTTCCTTTAACGGGAACAAGATCATCACTACCTCCGGAGGCGGCGCGCTGTGCTGCCCGGATGAGGAATCCCGGAACAGGGTCAAATTTTACGCCACCCAGGCCAGGGACCAGGCGCCGCATTATGAACATACGCATATTGGCTACAATTACCGCCTCAGCAACGTGTGCGCGGGCATAGGCCGCGGACAGATGCTCTCCCTGCCTGCCTTTCTGGAAAAAAGGCGCGGCATTCATGAGGAATACCGCCGCCGCCTTTCCGGCGTGCCGGGGCTGTCCCTGCTGGAAAATCCGGACGCCCGCTACCATTCCAACCACTGGCTGACCTGCGTGCAGATCAATCCGGAAGAGGCACGGTTTGACCGGGAAACGCTGAGGCTGGAGCTCCAGAAAGCCGGCGTGGAAAGCCGCCCCCTCTGGAAGCCCATGCATTTGCAGCCCGTATTCCGTTCCTGTCCGTTTTACGGGTCAGGCGTGTCGGACCGCCTGTTTGAACAGGGCCTGTGCCTGCCTTCGGGCGCTTCCCTGACCGGGAGAGATATGGACCGTGTCATTGACGTCATGCTGAATCTTTAATGTTTGTTTTTATGACTGAGACTCATAGCCCGATTTCAAAATTCCTCTATTACGCCCGGCATTATCTGCTGAATGCCAGCGGGAAATTCATCTTCCTGCTGGATTTGGGGCTCTCCTCCCTGGTCACGATGCTGGCCTGCTACTACGGGGAATGGATCTACAAGGGGGACTGGGTGGACAAGCACGTAGGCGCGGCCCTTCTCTTCGATTTCTTCGTCACGGGCATCATGCTTTGGCGGTCCGGCGTTTACAAGACCCTGGTCCGGTTCACGACCATGAAGGACTTGCAGAAGCTGATGGCGGCCATTCTGCTGGCCAGCGTACTGCTGTGCCTCTTCAACATTGTTCTCTGGCCTACGTATTACAAGGGGCATGTCGTTTGCGCCATCTTTAATTTCGTCTTCACCTTCCTGGTTCTGATTGGGTGCCGCATGGCGTGCATCGGCGGAAGAAGATGGCTGGAACACCTCAATTCCACCGAATCGGTTTCTTCCATCACGACGACCGGGCGCAAGAGAATCGCGCTGGTGGGCAAGCTGGACGCCTGCCTTCTGAAAGCCTCCCTCATCAGAAGCCTGAAAAGTGAGGAATATGAAGTGGTGGGCATCCTGACTTCCGCTCCTGAGGCGGACGGCAAGGAAATCAGGGGGATTCCGATACGGCTGATCAAGGAGGCCGCGGAGGTGGAGACGGCCTTGAATGTGTTTCAGGCCTCAGGAGTTATTTTTGTGGGAAAGGGCGAAATTCTGGGAGAAAAGAAATTGGCGGACGTCTGTCTGGAAAAGGGAATTGAGCTGATGGTTTCCCACGACCTGTTCCAGTCGTTTCACGAGTATTCCGGCGTTGCCGTGGATGAAGTGCAGATTGAGGATTTGATGGAGCGGGAGGAAATCAGCATTGATACGGAAAAGATTTCCGGCGGCATCAGGGACAAGGTGGTGATGGTGACGGGCGCGGCGGGGTCCATAGGCAGCGAGCTGGTCAGGCAGTTGTGCCGGTTTGCCCCGCGCCGGATCGTGCTGCTGGACCATGCGGAAACGCCCCTGTGGCTGGTGCGCCAGGAGGTGGAGAAGCTATACCCCCGGGTTTCCGTTGCCACTTCCATCACGAACGTCTGCCACCGCCGCCAGCTGGAGGAGAGCATGAAGCTGTACCGTCCGGAGTTGATTTTCCATGCCGCCGCCTACAAGCACGTTCCTCTGATGGAGGAGAACCCGTGTACGGCCGTGGTCAATAACGTGAAGGGCGTCATGCATCTGGCGTCCCTGGCCGCCAAGTACGGGGTGCAGCGCTTCGTCATGGTCTCCACGGACAAGGCGGTGAACCCAACCAGCGTCATGGGGGCCACCAAGCGCCTGGCTGAAATGTACGTGCAGAGCCTGGGGGAACACCTGGCTCAGAAGTACGGGAAGGGCTCTACCGTGTTTATTACCACGCGGTTCGGCAATGTGCTGGGGAGCGCCGGGTCCGTGATTCCGCTGTTCAAGGAACAAATCAAAAAGGGCGGCCCGGTGACCGTCACCCATCCTGAAATGATCCGCTATTTCATGACCATTCCGGAAGCCTGCCATTTGATTTTGCAGGCTAACGCGATGGGGAAGGGCGGGGAGATTTTCGTCTTTGACATGGGAGAGCAGGTCAAAATCGTGGAGCTGGCCAAAAAGATGATCCGCCTGGCCGGGCTTTCCCCGCTGAAGGATATCCGCATTGTCTTTACCGGACTGCGGCCCGGCGAGAAACTCTATGAAGAACTTCTGACGGACTATGAACATACGCTGGAGACCCCGCACCAGCGCATCCGTATTTTCGAGACCCGGAAATATGACATGTCCGAGCTGAAGGAAGCCTTTGAAGAACTGGTGCGCCATGCGGAATCCAACAACCTGGAGGAAACCATCCGCGCCATGAAGCAATTAATACCCGAATACAAGAGCAATAACTCCCCTTACCAGAAGTACGACTATCTGGACCTGAAGAAACCCCTCTCCATCTAACTCCTACTCAATCCATCCAATGAAATACCTTAATTTGTTCCGTCATCCCGTCCTCTGGAGCCGCCTGCTCGCAGCGGGCCTCCTGCTGGGCGCGCTTCCCGCCTGCGTCAAGCCTGAAGAAGTCAACTACGTCCAGGACCTGGTGCTGGACCAGAAAGCGGCCATCGGGAAGGAGTATAAGATCGTCATCAAGAAGGACGACCGCCTGTTCATTTCCGTCAGCAGCAAGAATCCTACGCTCGCGCAGATGTTCAACAAGGACAGCGGCAGCGTTTCCAGCCCCCGTGATGACGAGCGCGGCTACTTCGTGAATACGGACGGGGACATCGTGTTCCCCGTTCTGGGGAGAATCAAGGCTGCGGGCAAGACCTGCATCCAGCTGGCGACGGATATTGAAAATGAGATTCTCAAGGAAGGGTATATCAAGGACCCGGCAGTCAGCGTGCGCCTGATGAATTTCAAATTCTCCGTTCTTGGGGAAGTGTCCAAGCCGGGCAGCTATGAAATCAAGGGGGAGCGCCTGACCCTGCTGGAGGCTCTGAGCAAGGCCGGGGACCTGAACATGGACGGCAACCGTGACATTTACATCATCCGTGAGGCGAACGGAGAACGCATCGCGTCCAAGGTGGACCTGCGGAGCAGTGACCTGTTCCATTCCCCCTATTATTACATCCAGCAGAATGACGTCATTTACGTCACTCCTTCAGACAGGAAGGTGAATACCCGCAGCGAGCAGCTCCAGATTTATCCCTACCTGATTTCCGGCACCTCCATTGCCATGGTCATTCTGGCCTTCTGCATTTAATCCCATGAAAGCCCTCTCCCAAAAAACGGAACCCCTGGACGGCGGCGGCAGTGCGCCGCCATCCCTGCTCCCCAGCCCGAAGGCCATCATGGGCCGGATTGTCCGGAACTGGTACTGGTGCGTGCTCTCCCTGGCCATCTGCCTGCCCCTGGCCTATCTGTATGCGGCCAGGCAGCCCCAGGTTTACGGGAAGGCCACCACCATCCTCGTGAAGGAGGACTACCCCAAGGAATCCGTGGCCGCCACGGTGCTGGCCTCCACCAATGGGATAGTGAATACGGCCACCACCAATCTGGACAATGAAATCTTCCTCCTTTCCTCCCACTCCCTGCTGGAAACCGTGGTCCGGAACCTGAAACTGGACGTTACTTACTGGAAGAAGAACAAATTCCGCAAGGTGGAGATCTACCAGGATTCCCCCATTGCGGTACGGTTCACGCGGGAGGGGGCGGCGGCTGACGCCAAGTTCCAGGTGGTTCCTGTGTCCAGGGAGGAATTCCGGGTGGAGAAAAATATGGACGATTCCGGGCGTGATGAAAAAACCGGAACCTTCGGCAAAGAGATTCAATTTGACTCCCAGACATTCATCGTGAAGAAAACGCCCCGGTTTAATGACGGCAGCCTGGACGTCCCCGTGATTGTCAGAAAAACTTCAGTCAGGCAGGCGGCGCTGGGGCTGGCGGGCGGCCTGACCGTCAAAAAGGCGAGCGGAAAGAACAACCTGATTAATATTTCCATGCGCTGCAATAATCCGGTGAAGGCGGAGCAGATTCTGCACAGCATCGTCCATTTTTACAATGAGGCCTCCCTGGAGGAGAAAAACAGGCGCGGAATGAAAACGAACCAGTTCATTGAGGAGCGCCTGGACGTCATCAGCGATGAAATGCAGAAGAACGACTTGTCCATTGAGGACCTGAAAAGGGAGACCAATGTACTGACGGACCTGTCCACCGCCCTTACGGAGGAATATGAGAACAGCATCAATGACAAGAAGGATCTGAGGGAGCTTGAGCTTGAGATCAAGTCCATTGAATACCTGAAGGAGTATCTGGAGCAGGAGGCGGCGCATGATTCCAGGCTGGTGCCGATCAATGCGAAGATAGCTGACATGGGCATCCGGGACCAGATAGGCGTTTTTAATGACACCCTGCTGAAAAGAACAAGCCTGAAGGTGAACGCCGGGGACAACAACCCGATTGTCCGCGAGCTGGAAGCCAACTTGAACTCCCTGAAGGATGCGCTGAGGCGCTCCGTGAATAATTACTATACGTCCCTGCTGGTCAAGAAGAAGAACGTGGAGGACCAGCATGAAATGACGCGGGAGCATATCAGGACCGTTTCCAGCCGGGAAAGGGACGTCAACCATATTGAACGGGAGCAGCGCGTCCGGGAATCCCTGTACGTCTTCCTGCTGAACAAGAGGGAGGAAAATTCCCTGGCCCTGGCCGCTACGGAGGATAATGCCCGGATGGTGGACGCCGTGCGCGGCGGGAACGGGCCCCTGGAACCGAACGTGGCCAAAATCCTGATGGTGGGTTTTCTGGCGGGGATGGCTATTCCCGTGCTCCTGTGCGTGATCGCGGCGGTGCTGGATTCCAACGTGAAGCGCCGGAAGGAGATAGAAACCCTGACTTCCATTCCCGTTTACGGGGAACTGCCGCGCAAGCCGCGGAAGCTGAAAAACCAGGAGATCGTGGTGAACCTGGAAGAGCCTTCCGAATTGTCCGAATGCTTCCCCCTGCTGGCGGAACGCATGGTCTCCCTTTCCGACGAGAACGGTGGAGAGCCCCTCAGCGTCCTGGTTACCTCCTCCTGTTCCGGGGAAGGGAAAACCTACCTCTCCGTAAATCTGGCCGTGTCTCTTGCCGTGGCTGGAAAGAAGGTGCTGCTGATGGATATGGATTTAAGGAAGGGCACGCTCAGCTCCCTGCTGGGCGGGGCCGGGAAGCCGGGCATCGGCGATCTGGAACAGGCGGGGGAAGGCGGCTGGCGTTCCCTGGTGGAAAAGTCCTCCGTTTCCGACCATCTGGACTATCTGTTTGCCGGAACCCTGCCGGACCATCCCTCCCGGCTGCTGCTGCATGACCGCATCCGGAAGCTGATGGAGGAATTGAAGGAACAGTATGATTTCATTTTCATGGACTGCGTCCCCTATTCCTCCCTGGCGGATGCCCGCATTGTGGCCCGGCTGGCTGACGCCACGCTGTACGTCATGCGGGCCGGCTGCGTGAAGAAGCGTGATCTGGCCGGACTCCAGAAGATATGGAAAAACGGGGAGCTGAAGCGCATGGGCATCGTCCTGTGCGACGTGGAGCCCCAGGGCCGTTCTTCCCGGAAGGCTGCCGTGTACAGGAGCCTGGATACTTCCTCCCCATGCGGGGAAAATAATTCTCTTTAGAAGACCGTTCATGCCGCGCGCCCGTTTAAAAGTCCTGTTTCTCGTGGAATCCCTGGCCGGGGGAGGGGCGGAGAAAATTCTCTCCGGACTGGTGCGCGGCCTGGACCGGGACCGGTTTGACGTGACGGTGTGCACGGTGGTGGACTGCGGTCCGTACCGGGAGGAAGTGAGGAAGTATGCGCGTTACCGCACCATTGTGGGCGGACGGGGATTGCTTTACCGGATCAGGTACGCGCTGGTGTACCGCTTTCTTCCGGCGGCCTGGATTTATAAATGGAACATAGCCGGAGATTACGATGTGGAGGTGGCTTTCACGGAAGGGCTGCCTACGCGCCTTCTGGCGGCCGCTCCGGAGGGAAATTCCCGGAAAATCGCCTGGGTTCATGTGGACCTGGAAGCGCGGCCCTGGACGCAGGGGCTGGTGTTCCGGTCGCTGGAGGAGGAAAAGAAGGCGTATGCCCGTTTTCAAACCGTGGTGCATGTGTCGCAAACTGTCCGGGAGGCGTTTGAGCGGCGCTTTGGGGCGCATGCCGGGTCTGTGGTCCTGCACAATCCGGTGGACGGGGACGCCGTGCGTTCCGGAGCCGCCTCTTCCGCGGAAGAAGTGCCGGAGAAGAAGCATTTCCGCTTTATTTCCGTGGGGCGTCTGGAAGATCAGAAGGGCTTTGACCGTCTGATTGCCGCGCTGGCCCGCTTGAAGGAGCGGGGATGGCAGGCGGAACTGGTGATCCTGGGAGAAGGGAGCCGGAGGCGGGAACTGGAAGGCCGGGCTGCCGCCCTGGGAGTGGCGGATTCCGTGCTGATGCCCGGTTTCCTGGGAAATCCCTACCCATGGATGGCCTCGGCTGATTTATTTGTATGCAGTTCCCGCAGTGAGGGGATGAGCACCGTGGTTACGGAGGCGCTGATGCTGGGCGTGCCCGTGCTGGCCGTGGAGTGTTCCGGCGTGCGGGAACAGCTTGGCATGGGGAGGTTCGGGCGCATCGTGGAGAATCATGAAGAGGCGCTGGCTTGCGGCATGGAGGACTTTTTGTCCGGCAGGGAATCCTGCGAAGTCTGGCGGGAAAGGGCCGCGCTGGGAGGAGATGCGTTTGTTTACGGGAAAGCCGTGCGGAAGGTGGAACATTTGCTGGAGGGGATGGAATGAAGAAAGTAGCGTTTTTTGTCAACAGCCTGTCCGGCGGCGGCGCGGAGAAAATTCTGCAAACCCTGCTGAACCGCTGGAACGGGGACCAGTGGGAGGTAGTCATTTATTCCATTAAGAAGGAAGATGTTCCGTCCGGCTACCCCCGGAATGTCTCCGTCCGTTTTTTATTTGATGCCCTCCGGGATGGGGACGGCCCCTGGGGGCGCCTGTGGGTCAAGGTCAGGAATGGACTGAAATTGCTGGTTTACAGGCATTTCCCCCCCTCCGTTTTCCACCGCCTGTTCATCCGCGGAACCTATGATGTGGAAGCGGCTTTCATTGAAGGCTATGCCACGCGGATAGCGGGAGGCTCCACCCATGCCGGGACCCGGAAACTGGCCTGGGTCCATATTGACCTGGCCGCCAACCACTGGACTCTTCCCGCCTACCGGAACGCTGAGGAGGAAAAAGCCGTTTACCGCTGTTTTGACACGGTGGCCTGCGTGTCCCGGAATGTCCGGGAATCCCTGCTGGAACTGATGGGGCCTTTGCAGGACGCACGGGTGGTTTATAATCCCGTGGATGTTCCGCGCATCAGGGATAAAGCCGTGGAATACGTTCCGGAACGTCCGGACGGGAAGGTGCTTTTCTGCGCCTCGGGGCGGCTTGTTCCGCAGAAGGGCTTTGACCGGCTGGTGACGGCCTGCCGCTATCTGGCACAGGAGGGCTTCTCCTTCCATCTCTGGATTCTGGGAGAGGGACCGGAGAGGGAAACGCTGGAAGCCATGATTAAAGAGGGAAATTTGCAGGACAGGATTACCCTGCTGGGGCACCGGGAAAACCCGTATCCCTACGTGAAGGCGGCGGACTGGCTGGTCTGTTCTTCCCGCAGCGAGGGGTATTCCACCGTGATTTCCGAGAGCCTGATTCTTGGCACGCCCGTAACGGCCACGCTGTGTTCCGGAGTCCCGGAGCAGCTGAGGGACGGGGAATTCGGGCTGATTGCGGAAAACCATGTGCTGGGGCTTTACCGCGCCCTGGAAGACATTCTGACGGGAAAGGTTGATTACCGGGACTACTGCGGGCGGGCGCTCCGCGGGGGAAGCCGGTTTGACCTGGATGGGCAGATGAGTGCCGTGAAACGGCTTTTTGAAGAAACGCGCTGAATAGCCATGCCTTCCGTATCCGTCATTATTCCCGTGTTCAACGCCGCGCGTTTTCTTGAAAAATGCGTGGGCTCCGTGCTGGGGCAGACCTTCACGGATTTTGACGTTTGCCTGGTGGATGACGGTTCCACGGACGGAAGCGGTCCGCTGTGCGACAGGCTGGCTTCCGGGGACAGGCGCGTCCGGGTCATCCATCTGGACAGGAACATGGGAGTTTCCGCCGCCAGAAACCGCGGCATGAAGGAAACGGACGGGCGCTGGCTGTGCTTCATTGACGGGGATGACTGGGTAACGCCCACCTACCTTCAGGAACTGGTTTCCGCCGTGGAGGACGGGGCTTGCGACCTGGTGGTGGAAGGGCTGCGCTCCGTCCGCGCCGGGAAAAAGGATGAAGTGACGGTGCCGCAGCCTGTGGAACTGGATGCCAGGCCCGGAGAGGAGGAAGCCTGGGTACGGCTGTTCCGCTCCTTCCTGCTCTTTGGCCCGGTGGTGAAGCTGTACAGGCGCACCCTGCTGGCCCGGCATTCCATCCGTTTTCCGGAAGACGTCTCCTACGGGGAAGACCTGATGTTCAACATGGCATACCTGAAATACATCAGGCGTTTGAGAACGGTGGACAAGGCCGGCTATTTCTACCGCCGGGCGGAGGAAGGAACCTTGTCCACACGGTTTGTCCCGGAAAAATTCATCTGGATTGTCCGGCAGTTCCGCCTGGAACGGAAATATTTCCACACCCGGAGGCTGGAGGGAGAGAAGGTGGAGAGGTACCTGGCGTTCCGCTGGTGGGGGCTGGTGTACAATTCCCTGTTTGAGATATACCGTTTCCGGGAGCACTATGGCCTTATGGGACGCCTGCGGGCGGTGCGGTCCATTGTAGGAACGCCGGAAAACAACCTGCTGCGCGCTTATCCCGATGTGTTCCACTGCCCCAAGTGGATGAGCGTTTGTTTATTCAACCGCTGGCCCTTCAGCCTGTTCCTGCTGATGGAAGGAGCCCGGACCCGGAAAAAATAGATAGGATAGGCATGAACAAGATTCTTTTATATCCCCATGGAGGAAGCGGCAATCACGGCTGTGAGGCGATTGTCAGGTCCACGATGCTGCTGCTCCGGCCTGAAGAAGGTGTTCTGTTCTCCTCCGCGTGCGGGGAAGACAGGCGCTATGGCCTGGACCGGACGGTGCGCGTGCTGCCGGAACAGAGGCCCATCCGGAGATGCTCCGCCGGGTATGCGGCAGCGTGGATGCGGCGGCATGTGCTGGGCGTCCGGGACGCTTTTGACCGGCTTGCCTTCGGCGGCATTGCAGAGGAGGGGAGGGGCGCTTCCGTGGCCCTGTGCAGCGGAGGGGACAATTACTGTTACGGGGAGCCCGTGCATATTTATTTGCAGAATGACCTGCTGCGCCGTGCGGGGGTGCCGGCCGTCCTGTGGGGGTGTTCCCTGGAACGGGAGGACATGAAGGGCGCCATGCTGGAGGATCTTAAGGCTTTTGACCTGATTGTGGCGCGGGAATCCCTGACCTGTGACGCCCTGCGGGAATGCGGATGTTCCCGCACCGTGCTGTATCCGGACCCTGCGTTCGCGCTCCCGGCAAGGGAGGCCGGGCTTCCGGAAGGCTGGAAGGAGGGGAGCATGGTGGGCGTGAATGTGAGCCCCCTGGTCATCGGCCATGAAGGGAGGGCCGGGGCCGTGATGGAAAATTACGCGCGGCTCATGGAATATGTGCTGGACGCTACGGACATGAATGTGGCCCTGATTCCCCATGTGGTGTGGCCCGGCAATGATGACCGGAAGCCGCTGGAGGAACTGTACGGCCGTTTCCGGCATACGGGCCGCGTCGTGATGGTCGGGGACGCTCCCTGCGAGGAATTGAAGGGATACATTGCCCGATGCCGTTTTCTGGTGGCCGCACGCACGCACGCCTCCATTGCCGCCTATTCCACGGGCGTTCCGGCGCTGGTAGTGGGCTATTCCGTGAAGGCCCGGGGGATTGCCCGCGATTTGTTCGGAACGGAAGACGGCCACGTGCTGCCCGTGCAGGCCCTGGACGCTCCTGATGAACTGCGGACGGCATTTGTCCGGATGATGGGCCGGGAGGATGAGTTGAAATCCATTTATGCAGAGAAGCTTCCCGAGTACCGGGAACGCCTGGGCCGTCTTCCGGAGGAACTGGCAACCCTGTTGAAACGGTCATGACTTTTTATGTTTCCATGTTGTCCCTTCTGCTCCTGCTGGCCCTGGCTGTGGCCTGCGTGGACGCCTGGCGCTTCATGGGAATGCTGGCGGGCCGCATCCGCATCGGGCGCTGGCAGGACCGCCGCGCATGGCAGGAGGCTCTGGCCCGGACGGCCTCCTCATGGACGCGGCGCATGCCCGCCGTACCCAGGAAGGACCAGGGCAGGCGCATCCTGTGGGAAATGGTGCGGGGAACCTATGCGGATACCGCTATCCAGGGCTGGCAGGCGGCGGGACTTTTCCTGGGCCTGAATGCCTATGCGGCGGACAGGAAGGATGAGGCGCTGAAGGAAAAGCTGTGCCGCAGGCTGGAAGAACATGAACTGGTGAAAAATTATCTGGCCGTTCCTCACCCGGAACAGTGGGAGGTGGACCGCCTGCTGCTGGATTACGCCGTTCTGGAAACCGGCTGCCGCGGGGCGGAGCGGGTGGCGGAGGCTTCCTCCGCGCTGCTGGAATCCCTCCGGACGGAGGCGGGAACCCTGGCCTACAGGCGCAGGCAGCCCGGCATGCGTTACGTGGATACCATCGGCCTGGCGTGTCCGCTGGCCGCCGCCTGCGCGGTGCGTACGGGGAAGGAAGAATACTGGAATCTGGCGGTGAAGCAGGTGGAGGAATATGATGTGGCCCTGCTGCCGGGCTCCTCCTTCCCGGCCCACGGGTTTGAGATGGAGCGCGGTTACCCGCTGGGGCTGCATGACTGGTCCCGCGGCATCGGCTGGTACGCGCTGGGCCTGTGTGAGCTGTACCGCCTGATGTCCCTGCATGGCAGGCCGGAGGCGGATGGAATGGCGCGGCGCATTCTGGCGCTGGCGGAAGAACTGCTGCCCCTGCAGAAAAAAAATGGCGGCTTCGGCTGGATGGTTGCCAGGCCGGAGTCCGTGTTTGAATCCTCCGGAACGGCCCTGCTGGGCCTGCTGCTGCTGGCCGCCTTCCGCATCTCCGGAGAAGATCGTTTCCTGGAAGCCGCGTTCCGTGCGGAAAAAGCGCTGATGGGGGTGACGCGCCGCAATGGCGTGCTGGATATGTGCCAGGGAGACACCAAGGGAATCGGCATGTATTCCGATGTGTGGAATCTGATGCCCTTTGCCCAGGGAATGGCCCTGCGGCTGGGCGTGGAACTGAACCGGGAGGAGAGCAGGGCATGAGGACGCTGAACTCCGGAAAGAATTTTCTGGTGACCATCAGCCTGATGGTCACCATGACCCTGCTGGGTTTTGTGACGCGCAAGCTGTTCGTCAATGAGATAGGGGTGGAGTACCTGGGTCTCAACGGCTTGCTGACCAACATCCTGGCCGCTGTCACGCTGCTGGAGTCCGGTTTTGGAACCAGCGTGGTTTTCCACCTTTACAAGCCGCTGGCGGAGAATGACCAGCCGCGGATTCTGGCCCTGCTGCAATTTTACCGCAAGGTGTACCGCATCATTGCCGCCGCCGTGTTCATCCTGTGCCTGGGCCTGTATCCCTTCCTGGGCTGCTTCATCAAGGACGAGGGGCATCTGGACTACCTGACGCTGGTGTATTTCATCTTCGTCTTCAACTCCATCCTTCCGTACCTGACGGCATACAAGAATTCCCTCATCAATGCGGACCAGAAGAACTACAGGCTGGGGACCATCAACTTCGTCTACCAGGTGGGGCTGAACCTGTCCAAGCTGGCCATCCTGTATTATACGGCCAACTACGTAATGTACCTGGTGGTGGAATCCCTGTTCCTGGCGGGGTTCAATGTGGCCATGGTGCGCAAGGTGGATGCCCTGTACCCCTATGTGAAGAGCAGGGTGGCGCATGCGCTGGACGCCGTGACGAAAAGCCAGATTGTGGTCAACGTCAAGGCGCTGTTCCTGCACAGCGTGGGCGGGTACTTCATGCACTCCACCAGCAACATCGTCATCTCCAGCTTTGTGGGGCTGGCGGCGGTGGGCTTCTATTCCAACTACATGCTGGTGGTGGGAACCATCTCCACCTTCATCATGCAGGTGATCAACAGCATGGCTGAAAGCGTGGGGAACCTGATTGCCAGTGAGGACAGGAGCCATGTGTACGAGATTTTCAGGAGGGTCTTCCTGATTAACTTCCTGATTTGCGGGGTGGCCTCCATCGTCCTGCTGAACACGCTGAACCCGTTCATCTCCTGGTGGCTGGGGGCGGATTACACCCTGTCCGGCGCGTGCTCGTTCGTCATCATCCTGAACTTCTTCGTGGTGGGCATGCGGCGCTCCGCCATGGTGTTCAAGACCAAGGCGGGGATCTTCCACCAGGACCGCTACTCCCCCCTGCTCCAGGGCGTGATCAACGTCATCCTGTCCGTTACGCTGGTGCAGTGGTGGGGCATTGCGGGCGTGCTGCTGGCGGCGACGCTCAGCCTTCTTTCCATAGGCGTCTGGCAATTCCCCCGGCTGGTGTACAAGCATGTGTTCCACCAGCCGCTGAGGCGGTACTTCATGACGTACGGATGGTACCTGCTGCTGGCGGCGGCGGGGTACATGCTGACGTACCCGCTCTGTTCCCGTTCCTATTTTTCCTCTCCCCTGGCTGACTTGTTCATGTGGGGGGGCATTTCCGTTGTCATTCCGCTGGGTCTGTATGTCCTCGTCCTGTTCCGGACGGGGCCTTTCCGCGGACTGATGGGCCACATGCGCACGCTGGTATGCAGATGAAACGTATCTTTATAGCTATTCAGTACATGGAGCTGGGGGGCGCGGAACGCGCTCTCCTGGGGTTGCTGGATGCGCTGGACGCCGCCCGCTTCCAGGTGGACCTGTTCGTTTACCGCCATTCCGGGGAGCTGATGCCGCTGATCCCGTCCAAGGTGAACCTGCTGCCGGAGCTGCCCGCCTACCGCGCCATTTCCCGGCCGCTGAAAGACATTCTGCTGGAAGGGAAGCTGGGCATAGCCGGAGCGCGCCTGTGGGCCAAATGGCGCTCCGCAAGGTTTGGAAAAAGGCTGGACGGCTTGGAGAACTACGCCGTTTTTGACGATGCGGCGGCGGCGGTCTCCCCCTTCCTTCCCTCCCTGAAGAAGCTGGGTATGTACGATCTTGCCATCAGCTTCCTGACTCCCCACCGCATCGTGCGGGACAAGGTGCGGGCCCGCAGGAAAATAGCGTGGATTCATACGGACTATTCCTCCATAGGCATTAATGTGGAACGTGAACTTCCGGTATGGCGCGGTTATGACCATATCATTTCCATCTCCCCGCAGGCGGGCAAGGGCTTTCTGTCCCGCTTCCCGGAGCTGGAAGACAGGCTGGTGCAGATGGAAAACATCGTGTCCCCGGAAGTGGTGCGGGAGCAGGCGGCGCTGGAGGACGTTTCCGGCGTGATGGGCGGTTCCCCCTGCCTGTGCACGGTGGGAAGATTTTCCCATGCCAAGGGGATGGACCGCGCCGTCAGGCTGGCCGCGCGGCTTGTGGGCCTGGGCATGGAGCAGCTCCGCTGGTATCTCATCGGGTACGGGGATGAAGCGTCCCTGCGGCGGGAAATAAGAGACTGCGGCATGGAGGAACACGTGATTATTCTGGGAAAGAAGGCCAATCCCTACCCCTACATGGCTGCCTGTGGCCTGTACGTCCAGCCGTCCCGGTATGAAGGGAAGGCCGTGGCGGTGAGGGAGGCCCAGATTCTGGGGCGCCCCGTAGCGGTCACCCGGTTCCCGACCTCTGCCGGACATGTGGAAGACGGGGTGGACGGCATGATTATTCCGAATGAAGAGGAAGGCGCCGCCGTAGAGCTGTTCCGCCTGCTGAATGACGCCGGACGTTTGGAAAGCCTCTCTGCGGAATGCCGCAGAAGGGACTATGGCAACCGTGATGAAATCCTGAAACTGGAGGAATTGATCTGACATGGGGAGACGCCTGCTGTACATCACCAATGGAATCACCGGAGCGGGAGGGCTGGAGCGCGTGCTCTCCGTCCGCACCCGCCTGCTTGCGGAAAAATACGGGGATGAAATTCATGTGCTGACGCTGAATGAAGAGGGCGCGGAGCCCTTTTACGGCTTTTCCCCCGGCATCCACCTTCATGATGTACGCATGCGGGGCGGACCAGCCGCCCGTTTCCTGGCCTGGGCGCGTGGAATCAGGAAGGCGGTGCGCGAGGCGGCCCCGGATGTGATTGCCGTCTGTGACGACGGATTCAAGGGGTTCTGGATTCCACTCCTGGTGAAGGACTTCCGGCGTCCGGTGGTTTATGAGCGCCATGTGTCCCGGCTGATTCAGGCGGAGGGTAGGAAATTCCCGGCCCTCATGAGCATGGAATTTGCCGCCATGCGTCTGCTGGGGGGGATGTTCTCCCGTTTTGTGGTGCTCACCCCCGGAAACAGGAAGGAATGGCCCATGGACAATGTGGAAGTGATTCCCAATCCGTTGCCGTTTTATCCGGACGTTCCTTCTTCCGGACAGGAAAAACGGGTGATCGCCGTCGGCAAGATTTCTCCCCAGAAAAATTATGGCGCGCTGCTCCGCGCATGGAAGGACGTGCACGGAAAATTTCCGGGCTGGAAACTGGACTTGTTCGGAGCGGAAAAGGACGGAGGGGCGTTGAGAAAAGAGATACGGGCCGCAGGGCTGGAGGAGAGCTTCCTGCTGCATCCGCCCACGCGGGAAATCATGCGGGAGTATCTGGCCTCTTCCATCTGTGCGATGTCTTCCCGCTATGAAGGATTCGGCATGATGCTGGCGGAGGCGATGGCGTGCGGCGTGCCGTGCGTGGCCTTTGACTGCCCCTGCGGTCCCGGGGACATCATCCGCCACGGGGAGGACGGCCTGCTGGCGGAAGCGGGGAACATTCCGGAACTGGCTGCCGCGCTGGAACGCCTGATGGAGAATGACGCGTTGCGCGCCTCCATGGCCGAGAAGGCCCGGGAGAATGTGAAGCGTTACGCGGCGGAAACAGTGGCGGCCCGGTGGGACGCCCTGTTCAGCCGTGTGCTGGAAGAAGAGAAAGGAGGCCGTGCATGATTTCCGTCATTGTTCCCGTCTATAATGCGGAGGCCTACCTGTCCCGCTGCATGGAAAGTATTCTGAACCAGACGTACCGGGACATCCGGGTGATCTGCGTGAATGACGGTTCCACGGACGGCACGGGGGGGATGCTGGAAGAATTTGCCCGCAGGGATGGCCGTGTGAAGGTAATTTGCCGCACGAACTCCGGGCTTTCCGCCTCCCGCAATGCCGGGCTGGAACTGGCGGAGGGGGAATACGTGATGTTTGTGGATGCGGACGACTGGCTGGACGGGCATGCGTGCGCAGACGCCGTGGAAGCCATGGAACGGCGGGATGCGGACATCGTCTTCTGGAGTTATGCCAGGGAATATGAAACGGCTTCCTCCCCGGTGCGGTTCTGGCCGGGGGAACGGGTGTTTGATGGAAAATCCATGATCTGGCTGAGGAACCGGCTTCTGGGGCCGGACGGTTCCGAGTTGGCACGCCCGGAACGGCTGGATTCCTACGGAACGGCCTGGGGCAAGCTTTACAGGAGCTCCCTGTTCCGGGAGGGGAGGGCGTCCTTTGTGGATACGGCCCTCATCGGCTCCGCGGAAGACGTGCTCTGCAATCTCTCTCTGTTCGGCGCGGCCCGCAGGGCGGTGTACATTCCCTCCACCTTCTACCATTACAGGAAAACGGCGGCGGGAGCCCTGACCAAGAGGTACAAGCCTGACTTGACCGCCCAGTGGGAGGAGCTTTTCCGGAGGATGGCCCGGCATGTGCAGGAAAACGGAGCCTCTCCGGAGGCTGAACGCGCATTGCGGAACCGCATGGCCGTTTCCCTCATTTTCCTGGGCCTGAACGTCTGCGACGCTCCGGGGTCTGCCTACGTGAAATGCGGCATGCTCCGTACCCTGCTGAAGCGGGACTGGTGCCGGGCGGCGGTAAAAAAACTGCCCCTGGCCCCCCTGCCGCCGCACTGGAAGGTGTTTTTCCTGAACGCGAAACTGGGCTTTGTGCCCGGTTTGTACCTGCTGCTCAAAGCCATTAAACGAATCCTGGCAAGATGAATCCTCAACGTGTGCTCATGGTATTCACCATTATGAACCGCGGCGGCGCGGAAACGATGGTGATGAATTATTACCGCCATATCGACCGCGGCAGGCTCCAGTTTGACTTTCTGGTGCACCGGGAGACCCCCGGCATTTATGAAGAGGAAATACGGAGCCTGGGCGGGAGGATTTACAGGCTGCCCCCCATTACCCTGTCCGGCCTGGCGGAATACCGGAAAAAGGTGGCGGAATTTTTTGACGCGCATCCGGAATACAGGCTGGTGCACGGGCATTGTTCCGAGCTGGGCTACTGGGTGTACCGGGAAGCGGCGGCGCGGAAGCTCCCCTTCATTGCGGCGCACGCCCACAGCTCCCCCCTGGGGGTGGACAGGAATTCCCTGCAGCGGTTCCTGCTGAAGCACCTCATGCGCCCGTACCTGACGCACCGATTCACATGCAATGAACTTTGCGGACGCTGGCTGTTCGGGCGGCGGGGTATGCGGAACGCCATCGTGGTGCGGAATGCCATTGATGCGGAAAAATTCAGGTACTCTCCGGAAATCCGGGAACAGGTGAGGAAGGAAATGAAGTGGGATGGAAAGCTGGTGGTGGGCCATACCGGCAATTTCTCCTGGCCCAAGAATCATGAATTCCTGCTGCGCGTGTTCCGCGCCCTGCTGGCGGTTCAGCCGGAATGCCTGCTGGTGCTGGTGGGAAGCGGCGGGGAAGGGGAGGAAAAGATACGGGCTGAAGCGCAGAACCCGGAGTGGGGCGGGAAAATCCGCCTGTTGGGCGGCAGGGATGACGTTGCGGCCCTGTTGCAGGGGATGGACGTCTTTGCATTCCCCTCCTGGTTTGAAGGCTTCGGCATTGCCATGCTGGAGGCGCAGGCCGCCGGACTGCCCGTAGTGGCTTCCGACCGGGTGCCGGAGGACGGCGCGGTGGCGCCGGGCCATGTGAACTTTCTTTCCCTCAGGGAATCCCCCGGTGCATGGGTGGAAAAAATACTGGAAATAACGGACGGCTGGCGCCGTACGGACACCTCGGCGGCCATTCGGGCGGCCGGGCTGGACGTCGTCCATAATGCGGAAAGGCTTCAGCAAATTTATCTGGAACAGGGAGGTGGGGAATGAAGCTGCTGCTGACCGTTTTTACCCCCGCATTCAACCGGGCGGACTGCCTGCGCCATTGTTATGAAAGCCTGCGGAAACAGACGTGCCGTGATTTCATCTGGCTGGTGGTGGATGACGGCTCCTCAGACGGGACCGGGGACCTGGTGAAGGAGTGGATGCGGGCCGGAGAGCTGGAAATACAGTATCACTACCAGGAAAATGGAGGCATGCATACCGCTCATAATGCCGCCTATGAACTGGTGTCTACGGAACTGAACGTCTGCCTGGATTCCGATGACCGGATGCCGGAGGACGCCGTGGCCTCCATCCTGGAATTCTGGGCGCGGCACGGAAGTGACCGGGTGGCAGGAATGGCGGGGCTGGATGCGGACGCCGCCACGGGGGAACTCATCGGCACGCCGTTTGAGGAAGACGCCGGTGAAACGACGCTGAACGGATTTTACGCGGCGGGAGGGCGCGGGGACAAAAAGCTGGTATACCGCACGGCTCTGATGAAACAGCTGCCGCCTTACCCCGTCTTCCCTGGTGAAAAATACGTGGGGCTGGGCTACAAGTACATGCTGGCGGACCGCCTGGCCCCCCTGCTGACCATGAACAAGGTGCTGTGCCTGGTGGAATACCGGGAAGACGGCTCCTCCAGAAACATGTTCAGGCAATACGTGCTGAATCCCAGGGGGTTCGCCTTCCTGCGGAAGGAGGGCATGCGGTACCAGCCTGCCCGGCGCAGGCGTTTCATGGAGGCCGTGCACTACGTGTCCGCCTCCCTGCTGGCCCGGAATCCCCGTTTTCTGCGGGAATCCCCCCGGCCTTTCCTGACGCTGGCTGCCATTCCGTTCGGTGTGGCGCTGATGTGCCTGATTCTCGTGAAAAACAGGAAAGGGAAGGGGGGCGGAAAATGAAAATTGCCTATGTGCTGGATGATCTGGACGCGGCGGGCGGCATTCAGGCCGTAACGCGCGCCAAGGCGGCGGCATTGGCCGCCATCCCCGGCAATGAGGTGGTACTGGTCACGGCCAACGATTCCCGGCAGACCGCTTCCTCCCTCCCGCAGGGTGTCAAGGTGGTTCATCTGGGCGTGAATTATTATGAGGACGACTGGAAGGGCTTCCTCTACGTCCTGAAAGGCATTCTGGTCAGGCGCAGAAGGCATGCCAGGGCCTTGCGCAGCGTGTTGGACGAATTGGAGCCCGACATTGTTATCTCTGTGGGGCAGTCGGAAAAATTCATGATTCCGCGGCTTTCCCGCAACAGGTCCTGGAAAACAGTGCGTGAATTTCATTACTCCGGAACATACCGGAAGGATTATGCCCGCCTTCAGGGCGGACTGCGCGCCCGGCTGGTGGCCGCAGTCTCCGACTTCTATGAATTCGGCCTCGGCAAGGGGAGCTATGACGCCACGGTGGTGCTCACCCGGCAGGACCGGGAGGAAAACTGGTGCGGAAAGAATGGCGTGCATGTCATCCCTAATCCATGCATTCTCCGTCCGGAACGGACCTCCGCCCTGGAATGCCGCCGTGTGGTAGCCGTGGGAAGGCTCGTTCCCGTGAAGGGCTTTGACCTGCTGGTCCAGGCCTGGGAAAAAGTGGCCGCGGTTCATCCGGACTGGGAACTGGAAATATGGGGGGATGGCCCGGAACGCAATGCCCTGGAACGGCTGATACGGGAAAAAGGATTGCAAGGCAAGGTGTTCCTGCGCGGCGTGACCGGTGATGTGCAGGGCAGGCTGCTGCAATCCTCCATGCTTGTCTTTTCCTCCCTGTTTGAAGGCTTCGGCATGGTGCTGGTGGAGGCCATGGCGTGCGGCGTGCCGTGCGTGGCCTTTGAATGCCCGTGCGGTCCCCGAGATGTGATTTCCACGGAGGAAGACGGGCTTCTGGTTCCCCCCGGAGATACGGAACAGCTCTCCCTGGCTATCATCCGGCTGATGGAACAGCCGGAGCTGAGGCGCAGAATGGGGGCCGCCGCCCGTGGGAAAGCGGCGCAATATGCCCTGGATGCCATTGCCGCGCGCTGGATGGACCTGTTCCGCGAACTAACTTCCAATCAACAACGTTAACCTTTTTAAAACCATGCCACTCGTCTCCATTATCATTCCCTGCTACAACGTGGCCGGATTCATGAAAAAATGCCTGGATACCGTCTGCGCCCAGACGCTCCGGGACATAGAAATCATCTGCATCAATGACGGTTCCGGGGATGGAACGCTGGATATTCTGCGGGAATATGAAGCGGCGGATGGCAGGTTCATCATCATTGACCAGCCCAATGCGGGCGTAGCGGCGGCGCGCAATGCCGGGCTGGATGCGGTTTCCGGAACGTACATCGGTTTTGTGGACCCGGATGACTACATTTCACCCGTCATGTTCCAGCGGCTTTACCTGGCGGCGGAACAGTACGGAGCGGACCTGGCCTGCATGGGCGCCACGGTGGCCGGGGACATGCCCCTCTCCGTACGGTGGAGCATGCTCAACGGCCTGCAATGCCCGGAATGGCACTGTGACCACTACGACTTTGCCGCCATGGGACCGTTCAGCGAACTGTGCTGGGACAAGCTCTACCGTGCGGAATTCCTGAAAAAGACGGGTCTGCGCTTCAGGGCGGGGATGCGGCAGGGGAGCGACGCCCTGTTCAACAACCTGCTCCAGCCTTATGTGCGGAATATCGTGAAAATACCGGACTGCCTGTACATCTACCGGCCTACGCGTCCGGATTCCCTGGTGAACGTGTACAAGGCTCCGGACAAAAAAGGTTCCGGATTCTATCCGGCGCTGGAACGCATTGACCTGATTGCGGCGGCCTACCGGGAACAGGGGTGTCTGGAAAAAGCCGGAATCACGGTGCTGAACTGGCTGAACGGCAGTATTCAGCTCTTCTCCTCCAATCTGCTGAACCAGACGGCGGCGGAAAAAAAGAAGGCTCTGGATGCCGTGCGCGCGTTGCTGGACAAATATGAATGGCGGGATTTTGTCAAATCTCCGGAATCCCCCTTCCGCCTGCTGAAACACATTGCCAGGGGGAATGATCTCCGCGTGCGTTGCGCCCTCTTCGGCATCTACCGGGTCCTGCATTCCCGCATGGGGAACAGGCTGGTGGACCTCTGCACGCGCATCATCAACCTGCGCGGAAGCGCACGGTAGGGGAGGGGGCCGGAAGGCCTTATTTCCCGGAAGAAAAAGCCGGGTCCGGCTGCGGGCGGAGCAGGCAGTCGTAAAACGGGGTGTAAAGCAGATTGTTGGGGATCAGGTAAATATACCCTTCCCGGGAGTCATAGACCATATTGAACCGTTTCAGCAGGTTGTTGCCCATGACGCCGTCCATTTCCGCACTGCTCTGGGTTCCTGCCGTAACGGTGGAAAAAGCTCCGGGGATGAGGGGAAGCTTGCAGCCGCCTAGCTGGACGCTGTCGAAAATGACGTTTTCCAGAACTCCGGTATGGGAATCCGAGCTGGAAATGCGTGAAATGCAAAACGGCTTCTGGCTGCCCAGCAAATGATGTTTTTTAACGAAAGGGGTGTTGAGGTCCAGAACGCGGTCGGACCCGGTATCCACGGACAGGCGGAGCTGGTGGGTTTTTCCGTTGACCGTCACCTGGCCGGGAACGACTGGAATGCCCATCACATATTCAATCTTGAGGCGGATGGCGTTGGGCGGCGGCGTATAGGAACCGTGCGGATACAGGTAAATCTTCCGGTCTGTGTAATTTACCTCCGTCACCTGCTGATTAATGAACCAAAGGCCCAGCACGCCGTCCCACTGGTCCGGTGAATAGGGAATAGCAATAAAGGGAACGTGCTCCAGGCTTCGTCCTCCGATGGTGAATTTGTTCTCCGTGCTTCCGCGTACTTCATCGGACCCCGTGGCGCCATGGTTGACAACGGTCTCGTTAAATTCCATGGGAACGCCTTTCAGGGAATTGGTACTGATGACCATGGAGGTGGCCCCGGTATCAAAAAGAAAGCGCAGGGGCCGGCTGCCATTGACGCTCCCCTTCACGTAAATGCGGCTGGCAGTGCCCAGCTCAAAGGGGATGCTTGCAGCAGGCGTATTTCCGGCTGATGCCGAAAGAGTGCACGCCATTAAAACGCTAAAAAACGACAGGATTTTTCCCATGTATTTCATTTTTCCGAATGGGCAGTTGTTCAATTTTCCGGGGGAACATGCAAAACGCCATTCCGTGATGCCGATATGCTTTCCAGTACGCACCACTTATAGCAAATACTCTATGAGGCAACAATGTAAAATCATTTAAACGCCAAAAACTTCAGAAGGATGTTCCTATCTGGTCGGGATGCTTTAGATAAGGCAAGTTGATCAAAAGAAGCATATCAGCTATTAGAGGAATATAGTTTTTGATGGAGAATCTTGAACACCCCACTATTTCTCCATGCCTTTGCATTGCCGATGACATAAATGACTTCTTTGGCCCGGGTTGCAGCCACATTTAAAAGGTTGGGGGTTTTTCCTGCCCAGAAACGCGCTCCGGCCTGCTCCATTTCAGGAGCTCCGAGAACAAAAATGACTGCCTCAGCTTCTCTTCCTTGAACAGTATGAACTGTTCCTACGTGTTCCTGGGACCACTGATAGGAATTGTGAATCCATCCTTTCAGGACGGAAGAGTTCTCCAATAAGGAGCGTAACCCATTCTGCACGTCGACAAAGGGCGTGATGATATATAAATCCGGTGAGCATCCTCCATTTCTTATGGTTTGCAAAAGGCGAATGACATGTTGTCCTTCCTCTCTGGACCATTTGCCGTCGGCAGTCCCTTCCACATGAATCCAGCGTGAAGGGCCTGCCGCCTGAATGATGGAGGAAGGTCCGGGAACTTTGCCTTGTACCATCATATTGTCGTAGGCGACTGCATTGGAGATGGAGAACATGGGTTCGGCACATCTGCGATGGACGAGAAGAGGTACTCCGACTTCTCTCGTTCCATCAGGTGTTTCAAAGCGTCCGATATAAGTTGTCGTCCGGTCCGCTAGAGTTTGAGCAGAAGCTTCCGGAGCATTGTAAATTTCGGCGTTAACGCCGAAATGATTGCATATGGTTTTAGTCAGGTGATCAGGTAATACGACAATCGGTTCAATTTGCATCGGATCCCCAACGATGACGGCTCGTTTGGAACGCAGGAGCGCTCCTACAGCCGCCTGTGGGAGGGCCTGCCCAGCTTCATCAATGAGAAGCCATCCAAGTTCTTTTTTTGCTACCCCGGCAAACATGGCGCTAAAGGAAGCGAACGTTGTGGAGACCACGGGGACAATGAGAAATAAAGTCGCCCATAAATCGTTGATGAGAGCATCCTCTTCAGGGGTTCCAAGAGATTTGTTGCCGGAATTGTTAAAAAATACACAGCAATTGTGGCGTATTTGTTTTGCGGCTCCGTCAATGAAGGCTTTATGAAGCATCATGGAGGCTTCATAAAGGTCTCCCCGCAGACGTGTTATCCGGGAGTCTAACCAGGGGACACTTGTCTGGCGTTGTTCATGAGACTGGGAGAAGTAATCTGCATCAATAAAAGTTCCGGTATGTTTCCGGGTACACTCGGAGTAACGGCGGATCTTATCGTTTTTTTGATCGGAAAGGTATTGCAGCGTTTCTTCTTCTTCCAATATCCTTTTTTTCAGAGCAGTTCGTTGTTCTTTCAGATGAAGAAGTTGCTCGTTCGCCTGGTTAAGATCCTTTTCCGCAGATTGAAATGTCTTTTCCCCTATAGAGTTTGCATGCAACCATTCCCGATAAATGGAACGGAAAAACAAACGGCGGAAAAATCCCGGTTTCCTTGCTTTAAGTTCATTTTGTTTCAACGTTAAATCATGCAAGGAAAGCTGCTTCCGGGTAATATCCTGTTCTTTCTGTTTAAGTGTTTCTTCCAGTTGTTGATGTTCTTCTGTTAATGGAAACAAGGTTTTTTCATGTTCCTTTATTTCCTCAACATGCCAGCAAATTTCACTGTACAGGTCGTGAATAGTTTGCAACCGGGAGAGTTCTTGACCCACTTCCTTGTGGATTTCAAGAAAATGCTGTCTGGCCTTATGCCACCGTTTCAGCGCTTCTTCATGATCTTTGGGTGCATCTTCTTGCTCAATAATAGGAGCAACACATGTTGTGTCTGTGCCATTGGTATTGGAAAGACCACCTATGTACCTGAGATATGCCTGTAATCCGTAGTTTTTATCCCACCAAAATTGCTCCCGGAAATGAAAGCGATTGGACGATTTTCCAAGCGCGGCGCTAATGAGACCCCATGTTTTTCTGGAAAACAGAGCATCGGATATTGTGGAAAAGTATCCTTTTGGAAAACATTCTTCCGCTACTGCATCGCGTCCCGGCAGTTCCTGGCTGATATTCTCCACCGCCTTGTTATTGGAAGAGGCGACGACGATTTCGAACCCCTTCAATTTGGGTGAAAGAGAGTATAGGTTGAGGAAAGCACTGCCTCTTCTCACCTTTTCACCAGAATGTTTGAAGGCGTCTTCAGGATCGTTAAAGTCAGCCATCACCTTTGCTCTTTCAAAGACGATGCCTGCGACGATGTCCCTGAGCAAGGTGGTTTTTCCTGTTCCCGGTGGACCATTTACGGCGAGGATACCTCCATTTTGTAATTCAGAGAGAGCGATATTGACAGCACATTGTTGAAGCGGCGCCAGGGAATGCCGTCCCTGGCCGGGCCATGCAGCCAATGGGAATCGAAATGGAGAAAGGATTTGCCTGACGGCGGGATGGTCGTGCAGGAGATCCCAACGCTCAAGAGGCAGCAGCATTCCAAGATAGCGTCTCAGATTATCCGGCAGCCTTTTTTTCTGTGACAACCGTTTGGCCCAGTCGAGATCCTTAAGAAAAAATGAGTTGAGTAAAGGAGGTTCCGGGGCTTCTTTGAGTTGGTTCCATTGGTACATGCGCAGGATGAAGGATGGTTCCTTCACTAAAGCCTTATCCAGGCCCAGGATGTTGACCAGCCACCTGTAAGCGCCCGTGATATCAGATGAATGAAGAGGCAGCAGATTCCCGTCCTCATCTCTTCTGCTTAATCTGGCCGTAAGCTTGTTGATAAGATCCTCCTCGGCCAGAGGCCACTGCTCCAGACAGCGTAAATCACCTTGTAATGCGATGGGAACACCCCATCCAAAGCTGGAAATGGCGATGGAATTCTGTCCTGCAATTTTTCCTGTTGCGTCCACAATGACGCTGGCCAGTACTGCTTCTCCCGAAGAGGACGGCCGTTGTTCCCGGGAGTCTGAATAAACGTTAAGCAATTCTTTTACAGCTCCCTCCATGGAGATGGAGCCGAGAATAATTTGATAATAAATCCGGTAGCCCTTTCGGAAATTGTTATCTTCATATTCCCAGGGTAGGAACCAGTCGTTAAGCTGGATAACATTTTTAGAGTTTCCGTCACATAAATTCTCCGGTTTACGGAAAGTCATGGGGGATAAAACCTCCATGGCGATCCAGGAATTGAGTACAGCTTCTGAAGGAGAAAATTCGCGATCAGCATCTGTGAGCGGGGTTCTTTCCAACGTCATGGTGTTGACGTGGGGATGGTCAGGTCTGGAATTTTTTTCTTCCACGTGCTCTTCCTTGTTTACTTGTTGAACCTCCATTATTTTTTCCTTTAAAGACGGGGTAGTGTTCTGCTTTGATTCTATTCCCTGAAAATTAAAAAAAGAAGTCTGGGCCGTGTTTTTCTCTTCCAGTCTGCCGGTAGGTTTGTTTCATGACTGCACGTGCTGGATATTTGATGATAGATGATTTATTGTAAATCAAATAACTTTGTTGATGGCGTCATTTCATGTCCGTTCAAAGTTATTGTACCAGTCATCCAGATTTACATGCTTTTTCTGTAAGCGTTCAATGATGGCAAGAGAACGGCGCAAAAACTGTCCCTGATCAGATATTTCTCTGCTTTCTCCCTCCTTGAAAAGTTCCGTAATAACAGTAAGGATTTCAGAACCATAAAAGTACTTCCAATCTTCAGCAACTGTATTTTGGGATAAAGTTTCCATCATTTCCAGGATATCATCTATATGATTGGGCGCTGCTTTTGCCATCCATGAAAAAAAGGAAAAATCCTTAATGCAAATAGAAGGTTTTTTCTCCAGGATTATTTTTACTAATTGGATGATGGTGTAATCTTGAATTTCGGGTGAATAAAATGTATGGATAAAATCTATTTCTCCAGTGAACAGATCTTGTTTTAAATAAAAAATAAATCGAATTTCTTCCAGACATTTCCTGATGGTGTTTTTACTTTCAGCATCGTTCGTATCTTTTAAATTGGAAAGATATACATTTAAAGCGCCTTTCCATGAGGTTTCTGTTCGGGCAGACACGATCTCTTCTTCAAAAACATCTTTGGTAATTTGATTATCCAGATAACATAAGGCCTCCAATTGTCCCCAGCTTTTTCCGATGGAGTCAATTTGAGATGTATGCATAGTCTTCAGATGAGGTATTACTAAATCAATTTCCCTGTGATAACAGTAATAGAGAAAACGGTAAACTTCATCTGTACCGTATAGTTGTTCATCTGTAACCATTTCATTGAATAATTCCCATGCTATTTTCCGGTTATTATTCAATAACGGAAGCATTCTATCTATGTAGAATGCTTTGATGGAGGGATTTTCCATCAAAGCAAAATCTCTGAGCAGTTGCATGTGCTCTGGAGAGATGTCTTTCCCTCGTTTTTTCTCAAAAAGAATGAAAGCTGCCTGGATTGCCGATCCGATGGGCGAATTTAAAACACGCCCTATGTTTATTCCTTCTACCTCTTCCACATATGGATCAATATAATTGATTAATCTTTTCAAGTAATTAATGATTTCCTGATACAATTTTTCGTCTTCAAAAACGATCAAGGAACTGGCTTCCAACGCTGAGGCAATAGTTCTTTCGCTGAAATCCTCCGTTTTTTTGATCAGGGATAAAATTTCATTTGCTATTTCCTGTGCCTCTGGTTTTTCTCTGGCTTTCCACTTGTCTGCTCTTATATGACCATATAGGTAATGAAGATGGTCTGCAAGACCTCCTAAAACAGCGTTATGAATTTGATCATCCAGTTCCGTCCAATGCTTTTTCCATAGGTAATCAAATTGTGTGGGAGCCATGCTAATAGCTTTCTGCAATTGATATTGAATGTGGGGATCTTCATGATCTAAGGGGTATGTTTGATAATTTATGTCATGAAAATGTTTCAGTACTCGTAAAACTTCGTTTTCAGAAAAACACAGGAAACGTTCAGTAGGGACGGCTGAAGGAACATACCCTCCCAATATTCGGTCTGCATCGGCAGGAAGGCAGAGGTGTGGGGAGATACCTCCCCGTTTAGCTATGTCGATGAAGGTAATAATTTTTTGTGTTTTCCATGGTTGGGGTATGATGTCGAGAAATGTAAGAACTCTTTCTTTTTGCCATGGATCATCACTATTTTGATAAGTGTCGAAAAGTGGATCAATAATGGAATATTGTTCTGCTTCATCGAGATATGGAACGATTTGTTTTAATAATTGACTGGATTCATGAAGGAAGAAAAAATGTTTTTGGGTAATAAAATATCTGATGATTTGCTTGCTTTCCGTCAAATACTTTTCTGGATTAATTAGTAATGAGGAAATTACAATAAACATGAGAGCCGGATTTTTATCAACTTCCTGCATGAGAGTTGGAAGTTTTTTTGTCCACCATTCCTTTTCTTGCGCACTCTGCTCCATGCACGCTTTTCTGACTAGTATGATAAAAACGGAAAAGTTTTTTTCGTGGCTCATAAGAGTCAGATCTCCATATTCTGAAAGGCAATAATCAATAGATTCCTTGTCATCTTTTTCAGAACCATATAAATGATTGACCCATTGAATAATATGGTCCAGACATTTTCCTAGTAAGTAGGAAGATGATTTGATGGCGTTTTCCAGAAAGTCGTGATTCCTTGAAAAATGCTTTTCTGAGCACCTTAAGCTTTTTTGCAGTGTTTCGAGACATTCCGGAAGGTGATGGTCATAGCCGTTTGCTACCCATGAGAAAAGTAAATCATCATATTTTTCTGTTTCTCCCTTCGGCATCTTCATCAAGATCTGTTCAACTGGGAAGGAGACATATTCGTCTTGATAAGGATGGCTTAAAATATTTTTTAGAAGGGGAAACGTTTCATTAATGTTGGCGATATCATGTTTTTCAAGAGAAGAAATAATATTTTCTTTCAGACTTTCCTGATTAGGCCAGGGGAATTCCAGTACGCTTAACCAAAAATCAGTAATCTCCTTTGGATGAAACTCATAAAATTCACCGGCTTGATGGACCATCCATCCGAGCCAGCTTTCATCATGTGACTGGCAAATCGCATCAAACCAGTTTCTTCTCAAAAACAGGAACCATTCGTATTGCTTGATGTTTCTGAAGAACAGCAAAAACAACTCATTTTTTGACTGGAACAGGTAACGAACCAGTGCTTGATCATTGGGTTCCGGAATGACCTCTGCAAGAGAAGAAACCATCAGCCTTTTCAGATGAAAGGCGATTTGGCTGGAGTCCAGAAGCCCCCTTAATTCTTGTCGGAATCGTTCGGAATTGTGGCTTCTGAGGTAAAAGAAGTACGTTCTGACAATGGGGCGTACAAAGGGAACAGGAGGCAGTTCTCCTGCGTATGCAGACAAGGTTTTTCCTTGTCGGATGGCGTTCCGTACCAAAATGAGATCCAGATAGGTTTGATGGCCGAATCTGAGATTGGAATGCCCTGATTTCTCAAGAATATGGAGGCTTTGCAGAATACGAATATCTTCCTCCTGCAATTCCGTTTCCTCTTCCATGATTTCCATTCTGTGCCGGGCCAGCATTCTCAGCGCAATCTCATGAAGAGATTTTTCGATTCGTTTGCGGGAAGGTTCTCCCATTTTTTCATTCAGGGAAAACTTCAAATATCCGGATAGAAGGTCGATGTCATTCGATTGAGTAGGGACCATTCCCTGCTGACGAAGTTCATGATAGATCCAAAGCATGTAGGGCGATGAGAGAAGACATTTCTGTCTGTCACCCACTTGAGAGGCATTCCAGCCCCATTTCTCAAAAAGCGGAACAATCTCCTCCTTCCAGTCCCAGGGTTTTACGGAGATACGTTTTTCCCAGGGAATAGCCCGTAACCGAGAGTCATAAGCAGCATCAAAGGTTCTACAGGAAGCGACGATGAAGATATTGGGAATATTTCTGAGTTGATCAATCAGGGCGAAAAAATATCTGAAAGCAGCGCCGCCTGTTGAGATGGCGATGACGTCAAGAGAATCCATGGCAACGATGACGGGATGACATTCTGCAAACCGGGCTATTTTGCGGGGAAAGTCGTAACCCAGTTCCTGAGATATCCTGTCTGTGCCGTTCCCAAGGTCGTCAAATTCCTTGGTTTGAAGGTAGATGACGTTGTATGGAGCGTCTGGATCTTGTTCCAGCTGATCGACAAGATTGAGGAGAACGCAACTTTTTCCGGCGCCCGGTCCTCCTTCAAGCAACATGGTTTTGCTTCCGTCATCAAGATGCTGAAGAATTTCTTTTACTTCCGGCCGTGGAATTCTTTCCCCTCCTATTTCCCTGAGAAAACTACTTCGGCCAATGGCAGAAATTCTCTGGATTTCTTCTCTCAGAATTTCTATGGGATACCAGGGAGCCAGGCATATACCGTTCTGTGAGAATTTTTTCAGAACATCCTGGCGGGTGATGAAGGAAGAGTCGGTACGTCTTGATTCCAATCCAGTTTTTTTCTCCCGGGCGTTGGCTTTTGCAACCAGCTCCAGCACTGCGTCCAGAGCTGCATTCGCGTTGGTCGCTATGGAAGAAAGGTGCAGGAGGGTACATTCCCTGATAGTTTCCTGTTCAATAGTTCTGAAGGAAAGCGTTTTTAAGAATTCCCAAAGCTCGGTGTCTTCGCCCTGAATATCCAGGACTTCTTTCAGTTTTTGATAAATGGAGTTTATTGTTGCATTGTTATTGATAGCGGTGTGGATGAATGATTGTACATCGGGATAGGAACGGGATTCTTCCGCCAGTTTTCCCAAGTCTCCGAATCCATTTTGACAATAAAAGTCAATGGACTCGATATCATCAGCGTTTTTGAAGAGGTTCCATGCCTTATTCAGCTCTTCTCCCAATCCGTGAATAGTCCAATCCCTGCGGGCTGTCTGGTTTTTTTTGCACTGACAGTAGGTTTTCCTGCCCGATTCATGATGAATAATAAAGTCTTCTACTTCTATCGGGTCGCCATCCAGGACGCGTGTTGATTCAATTTCCATCCGGACGATTTTTTGTCCGCTCTTTTCATCCATCATCTCGGCAATGTATTGGGCGGCCAGCAAATTCTGATATCTGTCACCCTTATGAGATTCAACTGCGCTTCTACTCATTGTTCTCCAATATTTTCTATACGCAATCTTCCTGATCAACAAAAAGGAATCAATATAATTCTGTTTTTGCCAAAAAAAAGCCGTGGCTTGTTCGCCACGGCTTGAAGAGCGGATTAGTTATTCCGCATTATAGCGGTTCAATTTTTTCAAGGGCTTACTGTTGTCTTTCTTCCGTGTGTTGTTGACGTGTCCGGTTTCACTTCTGGAATTATGACAATGATTGCAGGAATGTTGGGCGTCTCCACCGGGCACTGGCATGATAGGAGCATCCGCATATTGACAAGTGCAGTATTCCGCCAACGTGTTGTGTGAACTGTAATTTTGTGCGAGACGTTTACTGACCAAACAATGACAGCAACAGATACTTTCACATTTGTTATATCAGTATTTGATGATAGGCATTAAGGCCATATTGACGGGACGGTTTTCGTCTGCTGTTGGAACTATCTTGGAAGCATCAAATTTAATTCCATTCATTCTACCTCCGTTATAACTGCTCAGCCCTCCCCAGGTGGTTTGGTAAGATGTTGTTTGACTGAAAGCTCCGCTACCGGGGTTGGGCGTTTTATCCGCGGGGGGAGATGTAGCAAGGCCCCCTGTAATATTGCGGATGGCATCTCCCTGCACGCTTCCTACCGTTCTTTCCAGGGAGGTGGAGCGAATGAAGAGGCCGTTGTCGATGGCCAGGTTGGGAAGGGCAAAGGTGGTGACTCCGTCGCCGCCATAGGTAGTGCCGATCGCCGCGTATAATTCCGGATATTGGCTGATTTGCAGGGTTGCCCCATTGCATTCCAGCCAGCCGCTTGGAGCTGCGCTGCCGCAGAACCACATGAAACAGCCCGGCGCTACGCTGGAACCGCGCGGACCTTCGGGACCTGCATCCCCTTTATCTCCCTTGTCCCCTTTGGGTCCTTGTGGACCGGCAGGGCCCTGGATGCCGGGATCTCCTTTGGGGCCCTGGGGGCCTTGAGGGCCCGGATCTCCCTTGTCTCCTTTAGAGCCTTGACCGCCGGAATTCCATTTTTCCTTTTCCTGTGCGGTGACGTGCATGTTTGCGTTTCCCGCATGGGCAGAAAATTCATTCTGCGTGGCCATGAGGATTCCATTAATTGTGATCATCTCATTCATGATTGTTATTTACTGGTTCGGGATAATCCCGGCTGGTGACGTGCTGTTTTTACTCAGGGACGTATCTATTGATGACTTGGAACCTGTTTCAGGACGGGCACCTTGCGGAAGGAGTTTGCATGTATTTCAAAGAGAGGTCATCCCGCGCGCAACGTCAGGCGGGAGAGGTGCAGGGACAGGATACGAGGATTCCGTGTGCTTTTCTCCTTTTCCGGAACTCTTCTGCATTTACACAGGCGCATGAATATAAAGAGCCGTATCACCGTGATGTGGAAAGAGTCATGAACGGGTGGGCGGTTATATTCAATATGCCGGAAACAAAAACCGCTGTAAGCTTTTCAACTTACAGCGGTTAAAAGTGGTCGGGTTGACAGGATTCGAACCTGCGACCCCCTGCACCCCATGCAGGTGCGCTACCAGACTGCGCTACAACCCGATAAAATCGGACCGACCGGGGCCGTGTCTTGCGACGGCGAGGTGTATATAGGAAAACTTTAGTGTTGGCAAGAGTCTTTTTTCATAGCATACCTTTTTTGTCATGAAGCAAGTTCAAGTAGCAGTCGTCGGAGCCAGTGGCTACACCGGGCAGGAGTTGTTGCGCATCCTGTTGAATCACCGCGGGGTGAAGCTGGTGTGCGCTACCTCCCGCCAGTATGCCGGGCAGCCGCTGTGGGAGGTGTTTCCCCGTTTCCGGCAGGTTCCGGGTTCCGACTTGAAGTTTACGGATTCCGATGTGGACGCGATTGCCGCCACGGGCGCGGAGGTGGCTTTTCTGGCGCTGCCTCACGGCGTGGCCGCTTCCTATGCCCGCGGCCTGGTGGACCGGGGCGTGCGCGTGATTGACCTGAGCGCGGATTTCCGTTTGAACAGCCCGGAGGTTTACGAGGAGTATTATGGAAACGCCCATCCGGATACGGCCCTGATGCAGGAAGCCGTGTACGGCCTGCCAGAGTGGCGCCGGGCGGAGATTGCCGGAGCGCGCATCGTAGCTTCTCCCGGCTGTTATCCCACCAGCATTCTTCTTCCCCTGATCCCTCTGTTCAAGGCCGGCCTGCTGGAGCCGGAGGACGTGGTTGTCTGTTCCGGCAGCGGCGTGAGCGGCGCGGGGCGCAAGGCTTCCATTCCCCTCTTGTTTTGTGAGTGCAATGAAAGCTTCCATGCCTACGGTGTGCCGAAGCACCGCCATTTGAGCGAGATTGAGCAGGAGCTTTCCCATGCCGCCGGGGAGACGGTGGTGATGTCCTTCACTCCGCACCTGATTCCGGTGAATACGGGCATCTGCTCCACCATCACGGCCAGGGTGAAGAAGGGGGCGGACGCTGAGTCCGTCGGCCAGATTTTGGAAGAGGCTTATGCGGATGCCCCGTTCGTGCGCCTGCTGGGGCGCAACCAGCCTGCGGATACCAAGAATGTGACCCGCACGAATTGCGTGGACATCGGCTGGGCGTATGATCCCCGGACGAACCGCGTGATCCTGATGAGTGCGGAAGATAACGTGGTGAAGGGCGCCGGCGGCCAGGCCGTCCAGTCCTTCAATATCATGTGCGGGTTTGATGAAACGGAAGGCTTGTGGGTACTGTAGTTTTTTGATACGCTGAAAGGCACTTCAAAACGATGAATGATTCATCCTATATTCCGGTTGACGGGGGCGTCTGCACGCCCCAGGGCTTTTTGGGCAGCGCCGTGAGCTGCGGCATCAAGAAGCCTACGGCCACGCGCCTGGACCTGGCCCTGATTTATTCCACGGAACCCTGCGTTTCCGCAGGCACGTTCACAACCAACCGCGTGCAGGCCGCCTGCGTGAAGGTGAGCCGTGAGCACCTCCGGAAGGGGGATATCCGCGCCATTGTGGCGAATAGCGGGAATGCGAATGCCTGTACCGGAGCCCAGGGGGTGGAAGACGCCAGGGGCGAATGCAGGAGCGTAGCGGAGCTTCTGGGGCTGAAGCCTGCGGAAGTAGCCGTGTGTTCCACCGGAGTGATCGGCCTGCCGATGCCCATGATGCGCATTTATCCCAAGTTCCCGGAACTGGCGGAGGGCCTTTCACGTGACAAGGGCCATGAAGTAGCCCAGGCTGTGATGACCAGTGATACGAAGGAAAAGATCATCGCCATTGAGTTCATGGTGCAGGGCAGGCCCGTGCGCATTGGCGCGTGCTGCAAGGGCGCGGGCATGATCAATCCCTGCATGGCTACCATGCTGTGCTTCATTACGACGGATGCGGGCATTTCCCGCGACGTGCTGGAGCTGTGCGTGCAGTCCGGCGTGAAGAGTTCCTTTAATTGCATCACCATTGACGGTGACATGAGCACGAATGACACGGTGCTGGTGATGGCGAACGGCGCGTCCGGCGTGAAGCTGGAATCCCCGGAAGATATTTACGCGTTCCAGCAGGCTCTGGCCCATGTGATGCTGGAGCTTGCCAAGCACATTGTGCAGGACGGCGAGCGCGTGACCAAGTTTGTGACTGTGCGCGTGACCGGAGGCCGCACGGAGGAGGAAGCGAAGAAGGCGGCGGAAGCCGTCGCCAAATCCTCCCTGGTGAAGAGTTCCTGGAACGGCAACGACCCCAACTGGGGCCGTATCATCCATGCCGTGGGCTACTGTGGTGCTAAGGTGGATGAAGAGAAGATCAACATCGACATTGCCGGACTTCCCGCGTGCCGCGGCGGCATGCAGGCGGATACGCCGTCTGACGACCTGCGCCAGGCCGTGCAGGCGCCCGCCTTCCTGGTGGAGATTAATCTGAACCGCGGGGAGTTTTCTCACACGGTGTATACCACGGACCTGTCTCCGGAGTATGTTGATTTCAACCGCTCCGAGTACGCGTACTGGAACCAGGCGAAGGCTGACGGCCTGACGCTTTAGGGAGTCATCTGTCATGGCGTCCGGCAAGTGCCGTCATGGAAAGGCGGAGGGGTGCGCCCCCTCCGCTGAATTGTTAACGGAGGTGCGCCGTTTGCTGGCGGAAGGCTCCGTCCGGGCCTCCGGGGCTGCGCGTTCCTGTACGGGCACGGCGGATTGCTGCCGGTTCCGCCTGACCGGGGAGACCCCCCATGTGACGCTGGGGGAGGCGTGGGTTGCCTGGAAGGCATGGCGTGCCGCCGGACGTACGCGCGTGGAACTGCACCCGGACGGCAGCTGCCCGTTTCTGAACGGGCAGGGAAGGTGCATGATTTATGAAGGCAGGCCTCTGGCTTGCCGCACCCATTTTTGCGTGGCCGCCGGGGGAGCATTGTCCCGGCGGGGGGTGATTGACCTGATTCACGCGCTGGAGGATATAGATGTGGCGCTGGGCGGAGACGGTGCGGCCCGGTTGCCGGAGGCGGTGGAAAGGCTTTCCAGGAAAGGCCCCGCGGGAGGCGGACGGAAGGGAAGGCGGTAAGCTCTGTATTTGATGCAGTGCCGGGAAAGCCCGTTTGGACGGAAAGCGAAGCTTGAGGTGCCAAGAGTGGGTGAATTTGAAGAAGGCACGCACCGTGCCTTCATTCCCGGCCGGGCGTATCCGTTCAACTTGCTGGGGTACGCCCTTTTCTCTGTTTCTTAATGGCCGCGTAGCTGGGAACGAGAGCCTCCCGGTTTTTGTAAGAAACCATCATTCCGTGACAGGAGCATTCCTTGCAGCTTTTCAAGCCTGGGCATCCGGGCTCTTTTCTTTTTCCTGCCTAGAGGCAAGGTGGCGCAGGGCGCTGACGGCTTTTTTATTGCCGTGTTTGACGGCTTTCTGGTACCAGGCGGCCGCCTGTTCTTCATTTTGTTCAATACCGTAGCCGTGGGCGTAGCAGTTGCCCACATTGAACATGGCGGTGGCGTTGCCCTGTTCCGCCGCCTTGAGATACCATTTCAAGGCTTCTTCCCGGTTGACGGGCGTTCCCTTGCCGTTGAGGTGGCACCATCCCAGATTGAGCTGGGCCGTTGTGTGGCCTTGTTCGGCGGCTTTGGTGTACCAGTAGACGGCCTTGGCCATGTCCACTTCCATGCCCCGGCCGTTGCCGTAGCACCAGCCCAGCGTGTATTGGGCCGTGATCTGGCCCTGAAGGGCTGATTTGTGGTACCACACCAGGGCCTTGTCCAGATTGGGCTGCACGCCGAAGCCGTTTTCATAGCACCACCCCAGGTTGTACTGGGCTGTGGCATGGTTTTGTGTGGCCGCCTCTTCATACCAGTAGGCCGCTTTTTGCGGGTTTTTGGGTGTGCCGCTACCGTTGCCGTAGCACCAGGCCAGGTTATACTGGGCGCGGGGGTCTCCCTGTTCCGCGGCCTGCTGGTACCAGTACACGGCCTGTTCCCAGTTTTTCTGGCTGTTGCTGTTGGCGTAAATCCAGCCGAGGTTGAGCTGGGCCACCGCATGGCCCTGTTCCGCCGCTTTTTTGTACCAGCTGATGGCCTGGTGTTCATCTTTTTCCACACCGAGCCCGTTGATATAGCAGAACCCGAGGTCGAATTGCGCGGTGGGGTGTCCCTGTTCCGCGGCTTTCTGGTACCAGTAGAAGGCCTTGTCATTATCCTGCGGAGCGCCTATGCCGTTGGAATAGGCCCAGCCGAGGTTGAGCTGGGCCGTGACGTGGCCGAGCTCCGCGGCCTGCTGGTAGCAGTAGAAGGCTTCCTGCTGGTTTTCCACAACCCCGCGCCCCTGTTCATAACTGATCGCCAGCTGGAACAGCGCCTGGGGATCTCCCTTCAGGGCTGTTTGCTGAAGTGTTTCTATGTCGACGGAGTAAGTCGAGACGGTGTTTTCCAGCTCGCCGCGGTTGTTGGAAGCGTCATTCATTTCACAGGTACCGCACTGGGGGAACATTGGAACAATTCACGCTCTCCTGAACTGTGCGTTTGCCAATTCTGCACATTTTTCCTGCAAGAATCAAGGCTCGTTTTGAATGGGCCGGAGTTTAAGCCCGCTCTGTTCACGGGCGCCGGCGGCGCAGCCACAGCGGAAGGAACAACCCGCAGAGGGCCAGAACCCCGGTGGAGGGTTCCGGAATTCTGAGGTCTCCCAAAGGCGCCGTGAAGCCCTGGATTTCCCCCACCTGGCACCCGGTCAGGCCCAGCTCTTCATAGGAATAGCCGTACACATTCTTCTCTCCGTCCAGGCTGGTCAGATAGACGTACTTTTGATCGTCCACCACCACTTTCTGGCGGAACATGCCTACGGCGTAGTCATCAGAGTCCGTCAGGTAAACAATCAGATTGCCGTTCGCATCCGTATCGTATCCCCACATGGTGATGGCGTGGCCCGTTCCGTTCTGGCCGATGGTGAGCGTGGTTCCCCAGTTGTTATTGATGTTGTTTTTCAGGATTCCATAGACTCCGTTTCTGTCGTCATGGTTGTAGAAGGTGTAGGAATTGAAGAGGGGAGTGTCCGCCACGCCTCCGCCTCCCGGGGTATAGGTGACGTTCATATTCAGTTCCTTCCAGTATCCGCCTGAGGAAGCTGGTGAAAAGACGGGCTGGTCACTGATTTGGGAGTCGGTGGGGAAGAAGACGGAAGGAAGCGTGCTGCCGTTGAACCACCAGTTGTAGGCCTGTTCCACGGAACCTCCGGCGTCCGTCCAGTTGTTCGCGATGGTGTAGTAGATAGCCAGCTGGCCGACTTCCGGCATGGCCGCATAAGTGGCGGATTTTCCGTTGGGCGTGGCCGGGTCCCGGTCGCTCCGCGTATCCTGCCACCATTGCAGCACGTTGGACGCCGAGGCCGCCCAGCAAAGCTGGCTGTCCAGAGGCAGCTTATAGTATTCGGACGGACGGTTTGAAATACTGCCCCAGTCCCATTTGGTCTTTTTGTTGCAGTCATACCAGCCGGAGGTTTCAGAGACATTTTCAAGGAATACCGGAACGGCACGGGCCGTTTCAGAAGAAAGGCACACGGCAAGAAGCGCCACGGAGAGGGAACGGAGGTTCATAAACGGACAAAAAAGGGATTCCCCTACCGTTATAGAATAATTGGAACCAGGTCAAGATCATAGTAGATTTTCCCAATTTTAATGGGAAGAAAGCCAGCGGGAAGTGGGCGCTTCCGGCATGGCCGCCACGGCGGCGGGAGTGCCTTCCGCCACAATGTTCCCGCCATGCCTGCCGGCTCCGGGTCCCATGTCCACCAGGTAATCCGCCGCATCCAGCAGATCCTTGTGGTGTTCTACGCAGAGGACGGTATGCCCGGCGGCTCTCAGGCGGAAAAGGGCTGTCAGGAGAAGGGCCACTTCATTAAAGTGGAGGCCGCTGGTAGGTTCGTCCAGAATGAACAGGGCGCGCTTGCCGTCCTCCGCCAGCTTCCAGGCCGGAGCTTTTGCAAGTTCCGCCGCTATTTTGATGCGCTGGGATTCCCCGCCGGAGAGCGTGTCCGCCCGGCGGTTGAGGTTGAGGTACCCCAGCCCCACGTCCTGCATGCTTTTGAGAATGGCGGTGGCTTTGGGGAGGGAGGAGAAGAAGTCCGCCGCTTCATCCACGGTCAGCGCCAGCGCCTGGGCGATGGATTTTCCCTTCCAGGTGACTTCCAGGGTTTCCCGGTTGTAGCATTGGCCCTGGCAGGCGTCGCAGGGCATGGTGACGTTGCCCAGAAAGTTCATGTCCACTTCAATCATGCCTGTTCCCAGGCACCGCTCACAGCGCCCACCGCGGATGTTGGGGGAAAAGCGCGCCGCCGTGTACCCCCTCTGCTTGGAAAGGGGGAGCTGGGCGTAAAGGGGACGCAGCACCTGGAGCAGTCCCGTGGCCGTGGCCGGCGTGGAGCGCGGCGTTTTGCCGATGGGGGACTGGTCAATGACGACGAGGCGGTTGACGTGTTCCGATCCCTGCACGATGCGTGGGACACCCCTTTTCCCGGCCAGGTCCTGTCTGACCGCAGGAATGAGGCAGTCCCGGACAAGGGTGGATTTTCCAGACCCGGAGGGGCCGGAGATGCAGGTCAGCGCGCCCACCGGAATGTTCAGGGTGACATTGTTGAGGTTGTGTTTGGCCGCTCCCGTCAGAATCAGGCGGCTGGAAGGGAGCGCACGGTGCGCGGAGGCGGGCATGCTCCGTTTGCCGGAGAGCCATGCTCCGGTGGGGCTCTCCGCGTTTTCCAGAATTTCCGGGAGGGTTCCCTGGGCCAGGATGCGTCCTCCGTTGGCCCCGGAGCCGGGTCCCATGTCCACCAGGTGGTCTGCCGCGTTCAGGATTTGTTCATCGTGCTCCACCACCAGGACGGTATTGCCCTGGTCCCGGAGAGACCGGAGCGCATGCAGAAGGCGGTCCGTATCGGAAGGGTGCAGTCCCGCGGTAGGTTCGTCCAGGATGTAGAGGACCCCTGAAAGGGCTCCACCCAGCTGGGAGGCCAGGCGCGCCCGCTGCAGTTCCCCGCCGGAGAGGGTGTTCGCCTGACGGTCCAGGGAGAGGTAGGAAAGGCCCAGTTCATTCAGGAAGCGCACGCGCTTGTTGATCTCCTCCATGAGCGGGTTTAGGGCCGTTGCCAGGGAGGCCGGCGTTTCCAGCTTCTCCACTTCCCCGGCCATGTCTTCCAGCGGCAGGGCCGTCAGTTCCGCCAGATTGTAGGCCCGGCCCGGGGTATGCATGGTCACGGCCAGCGCCAGCGGGGAGAGCCGCAGGCCTCCGCAGGCCGGGCATGGGGCGTCCTCCCGGTCATTAAGTCCGGACCCCTGGCAGGCCGGACAGGCGCCCAGGGGGGAGTTAAAGGAAAAATGGCGCGGCGTAAGCTGGGGGAGCAGGAAGCCCGTTTCCGGGTTGCGGTACCGGGTGTGGAAGGCCTGGACGGCGGCTTCTTCCCCCGGGCGGGTAATGATGGCCCGCACCTCGTCCGGGTTGATACGGAGAGCCGTTTGCAGGGAGTCCGCCACGCGGGAGGCCGTACCTTCACCTCTGATGATGATGCGGTCAATGACCAGGGCGGCGTCCGGCGGGGGCGGGGAGGGGGGGCCTATTTCCTCAATGTCCCGCACTTCCCCGTTCCAGTAAACCCGCAGAAAACCCTGGCGCTGAAAGTCACCCAGCGTGGCCGCCGGGTCCTGGGCCAGCAGGGTTTCCGCCGGAGCCGCCAGCACTAGGCGCGTTTGTTCCGGCAGGGAGACGAGCTCCTCCGTAATCCGGTCCGGGCTCTTGCGCACCAGTTCCTGGCCCGTTTCCGGGTCATGAGGCGTGCCCGCAGCGGCGTACAGGATGCGGAGGTAATCCAGAATTTCCGTGATGCTCCCCAGCAGGGTGCGGGAACTCTGCTGCCGGACGGATTGTTCCAGGCACAGGGCCGGGGGCAGTCCGGTGATGCTGTCCACCTCCGGTTTTTCCGGCTGTTCCATGCCCTGCCGGGCGCGGGCTGAAAGACAGTCCAGGAAACGCCTGCGGGATTCGGAAAAGAGCGTGTCGAACGCCAGGGAGGATTTTCCGGAACCGGAAGGGCCGCTGAACACGATCAGCTTGTTGGACGGAAGGTCCAGATCCAGGTTCCGGAGGTTGTGCTGGCGTGCGCCGCGGATGGAGATGGGGAGGTTCATGTCACGTAAGCCGGGTAAAAGAGCCCTGGTGGGCGCCTCCTTCCTCAATGATGAGGCGGCGCGCCGTAATGTCCCCCAGGAATTTGGCATGCCGGTGGATGGTAACGGTTTCATCCGCCGTGAGCGTTCCTTCCAGGGCGCCCTGTATCCAGATGTTTTCCACGTGAATGGCTCCTGTGACCAGCACCGTCGTCTTCCTCTCCACTACCAGCCTGCGGGCGGAGATGGAGCCGGAGATGTGCTGGTCCGTTTTGATCTTGCAGACGCCCCGGCACAGAAAGTCGCCGGACGCCCTTCCGTATAAGACCAGGTCACGGCATTCCACGTTCAGTCCCTTCAGGTCTGCATTGGCCTGTACGGTGACGCTTCCGCAGGTCTGCACCCTGGTCCTGTGCGTTCTGCTGTGCAGAATAACGTCATCCAGCTTGATGTAGGCGGAGCAGTGCCCGCATCTGGCGGAAACGGCGGTGACGGGAACGGATGTGCTCCGGCGGCAGGAGAAGCATTCCACTTCCCGCGTGGGAGCGGGAGGGTTTTCCGCCACTGCCGGGAGAGTCCACGGAGGCGCCGGAGCGGGGCGCGTGATTTTTCCGGAGGGCGCGTTGCTGGTTCGCGGAATGGGCTGGAAGGGAGGGTTCATGGAACAAAGAGGGGCGGCAAAAGAACGGTCCGTTCCCTTGGCGCCCCTGAAGATGGCTGGTTAAAAGCTTTTTATTCCGCGTCAATGTCCAGCGTGCTCTGGCTGGCCGGAACGGCAGTTTCCGGTTCCGGGGCGAAGGCATGGACGGGAGCGGGCTTCTTGGCGGCGGAGGCTCCGGCGGTGCCCACCGTGGGGGCTCCTACCGTGGAGTGGCCGATGAAGATGGCGCCGCCTTCAATAGCGAGGGAGGCCGCCTGGATGTCACCCACCAGTTCCGCGGTGCTCTTCAGTTCCACACGGTCCGTAACTGTAACGTTGCCGATGACCTTGCCGTGGATGATGACGGACTTGGTGTTGATTTCCGCACGGATGACGGCATTCTGGCCTACGGAGAGCACGCCCTCTGAGGAGATGTCGCCTTCCACGGTGCCGTCAATCAGCAGGTCGTCGGAAAAACGCAGGGAGCCTACTACTTCCACATCGGAATTCAGCACGTTGCGGGTAAGCTGCTGAACGCGGGTGGTGGGGGCGTAGGAGGCGGGGGAGGGAACGGGTTCCGCAACGGGTTCGGGAGTGTCCTGGCTTTTGGCTACGTCCATCCAGCTGGGGGTGGATTCAGGATTCTTGTTGCCCTTGGGGGCCGGAACGGTGGTAAATGATCCAAACATGGCGTTAAAAAAGAGGGGGGGTGAAAGGTAAGGCGGGAGCTCTTGAAACTCGTCCGGTTTAATGTACATCACCCGCTTGTGGATGTGAAACAATTTTCTCCGGAACGGATAAAAAAATGTGTCTGTTTTTTATCGTTGCGTTGCCCTTGGCGTTCCGGTAGTGTTTGACCATCCTTCCGCAGTTGTTTTCTGTGGATACTTCCGTTTTAAAATGAGTGATTTATCTGAAAATAGGCCACCCCTTTCCCCTTCCGCGCGCGGGAACGGCGCCAAGGCGGGCGGCGCGCTGGGCCGCATTCTTTCCGTCATTTTCTTCCTGATGGCGCTGGGCCTGTTTTTCGGCGGTCTTTTCTTCTGGCTTCAGAAGCGCCAGGCGGCCCGTGATTCAGGCGCCGCCGCGCGGATATGCGCCACGCCGGAGATGTTGTCCGGAGGATTGCAGGCCGCTCTGAAGGACAAGGTGGACTACAGTTTCTGGACGCCGCATTACATTCCTCCCATGGAGCGCCAGGAGCTGTTGAAGAATTGCCTGGTGGAGGCGCAGAAGTATTTGAGCGCCAGTGATGTAGTTCAGAAATCCTCCTTCGTGTGGAATTCCCTGAAATCCCTCCCCCTGATGGTCAGGCATTACGCCGTCTCCCCCCCGGAAGTAATTGCCAGCAAGCCCACGGGGCCTAAGAGCTTTGCCGTGCTTGAGGTGGAAGGCATTCCCTGCGCCCAGCTCCTGATCGGGTTTGAGAGAACCCCGGACATGGAATTCTGCTTCTTCAAGGATGAACAGGATGGCTCTTGGAAGCTGGACTGGCAGCAGTTCGCCCGCTACCAGCCGGTGAACTGGGAGGATTTTGCGCGTGGGAAGGGTGAGGATATTGCGGAGTTCCGCGTGTGGATGATCCGTGACCGTGTTTCCGAAAACAAGAATGACTATGCGTTCAAGCTGATTGCTCCCGGAATGAACGGTTCGGAAGAGCGCAGCATTGCGCGCCCCATGGTGCATGTTCCCCGGAAATCGGAGATGGGCAAGCGCCTGTTCATGCTGTTCAGGATTAATGAGGAAATGGAGCATTCCCCCTACCGGGTGCTGAACGCCAATGACGGGCTGGACATGCTCCGCATGCGCGTCCTGCTTTCCCGCAGCAAGGAGCCCAACCGCAAGGGGGAGTATTCCTTCACGCTGGTGAAGCTGATCGGGGAAGGGTGGTACGGGCTTTCCTTCCCGGAGTAACGTAACTCCGCTTCCTTCCCGCAGATGGGGAGGCGGGCCGCCTCATGACTGCTCCGCCTTGGTTTCCGCGTCCGTCCGTTGTTTTACCGGCGGCGGTGGAAGTGGGGCGGGCGCCCGCCGTACGGGGGCCGTGGGCGGCAGGGCCGGTAGTGCGGCCGTGGTGGCGGGCATGGCGTTCCGCAATGGGGGTGCGCCGCATGGTGCCCCCGGCAGATTCCGGCGGGCCAGATGGGGCCGCGGTAGTGCGGCCTGGGATTCCACGTGGGAACGTAGCATCCCCGGTAAATGCCGTTGATGGCATAAATGGGCGCGCCTCCGGGGGAATAGGCGTAAACGGGGCGTCCGCACGGGGCATAGCCCCAGATGGGGAATCCGGCGGAATCATACAGGAAAGCGGCTTGTCCGCCCGCCGGGAGGCGGATTTCTCCGTGGATGTGGATTCCGGCCTCCGCCACGGAGGCGGAAAAGGCCAGGAGGGTAAACAGGGCGCTCCCGGCGCAGTAGGAAAGAATGTGGTTTTTTACAGGATTGTTTTTCATGGTCTTTTGGAACGGTGTTCAGGGGAGGTTACCCGGTAGAGCGGACGCCCGGGCCGGTTTTGTGTAAATTCCGCGCCCGTTTCTGCCGGAGCAAGGGAGGGGAATCCCTTCTTGACGCGGGAGGGCCGTCCGGGCAAAGTGACCGGGTGACGAGATTCAGACCATGCATTGATTTACATGACGGGCGGGTGAAGCAGATTGTGGGCGGCTCCCTGACGCAGGATGCGGCCTCCCTGCGCACCAATTTCGTTTCCGACCGCGGCGCTGCATGGTATGCGGAGCTGTACCGCCGGGACGGCCTGGGCGGCGGCCATGTGATCAAGCTGGGGCCAGGCAATGACTTGGCGGCGCGGGAGGCCTTGGCGGCCTGGCCTGGCGGCCTTCAGGTGGGCGGCGGCATTGTGCCGGAAAATGCGGAGGAATGGATTTCCGCCGGAGCCAGCCACGTGATTGTCACCTCCTGCCTGTTTGACGCGGAGGGAACGTTTTTGCAGGATAAGCTGAAGGACCTTGTCTCCGCCGTGGGTGCGGAGCATCTGGTGCTGGATTTGAGCTGCCGGAGGGTTCCGGGCGGCTGGGCCGTAGCCATGAACCGGTGGCAGACCCTGACGGAGCTCCGGGTGACGGAGCAGACGCTGGATATGCTGGCGGAGCACTGCGCGGAGTTCCTCATTCATGCGGCGGACGTGGAGGGCCTCTGCACCGGGATTGACCGGGAACTGGTGAAGCTGCTGGGCAGCTGGCGCCGCCGGCCCATGACCTATGCCGGAGGAATCAGCCATATCCGGGATTTTGACGAGATAGACGCCCTGAGCGGAGGCGCCATGGACGCCACGGTGGGGAGCGCCCTGGACCTGTTCGGCGGGGGGCTGGTCAGGTACGCGGACCTGGTAGCCAGGCAACGCACGGAATCCGGACCGGAAACGGCATGAAACTGGCCCTGAAAGTCATCCCCAACGCAAAAAAGAGCGGGGCCGCGGGCTGGGAGGACGATCCCCGCGCCGGGTGCGTGCTTAAACTCCGCATCGCCGCCCCACCCGTGGAGGGAAAGGCAAACAGGGCCGTCATCCTTTTCCTGTCCGCATGGCTGGACATTCCCCGGTCCTCCGTCTCCCTGCTGCGCGGGGAGTCCGCACGGCTGAAGGTGGTGGAGCTGCCGGACGGGTGCGCGGAAAAGCTTGCCCGGCTGCTGCCTGCGGCGGACGCTCCGGAAGACTGAAACGGCTGCCGGAAAGGCTGTCATTCCCTTTTCTGCATAGAGGAGTTGTATCAGGTTCCAGTCATCACGCGTCAAACGTCATCCATGTCTTACGGGGCCGTTGACGCATTCGGTAAAAGTATTTACATTGGCCGCATGAGCAAGGAAGAGCAAGAAAAGAAGAACGCGGATGCGGAAGAGAAGGAAGTCCGGGAACAGGTTCAGGACGCTCCCGCAGAACAGAAAGATGCAGAACCTTCCCTGGAAGATGAATTGATGAAGTGGCGGGATACCGCCATGCGCACCGCTGCGGAGTATGATAATTACCGCAAGCGCATGGTGAAGGAGAAGGAGGAATGCGCCAAGTTCGCCAACCAGCGCCTGCTGGAGGAGCTGCTTCCCGTGATTGACAATTTTGAAATGGGCATGGCCGCCGCCAGTGCGGACACCGGCTCCATGATTTACATCGGCATGAACATGGTGAAGAAGCAGCTGGACGAATTTCTCGCCAGCAACGGCGTGACTTCCGTGGAGCCCGTTGTAGGCAGCATGTTTGACCATGCCACGGAGGAGGCCCTCCAGCGCGAACCTTCCGACCAGCCTGAGGGCACCGTCCTGCGCGTCATCCGCAAGGGGTACAAGCTGAAAGACAGGCTCCTGCGCCCGGCGAACGTCGTGGTAGCGCAGACTCCGGAACCTGAACCGCAAGTTTGACCGTTTTTTAACATTCACGCCACATGGCTACTAAGAAAGATTATTACGAGATCCTGGGCGTTTCCAAGGACGCCACCGATGATGAGATCAAGAAGGCCTACCGCAAGCTGGCCTTGAAGTACCACCCGGACCGCAATCCGGACGATCCTTCCGCGGAAGAGAAGTTCAAGGAGCTGGGAGAGGCCTACGAGGTGCTTTCCGATGCGGACAAGAAGGCCGCGTATGACCGCTTCGGCCACGCTGCCTTTGAACAGGGCGGTCCCGCTGCGGGCGGCGGAGGTTATTCCGGAGGAGGGTTCCAGGACCCGATGGATATTTTCGCCCAGATGTTTTCCGGCATGGGCGGGTTTGCGGACATGTTCGGAGGTGCCGGCGGCCACGGGGGCCAGAAGAGGTCTTCCAAGAGGCCCGGCTCCGATCTGCGTTACGATCTGGACATTACTCTGGAAGAAGCGGCGAAGGGCTGCACCAAGAAACTGGAAATTGAACGCCTGGTGACCTGCAAGGCATGCCATGGCTCCGGGGCCCGGGACGGGAAGGAATCCTTCAAGACGTGCCCAACCTGCCAGGGGCGCGGCATCATCACCCAGCAGAGCGGCTTTTTCGTCCAGCAGTCCACATGTCCCACGTGCCACGGCACCGGGGAAATCATCTCGGACCCGTGCCCCGTCTGCCGCGGGGAAGGCCGCGTGAGGGAGGACTCCCACATCACCATCCGCATTCCCGCGGGCGTCGCTACGGGCAGCCAGCTCCGCATTGCCGGGGAAGGGGATGCCGGCGTGCACGGGGGACCCACCGGGGACCTGCATGTGTTTATTGACGTGAAACCGCATGATATTTTCCAGCGGGAGGGCAATGACCTGAGCTGTACGGTTCCGGTGCCGCTCTCCCTGGCCGTGTCCGGCGGCAAGCTGAAAGTTCCCACGCTGGAAGGCGCCGCCACCATCAAGCTGCCGGAAGGCACGCAGAACGGCATGATCTTCCGCCTGCGCGGCAAGGGGATGAAAGCCCTGCGCGGCTCGGACGTAGGGGACATGCTGGTGGAAGTGGAGGTGGAAGTTCCCACCAAGCTTACCAAGGACCAGATGGACAAGCTGAACGCCTTCTCCTCCACTCTGGATGAAAAGCGCAACCAGCCGGCCTGCGAGGCGTTTGCCGACAAGGCGGCGCGCTACCTGAAGAGCAAGTAAGGCCCGTTTTTCCGTTTCAGACATGGCCCGCTTCTATCTCCCCGCTTCTGAATGGACAGCTCCCTCCTGGGAGCTGCGGGGGGATGAGGCGCACCATGCCGCCAAGGTGCTGCGCCTGAAACAGGGAGATTCCTGCATCGTTTTTGACGGCTGCGGCCGCGCCGCCCATGCCGTGGTGGCGGAGACTCCGCGCAGCTCCGGCGTGTTGCTGGTTCCCGGGGAGGAATGCCCCCCCCCTCCGGCGGTGGCCCATCTGACCCTGTGCCAGGCTGTGCCGAAGGGGGCCAACATGGACCTTATCATCCAGAAGGCCGTGGAACTGGGCGTTTCCGCCATCGTTCCTCTTCTGACGGACCGCACGATCGTGCGCCTGAACGCCCGTGAAGCCGGGGCCAAAAGGCAGAAGTGGCAGCGCATCGCCCTGGAGGCCTGCAAGCAGTGCGGCCAGAATACGCTGCCTGAGGTGGCGGCACCCGTTCCCTTCGCGGAATGGCTGCGGCGCGGAGCTCCGGAAGGCCTGAACGTAATCGCTTCCCTGGTGCCCGGCGTGCGCCCGGTCAGGGACGTGCTGGAAGAAGCCCGTGCCCGGTCCGTGCGGCGCGCCTCCCTGCTGGTGGGGCCGGAGGGTGATTTTACGGACCAGGAAACGGCCCTGGCCCTGGAGGCCGGATTCGCCCCTGTCACGCTGGGGCCCATTGTCCTGCGGGTGGAGACGGCCGCCTTTTTTGGTCTCGCCGCCATGCGGTACGCTCTGGACTGATTTCCCCCAATACGCATTCCCATGTTCAAGAATTTGATTTTCGACTGGTCCGGCACCCTCGTGGATGACCTGGCCCTGACGCTGGACGCTTCCAACTACGTTTTTTCCCAGTACGGAAAACCCTGCATGAACAGGGATGAGTTCCGTGCGGAATTCCAGCTCCCCTACCCGGACTATTACGCCCGCGTTTTGCCCCAGGCGGACCTGGATGAACTGGAGGACCATTTCCGGTATGCCTTCCGCGTATCCAATGCTCCGGTGGAAGTGCTCCCCCATGCGCGGGAATTCCTGGAATTCTGCCGTGCGCGCGGCGTGCGCTGCTTCATCCTCACCAGCGTGGACGCCAAGGAATTTGACATCCAGTGCCGTGACCTGGGCATGATGGAATATTTTGAAGCCATTCATGCGGGCATCCGCCACAAGGACACCCATATCCATACCCTGCTGGCGCAGCATGGCCTGCATGCCCATGAAACGGCGTTTATCGGGGACATGCAGCATGACGTGGAGACTGCCCACCATGCGGGCATCACATCCATCGCCGTGCTGACGGGCTACAATGACGCGGCCCAGCTCTCCAAGGTCAGGCCGGACATCATCGTTCCGGACCTGCTTGTCCTGCGCACGCTGATGCGCCGTTATGCGCTGCCGTCCGACACGCAGGATTCCATCAACATCAACGGCCTGGAGCTGGACACCTTCATCGGCGTGCCGGAGGAGGAGCGGGCTTCCATGCAGACCCTGAAGGCGGACATCACCTTTTATCCGGATGAAGCCCTCTCCGGCTTGAATGACGATTTTTCAAAAACCGTCTGTTATGATTCCATCGCCCGTGCCCTGAGGGCGGAGGCCCTGGCGTATCCCCGCAAGCTGGTGGAAACGCTGGCGGAGGACATGGGGAAGGTTTGCCTGCATGAGTTTGGCGCACGCCACGTGATCGTCACCCTGCACAAATTCATCCTCCCGCGTACGGACAGCGTCTCCGTGACTGTGCATGTTTCCAGGCACCGTTGAAGGCGCCTGTGCCGGGAGAATTTTCTGATCCTTCCCGGCAGGAATGGCCTTTTTCTTCCCTCTTGCCGTCTCCGGCGCGGAGTCTGTTTAAATGGGGCGCATCGGCAAATTCGGCTTCTTGTAGCGGCAGGGAGGGAAAAGAGGCGTTCCGGCTCATGGCAGATTCATTGTACGGAGAAGTTCTTATTGTCATTTTCCATGGGAAAATGCTTCCGGCTCCCCGTGCCTTCTCCCCGGAATTCTGCGAGAATAATGCCGTTATGGACAAACAGTCAAGTAGTTGATTTTTTCAACGGATTAGGAATCCGAAGTCAACCCACAAATTTGATAAAAAGTCATTTAATGCAAATTTACTCAGTTATATCCTGAATCCGGGTACCTGGGAATAGGAGGCTTCCGGCTTTTTCTATGGAACACTTCCTGATAAGGGCTGGGCATATTTATTTCCGGCGGCGCGGCCATCAAAAGATGCAGTGAAGGGGCCGTATACCGTGGTTTGGCGGGAAATGGCTGGCAGGGAGGGGAGGACTCCCCTCCCTTGTATCCGGAATCTTTTCTGAAGCGAAGCGGAGGGGTATTTCCCTTCTTCCGTCCATGTAACGGATTCCTAATCCGGCAGTATGCAGTTATCCACTTATTCAGCAGGATATGAAGAAGCTACTATACATGATTTGCGCGGGGGCTGCCGCCCTGGCGGCCATGGCCGCCGCCGCAACCATTGAGCTGGTTCCTGAAATCGACACGATTACGGGCCAGGGCTACAATTCCGCAGGCCGGCTGGCCGGTGACGGAATCACGGGAAACGACGTCAAGAGCTGGCTCGGTTCCCGCAACGACGGCTGGTATACCACGACCGGGAACGGGGACATGCGCTGGGGCAGCGCTTCCGCCAATCCGGAAGACCAGACCATCAGCCTTCCCAGCATGCCCGGTACGGCGGGGGTGTGCTTCGGCTTGAAAATGACCATTGAAAACATCCAGGATTATTCCGGCCTGTCTTTCAGCATGAACCTTTCTCCTTCCGGAACGGGGGGTACGTATACGTACTCCGTCTGGTATGAGACCAATGACGGGGAAATGGTGGAATTATGCCGGGGTACGAAAAACAATGACGGCAATCCGTGGAATGTCCATTACGACCTTACGCCGGAACAGTTGGAGGACATGAAAAAGAACGGAAACGGAAAGCTTTATGCCGTGGTGGGCGCCGGGGGAGGGAACAATAATAATAATGCCAGGGTGGGCGTTTCCGTGGATGGGGAACTGATGGTTCCCGAACCGGCGGCGGCATCGCTGAGCCTGCTGGGCCTGGCCGGGCTCCTGTTGAGGCGCCGAAGGGCGGCATGATGAAGAGCGCTTCCCGCTGGGAGAAATGGGGCTGTTTCCTTGGGGGACAGCCCTTTTTCATTGCCTTTTTCCCGGGAACCGGAACACGGGGGATAAATGAACCGCGCGGGTTTTCCCGCTCCTTCTTCCTTTACGTCTGTTTTCTTCCCGCCGGGGAGGGCAGGGAATTTCTATTTCTCGTCCTTCCTGATAGGCCGGGAGAGGAAGCCCACGAGCTTGTCATAGTACGCCTTGGACTTGTCGTAATAGGACTGGGGGTCAATGTCCAGCTTGATGCGGAACAGAAGCCAGAGCTTGTGGAAGGTATTGACGTGGTAGCGGATGTCAAAAATGCGGAAGCCGCCCGCCTTCATCTTGTCCAGGATGGTGTGGTAGATCAGCGCCATGGCCTGGGCGGGAACGAGCGCCGCCCTATCCTCGGGGCTGAGGCGGTTGTATTCCTCCTCCGCTTCCGTGAAAAACTTTTCCGCCAGGTCCGCTTCATATTGCAGCAGTTCCCGGAGCTGGGGGGAGTACACCCGGGCGCGCAGATCTTCCAGGGAATAGCCGAAGCGGTCCATGTCCTCCCTGGGCAGGTAAATGCGGTTGGATTTGTTGCAGTCTTCCGCCACGTCCCGGATGATGTTCACCATCTGGAGGGCATGTCCCAGGGCGATGGCGTACGGATAGGAGGCTTCCCCCGCGCCCATGATGCGGGCTGAGGTGAGGCCCACGCAGCAGGCCACGCAATAGGTGTAGTCCAGCAATTCGTCACGGGTCAGGGGCTGCTGCTGGCAGATGTCGGAACGGCAGCCTTCAATCAGGTGCAGCATGGGGGTGGTATCCAGCTCCAGGTCCTGGATCAGGGCCACGATGTCCTCCTCCAGCTCCGTCAGCTCCAGGCCGTCTCCTCCGTTGATGACCTCTATCCAGCGGTTCAGGGCGTCATGGCGTTCACGGGGCGTCATGCCCGGTTCGTCCACGATGTCGTCCACCGTGCGGCAGAAGGCGTAAAATTCCGCCATGTGGCGGCGTTCTTCTTCGGGAAGGTCAATGAGAGCGAAGGCCAAGTTGGACTTGGCCTTGCTGGTGATAGTCTGGGCTTGAGTCATGTCGTGACGGGGAAAGGGAGCCTGCGGAAGGGCGGGAATCAGGGGATAAGCCCCCAATGGGAGGTAAAGGGCCACAGGCAGAAGCTGGCGGGGCCTACGATGTTGTATTGGTGAACGGGCCCCCAGTACCGGGAGTCAAAGGAATTTTCACGGGTGGAATTGTCGCCCAGGGCCACATATTCGCGCAGGTAGGGGCGTTTTTTGTCATTGGAAAGGTGCACGGTGCCACCTTCCGTGATGTAGGCCCTGCCATCCAGCAGGCTCAGCGGGGCGGGAAGGGCCACATAGCCGCAGGGCTGGTAGGGGGGCTTGCCGGAAGCCACCCTCTGGATGGTCCATTCCGTGGCCGGCTTTCCGTTCACGATCAATTGGGAATCCTGGATGGACAGGGAATCCCCCGGTACGCCGGCGAGGCGTTTGACGTAATGGGTGCCTCCCTCCTGTCCGGTGCTGCCGCCCTTGTTGGCAATGCCTTCAATGCCGCGCGTGTCAAAGACGAAGACTTCCCCGCGTTCCGGCTTGCGGAAGTGGTAGGCCATCTTGTTCACCACGATCAGGTCACCGGCGTCAAAGCGGGCGTTGACGATCGTATCCCCCGGCAGGTAGCTTCTGAACGGAGTGTTCCGCTCGGACTCGAAACGCGGTTCCTGGTTGAGGAAATAGCGGCGTGTTTCCGCCTCCGCCGCCGGAATTTCCAGCCTAGAGCCGTCGTCAAACACCACGTTGGTGACGGTCAGAAGAAGGTATTTGGTGGCGGGTTCAAAGCGGACGATTTTCTTTTCCTTGGAGGCCGTTTCATGCACGTAGGAGCCGCCGTACATCACCATGTCCCCGATTTTCTGCATCAGGGTGGGGTCTCCCTCCTGGGGAACGGCCCGGATGCCGTTCAGGGAGGGCTGCATGGAGCCGGTGGGGATGCGGAAGGGCTGCACCACGTAACAGCGCAGGCCCAGGAAAATGGCCAGGATCACGAACAGCACCTCCACGTTTTCCGCCAGGCCTGAGGGCAGGGCCCCGGGAATGGATTCCAGCGTGGATTCTAGTTTTGAGGTAATGGTTTCCACCTGCTGCCTGTCCCCCCTGCGGAGGGCCGTTTTCAGCAGGTTGCGGCTTTCTTCAAACTCCGCCAGGCGTTCGGGAGGCAGAAGGTCGCGGTTGTAATTGATATAACGGCGCACCGCTTTCAGGGCCATGCGGCCTTTCCTGCGCCATTTGGGCGTAAACCAGGCCAGGGGATGGTCCAGAATAAACACCAGGACGGCATCTGCGACCGGGAAATGGTCGTAAAGGGCAGCTAGGATGGACTTGTGCGGGCTGTTCATGAAGTGCGGTTGCCATGATGCCCCGTCCGGGGGCATCATGGAAGTCTATTTTACGTTACGGGAGTCCCATTTTGCCCGGATTCAGCAAATTCCGGGGGTCCAGGGCGGATTTGACCAGTTCGTGCAGGTGGAAGGCTCCTTCTCCCACGGCTTCCCGGAACCATTTGGCCTTCGCCAGGCCGATGCCGTGTTCCCCGGTGATAGTGCCCCCGTGTTCCAGCACCCAGCGGAACAGCCTGTCCACGCAGGCGTCCGCCAGGGCTTTCTTCTCCGGGTCCGTGTAATCGTCCACCATGATGTTGGTATGGATGTTGCCGTCCCCGGAATGGCCGAAGCAGGCGATGTCCAGCCCGGTTTCCCGGTTCATGGCTTCGCAGAACTCCACCAGATCCACCAGGCGGGACCGGGGAATGACGATGTCTTCATTAAGCTTGGTCATGCCGGTGGCTTTCAGGCTGTAGGAAAATTCACGCCGCAGCTGCCAGACAGCTTCCGCCTCCTCTTCCGTGTCCGCGCGCAGGATGTCCGTGGCCCCGCATTCCTCCAGCAGGGCGCAGAGGGAATCCAGTTCCTCACGCACGGCGGCCTGCCTGCCGTCCACTTCCACAATCAGGTGGCCGCGGCTGCCGGAAGGCAGGGCGCTGTCCCCCAGGTAGGCGCGTGCGGCGCGGAGGGTGAAGCTGTCCGTAATTTCCAGCGCGGAGGGAAGGTGCCCGCTGTTCAGGATACGCTGTACGGCCGCGGCCGCCATGGGAAACTGCGGGAAGCTGGCGCTGAGCGCGCCGAACGCTTCCGGATGGGGGATGATGCGCAGAATGGCGCGGGTGATGACGCCCAGCATCCCTTCCGAGCCGATGAAGAGGTCCCCCAGGTCGAACCCCGTTTTGTTCTTGTGGGTGCGCCCTCCGCATTCCACCACTTCCCCGCTGGCCAGCACCACGGTGAGGCCCAGCACATAGGCCTTGGTGACTCCGTATTTCAGGCACCGGGGGCCTCCGGCGTTCGTGGCGATGTTCCCGCCCAGGCTGCATTCCTTTTTGGAAGCCGGGTCCGGGGGGTAGAACCACCCCAGGGCGCGTACTTCACGCTGGAGGTCCGCCGTGATGACGCCGGGTTCCACCACGGCCACGCCGTCTTCCGGGGAGATTTCCAGAATGCGGTTCATCCGTTCCAGGGAAAGGCTGATGCCTCCGCGCACGGGAACGCAGCCCCCTACGTATCCCACGCCGCCGCCGCGGGCCGTGACTGGAATGTTCATGGAGGAGGCGTAGCGCAGAAGCAGGGAGACGTCCTCCGTGCTCTCCGGGAAAACGACCGCCTCCGGGAGCACGGAGGCGTACCACTTGTCCCCGGCGTGCGCGGCCAGTACCTCCGGATCTCCGGAAACCTTTTCAGGCCCCAGGATGCGGGAAATGTCTTCTTCCAAAGACATGGATTACTTGAGAATGGGGGTGCAGAAGCAGTCCGGGCGGTGGAAGTCCGGGTTGCCGGAAAGGTCGTCCGCCGTGGTCAGGAAAATCTGGTCCGGAGTCTCCAGGATAAATGTAGCGGCCAGCTTGCAGTCACGGATGTCCACGCCGCGCAATTCGTTCAGCGGAATGCGGGCCATGGCGCACCAGCCTTCATCCGTCAGGATGCACTCGGTATCCACGGCCAGCGGTGCCGGAATATCCTCATTGGCGCGGCGCGTGTCGGAAAAGGCGCAGGCCCACCAGGCGCCGTTGGGGGCAAGGTTGAACTCCCAGTAATTGGTGCCGTCCCCAGCGGCCATGAACCATTCAGCCAGGTCATACCGCCATAATTCCGGCTGGAACTGGCCGGGCCGCGCGTCCGGGTGCACGGTAGCCTCCTTGTTCCGGGAAGCCAGGAACCAGAGGTACTGGCCGTCCGTGGCAAAGGCGAACTCCGCGCTTGGCTCCACGTCATATCCAAACCAGTCGTTGACGAGTTCCTGGCGGGGCAGGGAGGCAAGCTGTTCAAAGCTTCCGTTGAAGGCCCATTGGTGAATGATTACTTGCATACCATCACATTTGGACAGTTTTCCGGTTTTATCAAGCCAGAACGTCCTATGGGCTTGGATATTGACGTGATTTCTCCATCATGGCGCCAGCCATGTATTTTCAAAGGACGTTAAACCTGCTTCCGCGCGGAAGCGTCCCCGGTTATCTGGCCGTATTTATCGGCGGTTTCGGGGACGTGGCGGCGGGGTGCCTGAGCCGTGTGGAACAGAGGTTTTCCGGCTTTCTGCCGGGGGTGGACCATGCCACGGCCTATTACCACTGGGACGGTGGAGGCTGGGGCGTGTTCCAGGACAGGTGCGGGAACATTGCGGAGGAGCTGGAAAAGCTGCGCCGGGAGCATCCCGGGCTGCCCGTGGTGCTGGTAGGGCACAGTTACGGCGGTTCCTGCGCGGTGGAGGTGGCCCGCAGGCAGGACGTGCAGGCCGCTCCCCTCTGCCTCCTGACGATAGACGCCGTAGCGCGGCGGCAGAAAAGCATGCGTCCGGCGTGTGTGGAATGGTGGGGAAACGCCTATCTGCGGGACGGCGGCGGCTTCATGGACGTGGTGCCCAGGATTGGCGGGCGCTGGGGCCATTGCGCCGGAGCGGACGTGAACCTTGCCTTTTCCGGATACCGGAGGGACCTGTCCGGGCATCCTTACTCCCACCGGCGCCCCGCCCCCATGCTGTATGAAGCCCCCGCGGAAGAAATGCCCAGCCTCTTTCAGGCGGCTTCCGCATGGCTGGAAGGAAAGCTTGCGGACTGACCGCCGCAGGCCGGGCATGCGCTACATGCCCAGTTCATTCCACTTGACCAGCTGGGAAAGAAGCTGGCTGATGAGGCGTTCCGTCTGTTTCCGGGCTTCCTCCTCCGGCACCTTGATCTTATCCCCGTATGCGGTGGATATCTGGAAGTAGCACCAGCGCTGGTCCTCGCCGTACAGGACCCTGTCCTTCATATCCATCAGGGTGCGGGCAAGGTGGTCTTCCGTCATGTGGCGGTGGCCGATGAAGACGTAATAATGCATGCTGTCCAGAATGACGGGCTGCGGCTCGTCCGGAGTGATATTCTGCTGGGATTTCAGCTTGGTCATCCTGATGGTTCCGTGGCCTTCCACGGGCACCTCCACCGTGGTGCCCGTCAGGTTGAAATGGCCCTGGGCCGGGAGGCAGCGTTCCGGACGGTGGATGGAGTTGTTCAGGTCATGGCCGGATTTAACGATGGAGACCCGGCACATCACGGGCGCGGTTTCCGGGGCGTCCAGGCTGATGGGGATTTCCTGCACGTAGTCCGCCTTGGAAAATTCCGTGTCCGGGGCCAGAATGTCCCGCTCCTGTTCAGACTCCTGCCGGCGCATGCCGTGCCAGCCGTCCGGACTCATGCCGGTGGGAAGGTTCATGCTGATGGATGAATCCTGCACCTCCCCCTTGCGCGGCATCAGGTAGATGCCGCCGAGCATGACGGCCAGGAGAAAGGGGGGGATAAGAATCTTGAGCGTTTTAATGTTCATGGCGGCGGAAACGCTTAGTGGGACTTGTTCATTTTAACAACCAGCTTTTTGCGCCGGGACGGCTTCCAGATCAGCTCCCCGGCCAGCAGGGAGTGGACGGCCGCCAGACCTGCCAGGCAGATGGGGAAGAAAAACAGCAGGCCGGACCAGTCGTGCCAGGTTTTAGCCGCAAACCCGGGGTCTCCGTATTCCGCCAGCACCACAATGCTGGTGATGCGGACGCCGTTGCCGATGACGGCCAGGGGAATGGCGCTGAGGAAAAGCACGCATTTCTTCCAGAACTTCAGGTCGGACAGGTAGGCCCACGCGGCGGACAGCATGAGCAGGGCCATCAGGGAGCGCATGCCGCTGCATCCCCCTGAAATATTAAAGGCGTCCCAGTGGCCTCCGGTGGAGCGGATGTTGGTGCCTTGCAGGTACGTATCCACTCCGAAGAGGGTCGCCCCCAGGTGCCCCAGCTCCGTGGCGACGATTTGCAGCTCCACCGTGGCCTGCTGGAAGGAGGGCAGGGGAATGCACAGCCAGAAAAAGAGCAGGGGGAAGGCGAGCAGCCTGGCTACCTGCGGCCCGGCAAGATACCAGGCGCCTCCCAGCAGGATCAGGGGCAGCGCGCCCGCGGCCACGCGGGGCTGCCCCACACGGTAGGAGAGGGCCAGCAGCAGGCACGCCGGGATGAAAAGAACCAGTCCGCGCCAGTCGATGCGCCTGGCAGCTTCCGCTACCTTATTCCTGGCGTGGTACAGCATGAAGGCGATGATGGGAACCACCAGCCAGCCGTGTTCATAATCCGTCTGCTTGTTCCAGGAGGAAATGAGCCACTGGATGCTGTTGGCATTCCCGGAGGAGCCGAATTCCGGAAACGCCAGGTAGGACCACGCCAGCAGAATGGCGCAGGCGGCCAGGACGGCGGCCATGGGAACGGTTAGAAATCTCTCTTTTGCATCTGGAGCGGATGAACCCATCATGGAGAAAAATCAAATTGTGAGAATTAAGTATTGCGATTATGTGGACCTGTGTTCAGAATGCGTCCGCTTTTCAGTTTCCGGTATGAAGATTATCAGCGGTACAGCACACAGAGAACTTGCGGAACGCATTTCGCAAAGCGTAGGCATTCAGTTGACGGACGTCACGGTGAACACTTTCCCCGATGGGGAAAGTTTTGTAAAGATAAATGAAAACATCCGCGGCAAGGATGTCTTTCTCATCCAGCCCACCTGCCCCCCCACCAACCATAATATTATGGAATTGTGCGTGATGGTGGACGCCGCCCGCCGCGCCAGCGCCGGACGCATCACCGCGGTGGTGCCCTTCTTCGGGTACGCCCGGCAGGACCGCAAGGACCAGCCCCGCGTTCCCATTACCGCCAAGCTGGTGGCCAACCTCCTCACCGCCGCCGGCGTGGACCGCGTGCTCACCATGGACCTGCACGCAGCCCAGATCCAGGGTTTCTTTGATATTCCGGTGGACCACCTTTACGCCGCTCCCGTCTTGATCCGCCACCTGCGCGAGAACTATGTCAAGGACCTCCAGAAGCTCGTTGTCGTCTCTCCGGACGTAGGCGGCGTGAAAATGGCCCGCGCCTATTCGGACGCCCTGGGCGCGGAACTGGCCATTGTAGCCAAGCACCGTGTCAACGCCACCCATGTGGAAGCCATGAACGTCATCGGTGACGTGGAAGGCCGTGACGCCGTCCTCATTGACGACATGACGGAAACCGCCGGCACCCTGTGCGCCGCGGCCAACATCCTGAAGGAACGCGGCGCACAGCGCGTGTTTGCCTGCGTTTCCCACGGCGTGCTGGGAGACATGGCTCGCGAGCGCATTGCCGGCTCCTGCATTGAACGCGTTCTCACGTCAGACACTGTTCCCATGGCCCATGGCCCCAAGGTGGACTGCATCAGCGTGGGAGACCTGCTGGGCCATGCCGTGCGGCGCATTCATGACGGAGAATCCGTATCATCATTGTTTGACATTTAGACAATTTTAGTGCAGAGTCCTGCGCCCTGACCTGAGTATCGGTTTACGCGGGTTCAGAAATCCCGGCGGGGCCTCTGCCTGAACCCGATTAGGAAACATTATCAATCAACACTCAATATTGCCTCTATAAGACATGGCTACATCCCATTCCCTCAAGGCCGAAACGAGAGCCTGCGGCTCCGGTAATCTGAAGCAACTCCGCAGCCAGGGCCTGGTCCCCGGCGTGGTTTACGGTCCCGGTTTTGACAACGTCAATGTACAGGTTGACGCCCGCGAATTCTCCCGCATGCTGGCTTCCGCCGTTTCCGAACACATTCTGGTGGCTCTGGACATCGACGGCAAGATCGTGAAGGCTCTTCTCAAGGAAGTGCAGCACAACCCCATCACCAACTCCTGCGTGCATGTGGACTTCCAGGCCGTTACCGATACCACGGTCATCCACTCCATCGTTCCCGTCATTCTGGAAGGTGAAGCTGCCGGCGTGGCCCTGGGCGGCGTGCTGGACCAGACCATTCATGAACTGGCCATCATCTGCCAGGTGAAAAACCTGCCTGAAGCCATCACGGCTGACATCTCCGGCCTGAAGCTGGGTGAAACCCTCCGCATTGCCGATCTCAAGCTGCCCTCCGGCGTGAACACGGAACTGGCCGGCGACGTGATCGTGGCCATCGTGGAAGCCCCCCGCGTTTCCACGGAGGAAGCCGCTCCGGCTGCTGAAGAAGCTCCCGCTGCCAAGTAAGCCTGACGGCCTGATTTTATCTCTCAGGGCCCGGAACCGTTTTTACGGCTCCGGGCTTTTTTTTGTCGCCAAGATGGCGTCTTCTGGTAAAGTGCAGGATAAGTACTCGTCAGATCAATTTGGAAAAAGCCTTAGATTTATGAACAAGTCCCTCATGTTGGCGCTGGCCGCACTCGTTCCGCTCGCTGCGGCGGATGAAGTAAAACTCAAGGATGGAACCATTTACAAGGATTGCTCCGTGGAGGTGGAAACCCCGGAAAGCGTGAGCCTCCTGGTTCCCGTAGCCGGAGGGATCAAGGATTCCCTGACCATCAAGAGGGAACTGATTGAATCCATCAGGAAGGCGACTCCGGATGAACTGGAGTCCGCCAAGATCACCAAGACGTACGCCAAGCCGGAAGCCATGAATGCCAAGGAGCTGGAAAACGCCGTGGCTGATCTGGACAAGGTCATTAAGAAGAACCCCCAGGGGCTTGCCCATGACGCCGCCGTGAAGGCCCGGGCCAGGGTGGTGGTTCTGCTGGAGGAAAAGAAGCTGGTGGAAGGCGCCCAGGCCGCGCAGGAAGCCAAGGAGGAGGCGGAAGTCACCGTACGCACCAAGTACGACCATGAGGCCAACAAACTGCTGAAGCGCTTCAAGGCGCTTGCCGTCCGCAATCCCTACCAGGCCATGGCCGTGTATGACCGCATGCGTGACGGCTACCCCGGCTCCGCCGCCCTGGCGGACGCCTATCCGGACGCTTCCAGAATCGCCAGCCAGCTCAACCGCAAGCTGGAGGTCATGATCGCCGCCAAGGAAAAGTCTCTGGAAAAGGAACGTGAAATCTTGAGAAAAGAAGAGGAAAAGCGCCGCGGGGACCCCAAGCTGACGAAGGAACAGCGCCAGCTCCTGATGGATGCTTTCCAAAAAAGGCAAACCGCCATCCGCGAGCGCGAAAACCAGCTCACGGAAGTGTACCGGGCCTACCGCAAGAAGGTCAAGGAACGCGGGGACCGCTGGTATGAACCTACTGCGGGTTCCCTGGAAGCCATGAGGGATGTCAAGCTGGTGGCCGCTACGGATGCGGAACGCCTGAAAAACCAGGAACCGGAAAAAGGAGCCGGTTCCGCCGCTCTGGAAAAGGCCTGGACCCTGTGTGACGAGAAAAAATTTGACGAGGCCATGGAGGCCCTGGCGGATGTCCGCACCGCGCAGGTTCCCCGGGAATACTATGAGGAACTGACGGAAACGGTGCGCGTGGGCCTGCAGGAGCAACGTGCCCGTGAACGCGCGGAACGCGCGGAAGCCGCGCGCAAAGCCCGTGAAGACCGGGACAAGAAGCGCCAGGAGGAGCGTGCCGCCGCTGCCAAGGCCAAGAAAAAATAACCCGGCTTTTTCCGCAGAAAAGGCCCTCCGGGAATCCTGGAGAAATAATCTTCACGGACAGGATGGAACAAGTAAAGACTGAATCCGTTCTGTCCGTCAGGCTGTACCAGTCCATTCACCCCGCGTTGGTTGATATAAAAGGCTCCCGGGATTTTTTCTGGCGGCGGGGTTCCGGCTGCATGGTCTTTTTACCGCGCCACGCAGTTTTTTGAAGGAAAAGGGGGCAAATCTTTCCCCATGGGGTATTTCCTGCTTTCTTCCGTAGCGGCTTCGGTATAGAAGAGTCGCATGAGGAACGCTTCTTGCAAACGGGTCACCGGTGAAACGGACATCAGCATGGAACTGAACCTGGACGGCACGGGATGTGCCGCTGTCGCCACGGGCCATGCGTTTTTTGACCACATGCTGGATTTGCTGGCCCGCCATTCCCTGGCGGACCTCACTCTCCAAGCCAGGGGAGACCTGGAGGTGGACGCCCACCACACGGTGGAGGACGTGGGAATTGTTCTGGGGGAATGCATCAAAAACGCGTTGGGGGACAAGAAGGGAATCGCCCGCTACGGCTGCTCCTACCTGCCCATGGATGAAACCCTGACGCGCGTGGTGATGGACCTGAGCAACCGTCCGTACGTGGTCTTCCGCATTCCGGAGGGCGGCCTGCCGGACGCACCCAACTTTCCGCTGACCCTCTGCGAGGAATTCTGCCGTGCCCTGGCCAACAACCTGCGCTGCAACCTGCACGTGGAAGTGCTTTACGGCAGGGACGGCCACCATATTTCGGAATCCATCTTCAAGGGTATTGCCCACGCGCTGCGCCAGGCTGCCGCCATTGACCCCAGGGCTGCCGGAACCCTTCCTTCAACCAAGGGAATGCTGTAAGCCCATGAAACTCGGCGTGATTGATTACGGCGCGGGCAACCTCCGCAGCGTTCTGAACACCTTTGAGGCCGCCGGCGTGAACGGGCATCTGGTCCGCACGCCGGAGGACGCCGCAGGCGTCACCCATCTGGTGCTGCCGGGCGTAGGAGCCTTTGGAGACTGCGCGGAAAAGCTGCGCCGCCAGGAGCTGGTGCCCCTGATCCGGACCTGGATAGAACGGGACAGGCCGTTCCTGGGCATCTGCGTGGGTTACCAGGTCCTCTTTGAAAACGGGGAGGAAGACGGGCAGGTGCCCGGCCTGGGCATCTTCAAGGGGAGCGTTGTCCGTTTCCCGGAATCGGAACTCAAGGTGCCCCACATGGGGTGGAACCGTCTCACCCTCTCCAATCCTGCGGATCCCGTCTGGAAGGGCATGGGGGAAGACCCATACTTCTACTTTGTGCACTCCTATTATCCCCGGCCGGAGGATGACTCCCTGGCGGCCGCCTTCTGCACGTACGGCGTGCGTTTTGCCGCCGCCATCAGGCGCGGCAATCTGGTGGCCACCCAGTTTCATCCGGAAAAAAGCCAGAAGCTGGGAGTAAAGCTGCTGGAAAACTTCGTATCCTTGTAATCCTTCCATTGCGGGAACCTGGCCTGGAGGAACTCTTCCCGGGGGCCAGGCAGGGAGGATTTTTCTGCGGCATTTTGGGAATGCTGATGACAAGTTAATGAACCATATTCAGGAAATAGGGTCTTATAAAACAGACGCCATGAATAATTCGTTCAGGTTAACAGGGGGAATGCTGGCATGCGTGTGCATGCTGGGCGGCCTCCCCGCACTTGCAAACAAAACCCCCACTAAAATGTCCACTCAAGATTCAGCAGCCATTCATCTTCCGTCCGAAGGGCGGGGAGATTCCAGGGTAGAATACCTCGGCCAATCCATGGATCAGTTGATTTATGATTTCATGCAGGAGGAAAAAATTCCCGGCATGACGCTTGCGATTGTCCAGGCTCCCTACATTCCCCGCGTAGTCGGGTACGGCGTGTCCAATGCGGAAACCGGCCTTCTGGCTTCCACCAATACCCTGTGGCCAGCGGCGGAAATCTCCCAGGGATATGCCGCCATAGCCGCCTTCCAGCTGGTGGAGAGAGGGAAAATGGACATCCATGACAAGGTTTCCCGTTACGTGGCGGGGCTGCCGGAAGCCTGGCAGAACGTCTCCGTGCTCCAGTTGCTGCAGCACTCTTCCGGCATTCCGGACTACAGGAAATCCCCCCAGTTTGATATGGGGAGGGATTATGATCCGGGTGAACTCCTTTCCCTGGTCAGGCTGAATGACCTGGAATTCCCCTCTGGAACGGACGTGCGGCAGAGCGCCACGAACTTCCTTCTCCTGTCCATGGTCATTGATGCGGTGGCGGGCATGCCTTATGAGGAATTTGTCCGGGAAAACCAGTTCCAGCCCCTGGGCCTTCAGCACACCATGTTCGGCAAGGACCTGGGTGCCGTACAGCAGGATAACGTGCGTGAGCATGACAACGAGCATACCCTCTTCAAATCCCGTGTGGGATATGTGAACCCGGCGGAAACGGCGGCGGGATATGCCGTCAAGGACGGTGTCGTGAAATCCGTTCCTCCGCCTGCGCGCTCCTCCCTGCGCGGTTTTTCAGACATCTGGTCCACTCCGCAGGAAATCAGCTTTTGGGACATTTGCCTTGCCGGCTCCATCCTGGTGAAGGATGAAAAGCACCGGGACATGATTTACAAGCCCATCCGCCTGGACAATGGGAAAATCGTCCCGGCCATGGCGGGCTGGCAGTTCCCGCACCACAAGGGCCTGATGGACATCAAGGGCGGCGTTCCCGGCTTTTCCTCCTACATCTGCCGATTCACGGCCCCTTCTGAACTGGTGTGCGTGACGCTGACGGCAAACAAGGAAGGCGTGGACCTCACCAACCTGGCGCGCCGCATTGCCGGGGCGCTGGACCCCAAGCTCGGCTCCGGCCAGCTGGATGACAATTCCCTGTATCTTTATGAAAGCGTGTTTGGCGTGGATGAAACCATGGAACGCATTGAAAAGATTCTGGCGGAAAAATCCATTCCCGTCTTTGCCCGGATTGACCACGGGAAAAACGCCCGTGAAGCGGGGCTGGAAATGCCCCCCTCCAAGGTGGTCATCTTTGGCTCCCCCAAGGTGGGCACCAACCTGATGCTCGGAAATCCGGGCATCGCCACGGAACTGCCCCTGCGCATTGCCGTCTGGGAGGATAAGGAAGGCAGCACGTGGATCAGCTTTCCCCACATGGAAAAAATTGCCAGGGAATACGGCGTGGAAAATCTGCCTCCTGTTGCCCCCATCCGCCAGTTGCTGCGGAACATCGCCTCAAAAGCGGCCAATGTCTATTAAAGAGTCGCAAGTGTGCGTCTTTGAAGGGGTAAATTACCCGTAAAAGAAAAGGACCGCCTCCGTAAAGAGGCGGTCCTTTTAATAAAAAAGCAAGGAGCGGATGCTTCGTCCGCATGTGCCGGATTTAGGCGATCACCTTGTAGTACTGAAGGTGAATCTGGGGATTCAGGCGAAGGCGTTCGCGGATGGTCCTGATGGCGGAAGGTTCCGCGGAGAACGTGTAGGTCACGTACTGGCCGGCGGAAAGGTGGTTGGATTCATAGGCGAATTCACGGCGTCCGGCGTTTTCGGTCTTGGTGATGTCGGCGCCTTCTTCCTTCATCGTAGCGGCTACGGTATTGATCAACTCCTCAACGGGGGTTTCCGTACCCTTCATGTTGAATACGATAAGAGCTTCGTAATTTCTCATGGTCTTGTGATAATTAGAAATGTGTCGTGCGAACGGTGCGCACCTTGCGGGCAAGTAAGGTGCAATGATTGCCGCCAGAAAGCAAGCCTATTTTTTACCTTGTTTTGGGGAACGGCCCGTTTCCTGCATTTTATTCCCGCCGGAGGAGGGGATAAGAGGGAGAACCCGCGGAAGAGGTTGACTTTCCGTGCATGGTTGACAATGATCCGTTCATGATGAAATTGTTCTGCATGGCGCTTCTGGCCGGGTGCCTTTGCTGCGGCAGCGCCCGTTCCGGCGTCCGGATGGTGGATGTGGTGGGAGACGATACGTTTACCAAAGCTGTGGAGATGGTCGGCAGCCAGGTGAATGATTCACCCTCCTGTAAAAAAGTGGTGGAGGAATTGAGCCGGGAGGCGGCCCGGGTGGAAAAGGCGTGGAGGGAGGCGTTCATGTCCGGTGAGCCTTCAACGCGGGAATGGTGCCGGATGGCTGATGCGGAGGTCTGGTTGTTCAAGAAGATGGCGGAGAGCAGGAAACAGGAAAAAAAGGAGGAGATCGTTTCTTTATCGGAACTGGAGGATGACGGCGTCATTACCCATGAGGAGGCGGAAGAAGGATTTTCCGCGTTGCGCAGGCTGATGTGGGCGTCCAAGACGGCGATAGACTCCCTGGATGATTTCATAGCTCAGGCGGAACTTCCCCTGCCGTCGTCTCCCAATGGGGATTCCTATGAAAAACTGCTGGCCTGGAAAATGAATCCTGAATCTTCCCTGTCTTATGGGATAGACCACGACCCGCTGGTCAACGGCAGTCTGGAAGAAACGCTGCAAGCATGCTGGAATGACGAGGTTCTTGGGCTTCTGGAGGGTACGGTTTCCCGGATTTCCCGTGAGAGGCTGTTTTTACTGATCCGCCGTTATGCGGACCGGAAGGTGGAGGAGACGGAGAGGTTTTCCAGGCTTCCTCCACTGACGCCGGAACAATGGTGCTGGCTGCAGAAGCAGGAACATGACAGGGATGCCTTGGAGCGTTCCGCCATAGACATATTGACCATTTCCCTGCTCCTGTGGGAGGATGAGAGCCCGCTTGCGGAGGAAACGTTCCAATACTGGGTGTCTGCTCCGGAACGGGCCGCCCGGGTGTGGCAGGAAAAGCTCCGGAAGGAAGAGGCCCGTTAACGCCCTTGTGTCATCCGAACGGCCAGCTGGAAGGCGTGAATGGTGCTGGAAGGGTTGGCCTTTCCGGTGCCCGCCAGGCTGAAAGCCGTTCCGTGGTCCGGACTCAGCCGGGGGCGCGGAAGGCCCAGAGTGACGTTGACGGCGGTGTGGAAGTCCACCAGCTTCAGGGGAATCAGCCCTTGGTCATGGTAGGGGGCCAGCACGGCGTCATAGCAGCCTTCCACGGCGTCACGGTACACGCAGTCCGGGACGGCAGGGCCGTCAAACACGGCGTCCGGGCATGAAATGGCCAGTTGCTCCACGGCCGGGGCGATGATGGCTTCGTCCTCGTCCCCGAAGGCTCCGTGTTCTCCCGCATGGGGGTTCAGGGCCGCCAGGGCGATGCGCGGGCGGTGAATGCCCTTGCGGAGGCAGAAATCCTTCAGCAGGGTTCCGATGCGGACCAGTTCCGCGGTATTCAGCAGGGACGGCACGCTTTGAAGGGACGTGTGGATGGTTGCCAGACCCACCGTCAGCCGTTTTCCGGTCAGGCACATGGCGTAATTATCCGTTTCCAGGCGTTCCGCAAAGAATTCCGTCTGCCCCGGCCAGCGGAACCCTGCTTCATGCAGGGTTTCCTTGCAGACGGGGGCGGTGACCACGGCGTCAATGGTCCCTTCCCGGAGGGCGCGTGCCGCCTGCTCCAGATGTTCAAAGGCGTATTTGGCTGATTCCGCATTCGGCCTGCCGAGGGGAACCTCCACCCTCTTGCCGATGAGGCGGTATTCCGCTTCCTCCGGGAGTTCTCCGGAGGCAAGCGCGGCGGAAATGACTTCCGGGCCTATGCCCGACTGGTCGCCCAGCGTGTATCCGATGACCGGCTTCATGGGATGGAACATGGAGGGGTTAGGATTCCGCGGCTTCTTCCGGACCGGGTGCGGGCGCTGGAATCTCTTCCGCGAAGGGGATGGATTCTTCCGCGGCCGGGGCGGGTTGCAGGGAGGCGGCGCGCTTTTCCATGTTGATGACCTGGGTGGTTTTTTCCGGTTCGTCAGGATTGCGGAGTTCGAATTCCAGATGGGAGTTGGTGGACCAGTGGTAATAAATGGTGGCGCCAAGGGCGGCCAGCACCAGGATCAGGAGAATGGAACCGAAGAAGGAGCGCATGCCGTTACTGTGTCCTGCTGAAGGGGGGAATTCAAGAAATTATCAAGCCTGCCCGCGTGCATGGAAAAAGAGTGCGCCCGCCGCTTGAAAAGCCGCCATGGGAAGCGGGGGAAGGGGCGTGGCCGTGCGCGGCGCTTTTTCTGCACGGGGAATGAGTCAGGAGAGGATTTTTGCCGCCGTAAACAGGATGATGAGCAGGATCACAAAGCCGATGATCCTGCCCGCCATGCCGGAGCTTTCCCCGTTCTTACCGCACCCGGAGCAGCCCTCCCCACAATTCATGCCGCCGCACCCCGTGCCGCACGCGCCGCAGGATTCTTCCTGCATCCGCTCGCGGTCTTCAAAGAGGAGTTCAAGCTCGCGCACGGAAGGCTCCACGCCGGAAACGGCGATTTCCCCGTCGATAGCGAGGGCTGGCAGCGTACAGCCGGCTTGTTCCGGAGCGGCTTCCGTCTCCTGTATTTCCACATCCATGCCCAGATGCTCCAGCGCCTGCCGGGCATTGGAGAGCAGGACGTTCCCCGGGAAATCCCGGCTGTAGAAGAATTGAATGCTGGTCATGGCGCTGGGCAGGTACGTAATGCTCCCGTTGGAGGGGGCGGCTTCCTCCAACAAATAGGATAGGAGACGAAAGGTCAATGCGTTTTTCCGTGTCATGACATATAAGTGGTGCATGGAAAGCATTTTAGACTTTTCAAACGCGGGGGGAACGGGCACTATCCCGCCGGTCCCGCCATGAAAAAGCTATCTCTATTCCTCCTGACCCTGGCCTGTGTATTCCAGTTCTCCGCCCGGGCGCAGGAAAAGCCCAGTTACATTGCCATTGAGGCCAATTCCGGCAAGCTCCTTTTCAGCTTCAATGCGGAAGCCAAAAGGCCCGTAGCCAGCCTTTCCCAGGTAGCCACCGCCATGGTGGCGCTGGACTGGGTGGCCCGCACGCGCCTGCCGCTGGATACCTTCATCGCCGTTCCCCAGGAGGCGTTCGGACTCCGCGCAGGCAATCCCATGGACCTGCAGCCGGGTGACCGCCTGACGCTCCGGGACGCGCTGTATTCCACCCTGCTGGGTTCGGACAACGTGTCCGCCCTGACGGTCGCCTCCTTTGTGGGCCGTGACCTGGTCTCCCGCCGTGGCGGCGGTTCCCCCATTGGCGCCTTCGTGACGGAAATGAACAATCTGGCCCGTTCCCTGAGGATGTCCAAGACGCGCTTCACCGCTCCCCACGGGCTGGACGCGGGCAACTCCGTCACTGAATCCTGCGCGCTGGACATGGCCCTGCTGGGCGCGTACAGCATGCAGAACCCGGCCTTCTGCTACATCGTCTCCCAGGCGAGCCGCCGCATAGGCGTGCAGTCCCAGACCAAGGGCATGACGATGTACGACATCTCCAACAACAACAAGCTCATGAGCTCTCCCGGCGTGGACGGCATCAAGGCGGGCACCTCCCGCGCCGCCGGCCCGTGCCTGCTGCTCAGCGTCACGCGCAACGCCATTTCCCGCCGCAGCCCCCAGACGGGCACGGAGGTGATTTACCCCCAGCGCATGATCATTGTGGTGCTGGGCTCCGCGCAACGTTATCCCCTTGCCAAGCAGATGATGACCAGCGGCTGGCGGGTGTGGGAAAACTGGCAGGCTTCCGGCATGGACATGAAGGACCCCAAGGAGTTCGTCCAGCTTCCCATGAAATCTGGCGCAGAGAAGCGATAGGAAGTAGACGGCCCCGGAATTTTCTGCTATAAGGGACACCGAATATGAACATCGGTGTTTTGAATAGCGGGGGTGACTCTCCCGGGTTGAATGCAGTCATTGAGGGTGTTGTGGGCGCGGCTTCCCGCCGCGGCTGGAACGTTGTAGGTTTTTACGATGGGTTTGAGGGACTTTTGTCTACGGAGGATGATGAACGGTTTGAATGGCTGACTCCAGCCGGCTGCCGCGGATTGCGCGCCAGGGGAGGCACTATTCTGGGAACCGTGAACAAGGGGAACTTTGCCATCAAGGTGGGTGTGGACCAGAAGGGGGCGATTGAACCCGCGGTGCTGGAAAAGACAAAAGCCACCATCCGGCGGCTGGGCCTGGACGCCCTGATCGTCGTGGGCGGGGACGGCTCCCAGTCCACGGCCCTTTTACTTTCTGAAATAGGCCTTCCCGTGGTGGGAGTGCCCAAGACCATTGATAATGACCTGGGCGCGACTGACGTGACCTTTGGCTTCTACAGTGCCGTTTCCATCGTTTCCGAGTCCCTGGACCGTCTGGAAACCACGGCGAACGCGCACCAGCGCATGATGGTGGTGGAAGTAATGGGGCGGCACGCGGGATGGATTGCCCTGGAAGGCGGCATCGCCGGAAGCGCGGATGTGATTCTGCTGCCGGAAATTCCGTTCTCCATTGAAAACGTGGTGGAGTGCATCAAGGCGCGCAAGGCGGCCGGGCAGCGGGAAATCCTGGTGGTGGTGTCCGAAGGGGCCCGCCTGGCGGATGAACTGGTTTTGCTGGATGAAAAGACCCAGGGGGAAGTGCGCCTGGGAGGCATCGGCAAGGTGATCTCCAAAAAACTTGAGGAAGCTACGGGAATTGAAACCCGCTCCTGCGTGCTGGGCCACATCCAGCGCGGCGGCTCTCCCTGCGCCTATGACCGCATTCTGGGCGTCCGGTTCGGCAGTTACGCTGTGGAGCTGGTGGAAAAGGGCAAGTTCAGCTGCATGGTGGCCCTGCGGGGGACTAAAATGACCGCCGTTCCCATTGAGGAGGCCGTGAAAACCCTGAAGCTGGTGGACCCTGACTGCCAGCTGGTGCGCACGGCGCGTGACCTGGGCGTGTGTTTCGGGGATTGACGCTCTACGCCTTCAGGCAAAAGCCGCTTTTGATTGGTTCCCGGCCGTATCCTGTTTTCAGGATACGGTTATTTTTTGCGGCAGCACGCCGTAATCATTGGCGGCGGAAGAGCTTTTAAGCAGCATCATGGACAGGAAGAGGATGGAAAACAGGTCCATCAGGTTGGAGGCCATGGCCAGATAGGTCACGTAGGGAGCCATGTCCCCCGGAATCAGGCGCAGCAGGAAAACCAGAACGAAGGTGACGATGAAAATGAGTATGGGAATAAGGATGAATTTTCCGCTCAGGTTGCTGTCATGCAGGCGGCGTACGGCCACCGGTATGTTAAACAGGATGTTGAGCCCTGCCACGGTGGCCAGAAGCTCCAGGGAAAGCATGCTGAGCTCTCCGGACTGGTAAAAAAAGTAAAAGGTGGGGTTGAAACAGGCGTGGGCCAGCAGGATGAGGGCGTCCTGCGGATGGGTGGTGTACACCAGGATCTGCTCGGACGGGGAAACGTAAAATCCCAGCGGATTGCTGTCTACGTCTATCATGCTGTAGCCCAGCGGCAGGAACAGAAGCACGGAAAGGAGGAAGAAGGACCAGAACTCCGCACGGGAGGCCCGTCCGGCCAGCGTGGTCAGCTTTCTGAGGCTGATGAGCCAGTAAAGGTAAAACGGCGTGAAGGGCTTTTCAGGCTTGTCCCCGGCGGTGGAGGGAGCGTCGGCAGGCACGGGCCCGGGACGGCGGCAGTACTTGTTGCCGTCCGTTTTGCTTTCACCCAGCGTCAGGTAGAAAAAGATCAGGTGCCCCAGGCCGAAGGGAAGGAGCAGGGAGAGAATCCAGAGGCCGCTCCTGCCCGTGTCATGCAGGCGTCTGAATGCCGCCGCGGCGCAGGGAACGATCATGGCCGCCCACAGGAGGATGGTCAGGGCGTCTCCGTAAATGCTCAATCTTGTATCCTGAATCCGGAGCCAGTCCGTCAGGATATACCCTGTCAGGGCCGGAATCAGGGCCAGAAGGGGAAGAGCCATGAACCACCAGAATTCCGCGCGGGAAGAGCAACCCCGGAAATCCGCATAATGCCGGAATCCTTTTTTCCAGCAGGCAAGGGGGGAAGGAGGTGTGGAGGAGGAAGTAGGGACAGAGGAAGTGGCAGGGGTAGCAGGGGTAGCAGGGGTAGCAGGGGTAGCAGGGGTAGCAGGGGTAGCAGGGGAGTCCGGCATGGAGGAGAAAGGGGGTTTCCGGTTAGACCCCCTGATGCCGGGAAATGCTCAATGCGGCGCGTTTTCAGGACACGGAAAATTTCCCCCGTCCGTAGCCGTTTCAGATCAGGACTACGGCCATCAGCAGCATGCCGGCAATGATGCCCATGATGGAGATGTGATGGTGGCCCCAGCGTTCCGCCATAGGCAGCAATTCATCAAAGGAAATGAACACCATGATGCCCGCCACGGAGGCAAAAAGGATAGCCAGCAGGGTGGGCGTGAGGAAGTGGAACAGGAAGAACATGGCGATGGCCGCTCCCACCGGTTCCGCCAGCCCGGACAGGAAGGAGTAGAAGAGGGCCTTTTTACGGTTGCCCGTGCCGTAGTAAAGGGGAACCGCCACGGCAATTCCTTCCGGAATGTTGTGAACGGCCACGGCCAGGGCTATGGACGTGCCCAGCGTCAGGGAATCCAGCCCGGCGGCAAAGGTGGCGATCCCTTCCGGAAAGTTGTGGATGCCAATGGCCAGGGCAAAGAGGATACCGGACCTTTTAATCTTGGCGGAGGAAAACTCCCCGCTGGCCTGGCCGTGGATATCCTCCGGGCCGCGCGCTTCGTGCGGGTTTTCGTCTTCCGGCACCAGGTAGTCGATCAGGGCCGCCACCGCTATTCCTCCGAAGAAGGAGGCAATGGCGATCCAGGCTCCTGCCGTGTGGCCTTCAAATTCCATCAGTCGGTGCTGGGCCTGCCCCAGCAGCTCCACCAGGGAAATATATACCATCACTCCCCCGGAAAATCCCAGGGCGAAGGTAAGCGTCTTCGTGTCCGTCCTCTTCATGAAGAAGGCGATGAAGCCTCCTATCCCGGTAGCAAGGCCTGCCAGCGTGGTGAGCAGGAAGACGGTGAGGATGTGGTTGGTGGAAAGATCCATGTGCGGACCCGCCGGGCAGGGAGAACCCGGTACCCGGCAGGAAAGGATGGGTTATTTCTTTGCGGGAGCCGGGGGAATGATCATTTTAGTAGCCCGTATGGCTCCGGGGGGAAGCGGGGGCTCTTCCCCCGGTTTCAGCCGGCCCCGTTCCTTCTTGATCTCAGGCAGCTTTTCCAGAAGCCTGCCGCACATCTTTCCTTCAAAGCTTTCCGGAAGAAGAGCGACGGCCTCTTTAAGGGGCTGTTCCAGCTCATTCACCCTGTTTTGCTGCATGAGCAGATTCACCTTTTGCATAAGAACGGCCTGTTTGACTTCCGGAAGGAGCCCGTCCTTCTTCAGGTAACCGTCCATGATGGAAAGGGCTTCTCCAGGATTTTGCTCCGCCAGGATGTGGATGTTTTTCTGCCGGAACGTATCGGCCAGTTCCTCTCTCTGGGTATTGAGCAATTCTTTCCTGTTCAGTGCGGCGCGGATGCCGGAAGCGTCCTTGGGGTCCAGTTTTGCCAGTTCTTCCAGGGACGGCTTGTAGAAGGTGGGGATGCTGGACTGGGGAACCGTTTTCAGCAATTGAACCAGGGCGTCCCGGCGCTGCTCGTCCGTGAGGCGGCCCGCCAGCTTCTCCGTCAGGGCCTGCTGGGTTTTTAGGGCTTCCGCCGCCGTAGCCGCGTCTTTCATAACCTGGTCCGGGTTGGCATAGCCTACGACGGTGTGGACGGGGCGTCCCTGGGCGTCTGTATAGACCAGGGTGGGGAATCCGGTGATGCCGTAGGATTTCTTGTAGGTTTCCAGCATGGCCTTTGTCTGTTCGTCCTGCTGCTTTTTACGCGGGAAATCCAGTTCCACGGGAATAAAGGCGGCGGTGATGCCTTCCTGCACCTTGGGGAGGGAAAGGGCCTGCTTCTTCTGCATGATGCAGGCGCCGCACCAGTCGGAACCGGTGAATTCCAGCATAACGCCCTTTTTCTGGGCCACGGCCTGCTGCATGGCTTCCGCAGGATTGGTGCTCCACGCTTCGGAAGCTCCGGCAATTCCGGCAACGAGCGCGGCCACGACGGGGATGATGATTGTTTTCATGATTTGGAGATAAATCAGTTACATGGGGGGTAGCGGAGAATGGGCCGGAGGCACCCACATGCCGCCGGAAGAGGATGAGTCCGAATCTCCCGTATGGGTGGGTGTTTCAATCTGAGGCTTGCCGGAGGGCGGATCCAGGTCTTCCACCACCACTTTCTTCTTGCCGGGCTGGGGAGCCGGTGCGGGAGCGGGAGCCGGAGCCGGGGAGGGACTCCGTCGGATGACGGGGGCCTGGAGGGAGGCGTCCGCCTGGTTCATGGCCGTGATGTTCAGCGGATCGCCGTAGGCCAGCATTTCCCGGATGTCGTCCGGGAGGTCTCCGGCGGGAATGGAGGTGCTGCCCTGTTCGTGCATGATGCGCACGAACTCGTTCTCCACGCGGGTGATTTCCACGTTCAGGTAGGTCTTTCCGGAATGGGTCGTTCTCAGGATGTCAAACTTGCGGCCGCGGGCCTTTGCGCGGGCCCCCTGGCGGTAGCGTTCAAAGTAGGAGCGGATTTCCCCCCGGATGCCGGCGACGCGCATCTTTTCCTTCTCAATGGACTTTTGCGTTTCATCCAGGTCGGACGCCGTGTTTTCAAAAATGTCCAGCAGGCTGAGAAGCTGTTCCTTGGGGGCGGTCTTGTTCCGTATCTCCCTGAGTTGTTCCTGTTTTTTCAGGAGCCCTGCATGGTTGGCTTCCAGCGCTTCCCGCGCGTCCCTCACCGGATCGGGAAGCTGGGAGAATTTTTCATAAACAATGTACCCGGCCCCGATGACGATGATGCCGAACAGTCCCAGGCACAGGTTCCAGAACAGGGCGTCCCCCCTGGCTTTCTTTTCCGCCTCCTCCTGCTGGGCTGATTCTTCTTCCGCAACGTGTTCGGAGACGACATCCATGGACGTTTTCAGGCGTTTTTTAGGAGCGGCGGCGTCTTTGTTTTCTCCGTCGCCGTTCCGGTCCTCTTTGGGGGCGAAGCGGGTTTCATCTTCGGAAGGAGGGAGCGTTTCGCCGGACGGCTGTTGCGGGGAAGGTGAATCAGTCATGGGATGCGTCAGGGGTTGGGATTAGTCTACCGGGTGGGACTGCTTGAATTCCGCCAGTTTGGCGGCGTACGCGTTGTACTGGTATTGCAGGGCGTGAAACTCCTGCTTGCGCTGCGCCAGCGTCTTACGCATGTCTTCAATGTCAAAGCACAGGTGCTCAAAGTCGCGCCGCTTGGACGGCAGGACGTCAATGTCCTTCACCGTGAAGGGGGTGGTGATTTTGCCCGGATTGGAAAGGCGCTTTTGAAGATTGTAATTCACGCGGGCGTCATGGGATTCCGCCTGGCTGATCTCCTGGTCAAGCTGGGCCAGGGCATCCTTCGTCTGCTGGAGCTGGGCCTGAAGCTGCTGGTGTTCCGAGGAGGAATTACCCGTAATGAAGGAGGTCAGGGCTTCATTCGTACCGCTGTCGCACGAGGTAAGGGCCAGCGCAAGGGCCAGCGCCGGACAGGTACGCCTGGTAAATCGCACGATGTTGAACATGCCGGGGATTATGAACATTAACGGGGGGGAAAGTCAAACTGTTCATGCGCCCTGCCAAACAATGATTTTTCTCGCATAAAACGCGCATGTGGTTACAATGCCCGCGGCATGATGCAATTATCGGAGATCGGAGGCCACCTGACGGCCAGAACGGGTATTGATGATTTGATGGAGGATTTATTCAAGGCCCTCCATTCGGGGGATGCCGGCCTGTGCCAGTTGAACGGCGGAAGCCCCGCCGTCATTCCGGAAGTAACGGAACTCTGGCGCCGCAGCATGGCGGAGCTGGTGCGGAATGGAAAATTTGACGTGCTCGTAGGGAATTACGCCCATCCGGGCGGGGATCCCGGTTTCATCCGCGCCCTGGTCAGCTTTCTTAATGAACGCTGCGGCTGGGACCTGAAGCCGGAAAACGTGGCGATCACCCAGGGCGGCCAGATGGCATGCTTCACGCTCTTCAACATGCTCGCGGGTCCCTGCAAGGACGGCTGCGTGCGTGAAATCCTCTTCCCCCTGTGTCCGGACTATGTGGGTTACCAGTCCCAGTCCCTGTGCGGCGGCGTGATGTTCCGGGGCATCCGGCCCGGCATCCGCATGCTGGACGGCCATACGTTCAAGTACGTGATTGACTTTGACTGCCTGGACATCCGCCCGGAAACGGCCGCCATCTGCATGTCCCGCCCCACCAACCCCACCGGCAACGTGGTGACGGATGAAGAGCTGGACCGCCTGCGGGAAATGGCCGCTCGCGCCGGGGTGCCCCTCATGATTGACAACGCGTACGGACCGCCGCTGCCCAACATCTGCTTTGTGCCCGTAAAACCTGCGTGGGACGAAAACATGATCCTGACCATGAGCCTCTCCAAGATCGGGCTGCCCGGCACGCGCACCGGAATTGTGATCGCGCGTCCGGACATCATCCAGGCGGTGGTCAGCATGGTCACCACCTCCTCCCTGTGCCCGAACAACCTGGGCCAGGCGCTGGTGACCCCCTATCTGGAAGACGGCACGCTGGAACGCGTGTGCCGTGAAACCCTCACGCCGTTCTACCGCCGCCAGGCGGAATTCGCCCTCTCCCTGCTGCCGGAACTCTTTGGAGAATCCATCCCGTGGCGCGTCCACAAGAGTGAGGGAGCCATGTTCCTGTGGCTCTGGTTTGAGGGGCTGCCCATCACGTGCCAGGAGCTCTATGAACGGTGCAAGGCGCGCGGCTGCTTTGTAAACCCGGGCCATCACTTCTTCTTCGCCCTCCCGGAGGAGGGGGAACCCTGGCCGCACCGGCATGAATGCATCCGCATCAGCTTCACCCAGGCGGAGGACCTTCTGCGCAAGGGCCTTTCCATCGTGGCTGACGAGGTGAAGAAAGCCTACTCCCATTCTTAATCCCAATCTGAACCGTATCCATGAACAGCATGACCGGCTTCGGCAGAGCCGTTGCCCAGACAGACCGTTACAACATTCTTGTTGAAATTTCCGGAGTAAACCGCAAGCAGACGGAAATTGCCGTCAACGTGCCCCGCAGCTATGCGGAATGGGACGCCTCCGTGCGCTCCATCGTCCAGGGGGCCGTATCCCGCGGCCGCGTGGGCGTTTCCGTCTCTGTGGAACGGCTGGAGGAGGCGGACGGCACCCTTCAGCTTGATGAAAAAAAGCTGGCCTCCCTGGCGGGGCTGCTGAAACGCGCGGCTGACCTGGCCGGGCAGCCCATGCCCCTCCAGGCGTCCGACCTGCTGAGGCTGGAAATCATCACCTCCGCTGCGGAAACCGCCCTTTCTCCGGAAGAAGCGTGGCCGGTGGTGGAAGAGGCTCTCAAGGGAGCCCTGAAAGATTTTATCGCCATGCGCGCGGCGGAAGGCGCCAACCTGAAAACGGACGTGCTGGGCAAGCTGGACACGCTGGAACAATTCCGTCTTAAAATTGCGGAACATGCCCCGTCCGTTCCCGCAAGACTGCGTGAAGCCATGCTCAAGCGCCTGGCGGATGCGGACCTGTCCGTCTCTGCGGACGATGAACGCATCATCCGGGAAGTGGCCCTGTTTGCGGACAAGTGTGACATTTCCGAGGAAATCACGCGCCTTTCCTCCCACTTTGACCAGTTCCGCACCCTGTGCGCTTCCTCCGCTCCCGCGGGCAGGCCCCTGGATTTCCTCTGCCAGGAAATTTTCCGGGAATTCAACACCATCGGTTCCAAGGCGAACGACTCCACGCTGGCCCATCTGGTGGTTTCCGCCAAGACGGAGCTGGAAAAAATCAGGGAACAGGTTCAGAACATCGAATGACAGCCATGAAACAGCCATTGGGATCTTTGCTGGTAGTGTCCGGACCTTCCGGTTCCGGGAAAACAACCCTGTGTCGCCGGGCGACGGAAGACGGGCTGTGCGTGTACAGCATCTCCTGCACCACGCGCCAGCCCCGGCAGGGTGAGGCGGACGGGGTGGACTACCACTTCCTGACCCATGAAGAATTTACGGACAGGGTGCAGAAAGGACACTTTCTGGAACATGCGGAGGTGCACGGCAACCATTACGGAACGTTGAAGGCGGACATCCTGAACCTCCTGGAACAGGGGAAAAGCGTGGTGATGGACATTGACGTGCAGGGGGCGGAGCAGATCCGCGCCTGCGTGGACGGCATTCTTCCCAAATGCTATACGGACGTCTACATCTACGTGCCTCAGGAAGAGCTGAGAAACCGCCTTTGCGGCCGCCAGACGGATGAAGACGAGGTGATCTCCCTGCGCCTGCGCAATGCCGCGCAGGAGGACGCCTGCCTGCCCCGGTACCAGTATTGCCTGGTTTCCTCAGACCGGGAAACGGACTACGCCGCCTTTGCCGCCCTGCTCAAGTGCCAGTCCATGCGCGTGGCGCTGATGAGGGAGTAAGGTCCAGAGCATGCGAGACGGAGAGCCCCAAGCCCTCTTTTTCCGCCATTTGGTTGCCTTGGAAAGATTGGCAGGGACGCTTTTCTTTGCCCATAATAATTGACGGGCTGGCATTGTGCATCCCTGGTGCCCTGTTCCGGAAAACAGGCGCCTCTATTTAAGGGGGTACAGCCAGCCGACGGTGCAGGTGAAGATGACCCACAGGAGGATGTTGAGGGGGAGGCCCACTTTGACGAAGTCCTTGAATTTGTAGCCGCCGGCGTTGTAGACGTAGGTATTGGTCTGGTAGCCGATGGGGGTGGAGAAGCTGGCGCTGGCGCCGAACATGACGGCCAGGATGAAGGGAATGGGGTTGGCGTCAAATTGCAGGGCCATTTCATAGGCCAGCGGCCCCATGACGGCGGCCACGGCGTTGTTGGAGATCATTTCCGTCATGATGGAGCAGATCAGGTACAGGCCGGAGATGGCCACCAGGCACCCCATGGGGCCTATGTTGTCCACCACGCCGAAGGCGATGGCCTTGGCGAGCCCGGTCTTGCTCATGGCGTCCCCCACGCAGAGCATGCCCAGAATCAGGAAGATGATGCCCCAGTCCACGGCCTGGTATGCTTCCTTGGGCTTGATGCAGCCGGAGATGACGACGATCAGGGCGCCGATGAACGCCAGGTAGAAGGGGTTGAAGCGGGCGAAGAATTTGAAGAATTCCCCGTACTGCTCAAAGGAGCCCAGCAGGCCGATGAGGATGAACAGCCCCATGGCGAAGATGGCCCAGCCCTGCTTGTTGCGGTTGTGCGCGTCCGCGGGGCGCTGGCTCAGGGGGATGATGCGCTGCTTGGTCAGGATGCGGTTCATGCCTTCCTGCGGTCCTTCCAGCAGCAGGGTGTCCCCGGCGGCCAGCTTGGTGTCCGGCCCCATGTCCGTGATGTTTTTCCCCTGCCTGTGGATGGCGAGCACGAAGATGTTGAACCGCTGGCGCAGTTTGAGCTCGGACAGGGAGAGTCCGGCGAATTCCGAGTTGTTGGCGATCATGCCTTCCACAATTTGCACGTCGCGCTGTTCCAGGGTCTCCAGGCCGCGGCTGTCGTCCCAGCCCAGGTCCACGCCCTTGGCCTCACGGACCTGGTTCACTTTCCTGGCATTGCACAGGAAGAGGATGCGGTCGCCTTCCTCCAGGTTGATGTGCTGGAGTTCCTCCTGCATGGAGAAGCCCTTGCGGCGCACTTCCACGATTTTGGTGCCCAGCAGTTCGGATTGCATGAGGCTGACGGGAGTGGCGCCGATGTGGGGGGAGCCCGCGGGGATTCTGACCTGGAGCAGGAAGTCCCGCTGGATGCCTCCCGGAAGCATGGTGGACAGGGTGGGGCGGGAGGGCAGCCATTTGCGGCCCACCGTCCAGAGGTAGAGCAGCCCGGCCGCCGCATAAATCAGCCCCATGGGCGTGACCGTGAACATCTGGATGCCTTCATAGCCCAGTTTCTGAACCTGGCCCAGCACCACGACGTTGGTGGAGGTGCCCACCACGGAGCAGGTGCCTCCCAGGATGGTGGCGTAGGAGAGGGGAATGAGCAGCTTGGAGGCCGCAATGTTGTGGTCCCGGCAGAAGGCCAGGACAATGGGCATCAGGATGACGACCACGGGCGTGTTATTGACGAAGGGGGAGACCATGAACGCTCCCAGCGTGATGACCAGCAGGGCGGTCAGCTCCCTGCCTTTGGCTACCTTGTTGAAAAGTTTGGAAAGGTCTCCGATCAGCCCCGTTCTTTCCAGGGAGGCGCTCAGGATGAACATGCACACCACGGTCAGCGGGCCGCTGTTGGCAAAGCTGGACAGAACGTCGCTGGTGCTCAGGATGCCCGTGAGCATGAGTACGGCGGTTCCGGCCAGGGCGGTGATTTCCACGGGCATCCATTCCTTGATGAAGCAGATGAAGAGGAGCAGCAGCAGAATACCCACAATCCATTGCTGGGTGGCTGCCGTCTCCATCCAGCCCATGACGGCGGCGGAGTTGAAGTTGAAGAGGGAAGGCATGTAGTGAAAGTGAATTTATCGGGAGAGGGCCCAACTCTCCTACTTTCCCGGCCCCTTTCTGTCAAGCCGCAATAATTTTCCGGAAAGGGTTTGAAAAGGCGCCCGCGCTTTTTTATGGTGGAGCGCGCCGCATGGAATCCCCCATAGTAACAAGGTTTGCCCCCAGCCCTACGGGGCGTCTTCATCTGGGGCATGCCCTGGCCGCGTGGGAGGCCCGTTCCCTGGCGGACCGTTTTTCCGGAAGGTGCGTGCTGAGGATGGAGGATATTGACCAGACGCGGTGCCGTCCCGGGTTTGTGGAGGGCATTCTGGAAGACCTGGATTGGCTGGGCATCCGTTTTGACGGGCCCATGATGGTCCAGTCCTCCCGCTTCAGCGCTTATGAGAACGCCCTCCAGGTGTTGAAGGACCGCGGGGTGCTTTACCCCTGTTTCTGCACACGCCGGGAGATTGCGGAGGAGGTGGCCGCCATGGGCGGCGCGCCGCAGGGCGGGCAGGTGGATATTTATCCGGGAACCTGCCGTCGGTTTGATAAGGGGCGCAGGAAGGAGCTTCTCAAGTCAGGCAGGCCCTTTTCATGGCGGCTGGACTGCCGCGCCGCCGCGCGCATTACAGGGCCGCTGTTGTGGAGGGACATGCGGTTTGGCGACCGGATATGCCGCCCGGAGGAACTGGGGGATGTGATTCTGGGGCGCAAGGATTGCCCGGCCAGCTACCATATTGCCGTGGTGGTGGATGATGCGGCGCAGGGGGTCACCCATGTGAGCCGGGGGGAGGATTTGCTCCCCGTTACCGGCATTCACCGTACGCTCCAGGCCCTGCTGGGGCTGCCCGTGCCGCAGTGGTACCATCACCGGCTGGTGAAGGATGCCGCCGGAAAGAGGCTTGCCAAGAGGGACCGGAGCCTGAGCCTTCAGGAGATGCGCGCCGCGGGCATGAAGCCGGAGGATGTTTTCCGCCTGATGCGGGAGAGCTGAGGATGCCGCAGCAGTGTTTCCTTTGCCGGGACGCCGTGTTCCGGAGGGGAGGTCAGGCGCGGGATTCCGGCCGTGTTTTCCCCGCAACAGGGCATATTCCGCCTTTTCCCGTGCAGAGAAGGCACGCGCAGGCCGTAGCCAGGGTCAGCAGGAGAAGCGCGCAGAGGGAGACCAGCAGGTTCAGGTGCCCCAGCGGGATGATCCAGGCGGGCGGCATCAGTCCCGTTCCGGCCAGGACCTCCGGCAGCCAGGTAAAGGCGCTCTGGGAAAGCAGGATGACAGCCGTGAAGGCCAGCCCCGCGACCAGCGTGAGACGCAATGCCGGAAGAATCGGGCGCAGCGTTTCACGGACGTTTTTTTTCATGGCCCATATGGTTCCGGCAAGCAGGGCTGTGAAAAACAGCGGGGCCAGCAGGGCTGCGGAGGGAATGCTGTTCCAGTATTTCCACGCGCAGAGCGGGGTGGCGGCCACCAGGATGCCGGCGCTTTTAACCAGAAGGAGGCCCCGTTGCGGCGGGGCGGATGCCGCGGCGTGGTTCATTTCCGTTTAATCAGGCCAGACGTTGCCGGGCGTGCTGCCCTGCGTGATGACTACTTCCTGGCCTATTTTCAGGGTGAAGGTGGGCGTTACTTCCTGCTGGACTTCCACCAGCTCGTTCGTGTCCTTGAGCTTGACGCGCACGCGGATCATTTTGGTGGCTTCCACCCTGCCGTCCACGATGGAGCCGGTGGCGGAAGCCAGCTTGGAGGTTCCCATGCCGATGATGCCGGGCGTCATGGCTTCCGCAGCCGTGCCCGCCATGTTGGCGAAGGTGCCGTCATCCGCGGAGGTCAGCACGTTGATTTCCTTGATGCGTACCACGTTGCCCAGCTTGATTGTCGTCACCTTGCCGGTGGCGATTTCCAGGGTGCTTTTTTGAGTGCAGGAGAAGAAGACGGGCAGAATGAGAAAAACGGGAATGAATTTTAGCAGATTCATGAATACGCAGGTTACTACGTTGGAAAAAGGGGGGCTTTTTCAGTGTGTGGGCAGAATTGTGTATGTAGCCAGGTACAGGAGCAGGTGCACGGAGGAGAGGGCCAGCACCTTGTTCATGCGTTTGTCCGCGGGCGTTTTACGGATCAGGAGCATCAGATAGCCGCCGAAGAGGATGGAGGGAATCCACATCCACCACGTGTGGGACAGGTTCAGGTGAAGGGCACGGCTGGACGTGGGCAGCGTGATGTACGCCGCCAGAATGAAGGCCTGGGCCATGGCGCGCGCCTTTCCTTCCCCCAGCCGCACGGCCAGCGTGCGCTTGCCCGTGGTGAGGTCCTCCTTTCTGTCGCGTATGTTGTTGACGGCGATCATGACGGCGCACAGGAGGCCGCATTGAATGCCTACCACGATGCCGGCGTTGTACACCGCCAGGGTGTCCACCAGCGTGCCGGGGACGACCGGGCCCGTGCCTGCTTGCACCAGGATGGTGCCCAGAACGGCCACCAGGCCGAAGAAGAGGATGACGAATATTTCCCCCAGCCCCTTGTATGCCAGCGGCCACGGGCCGCCCGTATACCCGTAGGTGAAGTAGATGGAGGGAATGCCGATGGCGATGATGGGCCACCCGCGCAGTTCAATGAGGGGGAGGGCCAGCAGGCAGGCCGCCAGCAGGAAGGCGCCGCCTGTGAGCATGACCGTTCCGTGGGAGAGCGCCCCGCTGGCCGTCATGCGCACGGGACCGGTGCGCTTGTCCGTGTCCGCGTGCTTGGCGTTGTCAATGGCGTCATTGAAAAAGTTGCAGGCAATCTGGAGGCACAGGCAGGCGGCAAAAGTCAGGAGGGCTAGGCGCAGGTCCCAGTTACCGGTCAGTTTCTGCACCACCATGCAGCCTGCCCACACCGGAATCAGGGAGGCGGTGAGCGTCTTGGGACGTGCCGCCAGGAAGGCGGAAGTAATGATGTTCATGAGAGAGCGGAAAAAGAGGAGCAGGGATCAGCGGAGAATGGGGCCAAGGTGGCGGAGGGTTTCCTTGATGAGGGAGACGTGCCACTGGCCCGGAGCCGTTTCCCGGTCCCCCAGGTAGCCGTATACCAGGCGGCTGCCAAGCTGGGAGTAGAGCAGGCGGGAGACGGGCCCCATGGGTCCCATGCCCATCACGGCAATCGGCCCCTTCGGCTTGGTGAACAGCTGCACGCCCGTCTGGATGTCCGAGGCAAGGCACGGGGTGAACGCAAATTTGACGATGTCCGCCTTATGCGCGCGCGCCCTTTTTTCCAGCTCGCGCAGGTAGTCCACGCCGGGCGTGATCTGGAAGTCATGGGTGGAGCCGATGACGAGCACTTCCCGTTCCCCTGCTTCCATAATCAGTTCCCTGGCGTGGCGCATGGCCTTGATTTCAATGTCAATGGCGGTGGCGTACGGCAGGTACGCACGGAGCAGGGAGAAGCGTTCTTCTTCCGGAATGCGGCGCAGCCCCCCTTCCTCATGGCAGCGTACGGTGACCAGCAGCGGCATCTGGGGCCTGAACTTCATGACCTCCTCAGGCGTGAGTTCCGGAGGGAGGCCGTCCACACGCAGTTCCACACAATCGCACTGGTCCGTTAAATCCTTTCCTTTCAGCGTTTTCCATAACTCCCAGGAAGTGACGGACGCAACGATTTTCGGCGGATAGGTCTGATGTTCACGTAGAATCTGCTGCATACATCCTACTATCCCAGCTAAGGAAGGAAGGTCAATCTTCTATTAATGACATTACCCCATTTTGGCGCCCGGAAAATGTCAGCTTTTCCGGGGAGCCGCCGCGTTCTGCGTCCGGCGCGGAAACATGGGCGGGTTCTGCGTTCAAATGCGTGCCCCGTTCAGGGGGAAGCCTGCTGGCGGAGGAGACGGGGGAGCGGGCGCAGGGACGGTTTTTCCCGGTCCGGAAAGTCTCCGGGAACGGCATAGTGGACCGGTTTTCCCGCCAGCCAGTCCAGGGCACGGAACAGCAGTGTCTGGAAGGCGGCGCATTGAATCCCCTTCAGGCTGGGGTCTCCTGGCCAGACGTGGCCCAGCGTGGAGGTGTATACGCGCCCTTTTCCGTACTGGACTGTCCATTCCACCGGGAAATTGAGGCCCGTCAGCGGGTCCCGGGCATAGGAAAGCACCTGGACGTGTTCCGCCGGACCGCGTACATAACGGTATACTTCAATGTCCGCCGTTCTCCAGCGGCGCGGCAGTTCGGCATGAATGGGGTGATCTCCCAGGCGCGTGACCAGTGCATCCAGCCGTTCTCCGTGGGACGTGCGGCCCCCCTCGCCGGGAGGGAGGCGCAGGATGGTTTCATCATCCGTAATGACCAGGGAGGTGCCGTAATCCTGGGGCCTCCACCCCAGCCCGATCATGCGGTTGTATTCCGGCCACCGGGGAAAGGCATTGTTGGCGGAGTGGAAGGCCAGCATGCCGCCCCCCTCCTTGAGGTATTGTTCCAGGGCCTTTTTCGCCCCGGTCCCCCATTCGGGACCGTTCGTTCCGCCATTGGTATTCTGGATGACCACGTCGTAGCCTTTGAAATCCGGATTCCACGCCTTCCGTTCCGCCTCCGGGGCGTGCGCCGGGAAAGTGCTTACGTCCACGGAATAGCTGCCCTCGTTCTCCAGCAGTATCCGGAGGCAGGCGGTGGTGCGCTGCCAGTCATGGTTGGAAAAGCCGTCCACAATCAGAACGCGTGTTTTCTCCCCGCGTGCCGTGGCGCATGCCGCCAGCAGGAGCATGCAGAGTACCAGGTGAAAGCGCTTCCAGTTCATCAGGGTAATGTATCCGGTATGCCGGGAAAGTCAAATTCCCGTTTTGGAGCGTGCAGGCGTACCGTAGGAAAAACAAAAGCCCCGGACCGCAGGCCGGTCCGGGGCGCCTCCCTTCATGGAAGAGGGGAGGGGTTCAGAGTTAAACGGGTGTCCGGGGATTAATTGGCCCCCTCGTCACACAGGATTTTGACAAAGCCTTCCTCCTGAAGGCGGGTGGCTCCGCAGGCGAATTTGGCGCGGATCTGGAGGGCTTCCTCCATGTCGTCACGCACGGAAAGCTTCACCTTGAAATCATTCCAGATGCCGAACTGCGCCTTGCTCTTCACCCAGGCCAGGCAGGAACGGGTGCCGTTGTCCGCCTTGGGAAGCCGCTGGGTGCGGATGAACTTGAAGCCCATGAAGGTGTCTATCTTCCCTTCCACCAGGGCTTTCACGTTATTGAAGTCATAACTGCTGACCTCCGTTTCCCGCAGCAGGCTCATGATCTGGGAACTGGTGACCGCAATGACGAGCTGGTCGCCGAACTGCGGGGCGTCCTGGTTCCAGGCTTCATTTTCCTCAAAAAGCTGGAGAGCCGCGCGCAGCTTGGCTACGGTGAGGTTGCTGGCTCCCTTGGTGCCGCTGTCCACGTGGTCCACGGGGATCTGCTGGCTTTCCTTGAACGGAACGGCGGTCATGCCGTCCTCGCCCACGTAATTCGTATCCAGGAAGCCGGAAATCATCACGTCGTCCATGCGGCGCCCGGCGGCGGCCTGGAGGCCTTCAATCGTCTTGCTGACGGGAAGGTCCATGTCTCCCAGGCGGGTTGCGTCAAATTCATCGTAGCCGATGGCCTTGGTGAAGGTGCGCGGACGCATGGAACGGCGCGTGGTGGGCGCCTCGTTCAGAACGGTCTGGCCCACGCGGGTTGTTTTTTCCGTGAAATCCAGAACGCCGAATTGGTCCAGAAAGACCACCTTGCCGCTCAAGTCGCGCATGACGCTGACGTACTTGTCCAGCCGGGAGGCGTGCTGCTGGAGCAGGGTGCCCCATTTTCTGGTGTATTTTACCTGATAGTTGTCGCTGATTGTTACTGCCATGATTGCAAATGTAATGATGTTTGAATGCGGGAACGGCAACTCGGATTGTCGGGTCCGGCGTAACCGGAACGGTCCTGCCGCGGCGGGATGCGGCCTTGTCCTCTGCGGGATTGCGCGGCCGGGCCCTCCAGCGCCAACGGGTATGGGGCACACGGAAAAAAAACGCACCACGGCGGAACCGTGATGCGCTGGATAAGAGGGGGAGGGGAAGGCCGGGCCTTCCCGCGGTTAAAGAATGATCGGGTGCGGACGCGTGGCGTGGTCCGGACCAAAGAGGGCCAGCATGCGGCCCGTCTGGCCCTTTTCCACGCGGTAGGAATAAAAGCGCTTGGTATCGGACGCCGTGTCCAGGCCTGAGTCATGAATCTGGTCTTCCGGCACCCCTTCCTCCAGAAGCTGGGCCTTGATGGCCGTGGGGATGTCTTCCTCATAATGGGGGGGACGGATGCAGGGGGAAATGACGGCGATCAGGTTGGCCGGGTCCACCCCCAGGCATTTCTTCATGGACTTGATGGTGTTGGCCACGATGTTGCCGGCGGTCCCCGCCTTGCCTGAATGGATCAGGGAGCGGTGGCAGTGTTCCTTGTCGTACAGCCAGACGGCGGCGCAGTCCGCCACGTAAATCGCAAGCACGCAGTCGGAAACCCCGGAGCAGATCAGGCTGTCCGCGCCCTCCACGGGGTAATTGGAGCCGATGTCCCCTACCAGGGCCGCCTTGGTGCCGTGCACCTGTTCGGCGCGGCGCAGGTCCTTCCACCGCCAGCCCAGGGCTTCCACTTCCGCCCGGTGGTACGGTTCCAGCCGTTCCAGCACGGTTTCCCGGTCTCCGGTTACGTCCACTCCCGGAATTCTTTCAATGAACTGGACGATTTCTCCAGGGTAGGACTGGATGGGCTTCAAGAATGCAGGCGTTTCCATAATTGATGGATCAATAGATGTCGTTGGGCACATCTTGTCGTTTTGTATAACCTAGTCGAGCAAAATCGGCGCAAAATGTCATGGACGCCGTCCGGTGACTGAGAAAAGGTTTTTTTCCGCGTTTCCGGAGTGATATGAGCAGTTCATGCTGAGCAGACATTCTTTATTTTCCGCTTTCCTCGTGGGGATGGCCGCCGTGGTCCTTTCCCTGGCTCCTTCATTCTCCCAGGAGGCTGCTCCGGACGCCGGGCAGCTGCTGAAAAGGGTGCGCCAGGGGGCGACCCTTCAGGAAAACAAGGACGTGAAGGGGCAGATACGCAGGCGCAGCGTGAAGGTTCCCTTTTCCATGAGCCTGCGCGGCAACCTGATTGCCTTCCAGTACCAGCTGGACAATGTCTGGAACAGGTTTGACCTGAAGTTCAAGGACCGCGGCCAGGAAATCCTTTCCTGGAAGGACGGGAAATCCGGCGTTCTGCCGGTCTCCCAGTACGCGGTTCCCATTGCCGGGACGGACGTGACGTATGAAGACCTCTCCATGCGCTACCTGTACTGGCCCAAGGCCAAGATTGTCCGGGACGACGCGGCAAGCACGGTGAAGGGCCGGGACTGCTGGATCGTCCAGATTCCCAACCCGAATCCCAAGGTGGGGCAGTATGCCTGGGTGCGCGTCTGGATTGACAAGGAAAACGGCGCCATGTGGCAGGTGGACGGCATTGACGGCCGCGGGGAACTGGCCAAGCGGTTCATGATTGATTCCGTGATGAAGCTGAAGGACGGCTCCTGGTTCTTCAAACGGATGAAGGTGGAAGTGAGGGACCCCTCCAACCCACGCAGGACGGTATCCGTCAGCTACATTGACATGGACAGCCCGGAGTAGGCCTTCCCCCCCATTCCGGAGGTGTTCCCGTGCGCATGGCGTCTCTCAAGCCGGGGGACGCCTTTTTTCATGCCGCACAGATGGATGATTTAGGACGTGACAAGCAGGCGGGATGGGCGTAAATCCTCCAAAAACCTGTTATGAAGAAACGTTTATTCCTTGCATGCGCCTTGGCGCTTGGGCTGTCCGCCTGTTCCCACCAGGACCGGACTGAGCAGCCGGTCCAGTCCGGCGCTCCGGTGAAGACCTCCTTTTCCCCGGTGACGGCCCCCGGAAAAAAGCCGGACCGCCCCGCCGTGAAACTGCCTGACAAGTCCGTGCCGGTGCCGTCCGTGAGCCCGTCCTACAATGACACCCCCCTTTCCCCCCGCATTCCCGGCGTTACGGTGAGCCGCGTGGCCGTGCCGGACAAGGTAGTGGCCCTCACCTTTGATGACGGCCCCCACGGGACGCTGACCCCCAGGGTGCTGGACATCCTCCGCGCCAACAACGTGAAAGGGACCTTCTTCATGCAGGGCTGCAACGTCAAGGCCCATCCGCAGGTAGTGCAGCGCATGGTCAATGAAGGCCATGAAGTGGGCAACCATACGTGGAACCACGTTTACCTGAGCAAGGTTTCCCGTGAAAAGGCGGAATCCCAGCTCCAGAGCACCAATGAAGCCATCCGCAACGCCTGCGGCGTGGTTCCCGTGGTCATGCGCCCCCCCGGCGGTTACACGAACGCCGGCGTGGCCTCCTGGGCGCGCCAGCGCTTCGGCTTCACCACCATCATGTGGGATGTGGATACGAATGACTGGCGCAAGCCCGGTTCCTCCGTGGTGGCCGCCCGCGCCGTGAACGGCGCCAAGCCCGGCTCCATCATCCTGGTGCATGACATTCACGCCTCCACGGTGGCGGCGGTTGACGCCATAGTAAAAGGGCTGAAAAACCGCGGGTATGAACTGGTGACCGTCTCCGAGCTCATGCGCCGTGGCCGTGCGGCCTCCGGTCACGCGCCTTCCATGTCTCCTTCCCCGGCTGTTCCGGATTCCGCCCCTCTTTCCGCGCCCGTGATCGTCACTCCCGTGACGCCCGCTCCGGTTCCCGTGGAAACGGTGGCCGGCATGTAATTTCAGCGTTTCCGGTTTTCCCTTTAACCCGGTTTCCCTGTGGAAACCGGGTTTTTCATATCCATGGAGCGGCGCCTTTTCCGGCGTTCCGCGGGGGCGTCCTTCCTCTTAACGGGTACACGCACAGAAGGCTTGACCTGCTGGTGAAATTCTCCACAATCCCTTGCCGTATTACTCACACCCAATCCGGATTGAAATGTCTATGAATCTCCTGGCATCTGCCGATACTCTACCCGCGGCCGGCGGAACGTCCGCTCCTCTCGCGTTTATTTACGATCTCTTCAGCAACCCTCTTTTCATTTTCATTGGCGGTCTGGTATTGCTGGGCGTGTTTTTCTGGTACCTGGGTTCCGACCAGGACAGGGTCAAGCGCAACGCCGGGACGATTTTCATCATCGGCATCGCGTCCTTCTCCCTCTTCTCCCTCTTCCAGCAGGGCCTGAAGTACGGCATTGACATTGCCGGGGGCGTCTCCTTCACGCTGAGCGTGGAACCGAACATCGGGGATGACGGCAAACCCATTCCGCTGACGGACCAGGCCATGGAGCAGGCGTGCGTGATCCTGACGGAACGCCTTAACAGCACCGGGGCCAATGACGTCATCATCCGCCCGAAGAAGAAGGACAACCTGAACCTCATTGAAGTGCAGATTCCCGCCGCGGACCCCGCCAAGCGCGAGGAAACCAAGGCCATTCTGACGAAGGTGGCCAAGCTGCAAATTCTCCCCGTCCATCCGCGCAACAATGAACTGGTGGCGGAGGGCCGCATCCGCGTTCCCGGCTACCGCCTGTATGAATACACCTTCAAGAACGGCAAGGGTGAGGACGTTAAGGAAAAAATCTTCCTGGAAAAACGTGAATCCCTGACGGGCAAGGACATTGTCCGCGCCGGGGTGGACCTGGCCCGTCCCGGCCATGTCAACGTCACCCTCAGCAACGAGGGGGCGGACAAGATGTACAACCTCACTTCCCGCATGCAGCTGGGCCATGACCGCATGGCCATTGTGCTGGATGACGTGGTCAAGAGCGCTCCGACGGTCCAGGCCATTCTATCCAAGAGCTTTGAAATCAGCGGGCTGGATGCCCCCGGTGAAGCGGAAGCGCTGACGAAGGTGCTTTCCAACCCCCTGACCAACAAGCTCAACTTTGAATCCGCCAGTGAAATCTCCGCCTCCCTGGGCCGTACGGCCCTGCTTCAGGGGGAATACGCGGGCATCACGGGCCTGATCCTGTGCTTCATCATGATGATCATCTACTACCGCTTTGCCGGGCTGGTGGCCATCATGGGCTTGACGATCAATGCCCTGCTTCTGCTGGGGGCCATGTCCATCTTCGGCTTTGAGCTCACGCTGCCGGGTATTGCGGGTATCGTGCTGACCCTGGGCGTGGCGGTGGACGCGAACGTGCTGATCTATGAACGCCTGCGGGAAGAAAAGGAAGCGGGGCGCCCCTTCCGCGTGGCTATCCGCAACTCCTTTGACAAGGCCTTCTCCGCCATTTTTGACTCCAACATCACCTCCCTGATCACCGCCGTCATCCTGTACTGGATGGCTACCGGCACCATCAAGGGCTTTGCCGTCACGCTGACGGTGGGTGTCATTACTTCCATGATCGGGGCCATCCTGGTCACCCGCGTCCTGTTCTACTGGGCGGATACGGTAGGCCTGATGAAGGACGTCAAATTCCTGAACCTCTTCAAGAAAAAGAGCAACATCAACTTCATGGGCCAGAAAATATGGTCCTGCTCCCTGTCCGCCATCCTGCTGTTAATCTGCCTGGTGGTGGGCGCCATGAAGGGCAAGGACTGCCTGGGCATGGACTTCACCGGCGGTTCCTCCATCTCCTATCTGGTGAACAAGGATGAAGTTCCCTTCCGGGAAGCTGAAAATGTGGTCAACAAGCTGGCCCTGACCCAGAAGGCCACGGTGCAGGAAGTGGCTGAATCCACGGACAGCAGCAAGGTGAACATCCTGGTCAACTTTTCCGACAACGCCCAGGACAAGACGGCCATCACCAACGCGCTGAACAAAGCCTTCCCCGTGCTGAAGGATGCTCCGTTCAGTGAAGAAACCATCGGCCAGTCCATGGGCTACGACACGCTCATCACTTCCGCATGGGCCCTCTTCTTCGGCATTCTGGGCATCATGATTTACCTGACGGTCCGGTTTGAATGGACCTTCGCCATTGGTGCGGTCATTGCCCTGACGCATGACGTGCTGCTGGTGCTGGGGCTGGTGATCATCAGCGGGACGGAACTGAACGTCATCCACATCGGCGCGCTGCTGACGGTGGCGGGCTACTCCATCAATGACAAAATCATCGTGTTTGACCGCATCCGTGAATTCCTCCGGTTCTCGGACCCGAATGAAAGTGCGGAAAACATCATGAATGAGGCCATCAACCAGACTCTCTCCCGTACCCTCCTGACCTCCCTCTCCACGTTGTCCGTGCTGGTGTGCCTGTACTTCTTCGGCGGTCCTTCCATGGAAGACTTCGCCTGGACGATTTCCGCGGGTATCCTGATCGGTACGTACTCCTCCATCTTCATTGCCTCCCCGGCGGCCCTCCTGTTCTCCAGGAAGCATGGGCTGCACGCGGAAGTCAAGGAAGCCATGAAGGCCGGCGCCTGACCCCTGGAGGGAAATTGATTTGTTGACCGGGGGAGGCGTCATGCCTCCCCCGGTCCGTTTCTTGGAAGAAGACGGCAGGAGGCACAGGGGAGAAATGCCCCTGTGAATACGGAGAAGGGCACGCCTTCTCCCGTGTTTCGTGCTGCCAGCCGTATCACGGCATCCGCAGGCTTGCCGTGAAAACCCTGTCTTTCCTTGTTCCGGAATAAGGAAAAACCCCGCCTGCCGTAAGGCAGACGGGGCCGTCTCTCTGTTTCTGCTATGCGTTGCTGCGGGTGAACTTATTCATCATCCCCGTCTTCCTGCACCGGGGCGGGAGGGGGAGGCATGTCGTTATTGCCGCGGGCTGCCTTCCTGGCTTCCCTGCGGGCGGCGCGGCGCGCTTCCAGAGCCTTGGAGGCGTCCGCATTAAGCTGTGCCATTTCTGCTTCATTCAGCTTGCCGTCCTTGTCGGCGTCATACTTCTCTTCAATCAGGATCCAGCCGGCGGCCATGATCGGGGCGCGGTTGGGGTCCAGCTGGGGACGGGGACCGTCCGGACGGTTGCCGCGGGGGCCGCGGTCTCCGTCTCCACGGCGTCCTTCACCACCTCTGCGGCCTTCCGGTCCTCTGGGGGCGCGGGGGCCTTCAGCCCTGGGGCCTCCGGGACGGCGCGGACCGTCCATACCGGGCGCTCCCGGTCCCTTGGGGCCACGGGGGGCCGCATGGTGCGGACCGGGTTGTCCGTGATGGGGCGGAATGGCCTGAAGCTCTTCCGGGGAAAGCTTGCCGTCGCCATCCTTGTCAAACTCCTTGACCATTCTGGCGGCGTGGGCTTCCTGGCGGGCCTTCATCTCCTCCATGCGCTTGGCGGCTTCCGGATGGTCCTTGGCCCAGTCGTCACGCATGGCTTTCTTTTCCTCGTCGGAAAGCTTGCCGTCTCCGTCCTTGTCATATTTCTTCAGCATTTCTGCCTTGCGGGCTTCCTGGCGGGCCTTCATTTCCTCCATGCGCTTGGCGGCTTCCGGATGGTCCTTGAGCCATTCGTCCTGCATGGCCTTCCGTTCCTCCTTGGAAAGTTTGCCGTCTCCGTCCTTGTCAAACTTCTTCAGGATGGCGGCTTTCTTCGCTTCCTGGGCTTTCTTGACGTCCTCCTGCAGAACGGCTATTTCCTCGTCGGAAAGCTTGCCGTCCTTGTCGGTATCGTACTTGGCCATCACCAGTTCTTCACCGATGATCATGATGCCGGGATCAATCCTCTTCAGCCGGAGCTCGGCCTGTTGCGGACGGGGGCCCTGGCGGTTCGGGCCTCCTGCCCGGTTGCGGGGGCCTCCCCTTCTTTCAGGGGGCGGCTGCATTTCCGGAGCGTCGGAAGGAGCATCCGGGGCCGGGGGGGGCGGTGCGTCCTGGGCGAACGCGGAGCATGCGGCAAAAGCCGCGGCGATAATCATTTGCTTGGTCATATCTTTGAGTGGTGAGGTTAATGCGTTTCGGAAAGGAGCGCTGCCCTGCGGCGGTTTGAACGGCGGAGGCGCCTCCCTTTGCTAGGATGAACACCCGGTTTCCGTCCTGGTTGCAAAATAAAAACGTGTGCGCCCCCGGCAGGGACGCCGGAACAGGCTGCGGCGTTGCCGCCATTCCGGCTTGGGCGCCGGCTGGGAAAAACGGCTGAAAGTGAAGGGGATTGATAAAAAAATACCGCAACCCCGGAAGGTTGCGGTTCCAGCCGTGTCATGCGGGAAAAATTATTCTCCGGAAATGAAGCGGATATAGGCCAGCCACCACCGGTCACCCCCAAGCAGCCAGATGAAGGCGGCGCTGAGCAGGGCGGGGCCGAAGGGGAGGTTCCGGCCAAAGCCCATGCGTGAAATGACCGCCTGCACAATCCCCAGCAGGGAGCCGATGAAAAGGCAGAATACGGCGCCCTGCCAGCCGCCTACGCATCCGGCCATCATCAGGATCCACGCGTCTCCGGACCCCATGGCTTCCCGTTGCGCATGGATATCCGTCAGGCTTCCCTCCACGCTTTCCAGGTCTTCCAACTGGAAAACGTCACCGTTCTCCAGCTCTATCCTGTCCTGGCGCAGGGTGACGGCGCCGGGCGGAAGAGCTTTCCCGTCAATGGTGACGGAGCCTCCGGAAATGACGGCCTTATCCGAGGCGCGGTGGAAAAGCATGGACCAGTCATGAGGCTGTCCGTCAATGATGAGCTGCAATTCCTCCTGCTCTGATTCCGGCTCCTTCAGGCTCCACGGGGCCGGAGCGTCAAAATGCTGCTTCCAGGTTCCGAACAGGAGCTTGCCCAGTTCAATCACCAGCCTGATGGCGGCATACCCGGCGGCGCCGCCCAGCACCGCCGCCGTGAAGGCGTCCGTCCAGGTCATGACATCATTATCCGGCAGGAGAAAAGGGTAAAGGGAGCAGGCCCCCACCCCGGCCGCGGCGCCGATGAGGGTCTGGGTACGGAAGACGATCAGGTGTTCCGCGTCAATGAAGATGATGACGATGGCCATGGCGCTCCATACGCAGAGCAGGACGGCGGCCCCCGCGGAGGCGTCCGCGTACTTCCACCCCATGGCGGCGAAGAGCAGGGCCGTGAGCAGCTCCACCAGGCAGTAGCGGAAGCTGATGGAGGTTCCGCAGCAGGCGGATTTTCCCCTGAGAACCAGCCAGCTCAACACCGGGATGTTCAGGTACCAGGGGATGGGCTCCCCGCATTCCGGGCAGAAGGAACGCGCCGGATCATTCACGGAGATGCCCAGGGGCGTCCGGTAAATGACCACGTTCAGGAAGGAGCCTATGCACGCCCCCATCAGGCCGAAGACCAAGGGAAGCAGCCACGCGGGAAGGGCGTCAGACATGGGACGGGTGGGAATAAGTCCTGCTGGGCGTCTGGTTGATACGGTCGATCAGCAGCCTCAGCCTGCCGTAATTGCCGCGCTTGATGGGGAAGACAAGGCGGGGCAGGCGGTTCAGATGGGGCTCGTCCGCTTCGTCGGGCAGCGCTCCGGTCTGCACCATCTTTCCTCCGGGCAGGATCAGGTCTGAGAAATCTCGTTCCAGATGCTCCACCCACTGGGCGGGCAGGTGCGTGTTCAGGCGGATGACGATGGTATCCTTGATAAAACGGTAGGAGTGGAAAATGCGGTAAAACCGGTCAATGTGCTCCATGGCCTCCGCCGGATTCTTGGTGACGTGGATCAGGTGCAGGTCATCCTCGGAAATCAGGCCGGAGTCCACCAGCTCCACGCGGATGAAGGCCAGCCAGTTCAGCCAGAAGGTCTTGCCGGGGGAGTCCAGCAGCACCACGGGGTAAATGGTGGCCTTCCCCGTCTGGATCAGGGTCAGGGTTTCAAACACCTCGTCCATGGTGCCGAAGCCGCCGGGGAGCGCCACCATGGCGTCGCTTTCCGCCACGAAATTCAGCTTTCTGACAAAGAAATAGTAAAAATTAATCAGCTTGTCGCTGTTGGCTACCACGTGGTTGGAGGTTTGCTCATACGGCAGGGTGATGTTCAGGCCGAAGGAGCGGTCCTCCCCGGCGCCTTCATTGGCCGCCTGCATGATGCCGGGGCCGCCCCCCGTAATGACCAGGTAGCCCTGGTCGCTGGCCTCCCTGGCAAAATCCCGCGCCGTCTCATAGGCGGGTTCGTCTTCTTTGATGCGCGCGGAGCCGAAAACGGAAATCTTGCGGATGTGGCGGTACGGCGCAAAAACGCAGTTGGCGCGGTACATCTCCCGTCCGGAGCGTATCAGGACGGTGAAATCATGATCGGAAGCGGCGGACTGCGCCATGTTGATGCCCGTCTTGATATACTCCTGGAGGTAGCGGGGATCGTGCCGGGTGGAGGCTATCTCGGAGAGCTTTTTGACGATTCCTTCCAGAGCCTGGTAGCTGGTGTCCATGGACATGGTGGACGGGCGCCGCTGGTCTTCCCCCGTGAAATCCCTATTGTCCAAAAAATCAGGATGCTTCATGCAATTGTTATATAGGTTTGCGCCCACTATGCCAGATGACGCACGTTAAGTCACAGAAAATTTGCGAGAGGACATGAAAAGAGTTGATTGTTGAAAACAGATCGTTAAATTGCTCCCCGCACGGGCGTTTCCAAAACATGCCGTAGGTCCTTCAGGCGGGTTGTCCGCCGTGCCCGTGCTGGGGGGAAACCCGGTACATTACATACGATTATGTCGGAAAACGAAACCACTACTGCAGAAGAAACGGCCGTGACCACGCTGGCCCGCTTTGAAGTCCCCAGCCGTCTGGAAAAAATTGAAGACCCGAATGATGCGAATCATCTGACCTTCGTCGCGGAACCGTTTGAAAACGGTTACGGCCACACGCTGGGCAACTCCCTGCGCCGCGTTCTTCTGGGCTCTCTTGAAGGCGCCGCCATCACCTCCGTCCGCATCGCCGGCGCACAGCATGAATTCTCCTCCCTGCCCGGTGTGGTGGAAGACGTGACGGAAATCGTGCTGAACCTGAAAAAAGTCAAGTTCAAGCACAACGGCAAGGAACCGCGCCTGCTCTCCCTGCGCGTGCACAAGCAGGGCGTCGTAACCGCCGCCGACATTGCCGACGACACCACCTACCAGGTGGTCAACCCCGATCAGATCATCTGCACCCTGGACCAGGACACCCTGTTTGAATGCGAATTCCAGGTGCGCGTCGGCCGCGGCTTCTCCACCGGCGACGAGAACAAGGTGCCGGACATGCCCATCGGCGTGATCCCGATCGACTCCATTTTCTCCCCGGTCACCCGTGTGAAGTATTCCGTGCAGAATACCCGTGTGGGCCAGATGACGGACTATGACAAGCTGACGCTTGAAGTCTGGACGGACGGCCGCATTGCCCCGGCAGACGCCATGCTCCAGGCCTCCGCCATTCTGCGCCACCACCTGGACGTGTTCGTCAACTATGACGACAAGCAGGTCAACTTTGAAGAAGCGCCTTCCGCCGTCCAGGACGAGGAAACGGCCCGCCTGCGCAAGCTGCTCAACATGAGCGTCAACGAAATCGAGCTTTCCGTGCGCGCCGCCAACTGCCTCAACAACGCCAACATCACCACCGTTGGCCAGCTTGCCATGAAGAGCGAGAGCGAAATGCTCAAGTACCGCAACTTCGGCAAAAAATCCCTCAACGAAATCAAGGACAAGCTGCTGGAACTGGGTCTTTCCCTGGGCGTCCAGGTGGATCCCTCCCTGCTTACCGGCCCCGTGCCGCAGGCCAAGCCGCGCCTGGGTCTGGAAGAGGAAAGCCCCGTGGGCCTGGCAGACCTGATTGCCGCCAACATCGAAGACGACGACGACTAAATCTCACAAAACCAACACACATAGAAAAATATCATCATGAGACACGGTGTAAAAACCTCCAAGCTTCAGCGTAACGCTTCTCACCGCAGGGCTCTGCTCGCCAACCAGGCATGCAGCCTTATCCTCAACGGACGCATCACCACCACCCTGGCGAAGGCCAAGGCTCTCCGTCCCTACGTGGAAAAGCTGATCACGCTTGCCAAGCGCGGTGACGTGCATTCCCGCCGCCTGGCTACCGCCACCATTCATAACACGACCGCCGTCAAGCGCCTGTTTGATGAAATCGCTCCCCTCTGTGCGGAACGCAAGGGCGGTTATACCCGCATCATCAAGCTGGGCCAGCGCCTTACGGACTCCGCTCTCGTGGCCATGATCGAAATCATTGATCTGCCCCGTGAAACGGCTGAAAAGGAAGAAGCTCCCGCTACCACGGAAGCTACGGCCTAAGGCCGTTCTCCTGACCCATCCGGTTTAACCCTCCGCCCCGGCCTCCTGCTGAGACCGGGGCGGATTTTTTTCGTATTGGTCGTAAGGCATTTAAGCCGGAATTAAGGTATCAAGATCGCTCTTGCTTCTTTCTCCCTGGAACGGTATAATTGAGTCCTTAACTATGGACGCAGTACTATTGTTTTCCGGACAAGGTGCCCAGAAAGTGGGCATGGGTAAAGATTTGTATGACCAGTATCCTGCCGCCAGGGCCCTGATTGAGCAGGCGGACAAGGCGCTGGGGGAATCCCTCTCCTCCATCATGTTTGAAGGCCCCGGTGAAGAACTGACGCGCACCTGCAATTGCCAGCCCGCTCTCTACGTGCATGGCCTGGCCTGCCTGGCCGTCCTGAAGGAACTGGTGCCTTCCCTGAACCCCGTGGCCGCCGCCGGTCTTTCCCTGGGTGAATTCACGGCCCACGCCGCCGCCGGAACCTATTCCTTTGAAGAGGGGCTGCGCCTGGTCCAGAAGCGCGGCGCTTTCATGGAGGAGGCCTGCAACGCCACGAAGGGCACCATGGCCGCCATGATCGGCGGGACGGATGAAAACGTCATCAAGCTTGCCCAGGAATGCGACGTGGACGTAGCCAACTTCAACTGCCCGGGCCAGACGGTCGTTTCTGGCACGGAGGAAGGCGTGGACAAGGCCATTGCCGGAGCCAAGGCCGCCGGGTGCAAGATCGCCAAGAAGCTCAACGTGGCGGGCGCCTACCACTCCCGCCTGATGCACAGCGCCATGGTGAAACTGGCGGAGGAGCTCAAAAATGTCTCCTTCGGCACGCCCGCCATGCCTGTTTACTGCAACTATGAAGCCCGCGTGGTGGAAGGTCCGGACGACATCCGCAACGTGCTGGAACACCAGGTGTGCGGTTCCGTGCGCTGGACGGCCTCCATGCAGAAGCTGGTGGACCAGGGGCACCGCCTGTTCATTGAACTGGGGCCGGGCAAAACGCTGGCCGGCATGATGGGCCGCATCTGCAAGGACGCTACCGTCATCTCCATTGAAGACGTGCCCAGCCTGGAAGCGGCCGTTGCGGAATTGAACAAATAATTCTCCAGGACAGTAATTTTCAAACCGCCGGGGCCGTTGGGGTTCCGGCGGTTTTTTATTACAAGTCATACAGTTATCCGTCGGCAACTGTAGGAAGCGGCGCCTCGGCTCCGGTGCAACGCGGTGACGGATGTTTCGGACGGCTCTTATTCCCTGTCGGGAGCAGCGGTGATGCTGCACTTTTCCACAAGCGTGTGGGCGTAGCATAAAAGCTTGCCCATGAAAACGAGGATGCAGGGAATCAGGATGATTACTTCCAGCTCAGCATGGTTCGTCAGGAAAAAGATCACGATGCCAAAGCAGAAAAAGAAGGCTGCCGCTACATAAAACAGGATGCGGATGGAAGGCTGCTTCTTCTTTGAAGGTTGGAGCGCCTTGAATTTGATCCGCCGCTGCAGAATGGCGGAAAGGGGAACCCAGTTCTGGGAACCTTCTTTTCTGACCATGGTGGTGGAAAACGGAAGCTTGCCGGCTGCCGCCAGCGTGTCGATCACTTCCTTGCTGACGGGGCCGACGGTTTCTTCATTGGTGCGGTAATGGTAGAGCGTTGCTCTGGCGGGTATCGGGTCCATAAGTTAGAGGGGAGAGAGTAGGGAAACGTTTGCGTCCGGTCAGTGTTCCGGCTCCTCCGCCGGCATCTTTCTCATGCCCCCGGTAAGAAGGTGCAGGTACATCAGAACTTTCCCCATAAAAAACGCCATGGCGGGGACGAACAGCACTTCCATGTAAAGAATGGAGTGGAGCATGATGGAATGCGCTACGCCGCACGCCAGAAGGAGAAAGGCAATAATGTAAAACAGAAGGCAGCATTTGGGAGGGCGGCAGGAAAGCATGAACGCAGATGCCCTGAGGCGCGCCAGGCGCTCATGCCGGCGCAGTTCCGCCGTGAGCGGCATCCAGCCCTGGGAATGCTCCTCCCGGATCATGGTATCAGGGAGAATCTTCTTGGAAGTAAGCAGGGCATGGAGGTCTGCCAGGGAGACGGGGCCCACAATCTTGTCTTTGACCCGGTAGTGATATAATGGGATGCGTTGGGAAGTCATCCTCCTTACATAAGGCATGGAGGGAATTCCGTCAAGAATCAAGAGTTGCGGAATGAAAGAACGGATTTTTAAAGGAGCTCTTCCAGTGAACGGATTTTGCTGGTTGCCAGGGAAAAATCCGCTTGCTCCGTCACCCGGTTCGGGATGGAGATGACGGGAATGCCTGCACGGGACGCAGCCGTGGTGCCGTTCTGGGAGTCTTCCAGCACCAGGCATTGCGCGGGCGGAACGCCCAGATTTTCCGCCGCTTTCAGGAACAGGGCCGGGTCCGGTTTGACGGGAAGGCCGTCGTCACGGCAGACGACGGTTTGGAAGCAGGGCATGATGCCCAGCTTGTTCAGCCAGCCGTCCACCCAGCGGTGGGATGAACTGGACGCCACCCCCATGGGCGTTCCGGCTGCCGCCAGGCGGCGGATGAGTTCACACGCGCCGGGCAGAAGGCCGGCATGCTCCAGGTCGCGGACGATTTCCTCCTGCCGGCGGCCGTTGATGCTGTCCCAGTCGTAGGTACGCCCCGTCAGTTGTTCCAGATGGTCTCCGGGGTTCCAGTGGGTGTAGCCGCTGCCCAGGCACTGGTTGAACAGGTCCAGGGGCAGGGAATGGCCGCAGGATGAGAACACGCGTTCCCAGGAGGAATAAATGGCGTATTCCGTATCCACCAGCAGCCCGTCGAAGTCAAAAATCACGGCTTGCGCCTGCCGGAGCAGTTCGCGGGCTTTCCGGACGGCGGCAGGATGGTCATTGGTGGTCATGGACGGGTGTCTTTTTCAAGCCTTTCAGCATCTCCATGAAGCTTCTGTGGGCCAGCTTGGTCTGGAACAGGCGGATGGCGATGATGGTGTAAATGATGTTGGGCATCCACGCTCCCAGCCAGGTGGGGAGGTAGCCTGCGGAGGCCAGGGTGGGGAAGAACTCATACAGGAACAGCATGGCCGCCGCCAGGAACAGGGCGATGCCGATGCCGGACATAGTGGACCGCCTCTGGAACGTGATGGCGGAGGGGATGGCGATGAACGTCAGGATGATGCAGGAGAACATGCGTGCTATCCTGACGTGCCATTCCGTCTGCAGGCTTCTGAGGTATTTGGCGTTCATGGTGCCGGCCTTGAGGATTTCCTGGAGAGCCGGAGTTCCCTGGGTGTCCACGCGGACGTTGGGGGAAATCAGCTGCCATGGGGTTTCAGGATATTGCTCTTTCAGCGTCCGGTACTCCAGGCCGTCAAAAACGGGCACGTCGTTCAGTTGCCGGGGCTCTTCCTGGGAATAATTTCTCTTGATGGCATGGCGGAACGTCCATGTCCTGGAAGCCGGGTCCCAGGAGGCCTCATCTGCAAACAGCTCGTATTCCATCTTGCCGGGCGCGCTGAACTGCTCCACGCGCACCTGCCTGAACGGTTCTCCGGGGGAATCGATGCCGGGAGGATTGCCCACGTACCAGATGCGGGACTCAGCATCATTCTTGTAAATGGAGCTGCGGGAGGAGTCGTTATTTTTATTCTGGCTCAGCGAGGAGAACATGAGTTTCCTGTACAGCGTGGAATTGGGCGCCCAGTGGAACCCGAAGATGCCGAAGTAGATGGCCGCGAATACGGCGCCGGTGATGACCGGGGCGTTGATCCGGAGCAGGGACCTTCCGGATTGCAGCATGCCCGTGATTTCCGAGGAGGAGGAGAGCTTGGTGAGCGCCCAGAGCGTTCCCAGGAGAAGGGTATAGGGAAGGATCAGGTTCAGGATCATGGGCAGCTGGCTCAGGTAAAAGCGGAAGGTGCCCGCGAGGGGGGAATCCAGGTTCATCAGGTCCCCCACGTTGTCCGCAAAATCCCCGATGATGTAAATCAGCGTCAGGATGGCCGTGCACATGATGAAGGCCGTGAACCAGGTGCGCGCCACATACCTGTCCATGATGCCCGCCCGATTGTACAGGAACATGCCCAGCGCGGGAAGGAAGCACCCCGCCAGGATGAGCCAGGGGCGCAGGAGCTGGGCCAGCGGATATTCGGACGGCGTGCCGGGAATTTCCCACTGCATCTGGGACCACTCCCGGGGCATCAGGAACCAGGCCGCCGTTCCTCCCAGCGCAAGCAGGAGGAGGAACGCGGACCATTGGCGGAAATGTCGGGCCTGGATTGCCATGAAAAAAGGAAGGTGGGGCAAGGATGCCAGATCGGGGGAGGGAAATAAAGCGTTATTTGGCCGCCGGGAGGGCGGTGTAGGACGGCGGAGGATATTAGCCTGATAGAAGTTGAGGGTTGTCAACGTAAGCAGGATGGGATAGAACCTTTCCGATAACTGCCTTGCAGGCACCGTCTTTCCATGTTCAAACGTCTTGTTCAACTGTTTCTTCTGCTCATTCTTGCGGCGGTGGGCGTCCTGGTGTGGTTTGCCTGGTATGTGTCCACCCCGCTGCTCGTTCCCGTGGGCGGGGATGAAGGCGCTGATTCCCCTGTGGCGGATTCCCTGGCGATGGAGCCTGTGGAGGCCGTCTCCGCGGACGGCACGGCCATTGAAGGCTACCTGGTGCGCCCGGGCCGTCCGGAGGCCCTGTCCCCGCGCCAGAGCCGCGTGCGTGATGCCTTGAAAATGCGCGGCAATATGCCGCATCTGGAGGCAAAGCCGGAGCTGGTCGTGATAGCCACTGCCTGGGATCAGGGGGTGAAAAGCTCCCTGCCGCTGGCGGAAGGCCTGACCGGAGCCGGGTACACGTGTCTGGTATGGAATCCGCGCGGGAAGGACAACGCCCGGAAATTCTGCACGTACGGATTGAAGGAATATGCGGACGTGACGGCGTTGCTGGACGCCGTTTCCCGGAAAGAGGGGGGGCTGCCGCCCGTGGCCGCCGTGGGGCAGGGCTTCGGCGCTGCCGTGCTGCTGAAAGCCGCGTCTGAAGACCCGCGCATCCGCTGCATGATCAGCATGGACTGCTTCCCGTCCCTTAAAACCGTGGCTGTCCGGGAGATGGAGCAGGACTGGGGCAAACCCCTCTGCTACGCCGCCTACTGGCTTCTGGACGCCGGCGTGGACTGGAGGGCCAATTTCAGCACGTTTGACGTGGCTCCGGTGGATGACGCCCTGAAACTGGACTATCCGGTCATGGTGGTCTGTACCAACCAGTATTTCTTCTCCACGCTGGAGGACTGCCTGAGCATTTACGATTCCCTGAAGAACGAGAAAAAGCAGCTTTATGAATCCATCCGGGAAGGGGAGCCCTACGGCACCCGGGAACGGACCTTCCTTCACTCCATTGAAGGAAAGAAGGGGGAAAAATTTGAGAAAACCTACAAGGTCAATGTCTACGCGGGGGATGACGAGCTCCAGGCTGGCATTGCGGAATGGATTCACGAGAATACGCGCATGCCCATGCCCAGGGTGTTGTCCCATGAATCCTACAGTGCACCCGCTACGGGCACGGCGCCTTCCGGTTCATGAACCGGGCCTCTCCCTTTGTTGACTATCCCGTGAGTGCGAATCAGGACAACAGCCGTGAATTCCGCGAGAACCGCCGCAGGCGCAGCCGTTTCATCCTGCCTGCGCCGCGCCATCTGGCCGCGGTGGCGGTGGGCGCCCTTCTTGCTGCCGTGCTGGTGCATTACCTGGGCTTCATCGTCCTGAGCTGGTTTGACCTGGGCATCCATGTGCATAAGGCGCCCGCACTTCCGGAGGACCGGATGCCGCTGCCTGAAAAAATTGTGCTGAGGGCGGATGACCGCCCGGCTCCGGATGTGGCGGAGGCCGTTGAACCGCCGGACATTGAGCAGCTGGAAGACACTCCCCCGGAATTGCCGGACCTGGAGGACATGGTGCCGGAAGAGGTGGTGATCGCTCCCGGGGAAACCAGCTTCTCCGCTGATCCGGTGGCCCCGTCCCCGCCGGAATCCCTCTCCCCCAAAATGCCGCAGGTGGATATGAAGGCCGTTGCGCAGGGACTGCCGGAACCTTCTCCCCCCGAAGCATTGAAAACCTCTCCCAGCCCGGCGACGATCAAGACGGCGGAGCCGGACATGGTCAATCCGGACGAATGGTATAACAACAAGCTCAAGGGTGCGGGCGGCCAGGATGATTCCCACCTGCCGGACGGCAGCAAGTCCCTCTCCCAGTTGATGGCCCAGTCTTCTTTGGGGAAAGACAGCGGTTACAGCAGGCTGGGCGCGGACCTGCTGTTTGAATACAACAAGGTGGTGATGAAGAACTCCGCCCGTCTCAGCATGCTCCAGCTCGCGGGGCTGATGATGAAAAACCCGGATACGATCTTCATTGTGGAAGGCCATACGGACAGCTTCGGTTCTGAAGAATACAACGCCGTGCTCTCCCTGATGCGGGCGAATGCCGTGCGCCAGTGGCTGAAGGATAACGGCATTGCCCTGACGCGGCCGAACGGGGAATGCAGGCTGTACATCCGCGCATGCGGGGCCTCCCGTCCGGTGGTTTCCACCAGGGGGGACCAGAATGCCCAGGCGGCCAACCGCAGGGTGGAAATCCACATGCGCAAGCCGGGAGAGGAAATCCCTGCCGGAAGCCTGCCCGTCACGTATGCCGTGGACATGAATACTCCCATTGCCCGCCAGGTGCGTGCCGGAGCGGGGGCCCGGGCTAAAGTCCCCGCTTCCTCCGCAGAAAAGAAGGCGCCCCCCGCCGCTCGGCCCCCGTCTCCCGCTCCGGCAGTGCGCCCCGCTCCTGCGCGTCCGGAAAAGCCTCAGCCGCGGCAGGAAAACATTCCCGAGGCGGAACCTGTTCCGGAAACCATTCCGTCCGCGGAGCCCGTGGATGAGCACATCCCTTCGGCGGAGCCGGTGGAGGATGATATTCCCCTGGCGGAACCCGTTGTGCGTGCGGAAAGCCGTGCCGGGGTGAAGGGAGGGCTGGCCTGACATGGAATTGATGCGTTTTCTGCCGGTCCGGGCGCTCCCCTTGCCGGAACGGCCCCGGTACCTTTTTTCCTTTGACTTTGACGATACCCTGTTCACGATGGGCGGTCCCGCAGGGGAAAGGCGCATGTTTTTCAGCATCATGCGCGGACTCCGGGCACGGTACGGAGTGCTGTGGGGCATCAATACGGGGAGGGATACCGTTTATCTGCGGGAAGGGCTGATGGACCTGTTCCATGATGACCCGGAAGCGTTTGCCCCGGACTTTACGGTGACGATGGAGCGCAACGTCCATCTGGCGGATGCGGAAGGAAGGCTGATGCCCGGCCTTCCGTGGAATGATGCCTGCGCGGTGGCGCATGATGACCTGTTCAGCCGTTACGGCGGCATGCTGGAAGAACTGATGGCGCATCTGGAATGCCGTTTTTCCGGCCTGGAGCTGCGGAGGCAGGCCAATGACGCCTTTTCCCTGGTGGTGAATGACGCCTGCGGGCTGGACGACGTCTCCTGCGTCATTCAGGACAGGGTGGGCCCGTATGAGGAAATCGTGACGCAGCGGGCCGGCCCCTACCTGCGTTTCAGCCACCGTGATTATAACAAGGGAACCGCGCTGGCCTTTGTGGCGTCCCGGTTCCGCGTGCCGCCCGTCCATGCCGCCATCTTCGGCGACGGGCACAATGACCTGGACGCCATGCGGCATTTGCCGGAAGCGTTCCGGTGCTGTCCCTCCAACGCGGCGGCGGAGGTGAAAGCAATGGTTGCCTGCGGCCACGGATACGTCAGCACGGAGCCGCGCACCCGCGGCGTGCTGGACGGCCTGGTGCATGGGGCGCTCCCCCATTTCCGCATGAACACGGATATTCCGAAGGCGGATTTCTGAGGATCGGGCGTGGGAGGCTGATCCTTGACAGTCCGCTTTGGCGCGTTCTTCCATGAAAATGCCTGTGGAAAAGGAAGAATCGGATTGACAAGGAATGTTTGGAATGAGGAAATGATGACGATTCATTCCAAATTCTGATCACATGAACAATCCTTTTTTCTCCCGTAATGTACTCAGGGGTTCCGCCGTGGGGTGGTTTTTAGTGTTGCTGCTGGTTTGCGGGGCCGGAGCCGGGTATTATCTGTACCGGGATAACGTGCAGAAAAGGGAAGCTGCCCGGGAACTGGCGGCGGAACGCAAAGTGAAGGAAAAGACGGTCCGGGAAGCTGCTGAAAAACAGAGGATAAAGAGGGAGCGGGAAATCCGGGAAAAGAAGGAAAAGGAGCGGCTGGCAGCGCAGAAGGCCAGGGATGCAGCACAGGAGAAAAAAGCCCGGGAGGCCGCGGAAGCGGCCCGGAAGCTCCGGGAGCAGGCGGCACAGGACGAAAGGGAAAAACAGAGGAGGGAGGAGCTGGAACGGCGTGAGCGTGAGGAAGAAGCCCGCAGGCAGGAGGAACCCGTTCCGGCGGAGGAAGAGGAGCCGGAACCGGAAGGCCGCTTCCCCCAGCCCGTGAAAAACGTGATGCCGGAGCTTTCCGTTTACGCCACCCCCAGCAAGGATGAAATCCCCATGGATGCGGACAAGCCCCTGGAAGCATGGTCGTGGGACAAGGCTGAAAAAATGGAGGGGATGGAGGAATTCCCCACGGGCGCCGCGCCGTGGAAAAGCGGAAATGACGCCCGGCGCATGCGTGAGCTTCTGGAAAAATGCCGTGAGTGGAAGGATGCCAAGCTCTCCGGACTGAAGGCGTGCCCGGCGGCAAAGGATTTTCCCGGTGTTCCGGAGGATGGCGCCCAGCTCGTCCGGCGCACGGTGGAGATAGACTCCAACATAGGCGGCTGGCACAGCACGGGGCTGTATGCGCCCCCCGGAGCGGAAATCTCCTGCTCCCTGTCCGGCGCGCCCAAGGACAGCTCAATCAGCGTCCGCATAGGATGCCATACGGACAGCCTGCATAAGCTGGAAGAGTGGAAGCGGGTTCCGGAAATAACCATGCAGGTTCCGGCGGACCGGGGCCGCGTGAAAATGGTGAATCCGATGGGGGGCCTGGTGTATGTGAATGTGGGCCAGCGCTCAAAGCGCGGGAAGGTCTTCAAGGTGCAGATATCCGGAGCCGTTCCGTCGCCCCTGTTCATCATGGGGAAAACCACTCCGGAACAATGGGCCGCGCAATTGGAGAACGCCAGGGCGCCGTGGGGTGAAATCTGCATGCCCCGCCTCATCGTCACGATGCCCGTGGAACAATTGAAACGGTGCCCGGATGTTCAGAAAACGGTTGAATTCCTGCAAAAAAACATGGGGCTTCAAGACTGGATCATGGGATGGGACACCAAGCCGGACCGCCTGCACCATCCCATGCGCTTTGTGGTGGACAGGCAGATTTCCGCCGGAGCCGGGCACTCCGGCTACCCCGCCATGGGTACGAAGGACTGGACGGACTCCATAGCCAGCGGCTCCATTATCCAGTCCGGAAGCTGGGGGCTGTGGCATGAACTGGGGCATAACCACCAGTCCCCCCCGTTTACGATGGAGGGGCAGACGGAGGTCTCCGTCAACATCTTCTCCATGGTCTGTGAAGTCATGGGAACCGGGAAAAACTTTGAATCCTGCTGGGGCGGCGGCATGGGGCCGTACGGAATGAGCGCGGAGATGAAAAAATACTTCTCCGGCGCCCAGACCTACAATGAAGCGCCCAACAAAGTCCAGCTCTTCTTCTGGGTGGAACTCATGTACTATCTGGGTTTTGACGCCTTTCGGCAGGTGGCCCTCCAGTTCCATGACAAGCCGTACGACAACGGCAAGCTGAGCGATGAAAAGAAATGGGAATGGGTCATGAACGCTTTCTCCAAAGTTACGGGCAAGAACATGGGGCCTTTCTTTAAAATATGGCGCATGCCTGTCTCCGAACGCGCCATGGACAGGATGAAAAACCTCCCCGTGTGGCTGCCCTCCAAGGACTACCCGGCTTGTTACACGGCTGAGGAATAAAATGGGACTGCAGGGGGAGGCTTCCGTTGCCGCACTCGCGTCTGGACGGTTCCGGCGGCGGGGGCTAGGATAAGTGGGCTGATGAAATGGCTGAATGACTGGCTGGGCTTCTTCAAGCCCCTTCAGGTAAGGAACCTGCAAATCTTCTGGTCCGGACAGGCAGCCGCCCTGATCGGGATGTGGCTGCAGGTCACGGCCATGGGCATTCTTGTCTATGAAATTTCCGGCGGCTCCGCTACGGCGGTGGGGTTGCTGGCGGCGCTCAATGCGCTCCCTTTCTTCCTGGGCGGCATGCTGCTGGCCGGGCTGGGAGACCGCTTTGACCGCAGAAAACTGTTGATCGCCGTGCAGTGCGTCCAATGGCTGGTGGCTGTCGGCCTGTTTCTGCTCACTATCCTTGGCATGCTCCAGCTATGGCACCTGTATGCCGCCGGGCTGGTGATGGGCGTCAACCAGACGGTGGGCTTCCCCACGCAGCAGGCTTTTGTGGGAGACCTGATTCCCCGCAGGCAATTGCAGGAGGCCGTGGGCATGTACTCCCTGGTATTCAATACGTGCCGCGCCATAGGCCCTGCGCTGGCCGGGTACATCATTGCGGAATGGGGGGCCGGAACCGCTTTTGGCGGCAACGTGCTGGCAAGCTTGCCGTTGATCGGCTGCCTGGTTTCCCTGAAAGGGCGCATTACGGATGCCTGCACTCCCAGAAAGCAGCGTGGAGCCGGAAGGAAAGCCTCCGGCCTTAAGGCGGTATTCTCTTCGCGCAGCCTGCTCTTCATCATGATCAGCGCGCTGATTCAGAACATCTGCGGGCAGTCCCTTTACCAGATTGTTCCGGCGCTGATGCACGGCAACCCGCGGAATACCGGCCTCATTCTGGGAGCGGTGGGGGCCGGGGCCATGGTCAGCATCCTCTTCGTCCTGCCGTTTGCGCGCAAAAGTGACAGGGTGGGGGCCAAACTCTCCTCAGGCACGCTGTGGATGGGAAGCGCGCTGTGCGTGGCGGGCATCATCCCCGTGGTGGAAATACAGGCCGTATGCTTCTTCTTTGCCGGTCTGGCGACGTCCTCCCTCTTCGTGACCTCCTCCTCCGCCGTGCAGCTTCTGGCTCCCCCGGAACGCAAATCCGCCATTCTGGGGCTGTTCAGCATCGTCACCATCGGAGTGCAGCCCCTGGCTGCCATGGGCTGGGGCGCGGTAGTGGATGCCTGGGGCGTCTCCACGACGATCATCATGGCGGGAGGGCTAGAAACCCTGTTCTCCGTCTGGATGCTGGGCATTCCGTTCTGGCGCAACTTCAGGTTTTCTCCGGAAGAAAGTCCCGGGACAACATGACCTCTCCCTGCCATTGGCGGGGATGGAAGAATGCCCGCGGGCTCCTTGCTGCGTGTGCGCGTCAGTGCCCGGGTTTTTTCTCGTGCTCGGAATAGCTGATGCCCAGCATGCAGATATCGTCCGCCTGATTGGTGCAGCCGGTGAATTTGGCCACGCAGGTAAGGGCCTGGTGCACGAAATCCTTGGTGCTCCTGGGAGAGGAACTGTTGAAATAATCAATCAGCCTGTCCACGCCCAACTCTTCCCCTTCCGGGTTGGCGGCTTCCGTCAGGCCGTCCGTGTACATCAGAACGCGGGAATCTGCCAGGAGCGGGAACTGGGCGTTCTGGTAAGTAGCGTCATCCAGCAGGCCCATGGCGATGCCTCTGGGCAGAGGCATCTTGCGGGCAACGCCGTCCGGCCCCAGGATGATGGGATGCGGATGCCCTGCCGTGGACGCGGTCATGACGCCTGTTTCCAGATCCAGGTAAACATAAACGGCGGAGGCGAACATGGTGGTGTTCGCCCGTTGCAGAATCTTGGCCAGTTGGTGGTTCAGGGACGTAAGGAACGCCGCCGGATTGTCCGCCAGATGGGACAACTGCTCCATCAGGCCGCGGAGCATGGAAGCAATGAGGGCGGCGCGGATGCCGTGGCCCATCACGTCGCAGACGATGGCGCCTACGCCGGAATTGCCCACGGGAAAGGCATCAAACCAGTCGCCCGCCACCCCCTCTGAAGGAGTGAAAATGTGGTGGAAATCCACATGGCGCGTCAGGCCGTGCTCCGTATGGGAGCGGGAAGGAATTTCATACGGGAGCAGGGCGAACTGGATTTCCCGCGCCAAGTCTATTTCCTTTTCCAGGGACTTGTTGCGTTCCTCCAGAATGCGGGCCGTTTCCGTGGCCTTGATCTCCGTCTTCACCAGCTTGGTGACGTCGCTGGAAATGCCCACGATGCCCTTGAGGTCTCCGTTGCGGCCGTACCACGGGAACTTGCTGATCTGGCTCCAGGAATCATCCTTGTGGAGCCATGTCTCATGATGCAGGCGCGCGCGGATAGGCCGTCCGGTCGCCATGATGTCCAGCTCCTCCTTGCGAGAAATATCGGACATCGTCTGATCGAAAAAGTAATCGTCCGTCCGTCCCGTCAGGTCCGCCGGAGTGGGGACGCCCAATTTATTGGCCGTGGCCGTGTTTGCCAGGACGAAGCGCGATTCCCGGTTCTTGAAATAAATGCTGTCCGGAATATGCTCAATCAGGGTGTGGAACAGGTCCCTGTCCTCCGCTGCGCGCAGCTCCGCCGTTTTCCGCCGGGTGATGTTCACCCATACGCCCACCAGCATGACGGGGCGGCGCTGCTTGTCCCTGCGTGCCAGGCCGTTGATGCGGACCCAGCTCCAGCTCTTGGAATTGAGCTTCTTCATCCGGATCTCAATGCGCATGGGCATGTGGGAATGGCCGTCCAGATAGCGGCGCACCTCCTGGGAAAAGAACGCCTGGTCCTCCTCATGGATGGTCAGCTCCGGCTGGGTAAAAATATTGGGAGCCTTCTCCTTGCGGCTGGCTCCCATCATCGTCAGGCAACGGTCCGTGTAATGAATGACGCCCGTCTTGATATTCCAGATATAAAAGCCCTCTTCCGCCGCCGCCAGGGCCATCTTGATCTTGTCCCAGGTAAAAACCTTCTGGGCGGAATGTCTGTTGCGTGAGGGCGGCATTGCAGTTGCCGTTATCTAACGACAAAACGCCTGCCTTGGCAAGAGGCAAAATAAAGGAATCATTCCTGAAAAGGCGGCCGACAGGGGAAAAGCGGGGAATGCTCCAATCCCGGCGGAGGCGCCCACGGCTATTTCTCCTTCTCTTCTTCCTGGGAGTGAAGGAATTGCAGCTCTTTCTTCAGCGCGCTCCCTACGCGGTGCTTCGCCAGATACACCTGGGCTATGGTGACGCCAAGCTGTCTGCGGACTTTGGCAGCATCCCACTCCCGCAGCACGTAATAGTCAAAAATCTGGAACTGCTTGGGGGACACCTTCGCCTTGACGCGCTCCAGAGCCGCCTGCAACAGGTTATTCTGCCACTCCCGTTCCCATACCTGGTCAAAATTATTCTTCCCTTCGTCCGGAATCTTGTCAATGGGGTGCTCCTGGGTCTCCGTGGCGTCCGGGCTCATCAGCATGGCCGTATCCTTCTTCCGTTTGCGGAACTGGTCATTGATGCGCCAGCGGGTCATATTCCAGAGCCAGAGCTTGAAGGAGCCCTGTTCCGGCTTGTAAATATTCTTCTTGCTCTGCTTGGCGATGGAAAGGATGGTCTCCTGCACCACGTCCCAGGCTTCGTCCTCCCTCAATCCGGCCTTCAGGGCCACGGAATAAATCAGCCGCCAGTAGGTGCGGTAAAATTCATCCCACGTGCGCTGGTCCTCCCAATTCTCCAGGCGCGCAATCAGGCTTTTCCTGGTATGTTCCGCATATTGGGAAAGCGCCTGTTCGTCAGGCTGGGACTCGTTCTGGGGTTGCAATGGAGGCACATTCATGGTTTATCATGAATTACGGATGAAAGTGAAGTGAAAGCCGAGTAATAAGCTGAAAATTTTACGAGGCCGGACCTGTGTACTCACTACGTCCTTCATGGAGAAAATCTTTCAAGGCAACGGGCATGATCAGGAAAACGTCAAAACGCAGGGGATCCTCCGTCATCGCCGCCCTGATTGTGCTGTGTGCGGTGCTGGGGTACGGGCTGACGGAATGGAAGCCGCTTCTGGACATGCCGGAGGCCGTCCCTGCCCAGCCGGGGGAGGCGCGGCAGTCATCTGTTCCGGAAAAAGTGGAAATCCCGGACAAGGGGGACCCTGTCCGGATGCTGGCCATGAACGCGGGCAACTACTTTGTCCCGGAGGACCCGCGGAGGAGCAACTTCCAGGTGAAATATAAGCCGATAGAAGCTCGCGAAGCCCTGGCGGAACTGATCCGGGAATCCGGGGCGGACATGGTGGGACTGTGTGAAATGGGAGGAGAGGCCGCCGTGCGTGACTTGCAGATGCGGCTGAAAAGGAAAGGCGTTCAACTGCCGCACAAGGTGCTGGTCATGCGGAACGGGGAAGACCGTGGGCTGGCCCTCCTCTCCAAATATCCCGTCGTGGGCAACCGCTCCGTCACGGACATGCCTGTATCGGGAGAATCCAAACGGAAGAAAACGATGCTACGCGGCATCCTGGACGCCACGGTGAAAACGCCGGATGGCCGTCTCTTTCGCCTGATGGGCATTCATTTGAAATCGCGCCTCAGCCGTGACGGGTCCGCGGAAGACACGCGGCGGAGGGAAGCCTACGCCCTGCGGGACTACCTGAACAAAGCCATCGCCTCCCAGGATGGAATGCCCCTGCTCCTGTACGGTGACTTCAATGACGGCCCGGCGGACAGCGCCGTGCAGGTTATCCAGGGCCCGGCGAAAACGGAATACCGTTTAAACCGCCTGAAACCCAGGGATTCCCGCGGGGAAACCTGGACCATCTACTACGAAGACGGAGACACCTACCACTCCTTTGACCATCTCTTCATCAACAATACCCTGAAAAAGCGCCTTGGCCGCAAGCCCCCCATGGGCATCCTTGACTCTCCCCCCTCCCGCCAGGCCAGCGACCACCGCGGCGTCTGGATGGAGTTGAGGTAGATGAAAAATAATTTATTATAAATACGATATATAAAAAATATTTGTTAGATGTTTAATTAAATGCGATAGGAATCTTTGGAATATAAAAATATCTTTGCAAAAATCGGGGAAAGTAATATTTTAACAAGAGTAAAATTTGTGGTATTGCTTTTTAGCATTACCATCTCGAATAACTGATAACTATTTATTATCATATTTCCCAAATAAAAAATAAAATGAAACGTAAAATTACTAATAATTCTCCTGAGGTGGAATTAGAATTAGATTGTAAAAAAATAGCTGAAGAATGGGCTAAAGAAAATATTCATGGTGGATATGATATATTTTATAAAAAATACAGACCTATCGACATAGTAATTAGGGAGAAGATTGAGAAAAAGAAAATTCTAGGAAATCTCATAACAAGTAGCAGAAGAAATGAATATGAGCATTTTTTTGAATGCAAGTTGCACAAAAGGAATTTAGGGTTAGAGGTATTGGGAAAGGCGTATCTTATAACTTTAAGATATAAGCCGAAAACACTAGTTATTGCCACAAAAGGTTCCTTAACAAAACAAGCTATAGATTTTGCTCATTGGCTTAAGGAAGAAATTAATGATTTTTCATGTTCTACATGGAGTCCTGACAAAATAAAAAATACGCCAGAATCCGAGCAGTGTATTGATGAATCATACATAGAAAAATATGCTGATAAATCAGAGATTATAGAGTGGAGATTAATAGAAAAAAGCACATTCTATAGAGCTACCATTTCTGATGAGAGAAGTGAAAATAAAAAAAGATATGTCATAGATTCAAATAAAATTTACCATTTCGAGAGTACTATTAAAATCTCAAATAAAAAATATGATTATCTTGAGTTGAAATTAGAAATATATTCAAACAAAGGTGAAAAAATTGATATCCCATTAAGACCCGTAATCGGCGTTAATAATTGTATTTTAATTTCAGAAATAATAAATTTATCTAATGACAATGAAGGAAAAATATTAACCAAAGCGTTTCTGCGAATTGAAAGTAATCTAGGCGAAGATATCCATAGTATTGAAAACTTTCCTGATTTGATGATACCCTATCATACTTTATATATAAAAGATTTTAGAGGGAACAAAGCTGAGAATATGTTTAAGAATATTTTAAATAGTTCGAATTCATCGATTTATATGATCAGCGGAGAAGGAGGAATTGGTAAGAGTTATTTATGTGAAAGAATATGCAATATAGCAAAAAAAGAGGGATTTCATGTTGCTCATACAACACTTAGTATAAATAGTGAGCCGACGTTTATTCGAGAATTAATGTTAGCATTGCTTCCGGAGAAGCTACAATATATATTTCAAACGGATGATTTTAATGAATTCACAGGAAATTTCATAGAGACATTTTTTGAATATTTTCAAAACAGAAGCAATAAAAATGAATGTATCATTTTAAGAAATTTTTTAACCTGCAATAAATGGGATGAATCAGATCCGGAACTATTACTAACAATAATAATCAGAATACTTGTCTATTCCAATAAACATATATTATTATTTTTAGATAACTGCCATAGATTGTCTAATGTATGTTCTCGAGTTTTACAAGCATTTTTTTATGTACTAGAAAATACTGATTGGGCCTCAGGTAAGATTAAAATTATTCTTGAGTATAGAAATTCAGAAGAGGATATTACACAACAATGGAGAAATATGCAGGAATGGTTATATCATAATTTTTCTCATAGAATTCAGCATGAAAAATTAACTGCATTAACAAATGAAGAATTATTTAATGCAATAAATCCTGTCATCATTTCATCAGATAATAAAATTGTCGCAGATTTAATATTTACAAAGACTTCTGGAAATCCATTGTATATAACAATGTTGTTTCAAGGATTGATTGAAAATAAAATATTAATTCCCACGTCATCTAATCATGTATACGCATTAACTCAATTATCTGAATTGAGGGATTTTGTTGTAACATTATCTGAAAGCATAGAGTCAATATTAATTGAAAGAATCCGTTATTGGGATAAAAAATTATTAGAAGACAATTATAAGTTAGGAGGATATATATTGGGCCTGATGGCATTGATCAACGTAAATATAAAATTAGAATTACTTTCTGAAATTTCTGATTCGACTTTGGAAGATACTGAATTATCATTATTAAAATTACAAAGTGCGGGTCTGGTGAATCGAATTAATGAAGAAGTTTTTTCGTTCTCACATGAATATATTGTTCCTGCTACTACTAAATGGCTGGAATTGCAGAATGAAGATAAAAAATTATCATGTGTATTTAATGCAATAAATAAATGTAAGACAAATAGTTTTGAAAGTTCTTTCTCAAAAGGGCGTTTGCAAGCATACATTAGGAGGAAACAAGGCGCTATCGATTCATATAACTCCGCTTTACAATATTCTGCAGGTAGCTTTAGTAAAAAATTAAGATGTCATAAAGAAATATTTGATTTATTTAATGAAAGAAGCGTTGACAAAAAATATATAAATTTATATCTAACTAATCTCGAAAAAATAGTTCATGTAGGAGAATATTTTTTATCAAATAAAGAACTGATATCTTACAATGAAAGAGGTATACGAGTATTAGAAAATATTGATATCGACGTTACTATGAAGAGATCTTTCTCTAGACAATATTATCATAATATTGCACATGCCTCATTGAAGAGTATTGATTTAGAAAATTATCTGAAATACACGAAATTATCATTGAAGTATTGTGAAACAAATATTGAATATGCTCAATTATTGAATCGACTTGTAAAATGTTCGGCCCTGCTGGGATATAGCAAAGTAGGATATGAGGCTGCAGTTTTAGCATTGCGGTTACAGCAAATAATTGATACTAGTGAAGATCCGAATTTGGAATCTGTCATTCTTGGAGATATTTATATGCTTTATAGTATTAATAGTTTTAGAATAACAAAAAATATTGTACATAAAATTTCAAAATGTCATGTAAGTAATAGACAATTGTGTCATAATATTTACATACAGATATGCTTTGAAATTTTGAATGGGAATATATCTCAAGCGAATAAACTGACGAATATTTTGAGAGAAACTATTCAAAAGGGAAATTTTTCTGCAATGAATATACATTTGTTTTATGTTGAAGGTTTGCTATATATAAAAAATAATAACAACTTTGAATATGCATTGGAAAAATTTAAAAAATCATACATTGAATGTTCTTGGTTGAATAGAATTAGAGAAGAAATTACGATTGGTAATAATTTATTAATAACTTATATTCACAATGAATATTATGATAAATCAATTTCTTTATGTAGAAGATTGATTTTTTTATGTTGTGGGATAAAACAAAGCTATCAAGATGAATGTGAAAAATTCTTGAAAGATATTAAATCTAAATTAGATTTATTAAATATTCATGATTTGTCTACTGATTATAAAAATATTTTATCGGTAAAAGTTTTATCCAATAAATTCAGCATTTGTGATACTCTCTTGAGAAATATAGTTGTTTTAAAAAGATGCCTACCAGAATATTTTTGTGATTTAGAAATCTCTATTTCTGATCTTAACGAACCGGCTCAAAATACTATTGAAATCCATATGGAAAAAATTAATCAAAAGATGTATTTAATTGTATAGATTATTCAGATATCTTTCTGTTTCGTTGATTACAACTTCTAATGAAGAATTTTTTAAATCATTTTCCATAATGGCTATGTTCTTATTAAATGGATAGGACCATCTTAACAATACAGATGGAACATGTAAAATAGAGTATTCTTTTTCTTTTTCAAATTTTTGTCTCATATCAAAGAGTGTTACAACTGGTTTTCTGAAACCCGTTGCAATATGCATGGGAGCACTATCGAACCCTATAAAAAAATCGGAAGCCCAGATTAACGCCATCATTTCTCTTATTTTTTTTCCCGGATTTAACAACCCAAGATCTGTATCTCCAAATTTGTAATTTCCAACTTGAAATACTCCTGCTATTTTTTTTATTCTTGAAATTATTTTTAACCAATTATCCTTGTACCATGGTGAGTATTGACTGCTCTTGCTGTTTCCTCCAGGATGAAGGCAAACTAAGGGCCTGGGTAATTTTTTTAATTCTTCTAATGCCCATTTCATTTCATCAGTTGATAGAAACAGAGAACTTCTTAATTCTCTAGCTTTTAAGCCATAAGACCAACATATATTTTCAATGATATGATTTAATTGAATTAATGTAGATCTCTCGTCATTTACGATGTATAATGATTCTTTATCTATTTGTTTTCCATTTTTTATTTCTTTAATGAACGGATTATGGCGCCAAATTGCAAATGGATCTTCGTCTATAGCTGTTCCTGTGGACGGTGTTAGCGGGCCAGTGAAAATTGAAATAGGTCTCCCCATTTTTAGAGAAAACTCTTCGACTAGCCTTGTATAAACAATGACATTCCCTAACCCACTCCCTTCGCAATTGGGTATGGCAAGATCAACAGAATGTTTTAATGCAATTTCTTTAGTTTTTTTTAGGATAGAATTTCTAGACTCCATAATAAATAGTTATCAGTGTTTAGAAAAAGGGACCATTATACTTTTCCTTGGATGGAAGTCCTTGAGAATGACTTTTTGTTTGGCGGCGCTGACGTGGGTGTAGATTTGGGTGGTGGCCAGGGAGCTGTGGCCCAGGATGGTTTGGATGTATTTGATGTCTACGCCTTCTTCCAGGAGGAGGGTGGCGAAGGTGTGGCGAAATGTGTGTGGGGTGACGGGTTTGAGGATGCCGGATCTCAAGGCCAGTTTTTTGATCATGATTCTCACGGATTGGGAAGAGAGGTTGTTTCCCTGCCGGTTGATGAAGAAGAATGTGTTTTGCCGGGAAGAGGGGAGGCAGAGGCGCTGGTATTCGTGAAGGGCGTCCAGAATGGCGTCCTGGCATATTTGGATGACGCGTTCCTTGCCCCCCTTGCCATAAACTTTGATGAAACCGTTATGGAGGTTTACGGCTGCAAGATGCAGGGAGCATAGTTCGGATACCCGGATGCCTGTTCCAAACAGGAGTTCCACTACGGCGATGTTGCGGACTATTTCCTGATAACGGTATCCTGTCGTTCCGGAACAGGCGTTTTTCTCCCGGTACAGGGTGGTCAGGATGGAGGTCACTTCCATGGAATCCATCACGGGAGGGAGCAGAAATGGAACCTTGATGCTGATTCTGAGCTTCCGCATGGGGTTGATGAAGTCGTCATCTTCCATTTCAATGAAGTTCAGCATGGCCTTGAGCGTAGCCATTTTCCTTTTCATGGTTTTAGGCTGGAACCGCGACAGAGATTTGACGTATTGCTTCAGGTCTTCTGCGAAAATGGCGGGCAGCGAGCAGATGTACCGTTGATTCTTCATGAAGTCCGCGAATTGTTCCAGGTCGGTCGCGTAGGCTTTCAGGGTCTTTTCACTGAGGTTTTTTTCATATTGGGAATGAAACAGGAACCGTTCGATGGTTTTTTCCAATAGGGATGAGTGTGATGTGTCAGGCATGGTGGAACGGAATAATGAGAGTGCCGTCTGGGTGCAAGGTCCTTTTTAAGCCTCAATCAAATTGAAACGTCCTGGTGCATGGAATACCTGCGGTACGGAGTGCCGTTAAAATGGATGCCGGGACCATTGTCCGGCACGGAGGAATGGCGTTCATGGATAAGTGGCGTGGGGTCTTTGTTCCGGTTCAAAAGCCCTTTTCCGGAGAAATGGTGAAGATGTTAATTCCATTCCATGTGCTTCCGGGGTTGTTCCCTTGTGCATCACCGGGAATTTCATTCTCGATCAAATGGAGAGGTAAGGACGCTTTTCTGGCCCGGAGAGAGGCTGAATAATTCCAACTGCTGTCGGCATCATGACGCCCGTCGTCTGCCATCCGGTTGCGGGGAAAGTGGAACGGGAACCCTGGAAAATGGTTCCTTCAGAGGCGTTTCAAGGGATTTTTTCTCCCTATGCTTCTTGGAATGTGTGGATAGAATCAGCCGAAAGTTCCGTTCTTCCGGATAGTGCATAGTCACGGGGATGACCGGGCGATGAAACCCCGCCGGATTTTTATTTGGACGGGAGCATATCTGGCCTTCCCGTTTCTCAAAAAATGATTGCCGTGCCCGTGTGAAACGGGTAGCATGCCAAAAATCGTTGTTCAATCCTACATAACCTGTATGAGAAATTTTTCCAAGCATTCCGGAGCGGCGTCACGCTGTTCTTCGTCGGGGAGCAAGGGGTTTACCCTGGTGGAACTGATTGTCGTCATTACCATTATGGTAGCCATGATGGCATTGGCCGCCAGCATGTTGAGAGGCGGGGGCAGGGGGCAGGGCCTTCAGTCCGCCGTGGAGATGGTTGACGGCATGGTGCAGGAAGCCCGGCTGGACGCCATGGGCAAGGGAACATGGAGCCGCCTGATTATTGTGAGCACTCCTGATGACGAGGCCCGCAATATGCGCACCCTGGGCGTGATGTCCAAGAATACGCGCACCGGAAAGTGGCATCTGGTCAACCGCTTGCAGACGCTCCCCGCCGGGTTTTACATCAGCCCCACGTACAGCACCCTTCTGGAAGGCTCCAAGAGGACCAAGGGCGGCAAGTCCGTGGCCCGCAGTTTTGCCAGCCGCGACGGGCAGGATACCGTCAATCTTCCCGGCAACAGGATGACCGATATTTATTTCATTGAGTTTGATGAAGAAGGCCGCATGTCCCAGCCGAATGCCCCCACCCGCCTGGTGGTGGTTTCCGGTTCCGCCGGTAACGGCAAGGAGGAGAAGCCGACCCCGATGGTGGACGGCAAGCCGGGCCTGGCAGGCGGCATCGTCATTTATCCCAAGGGGAATATCAGCCGGCTGAGAACGACGGAGCAGGTGATTCCCAATTAATTAGTATTCTAACGGATTTCCCATTTTATGTTGACCCATTCTATGAAACAGTCTCGTGCCAAGGGGTTCACCCTGACGGAAGTGGTGCTGGCGATCGGCGTGGTTGCCGTGCTGATCGTGGTGTTCATGGCCATGTTCATTCCTGCCAGAAGGACGGTGCAGGCCGCCCTGACCATCCGCGAGGCGGACCGCATTGTTCACGCCCTGACGGCGGAACTTGGTGAGCTCCGCAATTCGGAGCGCGCCGCGCCCAATGCCAGAAAGTCTTCCTCCACCAGGTACATTTCCGCTTTTGACAAGGCATTTTACTGGATGGAGTTTACGTCCAAGCCCGCTACGACCATCCTTGTCTACAATTACAGGGCAGACCTGACCAAAGGCGCCCGCAAGGACGGAACGCCCCAGCCTTGGCTGGAGGAAGGCGGCAGCATTCCCGGCAGGAATACGGCGGTAGTGACAGGCGTTTGCCTGGCGAACAACAAGGACCGCTGGGAGGATTTCAAGGCGCTTGTGGGGCCCGTCTTCGCCGTGCGCATGACCCAGCTTGTGGTGGAGCGCATGGATTCCAACGCTTACGGGTACAAGCTGGCTCCCAAGTACGGAACGATTTACAATCCCTACAACCGCGGCAAAGTGATTACGGAGCCTTCCCTGTACGTTTATACGCCGGAAAAAGGCGGCGGCCTGAATTTGCCCTGGGGGGCGGAAGTCCTGTACCAGGCAGAGTTTTTCCAGCTTCTGAATACGGACCCCGAGCGTTTGCAGAACGTGACCTGGGAGAATTTGAAGACTCCCGTTTTTACGCGCAATCTCGCCTTCCGCCGCTAACGGGCATTATCCGAAGACATTTGAAAAATCATGAAGACATTTGCCAAAATCAAATCCGGCGCGTTTACCCTGATTGAGCTTCTGGCGGCCATGACCATCACCACCGTACTGGTGCTGGTGATTGTGGCCCTGACCTCCCGAGGGGTGGATATCTGGAGATGGGTGCTCCAGGATGTGCGGACTACCACGCTTGCCCGCACGGCCATGGATACCATGACCAAGGATTTTGAGAGCATGCAGTTCCGTCCCGGCAACCCCTTTGAATGGATGCTGGTGCAGCGGGACAGTGATCTGGTTTCCCGTGCCGGAAAGACCACCACATCCAAGAAAAAAGGCCGTTCCTCCGGGTTGGATGAAGCCCGCGTGAACCTGATGACCATGGGGCCGGAAGGCGCCAAGATCACGAATGCCTCCCAGTTGATTTTCTTTACCACCCCCACGGACCGCAACCCTGCCAAGTCCAGCATGGACATGAGGAGTGACCGCATCATCGGGGACATCAACTGCGTGGGCTACAAGCTGCTGTACCGTGACCAGATTCTGGACCAGGACGCCACGGCGGAGTCTGACGGCTTTCCCGTTTATTCCCTGTACCGCAACTTGATCAACGCGGAGGATACCGTCCAGAATCTTCTGGGCCAGCAGGACCTTTGGTCCGCTTATACCCGTTATCAGCAGGATGAAACCATCCCTGCCAATTTCCTGGTGGAAAACGTGGTGGAAATGACGCTGATTTTTGAGGTGGATTACCAGAAGAAAATAGGCAATTCCGGCAGCAACAAGTCGGACAAGGATGCCACGCAGCGCGCGTCCGTACTGGTTCCCGTCATGACGACCGGGGCCAACCGGCTGGGCTCCTGCACCCAGATGGATGTGTACGGCAACCGGCTGAATATCATCGGAAGCAGCGTGAATATTGACGATTTGAAATCAGGCCGCGTCACCGCTGTGACCATTTCCATGACGGTGGTTACGGATGAGGGCATGGCCCTGGTGGACCAGATCCGGCAGAAGAAGCGTCCCGCTCCCTCTCCGGAGGAGTTCTTTGAACGTTACACCCGGTCGTTCACCCAGCGCGTCGCGCTGCCCGTGAGCCATTAGGTCCGTCCTTGAGGGCCGGAGGGCGCGGAGTTTACCGACTCCGCTCCAGCCCGGACCACTCCTGTCATTATTCACTTGTTCATTACAACATGTCGGGCTTCGCAAATGTCGTCGGTAATTTGTCTCCCCTCCCGGAGCTGGTGCTGTGGCGTGATCCGGTAGCCAGGTGCGGGGAGGAGGCCATGGCCGTAGATGAGGCCCTCCTGGAGTGGGGGGAGAAGCCCGTGTTGCGGGTGTACCGCTGGGCGGAGCCGACCGTGACCTATGGCTATTTTGACGCGGAAGCCACGGCGCGCGGCATTTTTCCGGCGCAGGAACTCCATTTTGTCCGCCGATGGACAGGCGGGGGCATTGTAGACCACCGGAACGACATTCCCTTCACTCTGGCCATGCACCGCAGCGACGGAACGGAACGGCCTTCCAGCGCCACGCTTTACCGCTGGATTCATGGGGCGCTGGCTCGTGTCCTGAAGGATTGCGGCGTGAAATGCGTGATGCTGGACGGAGACGCCCCTGACGGAGGCCGCGCCTGTTTTTCCAGCCCCGTGACGAGCGATCTTGTACTTCCCGGCGGCGAGAAGCTGGCCGGAGGCGGCCAGCGGAGAGTCCGCGGCGGCGTTCTCCACCAGGGCAGCATCCAGAATTGCGTCCTTCCCTCCGGTTGGGACGAGCTGCTGGCTTCCCGCCTGGCGGAGGAACATTCCCTGTCCGGGGAAGCGGAGCTTTTTCCCGGCATGAACGCCCGTGTGGCGGAACTGCTGGCATCCAAATACCGCACGGAGGCATGGCGTTCCGGCATACGGCATGAACGCCCGTCCCATGCGCGCCAATCTTCCACTCCTTCCTGATGATGAGTTATCTTCCCGATCCCGGCCGTTACAGCCATCTGGACTACCGCCGCTGCGGTCACAGCGGGCTGCTGCTTCCCCCCGTTTCCCTGGGGCTTTGGCACAATTTCGGCTCTGCCGATGACTTCGAGAATGCGCGGCGGCTTATCCATGGCGCCTTTGATGCCGGAATCACGTATTTTGACCTGGCTAATAATTACGGGCCGCCCCCCGGTTCCGCGGAAGAGTGCTTCGGTCGCATTTTCATGCAGGATTTGTCCCGTTTCCGTGATGAGCTTGTCATTGCCACCAAGGCGGGGCATCTGATGTGGCAGGGGCCGTACGGGGACTGGGGTTCCCGCAAGCACATGCTTGCCAGCCTGAACCAGTCCCTTTCCCGCATGAAGCTGGATTACGTGGATATTTTTTATGCGCACCGGCATGATCCGGAGACACCGCTGGAGGAAACGGCGGGTGCCCTTGTCACGGCGGTGCAGTCCGGCAAGGCCCTGTATGCCGGCATTTCCAAATTCCCGGCGGAACAGACCAGGCGGATTTGCGCCATGCTCCGGGAGGCCCGTGTGCCGTGCCTGGTGCACCAGCTCCGTTACAACATGTTCAACCGTGAGCCGGAGGAGTCCGTTTTCCAGGCTATCAGGGAGACGGGCACGGGTTGCGTGGCTTTTTCCCCGCTGGCCCAGGGCATGCTGACGGACCGTTATCTGGAGGGTATTCCCACGGATTCCCGCGCGGCAGGTTCTTCCGTTTTTTTAACGGAGGAACGCGTACGGCAGCATGAGGGTAAAATCCGCCGTCTGGCCGGACTGGCCCGGACCCGCGGGCAGAGCCTCGCGCAGATGGCGCTGGCCTGGGTGCTGAGAGACCCCGTGGTGACCACGGCCCTGATAGGCGCCAGCCGTCCTGCCCAAATTAGGGATTGCCTGAAAGCGCTGGAACATACCCGGTTCACGCCGGAGGAGCTTTCCATTATTGATGGAATGGCGGACAGATAACCGCAGTTCCTGCTGATGGAAGGCTTTTTCCTTCCATGCTTCCTTTTGCTGTTCCGTTTTCCGGCGGGGGCACGCTTCCTGTCTGTTGCCATCCGCAGTGCAGGCGTGTGTGTAGGAAGGTGGGGCTTCCGGACGTATTCACATCCGGGAAGGGGGAGTGGGAAAGAGCCGTAGAAAGCTTTTCCCGCCTGTCCGGAGCAGGCCGCACGGGGTTTCGGACAGGGAATTGGATTAATCGGGGCGTCCCTTGTTTCTTCCGGAAATACCCCCTGGTTTTCCCGTTGGTCTGGTCTTTCCGCAGGAAGGTGAATTTTCCATCCTGAACGGAGGTTTTTTCTTGGAGTAAAGTGGAGCAAGTGATATGATTCTTGCACTTTAATTTAAAGTGTACTGACAATGATAACCATCCAGGATTTATTTTGGCTCATTCCGTTGGCTTCGGTGCTGGCTCTCGTTTTTGCGGGCGTCTTTTTTTACCGCATGAAAGCCCAGGATGAGGGGAACGAGGTCATGAAAATGATCGCCAAACACGTTCGCAGCGGCGCCATGGCGTACCTGCGGCAGCAATACAAGATCGTCGCCATTTTCTTTGTGCTGATTACCGTTGTATTCGCTTTTCTGGCGTACTGCCTCCACATCCAGAATCCCTGGGTTCCGTTCGCTTTCATTTCCGGCGGCTTTTTCTCCGGCCTGGCCGGTTACATCGGCATGAAAACGGCCACGTACGCCTCCGGCCGCGTGGCGAACGCATGCCGCCATTCCCTGGATGCGGGCCTTCAGATTGCCTTCCGTTCCGGCGCCGTGCTCGGCCTGACCGTTGTGGGCCTTGCCATGCTTGACATCGGCGCGTGGTACTGGGTGCTGGACTGGTTTTACGGAGACATGGAGCTTTCCATGCGCCTGGTCGTCATCACCACCACCATGCTGACCTTCGGCATGGGGGCTTCCCTCCAGGCCCTGTTCGCCCGCGTGGGCGGCGGCATCTTCACGAAGGCCGCGGACGTAGGGGCTGACCTGGTCGGGAAGGTGGAAGCCGGCATTCCGGAGGATGACCCCCGCAATCCCGCCACCATCGCGGATAACGTGGGCGACAACGTGGGGGACGTGGCCGGCATGGGCGCGGACCTTTACGAGTCCTATTGTGGTTCCATCCTGGCTTCCGCCGCCCTTGGCGCGGCGGCTTACATGGCCGTGCCGGAAATGGCCATCAAGGCCGTTCTCACGCCCATGCTGATCGCGGCCCTGGGCACCATTCTTTCCCTGCTGGGCGTATATGCGGTGCGGGTGAAGCGCGGCGCCTCCCAGACGGAGCTGATGGCCGCCCTGAACCGCGGCATCAACCTGAGTTCCTTCCTGATCGCCATTGCTTCCGCCTTCCTGCTCCAGCTCATCGGCCTGGATAACTGGGCGGGCATCTGGGGCGCCATTGTCACCGGCCTGGCAGTGGGCATCGTCATCGGGAAGAGCACGGAGCATTACACCTCCCATGATTCCTATCCCTGCCGCAAGATTGCCCACAGTGCGAAGACCGGGCCTGCCACGGTCATTATTTCCGGCATCGGCATCGGCATGATTTCCACCTGCATCCCCGTCATCACCATCGTGGTGGGCACCGTTCTGGCTTACGGCATGGCCTCCGGGGACTGGCACTTCACCGGCGCTGAAATGAGCAAGGGCCTGTACGGCATAGGCATTGCCGCCGTCGGCATGCTTTCCACGCTGGGCCTGACCCTGGCTACGGACGCCTACGGCCCCATTTCCGACAACGCCGGGGGCAATGCGGAGATGAGCAAGCTGGACCCGGAAGTGCGCCGCCGCACGGACGCCTTGGACGCCCTGGGCAACACGACCGCCGCCACAGGCAAGGGCTTTGCCATCGGTTCCGCCGCGCTGACCGCGCTGGCGCTGCTGGCCTCCTACATTGAAGAATTGAAGATTTCCATCCTCCACTGGAGCGAAGCGACGGGCAATACCGTTTACAAGATTAATGACGCCGTGAGTGTGGAGGTCTCTAAAATCACCACCGCTTCCCTGGCGGATTTCATGGGCTATTTCCAGGTGACCCTGATGAACCCGAAGGTGCTCATGGGCCTCTTCGTGGGCGCCATGATGTCCTTCCTGTTCTGCGGCCTGACCATGAATGCCGTGGGCCGCGCCGCGGAGAAGATGGTGAAGGAAGTGCGCCGCCAGTTCAAGGAAATCAAGGGCATCCTGACCGGAGAAGCGGAACCGGATTATGTGCGCTGCGTGGAAATCTCCACGGCGGGCGCCCAGCATGAAATGATCTGGCCGTCCGTGCTGGCCGTCATTACCCCCATCTGCATGGGCCTGGTGTTCGGCGTTCCCGGCGTGTTCGGCCTGCTGGCCGGCGGCCTGGCCTCCGGCTTCGTGCTGGCCGTGTTCATGGCCAACTCCGGCGGCGCGTGGGATAATGCCAAGAAGTACATTGAGCAGGGCCACGTGGGCGGCAAGGGTTCGGAAAGCCACAAGGCCGCCGTCATCGGCGACACCGTGGGCGACCCCTTCAAGGATACGTCCGGCCCGTCCCTGAACATCCTGATCAAGCTCATGAGCATGGTGGCCATCGTCACCGCCGGCGTCAACATCGCCGTGACGCTGTTCTAAGGCCTGGCAGTTTTCATGTGCAAGGCCCGTGGATTCAGTGGAATCCGCGGGCCTTTTTTCCCGGAGGCGGGAAGTGCACCGTGGATTTTTTTCGCCATTGACGGAAAGTTTTTTTGACAAGCCCCGGCTGGAGGAGTAATAAACGCGCAGATGCAATTCAGCACTGGACAGCCCTTTTTTAGCACGACCCGTTATTATGGCAACGGCTATTGGTGGCGTGTACCCATGTCCGGACGGGGGAATCCCGATGTGCAGTAGTAGCATCCAGCTATGACCGTTTTTCAAGAACTGCTTTGATTCCTCCGAGAGTCAAAGCAGTTTTTTTATTTTCAACTTACATAATGAACCATTCATGCAACCACCATCCATCATCACCCTCCAACAGCGCAGCCGCCGCCTGAGCGCGGACCTGGAGACGCCCATCAGCCTGTTCCTGAGCCTCACCCAGGAACAAACCCCCGGCCTTCTGCTGGAAAGCGCGGAAGTGGACGGCAGGTGGGGCCGTTACAGCGTCATCGCCTGCGATTACCTGATGACCGTTTCCTGCGTGGACGCCAAACTTTCCCTTTCCATCAGCGACGACCGCCTGGCCTCCCTGAAGGAGCTGGAAGGCATGCCTTACCTGGACGGCCTGCGCTCCCTGATGCAGCGCCTGGAACTGGTGGGGGACGACATGAGGCAGGCTCCCATCACGCGGGCCCTGTACGGTTACTTCGGGTATGAAACCGCCGCCCTGTTCCAGCCCAGGCTGGCGCAGGCCATCAGCCCTTCTTCAGCGGAGTCCTGCCTGGTATTGGCCGGAACCGTGATCGTGTTTGACCATTTGTACAACCGCCTCACCCAGATCAGCCTGGGGGAACACAGGGACTTGTCCCATGCCGCCCTGCATGAGACGGAGGAGCCTTCCATCGGTGAGGTTTCCCGCACGCCGGACCAGGCGGGCTACATGAAGGGCGTGGAGCATATCAAGGAATTGCTGCATGACGGGGAGGCCATCCAGGTGGTGCTTTCCTCCCAGGCCTCCGCGGAGTTCCACGGGGACGCCTTCACGCTGTACCGCCGCATGCGCAGCATCAATCCCTCCCCGTACATGTTTTTCATGCGGCTGCCGGAGGTCACGCTGTTCGGTTCCTCTCCGGAATTGATGGTGCGCTGTACGGACGGCAAGCTCCAGCTTTCCCCCATCGCCGGGACGCGCAAGCGGGGCAGGGATGATGAGGAAGACGCCGCCCTGGCCGCCGACCTTTTAAAGGATCCCAAGGAGTGCTCGGAACACGTGATGCTGGTGGATCTGGGCCGCAATGACCTGGGCCGCGTCGCCAAGCCCGGTTCCGTGAAGCTGGAACGCCTGATGGAGATTGAACGTTTTTCCCATGTAATGCACATGACTTCCCGCGTGACCGCCCAGGTGAATGACGGGCTGGACGCCCTGGACATCCTCGGCGCGGCCTTCCCCGCCGGAACGGTCAGCGGCGCGCCCAAGGTGCGAGCCATGGAAATCCTGGCGGAGGAGGAACCCCTGCCGCGCGGCCCGTACGCCGGGTGCATCGGCTGGCTGGGCCTGGACAAGGGCGGCGTCCACATGGATTCCGGCATCACCATCCGCAGCATGTGGGTGAAGGACGGCCGCATCCACTGGCAGGCCGGCGCCGGCATCGTGTATGATTCGGACCCCGCCGCGGAATGGCAGGAGTGCATGAACAAGGGAAGGATTATTGACGTGATATTGAAAGGAGAAGACCATGTTTCTGTTCATTGATAATTACGATTCCTTCTCGTGGAATCTGGTGCAGGCGTTTTACGCCCTGGGACGCAAGCCCGTGGTGTACACGAATGATGATCCCCGCATTCTGGACCTGGCGGCCAGCCCGGACCTGGAGGCCGTGTGCATTTCCCCCGGTCCCAGCCATCCGCGCAACGCCGGGCTTTGCCTGGAATTCCTGGATCGCCTCCCTGCGAACATCCCCGTGCTGGGCGTTTGCCTGGGGCACCAGCTTCTGGGCTGCTTTGCCGGGGCGGAGGTTTCCCGCGCTCCCTATGTGATGCACGGGAAAAGCTCTGACATCATCCATGACGGCAAGGGGCTGTTTACCGGGCTCCCCAACCCCATGACCGTGGGCCGCTACCATTCCCTGGTAGTCCAGTCCAAGGAGGATGAACCCAATCCCCGCTTCACCGTCACCTCCCGCGGACCGGAAGGGGAAGTCATGGCCCTGCGCTACAATGACCGCCCGTGGGTGGGCATCCAGTTCCACCCGGAATCCATCCTGACGCCGGAGGGCCTCCAGCTCCTGGGGAATTTCCCGGACAACGTCGTTCCATCCGGACAGAAGGAAAAGAGGATCAACCTCATTCTGGATGCGCTGGCCGCCGGGCAGGACCTGACGGCTGACATGGCCGCTGCCGGATTTGCGGATATTATGGACGGCCGCATGTCTCCGGCCCAGGCCGGGTGTTTCCTGATGGGCCTCCGCATGAAGGGGGAAACCCCGCTGGAAATGGCCCACGCCGTAGGCATCGCCCTGGGCCGCGCCAACCGCGTGGAAGGGCTGGAAGGGGACTGCATAGACGTGGTGGGCACGGGCGGCGACGGCCGCAGCTCCTTTAACTGCTCCACCGCCACATCCCTGACATTGGCAGGAATGGGGTACAAGGTGGTGAAGCACGGCAACCGCGCCGTGTCCTCCTCCTGCGGTTCCGCGGACGCCCTGGAAGGCCTGGGCTTCCCGCTGGACGTGGCTCCGGAGGACGTCCAGCACCTGCTGGACGAGCGGAACTTCGCCTTCCTGTTCGCTCCCAATTTCCATCCGGCATTCCGCAATGTGGGCCCCATCCGCCGGGAGCTGGGCATCCGCACGCTGTTCAACCTGCTGGGGCCCCTGATCAACCCGGCGCGCCCCACGCACATTCTGCTGGGCGTGGCCCGTCCGGAACTGGTGGAATTGCTGGCGGAAACGCTCCGGCAGTCCCATGTCCGGAAGGCGGCCGTGGTGTACGGGGCCGGCGGGTATGACGAGGTGACGCCCCTGGGGCCCACCAAGATGATGATTGTCCATAACGGGAAACTCACCCCCATGGCGCTGGACCCCGCGGATTACGGCATCTCCCCCTGTGATCCGGAGGAACTGGCCGTCCATTCCAAGCCGGAAGCCGTAGCCGTGCTGAAGGACATCCTGTACGGCAAGGGCCCCCGGGCCATGATGGACATGGTGGTTCTGAACGTGGGTGTGGCCATGTTCCTGCTGGAGGACCACATGGACCTCTCCGTCTGCATGGCGAAGGCCCGTGAGGCCGTTTGCGCCGGAGTAGGAAGGAGAACGCTCCATGTTGCTTGACCGGTTCAGGGAAGCCAAGGCGGAGGAAATAGCCCTGCTCACGGACATGGCCTCCCGCCGGGAGCTGCCGCGCCCGTGGAAGGGGCGCAGGCCGGATTTCCTGAAAGCCATTGCGGAGCCTCCCGCCGGGCAGCCCGTGGCCGTGATTGCGGAGTTCAAGCAGTCCTCCCCGTCCCGCGGCCTCATCGCCACCGGGCTGAAGCCGGAGGAAGTGGCGGAACAATACGCCGCCGCGGGCGCATCCTGTATCTCCGTGCTGACGGAGGAACAATTTTTTGGCGGCCGCATCGGGTATCTGGAGCGCATGAGCCGCGCCGGGCTCCCGCTGCTCCGCAAGGACTTCATCTTCCACCAGCTCCAGGTGATGGAGACGGCTTCCACGCCCGCTTCCGCCCTGCTGCTCATCGTGCGGTTGACGCCGGATGCCCGGACTCTCCGCATCCTGCGGGAACAGGCGGAGGCCTACGGCATGCACGCCGTGGTGGAGATTTTTGACGAGGCGGACCTGGCCCTGGCCCGTGAATCCGGGGCGCGCATCATCCAGGTGAATGCCCGTGACCTGGATACCTTGAAGACGGACAGGCAGGCTTGTCTGGAGATGGGCAGACTCCGCCGGGAAGGGGAAGTGTGGATCGCCGCCAGCGCCATGAGCACGGGGGCGCATCTCAGGGAAGCCGCGGAAGCCGGCTTCCAGGCCGTACTGATGGGCACCGCCCTGATGGAAGGCGGAAAGCCGGGTGAAACCCTGGCTGCAATTTTAGAAGAAACAAGATGAAGAAACATTCATTCGCAATCAAGGTGTGCGGGATTACCCGCCAGAGTGACTTGTCAACCGCCATGGGGATGGGGGCCCACTTCTGCGGGTTCGTATTCCATCCCGGCAGTCCGCGCTACATTGCGCCGGAACGCGCCGCCGCGCTGGATTCCGCGCTGGTGCGCCGCGTGGGCGTCTTCGTGAACCAGGATGCGGAAGAAATCATGGAAACCATGAAAACGGCCCGTCTGGAATTCGCCCAGCTCCATGGTGCCCAGTCCCTGGACTGCGCCCGCCGCATAGGCCCGGAAAAGGTCATCCGCGTGCTGTGGCCGGACCGGTATGAATCCCTGGACGCTCTTCAGAAGGAAATGGAACTCTGGGCGGACAGCTGCGCCTGGTTCCTGCTGGATGCGGGCAGCCACGGCGGCGGCCATGGCGTCTCCCTGGACTGGAATGCCCTGGCGGCCCTCAAATCCCCCCGGCCCTGGTTCCTGGCGGGCGGCCTTTCCTCCGCCTCCCTGAACAAGGCGCTGGAACAGTGCACCCCGAACGGCATTGACCTGAACTCCGGCGTGGAAGCCATTCCCGGCCAGAAAAGCCCGCAGAAGCTGCTGGCAGCCCTTAAACCCCTCATCTCCTACACCCCTTACCACATCGCATGAACAAAGAAGGATATTTCGGCAACTTCGGCGGCCGCTTCGTACCGGAAGCGCTGCGCCCCCCGCTCATGGAACTGGAGGAAGCCATGGCCACCATCATGCCGTCCCGCGAGTACCGGGACGCGCTCCAGGACCTGCTGGTCAACTACGCGGGCCGTGAAACTCCCCTCACGTTCTGCCTCCACCTTTCGGAAAAGCTGGGCTTCCGCCTGTGGCTGAAGCGGGAGGACCTGCTGCACACTGGAGCCCACAAGATCAACAACGCCCTCGGGCAGGCCCTTCTTGCCAAAATGATGGGGAAAACGCACCTCATTGCGGAAACCGGGGCGGGGCAGCACGGCGTGGCTACGGCCACGGCGGCGGCCCGGCTCAAGATGGACTGCACCATCTTCATGGGGGCGGAGGACGTGGAGCGCCAGTCCATGAACGTGATGCGCATGAAGCTGCTGGGGGCGACTGTTTTCCCGATTGAGAGCGGTTCCCGCACCCTGAAGGATGCCATTAACGAGGCTTTGCGCTACTGGATTTCCCATCAGGAGGACACCCTGTATTGTTTTGGCACGGCAGCGGGGCCGCACCCGTTCCCCACGCTGGTCAGGCAGCTCCAGTCCGTCATCGGCACGGAAGCCCGCGCCCAGATGCTGGAGCGCGCCGGAAAGCTGCCGGACGTGGTGGTGGCGTGCGTGGGCGGCGGTTCCAACGCCATCGGCATGCTCCACCCCTTTGTGGAAGATGAAGGCGTGCGCCTGGTGGGCGTGGAGGCCGGAGGCACCGGGGAGCCCGGATGCTACAACTCCGCACCCATCAACCTGGGCAGCCCAGGCGTGCTGCACGGCCACGTGACCATGCTTTTACAGGATAAAGACGGGCAGATACAGCCGTCCCACTCCATCTCCGCCGGGCTGGACTACCCCGGCGTGGGGCCGGAGCACTCCCACCTGGCGGAAATCGGCCGGGTTCATTACGGCGTCATCTGTGACGCCTCCGCGCTGAACGCCTTCCAGACCCTGACGCAGGAGGAAGGCATCATCCCCGCCCTGGAATCCTCCCATGCCGTGGCATGGGTACTGGACCATGCGGACGAGCTGCCCGCGGGGGGTGACGTGCTGGTGAACCTCTCCGGCCGCGGAGACAAGGACCTGGGCATCGTTAAAAAATATCTGAACCTTTAAGCAGCATCTTTCCATGAACAACATGCAGAAATCACCGTTGCAGGAAGCCGTGGAGCGCGCCCATGCCCTCGGCAGGCGCGCCGTCATCCCCTTCATCACCGCCGGATTTCCGGACAGGGAATCCTTCTGGACCCATCTGGAACGGATTGACGGAGCCGGTGCGGACATCATTGAAATAGGCGTTCCCTTCTCGGACCCCGTGGCGGATGGCCCGTTTATTGAACAGGCCTCACGGGACGCCCTGGCCCGCGGCGTCAGCCTGAAATGGATTCTGGACGGGCTGAAAGCCCGCAAGGGCCGCTTTTCCGCCAAACTGGCGCTGATGGGGTACGTGAACCCCTTTTACCAGTACGGGCTGGAACGTCTTGCCCTGGATGCGGCGGAAGCCGGAGTCAGCGGCTTCATCATTCCGGACATGCCGCTGGAGGAATCCGGCATCTTCAGGGATGCCTTTGACCCCCACGGCCTGACGCTCGTCACGCTGGTGGCTCCCAACACCTCCGTGGAACGCATGCGGGAATACAAGCCCCACACCTCCGGCTTCGTTTACGTGGTTTCCGTGCTGGGGACCACGGGAGGAAAGGTGGACCTGACGCAAAGCGTCACGGAAACCATGCGCCGCGCCCGGTCCGTATTTGACGTGCCGCTGGCGCTGGGCTTCGGCCTCCAGACGCCGGACCAGCTGGACGCCCTGCCGGAAGACGCCCGTCCGGATGCCGCCGTTCTCGGCAGCGCCCTGCTCAGGCACATTGCGGAAGGGAAGGATGCGGCGGAATTCCTGGGCAAATGGACCGGAAAATAAAATAACATTTCTGTTAACGTTAAAAAGAGGCTGTGCAGAATAACTGCACAGCCTCTTTGCTGCTGGCCTTCGTCAAACAGTATAGTAATTTTGACGGTTTTCCGGCGCCTGCAATCAGGTTCTGTCAATAGGCATAACTGACCCCGGCGTTAAACCGGTGCGCCGTGGCCTTGCTCCTTCCCTCAAACTCGTACCCCGCGTATGTCCTCCAGCGCGCGTTCAGTTGAAGGGAGCTGTTCACATTCACCCTTACCGCATTACGGTCAGGCGCCGTTCCCTTTGCTTCCCAGCGGTACCCGTTGAGCAGTCTTTCCGCCTGCGCGGCCGGGTTTTCGCGGTACACGTCCGGCACATAGCTCACGGAAACTCCGGCAATCCATTCCCTGCCTTTCAGTTCGCTGCGGTGGGTGAAGCCAACTCCCACCGGTACGGACAGGTTTTTTAAATGCCCTTTCTCAAAGCGCCTCGCGTCCCAGCCCGTTTCCGTAAACGCTTCCTGCGTGACGTCCGTGTATTCCAGCCCCAGCATGAAGTCCACGGCGAGGGTTCCGTTCACGCGGCGGCTCCACTTCCCGTTGAATGTTCCGAACAGGGTTTCATTGGTCCACTTGCCGTGGGACCAGTTCCCCGTGTGGGAGGAATTCATCTTGTTGTCCGTCCAGCCGTAACCCGCGGTTCCCGTCACCAGTAACGCATTGTTTTTGTCAAGATTCTTGTACCAGCCGCCATAGAGCATGCCGATACGGGTCTGCTGGTCAATGTCCCCCGCAAAGCTGCGCCCGCGCATCCTGCCGTACAGGTCTCCGAAGCCCAGGCCCAGGATGGCGTGGGAGGTGATTCTCCTGTCCGCTCCCACGGAATAGCCGCCGCCGTGGTAGCCAAAGCCGTCCCGGGCTCCCTCGGAGGCGTGGTTGAGGAAATCCCCCATGCCCTTGACCCAGTAATTATTTTCCGGTCCGGTGATAAAGCGCGGGGCGTCCAGATTACCCAGGGCGGCTGTGGACATGCCCTGGGCATTGGAGGCGGAGGACCACAGGGAATTCATCGCCAGGGCTCCTGCCAGTTCCGGCAGAATGTCCCGGATGGCGGCGTCTTCATCAGGCGACCAGACAAGCTGCAGCTGTTCCGGAAATCCGTCACCATCCGCATCCACCCACTGGTGGCTCCAGGAGCCCGTGTAGGCATAGGGGCTGTCCACCTGGCCGGAGCCGGTAGCCAGTGAATGGGCGCCGGAAAAGTCATCCGTGTGAGTCTGCTCCGAGTCCGTCAGCACAATGAAGGTACGCTGCTGCGCCCAGGAATTGTCTGCATAGAAGTAGTCCGCGGTAGTGCCCGTGTCCATGACGCCTATGGCGCCGCCCAGAAGGAAGGAGCCGGAGGCGGAAATGGATAGTCCGTGCCCGGCGTCTGCCCGGGTGGCGGTTTCCTGCGCCTGCTTCTGCATGTCAAAGACGAAGCCGTGGGAGAGATCGACGTCTTTGGCATTGATGAAGGCGCTGGTTCCGGGCCGCAGGACGACGTCCCCATTCGTGATGGAGAAGGAGGCGGCATTGATGACGCTGCCCCCGGTGATTTCCAGAGTGCCGTGTTCCAGAGTCATGGAGGTATCGTTCCGCAGGCCGGCACTGCCGAAGACGACATTATGTTCCAGGATGAGGGCGCCGCCGTAGAGGGTGGTTTGTCCCTTGAAGTTGCTGTAGCGGCTGGCCACGAGGTGGGCGTCGTCTCCCTGGTAGAGTTCCCCGCTGAAGATGACGGAGCCGTCCGTAGCGTGGGAGTTGCCTTCGTCGTCCGTGTATTGGTTGAGGGAGAGGGTGACGGTGCTGTAGGCTGAACTGGTGATGGGGTCATTAAAGCGAACCTCCCTTCCTTGGGCGGCTGCCAGTTGAAGATGGTTGGTTCCGGATACATGAATGGAGTTGGCAATGCCGTTTTCCACGGAGAAGGAGCCGTCATCGTGTTGAGTGAACGTTCCCCCGGTCATGTTGCCGCTGAAGAGAACGTCATGGGTGAAGGCCAGGAACCGGCTGAACGTGTCGGTATTATTCCCATCCAGGAAAATAGCTCCGCCATTAACGAAAGCATAATTATTGGTGAATGAGGCTCCGTTCCTGATGGTTAGGGATATGTTGTTTCCTTTCATATAAATCGCTCCGCCGGCGCCATCGGAGGAGCCGTAGGCGTAATTGTCTGAAAAGGAAGCATGGTCTCCAAAAGTCATTATTGTTGAATTGTTTCCACTCATATAAATCGCTCCGCCGTAGCTGGTGTCGTAGTTGAAGCCGTAGCTGTAGGCATGATTGCCGTGGAAGATTGCGTGGTCTCCCAGGGCCATTATTGAATGGACTCCACTCATATAAATCGCCCCTCCAGCATTGAGGCCGGTGCCAGATAAAACGCTATTATTGAGGAATTGAACATGACCGGTGATTTCCAGGGATATATCGCCGCCTTGCGCCTGAATCACCCTTCTGTTGCCATTGGCCCAGATGACGGAGTCCATATCCAGCGTATACTCGCCCTCTGCAAGATTGTACATGGGGTTGTTCCGCAGTCCGGATAAGTCCACCGTGCACGGCATGTCCGGATCATCCGAACGGAAGTTGACAGGAACGGTCAAGCTGGTCGTCAAGGAAGCGTCGTCATTATTCAGAACCACCGTATCCCCGGCAGCCAGGGAGCCGGAGGAGGCCAGATCATTCAGAGTGGTGTAAATGTTATGGGCCGGGTCGGAAGTCTGGGCGGCGTCTACCATGAAATCCGCAGCGGAGGCGGAGAAGGACAAGGAAACGGGAATCAGCACGGAGGTCATCAGGATGCGGCGCAGCGGCAAAGGTATGGTCATTCTCATAATAATAATCAGTAGTGAATTTGTTGTAACAGAGACACGAACTCAGTAGCGGATTTGGAATCCGTATTTTTTCTTCAGTCGTAAAGAGAGACTGAAACAGGTATCAACCGGAGAAATAGGGGTAGTATGATTGATGCTTGGAAAATATTAATTTCTCTGTAAGTAATTATTTTTAAGTTCTTAAAAAGTTTGTCGCGGCAAAAAAGAAAAGATACGGCATAGGGCTCTGAAAGGGGAGAGGAGTGTCGTTCAGTGTTTTATTTTAAAAGAGGAATTTACCTTAAAATAATCCCTATCATAATAGTAGGATTGACATCGGATTCCAAATCCGTCCCATGGGGCAGCAGACGGAGAAAATGGTCCTTGGCCCCGGAGGGGGTGAACATATAAGTTACTTATGTTGAGATTTTTAAGAGATTCATTGATGGAGGCCGGAAAACGTGTTCATCCGGTTGAACGAAAGCGGATCTTGAAGCCCGCAGGGTGAGTGAATCTGAAAGTGGCACGAATCAAGCCTCCGTTCCTTGCTGGCTGTATTCCATTCAAGCCGTGGCATATTGACCCCGCCGCACCCTTTGACGGGTACGCTGCCGGGCACAAGGTCTCCCGGCCCTTGTAAGAATTCGTTCGGCTTCATCATCATTCACTTTTCGTGCGTTTCAGACGGATGCCGGTTCAGTGGTCCCTTCGTGCGGAGCCGTGCCCCGGAGTCCTGCGCAGACGCTTTACAAAGCTGCGGGAGTGGGAAATTTTGGAAAATGGACCAGAGGCATATCCAGCCATTCTTCCTCAATCCCCAAGCAGTGTCCTTCATAACCTGTTGCAGGGCATTTTTTTATTTTATCCTGCCATTAAAAGGGCAAATGCGAATTCGCAATCCGCCGGCTCTTTATTCACATATTATTCAAAATTCAATTATTAAATTTGATTAATAATCAATGTGTTATATATTTAAAAAATAATCCCTCCAGAGAAAACCGGGAAAATCTGGTTAACGGGGATAGTTCCTTTCTGTTAGAAAACCGTTGCAGGTGATTCTTTTCCTTTGACAGCGGATTGCGAATTCCTTATTAATATCCACAATCATATTTCCCTTGCCGTGTTGTGGGAAAGGTTCTTTTATGATTCAATAACCCATTAATTGTCAAACGTTACATGAAATTGCACCTCCCCTTGAATCTGCTGGCCGCCCTGATAACCTCCTTCTCCGGGGTAACGCTTGGAACTGCCACCTTTGCAGGAGTTTCTGGTCTTTTAATAACAGTATCACAGGCTTATGCCGCGGATGTCGCTTTTAACGGGACACAGGTGAATGTGGCGGCGGGAGGCACATCCACTTATGACGTGGGCACCGTTACGGCTTCTACCACCTTGAATTTTGCCGGGGCGGGCAACGCCACGATCACGAACCTGAACGGGGACGCCCCGGAAGCCGTGCTGACAGTGAGCCGTGCCGCCAATGGAGGAACGGCCCTCTCCACCCTCACCCTGAATGGGGCGGGTACCTTCAACGGCATTATTTCCGTTTATTCCAACACAACAGGGGGAACGCAGAACAATATTCTGAACCTTAACCACGCACTGGCGGCCCAGAACGCCACGATCAAGCTGGGGGGCTATGGGTATGCGACCGGGGCCTCCGTTCTGAAAGCGGGCGTGAACACCTCCATCAGCAAGCTGGAGCACAACAACACCGCGGCCCTGATTACCGGGGAGGGAACCACGCTGACCATCACCGGGGACTCTTCTTCCTACGGCGGCAGCTTCGGCGGCACTGTGACGGTTGATTATACGGGGGGCGGCACGTTCACCCTGGGCAATTCCGACAAGACCGTGGCCCTGACCCCCGCCGCCGCCGCGGATGCCACTCTTAAAATCAGCAGCGGAACGCTTTCTCTGTTTTCCGGCAATGTCAACTGGTCCCAGAAGCTGGTCATGGGGGACGGCACAACGCTCACCGTGCAGGACGGCCCCGCCGTTTCCGGATATTATAATTATGACGCCACTTCCATCAATGGGGACGGCTTTACCTTCTCCGGGGCAACCACGTTCGGCACCGGAGTGAACCTCACCACCCAGTACGGCAAGAACATTAAATTCACGGGCGTGCTTACGGCCGCCTCCGGTTTTTCCATCAGCGGGGCCGATAGCGAATACACTTATTACACCCTGACCGGCACGGAAAACCAGATCGGCGGGACCATCGCCATCACCCGTAATTCCACTTCCCTGGGCATCAACGCTTCCGGTTCCCTTGGCACTGCCGCCGTAACCACTTCCTCCGGCAGCCAGTACCTCACTTATTACGGTACGGCGGGAGAAGCGGCGGACGTCATTGACAACTCCATCACCGGGGCAGGCAACTTTGTCGCCCAGTCTGGCTGGGTGCATCTGTCCGAGAACGTAGCGCTTACGGGGACCTATACCGTCAATTCCGGCGCCGTACTCTCCAAGACCGGCGCCATCACCGCCGCGCTTGCCGGAGGCAGGCTGGATGCGGGCAATGGAACCATGAATGTGACGGGACTGACGGGGAATGGAACCATCTCCGCCTCCGCGGGGACCATGAATTTCCAGGACGCCTTCACGGTGGGGGAAACGATGGGCATCCTCGCCAACGGTTCCGGAACCATTACGGGCAATGTAACGGTGGACGGCGGCCGCCTGTACTACACCTCCATGGACAACGTGGGCAGCGTGCTTCAGAACGTGACGCTGACTTCCGGCCTGATTGATTTTTCCGGTTTCCAGGAATTCCAGGACCTGTTCGGTTCCGAAGCCCTGGTGAATACCTCCTACAACCTGGGCGTTGACCTGGGGACGGGGTTCACGCTGGCGGATATTGACGAGTCCCTGTACACCATCACCACCGTTGACGGGAAAACGGTTATTACCTTCACGGGGTCCGGCGCGTATGATACCGCTTGGGATTCCGCCTGGGGGCTGGGAAGCGCCCCCACCTCCGGCGCCGGAACGCTGGCGGACCAGCAGGCGCTGGCCCTGTACAACATCCGCGCCGCATCCATGCAGGAGGGCTTCGGCTCCGTGAACGTCGTGACCGGAACGGGTGACCTGACGGGAGTGACCCTGGCAGGCGGCTATTACGACACTGCGGCCAACGCAACGGCCACGGAGATTACTACCGGCATCTGGACGGATGTGCTGGGGGGCAATTACGGCCTGATCATCGGCGGCAGTTATGCCAACAACTGGAACGGCACCGGCAAATGGAACATCACGGGTGACGTCCATACCCAGATTCAGGGGGATACCTCCGTCAACTGGGTGGTAGGCGGCAACTACAAGGACGGCCAGGCGGCCGGCATCACGGGGAACATTTACGTGTCCGTGGACGGAAACGCCGTGGTCAAGGGGAGCGTGATAGGCGGCGGCACCGCGGCCCACAACTCTACCAACAACATTGACGGCAGCACCTTCGTCGTGGTGCGCAGCATGCAGAGCGTAACGGATGAAACCGTCTCACTCAATTCCGTAGCCAGGGGCTTCATCATCGGGGGGAGCGCCTATGAGGCCAACTCCACTTCCAGCGCCGCCATCACCGGAAGCACCAATGTGACGATTGACCTGGGCGCTGCCTCCGGCACCTTCGTCAAGAGCATCGTGGGCGGTTCCTACTCGGGCAGCTCCGGAACGTATACGATCAACGGCGACTCCAACGTCAGCATCACGGCCGCCAGTGACGCCATCTTTACCGGGGCCATTTACGGCGGCGGCTACGGCACTGCCGGAACCTCCACGGTCAAGGGCAATTCCAGCCTGACGCTGGACGGCGGCGCTTACACGGGAGCCCTTTATGCGGGCGGCGGCGGCGCAAGGTCCGCCGTGAACGGAAACGCCACCCTCACCGTTAAAAAAGCCGCGTTCCGCACGGGCAGCACGCTGAATGTGTCGGGAGGCACCGTGGGGGGCACCTCCTCCCTGCTTCTGGGCGGTTACGGCAATACGGTGGACCAGGCCATCTCCTTCTCCAATACGGTCATTACCGGATTCGACATCGTGACCATGTTCCAGAATTCCTTCTTTACGGGGAACCTGAACGTGGACGGCTCCAGCACGCTGGCCCTGGCGGGGGGCGCCGGAACGGGAATCAATGTGAATGGCACGTTCGCCCTTTCCGCGGAAGGGGAATTGAATCTGGACCTTACCGGGTTTGGCGCCTTGACGGACGGCATGTCCGTGCTTTCCACCACCGGACTGACCAACATCTCTTCCATCAAGGCCGTCTTTGCGGACGGCGTGGCGGGAACCATCACCCTTTCCGGCAATGGCAGGGACCTGGTTTACACGGCGGAAACCCTCCTGCTGTGGGCGGGCGGTGAAAACGGGGTCTGGAGCGCGGAAAACATCTGGACGGACGGCGGCACTCCCGCCACGTATGCGGATGGCCTGGCGGTTTCCTTTGCGGACCAGGCCGGAGTCGCCACTTCCGCGGTGCAGCTTGATTCCGAGGTTTCCCCCGGTTCCATGCTGGTCCGCAACACCACCACCCGCTATGAACTGGCGGGAACCGGCGGAATAGCCAATACCGCCGTTACCAAGGAAGGCACGGGAACCCTGGTGCTGGGCTCCGCTTCCATCCTCGGTACGGGAACCACCGTAGCCGTGAACCAGGGTGTTCTGGCGTTCGGGTATGATACGGACCTGCCTGCCACGGGCATCACCTGGGGCGCGGGTTCCTTCCTGGGAGCGGCCAACGGCGCGACGGTCACGGTGAATCTGGGAACCGTGACCAACCCGGCGTTCTCCCTTGCCGCGGATACCAACTCATTCATCAATCTGGTAACGCCTTCCGACCTTACCTTCGGCAATAACATCACGGGAGCCGGGTCCGTCCGGAAAACCGGTACGGGGCTGCTGAAATTGACAGGGGCCAACTCCGGCCACCTGATCGTGCAGGAAGGCAACGTCCAGATAGGAGGCGGCTCCACTGCCATCAATTGGGGCAGCGCCGGCTCTTCCGTCACCCTGCAGAACGGCACGTCCCTGATCATTGCGGGCAACAGCGCCCACCACACCATCGGTTCCGACCTGATTCTGGGCACAGCCGCATCTGATGCGGTCTCCCTGAAATGGGTGGACGCCTCCCAGGCAAACGCCACCAATTACCAGCATAACTTTACGGGGACCGTTACCGTCAACGGGGCGGCCACCCTGGTGGGCCGGGACAACTGGGCCAAGGAAATGGGCTTCACCGGAACGCTTACAGGCGCAGGCTCCCTGACATACAGCCGTGGAGGGGGCGACGGCAGGTACAACTCCAACGGCAAGCTCATCATCGGCGGTGACGCCTCCGGATTTACCGGCATGATCACCATGAACGCTTCCAACGGGTACAGTACGGGGCTTGACATGCGCACCTCCATGGCGCAGGGCGGGGTCACCCTCACGTCCGGCACGGATACCACGGGATTCGCCTTCATGCGCGTGCTGGGGGATATTGAAATCGCCTCCCTGGACGGCACGGTCAACTCCCAGGTGGGGGCCGTGGGGGGAGCGCGTACGCTTACGGTAGGTTCCGGCACGTACAACGGCACGATCACGGACAAGGGCGTTGCCGTTGCCTACGGAGCCACCACCATCTCCTATGACACTACCGGAGTCCTGTCCCTGACCAAGGTCAGCGATGAAACGCTGACGCTGGGGGGCACGGTCAGTTATACCGGGCTGACGGACATCCGCGGAGGAACGCTGGCCCTGAGTTCCACCGGAGCCACCGCGCTGGGGAATATCACGATGGCCTCCAACACCCGCATGACCACCGCCGGCGCGCTGAACCTGGCGAACAACTCCACCCTGACGATGGACATCAGTTCCTCCATGGGTGTGGGCGGAGCCTTTGGCGCCGGGACCTTCACCCTCACCCTGAACGGCATTGAAGGGATTACGGAAGCCGGGGAATACACTCTCATCTCCGCGGCAAGCGGGCTTGACGCGGCAAGCGCCATCTTCAACTGGGCCGGATACACCGGAGACGAAACGCTGATTTATGAACTGGTCCAGACGGGCACCACCCTCAAGCTGGTGGTGACCTCCGCCGGGGACGTGTGGATCTGGCAGGGAACGGCAGGCATGACCTGGAGCGACACGAACACGGGCGCCCAGTGGGGCATTGACGGCTCTGCGGATACGGCCGCCGGGCAGAACCTGGTCTTCAACAGCTCCGGAGCGGGCACCGTCACCCTGTCCGGAGCAGTGAATCCGGCCTCCATCACGGTGAATAACGCCGCGGGCAGCGACTATGTCTTCGCCTCGGACGGTACCGGAAAAATTGCGCAGGGCACGCTGACCAAGCGCGGCGAAGGCAAGCTTACGCTGAACCTGGACAATACGGGCTGGGCGGGTGCCATCTCCCTCCAGCAGGGCGAGCTGGTGGCCCAGGTGGCCAACTCCCTCGGTTCCGGAGCCATCACCATTACGGGCGGCACGCTCACGCTGGCTACGGCGGATGTCCAGCCGGGCATGGGCATGATCAACCTGCAGGGCGGGAGCCTTAATCTGGCGTCCGGCGCCTTCGCCACGGCGTTCACCGCAGACAACATGACGTGGACGGACGGTTCCCTGATCCTGGGTGAAAATGTGACGGCTACCGCCGCCAAGGCCCTGGCCAACGGAAAAACCGTGGAGCTGGCGGACGGCTCCGTGCTGACGGTCAGCGGCGCCAATGACAACACGGCGCTGAACCTGAACGCCTCCGGGACCGGCACCATTTCCGTGGGCCTGGGAACCAACTACGGAGCCAATGTCCTGAACATGAGCACGGAATTCCAGGGAACCCTGTCCGTGACAGCCGGGTATTTCCAATTAAACAACGTGACCATGGGAACGGACGGCACCGTGAATCTGGCGGACTCCAATGTCCGTACGGAATGGAACGGCACGGCCGGGGGCACCTTTGCCAATGACATTGTCTTTACAGGCAACCAGGTCTTCGCTACCAAGGACTTCACCCTCAGCGGCGATCTGAGCGGCACGGCGTTTTCCACCCAGGGCGCGGGCAACATCACCCTGACGGGCGGCGTCAACCTGGACGGACAACTCAAGGTGCACCGCGGCACGGTCACGGTGAACTCCGCCAATGTGACCAAGCTGGGGGACAGCATTGACATCCAGAACAACTCCACGCTGGCCTTTGCCCGCGACTTCTCCTATGGCGGCGTCATCAGCGGCACGGCCGGCGGCTCGGTATCCGTGAACGCCGGAACGCTGGAACTCACCGGAGCAAACACCTTCCTGGGCACCCTCTCCATTGCTGGCGGCGCTACGGCGCGGCTGGGTGACGGAAGCGCCTGGGCCGGAGCCCTCTCCGGAGCCGGTTCCCTGGTCATTGACACCACGGGAGACATCACGCTGGCGGGCGGGAACACCGCTTTTACCGGCGCTACCACGCTCTCCGGCACTGGAACCGTAACCCTGACGGATGCCAGCTCCCTGGGAACGGGCAAGGTAACCGTGAACAACGGAACATTGGACCTGGCCTCCCAGGACGCGGCGAATGTCATCCTGATCACGAAGGGCAGCCTGGCAAACGCGGGCGCCAAAACCACCGGAAACGTGGAAGTGGCAGCCTCCGCCGGAGCGCAGGGCGCCCTGAACACCATCAATCTGGGCGGTTTGTCCGGCAGTCTCGTCAGCTCCATCGTCATGGAGGACTTCTCCCGACTTACCGGAGTTTCCGGCCCTCTGGACATGACGGGCAAAACGGTGACGCTCAAACTGGACAGCGGCAGCCTTACCGCGGGCGGAACAACCGGGCAGGGCGTCATTGACGCGGACAGCCTGACGCTCTCCGCCGCCACCACGACTATCAACCTCAGCAACCAGGGCGTCCTGGACCTGCTCGCCGCCAACCGGGATTCCGCTGACGGCGTGGGACTGGTGCTGACGACGGGAACGCTGACGGTGGACAACTACAAGCAGATCGGCTTCTCCCCGCTGCTGGCCTCCCTGGGCTATGCGGTGACGGAAGTCCTGGGTGCGGACGGAACGCTGATGGTCAGCGGCAATACGGACCTTGTCTACCTGGTGGACACCTCCCCCAATTCCGACAATCCCAACATCACCGACTACGCCGCCCTGGACCCCTACAAGGCCGTGGGCATTAACGGAACCACGCTTAATATAAGCCTGAACGGAGCCCCGGACGCCTCCCGGAACGGGGACGGCCTGAAAGTCAGCAACCTGATCGGCAGCAACGGCGCCCTGGTGGTGACGAATACGGCGGCGGATGCGGCAGCCAACCATGCCGTGGTGGACCTGATCCAGAACGTGGACGCCGGCGGCAACAGCTACGGCGGCACCATCAGCGGGGACCATGTGGACTTCGTCAAGAAAGGCGCGGAAACCCTCACCGTGGAAGGCAACTTCACGGGGAATGACTCCAAGCTGAGCTCCACGGAAGGGAACATCGTCCTGAACGGCACAGGCAACAGCCTCACTACGCTGGAACTCGCCGGCGGAGACATCACGCTGGATGGCCGGAATGACGGCGCCTCCCGTGTGACGACGGTGGAAAACCTGGCTTCCGGCACGGGCGGCGGAACCCTGGACCTGGGTAAAGGCGCCCAGCTCGTGGTCACTGGCCAGCAGGCCGGCAGCCATGTGACGGACGTGACCATCTCCGGGGACGGCACGCTGACCCTGGGCGGGGAGGGAACGGACTCCTCCCTGACGCTGGGCAACGGCTCCTCCCTGGACGGCGTTCTGCTGGATATCCGCGAAGGTTCCGCGCTTTCCACCGCGGCTGGTTCCGTGAACACGGTCTCCGGCCTGGCGGGCGGTGGCGCCCTGAAGCTGAGCGGCGCGGAAATGACGGTGGACTCCTCCGCCTCCCATACCTTCACCGGTACGCTGGACGGGGCTTCCGGAACGCTCAACTTCAAATCCGGCAACAGCAGCGTGCAAACCCTCAAGGGCGCGGGCAACGCCGGCTACAACCTGAACGTGACCGACGGCGGCGCGCTGACCCTGGCCGGAGCGCCGGCGGAAGGCGGCAATCCGGCGCAGGCCGCCTACAAGGGCATCACGGTAAACGGCGGAACGCTTAACATCGGCAGCGCGGCTGATCCCAAAACCCAGCTCACGCTGGGAACGGACGGCCTGAGCGTAACGGGGAACAGCACAGTGACCATCACGACCTCTTCCACAACAATGGAGGGGCTGGGGAATCCGTTCGTCACGTCCAGCGGAAACATTACGCTGGGTGACGGAACGGGAGAAGTCACGCTGGTCATGAACAACCTGGATACCCTGGTCACCGGAAATACGGAAACGCTGAACATGGAACTGTTCAAGACGACGGACGGCGCTCTGGTCTCCCTGGGGGACAACGTCACCCTTCAGGACATGATCCTCAGCTCCCTGTATGAAAACCTGCACCTGGCCACCAATGACAGCATGACGGCCATCATCCTCACCGGGACGGCGCGCACGGAAAACATCTTCCGTGACTCCTCCCTCACGCGGAACGCATCCACCGGGGCGGACCTGCTCTGGAACTCCCGCTACCACATGGAGGAAGGCACTACCCTGCGTGACCTTTACACCTCCGTGCTGCTCTCACAGAACAGCGGGGATTACTCCGGAGCGGCCCGCAAGCTGGCCGCCGCTGCGGGCAGTACGGTCACCAGCCTGGGCATCGCCCAGCGGGACTCCCTGCGTGACCAGATGGGCTGGATCCGCAACCGCGTGGCGCAAATGGGCGTAAACCCCGCATACATCAATGAAGACATGCCTTACTTCCACATGTGGATGCAGGGCACCGGGTCCTACGCCAAGCTGGACGCCAAGGGAGACGAGAGCGGCTACAAACTCTCCACCTGGGGCGGAACGGTGGGAATGGACGTGGATATCAACGACCACCTCACCGCGGGCGCGGCGTTCACGGCCAACTACGGAAGCCTGACCGCGAATGCGGCGGATACGGCGGACGGAGACCTGGACAGCTACTACGTCAACCTGTTCGCCCGCTACCAGACCCGCAAGTGGTCCCACCTGCTGGTTCTGACGGGCGGCTGGAATGATGCCAAGCTCACGCGCACGGTGGACTACGGCACGGGCTCCTACCAGGCCCACGGCAGTACGACCGGTTCCGGCTTCGGCGCCATGTATGAACTGGCATATGACATCGCCCTCAATGAAGACAAGAGTGTGATTCTCCAGCCCCTGTTCAACGCCTCCATCGTGACGACGCGCATGGACGGGTACAGTGAAAGCGGTTCCGCCGGAAACGCCGGACTGAGGGTGGAAGAGCAGAAGCTGACCACGGCGGCCGTTGCCGTGGGCGCCAGGCTCTCCGGCCTCCTGGGCTCCAACCTCTTCGGGCGTGAAGCGCTGGGGGAAGTACGGGCGAACGTCTCCCAGGACATGGGCGACCGCCGCGGGCAGGCCAATGTGGGCTTCCTGGCTGACCCCTCCTACACGCGTCCGGTATACGGCGCCAAGGTGGGGGCTACGGCCTTCCAGGTTGGCGTGGGCCTGAGCATCCCGGTAGGCACGCAGAGCATCATCTTTGCGGACGGGAATGCGGACATCCGCAGCGGCTCCAGCTCCATCAACGGAAGCATCGGCTACCGCTACAACTTCTAAAGGAAGGAAACCCCGGCTAAAAAGAAGGCCGTTCCGGAACTCTCCGGGACGGCCTTCTTCGTCATTTTTAGGAAGGATGCTGAATATTAACTGTCAGAACTTCCCGTTACTTCCATTCCCATTCGATGGGCGTTTCCAGGTCCGGGCGGAGCGCCTGGTGCACCGGGCAGCTCAGGGCCGTCTTTTCCAGCATGGCGCGGAGGGGATGGGTGCCTTCCAGGGGCATGATGGCCTTCAGTTCAATCTTTTCAATCCCCTTGGAGGATTCCACCGGACGCGCGAGAATGCGCATGCCTTTCAGGTCCACTCCCTTTCTGGCCGCAACTACGGAAACCAGGCTGATCATGCAGGAGGCAAGCGTGGAACCGAGCATCACACCGGGGGAGGGGAACTCTGCGCGGCCTTCAAAGGAAGCGGGCAGGTCGGTGGCAAAGGTGATATTGGAGGGAATATAGGTGCTTTCACAGCGGAACTGTCCGACATTCTCCGTTTCGGAGGTGTAATGAGTATCAGTCATAGGAGTGGGACAGCCCAACCCCGGTTTGGGTTCACCGGAATTTGGCTATTTTTTTATTTAGGACCCTGTGGGAAAATATCCAGCATACCGGAGGGCAGGTGTGACGCGATCGTTCCGGCAAACAGGGGATTCCTTAAAAATCTTTCCATGCCCAGCTCCGTGCAGATTTGACTGGTCAGCGTGGCCCTGTCCGCCGCGGGCCGGCTGTTTATTACGGCATCCACTCCCCTCTGGATATCTTCAATGAGGTCCAGCGCCCGAGCGATGGCTTCCGTGCCTTCAAGGCCCGTGTAAGCCTTGTCCCATGCGGGGCAGTAAAACCGTACCGGGGAAAGATTCGCCAGGCGGTGCAGGGTGTGGATGCTCCAGTCCTTGTTGATGTAAATGGGAACGTCATTCTCCGCGGGAATGGCGTCTCCGGTAAACAGGGCCTCCCGGTCCCGCAGCCAATAGGAGACCCCGTCACAGGAATGTCCCCGGGACCCCACAACCTTGATTTCCATCCCCGGTTCCGGCGTGATGACGTCTCCGTCCCGGACTACGGTGTCCACTTGGGTGGATGCCCCTGCCAGCGCGTGGAAGTTGGGAATGGGGCGTTCCTTGAATTGCAGGTCAATATTCTCAATCCACCGTCGCTCCCCCTGGCTTGCATAAACGGTGCAGCCCGTGAGTTCCCTGATGACGGATGCACTGCCGATGTGGTCCGGGTGCGCGTGTGTCAGGAAAATCCCTTTAATCTCCTCCGGTTTCCGTCCTATTCCCTGCATGTAGGAAAAAATGGCCTTCTCGCTTCCGCCTACGCCGGAATCAACCAGGTAGCAGGCGGCCCCCTCAATAAGGTAGATATACACAAACCGCTTGATTTCAGGCGTCACCTGGAAATCCACCCGGATCTGGTGCAGCCCTTTACAGATCTTCATCACCATCCGTTCCCTTCACGATGATGGCATGGCTTTTCACGGAATCCTCACGCAGGGATTTGATCTGCCGGTACTCTTCTGAGGAAAAGCAGCGTTCCAGCTTTTCCCTGGAGGGAAACCGGATGATAATCACACGGTCCGGGTTCCAGCCGTCAGTCAACGGAATAACCTCGTTGGTCCTGGCCAGGTATTCGCCGCCGTGCTTTTCAACAATGGGCTTCACTTCCCTGACATAGGAATCATACGGGGAGTGGGCATCTCCGGTTAAAGAAACCGTGACAATAAAATAGTAACTCATATTCTTTTTTCCTGGTAAGCGGCGGACTTGGCAGGTCCTGCTGGTTCCCATGACGCCCGGAAGCATCTATGGCCGTAAGGGACAGGCTAAAGCCGGGAATGGCGCCTGTCAATCCGTCTTCCAGGCTTGTTTGGATGGGCACGGCGCTACAGAAAAGTATGGAGTTTCACTTTTTTTGAAGCTTTCACAAGGGCCGTTCAACCGCAAACGGATCGCCTGCTTTTGCGCCTGATCTGCAGCCCGGAACGTTGCGGAGGCTATTTTGAACCACCCGGCAAGGATGCGTTTTCTGGATGGAAACTCTTTCCTCACCCCAGAACCCTGCGGATAGGTTCAGCATAAAGCTCCGGTTCCAGCAGGAAGGAATCGTGCCCCTTGGTGGAAACAATGGCGTGGAACTCCACGGGAATGTCCGCGGCCTTGAACTGTTCCACAAAATCCTTCTGTTCCGCCGGGCGGAAACAGCAGTCCGTATCAATGGAAAAGACGAGCGCGGGAATTCCTGCGTGGCGGAAGCCTGCCAGAGCAGTTTTAAACATTCCGTCCGGAGCGTGGTCGCGGATGTCGAACTCCGCCCACATGTCCGCAATGCGGATGTAGGCGTTGGCGTCAAATCGCTCCGCAAATTTGGTCCCCTGGTGAAGCATGTAGCTCTGCGTGCTGCGGGTGGGCGTCATCCACGTAAGCAGGCCGGACTGGCCGCCCACTTCCTTTCTGGCGCGCTGTTCCAGCCCTTCCTGGTATACGAACGCCTTGTGGCCGATGATGCGCGCGAACGCCAGCCCCTTTTTGGGGGCCGGACCCTGGTAATAATCCCCGCCGCGGAAATCCGGATCAAGTTCAATGGCCAGGATTTGTTCAAACAGGGACAGGCGGTGTTCAATGGAAGCCCGGTATCCGGAACCGATGGAAATGAAGCTCCGGACCCGTTCCGGGAATTGGCACGCAAAGCTGAGGGCGATCAGTCCGCCCACGGAGGGCCCTACCAGATGAGCGCGGTCTATTCCCAGGCTGTCCAGCAGGAGTGCCTGAAGGCGGGCCTGGTCCGCCGCCTCCACGTGCGGAAAGCGGGAGCCGTAGGGCAGTCCGTCCGCAGGGCAGGGGCTGGCGGGGCCGGTGGTGCCGTAGCAGCCGCCCAGGTAATTGGCGCAGATGATGCAGAAGCGGTCCGTATCCAGCGGCCGGCCGGGGCCGATGATGCTGTTCCACCACCCTTCATGATTTTCCGGTTTCCAGAGGGAGCCGGTGCCCGGCACCTCCGGATTATAGCCATAGGCGTGCTGGCTGCCGGAAAGGGCGTGAAACAGGAGGATCACGTTATCCTTTTCCGGCGTCAGGGTTCCGTACTGCTCGTAGGCCACGCGCACCTTGTCCAGAACGGTTCCGTTCCGCAGGGAAAAGGAGCCGGGGAGGTCCAGAAATCTGGTTTGGACGGAGGGAAGCTGCATGGACGTGTGGGAAGGTGTTCTGTCAGCAAAAAAAGACCGGCACCCGGCGGGCGGCGGTCTTCTTGAAATCTGTGTTGGGCCAGGGGTTACTTGACGCCCTTTTTGGAAAGACGCGTACCTGCCGTGGCGCCCTGGCGGGCTTTGAACTTGGGATTGCTCTTGCAAATCACATACAACGTGCCCTTGCGCTTCACGATCTGGCAGTCTGCGTGGCGGCGCTTCATAGAGGCTAAGGAAGAAAGAACTTTCATGGTGTGTAACTCCGGTTTGGTGTTCGGTTCGGGAGACGGAATATACCGTTTAGTTAAGAATTGTAAAGTCATTTCTTTTCCGGAAGTGAAATTGCTGCGTTTTCCGGAGGGAGCCAAACGCAGGATGGCAGGCGGAAGGGGAGAAGGGCCGGACGGGGAAGGGTGGCTCAACAAAGACCGTACCCCGGATGACGGATGTTCAGATTTTTCTGGATGGAACGCAACTCGCGGGTATGCCCCAGTTATCCTCCGGCCTTAACGGCAATCAAAATGGCACGGTGACAGTAGGCGGAAACACCAGTGAGGGAAATTCTTTCCAGATAGCGGATTTCAAGGCGTACGGCTCCGTATTGACGGAAGACTTGGTCCGGGAAGCGTGGGGACTGGCTTCCGTTCCTGAACCCGCGGCGGCTTCGCTGGGCCTGGCGGTGATGATGATGCGCCGCCGGGTTTGAACACTCCCCGGATTAGGTTCCTTGCGGCTGGAAATAAAAATAAAGACCGCCCGCACGGCGCACAAAGGGTTTGTGGACCGGAAGGGATTCGTATAAAATCCGTTCCGGTTTTCTTATGACTAGTTCCCCTTCATCCGATTCCTCTCCGGCTCCCCGGAATACGTTTGCCCATCATCTGGGGATGAGAGGGTTTCTGCTGATGGAGGGGCTGCTGAAGCTCATCGGCATGAAAACGCTTTACCGTCTGGGGCGCGTGGCGGGTGGAGTGGCATGGCACCTGCTGCCGCAGAGGCGGAAAATCGTGGAGAGGAACCTGCGCATTGTGCTGGGGCCGTCCTTGCGCGGGAAGGAATTGCAGCAGTTGAGCCGGGAAAATTTCAAAAGGACGATCGCCAATTTCCTGTGCTCTGCGAAGACGTCCACCCTGACGGATGAGCAGTTGAAAAAATGCGTTACCCTTGTGGGTCATGAGGAATTTGCCGCTCCCGTGCTGGAAGGGAGGGGGCAGGTATGCGCCATCGCCCACTCCGGCAATTGGGAGGCGCTGGCGAGGATACGCGTGTTTTTCCCGGAAGTGGAGCGTTATGGGTCCATGTACCGCCAGTTTGACAACCCGCTGATGGAGGAATACGTGTACAGGCGCCGTACGGAGAGGGGAACGCAGATGTTTTCCAAGGAGGGGGGCATCAAGGCGCCCATGAAGCTGCTTAAGGAGGGCGCGGCCCTTGGCGTGCTGAGCGACCAGTTTGTCTGGGAGGGGGTGCACGTCCCGTTTTTCGGGAAGGTGACCGGCACCACTCCGTTGCCGGCCCTGCTGAAAAAAAGGACCGGAGCGGGCATGGTCGCGATAGCGGTACGCACGGATTCTCCGGGGCACTGGATATCCGACATGGGGAATGTGGTGGATTTTTCCCGTTCCGACGGTTCTCTGGCGGGAGACACCATGGAAGTGAACCGGGCCCTGGAAACTTTGATCGGCAAATCCGTGCTGGACGTGTTCTGGATGCACCACCGCTGGAAATCCATTGACCGCTTTCCTCCCCGGGATGAAAAAACGTCCCGGCTTCTGGAAAACATGAAGCTGCAGCCGTACCGCATCCTGGTGGCCATGCCGAAGGCTCTGGATGAAGCCCTGGTGACCGCTCCCCTGGTCCGGGTTTTGAAGGCCGCCCGGTGCGACGTGCAGGTGAACGTCATCTGCCCGTCCGCCCAGGCAGGGGTCTGGAAGGCCATGCCGGAAGTCAGCCATGTGCTGCCGCACGACTCCCTGGACCAGCTTCGGGAGGCGCTGGAAGCGGATGAATTTTACAATGATGGCCCGCTGGACATGGGCATCATGCTGGACCAGGACATGGAGACCCTGAAGGCTCTGGAGCCGTATGGGCCCATGATGTTCTCCGGGCTGGATACGCACCCCGGCGCCCGGAAATACAAATTCCGGGTAACGGCCCCCGTGCTGCGTGCCGCCCCCCCCATGCACCGGGTGCAGTCCTATCTGGAACTGGGAAGCCTGCATGGGCTGGATGCGTGGCAGCCTGCCGTGTTCCCGGTGAAGAAGGAACAGGTCCCGGACGAAGCTCCCATTCTGATTGCCCCGTTCTCCAGCCTGGGACCGGCCAATGAGTGGAGTGAAGAGCAGTGGGCGGAACTCGTCCCCCTCCTGCCGCGCAGGGCCGTACTGGCAGCCCTGGAGGAAGACCGTGAACGCGCCGCCGCCCTGGCGGAGCGCCTGAATGTGGAACTGGCGGCGGGAACGCCGGAAGCGCTGTTCCCCGTGATGGACGGCGCGGCTGCGGCCGTGGCGGTAGATGGAGACATTCCGGCTCTCTGCTCCTTCCGCGGCCTTCCGGTGGTGACCCTGTTTTCCACCCGCCTTCCGGACGTTTACCGGCCCATGGGCCTCTTCAACCGCTCCCTGTACAGCCACCAGTGCTGTACTCCGTGTTTCCTGAAGGAGTGCGACCGTGACGTTCCCTGCAACCGTAATATCTCCATACAGCAGGTGTTGGAGGCGGTAAGGGAAATTTCCGGGGAAAATTGACCTGTGGAATAAGGCGGGGTATTTGGAGTGGAAGAAACGTGGATGGGCTTGGTAATGGCCTGGGCTGATACACGTATCCGGGTTAATGCACGCAGGCCGGGAACCCTTCCCGGCGGAAAACATGGCGGACCTGCTCCGTCAGTTCCACGGACGGTTCCGGAACGTCCTTCAAGGTATACTCCAGATTCAATTCATCCCACTTGAAGCGTCCCATCTGGTGGAAGGGAAGCACGTCCACGCGCTCCACGTTGCCCAGGCGCGCCGCATAGCGGGAGAGCTCCGCGATGTCTTCCATGTTGTCCGTAAGGCCGGGAACCAGCACGTACCGGAGCCAGACGGGTTTGTGGAGGGCGGCCAGGCGTTCCGCGAATTGCAGGGTAGGGCGCAGTTCCCCGCCTGTCAGGGCCTGGTACTGTTCCGGGTTCCATGCCTTGATGTCCAGCAGGACCAGGTCCGTGTCCGCCAGCATGTCTTCATCCGCGTTCCGTCCCAGATGGCCGGAGGTGTCCAGGCAGGTGTGCAGCCCCAGGCCTTTGCATCCCTTCAGCACGGCTCTGGAAAAGTCCGGCTGAAAGAGGGGATCGCCTCCGGATAGGGTGACGCCTCCGCCCGCCGCCAGCAGGAAATCCCGGTAACGGGCTATTTCTTCCAGAACGTCCGCCGCGCTTCTGTTCCGGCCCCGGCGCACGCAGGAGGTGTCCGGATTGTGGCAATAGCGGCAGCGCAGGCTGCACCCGGACAGGAAGAGGACGAAGCGGATGCCGGGGCCGTCCACCGTGCCGCAGGATTCCACGGAATGGACCAGCCCTGTGACGGCGGATTCATCCCCCGGGACAGGGTTCTGGGGAAAAGCCTGCGGCATCCGCTTCCTGGCTTGGGTTAACGGGTATGGAAGGTTCGGTTGAGGACCTCCTGCTGCTGTTCGCGGGTGAGCTTGATGAAGTTCACGGCATAGCCGGAAACGCGGATGGTCAGCTGCGGGTATTTTTCCGGGTGGTCCATGGCGTCCAGCAGGGTTTCCCGTTCCAGCACGTTCACGTTGATGTGGTGCCCGGTAGCGGCAAAGTAGGCTTCCAGCAGGGAGACGAGTTTGGCGCGGCGTTCCCCTTCTTCCTTGCCCAGGGCCTGCGGCACGATGGAGAAGGTGTAGGAAATGCCGTCCAGGGAGTCGTCATAGGACAGTTTGGCTACGGAAAGCATGGAGGCCACGGCTCCGTTTTTATCCCTGCCGTGCATCGGGTTGGCCCCGGGCGCGAAGGGTTCCCCGGCGCGGCGTCCGTCCGGCGTATTGCCCGTCTTCTTGCCGTAAACCACGTTGGAGGTAATGGTCAGGATGGACTGGGTGGGGAGGGAGCCGCGGTAAGTGTGGAGCTTGCGCAGCTTTTCCATGAACCCGGTGACCAGGCCGCATGCGATCTCGTCCACGCGCGGATCATTATTCCCGTAGCACGGGAATTCTCCTTCCGTCCTGAAATCCACAATGAGGCCTTCTTCATTGCGGACGGCCTTCACCGTGGCGTACTTGATGGCGGACAGGGAGTCCGCAGCCACGGAGAGCCCGGCGATGCCCGTAGCCATGGTGCGCAGGATTTCCGGATCATGCAGCGCCATTTCAATGCGTTCATAGCAGTACTTGTCGTGCATGTAGTGGATGATGTTCAGGGCGTCAATGTAGGTCTTGGCAAGCCAGTCCTGCATCTTGCCGTACAGGGCCATCACTTCATCGTACTTCAGAATTTCCTCCGTATAGCGCGGGGAGGGCGGGGCCACCTGCTTGCCCTTGAGTTCATCCATGCCGCCGTTCAGGGCATAGAGCAGGCACTTGGCGAGGTTGGCGCGCGCGCCGAAGAACTGCATCTGCTTGCCGATGCGCATGGCGGACACGCAGCACGCGATGCCGTAGTCGTCACCCCAGTGCGTGCGCATCAGGTCGTCGTTCTCATACTGGACGGAGGACGTCTCAATGGAGACCCTGGCGCAGAAGCTCTTAAAGGCTTCCGGCAGGTTCCCGGCCCACAGTACGGTCAGGTTCGGCTCCGGAGCCGGACCCAGGTTGTACAGCGTCTGGAGCATGCGGAAGGAGCTGCGGGTGACCAGGGTGCGGCCGTCTTCCCCCATGCCGCCGATGGATTCCGTCACCCAGGTGGGGTCTCCGGAAAAAAGGTTGTTGTAGTCCGGTGTGCGGATGAAGCGGACGATGCGCAGCTTCATCACGAACTGGTCCATGATTTCCTGCGCTTCCTCCTCCGTAAGGAGGCCCTGCTCCATATCCCGGGTGAAGTAGATGTCAAAGAAGGTGGAGACGCGGCCCAGGGACATGGCCGCTCCGTTCTGTTCCTTCACGGCGGCCAGGTAGCCCAGGTAAGTCCACTGGACGGCTTCACGGGCATTCGCGGCGGGACGGGTAAGATCGCAGCCGTAGGAGGCGCCCATCCGGGCGAGTTCCTCCAGGGCGCGGATTTGTTCGCTCATTTCCTCGCGCAGGCGGATGACCTCGTCCGTGAGGGGGATATTCTCATGCCGTTTGAGGTCCTTGCGGCGTTCGGCAGCCAGTTTGTCCGTGCCGTACAGGGCCACGCGGCGGTAGTCCCCGATGATGCGCCCGCGGCCGTAGGCGTCCGGAAGCCCGGTGATGATACCGGCGGAACGGGCGGCGCGAATGTCTGACGTGTAAGCGTCAAAGACGCCCTCGTTATGCGTCTTGCGTATCTTGTTGAAAATATCCGCGGTCTTTTCGCACATCTTGAACCCGTAGGCTTCCAGGGCCTGCTGGGCCATGCGCAGGCCGCCGAAGGGCATCAGGGCGCGCTTCAGGGGGGCATCCGTCTGGAGGCCCACGACCACCTCCAGCTCCTTGTCAATGTAGCCGGGCTTGTGGGAGACGATGGAGGAAACCACTTCCTCGTCCGCGTCCAGGACGCCGCCGTTGTCCGTTTCCTGTTTCAGCAGGACTTTCAGTTCCTCCCAGAGCTGAAGCGTGCGCCGGGATGGGCCGGAAAGAAAATCTTCATTACCGGAATAAGGCGTGTAATTGTTCTGGATGAAATCCCGTACGTCGATGGACTCCGTCCATGCTCCGGGCTTGAATCCCTGCCATTCCTGCGGGAGGGCGGGGGATGCCTTCAAGTCTTTTGCCATGCTGATCATAAATAGGATATGGTGTGGAAAAACGGAGAGGACGGCCCCAGCCTCCGAAAGGCCGGAAACGGCGAAACTCCGCGCCGCTTAATTATACCCGGAATTTGCAGGGGCAACAAGGCCAATTCTTCCGGGCCCGGTCTGTTTCAGGCATCCGGCTGTTCCGGAATAGGAATGAGGAAAAAATCCGGCGGCGCGGAAGCGGGGGAAAATAGTTTTTTTACTTTCCGGGGCGCGGTCACAATATTTTCACAATGCCGGGCTCTCATTTATTAAGATGTTTATTGCTGGCGGGCGTTTCCTGGATTGCCTTGTTTTCCGGAGTCTGTGCGGGTGAGCTGTCTTCTACGCTGAAGCCTCAAGTGAACGAGCGCGCCGTTTACGGCTGGAATGCACGCCATCAGGCCGTGATGGAGCGGAATCGGACGGTTAAGCCGGAATATGTCATCTTTGGTGACAGCATTACCCACCGCTGGGGAGGGGAGCCTTCCGGTGATAAAAGGGCCCTGGGGACGGGAAAGGCGGCATGGGAGAATCTTTTTTCTCCGCATACGGTGACCAATATGGGTTTTGGCTCCGATTATGTGGACAATGCCTACTACCGTGTGCAGCTTGGTGAACTGGACGGAATCTCCCCGCGCGTGAGCATCGTGCTTTTGGGGATCAACAATCTTTGCGGCAGGACCCGCCGTCAACGCAGTGGTCTTTTTCATCCGGGAAAGGCCGCCGCCGCATGTGGCCTTGATGCGTGGAAGGATTTCCTTACACTGGTTCCAATTCCCCCGTTCCGTCATGAATTTCCTGTTGTATACGTACGCCGTGCTGCTGGGCGCCGTTCTGGCGTTCCCTGCATCTTCCGCGCCGGAGCGCGCTCTGCCTTCCTCCCTGAAGCCGGAACCCCACCAGCGGGATCCGTATGACTGGAATGCCCGTCATGAGGCCGTCAGGAAGCGGAACCAGTCCGTCAAGCCGGAGTACGTGATGATAGGGGACAGCATCACCCATCATTGGGGAGGGGAACCCTCCGGAGACAGCAGGAAGGCGGGGGAGGCATCCTGGGATCAACTGTTCGGACCACATGCGGTGACTAACATGGGCTTTGGTTTTGATTATGTGGATAATGCCTATTACCGCGTGCAGAACGGGGAACTGGACGGCATCTCCCCACGGGTCATCATCGTGCTGCTGGGAACCAACAATCTGGGCCACCGGAAGGATACGCCGCAGGCATGCGCGGATAACATCAAGGCGTTCGTGCGCCTGGTGCGCCAGAAGTGCCCCTCCTCCAAAATCCTGCTGCTGGGCGTTCTGCCCAGGAAAGAGAAAAACCTGGCCGGTCCGGTGAAGGAAACGAACAAACTGCTGGCAAAGCTCCAGAATGGGAAAAACATCTTCTTTGCCGATCCGGGGAAGGCGCTCCTTTCCGCAGACGGCTCTTCTCCAAAGAATGAATTCATGAAAGATGTGGTGCACCCCAATGCCAGGGGATACGAGGTGCTGGAAAAAGAATTGGCCGTACTGCTGAAAAAAATGGATGCGAAGTACCGCGGCGGAAAACCCGCGGGCAAGCACCCCTGACGGTGGTCTTTTTGTGGAAGGAGGGAATTGTGCTTGAAGGGGAAGTCCCGTTTGGGGAAAATGTACCGCCTTTAGTATTTGATTTATGAAAAGCCTGTTGTTTGCGTTGTTTGCCGGTTCCGTCTGCTGCTGTTATGCCCAGGAAAACGCCGCTCCCGCTCCGGAGCCTGAAATTGTCGCTACGCCGCCGTCTGATGCCGGGCGCGGCCTCATCCGCGTAAATTCCCGTGAAATCCGCCATTACTCCGGCACCCGCAAGGAACCGGACTACCTGGTCAGCAAGGATAACGGAAAGACATGGGAAATGAAGGCGGCTCCGAGCGGCTACCCGCCCAACTACGGAGGCATTCCCAAGGAATCCCCGGCGATTGCGCGCAACCCCGTGACCAAGGAATTCATCCGCGTGCAGCCCATCGGAGGGTTCATCTTCCTCTCCAAGGGAGGCCTGGACGGCAAGTGGTTTGCGGTCACGAACGACGGCAAGCTGGAGGAAGACTGGAAAAATCCGGAGAAGCAGAAGAATCTGAAAAAACTGGGCGGCATCATGCGCACGCCCACCTTTGTCAACAAGGGCAAGAGGGTGATCGTGCCGTTCCATAACATGGGCGGCGGCACCAAGTTTCACATTTCCGACGACGGCGGCCTGACTTGGCGCGTGTCCAAGAATGGAGTTACCTCCCCCAGGCATGAAGCCAAGCCGCCCCACCAGGGTGTCAGGTGGTTCAACAATGCCGTGGAAGCCACGGTGCTGGAAATGAAGGACGGCACCCTGTGGGCGCTGGCCCGCACTTCCCAGGACCAGGCGTGGCAGGCTTTCTCCAGGGATTTCGGTGAAACATGGAGCAAGCCGGAGCCGTCCCATTTCTTCGGCACCCTGACCATGAATACGCTGGGCCGCCTGGATGACGGAACCATCGTCTCCCTGTGGACCAACACGATGGCCCTGCCTGAAAATGCCACGGCAGGCAACGGCACGTGGGAGGACGTGTTCACCAACCGTGATTCCCACCACATTGCCCTTTCCAATGACGAGGGCAAGACCTGGTACGGATTCCGGGAAATCATTCTGGACGAGCACCGCAACCATCCCGGCTATGCCACCCTGGACGGCCCGGAGGACCGCGGCAAGCACCAGAGTGAAATGGTGCAGCTTGACAAGAACCGCATCCTGATTTCCCTGGGGCAGCACAAAAACCACCGCCGCCTGGTCATCGTGGACCGCCGCTGGGTAGCCGCCAAAACGCGCGCCACGCAGACAGGCAGGGATTTGGACGCCCAGTGGACCATCCATACCTATATTCCGCAGAAAAAAGGCCATTGCAGCTACAACCGGAAGCCCTCCGCGGAACTGGTTCCGGACCCCTCCGGCGGGGAAAAGAAAGTGCTGCAAATCAGGCGCCTGAATGATCCAGAACTGGTTAATGAGAAATCCAATGTGGATTACCAGAACGGGGGCGCCACCTGGAACTTCCCGAACGGGACCACGGGGCTGGTCAAATTCCGCTTCCGGGTAGCGGACGGAGACCAGGCGGACGATTCCGGCCTCCAGGTTTCCCTGACGGACCGCCTGTTCAATGCCTGTGACACCACCACAAAGGATTACGCCCTGTTTACCTTCCCCATCAAACTGAAACCGGCTCCCCATTTGTTGCTTGGCATGAAAAAAGTGCCTTTTGCTCCCGGAGCTTGGCATGAGGTCTCCATCCTCTGGCAGGGCTCCCAGGCTGTGGTTTCCCTGGACGGGAAAAAGGCGGGTACGCTGAAAATGGTGAACCAGTCTCCCAACGGGGCCAGCTACATCCATTTCATCAGCACCGGTTCCAAGCCGGACGCGGGTATCCTTCTGGATACGGTAAACGCCCGGGTGAAATGAAAGGCGCCCGCGCAGGAGGCTGGGCCTAGCGGCTTCCGTTCTGAGGGAGCGGGGAAGTGCTCAACTCCGGCAGGTGTTTCAGGACCTGGTGCAGGTGGTCGTTTGACCGGTTGCCGATCTGCTGGAGCGCCGTGCGGCCGTACTTGTCCCGCAGGGCAGGGTCTGCCTGGTGGTCCAGCAGAAGCCGTGCAATGCCCAGTTTCAGCCGGTCCAGGGTATCATCCCCCAGCAGCATGTCCCGGCAGCACAGCATCAGGGGCGTTTCCCCGGCTGCGTTTTGATGGTTGACGTCCGCCCCTTCACTGATAAAGAGATTGACCAGTTCCCTGATTTGAGGGAGGTGGGATACGTCAATGAAAGCCAGTTGGCGGCACAGGTTCAGCAGGGCCGTGTCTCCCCCGGAATCCGGCGGCGCTGTGGCTATGGGCATGGCGGCATTGACGTCCGCCCCGTATTCCAGCAGGGTATGGGCGATTTGCAGCGCAGTTTTCGGCGTGTTCAGGTTCAGGGAAAGAAGGGGAGGGGTCATCTCCCCGCGGAAATTGGGATCATACCCGGCCTCGCAAAGCTTGCGGACCAGAAGGGGGTATCCGGCGGCGGCGGCCCAGGTCAGCAGACTGGTTTTTTTACCCCTCAATTCCGGCTGGAGGGAAATATCCGCCCCGCATTTGAGAAGAAAAAGAGCCGCCTCCTCATACGGGGCCCCTCCTATGCCGGCCACGCAGGTCATGACCAGCGGAGGCCAGCCCATCGGGCCCGGTTTGTCCACATCCGCGCCGTACTGAATCAGCAGATTGAGGCAGGAAAGCCTGTTGTGCACCGGGAGGGGCCGGGAGTCATCCATTCCGGGGTGGCACGCGTAGGTGAGGGGAGTGTCCCCCTGCTCGGACCCCGGCATGGATGGAATGGCCTGGTGCGGCAGGATGATCTGGAGGTTCGGGTCCGCATTGCGCTGCAGGAGGCGGTTCAGCAGCTGTACCTGTCCCAGCCCGGCAGCCAGGTGCAGGAGGGTTTCATGGGAGGATGTGCGGCAGCGGCCGTCTGCTCCCTCCGCCGTATTCCGGATCATCTGGAGCCTTTCCTTGATCTCCTCCTGCATGTACTGGCGCATGGAAACCTCGGAAAACATATGCCAGTCAATATGGCGGGAATTGGGAGAAAGCCCGCGGAGGATAAAACGTTCCGGACTGCGGTGCTCCGTGAAGTCCGCTGCGGTAAGAATCTGTTCCTTTTCCGCTTTTGTCCACAAGGGGTTGAACTTCCACTCTGCGGGAGAGGGGTCATTCCTGAGGAACCAGAAAATAGTGGATCCCGCGACAAGGGCGGCAAAAACGCTCAAAGCTCCAAAAAACCAGAGAGTCTTTTTTCTTAATGTCATGTGTATCATAAGCAGGGTAACTGCGAAAAGCTATGATGCAGGAATCCGTAACTTCGGGCAATGAAAAAATGGTACGCGCAAGTAAGGCCCGGAGCGGGCCGTGCAGGAATTTGAATGGCGGATTGTGAATCCGGCGGAAGATTTTTTTCCACCCGGTAGGGAAAAGAAGCCCATGGATAAAGCCAACTACAGGGACGGGAGGAAATATGGTGTCATGTCTTAACCACCCTGGCCTGCATGGGTTATTATTATATGATTTATTTAAATCCAATTGGTTGAATTATGTCCGGATTCACAATCCGGTATGACGCGTTAGACATTGCGGGTGTGCGGCTGACTTTAAATTGCCCTCATTTGCCTGTTGCCGGCTCCGTCATGGAAAAATGCAGGAACCGCCAGTTTTCCATGGATGTATGGAAGAGGGAAATTTGCCGCCGCGCAGGTGTTTTCCCCCCCGGTTCTGCGCTGTCTGAAGCTGGTCTTGCCTTGGAAGAACCGGGGAACGATGATCCGTTCAACGTTATGGATTCCGTCAAACTCATTGCGTCCGATATGGACGGCACGCTGCTCAATGGAAAGGGGGAACTGGCCCCTGCATTTTTCAGCTTGTTTGAAAAGCTTGAACGCCGCGGCATCCGCTTTGCCGCGGCCAGCGGCCGCCAATATGACGGACTGCGCCGGATCTTCGCCCCCGTGGCGGACCGGATGCTGTTCATCGCTGAGAACGGCGCCTATGCGGCATCCGGGGAAGAGGAATGGCTGGTGCTGGACATGGACCCGGAAACGGTAGCGCGGGTGATAGGCATGGTCAGGAACATTGAGGGTGCGTGCATCGTCCTCGCAGGCCGGGATTCCGCATATATTGAAGACAAACAGCCGGAATTTGTCCGGGAAGCCCGCAGGTACTACACCCGGTGCAGGGAGGTGGAGGACCTGCTGGATGTGCGGGGAGACAGGCTGCTGAAAATTGCCGTGTATGATTTCCGGGGAGCAAAGAAAAACAGCTATCCGCGCCTGAAGCATCTGGAACATGGCTTCCAGGTGGCCGTCTCCGGAGAAAAATGGATGGACATCAGCCGGAAGGGGGCGGACAAGGGAAGCGCGCTGGAACTGATCCAGCGGAAACTGGGCGTTTCCCCGGAGGAGACCATGGTCTTTGGCGACCAGATGAATGATGCGGAAATGATGCGCCAGGCCCGGTTCAGTTATGCCGTGGCGAACGCCGTGCCGGAAATCCGTGCCATGGCCGCGTTTAAAGCTCCGTCCAATGAGGAAAACGGAGTCATGCAGGTGCTTGGAAAGGTATTGGACTCCCACGCTCCGCACGGCGGCTGAACCCTGGCTGGATAAAGGACCGCAGGGGCGTGGGGATGATCCACCGTCATACCGTTTCCGGTTCCGGGAAGAAACGGGAGCGCCTGCCAGCGGGAAGCGCCGCTGCCCTTTTTAGTTTTGCTTTTCCGGGGTTGATGTGGTATACCCGTGCCAGACGTCATGAATCAGGAATTCTTTTCAGTGCTTGTGCAGGTGGTGGCAGCCCTGGGGCTGGCCGGCATTATCTTGTTGCTCAGTATCTTGATGGGTAAGCGCTCTTCCGTGCGCAAACCCGCGGACATTCCTTATGAATGCGGGATGATTCCCATGGGGGAAGGCGCTCCGATGTTCTCCGTGAAGTTCTACATGGTGGCCATGCTCTTCGTCATCTTTGACCTGGAAGTGGTATTCCTCTATCCCTGGGCCGTCAACTTCCGGGACTATGTGATGATGAATCCGGAATCCTTCACGGCCATGTGCATCTTCATCGGCATTCTGCTGGTGGCCTACCTGTACGCGCTGGGCAAGGGAGCCCTGAACTGGCACCACGATCCCCGCTGATCCTGCCTTATTCCATTTTATTAAACGCCGTGCTCCGTAGGGAACGCGGCGTTTTTTTATGTGGAAGAAGGGGGACGACCCCGGGAAATTCCATGGCGATGGGGAAATCTCCTTGAGTCTTATTCCTTGCCTGTGTTCCCCTTTTGCGGATGAATTCTTATTGTATGAAAGATGATTTCTCTTGCCAGGGGAAGGGAATGGGGATAGCGTTTGCGTGACCAGGAAATCCAGCATGAATCTGCCTCTTCCCAAAACGACGCAGGGCGTCTACCGCCTGTCGGTCAGCACCTTTTATTTTCTCCAGGGCCTGGTATTCGCCAGTTGGGCGTGCCGCATTCCGGACATCAAGAATGCACTGGGATTGAATGACGCCGACCTAGGCTCCGTGCTCTTTGCCGTTCCGGTGGGGCAAATGTCCGCCATGGCGCTGTCCGGTTATCTGGTGGGCCGCTGCGGCAGCCGGAGGATACTGATGGCGGCTTCCGTCTTTTATCCCGCCGTGCTTGTGTATCTGGGCATGGCAGCCTCCTTCTGGGAACTGGCGGCGGGACTGTTCTTCTTCGGGGTGGCCGCGAACCTGACGAATATCTCCGTCAACACGCAGGGCGTGGGGGTGGAGCGGCTGTACCAGTGCAGCATCATGGCCCGGTTCCATGGCTTGTGGAGCCTGGCGGGGTTCTTCGGCGCTCTGCTGGGGGCGGTGATGGTGGATTGGCAGGTTTCCACGGAAACGCACTTCATCGCCATTTTCCTGATATGCATGGTCATTCTGGCCGTCTTTTCCCCCTCCCTCCTGCCGCGGGATGCACGCCGTTCCTCCACCCAGGGCGGCGGCATGTTCCGGAGCATGGATACCTATGTCCTGGTGATCGGACTGATCGCCTTCGGGAGCATGGTGAGCGAAGGAACCATGTTTGACTGGAGCGGCGTGTACTTTGAAAGCGTGGTGCAGCCCGGCCCCGGACTGGTGCAGGTGGGCTACGTGGCGTTCATGAGCACCATGGCTCTGGGGCGCTTTACGGCGGACCGCATGGTGATGCGCTTCGGCCCCGTGCGCGTGCTCCGCGCCAGTGGCATTCTCATTGCCTCCGGACTGCTGGTCTCCGTCCTGTTCCCCATGCTGTGGTCCGCCACGCTGGGCTTCCTGCTGGTGGGCTTCGGTACCTCCTCCATCGTTCCCCTCTGCTACAGCATGGCGGGAAAATCCAAAAAAATGATACCCAGCGTGGCCCTGGCCTCTGTCTCCACCATCGGCTTTCTGGGCTTCCTGCTGGGCCCTCCGGTCATCGGCCACATAGCCCATGCTTCCTCCCTCCGGTGGTCCTTCTCCCTGATTGCCCTGGTTGGACTGGGCACGGCCTTCATTGCACCCTTCCTGAAAAAGTTCAGGTAGCCTCCCGGAAAAGGGAATGAAAAATTCAGGGTTGCCTGTTTGCCAGGGAGAAGGAAATGAACATGCGGGTGCGTCAATCAACGCAGCCGATATAGCCATTATTATCTATTCCGAAGCTACCTGTAGGCAATTCTTCGATTTCCACGATGTTGTCCAAGAGAATGCCGCATTCCAGCAATTTTTTGATTTCATCTCCGTACAAAACGTTGCTGGTGGGGTGTGCATAGACTACATAGATTTTACTGGGGTCGGGTGGATAGGTTGAATTATCCGGGTAAAGGGACTGGATTGCTTGATAAATATCAGTTGGTTCCAGGGTGCCGCAATTGGCGTGATGAACATGGGCGCATGCTTGAGCGTGTATGTCTGTCGATGTGTAAATGACCGAAGCGCACGACAACAGGTTGGTGGAATACAGCATTGCCGGATTGGCGTCAAATGTTAACAGGCCTTTTTGATGTGTAGTCAAAATATTGCGTTTTTCTCCCTGTCTTTCCGGAATATATGGAGTCGGGCCCTGATAGCGGCGGGGGGACAGATGCTGACCGTATTGTTGGGTGCGTGGTATGAAATTTCCGATATTAACGGGTTCGATTTTCCCTTGGGTACATGTATAAATGGTATGCATGATTATTTTTTATGTTGATAATAAGGATTTTAAATTAATTTTTAAGGAGGATTTTAAAATATTCTCTTTGCCGGGAGTACGAATTGACTTCCAAATGTACGGACAGGGCAGGCGAGTGCGAAGGGCGGCCGCCGGCTTTTCTGTTGGGAGTCGTCAGCCGGGTACTTCTTGTCATTACTGCGGAGTAATTCATCCAATCGCCTTATCTGATGGTAACAAGCGTAAATAATGATGAATAAGGCACTGGATTGTTGTTTTACATGGCGGCCAAATATCCGTGCATGATGTAGTTTGCATGGCGCAAATACCTTGTCAAATAGGGGCGAAAGCGGCGTGAAAGGGTCCAATTTTTCACCATAAACAAAAACCCCTCTTCAAGTTGTTTACTTAAGGGGGGTATAAATGGTGCGCCTGGCAGGACTCGAACCTGTACGCCTTTCGGCACCAGATCCTAAGTCTGATTCTGTATGATAATTATCAATAAGTTATATGACTGTACACACTTTTGGTTTGTCAATATAAATGATCATGGGATACTTTCAACCGTGAGAAGATCCCGAAAAAATCAATATGGTTCACATGCCTCTCTTTCCCCGAGAAAGCACCGGGGAAAGAGAAAATAGCTGGTGCGCGATATGTCCGGTGACCGGGAAACTCACCGACTCTTTGATTCCTATGAAGAGGCGCTGAAAGCCTATCAACGACTTCAGCATCAATCATTGAACGATATGTTGCCGGAACACTTGCGAAAGCAGGAATGGAGGGAACATGTAGATGAACAGGACTACAATGCTATTCTTTTATGGAGAGAATTCAGGAGCATCTATGATGAAGTAACCCAACAATCTTCTCTCCCTTTGTATCTGGTAGTACGTGAAGCCTTGAAGAACCTGAAGAGAGAAATAGCCAGTGGCGCGATTTATGGTCGGAAAGACGCTAATGGCAACTGGATGGTAACGCGTACGGACGAGGAAAATTTGAACAGGCTGGAAGAACTGACCAATTTGTTTTCTCTGACCAGATTCCTTGCGAACAAGAAAGAACAGGTCAAAGTTGACTTCAAAAGAAAGTTCGGCACCCTCGCAGAGCAATATCAGGAAGTGATCGATAAGAAGCTCGAATCTAACCTCATCAAAAAAGCCCATCATGACAGCATGATCATGGAACTGCAAAAATGGCTACTGGGATGGGAAGACCTTCCGCTCAATCAGATAATGCCAGACATGATTGAAGAAAAGCTGGCCTCATTCCGATATCGGAAACAACCACTCAGTAATGCTACCAAACGGCGTTACCGTACAACCCTGCATGGATTCTTTGTCTGGGCGCAGAGCAGGGACCTCATTGCGTATAACCCGGTTGAAAGAACGCTTGCTCTGAGAGCGGAATCTGTCCAGATTGGTATCATCTCTCCGTCTGAACTGAAGAAACTCCTGCAAGCTGCCCTTGAGCACGACAGAGGAATGTTGTTCCGATTGGTCCTGGTCGCCTTTTGCGGGCTGCGCCGTTCCGAATGCGTTAGAATAACACGGGATGCCATCCTTGATGAAAAGGATGAAGTATTTGTCTCGGCCTCCATAGCCAAAACCGGGAAACAACGTTTTGTTCCACTCCCTGCCGCTGCCAAGGCCTGGCTCGTCTTGGCGGAATATGAACCGGCTCCTGACGAAATTGACAGATTATACGAGAATCGCCATGGACGCTGCCTCAAAAAAATGGCAGAAATTGCAGGCATCACGCTACCGCATAATGCCCTACGCCATTCGTTTGCCTCATATGCCGCAGCCAAAACACACGATATACCCCGGGTATCCATGTGGCTTGGACACTCGGGAACCAACATGACGGAAAAGCATTACCGGGAAGGCGTTCGTGCTGCCGAAGGCGAAGCATGGTTCCATGTATTTCCGGAGGAAACTGGTCATTAACCTGCTGTTTTTGTTGACCTCCATCTTCAGATGTAGTAACTGGTTTTCGTTGTCCGTCGTCACCATTGAGCGCAGGACATCTTGACGCTCTCAAGCGTTTCATTGGGTTTTCTATAAACCCGGAACGTACAAGGAATGGTGGTCTAGCTCCTCATACCTGTTCCTTGAGTTCCACCCCCAGCGAGTTCGCCGGAGTTTCACGACAGGGGCATTTCTCATATTACTTAATAAGGTTAATTGTCCTGCGTTCTTGATGAAGGCAGGCACTCCGGCATAGCCGGGAAGGAGACTCGCTGAGTCTCATAAAACTTGAACGGGAGATCCAAACGAGATCCCTCATTATTTTACCCCCTTCAGTATCAAGAGCGCCTGAAGGAACTATTTTCATTAGCAAAGTACGCTCTTGCTTCATGCTAATCATGAGTACCCGCAAAAAACAAAGGAAGCGTTCCGACGCATCAATCGAAGCACAATATACCGAAATAAGAGGAAACTACACGTCTTTCCCTCGGATTATGCTTTTACTCTTCGAAGATCACAACCAGGCAGTTGTCTGGTTCTATCTTTACGCACGCGATTGTTTTACCGTGCATACCATCAGCTCAATCAGTAAAGGGACAGGCATTTCCGTAAGAACCCTGCCTTCTGTGCTAAATGCCCTTGCGAAAAATCATTGGTGCTGTAAACAGCGTATACCCAAAAAGGAAGGAACTCCTCTGTATTATCATGACCTGCAAAACTGGAGGGCAAGGACCGCCTTCCCTGATAATTGGATCGAAGTAGCGAAAGGAGGTGTTCCTAGAGGTCTGAACCTTTGTGATCGTCAAAGGCATCAAGACATCTGTCTAAATATCAGAGAAGTTGACAAAAAAGGCATCAAACGCATAGAAATCCCCGTACCCAACGGGCCAATGCTGGACACTCGACTTACTGCCAAGGACCGGGCATTCTGGCTCTGGTTATACATCCATTGCCAGACGACACCTCCGAAAAATCATACACTCAAGGCCATTCATCAGAAACTGCCTCATTTTTTGAATAGGAAGATCAGTTTGCCTGCGCTGAAGTCACGCCTTAACAAGTTACGCAAAGCCGGGTATCTGGAAGAATCACCTCTCCGGAGCAAGAGGGATGTTCGAGGTACCCTTTGTCTATACAAAGCTGTTTCGAATCCTCCCCTGAAGATACCTGATGGACGCCGGGTACGAATTGAAGCCATGCAAAACCAAGATGAAAATTTGCGGATGACCGAGATGAAGAATTGCGTCGTAAATGACAAAAATCTTATAACGACAGGTCTCGGCACAGCCTCTGACCTGTCGTTACCGACGACTTCGACAGGAATGAATAGCTCGCCTGCGGCGGCAGGGCTGCGCCCTGACCGCCCCAGTCTCGACTCTTCCCCCGGGATACAGGGTGATGAGCCGCTGATCCCGGAATGGGTTCCTTATCGAAAGGAAGGAGAGGAAGTTTCCTTGCGGGAGCTGAACAGGCTGGTTCAACAGTGGCAGAGACATGCCATGGCCGATGTAAGAAAAGCTATTGCACTGTACAAAAATGAAGAGAACTTGCCTCCCGGTGCTATCATTTTGTGGCTGCTTGAACATACCCATTGGGCACGGCTTCTTTTTGATTCCACCATGACGGACTACAAAGACTATCTGGATGATCTCGGAGCGTTTGCTTTCAAGTGCTCGATTCCATTTGTTGACTGGATTGTCCAGAGATTCAGCACCCGCAAGCAACCGTTCAGTGTGATTCATGGAATTCATGATTCTCCCGAATTTTACCACCCTCAAGCGATAATCAGTTGGCAGTCAAAAATAACAGAACGTATATGCTGTATCGTATCTCTGTGCCCGGAGATGCTGTCGGAATTCAAGGAATGGCCAAAGCCGATTGACGGGTACCAGATCCCCTCCTGGACAGAAAACGGACTGCGGTCGTATTTGAAATATCAACGTGAAATCTGGCTCGATTCCAGTATTCGAGCGTGGAACAACGGCCCCTTTGACGAGACAGGAATTCCGCGCTATTACGGCTTTGATTCGGGTGGTATCGAAGCATATGTACTGGGGCACTACCTGGGCAGAATCAAAATTCCGAATAAACAGGTGCAGGAATTTCATCAGTCACAAAACTGGAAAGAACTTTTCGAACATCCTGATCTTTTCAGATATCTGGAGGAGAAAGCGACAGACACCGATTATCAAATTTTGTTCGGAATGAAAAAACGGCAGCTCAATGCGTTAAAAACCGAGTTTGTCAGGAACCTTGTGGACGAACTCATGCAGTTGCGAACCTATGGACTTGACCTCATGAAATATCAGGGTGATTCAAAACAATAAACTGTTTGCAACAAGGAATTCATACAGGAAGTCCGCTGCGTGGCAGAATGTCCTCGATATTGGGGTATAAATGGCTTCAGAACGCCCCGTAAGGGAGCTGGCCTCATATCTCGCTCCGGAGAATAAACGGCCTGCCTGGGGCATTCTGGGGCTAAAACAATTACATCCCCCGGAGAACCGTCTCCGGGGGATGCGGGAGAATGCTGCAAGATGGTCGCAATTATTCCGCAGAAGGGGATTTATTTCTTTTCGTTATCAGCAACGCCCTTCTTCTTTAGAAGAAGGGCGTGCAGAAAGTTTGCCTGTGCGGTTTTATTCCGGGAGGAATGATTCGCACGCGAGTTATCTCAAAAGTGGTGGCGCAGCGGCCTTACACCCCACAACTCAAACCCAGGCAACCTACTCCTAATCAATCATTCGCACCGAATATCCCTCATTAGACTGTTGCCATTCTGTGCCCTCAGTGTCACATTTACCCCTGTTTCAGTGCAGGATTTTGCAAAAAAATGAGACACGCAGTGTCACACTGGGCTCAACTACGATATTCTCGGAGGCTCATACAGCCCGGCTTCCCGGAACTGCTTGATCATCTCCTTATCCTGATACTCGTTGATCCATTTCGGAATAGCAGCTTTAACCGACTCTGGGGTATACAGTTTGTACTCGTACCTGTGCTTATCCAGACTGGGAGAGAACAAGTACTTGCAGACGTAGGCCCAGACATATCCGGGCTCTACATTACCCTCAATACGTATTCATAATCTGAGGCCAGAATCGGAACCTCCCTGCAACAGCTAAAAAACAGCTCGACTTCATGATGAAGAAGAGCTGCTGAATGGCGGCCTTATCCGTCCCTGGCTTCCAGCGTCCTGACGATCGCCTCGGCTCCACGCTTGTACACGGTCACGGCCAACAGCTCTCCATCGCGGAAAACGGCCCAGAAGCGGGTGCCCTTGTACTTTTCAATCGTCAGCATCAGGCAACACCTCCTTTCCGGGATGATGGCGGGACTTGAGCAGATGTCTCAGTACGGCCCCGATATTGGCTTCATACATGTCACGTGTGTGCCTGTTGCAGGCGACAGCATACAGGCACCGGGCATCAAGAATGTCGATGGCTTCACCGCAGAGCCGGATGCAGCTTTCAAGGGTAGCCAGCTCCGCCTCCGGAATCGGCGAATCCAGCAGGATGCTTTCGTCGTCGTCCAGAGACTTCTGCTGTTCTTCCGTCAGTTTCGGGAGATTCACCAGAGCCGTCATGGACGGGCCGTGAATCGTCAGCTTGCTCAGCCCCAGTGAGAGATCGTTCTGATGACTGCTGTAAAGCGACACCGCCTTCTCAATCCGGGCCAATAGCTCCATGTCCAATTCCAAATACACATACGGAGCGTCCGTATCGTATCCGCTCGTGGAACGCAGTTGCGCGATGATGGGTATCGTCTTCATGTCTCGTTCTCTTCCTTTCCTGTCGGAGTTACTTGCGGAAGAAGGCGATGGTGCCCAGGATCAACAGCACGGCTAGCAGGTACGGAGCTACGGTTACCAGAGCCGACAGGATACCGACGACGACAGGCCCCAACAGACACAGCAGTACGAGCACTACCAGGGCGATCATGATGCCTTTCATGTTCATGGCCGTGCCTCATGCGTTAACCCTTGTCCGTGATGATCGACGAACCGGAGCGGCAGCGGACACCCATTGCCTGAGCGCCTGCCGTCCGGCATAGGTAATCAGCCAGCAGTCGGGACGAAGCAGGAATTCCTCTTCCTTCGTGCGGATGATGAATTCACTGCCAGCCAAACCACGGATGGCATGCCTGACGCTTTCCTGTTCGATGTCACGGCATTCTGCCATGATTTCCTCATCGCTTCGTTCGAAGTTGCCGTGAAGGTACAGGAGGATAGACAGCTCCAGACCGGTCAGGGACGGAGTCCGTCCCAAACCTTTCACCTTCGGATGATGTTTTCTTCTCATGGTCGTCTCAGGTCAGTTGTTCAGGGCGTAGCTGTCGGCCAGATCCCAGAGCTCCCGGTTCAGGCGCGTATTGCCGTCAATACCGTTGAGCGCCCGCAGGGAGCGGCGACGATAAGCACCTTCCTTCTGAGGTTTCAAAGGGACTCCTCCCCTGATCAGGTTTTCCTGAACCCGGTTGAAGCACTGCCAGACGGTAGCCTGACCTCCCGCCGTAAAGCCGATGTCGTTCCAGCGCCGGGGCGACAGAAGTGCTTCGGGACGTATCCTGTCTTCATAGTCGTCTCCCATGCGCAACTGTGCCGCTTCATGAACGAAGTCCACCTGCCGCTTGTAGGGGAGTTCGACTCCCTGCATGCGATGGATGTCGTCCATGATCCGGGGCGTTTCTCCGGCCAGCCGGAGACTTGCGGCAATCACATCCTCCCCGGTATGGCCCATGTGGCGGATGTTGATGGCGGCAATGCGTGCCCCGACAATCAGACCGTTGGTGCAGACCAGCCGGAAGATCCCGGCCATGAGCTGATAGGAACAGCTACCGTTATGGCTGTTGATCATGACCACTTCGATGCGCTGATCACGGTTGTGTTCCAGCACATCCCGGTGAGCAAAACGAATCAGGTGCTTGCGGGTAGGTGTTCCGTCCGGTTTCCGGGTACGTTGTTCCTGAGCTCCGACAACGAGGAAGCCGGCTTCTTCCATCTGGTCGAGCAGGGAATCCGAGGAGACAAATCGGTATTTTTCCGAACGGCTGTCGTCCTCGCGGTCGGCGAAGACGGAGGGGGCGACACGCCGGATCTGGTTTCTGTCCAGCGGGCTATTGTCGCGGTTGCGATAGAGTTCGCGTGTAGATGTATGAGTATTCATGTTCATTGATGATTGGTTTGTTGCAACAAAAAGCACGCCTCCCGGAACAAGGCCGGGAGGCGGGCACTGGCAAGAAGCAGAGAATCTACTTCCTCAAGGATATATGACGCGGGGAGAGGGGGATTTTCAGATGAATGGCTCTATCGGAAAGGCAGACTTATTAAATATTATACGAAATCAATGAAGGGAAATGGCTCCCCCTCCTTATATAGAAGAAAATGAGCTATTCCGTCATTTCTTCCCAGACCTCTTCGCCTACTGGAGCTTGGTTCAAGACATTCTTCAAATGTTCCCTTTCGAGGTATCAAAATAGGCTCGCCACTATATGATAAACATCGACATCCTCCTAAACAATAACACTTAAAAGCTCCTCAGGATAAGTATTTGTGGTCTTTTAAGTTTTTTATTATCAACAAATCCTTGAATGATATGGAGAAGATCCCTTCAGGAAACTCCCACTTTAATTCCTCATTCCACAAGATTTTACTACCGTTGCTTCTGCAGGGCTTCCCATTCTCATCCGGGAAATCAAAAACTATGTAAGCCTGTAGTTATATATCAACTGCGCTCGCTCCTCAAATATCTTGATGAACTCCATGTTGTCCTCTATCTTAGCATCCATTGATAATAGTACGCGGCTAGCCCCTGTCCATTTTTTCAGGAAAGTTTTTGTATTTGCATGGGATTATGTGAACATGATAGTGTGAATGGTAGTATGAAACATCATGGCAAAATGAAAGGATGGGAAAAGTTTTGGTGGATTGTGGCAGTGATTACTATTGTTGGCGGCTCGATAGGATACGGATTTTATTTCAATGTATGGGCGTCGTTCTCAGATGACCCCTTAAATACTAGTGATAAATTCATGCCGTTAAGTTGTATTTTCGCTGGATTTGCCGCTTGGGCGGTTTTGCTGACGTTGAGATGTCAGATGATCGCGACAAAAGCCGAACGCGATATTAATAACAGGCAGATGTTCGAGACAGTTTTAACCCCGAAGATTCAAGTATTTCTTTCTCAAAAGAAATTTTGCCCTGTAGAGGCAAAGACAGCCTATTATGAGATTCTTGCATTTCTCAAAAAATTTCATGACTGTTATTGCAAAAACCCTAACCCACAAAAATGCTGTGATTATCATGCCTCTGTCGAAGAGGCATTCAAGAAACGGTTTTCTGGTGTCTATATGAATGATGAAAAAGAAGAAAATGGTAATGTAATGGGGGCAATTATTGAAGAAATCGCTTCAAGGGAGGTCTTGCTTGATCAGTATGAGAAAGCATGTCAAAATTGGGATAGTGAATACGGACAGAAATTGCTTAAGGAAGTATTAGGTTATGTACAAGGATTGCTGGCGAATATTTGCAATCCTTTTGCACCTCAAATGATATCCTATCTCTATCTGTTTCAGTTTATTAAGAAGTCATGTCTTGATGAGGACAAGGATGAATATCGCCGCTACATTGCTGAAATTATCAATTATCGGGAACGATTCATTTTCTGGTTTTATATGCAGATTGGACTGGAAGATGATTTTGACTACAAGCTTTATGAGGATGCCAAGCCGTATGTCTTTGCCAAGAGTAAAGATTATTTTTGCACACGATTGTTGTATGGCTTTAAGGATTTTGACTTTGATTTACCGCTATGGAAGAGGTTTCTTGGTACTCTCCGTGATTTTGCATGGAAGGACAAGTAACCGCTGTGCTTTGCGGTGATGCGGTTGACTTTGCCATGCAGTTGAGGTCGGCTGATATGTGGTGAAGCATGTCGAGGATCTTGAAACTGGAAAAGCCGCCATGCCTGGGATGGGAACATGGCGGCTTTGTGATAATGACAGGCAGGTAAGAACCTGTGTCTGGTATATATGACGGTGAGGGAGGTGTTATTTCAAAAGAGAAGAATTTTCACATCCCTCTGCCATGGGAACGTAGACATGAACTTGTCATACCCGGAACCGTGTATTGTAGAGGCAGACTTGGTAAGTTGTTGCCAGTAAGAAAATCTCATGTCGATATTTTACGAGCCAGGTAAAAGAAAATCAACCCTTTGCCGTTCCTGACACGAAACGGCAAAGGGTTGAGAATTACACTGTCCTAACTCAATAGATAGGAAGGCTATTTTGCAGGTCTATGATCTCCTGGCCTAATATGTGCTGTACTATATAAGTAAGCACAAGAGAGCCCAGCAGCAAGACACTCAGTACCCACACAGTGATCTTTGCACTGCGAGGCCACGGTTGTTTGATTGATTTGTCTTTCATAATAAGAATCTCCTTTCTTACATGATAATAGAGTAGAAATTATTCCAACGCTACTCTTTGGCCCCGGCTTCCCGTAGCAATTTCTCGCATTTCGTACAGTTATATCTGGTAGCCAGCATGAGAGCCGTGTTCCCTTCCTTATCTTTCATATTCACATTTGCCCCGGCCGCTAACAACTCTTTCATGCATTCTCCACGGTCATGGCCAGAATAAGGACCAATCGCATACATGAGAGCCGTACGCCCGTCATTATCCTTAACATTCACGTTTGCTCCCGCTCCCAGCAATGCTTTCACACTGTCTGTAAGCTCATTATAAGTAGCCCTCATTAAAGCCGTTTTCCCATCTTTATCCTTCACGTTTACGTCTGCACCAGCTCCCAGTAATGTTTTCACACAGTCCGGATACTTATCATCAGTAGCCCACATGAGAGCTGTTCTCCCATCCTTATCCTGGGCATTCACGTTTGCTCCTGCTTCCAGCAATGCTTTCACACTGTCTGTACGTCCATTATAAGCAGCTTCCGTGAGAGGCATTTCTCCTTTTTTTATTCTTTCCGTTTACATCTGCCCCGGCTTTCAGCAATACTTTTACACAATCTGTATATCCTCTATTAGCAGCCAATATGAGAGCCGTATCCCCATTCTTAGCCTCCATGTTGAGGTCTGCCCCAGCGTCTATCAATGCTTTCACGCATTCCGTATGCCTACTATCAACAGCCCATATTAGAGCTGTATCCCCATCTTCTCCCTTCGCATCTACACGCGCTCCGTCCTTGATCAATTCCGTCACCCAATCGATGTTCCCCTCTTTGACAGCTTTCATGAGAACCGTATTTCCTTTCGAATCTCTTTTATTGGCTTCGGGATTATCGGTTTTTCCACATGAGGAAAGGAGTACTGCGGAAATCAAAGAAAGTACTACAAATAGGATAATTCGATACATTTTTGTATTCATATTGTTCTACAAAGGGTTATAGTAACATAAACGATATGTTCAATGTGATCATTTAGTTTTATTATATTTGAAAATCAACTTATTGATGTAATAAATCATAAATATAGCGCAAGCAGTAGAACAGATGGAAATAATGTTACCAACGATCAACCAACGCTCAACAGCTCCTCGGCTGGATGCCCCTCCTGAAGCAACAAGAACAATAAACCCTAATATATTAAGAATACAATATGTTAAAAATGGCCATAATTGAATGCTTCCGGGGCGTTTTAACAGCTTATTTCCTAATGAGCTTATTTTGCAAAAGGCAACAAATCCCCAATAAAAATTAAAAAGTGGAATGAAAAGAAATCCTATAGCCTGGCCGGGAGAAGGAATCCGAATACGAGCGGAAATATTCTGTAATACCTCCCATGCCTTGAAAAGCCGGATCAATAGCAAGATAGATGCTGTCAACAAAGTCAATCGGCACATCAATCGGCAGATCATGAAAGCATCATAACTACGCTCACTGAATGCTATGGTTAACGCTATACTCAGGATTGATGATGCGCAGAAAAAACTACAGGCAACCCAGCTTTGGGGTTCCATGTAGTAAGTGACAGGGCGAGTATCCAGAATATCCTCTAAAGACACCCAATCTGTCATGCCCTGTTTCCACCCCAACTCGGAACCATACAGCTTTCCTGTTTTTACAGAGTTCTTTAGTTCATCTAAAGAATATGGCCCTTGCTTATTGCCATCATAATCCGCTACATAATACTCTTTCTTGAAATTATCGGGAATCGAAGGAGTTGGCGGTGTCGGAGGAATAGCAGCGGGGAGAGGAGGTGTATTCGGTTTACAATCGGCAGATTCCTTCTCATCAGTTGTTATTTTCTCTGCATTCGATATCATTGTTTCAATGAGTATCCAGCTATCCATTCCCTCCTGCCATACAAGCGTACCTTCCGGATATTTGCCCGCTTGAAACCGGGTAATGAGATCTTTTTCATCATACGGGCCTTCCTGAGCTTTGTCTGGCAAGGTGACGTAATACTGCTTGTTATCCATGAATTTCAATGATTTGTATGAGATAGGTAAGCAAGAAGAAAGATGTCGTTTCGAATTAGAAACAATATCCTTCTCACTAATGCCTCTTAAAGAGGCATGCCATTTGACTTAAGGATGCCTCGTCCCTGGCAACGCTGGCATTTCTGCCCTCCGATATTACCCTTGCCCTGGCACCCCGGACAAACGATGACCCCCTGATTCTGTTGATGGCAAATGGCGTCCTCTACAGATTGTTGATGAGAGGAGGCCTGTGACTGACCGGTCATCATGCAGATGGCCGCCAACGTAATAAGTGCAGCAATGCCGCCTGTAATGTATTTCTTCATAAGTGGTGAGTAGATGGTATCCACCGTTACTCTGTCCTCACTTCATTCTCAGGTCAAGACTAAATGTAACGTTTTCATTACATTTAGTCTTGTGTCCTTCCGTGAAAATCGTGCCATCCGGGGGTGATATATAGAAGGATGAGAAAGTTTCTTATCCGACAAACAATTCATTTATCACCACTATGTTACAACATTTCATATTCACTTGTCCTCAGTGCGGATCTCATGATCTGTGCCGAGTTGAACGAACGCTGGCCTACAGGAACGAACGCCACATTGTCCGAAAAGGACATGAGTACCTTCCCGGAGATTCGGAACTTATGGATCTGGAATATGCCAACTAGACATTCCGATGTCGTCGAGTGATCCATCCTTCATCCATTACTCTTCAAGAACAATGGATTTTTTAGCTGTCACTTTTGCTATGACGAGCTGACATCAAGGCTTCATCCACATTGTCGCCCAACAAGTCGGAGGGAGAACAACCCAAGGCTCGGGCCAGAAGAAGGACTTCAGAGTCGACGACTCGCCGCGTCCCCAGTTCTATCTTGATGAGGGTTTCTCGAATAAGCTGCCACCCCAACCGCTGACAAGCCCCGGCAAGATCATGCTGAGTCCATTTTTTAGCTCTGCGGTATTTTCGGACGGCATCGCCGATGATATTGAGTTGCCCCTTCATGTAATGAAGGTGTTACAATATCAGGATCGCTTTCAGCAGAGGGAACGATACTATTACATTAAATAAATCTTTTACATAACCAGCTTTCCCGTCTCATTTCAGATGATTAGGAACCCTGGAATTTAAGTAAACGGGTTAAACAACCTCTTTATACCGTGAATAGAAGTACTCGAAAATATGTTGGCGGTAGGTGTCAATACTCGTATCCGTGTATACTTCGGGAAGGTTTTTCCACAATGTATCCCGAATGAGGTTGGATATCTCCGCCGTGGTATTGGGCTTATCCGTCCAGTGGTCAAGAGCTGTTATCTTTTCCTTGACACTTACCAATAGATCTTTCGAAACCGTCTTGATGATTTTGATGTCTTTGACAGAGAGATTGTCGGAAAAGAGCATATCGAAAAGCGCCAATTCCTCTTCGTTGTCAAGGCCCTCTCTTACGTATCGCTGTTGTTCCGTGTTGAGGTCTGAAGCCAGTTTCATCAGCTCTTCGAAGGTACGTTCAATGTTGGCTTTATCCTGATCCTGATTGTATTCGTCAATGATTGCCTGGTACCTCTCGTAATAATTCACACGACCGGGATTGTTCACTATCATCTGTTCAAGATAGTATTCTACCAATTCTTCCAGATCCTTCATCGCCAAGTTCCGTTTCTTTGCTTTTGCAAATTCCCGAGAGAGGCGTTCAAAGTCGATTTGGCTGATATCGATTGTCTTGTCCGGTTTCGTATCATCAGGCCTGGATTGATGTACGATGATGTATTCGTTAACAATCTTGTTGATTTCCACCATCAACCCTGTAGTGTCCGCGTGTTTTCGCTTTTTCTGAAGCTCATCATAGATAGCCTTGATGGCATTCTTGTTGGCACGGGTTTCATCGTCTACGTCGTCTCTGTTGACATACTTCATCAGACGAAACAGTTCGTTGGCATACGTTTGAAAAGTCTTCTTGATTTCCAGTGTTCCGCACATAGCGTTAGCCGCCTGTTGAATGAGCTCCAATCGATCAAAACTGTCAGGGATGGATTTTACCAGAGTTTCGAGAATGAATCCATGCTCCTTCAGGAAATCACAGATCTTTTCAACAAGCTCTGCAATTCTCGACAACAGCTTCTCCTTATCCACTGTTGGATCATCTCCGCCACCTCCCCGGGTACCGGTATAGTCGGCAAGTGCCTTTTTCAGGGCGCTGACGATGCCGATATAGTCGATCACGAGGCCATTGCTTTTCCCCTCGTTCACACGATTGGCACGTGCAATGGCCTGCATCAGTGAGTGAGCTTTCAACGGCTTGTCCAGGTACAGGCAGGAAAGGCTCTTGACGTCAAAGCCGGTCAGCCACATAGCGCAGACAAACACTATGCGAAAAGGACTTTCGGTCTTCTTGAATTCCTTGTCCATTTCGCGTTTCTCCATCTTGGTACGGTGGGGGATGATATCTAGCCCCCACTTGTTGAAGGTCAGAATTTCGTTCTGTTCCTGGCTGATGACGACAGCCATTTCTGTTTCTTCCATCCAGCGAATCTTGCGTTCCATCTCGAGAGATTCCTGCTGACTGGCGTGCTTTTGCTGTTCCTTCAAGGAGACTATTTCCTGAGTCCAGTACTCCTGTACAAAGTTGAACATCCGCACACACGTTACCTTGTTGAGGCAAACGAACATGGCCTTGCCGCTTGTCCACAAGTCGGAATAATGGCGAACAAAGTCTTGCGCAATGGCTCGCAGCCGCGGCTCTGCCGTCAGTACGTGGATTTCTTTGGCAAACTCACGTTCCAGTTTTTCCTGCTGGTTGGGATCAAGATCTGCGGCTTCGATCGCTTCAATCATGCGTTCGTTCAGTGCCGGGGTGCCTGCAAGGCCAATTTTATCCCCTCTGTTCTCATAGTAGAGTGGAACAGTAGCCCCATCTTCCACGGCCCGTTGGAAGTCATACACGGAAACGTAGCCGCCGAAGGTTCGTTCGGTGATATTGTCACTGGTGAGAAGGGGTGTGCCTGTAAAACCTATTCGCGACGCCGTCGGCAACAATTGGCACATGTTGTCCGCAAAGATACCATATTGGCTGCGGTGCGCCTCGTCTGACATGATGAGCAAATCATGCTTCGGGGTGATGGGATGGACGACAGGTTGGTTGAATTTTTGAATGAGCGTGAAAATAAAGCTCTGGTTCCCTTGGAGTTTATTGACGAGGTCGGTTCCGCTGGTGGCAATAAAACGGGAGGCTTTTGCTTTGCCGAGCATGCCGCAATTTTCGAACGTGTCGCTAATCTGGGTGTTCAACTCTTCCCGGTCGGTCAGGATGACGATGGTCGGAGAACCGAAGCACTTTCGGCGTATCTTCTGCGCCAGAAAGAGCATGGAATAACTCTTGCCGCTGCCTTGAGTGTGCCAGAATACACCCAATTTGCCATTGTTTAGCTGGCGGGTCTCGTAAGCTTTGACGGCCTCATTCACACCCAGGTACTGGTGGTTGCGGGCCAGGATCTTGACGGTACGCCCTTCGCTGTGGTCATAGAGGATGAAGTTCTCCACGAGGTCGAGAAAATTGTTCTTTTTGCAGATCCCCCTCAACTGCGTAGCCAAGGCCACGCTGCCTTCGTCCGTTTCATGCAGACGTTTCCATTCATGAAAAAACTCATACTTGCTGCCGAGCGTTCCCACCTTGGCCTCTCCGCCGTTGCTCAGCATCACAATGGCATTGTAGTGGAACAGGTGGGGAATGGTATCCAGGTAATCCGTGTAGTTATCTGTATAGGCGTTTTGCACATCGACCGTATTCTTTTTCAGCTCAATAAAGAGCAAAGGTATACCATTGACGAACCCCACAACATCCGTTCTGCGCCTGTAGAGCTCACCCCAAACCTTGAGTTCCTTGATTGCCAGAAAGTGGTTGTTCTCCGGGTTCTGGAAGTCAATGACGGCAACACGCTTTTCTTCACTCTCCCCGTCCGGTTTCCGGAGCGTGACGGGAATGCCGTCACGGATCAGATTGTACTTCTCCTCGTTGATCTGGAGAAGCGATGAGGTGGAAAGGTGCGTATCCAGCGTTCGGATGGCCTCGTCCGCCAAGTCATCGGTGATCCATGGATTGAGCTTGCGGATAGCGGCCCGCAGGTAACGGGTCAGGAGTATCTCCCGGTAGCTTTTTCTGCCGAACGTGCCATTTTCTCCGAGTTTTTCGGTGTTATAGGCTGTCGCCACCTCCCAGCCCAGCTCCTCTCGAAGTAGCCGCCCTGCGCTTTCCTGCACCAGAATGTTTTCCGAATAGTCGTAGCTCATGGGTGATGTTCTTTTCTGTTTGATGCATATTACACTGCAATCTCTCCGTTCATCAATTTCGGGAGGAGACGGTCACGAGCCTGACTCAATTCTGTACATTGTTTACTGCGAATAAAGATTTGATCAAATATAGGTTGAACAAATCTACCAAATGATAAAATGATTTCTGTTTCTGGCAATAAATAAGAGAGCTTCTTTAGTTTATCCGATTTAACACGTTGACGCCCATCACTGCCACTCATGCTGTTTATCGCTGCTTGCCGGAAGTCATCAGTTCGAGCCAACAAATAAACCATGTATGGATTAAGTTTTTTGCTGCGCATGACAATGTATTCTGTTGATCCAACTGCTCCTTCATCACTTGCTATACCCCATACATAAGCCGTTTTCCCATTTTCCAAGCATGGCGTAATTCTTGCCAATAAAGTATCTCCATTTTGAAATTTACTTCCTGCGTTAGACTGAGCCAAGCCAAATTCTGCTTCATTGAGAACCATAGATGATGTGCTTAATGCAGACATGGGAACACTCTGCTTAATCCTATCTTTATCGAGTTTTATTTTGGGATCAAATTCGATAACATTATCCAGCTGACAGAGCTTCCAGCCCTCCGGCACTCCATCAACAATTTTTGTCTTCTCGTAACCAGGAAAACGCAAATCGACGAACCACTCTTTGTACAGGCGTTGAACTGCCTCTTCCAACAGCTTGATCTGCTTCCTGTTATTCTCGATCAGGTCGTCGTAGGCGGAGAGGATATCAGCGATTCGTTTTTGAATAGATAAAGAAGGAAGAGGTATCTTAAGTGATAATAAATTTTCATTCTTTAAACTCGCTCGAGTAGTCATTGAAGAAAATGCCAAAAATTGACATCTAAATTCTGCGCTTCTTAAATAATATCCGATAAATTTTGGGGAAATTCTAGTTAACTCTTTTGGGCGTAGCCTTTTTGTGAATCCATTGTACGTAGCGAAAGGATAATCTTTTAGAGCAACGGAACTCATTCCTAATTCGTCCATCGTTTCACTTGTTCGTGTAATAAATATATCTCCTCGTCTAATAGAATATGAATTTTGTTCAGATTCTGTCGATCGCACTAAATCAGAAAGAACTTCTGGCAAAAACCATTGATTAAATACTGTAGAAAAACTCAAAAATGGGTATCCAGATCCAAAAAAAGAACCCTGTTTTGATAGTCCATTATGAACGGAATATAATTCACCCAGTTGAACGTACTTCCACTTCATTCCACTATCTCCTCCCAATTTTTTGCAATGGTATCCATTAGTTGGTTGGATTCCTCCTGTAGTTTCAACAATTCCTGATGAATCTCCACCATGCGTGCCTTGAAATCCACCCCATCATCTTCAACAGGAGCAACGCCGACATAGGCACCGGGTGTTAGAGACCAGCCTTTTTCCTTAATGTCTTCGAGACTTGCCAGCTTGCATAGGCCGAGCACATCTCGGTATTCGCCTTCGCCGAATTTACTGAAGAGCCAGTCCGCCTCTTTTGCTACCGTGAGCATGGCGTTCACTTCGGATTGCTTGCCGTCCCAGTCAGACTGTATTTTCTTCTTCTCCTTGCGAAGCGCCGTTTCCACAGCGCTAACAGCGGCTGCGCGCATTTGCTTGAGCATATCTTCGAGGGCTTGCCGTGCCGGGGCGAAATCGGAGTTGCTTGTCAGGGCTTCCGTCAAGGCGGTGTTGTCCGTTTTCTCGGCGTATGTGCGCAAGGTTACTCGGTATTCCTCCATGAGGGCTTGGTATTTATCGACTTCCCCCCGGTAGAGCCAGACAATGGCGTTCAAGTTCTTGAGCTGCCATTCCGTCCATTCATTCAGCGTACGATCCACGACCGTGTAGTAGTTGCGGGCATCAATGAAAAGCACCTTGTCGAGCCTGTCGGCAGACTTTCCCTTGTCGAAGAACCACAGGGAGCAGGGAAGGCTCTTTGTATAGAAGAAATTGTTGCTGACACTGATCATGCAGTCTACATGGCCTGTGCGAACCAGTTGTTCGCGTATGTCCTTGTCCCGGCCCGAACTGTCGGTGGAGGAAGAGGCCATGACGAAGCCTGCCCGGCCATGGTCATTGAGATACGAGTAGAAATACGAGATCCATAGATAATTGCCGTTGCCGATTTCCTTGTTCTTGTTGACTGCCGGCAGGCCGAAGGGAAGGCGCCCCGCGCTTTCGGCTCCCTCCGCCTTGACCTTGTCTACATTGAAGGGAGGGTTGGCCATGACATAGTCGCATTTGCCGTTGAGGTTGTGGGCATCATGGTAGAAGGTGTTGGCTTCGTCCCCGGATTTGATGATGCCGGTCAGACCATGTACCGCCATATTCATGAGGCAGAGATTGGCGTTGTACTCCACTTTCTCCTGCCCGTAAAAGGTCATCGAATTGTTTGCTGTCATGCCCGAGGCATGGACGAAATCTCCCGTCTGAATGAACATGCCTCCGCTTCCGGCGGCTGGGTCGAGAAGCATTCCCCGGGAGGGCTCCAGAATGTTCACAATCATTTTGACCAGAGACTTGGGCGTAAAGAAGACGCCGTCGTCCTGAGCAATATTTTTTGCAAACTTGTTCAGGAAATACTCGTAGATGCGACCGATGACGTCGCCGCCAACTTTGTCCAGCGCATCGTTGTTGAAAATGCGGATGAGTTCTCCGAGTAACTCATCGGGAAAGTCAGTATAGCTCCTAGGTAAAACACCTTGCAGCTGGAGACTCTGTGATTCCACAAGAGCCATGGCATTGTTGACAACTTCTCCCAGACTTTTCATGGCATGTCCGTCCATACTGACCAGATTGGCAGACGCGATATCGGAAGGAAGGTTGACAAGCCAGGCATACTGGGCTTCCCGGGGAAGAAAAATGGCGCTTTTGGCGCTAAAATCGCTGGCCTCTACAGGGCGGACTCGTCCACCTCGAGAAGGAAGATTTCTGATGATTTCGTCTTCCACAAGCTTGTACCGGCTGAATGCATATCGCAGGAAGAGCAGCCCCAGAACAGGCATACAATATTGATTCGATGTCAATTTTGATCCTGCGCGGAGAAGATCTGCGGATTCCCAGAGGTCATTCTCCAGTTTTTTGATGTTCACAGCTGTTGCCATTATCGCTTTGTTGGGTACTGGTTGGATGCATGGCTTCCCAGGTAATTTGGAAACCGGAGCACAGGCGTAGGATTCCTATGCCATAAAACCGACAAAAACTCAAGCTAGAACACCTGTTATCTTCCAGATACCATTGCTTCCCTGAACATTTAAGAAGAAGGGATAGGTTTACTATATGAGAACGATTTCTCGCAATACTACCGTACTGTAGCTAAAAGAAAGCCCTCCATGAAGAAGACTTTCTGATGATTCCTGTCCTACACCTGCCACACATCCTCCGGGGGAGGAGTCAGAAATACCCCGTCACCCGGCACGGACATACTGACCATGCGGACGCTCCGGCTCAGCCATGCGAACAGTTCCGGGAACTTCTGATCGTTGACCTGCATAGGCGGCCGTCCCGGACTGATGCTGCAAAGCTCCGACAGATCAGCGCGGCCGATACCGAAGACGAACACGCTGAGCTTGCGGGCAGCCGTCAGTTCCTTCAATCGTCCCTCCAGTTCCCGGTGCCGGGCGCTGGTCGGAACCCCGTCCGTCATCACGACGAGCCAGGGCTGGTAGAATTCCACCCCGTGTGCCCGGTAGGTACGCTTGCGACTGTCGAGTTCAGTCAAGGCCAGCTCGACGGCTTCGCCAAGAAGCGTTTCATCCTCCTGTGACGTGGAAATCTTCAGCCCTGTGTCAGATTCCCGGATCGGACCGAACTCCTTTACTGTTGCTACCGTCCGGGCGAATGTCATCACCGCTACATCGGCGGCCAGCTTCACCAGAGGATCGGCGAGAATGTCGCTGACGAACCGCTGAAGCCCGACGTTGAGCTCATCCATCCGGGTGACGATATTGTCTCCCGTGACGATATTCCAGTTGATCCCGTCAGAATACTCCTGACGGAGGATGTGTTGGTTGTCGCCCCGGACAATACCGTTCATACTGCTGCTGGCATCCAGCAGGAAGAGAACGGGAAGCCGGGCGTTGGTGTTGTTGCCGAACTCGCGCATGGCGGCGAGCTGTTCCTGTCTGGTTGGGTGTGTTGATGATGATATAGACATGGTTTATTTGAGTTAATGGTTGATGGTTGAATTCCGGGTTGCCTGATCCAACGCGCTACGACGCCGTATGCAGAGCCTGCACAGGGGGCGGGTATGAGATTGCCGTAAACGCCGTGCGACATCGTCAGGAGCCTCCCGGAAGAGAATCCCGCAGTCCGTACAGATGTTGGGTGTCATCTGTACCAGCAGACTGTGGGGCGGACAGGGGCGGTCATGCAGAAGATCCCGGTACATGGGATGATCCCTTCCGCCTCCCGGCTCCATATCCCTGAGGTATTGCTGCAAACAACGCGCCAGATATCCCGGCATGACGCGTGGACGCAAATCGCGATGCTGGACACAGGTAAGATTGTGACCGAGTGCGTCGCGGAGCTTGCGGGGGAGATACGACCAGACATAGCGCCCGGGGGTATCGGGCGGGTAGATTCCCGCCGGCGGTCTGTACGAAGCAAACGCATAAGGTAGCGTTCCCTTCCTGACAGCTTCCCGCATGTCTCCTTCTCCCCCTTGACGGGCAAAGGGAGACAGGCCGAGCGTCAGCGTCATGAAGAGCAGGACGGACAGGGCGTAGGTATCGTGACTGCAGGTACGGAGAAAGTCTCCGAAGTTGCCGTGGAGCTCCGGAGCCCGGAACCGTTCCGTGCCTACAGAACAGGGATAGTCTTCGATCTGGAAACTGTCGGCATCAACCCAGCAGACGGAGCCATCAGAAGAAACCATCACATTACCGGGATGCAGATCCCCAAGGACGACGCCGTTGCGGTGCAAAGCATGGACAGCTTCCGATAAGTTCAGGCATAGTCTGGTCAGATCGTAACGGGTCCATGAGGGGAACTGTTTCTTCAGCAGTTCCGCATGAAACGCAAAAGCCCCGAGCGGAACACCGTCCGCCCGGGGCATCAGTACGCCGACAAAGCGTTTCAGCTCATCGTACAGGATCTCACGCGGCCATGCCACGCACGGGGTGCGTATAGGTCGGGAACACATCAGCCGAAGCTTCTGCTCACGCCAACGCATCCGTTGCGTTGGATGATAGAGCTTTGCTACGAGTGGCGATCCTAATGCCGAATGGGCAACAAAGACCGATCCTTCACCGCCTTCCGCAATGGTATCTCCCAGAACGATTCGTTTCCCCTCACCTGAAAACAGAACATCTCCGGTCGGATACTTCCCGCCATTGCCGCAGAGCGTTTCATCCAGCCGCCTCACCTGATGGTGGAGTGTGTAGATAGACATAAATTAACACAATGTATTGGTATTGTATCAATTATATATAACTCACGATATTTCCGTTTTACAAAGTGGACAAATGGGCCGTCCATTGTGTGATCCGTATGACATAAATGCCTTATGAAATAAGGCTAAAGACGTCCTGAAAGTGTACACACTTTGTACACAGATTGGGGCCGTTTTATGAAATTTACACCTATTCCGGCACAAAAAAGAAACTATCCTTAAGCTGTTTACTTAAAGAGGGTTATTGATGGTGCGCCTGGCAGGACTCGAACCTGTACGCCTTTCGGCACCAGATCCTAAGTCTGGCGCGTCTACCAATTTCGCCACAGGCGCGACGAATCGTGGGCGCACTCTGCCATACCGTGACCTGGCGTTCAAGATTAAACAGGAGGGGCTTTGTCTTTGACATGCCCCAGGGCTGCCCGTATGGTGACGGCCTATGAAACTGTTAATTACCCTGTTGAGTGTCTGTCTTCTGGCCGCGTCTCCCCATTCACGGGCGGATGTCAGGCTGCCCAAAAGCGCTTTCACCACGGACCGGATGGAAGAGGCGCTGAAAACGGCGCAGGAGCAAAAGAAGCCCGTGGCCTATCTTTATACAAACACGGCCACCACCTGCCCGCTGGCTGCCGGAGTGACGGAGGGGTTTCTTGAAGCCGTGGGAAAACGGTGCGTGCTGGTTTATCTTCCGGTGAAGGGAGGCAAGTCCCCGGTGGCGGCCCCCGTGAAGGAGGCCCTGAAGAAGGGCAAGTTTTATCCCAAGCTGGTGCTGACCGCCAGCGACGGTTCCGGGGCGCAGTGCTTTACGTATGAGGCCTACCAGGCGGATTCCAAAAAAGCGGCGCGCGAGATCAAGAGGCAGATTATTGCCTTGGCTAAAAAACAGTCCTGAACCGGAGGACGGAACATTCCGGGCGTTCCGCAGGGCAGTTCAGCCCATGATTTGCGCCGGAAAGGGGAATATTTTCACAAATAGGAAATCCAGCATTCCCACGCACAGGGCGATGCAGATGGCTTTTTTGGGCGACAGGCGGGGAGCCGTCTTCAACCAGATGACGATTCCCGCGTGGACCGCCAGGGAGATGCCCACGGACCACCAGAAGAACGGAATGCCCGTCATGGCAAAGAGCGCCGCCAGCGGGTAGGTGAACGCCAGGAAGATTTTCATGATGGCTTCCCATTCATGCCCGCGCACCATCATCAGTTGCTTGGACAGGAGGGAGACGTACAGGCAGGAGGGAACCACGACGCACAGGATGAGGGAGATGAACCCTTTTTTTGCATACCGTTCTTCCTGCGTGGGAATGTACATGCCGCATATACTGGGTCAGCAGGGGGGAATTGTCAAACATTGTCCTAGCCCGGCGGGGTGGGGGGATTATACTGGCGGTACAGCGTATGTCGTCTTTTGAATTAAATTCCTCCTTCAAGCCCTCCGGGGACCAGGAGCAGGCCATCGGCAAGCTGCTCAAGTCTTTGGAGGCGGGCAACAAGCACCAGGGACTGCTGGGGGTGACTGGGAGCGGCAAGACGTTCACGATGGCGAATCTGATCGCCCGGTTGAACAGGCCCACGCTGGTGATTTCCCACAACAAGACGCTCGCCGCGCAGCTTCATTCGGAGCTGAAGAGCTTTTTCCCGAATAACGCGGTGGATTACTACGTTTCCTATTTCGACTATTACCAGCCGGAGGCGTACATCGCCAGTTCCGACACTTACATCGAGAAGGATTCCGCTATTAATGACGAGCTGGACCGCCTGAGCCTGAACGCCATGAATTCCCTGATGACGCGCCGGGACGTGATTGTGGTGGCGTCCGTCTCCTGCATTTACGGCCTGTCCACGCCGGAGGATTACCGCAACCTGACGCTTCGCATCCGCGAAGGGGACATCATGGACCGGGACGTGTTCCTGCGGCAGCTGGTGGAGCGCTTGTTTGAACGGCAGGATTTTGATTTTACCCGCGGCACGTTCCGCGTGCGCGGGGAGGTGGTGGAGGTGTTCCCCGCCTATTCGGAAGGGGAGGCGATCCGCGTGGAGTTTTTCGGGGACGAGGTGGAGCGTGTTTCCCTGATTGATTCCAATTCCGGGCGTGTCCGGGAACGGCTGGGGAGCTATACCTTTTTCCCGGCCAAGCAGTATGTGGCCGCTCCGGAAAAGCGTGCCGCGGCGCTGAAAGCCATCCGGGAGGAGCTGGAAGACCGCGTGGGCTGGTTTGAAAGGCATGGAAATCTTATTGAGGCGCAGCGCCTGAAACTGCGTACGGATTATGATCTGGAGCTGATTGAGGAGCTGGGCTTCTGCAAGGGGATTGAGAATTATTCCCGCCATCTTTCCGGCCGCCTGCCGGGCAGCTCCCCGTCCACCCTGCTGGATTTCTTCCCCAAGGATTCCCTGACCCTGATTGATGAAAGCCATGTGGCCGTGCCCCAGCTGGGCGGCATGTACGAAGGGGACCGCAGCCGCAAGAATATCCTGGTGGAGCATGGCTTCCGCCTGCCCAGCGCCCTGGACAACAGGCCGCTGAAATTCCATGAGTTCATGGAGAGGCAGAACCAGATCGTGTACGCCTCCGCTACGCCGGGGCCGTTTGAGCTGGTGAACTGCCGTGCGGACAACAAGACTTACATCCCCGTGCGCCGCGCCGCCAGGTCCGGGGAAAAGGCGCCGGAAGGCTTCAAGGGGATTCTGTTCACTTCCCCCAAGGACATCCGCGTCACCCCCAGCCCGTCCACGGAACCGGTGGAGAAGTTTGACCCCACCAAGCGTTCCACGCCCCTGATTGTGGAGCAGATTATCCGTCCCACCGGCCTGCTGGAGCCAAAAATCACCATCCGCCCGCTGAAAGGGCAGATTGACGAGACGATCGCCCTGTGCAATGAGCGCGTTGCCAAAAATGAACGCGTGCTGGTTACGACGCTGACCAAGAAGACGGCGGAGGACCTGACGGAGTACCTGAAGGGGGTGGGGCTGAAGGTCTCCTACATTCATGCGGATGTGGACGCGATTGAGCGCGTGGAGATTCTGCGCGCCCTGCGTGCCCGGAGAATAGACGTCCTGGTGGGCATCAACCTGCTCAGGGAGGGGCTGGATTTGCCGGAAGTTTCCCTGGTGTGCATTCTGGATGCGGACAAGGAAGGGTTCCTGCGCAATGAAACGTCCCTGGTGCAGACGGCGGGCCGCGCCGCGCGCCATTTGAACGGGGAGTGCGTCCTGTTTGCGGATGTAATGACGGATTCCATCAAGCGGCTGATTGAGCTGACGGACTACCGCCGGAGCATTCAGGAGAAATACAACATGGAGCACGGCATTGTTCCGCAGACCGTGAGCCGGTCCGAACAGGGGCAGTTAAAGTTGTATGCGGAAGAAGATGAAGAGTCCTTCCGCGTAGCGGAGGATGAGGCCGGATACGGGCTGGAGGAACGCATAGCCAGGCTGGAGGCGGAAATGAAGGAGGCGGCCTCCCATCTGGAATTTGAACGCGCCGCCCTGATCCGGGATGAAATCAGGCAAATGCGTGAAGGCGGTAAAAAAGAGCAGGGCATTCCTTGAAGAATGCCTTGTCTTCCTTGCGGAAACGTAAATATCCCGGTGTTCCGGACCGGGAGGGGATGGGAGGTATCCTTTTCCTGAACGTCAGTGTGTCCTGACAGGACGCAACGGCTTGCGGGCTCCGAGTGGCGCCGCGCCATTATTATTCCCTCGGCTGTGCGAGAAGGCCGGATAAACGCAGGGAAGGAAAAGCGTGGTTCTTCCGGAACCGGGGTGTTCCGCGCGGAGCCGGAGTGAAATCTGCGCGCCGGAAAAAGAGAAGAAGGCCATGAATGAATTGCCGCCCGGCGGGCGTATATCTTCCATGCGGTTGATGATGATTTCCACGAATTGCTGTAACCTGTGTGCAGCCCTGGTGGCCGGGGCGGTCATGCTGGGTTCTTTTTCCATAGCGGCTCCTCATGCGGATACGGTCGCCACGGAATGGAGGGCGGAAATTCCACTGCCTGTTTATCCCAATGCCGAATTGGTGGACTTGTACGAGAAAACGTGGGAGATTGCCGCAGGCAGGGTAAGGAAAGGGCCGGAGGGGCTGCCCGCCTCCCCCTATCTGGATGAAAACTGTTATGAAACGGATATCTGGATTTGGGATACCTGCTTCATGGCCCTGTTTTCCAAATATGCTCCCAAGTCCTTTCCCGGCAAGGAGAGCCTGGACAATTTCTATTACCCCATGTACCGGGGGCAGCCTACGCCGCTGCGCATCCATCTGAGGGATAATCCGCCCCTTTTCGCGTGGCTGGAATGGGAAAACTACCAGTTTTCCGGAGACACGGACAGGGTGAACGCCATTCTTCTGCGGGAGCGGTTCCTCCAGAGCCACTTCCACTGGTTCAACACGGTTCCCAAAGGGGAGCGGGTACCCTACAGCAGCAACGCCATTCACCGGGGCGTGGTAGGACGGGAGGGCTTCACGTGGACAGGGGGAGCCAGCGGAATGGACAATACGCCGCGCGGGCGTGATTCCGGCGGCTATGATAAAATCCTGTGGGTGGATGCCATTTCCCAGCAGGCTCTGTCCGCCCGTTGCATAGGGAAACTGTATTCTTCCCTGGGGAAAAGGGAAGAGGCCCTGGCGTGGGAAAGGGAGTACCGGTCCCTGATCGGAAAGATCAATGAACTTTACTGGGATGAGGAAGACGGTTTTTATTATGATGTGGATATTGCCTCCAAAAAGCCATGCCGCGTGAAAACAATCGCCTCCTTCTGGCCGCTGCTGGCCGGGGCGGCCACCCCGGAGCAGGCCGCCCGCATGGTGGAGCATGTAAGAAAGGCCGGCGAATTCGGCGGGGATTTCCCCTGGCCGTCGCTGGCAAGGAGCGACAGGGATTTTGACGCGGAGACCGGCAATTACTGGCGTGGGGCCGTCTGGCTGCCTACCGCCTATATGGCGACCAAGGCGCTGGAACGCTATGGCTATACGGACCTGGCGGATGAATTGGCGGAAAAGGTCCTCATGCAACAGTTGAGAACTTATCATGAAGTCGTGCCGCATACCATCTGGGAGTGCTACAGCCCTTCCGCCAACCGTCCTTCCATTGAGCACGGGCGCCGCGTCAGGCCGGATTTCTGCGGGTGGTCCGCGTTGGGCCCCGTTTCCCTGTTTATTGAAAACGTGCTGGGCTTTCATGAAGTCAGCGCCGCGCGGCGGGAAGTCCGGTGGAGACTGCGCCCCGAGAAAGGAAGGCATGGAATCCGCCGCCTGGCGTTTGGCCCCGTCACCACGGATATTGTCTTTGACGGGAAAAGGAGCATCGCCGTGCGGAGCACGGTTCCCTATACCCTGTATGTCAACGGAAACGCCCATGCGGTCCCGGCAGGGGAAAGCGTCATCCCCCTTCCTTCTTCCCCGGAGCCGGGCAGGCAGGGAACAGGCGGTTTTTATCCGGAAAAATGATTCAGGCCCATTTTCCACTTGCCAAGAGCGGATTGGCGCCTATACTCCTTCCACCATGACCCGCAAAGGTGGTATCAATAAAACCCGCAAGGCAGTCGCCAAGCGTTTCAAGGTTACCGGCACGGGCAAGGTACTGCGCCGTAAACAGGGTAAGCGCCACATCCTCCAGAAGAAATCCAGCAAGCGCAAGCGTCAGCTTGGCAAGGTGGCTCTGGTGGACGAGACGCAAGTCTGGGCAGTCAAGCAGAACCTGCCTTTCGCCTAAACCGCGGAAACGCTCGACCAACGCCGAGCTTTCCCCCCGCTGAACGGGGGGCCTTCATGCAGCCTTCTTCCGATGAGAAGATAAGAACAGGCGAGACTGCAGGGAGGTGAGGAAGAACAGTCTGTTCAAGATAGAAATAGAAATAAGCTATGCCACGTGCCACTAATGGACCGGCCTCTCGCAAGCGCCGTAAGCGCATCCTCTTGCGTGCCAAGGGTTTCCGCGGTTTCCGCAGCAAACTCTTCCGCTACGCCAAGGATGCCGTTTACAAGGCTTGGCAGTATGAATACCGTGACCGCAAGCGCCGGAAGGGACAATTCCGCCGTCTTTGGATCGCCCGTATCTCCGCTGCCGTCCGCGACCGCGGTCTGACCTATTCCCGCTTTATGGAAGGCCTGAAAGCCGCCAACGTCGATCTGGACCGCAAGGTTCTTGCCGACCTGGCCGTCTCTGACGAAAAGGCTTTTGACGCCATCTTCGCGCAAGCGAAGAAAGCCATTGAAGCCAAGGATGGCGCCGCTCTCCGCGCCTAAAACGCGACAGAGTCCATCTGTTCAGTAAACATTAACAAACAGCCCCGGAAGGTTAACCTTCCGGGGCTGTTTACGTTTTCATGTCCGGAGGCGGGAAAAAGCCGTGGAAATTCCGGCGGGAAGGCTTCGTTATTCAGGTTCGGCTGCCGTCTGCTTTTCCTTCTCCGCGCTGGCCAGTTCTTCCACCTTCCGTACCAGTCCATCCATGCTGCCGGAAGCGATTTTGTTCCCGTTGGCGTCCACCAGCACCAGGGAGGGGATGGGGCCGGGATAGTTTTTGCGGATCAGGGGGCTTTCCTTGGAGAGGTTGTCCAGGTAGCCGAACAGGAAGACCGGCCACGGCATCTTGTTGGAAACGGCCCATTTCTGGGCTCCTTCCAGCGCGTGGTCCATGCTGCACAGGACTACTTCCAAATCGTTGCGGGATGCGATTTTATCCCGGTACACCTCCAGGTTGCGCGGGAGGGAGGCCCTGCACGGCCCGCACCAGCTCGCGGAATAATACAGGATAAAATACCTGGCGTTCCATTTGCCGTCCATTTTAATGAACCTGCCGTCTTTTTCCCGGTAGGTCAGCCCTTTCAGCTGTTTGCCCAGAATGCCTTTCGGGATGACCATTTTAGCCAGCTCCGCGTCCGTCTTGCCGACCAGCTCCTTGTGGAAGTCAATCCATTCCAGGTCCTCCTTGGAAAGCTTTTTCAGGGGGAAGGGGATTTTCTTTTTTGTAAAGATATTCTGCATGATCGCGTTGACGCTGTTCAGCCCGGCCAGCCTGGCCTGGAAGGTGGCGCCCGTCTCCTTGTTCGTCCAGGTCCGGGTCATGGAAGGGATATCCGGCTCTTCCTGATGCGCCGCGTGAAGAAAGGGGGTGAAGGCCAGGAACATGGCCGTCAGAACGCCCGGCATGAAAAATCTGGAGACAATCATATTCTGTTGTTATGGTGTTTTCTGCCGTTTGTCCAGAATTAACCCCGTCCTTTGTCATTAGGACATCCTTGAAGCTTGTTCGCCGGGAAGCGTCATGATACACTCACCAACAAAGCACTACCATGGATAACGTACTTTCCGTTCTTACCACCATCGGCATTATTTTTGGCGTGGTGATGTTGTTTAACTTCATGATTTTCATTCATGAACTGGGGCATTTTTTCGCCGCCCGCTGGCGCGGCCTGTATGTGGACAGGTTCCAAATCTGGTTCGGGCGTCCCATCTGGAAAAAAACCATTAACGGCGTTCAGTGGGGACTGGGCTGGATCCCCGCCGGGGGCTTTGTCTCCCTGCCGCAGATGGCGCCCATGGAAGCCATTGAAGGGAGTGTGGAGCTCCCCAAGGATTTGAAGCCCGTCACTCCTCTGGACAAGATCATTGTGGCCGCCGCCGGCCCCATCGCCTCTTTCCTGCTGGCCGTGTTTTTTGCCGTGGCCGTCTGGATGGTGGGCAAGCCGGATGTGGAGATGGGGGTGACGACGGTAGGCTTCGTTGCTCCGGACAGTCCTGCGGCGCAGTCCGGCATTCTGCCCGGTGACAAGATTGTGAAGGTGGACGGCCGCCCGGTGGACAAATGGGCGGGCAATATGGAAGGCGTGCGTGAACTGATCATGCTGGGCGAGCATGACCAGGTAGTCTTTACGGTGCAGAGGCCGGGCCATGAGGGGGAGATGGATATTTCCTGCGGGTTCCGGATTCCGGAAACGTCCTGGTGGCAGCGCTCCGGCATGCGCCAGGTGGGGCTGATGCAGGCCATGCCCTGCGTTGTGGGGGAAGTGCTTCCCAACTCTCCCGCGGCCCAGGCTGGATTGAAGCCGGGCGATACGGTGACGGCGGCCAACGGGGTGCGCATCTGGAGCCCCGCGGCGCTGGATGTCCTGCTGAAAAAGAATGAACCGCTCCTGCTGGACGTGACGGGCAAGGACGGCGCTGCAAGGCAGGTGAACATCCAGGGAAGGCTTCCGGAAAACTGGCACAACGGCGCGGACGGTTCCGTGCTCAAGGGCGCCCAGCCCATTCTGGGCGTGACCTGGGACCTGAGCTCCGTAGGGCGTGACGTAACCGTGCATCCCACTCCGTGGGCTCAGATCAAGCAGAGTTTGAAATGGATGGGGGATACCCTGGCTAAGGTGGTTGCCCCCGGCAGCAGCGTGGGCGTGGAGCACCTCTCCGGCCCCGTGGGAATTGCCAACCAGTTTTACAAGATGTTCTCCCTGGAGGAAGGCTGGAAGCTGGCCCTGTGGTTTGCCGTGGTGCTGAATGTAAACCTGGCTATCCTGAACATTCTGCCCCTTCCGGTGGTGGATGGCGGCCACGTGGTGATGAACACCATTGAGCTGGTCTTCAGGCGTCCCTTGAATGTGAAGGTGCTGGAGTTCGTCCAGTTCGGCTTTGTCTTCGTGCTGATGGGCTTCTTCCTGTTTGTGACATTCAAGGACGTGGGGGATTTCTTCGGCAAAAAGCCGGATAAGCTGCCCACCCCGGTGTTCAAGGCCGTGACGGATTAAATGCGCCCATCTCCGGCTTGATTCCATGAAGCAGTCACTGGCGGTGCGTTTCCTGTTCCGGGCGGTGGTGCTGGCGCTCCTTGCGTACGCCATGCTGCTTACCTGGTGGACTCCCTTCACCGGAGACAGCTTCATGCATGCCGTCTTCGGGGCGGACCACCGTCTGGTCCTCCAGCCCGTGCTGGAGCGGTGCTGGTGGTCGTACATGAACTGGAATCCCCGGCTGGGGGAATTCCTGGCTATCTTTACGGCCACGGCGGGAAAGTGGCTTTTCCTGGCCGTTAATCCCTTCGTGGTTCTTTCCCTGGCGCTGATGATGTTTTATCTGGCGCGGGGAAGGAGGGTGAATCCCGGGGACTGGCGGGATGTGCTGCTGTTTTCCGTGGGGGCCCTTCTTCTGCTCACCTCTTCCTCCAGGCCCGGCATTACGATGTTCTGGCTGTCCGGCGGAACTAATTATGGCTGGTCCGCCGCTGTCTGGCTGGGGTTCCTGTGCCTGTACCGCGGCCTGTTGGCCGGAACGTCCCGGATACCGGACAGGCCTCTTTCCTGGCTCTGGATAAGCCTTGTGGCTTTTGCCGCCGGAATGACTAATGAGAACCAGGTGCCCGCGTCCCTGGGCCTGCTGTTCCTGTACTGGGTGCATGCGCACTGGAAGAGGGTGGCGCTTCCCCGCTGGTTCTTCTTTGGCTGGGGTTTTCATGCCTTGGGCGGCGCCTGTCTTCTGCTGGCTCCCGGCAACGCGGCGCGTCTTCATTCGGAAACGGCGGGCGGCGCCGCCGTCCTTCATTCCTGGCCGGAACGTTTCAGCGCCATCCCGGAGCTGATGAACGCGTTTTATGAGTTCATGCTGCTGCCCAAATTTCTGCTGGCTGTGGCGGTGGCCGCCCTGGTTCTGCTGACGTGGAGGAGAGGGTGGAGCTGGTGGAATGGCGTTTCCGGACGGCGCATGTGCGTCTCCCTGCTGTTTATTCTGGTGGCGCATGCCATGGCGGTCAGCTTTTTTGTGCGCGTCATTCCCGCCTGGCATGCCATGTTCTCCGCCACGGTGCTGATGATGACGGGTATTCTGGGGCTGTACGGAGTGTGGCTGGATGCCGTGCGGTGGCGCTGGGTTCCGGCCTGCCTTCTGGCTGCGGCGGGGAGTCTGGCCCTGTGGGTATGCTCCGGGTATCTGGACGCCTTCCCGCGCATCCACCGCCAGTGCGAGGAACGGAAAATGTTCATCCGCCATGAATTGGAGAAAGGGAAGAAAAATATTGCGGTTCCCCCTTATGAGCCCGTGCCGCTGGCTCCCTATGTTTCCGTCATGTGGCGCATGGGCAGCAGTGACCCTGATGAATTCATCAACCGTTCCGTTGCCCGTTATCTGGGGATTGAATGCATCCGTGTAGCTGTGCCGGAGCATTGACCGTCCTTTTGAAGGATGGCGGTTTTTCTTGAAGCGGTTTTGGTCCGGAGGAGCCGGCGGCGCAGAAAAAATCCCCTGGCTTCCTGGACCGCCTGTCCTATTATTTTTACTTGTTTGAATACCGGTGAATGCGGCGCTCATGCGGATCAATAATCCGGTGTCTGGACTAGTTGTTTAAATAAACATTTATTTTGCTCATATTAAATAAATTATATATATTTATAATATTGATAGTGTTCTTCCATACATGGAAATTAAAAAAGATATATATTTAATTTTTAGCATTTTCCATTGACACCGGATTATTGATCCGGTTTACTTCGTGTTACCATGAAGAAATCCTTGTTTTCTTTGGCTCTGATCTCCAGTTCCCTGCTGGCGGTGCAGGCGGCGACTGTGCAAATTGATTTCGGGCGTGATGACGCCGCGACGGACGGAGCCCTCAATATGAATTACGACCATTCCTCCGCAGCCCTGGGCACGATGCCGGGCGACGTCACTCTGGGATGGAGCACTGCCGCATGGCCTGTAGGGGATGACGGCCATACCACGACCAAGACGCCCGGCGAAGAAAACGGGTGGAAGAACGCTTTTGGCGGTAGCATGCCTTTCTCCCTGGGGGACAGCTTCCGGGACGGCCTGTTAACGCAGACGTCAACCGGTTCCGGTTCCTTTACCGTGACTTTCAGCGGTCTTGCCGCCGGGGAATACACCTTGTCCCTTTTTGGCGGGTTCACGGGTAAAGACGTTTTTGCGGGGCAGACGTGGACGATCGGAGGCGCCGACGCTTCCAGCGCGACCTGGACAAATTTCGGAACAAACGCCGGCGGTGACTGGAACGAACTTTCTACGGTGACGGGAGACAGTTCCGGCACCCTGGCTCCCGGGAATGCCGCAGACGGCTCCAACGCCTCCGCCAACAAGGGCCTTTATTCCACAGTGGAACACATTGTGGTAGGGGAAGACGGCACGCTTACCCTCACCCTTCAGGGAGACGGTTCCAGTGATTTTGGCCGCACGGCGCTCAATTACCTTTCCCTGACCCAGGTTCCGGAACCCGCTACGGCTACGCTGAGCCTGCTGGGTCTGGCCGCTCTGTGCCTGCGCCGCCGCCGGGCCTGATCCGGAGGATTCTCAATTGTTTTCATTCACAGCTGCCCTGCATTCGTGCCGGGCGGCTTTTTTATTTAATGGGTTCACCCTTTCAGCTTCTCCGGGCCCGGTGTCCTTTTCCTCCCGGTTTTCCGGGCAGCGGCAGGGAGGTTCCGTATGGAAATGCACCGGGATTAACGCCAGAGGCGTGAGGGAACAGAAGGGGAAGACGGAAAAATGCGTCGGGCCCGGCCCTGCGGAAGCGGGGTTTTAAACGCGGATGGTTTCCTTCAAGTGTGTGGAAACGATGATGCACGTGATACGCTCCAGCGGTATTCCCGTAATTCTGGATACGATGCGGGCATAGGCGTTCAATTGCCCGGAGTGGCGTTCCTTCAGTTGTTCCGCGGAATCCGCGTGGTCCGTTTTGAAGTCCACGATGCGGGCGCTTCCTTCATGGAGGATCAGCCTGTCAATCACGCCGGAAATCCAGCTGTTCCCGTCAATGGCCTCAATGCGCTGTTCCTTCATGATGCACGCCGTTTCCGGGGGGGTGAAGAGCTCCCTGATGGAGGGCACCTCCATGCAGGCGGCTACGGCGCGTTCCGCTTCCGTAGCGGGATGAAGGGCCCATTCCGGCTTGCCCTCCTCATTCCAGCGGGTGATCCGTTCAAAGACGGCGTGGACGGCTGAACCGAATGCGGCGGATTCCACCTCCGCGGCATGCTTCCCTCCATGGACCGCATTTTCCGGCGCAGCCGGACCGGAGGGGGATATCCGTTCCCTGATGACCGGTTGCTGCATGGGCCATTCAGGCATTTCTTCTACTATTCTCTCCCGCACTGTTTCCGTGAACTCCCCGTACCATTCGGGATGCCCGCAGGAATACAGGCATTCCGCTCCGGATTCCGGAAGGGTTTCCTCCGCGTCTTTTCCACTGGCGCGGGCCGCGGAACGGACAATCTTCCACATGGAGTCCGCAACCGTTTCTCCCTTGTCTTCCTTGTAAGGAAGAATGACGTAAGTAGCCCGTTTGGCGCGGGTGAGAGCCACGTACAGCTTGCAGAATCCGTCAAACTGCTGCCGGGCGCGCCATTCCCGGTAAAGCGTCTCAAGCTGCGGAACATTAGTGTAAACGTGCCTGGAAGGGGCCAGCACAATGCCCTCTATTTCTCCTTCCCGGTTCTTTTTGACAAAGTGGGTCAGGTGCCTTCCGTCCGCAAAAGGAGCGTCCCTGCCGATCTGCGGCAGGATGACGATGTCAAACCCCAGGCCCTTGGATTTGTGAATGGTCATGATGCGGACGATGCCGCCGGCGGGGTCTTCCCGGCGGGTCAGGTCTTCCATGTGCCTGATCCATTCATCCAGGGAAATGCCCTTTTCATCCACCTGTTCCGCCTCGGTCTTCCAGACGGCAAGGCGGTCCCGGTGGAATTCCGTCAGGACCGTGCCTCCCAGGGCCAGCCTGCGTTCCACCTCTTCCATGACGGCGGCATAGCCGTCCCGTTCCAGCAGAAGGCGCCAGCCCTGCCAGTCCATGCCTTCCGGGCGTTCCGGCGCGGCCAGGGGCCGGAGGGGGGAATGAGTGAGCAGCCCTGTGGTAAAAGGGTCTCCCGGCATGAGCAGCCAGCGGAAAAAGTACAGCAGGTTTTTCCCCAGGGGGGAGTCCACGCCCACGGGAACGTCATCACATACCTCCGCCGGAATGCCGTGGTCCGCCAGCCAGGTTTTAATGGCCAGAGCCTGGTTTTTCGTGCTGACCAGAATAGCGGTCTCCAGGCCGCGGCGCAGGGCTCCCGTGCGGTCCAGAATGTCTGCCGCCGCCTGGCACACCAGGTCGTTGGCCGTGGAAGCTTCCGCCTTGGGCGTCTGCCAGATTTGGGCGGCGCCCGGCTTTCCCTCCAGGTGCGGGGCGCTCCGGTGCTCCGGATATTCCCCCCATTGTTCCAGGGCGGCGGGTTCGCAGTCCGGCGCCGTCCGGGCGTAGTCGCAAATGTCGTTTACCAGGTCCAGCACGGGCTGGACGGAGCGGTAGGAGGTGGACATGCCGCGTTCTTCCAGTTCAAGCTGGGTGGAGACGGAGCGGAAAAGCTCCGGGTCCCCGCCGCGCCACTGGTACACGCTCTGCTTGACGTCCCCCACCACGAAGATGCTGCCTTCATTCCCGGCCTTGGATTCCGTCAGGTCTTCCAGAAAGGGCTTGATGACGCGCCACTGGGACTGGGACGTATCCTGGAATTCATCCAGCATCCAATGGTCATACCGGCAGTACATGCGGTATTGCAGGTCTCGCTTCAGCTCCGGCGTAATGGCTCCGTCCCCCAGCATGCGCGTGACGTCGTGGAACAGGAATCTTCCCTTGCTGCGGACCAGTGAGGAATAGTTGCCTTCAAAAAGACGCAGCAGCCCGTGCGTGGCGCGGGTGCGGCGCAACGCCTGCAGCACCTCCATGCGCAGCCAGCTCTGGATGAGCTCTTCCAGTGGGGGAGACCAGAAATCCCGGAATTTCTCACGCGCCTCTTCCATGGTGATGTTCCAGGCGGATCCTCCGTCCGTGCGGAAGCGCACGCGGCCCAGCCTGGCGTACCGGGAGAAACCGTTCAGGAAGCGCAGGAACATCTCCTTGCTTTTGGCTCCGTTTTTTCCTTCTGGCGCGGGGGCTTCCTGCGCCCTGCAAGCCAGAGTATGCAGAAGGGTATCAAACTGTTCCAGAGGAACGGGAGGAACCAGTTCTTCCGGCGTAAAGCCCAGCGTGGCGGGGTTTCCCCAGGTTCCGGCGTCCGGTTCATCCAGAAAAAGTTCGTGGTAGGTGTTGAGACGCCGCATCATGGAATCCTCCGCATCCGCGGCTTCCGCATCGGAATCCGCTCCGGAGAGGAAGGCGTCTTCAAAGTTCTGCCTCCGTTCCCGGTCCGCAGAGCATTCGCGGTACAGGGAAAGCAGGGCTTCCCGGCGCGCCAGTTTTTCCGCCGTGGGGTCAATCATGCTGAACCCGCTGACGCCCAGTTCAAAGGTGCTGGCGGAGGCGATCTGGGCGAACAGGCTGTCAATGGTGCAGAGGTTGAGGCGCGCCAGGTTCTGCACCAGAATGTGCAGCAGATGGCGGAAGCGTTCTCGGTGCAGGTTTTCCGCCTTCCATGCCTCCGGCGCTCCGGGCCAGATGCCGGGTTCCCCGGGCGTTCCCTTGATGACCGTCCAGAGTTGGTCTTTCAGGCGTTCCGCTCCCGCCTCGTCCGTGGCGCCCGCCGCCAGGTCCGTCAGGATGCGGTCCTTGAATTCCCCCGCCGCCTTCCGGGTGAACGTGATGGCGATGAGCCGTTCCGGATGGTTCCCGTGGTTCAGGGCCAGCAGACCCAGGAAGCGCAGGGAAAGCTGGTAGGTTTTTCCCGTTCCGGCGGATGCGGAGATCAGCATGTTGGTCAGGGGGGGCATTTCAGAAGGGAAGGTGCGGGGTGAAATTAAGGCCCAGCAGGTCCTGAAGGTTTTCCCGCCGGGAGGCCATCAGGTCCTTGAACACGTCATAGGTGGGCGGGGTCCAGCCCAGTTCCTCCGCCGTGATAAGCCCGCGGCCTTCATGAAGAAGCTTCATCAGCTCCGCCGTCCAGGAGCGGGCGCTGTCCAGCGCGCATTCCTCATAGCCGGGCATGGGATCGTGAAGCGTGTCCCAGGCGGAAAGGCCTATGTCCAGAGGGTTGGCGGGAAGGGCGTAATACGCCGCGGAGGGCTGGCCGCCGTAAGTCTCCATGGCCCACAGGACGTAGACAGGCAGTTGAAGGTCCTTCCAGCGCGCGTGCACCATCCTGCCGTTTTTCTGACGCCTGGTATAAGGGCGCAGGGCGGGGGAAAGCAGGGACAGGGCGTCCGGGCGTCCGATGGTTTCCAGATGCTTCTTCTCACAGGAGGAGGCTGCTCCCGTCTTGTAGTCAATGACGCGTACGCGGCCGTCCGCATGGCGGTCAATGCGGTCAATGCGGAACTTCATGGGGAAGCCGCCCAGGGACCAGTTTTCCACCTGGTGCTCAAAGGCGGTGCAGGACCAGCCGTCCTGAAGGTCCTGCAGGTGCTGGACCGCGTAAACGGAAAGCCTCTGCTCCATGGAGCGCTTTTGCAGCAGCAGGGGCATGAGGGGATTGGAGCCGTATTGCTTCCGGAAGGTTTCTTCCAGCACCTCCGTGACGGCGTCCTGAAGGGCGGCGGCGCTCATGCCGTCTTTCAGGGAGGCATGCTCCCGGCAGAAGCATTCCAGCACGTCGTGAAGCATGGTGCCAAGTTCGTTGACGGCCATGTCCTCCTTGTCCGGCAGGAACTCTTCCTCATTCATGTGCAGGGCTTCCCTCATCCAGAAGCGCATGGGACAGGCCAGGAACCTTTTAAGGACGGAGGGGGAGAAGGGCAGGCCTTTCTCCTTCCAGGGATTTTTGTAGCCGGGCGCCATCGTGCCGATGTCCGTGGCGGCTTTCCATCCTTCCACGGGCTGAAGGTGCCAGTTGCCGCGCCGGTAGGGGAGCGGGGCGGGAGAGTCGCTTATTTCCCGGAAAAGCAGTTCCACGCGGCGCGGCAGTTCCGCCTCCGGGCAGCGCATGAGCAGGGAGGAGGGCGTCAGCGGATCGTTTTTGCTGCTGGTGCGGGAGAGGATGACGGTGAGGCTTCCCTCCCGTTTACGGGAATGGAGCAGGGCGGTCAGCAGGAAGCTGTCCCTGGCCTTTTTGCGGTTGAAGGAGTCAATGCCCAGGGCTTCCCGCAGTTCCTCCGGCATGAATTGGTCGGAAACGCCGCCTTCCGGAACGGTTCCCTCATTCAAGCCCGTCAGGATTAGGTGTTTTTCCGGGCGGAAGTGAACTTCCATCCACCCCAGGGAGTCCAGCACGGCGTGCGCCTTCCTCCTGTTTTTGACGCGCAGGGGCTGAAGGCACTTCATCAGCAGCTGGAGGGCCGTTTCCGGCCTGGAAAAGGCAGTGGAACGCTGCTGTAGCCGTACGAGGCCGGAAAGGCAGGAATGGAGCATTTCCATGGCTTCCGTTTCCGGACCGTAGGCGTTCGCCAGGTCCGGGAACCATTCCATCAGCCTTTCCCCCAGCGTGCCCGGTTCCGCCATCCGGTCCCGCCATGCCAGAATAGCCCGGATGGAGGGGAAGGCGGCGGGGTAAAATTCCTTCAGCCTGGAAAGCAGGTATTCTTCCGATTCAGGAAGAAACTTCTGCTGGATTTTATCCAGCGCGGCGCAGCAGTACTGCTGGTTGCTGATGCCCAGGGAGGCGCACAGCAGGGAGGAACGCGCCAGGCTGAAGACGGGGCGTGCCGCTCCCTTTTCTTCCAAGGCCTGCCGGAGATGGCGGAGCAGGTCCATGGCGCCGGTTCCGGCAAAGGGCTTTCCTTCCGGATTGTGGAGTCCCCACCCGTATTCCCGCAGGCTGGCGTCCAGCGCTACGTTCATGTCCGGATCACACACGCCCAGGGCCACCTCCGGCGTTCCTCCCGCCGCCGCGCTGGCGATGAGCCGGCACGTTTCCCCGGCCAGCCGGGAGGGATTGGCCGTGATCCTGATCTGGGCGTCAAGGATGGGAATGGGGCAGTGGGACCAGAATTCCGGAAGGGGGGAGCCCCATGAATCAAAGGAGGAGGCTTCCTCTTCCGGCGCGTGTACCCATATCTCTACGGGCACGCCGTTTTGTTCCGCGTGCTGAAGGGCCTGGCGCAGGGGGCGCGGAACGTCCGCCACGCATGCCAGGATGATGCGGCCCCCCGCTTCCCGCAGGGTGGCCAGCAGATGGGCCGGAGCTTGCGCTGCCACGGCGGTTCTGTCCGCAAGCTGCCAGTCTTTCAACTGTTCCGCGCAGAGTTCGGACAGGCGGTCCATGTCCGTCCAGCGTTCGTCGCGGCCCGCGCAGGATTCCTGCGCCATGCCGCAGGAAATGCCCTGGCTGGCCATGGCGTGTTTCAGGCATTGCAGGCTGCCGGCCATTTCCAGCATGCTGGAAAAATCCTCCGGCATGTGCCGGGGGAACAGGCGGGGATAAAGGCGGTGGGGAGAGTTTCCGAGCGCCTGAAGGCACGCCGCCAGTTCTTCCAGGCCGGAGGCCGCTTCTTCCTTTTCCTCCATCCGGGGAAACTGGTCCGCCGGAATCACCTGGGGGGAGAAAACAGCCTGGGCGGCGGAAATGGAGGCAAGGTATTCCCTCAACTGCCTGCCGGATTCCCGCGTAGGGACCAGCACCAGATGCCGGTGGAGATGTTCTCCCAGGGAAAGCAGGCGCTCCGCTACGCTCCGGCAGGCCGGTCTGTCCCAGGATAAGAAAAGTCGGTTCATGGTATAAAAGCTGGACTCCCCGGAGACCGGGGAAAGAGCGGAGAATACGGGGATATGCTACATCACCGGGACCGGTTTTCCCATACATTTTTTCATGACTGCCGGGGATGGGGCATGACGGTATCCGGATTCAGTACAGTGGAAGTGGCAACAGGCAGGGAATAACTCCTTCTCCCTGCCTGTAACTTATTCCCCGGAAAGAGCGGAATCCAGTAATCCGGACATCCAGTCCCTGACGTGGGAGAACCGGAATCCGGATTTTTCCGCCCGGTCCAGGCAGAGGCTGTACGCTCCTATCCCATTGTAGGGCGCCGCGTCTCCTTTTTCATGAAGAACGGGGGCCTTCCCCGTCCGCGTCTCCATATAAGCCAGCATTTCCCTCAGGGAAACGGTTCCTTCACTGGCGGCATTGAGGGTTCCCTTCACCCGGTTTTCCGCCGCAAAGGCCAGCAGGCGCGCCGCTTCCTCCACATGAATGAAGCTCATTTGGCTGTCCGGGTTGTCAATCGTCATGGGACGTTCCGCCAGCAGGTGCTCCGCATAAAATGGCAGTCTGCGGGTGTTGTCTTCCGGTCCCATGATGACCGGGAAGCGGACGGCGAGGGTTTTCCGGGAGGCATATTCCCGCGCCAGGACGCTTTCTGCGGCGCGTTTTCCCTCCGCGTAAGAGGTGTTTTTACGCCCGGGCCGGGAGGGTGAATACATTTCAGCACGGAAGTCCTCTTCCCGGAGACCGGGGCGGAGCGTATAAACGGCGGCGGAAGAAGCCATCACGTAAAGGCCGCAGGAGACAGCATCCAGAACCGTGGAAACGTCCCCGGCTCCATAGGCCAGGTTGTCGTAAACCACATCATAGCTTGTTCCCCGGAGTGCCGCAGCCATGGAACGCTGGTCCGTCCGGTCAGTCCGTATTCGGCGCACGCGGTTTCCAAAGGCGTCACGGGTGGTCCCCCGTGCGGCGATGGAAACCCAGTGCCCGTTTTCCAGCAGGGCATTCACCAAACGGGTTCCCAGGAATCCCGTGCCTCCCAAAACAAGGATGTTCATTTCTGCGTGGCTGATGGACGGTTGAGGAAGACTGTTTTCGTGCCTTCTCGGTCTTTACGGTTCCTGAACGGCGGCTTTTTTCCCGGTTCTGGTGACCAGAAGCACGCCCGTGAACACGAGCAGGACGGAGAGGGTCTTCATCCACCCGAAGTGGTCCATGCCCCACAGCACCGCCACGGAGGAGGCAATCACCGGCTGGCAGTAGTTGTACATGCTGACGGCGGTGGGCTTCAGACGCTGCTGGGCGAAGGAAAGGCAGATGTAACTGACGAAGGTAGCCAGCGCCACCACATAAGCGATGCCCAGCCACGTTTGCACGGGCAGGGCGGAATAATGGATGGACGCCACCTCCCGGAAGGTGAAGGGCAGGCAGACGGCCACGGCATACGTGAACATCCATTTCATCAGGGTGACGGGAGAGTATTTGCCAATCAGGTTTTTAAAGAAGACAAAGTACACGGCCACACTGCACTGGGAAGCCAGGCAAAGGATGTCCCCCAGCAGGTTGTTGTCTCCCGGCAGGGCCGCCGCCCGCGCTCCGCTGCCGGAAATCAGCAGAATGGCCCCGATGGCGCTGGCGCACACGCCGATGATTTTTTTTCCGGTGATCATTTCCCGGAGGACGAAGGCCGCCAGAATCATGGTCAGCACCGGGGTGATGGTGGTGATGATGGCCGCGTCCGCCGGGGAGGTGAAGCCCACGCCCACCGTGAAGGCCATCTGGTTGAAGATGATGCCGAACAGGGAGGCGTAAAACAAGGTGAGCCGGTCCTTCCGTTCAATGGTTTCCGCGGGCACGAAGGCGGAGGCCAGCCAGAACAGGATGGCCGCGCCCAACAGGCGGAATGTAGCCAGTGAGGCGGAGCTTACTTCCCCCGGCTGCATCACCAGTTTGCTGACGGGAGACATGAGGCGCCAGATGACGGCCGCCGTCCCCATGGCAATATGTCCCTTCAAGGTTCCGGATTCCATGGCATGGCCCGCTGCGCGGCGGGCAACGCATTCTCCGCTTCCGCAAACGGATTGCAAGCGTTTTTCATGTGCGGACGGAGGGGTGGATACGAGGAATCAGGGAATATTTTTCAGGAAGGCGCTCCTTGGAATGCCGTAGTCAGGAGTAATTAAAAAGCGCCCGGAACTTTTCGTTCCGGGCGCTGGGGTAAAAGGCGGGATGGCCGGGATTGCTATTCGGCAGGCATGGAGATGCCTATCTTGTGTTCCCGGCTGTTGCCGCGGAGTTCCGGAGCGTACATGGCTTCAATCACCGCGGGCAGCGCGCTGAAACGTCCCGGGCGTTCCGCGCGGAGGCGGTGGCTGATCTGGTAGCTGCCCATCGGCAGGGAGGAGAGGAAAATGCGTATTTCCTCATCCCCTATTTCCTTGTAGCCGGAGACGGTTCCCATCCAGGCGTATCCGCTGGCGGTTTCCTGTGATTCGCATCCCGCGGGCTTGGGGTCCAGGAGCATGAGGTATTCCACGTCGTTCTTCGTTTTCACGGTCATCACCACTTCAATGATATCGCCGCTGGCGATGACGTCTCCATTGTTCAGCAGGGTACGGCGGGTCACGTCCTTCCCCTGGGAGACGAGTTCTCCGCTGTCCGTCTGGGTATCCCTGACCGCGTCATCCTTCACGGTTTCCTTTTGGATGCGGTAGTAGGAGCGTTCCACGGTGACGGCATTCCCGGCGGCGGGTATGGGGTCTTCCAGGGAAAAGTAGCTGAGCGTGGAGTTGGCGTAAATGTTTCCCTTGCCCTTCTTCCTCCGGATGGTGATGACGTGCCTGCCGTCCGCCAGGTCTTTTCCGCTCATCCGGAAGGCATTGTCAAAGGTGAACAGGGTTTCCTTCGTGCTGGAGATCGTTTTGACCGGAACGCCGTCATAAAGGATTTCCGCTTCCATGTCCTCCATGCCTTCCCTGGTCTGGAAAAGATAGGCTGACAGGGCCTCCAGACAGTCCGCCGTGTCCTTGGTGGAGTTCCAGTAGGAGCCGTTGGCGCGGTTGTTGAGCAGCCATTTGGCCAGGCGAGCCGTGACAGGGTTGCCGGGGTCGCTCTTGGCCATCAGCTTCAGGTAGGCCGCCTGGGTGGCTACGTCGCTTCCGTACCAGCGCCACCAGTAACCTTCGTTCGGAAGGCGCAGCCAGGCGGTTTGCAGGGAATCGTCTTGTTGCAGGAACTGGGAGATGATGGGCATCACCTTCTTGAAATCGTCCATGCGGTGGGCGTCCAGCAGGATTTCCGCCAGCTGGATCTGGCTGATGACGGGGAGCTCCAGCCTGTCACGGAAAAGGTAGCGTTCCATGGGAAGGTTGATGACGCCCCCTTCCACCAGTACGGAATAGACCAGGGCGTCTGTTGCGGAAGCCGTCAGGCGGTAATCTCCCAGTTTGCGGATGGCTTCCTTCTTCCCGGGGCCGTCCGGCAGTTTTTCCAGCTTCCGGTACTCGTCTCCCTTCGCCAGAAGGCTTACCTGGCCTGACTGGTAGTTTTCCAGCCAGCGGACGGCGCCGGAAAGCATGCCCTCCGGAACCTTGACCGTGTTTGACGCCAGCTTGAGGCCATGGGCCACATGGGCCGTCATGACGGGATCCCCCTCATCCGCTCCTCCAAACCATCCCCAGGAACCGTTGGAGAGCTGTTTTTCCCGGAGGGAGGCAATGCCCTTGGCCGCCAGCTCCTTCAGCGTGGCTTCATCATACACGGGGTTGCGTTCCAGCCTCTTCATGACGCCGTCATAAAAAGCCTTGTCCCGGATAGTCTGGGGATTCAGGTTGCGGTGGTTTTCCAGCGCCGCGCCGGGATTCAGCCCCAGCTGCTTGAGCGTGTTCGTCACCACGAGGGCGGGAAGGAAGCGGTTGAGCGTCTGTTCCACGCAGCCATAGGGGTATTCCGCCAGGTAGGGCAGGGCCTCCACCATGCTCAGGGCGATGCTGGGGGAGACCTTGACGACCAGCTCGCTTTCCTCCCTGCGCCGCTGTTGCGGCAGGGTGATGGAGAGCTGCTGTTCCTGTTCTCCGGGAAGCACCACGGCGCTGCCCGCGTGGAGCTGCTTCATGCCGTGCACCAGCACGGGGAAGTTCATCTGCATGGCGTCTCCGGCGGAACCCGCTGCCGCTTCCATGGCGACGGTGGCGGTTCCCTCCCGGATGGCGGCAGTCCACCAGTTGACGACTGCCTGGCCCTGTGCGGGAACATCCACTTCCCGCACCGCGGAGTTGTCCGTTTCCGCGGCGAGTCCCTTCACCGCCGGAGCGCCAGCCGGGAGAAGTTCCAGGCAGCCGTCTTTCAGGGAAATGGAAACGCGGGCGCGGACGGCTTTGTCCGTCCGGTTGCGGACCAGGGCGCTGAGCATGACCACGTCTTTTTCCACAAAGAAGCGCGGGGCCTGCATGCTGACCATGAAATCCTTCGTCGTCAGGAATTCCGCGGAGGCCTGTCCTACCTGCAGGCTGGACGTGATGACCCAGGCGGCGGCTTTCCAGGTGGTCAGGTTGTCCGGCATTTCCACGGGTACGGTGACGTTGCCCTCCTCATCTGTCTTGAGCGTGCCGCACCACTTGATGCAGTCCGCAAAGTTGGTGCGCAGTTGAATGGCGGGAGAAGCGTTTTCCGGCGCATCCCCTTTTCCCTGTCCGGCTGCAAAGGAATCCTCCGCGCTTTCCTCGGCTGCGCCCATAGCCTGCACTACCGGCGCCGGCGCTGCTGCGGCAAAGTCTGCTCCCTCAGCCAATACGCGGCTCGCCGACTTGCTGAGAACGGCGGAATTTCCGGACCTGAGGCCTGCCGTAGCAAACCCGTTGACAGCCCCGATTTTATCCCGTGTCATATATCCGTATCTGCCGTAAAACAGCAGGGATTGGAAATAAGGCTGGTCCGGCCCCCTGTCCTGGGAGGTTCCCGAGGCCGTCATTTTTTTCAGGTTGAGGAAGGTGGTTCCATTCAATCTGCCCCAAACGGTTTTGGCTATATCCGTGATGTTGGGGCGGGCGATGTATTCCAGAGCCTTGTCATAAACGGCCAGGGTCACGATGCCGTTTTTAACGGGCTTGCCGTCCGGCCCCTTCACCTGGACCGTTACGCTTCCCTGTTCCGCGGGCTGGTATTGAGGCTTGCCCGGCGTGACGGAAGGAGAAAGTATCTGGCTGTCCGGAGGCAGCAGCAGTTCCGCGGAGGCCTGGTGAAGTTCCCCGCTTCTGACGGTGAAGGCGTTCACGCCCATGTTGGGCATGTCTTCGCGGGTGAGCGGGCACTCCACCAGGGCGGTCTGCCTGTCCAGGGAGACCAGGCGGCGGGATTCGTTTTTCCAGGAATTGCGCAGGAAGGTCCAGACGCGGGCGTCCGGATAGTCCGACGTGACGAGCAGTTTGGCCGTGTCGCCCGGAGCGTATTCCTTCTTATCCGGAGTGATGGTAAGAGGATTGATTTTAAAAGGGTTCTGTTTGCCTGTGCCGTAGGAGAGGAACTGGAAGGATTCCTCCACCTTGTTCCCGTGTCCGTCCTCCAGCGTGGTGGAGAGGGCGTACAGCCCTGATTCCCTGGTCTGGAAGGAGAGGGAGGCCTCCCCTTCCTTTCCGGTGGTGATATTCCAGGTTTCCAGGGCCTGGCGGCTGCCGTCCGCCTTGATATGCTGCAATACCGTCGTTCCCGTGGCGGCTCCTATCTTGACACCGTCCGCCGTGGCCGCGGTGATGGTGGCCTGCACCGGGGTTCCGGTGGGGGCGTAGCCGCGGTTCAGGGAGGTGAAGATGTTGAACGGGCGGAACGTGGCGATCACCTGTCCGGAAGCGGAAATTTCCCGCAGGGAAGCGTCCGTCACGCTGGCGGAGACGTGGTAGGTGATGTTCTGGGAGGCGAAATCCCGTGCGTCCTGTGCCGTGGAGAGTTCCACGGATGCTTTTCCATCCTTGTCCAGCGGCACCGTTTTTTCCAGGACGGTGAGGGGAGCGTCAGGGAAAAAGGGGATATAGTACGGGCTGAAGGAGCGGTCATACAGCCAGCTCCATTTCCAATAGGGAGTCCAGACGTCCGCTCCCAGCGTCCGGGTGATGGTGATGGTGGCCTTCCCCTCACTCACGGGACCGCCCGCATAATAATCCGCCTGAATGGAAACGGGGACAGGCTGTCCCAGGCGGATAGGCTTGGAGGGAGCGTCCATCTTGACGGAGAATTCCGGTTTCTTGTACTCTTCCATTCGGAAAAGCGGGGCATACAGCCTGAAATCAGGGTCGGCGGAATCTTGCAGCTGCAGGCTGGCGGAATACTGCCCCAGCTGGGCCCCTGCCGGAATGAGCAGCTCCAGTTCAAAGCAGCCCGTGGAATCCGTCGTGACGGTTTTTGGCGGAAAAACGCTCTCATCCCCGGTTGGGGAAGTAATGGTCAGCGTCAGCTTTTTTCCGGCGCAGTCCTGCGTTCCGGGGTTCGCGATGTCCGGGCGGAAGAGGACGCCCTTAAAGCGGGCCGTCTGTCCGGGGCGGTACACGGGCTGGCTTTCCAGGAAGAAGCAGGAGTAGGGATCGGAAGCTTTGTCGTCCGTGCTCATGAGCCGGTTGCCGGATTCCCAGCCGTAATCCTGGAGCCCTGCCAGCACGTAGCTGTTTCCCCTGGAGGCGATGCCCAGGAACATGGAATAAAAGGGGTTTTTCTTATCCGGGGCCGGAATGGTTTCTATCATGGCACCGTCCTTGTCCGTGGTACCCTTCACCTGATGCTTGTTAAGCGTTTTATCCTCCCGGTAACGCAGGAGGCGCAGGTCTGCCCCTTCCACGGGCGTTCCTGTTCTGGCGTCCGCCAGGAACCAGAGGTTGCCTTCCGGGACGGAACGGCGCACCAGCACCATGTCTGACAGGGTGAGGAAGCGGTGGAAGCGGTAGCCGTTGTCCAGCGTAACGGTAAGCAGGTACCAGCCGGGCTGCTCCGCGGGAACGGGAATCTGGGCAATCCGGTTCAGGTGCCGGTCTCCCGGCTCCAAAGCCACCTCCGGCCCCTTGATTTCTTCTCCCAGGTAACCGGCGTATGACTTGTCATGCAGTAAATTGAAAAGAAGTGTCCCCAGACTGGAATACTTCTTTCTATAGGCCTTGCCCAGCGTACTTGAGGCCTGCACCTTGTTCATCCGTTCCTGCTGCCACCGCCGCATATCCACGGAACGGGCCGTAACCCGGGCATGGGAGGCGTTACGGTAGGAGAAGGCGACCGTAACCGGCTCTCCGGATAACAGGGTTCTCTTGTCCGTGTCAAAGGTCCCGTTGGGTTCCGTGATGGCGGCGATGCGTTCCTTCAGGTGATCCGCGACGCGCAGGAACTCTTCCTTGTCCTGTTGGTCCCAGGACAGAGTGTTCCAGTTTTTCAGGGTGTTCACTAATATTTCCGCTGCTTCCGGCCTCTGGTTGCGGGACAGGAATTCATCGGCTTTCAGATTGCCGGCGGCAACGTAATACTCCGGGCAAGGGGTGGTTTGGACGGTGGAGGCAATCCTGATGAAATCGTAATCCGGGGGAAGGGTGACGAGCATGAATTTTCCCTTGCCTGTCCGGTCCGTTTTGACAACGGTCTGGTTTGTTTTCAATTCCGCCGGGTTGATGCCCGCCACGGCTCCCGCGTTGCCGGGGCCGTACACGAATTCCTGGGAGGGAGCCGTATTGGAGTAGGAAAACAGTTGCTGGCACCAGGACGCTGTATAACAGTTGATCTGGTTGGCCATTTCCGGGGCTGCCTGAATGGCCGCATCCAGCAGCCAGCGCATGCGCTCGCCGTCATTCCTTGCTGTCTCCCAGGAGGAAGAGGCATGGTAGAAAACCACCTCCGGCTTTCCCGTCTCCGGATTAACCGTGACGGGCACCGTTCCGACGTTCCGGAAGGGGGAGGCTTCCTCCCTGGAGACGTAATCCGGCAATTCCTTCAGGCTGGTCAGGTTGCCCAGGGCGGCGTAAGCCTGGAAGGGGGAAAGAGAGTTATAGCGTTCCCCTCCCTGCAGGAACGCCTGTGCCGTCAGGAAGCGCAGCTGCCCCAGAAGCTTCATGTTTTTGTCCTTCTCCGCCAGTTGCATGGCCTTGAAAAGGCACCGGAGGGCTTGTACGCGGTCCCGCGCTTCTCCGGAATATTCCCCGTCCCATGGCTCGCTGCCGCGGATGTAGGCGCCGTCCACCAGCTTGAACGTGTGGCAGGCATCCTGATACAGGCGGGCGGCATCCATCAGGAACCGGGGATTATCCCCATGGCGCTTCATCTGTTCTTGCAGGATGGTATCCAGATTCAGGGAATCATCCAGGGCGTTCAGGCGCGTCAATGCCCGGTAGTAAAGAAGAAGGTCCGCGCCGCTGTACTGGTCGTCGTACTCGTTGAGCTGTTTTAAGGACTGTTCGGCCGCCTGCTTGAACAGCCTCTTTTCCAAAAGCTTTTCAATGGCCTCCATGGACTGCTTCCTCTGCTGCCCGGAAAGGGATGGAGCCTTGTCCTCAACCTTGGCGGCTTGTCCCTCCTGTTCCTGCGGGGTGGAGCCGGAGGATGCGGCGGAAGCCATTCCGGAAGCCAGCATGCCCGCCGCCAGAAAAAGCGCGGAAAAGATTCTGTTCATTCAGCCAGAATACTTCCCCGGAAAATATTTGGCAAGTTACAAGTAGGTTACAAAATGCGTGAAATTGTCTTAATGCCGGCAAATGGCCGGGCGCCCGTCAATCAGACAGCGCATCTTTACACGCCAGGCGGTAAATGGCTTCCACATCCCGGGCGTCCAGCTTTTCCAGTCCGCCGATGGGGCCGCGCACGCTGATGGCCTGTTCAGCCATCAGGGGGAAATCCCCGGGACGGATGCCCAGCTCCTCCATGGTCGCCGGAAGCCCCATCTCCCGGTAAAAACGTTCCAGGCGGGAGATGCCTTCCCGGATGAGGGCTTCCGGCTCCCGGAAGGAGCCTTCCGCGCCCATCACATTCACGGCGAACTGCACGAACATCTCCTGGTGCTTGGGTGAGACGTACTTCATCCATGCCGGGGTGACCACGGCCAGGCCCGCGCCGTGGTCCACATGGTACAGGGCGCTCAGTTCGTGCTCCATGGCATGGCACCCCCAGTCCTGCTCACGGCCTACACCCAGCAGGTTGTTATGGGCGATATTGCCGGAAAAGGCGATCTCCGCCCAGGCGTCGTAATCATGCAGGTTCCCGTTCAGGATGCGGGCGTTTCTCATGATGGTGCGCAGGGTGGCTTCACACAGGCCGTCTGAAAGGTCCGTATGCAGGGTTCTGGTGAAATAGCGCTCAAAAATGTGGCTCATCATGTCGCTGACGCCGTTGGCCATCTGGTGGTGCGGGAGCGTGAAGAACAATTCCGGATTAATGATGCTGAACACGGGGCGCAGTTGGGGGGAACCGTACCCTAGTTTGCGCCTGGTCTCTTCATTGGTGATCACCGTATTCGGGCTGCTCTCGCTGCCCGCGGCGGGAATGGTCAGCACGGTGGCGACGGGAAGCGGGTCCGCCTGCGGCTGTTTTTTGGAAAGATAAAGGTCCCATATGTCCCCTTCATGGGGAACGCCCAGCGCGATCGCCTTGGCGGAATCAATGACGCTCCCTCCTCCCACGGCCAGTATCATGCCCAGGCCGTGTTCCCGGCAGAGGCGGATGCCCTCATATACCAGGGGCAGCGTGGGGTTCGGCTGGACGCCGCCCAGTTCCTCATACTCCACCCCGGCGGCTTTCAGGGAGGCCGTAACGGCGTCGTAAAGGCCGGAACGCCTGATGCTGCCGCTGCCGTAGTGGAGCAGGACTTTTTTTCCGAACGGCTTTAAAAGATTGCCCGCTTCATGCTGGGTGCCTTTTCCGAAAATAATGGTGGTCTTGTTGTCGTAAACGAAGTTAAGCATGGCCGGAAGGCGGGGGATGGCGCCTTTAACGCTACGGCTCTTCCTTTCCCGGCTCAAGGCTTTTGTGCGCCCCGTTCCGCTGCCGCATGGGCGGATTTACTGTTCCGGAGGATGTTTTTCCATATACCGTTCCAATTTTTCCCTGTTTTTCCGGAGCTGATTCAATTGGTCGGAGCCTTCCTGAAGATAGTTGACGTCTCCCGAAGTCCAGAACGAATAAACGTCGTCCAGCACAGATGATTGAACGGGAGGACAGGAATCCTCATCTTCCATGAATTCTTCTTTCAGAGCTTGCAGAATCCGGTCCTTGTGGCCCAGGTCAGTGCTGAATAGCATGCCGGAGAAGGCTTCCTGATGATTCGTGCCGCCCCGGAAGCGGGAAAGCAAATGGAGATATGCCTTCAATTCCCGTTCCGCGGCAGGTTCCAGTTTCAGAAAGGAGCGCCGGACTCTCATCTCTTCCCCGTCCCACCACAAATCATAGGGCGTCATGGCGGGCGGATGGTCCATCCGGCTGAAATCGTACAGGAGGCGGGAATGCCGCCCCAGATACGTGGTGGCCGTGTGGAGGAATCCCTGGTGGATATAGGCGCCCCCGCACTGGCCGTCCGAATAAATGTTCATCCAGGCCGTGGCGTGTTCCGGAGCATTGGGGAACAAATCCTTCCAGACCGGATTTTTTGAAAGGGGCAGCGTCATGCACTCTTTCAGAAGGCAGGCTTCAACAGACTTGCCCTGGCGCAAAGAGGGCTTTTTCTCTTCCCAAAATTTATTTGCCGAGTCGGGACAGGAAGAATAAAATTTTGTGCCCAACTCTCGCCAGTAAAAACCGCGCGGGGGAACTTTCTTCATTTCTCCGGCGATTTTGCGGGTGTCGGCGCATAACTCCATCAGCATTTGCTGGGTTCCGGGCGTAAAATCGTCCATGCTCGCCGCGTCAACAAGAAGATGGAAAATGTGGAACATCCGGCGTTTCAAGGGTAAAGGACCGCGGTAATAATGCAATTCCGTGGCAATTAAGCCGGGAGTCGCGGAGTAGAAGGAATATCCTTGGTCACAGCACGCAAATATCTCCGTAGGAATGTCCAGTACGGCGGTTTCCAGGCACTTCTTCCAGGTGGTTTTGAGTTCCTGCGCCAGTTCATGCGGCAGGATGGCAACGCCGCGGCGAACGTAATTCCTGCTGTACTCCTGCCAATGCAGATGGCGAATTTTTTGATCCTTCCATGCATTCAGCAGAGCGGCAGAGGGGTGCAGCCATGCAGGGAATGTTTCTTCCGGAAAATAATCCGGAAGATACTTTTCAAGAAAGGAGGCCCACCAGCTCTTCCACAGGGGAGCGCTGCTGATAAAATAATCCGTTTTGTTGCCTTCTGCCGCTACCGCCCAGTGGAGTTCGTTTCCTATGAGGGCGACTGCGCGTTCCGGCTCCCATGAGGGACAATCCACAGCGGCCATTTCATAATTCTGGGCAGCCTCCGGCAAAAGCAGGGACAGGACCCGGGGAGTATACCGTTCCCATTCCCAATAAAGGCGGAGTGGGTAATATTTCACTTTCTCCGGACCTAATTCTATTTGATCCGGGGTAGGAGCGGGCCGGTACATGGAGCGTATGGCCGGCCTTGCGTCCGGCAGGCTGTCATGACAATGGCCGTATCCGGTCAGGGAAATGCAGAGAACAGAGAGAAAACAAGCAGTTGGGAAAAAACTCACGAAAACGGTTCTAGGAAAAAAATACTTCAAAATCAAGGTTTATGGAGTAATTGCCCTGCTTTTTGCTTGAGCGGGGAAACCTTCCCGTTTATTGTCCTGCACGGACAATGTCCGGTCCCCGTAGTTCAATGGATAGAACGGGTCTCTCCTAAAGACTAGATGTAGGTTCGATTCCTACCGGGGACGCCACCTAAACCTTTCCAAGGCCTTGCATAAGTGTTGAAATGCAAGGCTTTTCTATTTCTTGCTGCCCGCGTGGCGTTATCTTGCGCTACTATGCCAAGGTACATCGGTAGGCACATTTTCCGCTTCTGCAAGGTAACATCTTGAGATCTTCATGATGATGGCCGGACAACAACGGTTCCATTCAGCCCTGACGCTTCACACAGGATGATATTCCCCAGGAACTAGCGGAAACTGTCAATGAAGTGGCATCACGCCTTGCCGTTTTATCCGGCAAATGGAAAGCGCTTCAAGCCTGGGCCCGGCCAGGTCGGAACATTAGTTCACCTTTGGTGGAAGGGAAAGCATCCCCGGAATCCAGAAATGCGGTCGTTTGACCGTGGAAGCGGTCAATGCCGGGAGGATGCAGGCTTTTCGCCCGTCAGGATTATTGAAGTTCCCCACTGTAGCCGGGGCGGCAACGGCGTTGTTCACCCACTTCACAACAAATAACAAAATAATCATGAATAAAATTACTTCTATCAATGGAACGTTCATGGCCTCCCTGAATGAATTGAATGAGCATACGGAAAATGAAAGTATACATGTTACGGAGGACGAGCGCACTGCCTGGAACGCTAAAGCCGATGTTTCCGCTCTTTCTACAAAAACCGACGCGTCTGTCTTTGACGCGCACAAGAATGATGCCGTAGCCCACATAACAGGGAAAGAACGTGAAATATGGAACGGAAAACAGGACAAGCTGACGGATGAAACCGGCAGCATGACGCTGGACGGAGGGCTATCAGTGGCTGGAACTATCACCGCTCCCGGCGGCGTGCGCGTGCCGCTGCCATCCACATATCAGGAGGCTATGTCTTATGAGGCATTGCTGGAGCAGCAGGCCGTGAAGGATTGGGGGTGCATGACCTATTATTTGGAGACCATGGTGCCGTCCTGGGTAACCGCCATGATCCGCCATCAGCAGCTGATGGCAAGTGGCAATCCGGCAACCCCTAACACATCCATCAAGGAGGGTGTCCTTAACAATGAGCTTTGTGACCACGTAGTCACCATCACTCCGGCATCTGGCATATCTCTGACAGGCAGGTCTACAGCGCCCTGGGTATTTGCCAATTACATGGGATGTTACCGCAACACGGGGTACGCGACTACAACTGCGTGGCGTTTTGCTGGCTCTGATCAAGTATCTATCATGTTGGGCAGCACATCCCATGGGTACGGGTCAACCACCGACCCGTCGGCATCTTGTTATACCCACCCGATCCATTGGGCGGATTACAATGTGTCCGGAGCTGATTACAGGTATCCGCTGGGTAATGCCGTCAATAATCCTGGTATCCGGGAGCAGGGGCCTGCATGGCAGGTGACGACTTACCCCAAGGGCTACCTGGGCAGCAGCACGTCATGCCTGATACGGGGCACCAATTACGGAATGGAGGTGGGTGCGTCTGACTACGTTTGGGCCCTGGTTCCAAGCATCCTCTATCTATCCGTGGCCATGACGCCGCGGCATGCGGATGATAACAATTATGTGGTTAATGGATGGCGTCTGTATGTTGATGGATCATACGTTATGCGCATGACCTCTGCGTGGCTTGGGACGGGCGTTACGGCGTCCGTAACGACCAAGGTCAAGGCACACGATGTGCGCAGCACCCGCCAGGTGGGTCTGAGGATGGGAGGAATGAGGATTGACGTCAACCCATCCATGGGCATTAACGACGCCGCACCAATCATGGAGCGCGTGGTGATGCGTGACGCTGTGGTCAAACCCGTGCCGGAGGTGACGGCCTCCACGCTGGAGGTGGCGGCGGCAGGCGGGGAGGTGGTGCTGACTGTATCGTCAACATTGGCGGAGGCTGTGTACATCGTCAACGACACCATGTGCGGCCACGACCCCGCCGCCGTGTGGTGCAGCCAATCCTCCGAGCAGATACCGTCCGAAGGAGGCCAGATAACCCTCACGCTGGCTCCGAACACGACCGGAGAACCCCGCCAGGTGTGGGCATTTGCTGGCCACCACTACGCCCAGGCGGCCGTCATCAAGATCAACCAGTTAGCTTAACGGTATGTACGAGATTGCGTCTATTAATTCCGCACCATCTACGGGCAGAGGAGGTATGGGCGCGTCTCGCCAAGTACCGGGATGGCAAAAAGGAGATCATGGTGCTGGAGATTGGGCATTGCTCAAGGCGGAATTTCCTACGAAAAACAGCAAGCTGTTCACGCCCAAACTGGCGCTTGAGGTTATCCCTCCCACCTTGAATTCCCCGGCGCCTGCCGGGGCATAACACGCGGACCGCCCCTCTGATTCTTTGCATGGGAGGGGCGGTCCGTACCCTTTACCGTTTTCGAGATGTGGAAGCGGCTGTTTATCTCTTTTCGTTCCGGTTCAGTACCTTGGCAATGCCGGTCATCAGCCTGTTTCCCTGTCTGCGCAGCTTCGGCGGGCTTTCCATGTCCCTTTCTATTTTCACTGTTCGGGAGTGTGCAACACACATGCACGCATGGAGAAACTTTTGCGAATGGCTTGATGAATGGAAGATGGCGGGGAAAGCCCATGGTTCGGCAGAGGGGGAAAATTCCTGATTTAGCGGAAATTGATGCCCTTTTGTCATTGTTTGGGTAAGTTATTATGTTAACATGTTTTTTCATGAGATTGTTACTTCTGTTTCTGCTGGGTATGGGTGCCGTGTATGCGGGAACCCTCCGGGGAGTTGTCATCAATGTCGTTGACGGTGACACGGTCATTCTTTTGGAGAAGGCTCCGGAAGGAAAGCGCACGCACCGGGTGCAGCTTAAAGGGATTGACGCTCCGGAATACGGGCAGGCCGGATGTAAAGAGGCAAAGGCTTATCTGGAAAAGCTTGTTTGGGGAGAAACGGTTACGGTCCAATATACCGGGGATGACCAGTATGGCCGCATCCTGGGGCTGGTCCTGTGCGGAGTATCGCGCGTGAATGATGAGATGGTGAAGGAAGGGTGGGCATGGCGTTACAAAAAATCAACCAGCAGAGAGCTGGCCGCTTATGAATCAGAGGCCAGAGCCGGAAAAAAAGGATTATGGGCTGAACCTAATCCCATTTCACCATGGGAGTGGAGAGGCGGGAAGAGACCCGGGGAAAAGGGTGGGGGTTTTTGAAAATGCCGTGAAGGGCACGGGCAGGCTGCAATATATTTTGAAATAATATGGATTTTTAAGCACATGTGATTGTAATAGAATAATTCATTGAAGAGATTCCATTGTATCCATGATTATTTTTCTTGCATGGACGGAATTGTTTGTTAGATTCCCTCCGTAACTAACTCCATGAATTGTTTTTCCGCCTGTTTCCTGCTTGCGTGCGCAGCCGTCCCGCCTGTTGCTGCGTCAACGGATGTTCCGCTGCTCCGGGAGGCGGTATTGAATTTGTCTTTCCTGAGAGTCCTGATTGAGGATTCTGTGGAGAGAGTTATTCCCCAGTTGCTGGTGGGGCTTTCGTGCTCGTATGAGGATCAGTTGGGAGGTCCCGTTTTTTATGAAGAGGTTCCGAAGGAGCTTTTCTGTACGGATTCAACGGGGAAGGTTCTGAACATATACAGGGTTTCTGCTGATGCAGACAGGGCATTTGGCGTTGGGCATGGCGATCCCGTCTGGATCACCATGGCCATCCAGCGTCCCGATCCCGGTGCGGAGTGGGTCCGCATCCGGGGATTTCTGCTGTGTGCTTTTGCGGATGACCTCGTGGAGCTTTCTCCCGTGGTTCTTCCTTTGAAGGAGAAAGAGACTACGGTGGAACTGCCTCTTGAAAAGCCGCGGAAGGACAAGGTGGCCCTTACCCTGAAAAAGTCTTATGAACTCTGGAAATTGCAGGTAGAGGGGAAGAGTGATTTTTATTTTAACTCATTCCATGTCAGGGATGAAAACGGCCAGGCCCTGAAGGGCCAGGGCACGTTGAGCAGCCGGGGCAGGAAGATGCGGTTGTGGGGAAGCAGCTACCGCGTATCCCCCCGCAGCCGTTCCGTGCGCGTGGTGGTCTCCTACTGGAATAAGCGCATGTTCCGCAAAGTGCCTGTGGATATGAAAATCGGCCTGGGAGGTTTTGCCTTTCCCGGCTGCTAATCCGGAATAAGTAGATGAAAAGGTTTATTATAACCGCCTGCTGTTGTGCAGGAGTGCTGATGGGTGCGGATATTCCCGTGAAGAACGTCCCTTATGCCGGAACCGGTTTGAAGGAGCCGTTCATCGGGCTGTCTTCCATGTCCCTGGTGATGGGGGAGCCTTTTAATTTTCTCAAGACGCATATTGACCTGTACTGCGTGTTTCCCGGCCCGGAGATGCTGGTTCCGGAGCAGCCTGAACAGGAGCTCACAGTGACTGATTCCAATGGCGTCCGCCTGAGAGTCCGTTCCGTCCGGCTGGAGGAGAAGCGGATCAGGGACAAACGCTTGAGGAAGGCGGCCATCCACATTAATTTAAAGGATGTTCCGTCCCGCGGCGCGCGCTGGATCCAGGTGAGCGGCACTCTTTTTCTCCCTTTGTGCCGTGGATTGGAGTCCCTGGATTTTGGAAAAGTGGAGTTGAAGAAGAGCGGCGTGTCCATTCCTGCGCCGGACCCCATTGCCGTACGGAGGGCTCTGGAAAATAACCGGGTGGAGATAGCGGACATGGCCCAGATGGAGACGGTGACGCTGAAAGTGACCAGGCTGGAAGGGAGCAAGCGCCATGCCCCGGCGAACGAACCGGGGGAGGAGTGGAAGTTCATGATTTATTCCGAGGTGTATGCGGAGAATATGTTCCGCGCGCAGGATTTTGTGTTTCACGATACGAAGGGCAACAGGCTGAAACCCCTTCTTACCTGCGACTATTCCCACAATGAAGACAGGGGCAAGTCTTTCCTGTTCAAGGGAGCGCCCAGGTTCATGGAGGTGGCTGTGCTGTACCAGGGGCCTTCCCGCATCAGGCCGGTTCCCGTGGATATTAAAATAGGGGTGGGCGGCGTGATGCCCGCGGCCCTTCCGGCTCCGCAGAGGGAACCCCGGCAGGATTCCCGTTCCCGCTGATTTGCCTCCGGCTGCGGCGGGGCCGCATTACCATTTCAGCAGGGTATTGCCTCCCTGGGCAAAACTTGAGAGCAGGGTGCCTGCCGCCGCGGTTTTCTGGGCTCTTGCGTTGGCCCGGCCCAGGTATTGTTCCATGTTTGCGCGGTTATGCAGGGACTGCGCGTTTCTCATGGCTTGCGCGGCTTCATCCTGAATCCGGGTTTGCAAGCGCGTGGCCAGGGCCTGTTCCGTGACAGGTACGGAACCTTCCCTCAGCAGGGAGGACTGGGCGGCGTCCAGACGGGCTTCACCCATCTGCCGGGCGGCATCCTGCTGCATGCGTTTGGCGTTTTCCATGCCCGTCTGTTTCTGGAGCTCCGCCTCGTTCCTGAGGGTGGCGGCATTGGCCTCCGCTGCTTTTCCGGTAGCGTCCGCGCTTTTTTTCTGGGCGGACGCGGAGGCCGCACCCGCTGCCGCCGACGTGGCGGCCAGCGCTATCATTCCCAAAGATGCTGGATCAAATCCCATGCGCGCATCCTGGTATGAAAAACGGTTCAGGCGCAAAACGCCTGAACCGTTTGACATGAATCAGGGTTTGGCACAGAAGAGGTATTATTCCACCACGATGCTTTCAATGTTCAGCACCGGATTTTCCGGGGTGGAATGGGGGTCAATGGTCCCGGTAATGATGACGGCGTCACGTTCCTTCAGCCCGTTCACGCCTTTGGCGGAGTGTTTGATGGGCTGGCCCTGGTCATCCACAAACTGGACGGTCATCGTATTGTTTTTCCGTATTTCCACCGGTACCGTACCGGTGGACCACACTCCCCGTTCCTTCATGTTGGTCAGAAGCTGGGCCGGGTCTCCAATGGTGAAGGAGGCAATGTTTTTTGAGAAGACCGGCTCGTCCCCAATCACCGCCCCCTTGACGGTGACCTTGTCCCCCGGGGCCGCTTTTCTGGCGTCTGAAACGACGAGAGCCCGCGGTAGCCCGACCATGTTTTCCGCGAATCTCACAGCCATTTGCTGGGTGACGTTTTGATCCGAGGTGAGGGCGTTGACGGTTTCCTTGGGGTTGCAGCCCATCACGGAAATTGCTGCTATGGTCAGGGTAATCAAATGTGCGGTGTGCATGGGAACTCCTTTTTGCTGAAAGGTTGGATTCCTTTCCACCTTCTGCCGTTCATCATTCCCGGTAAGGAAAAGAATATTTTTCACAGGAACAGCCCGGCAGCCAGCATGGCGAGGTCCCTGAGCGCATCCCAAAGCCTTTCCGCGTTCTGGACGCAGTCCGCCAGAAAGCGGTGAAGGCTTACGGCGTTGAACAGGCGCAGCAGCACCAGGAACAGAAGCAGGTTGGCAAAATAAACCAGGATAAGGGAGAAGAAAGTGCCGTTGTCCGCCAGGTCCGGCTGGTCCTTGGGGATGATCCATGCCGTCCAGAACAGGTGGAAGCACCACCAGAAGCCCAGGCCGGAGTAAAGCAGAGCCTGGCAGGTAACCGTGGGCCAGAAGATGTACGTCACCCCCCATACCAGCCCCCACAGCATGGCCCAGAGAGGCAGGAAATACGGGGAAAGGGAGATGAACAGGTTGTTTTTATCCGTCTGGATGTAGCCCCCGTCCAGGTCCGCCTTGAAGCGATGGACGGAGCCGCGGCTGCAAAGGACCGCCAGCACGTGCGTCAGTTCATGGCCCAGCACGTACAGGTACAGCAGGGAGGAGGTGAACAGCCTGCTGCTGCCCAGCACCACCCATACGGACGCTCCCAGCAGGGCATACCAAACGGGGATGGAGAAGAGGATGTTGAGGCTGCCGGAGGCATGGGCCAGCTGGTCGCACAGGGACATGGCCGTAATCAGGGCCAGAGGGAGGAGAAGGAAGGTGGCCACCGCATGCCTGATGAACCGGGTTTTGCGCGGAAGGTCCATGAAGGTGAATTCCTGGCATTCATCCTCCCAGCATTCGGAGGAGACCTGGGCGCGGTAGGTCTTGTCCCAGGCGTCACGGTTGCATTGCCTCATCATGTCGCCGAGGCTTGCCGTGGAGCGCGGCTTCCGGGCGGTTTCTGCATACCGGCGCCAATCCTGGCGGGGCGGTGTGTGTTTGGGTGCCTTGGGCATGCGGTGAGGAGGTGCGGAACCAGCATAAGGGGGCTTTTGGAGAAATGCGAACCAAATTTGCTCCTTCCGGGAACCGGAGGAAAAAATGTTTTATGCGCGACGGAACTTTCTGTATAATCCGCCGCATGCAAGATGCCCTGCTGGTTCTGGAAACTTCCTGTGCGCTGTCTTCCGCCGCGGTATGGAACGGAAAGGAACTGCTGTGTCGCGTGGACTGGAGAGCTGAGCGCAACCATTCCTCCGCCATTTTTGAGGCGGTCCGGCAGGCGCTGGATTCCCTGGAAGGCCAGCTTCTGAAGGAAATAGCGGTGGGTTCCGGTCCGGGCGCCTACGGCGGAATCCGCGTAGCGCTTGCCGTGGCGGACGGTCTTTCCCTGGTGCATGGTTCCCGCGTGGCGGCGTTCAGCTCCTGGAATGGTTTGGGCATTCATGATGATGAGGCTTTCGTGATGTCGGACGCCCGGCGCGGCGGGTGGACCTGGGGCAGGCTGGAGCATGGTTTTCTGATGGCTCCTCCGGAGGTGTTCCCCGCGGAACAGGCGCGTGCCCGTGTGGCGGAATGCCTGAAAAACGGCATCCCCGTTTATTCCACGGAAACGGCGGAAACCCTGAACGCCAGGGAGATGGCGGGCATCGTTCCGGCAGTTCCTGATGCGGAGGCGCTGGGGACCGCATGGCTGGCCCTGGCCCCGGACCGCCGGGAGGAATTTCTGAAGGGGCCGGCGGAACCTCTGTATGTAAGGGCTCCCCACATCACTTGCGCCAAACGCCCCGCCTGGGCTGTGAAGGCGTAATTAAGGTTTGACTTTCTGGAAGATTGTTAGACTTTTAATCGGTAATCCTCATCACTAGTAGCATTTTTAACCATGACCAATGACACTTCTCCGCAACAGCCCACATATCCCAAAGGTTTAAAAGGAATCATCGCCAATGAATCCGCCTTGAGTGATGTGCGCGGTGAGGAAGGACGGTTGCTGTATCTGGGCTACGATATTGATGATCTGGTGGAGATGTGCTGTTTTGAGGAAGTGGTTTACCTGCTTCTCAACAAGCGCCTGCCCAACCGGCAGGAGCTGGAAGCCATCAAGAAGCGTTTGCGTTCCGACCGTGACCTTCCCCAGCCCATTCTGGATTTCTTTAAAACGGCGACCAAATCCGCCCGGCCCATGTCCGCCCTCCGTACGGCGGTTTCCATGCTCGGCATGTATGATGACCGGACGAAGGACTCCGGCCAGTTGAAGGAAATAGGCCTCAGCCTGATTGCCAAGGTTCCTGTGATGGTGGCGTACTACTACCGTTTGTGCCAGGGGCTGGACCTTCCGCCCGTGCGGGAGGATTTGAGCGAGTCGGAACATTTCCTGTGGCTGCTGAAAGGGGAGGAGCCTAACCAGGATGAAGCCCATATTCTGGACGTGGCCTACATCCTGCATGCGGACCACGGCATGAACGCCTCCACCTTTGCGGCGCGTGTCTGCATCGCCACTCTTTCAGACATGTATTCCGCCATCACGGCGGCCATCGGCACGCTGAAGGGGCCGCTCCACGGGGGCGCCAATGAAGGCGTGATTGAAATGCTCAAGGAAATAGGCACGGAGGACAAGGTGGACTCCTACATCGAGGACAAGCTGGCGCGGAAGGAAAAGATCATGGGCATGGGGCACCGCGTTTACCGCGTGCTGGACCCCCGCGCCCCGCACCTGCGCCGCATGGCCATCCGCCTTTCTTCCAGAATAGGGGAACCCAAGTGGATCCGCATGTCGGAACGCATCGCCAAGCTGGTCCGCGAGCGCAAGGGTCTTAATGCGAACGTGGATTTTTATTCCGCCACGGTTTATTACAGCATCGGCATTCCCACCAGGCTGTTCACGGCCATTTTCTCCATTGCCCGCTGCTGCGGCTGGGTGGCCCAGGTGCTGGAACAGATGGAGGACAATACGCTGTACAGGCCGCTGACTCTCTACACGGGCCCCAAGGACCGCATTCCTGTTCCTACTATTGATATGCGGTAACAAGGTTTTTTAACGGAAAAGGCGCTGGATGTTTATCTCCGGCGCCTTTTTTGCATCATCCTCTCTCCCTTTCTCTCCCATGAAAAACTATCCGTTCTACCTGCTGTCCGTATTCTCCCTGTTGTTCATTGTTCTGGGTATTTCCCCCAGCTCCCGTTCCGTCTGGGTGGCGGAGGTGATTCCCGTGGTACTGGTGGTGGTTTTCCTGGCGGCGGGATTCCGGAAATTCCGTTTCAGCAACTGGTCCTATACGCTGATGTTTTTCTGGCTGGCGTGCCACACGGTGGGCGCGCATTACACTTTTGCGGAAGTGCCCTTTGAATGGTTCCGGGAACTTGTCGGAGCGCACCGGAACCCCTTTGACCGCGTGGCTCATTTTACAGTGGGGTTTTATGCCTTCCCCGTGGCGGAATACCTGGTGCGCAGGCAATATGCGGGGAAGGTGCTTGCTGGGATTTTCGGGCTCTTCTTCGTGATGGCTGTAGCTGCTTCCTATGAGATCATTGAATGGCAGTACGCGGTCATCGTGGGCGGGAATGACGCCAATGACTTTCTCGGCTCCCAGGGAGACATCTGGGACGCCCAGAAGGACATGTTCTGCGATACCTGCGGAGCCGTGGCCGCCTTGGTGCTCTTTTACCTGGTGCGCCCCTGGCGCCGGAAGGGCGCGGATTCCATTTCCTCCTGATCCGGGTATTCATGTCCCGTGACCGCCAGGGGGGCGCGGCAGTAGGAAGGCCCTTCCGTTTTACGTATTAAATGCCGGCCTGGCGCAGCCCTTCATAAAGGACGATGGCTACGGCGGTAGAAAGGTTCAGGCTGCGGGAGCCTTCCCCGGGCATGGGAATGGTCAGGGCCGTATCTGCATGTTCTTTCAGCAGGCTTTCCGGCAGGCCGCGGGATTCCGGGCCGAAGACAAGGTAATCCCCCTCCCGGAGTTCCGCATCCCAGTGGGAGCGGCGCGCCTTCGTGGTCAGGTACCAGAATCGCGCGCCGGGGTCCGCTGCCTGCTGGAGCTCCTCCAGGCTTTCCCATACGCGGAGGTCCACTTTGGCCCAGTAATCAAGGCCTGTGCGGCGCACGTGCTTTTCATCCAGGCTGAACCCCAGCGGCCTGACCAGGTGCAGCCTGGACCCCGTAGCCAGCGCCAGACGCCCGGCCGCCCCCGTGTTATGCGGAATTTCCGGATGGAACATGACGATGTGGAAACGGGGCTGCATGCGCCTATTCTCACCACAAACGCGCCTTCCGTTCAAGTGAGACTTGTCCAAAAGTGGCAAATCATGTACGTTTTCTTCCGATGAGAGACATCGTGTATTTTGACTTGGAAACCCGTCATTCCGCGGCGGAGGTGGGCGGCTGGCACAATACGGCGGACATGCGCGTTTCCGTGGGCGTGACTTACTCCACGGCCTCCGGCAAGTACACGATTTATTCCGAGGAGATGATTGATGACCTGATCCTTCAGCTCCGCCAGGCCGACCTGGTGGTTGGGTACAATCACGAGCATTTCGACTACGGCGTGCTTCAGCGCTATACGATGTGGAACATGGTGGACATCACCAACAATCTGGACCTTTGCAAGGACATCGAACAGCGGGGAGGCGTGCGCGTCAAGCTGGATTCCGTGGCGGCCGCTTCCATCGGTTCTTCAAAAACGGCCGTAGGGACCCAGGCCCTCAAGTGGTGGGCGGAGTACGTGCAGACGGGCAATACGGATATACTGATGGAGATTGCCCGCTACTGCTGCTTTGACGTGAAGGTGACGCGGGACGTGCACTGGTACGGGGCAGAGCACGGTTTCATCCGTTATGATGACAAGAAAGGCGGTACGGTGGAACTGCCTGTAGACTGGAAGCTGTAAGGAACGCCACCGGAAAGAGGGGGACCGTTCAGACGCCGTTTGAATTAGCGGCGGTTGATGCGCGCCACTTCCCGCTGGGCTTCCCGCATTTCCACGCGGGCTTTCAGGTCATAGCGCTGGTCGCGGTGGGTCTTGCCCTTGCCCAGGCCCAGAGCCAGCTTTACCTTGCCGTTTTTCCAGTACAGCTTCAGGGCTACCAGGGAGCACCCTTTCTGGGAGGTCTGTTGTTCCAGTTTGAAAATTTCCCGTTTGTGGAGCAGCAGGCGGCGCGGGCGGCGGGACTGGTGCTGGAAGAATTCTCCGGCGGTTTCCCACGGCTGGATGTCACAGCCGTACAGGAGCATCTGGCCGTTTTCCACCCTGGCGAAGGAATCCGCTATGTTCACCTTCCCGGAGCGGATGGATTTTACCTCCGTTCCCTTGAGCTCCATGCCGCATTCGTAGGTGTCCAGGATTTCATAATCCCGGCGGGCTTTTTTGTTGGTGGAGATGTCGGAACTCATGGTTGAGGGGGGGAGGGATGAAAAGGCCCCGGACTGGAAGAGCCGGGGCCTGGTTGAAATGGGATGTTCCGTGCGGAAATCCGGGCCGGAACGGCAATAGGGAGAGGAGGTTTTTTACTGGTTGCCTTCTTCGAGACTGTCTGACTCTGCATGGTAGACGAGCTTGCCTTCAACGATCTCCGTCAGGGCAATGTTCGCGTTACCCATGTGGGGGGTGGTGGGAACCAAGGGAGCGCGGCCATTATTGAGCTGGGCGACGCGGCGGGAAACCACGTTGATCAGCATCTGGGGCTCGGAAATGATTTTGGAGGCTTGTTCGACGAGTTCGGCTTTCATGTAAAAATGTTTGGATAGGATCTCCTGATGCGGAAAGACATATAAAGGCTCCCCCTGCCCATAAGCAAGCCTATATTACGGCATGAGCTCCCTTCGTTCACGGGGAGTCAGCTCCTTCCATGAGCCTGGTTCCAGTCCGTCCAGCGGGAACCCGCTTATCCCGGCGCGCAGAAGCCGGAGCGTGGGAAAGCCGATGGCGGCGGTCATGCGCCGCACCTGGCGGTTTTTACCCTCCACCAGAGTCAGTTCCAGCCAGGAGGTGGGAATGGCGGCGCGGTAGCGCACGGGGGGATTCCGGGGCGGCACGTCCGGCTCCCGGTTCATGAGGCTCACCCGGCAGGGGAGCGTGCGGTAGCCCCGGATGGAGAGCCCGCCGCGTTCCAGAGGGAGCAGGTTCGCGGCGGATGGGATGCCTTCCACCTGGCTCCAGTAGGTTCTGGGATGACGGTTGGCGGGGTTCAGGAGGCGGTCCACCAGGGCTTTCTCATCAGACAAAAGGAGCAGGCCTTCAGAATCCGCGTCCAGCCTGCCGACGGGATACACGCCGGAGGGAAAGCCGAATTCCGCCAGTGTCCGGTGGTGGGGCGCTTCCCGCGTGAATTGGGAGAGGACCCCGTAAGGTTTGTTGAATGCCAGAATCATGCCGTGCGGGGCAAATATAACATGTGCCTCCGTCCCTGGCACGAGAAATTGAAGCGGCTTGACTTGTCCCCGCCGGGAAAGGAAAGTACCTCCATGCATATAAAAATGGCAGGTTGTCTTCTGATGCTGGCGTGCTGCGTGCCCGGCTGGGTTCAGGCAGCTCCGGATGCGGGGGAGGTGAAGGCGAAAATCGCGCGTAAAATCTGGCAGAACGAATGCGCCGGAACCGTCAGGGGGCTGGTTTCCTGGAACAGGGGTGAGGCATTCCCCTCCCTGGGCATCGGGCATTTCATCTGGTTCCCCGCCGGGGTCACGGAAAGGTTTGAGGAAAGCTTCCCTTCCTTTGTCCAGTTTTGCCGGAAAAGGGGCGCCCGCGTGCCGGAATGGTTTTCCGGCGCGGCCCCATGGCGCACCAGGAGGGAGTTTGAAGCGGCGGACGTCCGCGGCGGCCTGCCGGAACGGATGCGGCAGTGGCTGGCCAGCCCTGCGGCCCTTCAGATGCAGGCGGATTTTATCATCAGCAGGTCCGTGGCCGCCCTGGGCCGCATCAGGAGCCAGTCCCGGCGTCCGGCGGAGATGGCGGCACGGTATAATGCCGTGGCGATGGCGCCCAACGGCATGTACGCGCTGATTGACTACGTGAATTTCAAGGGGGAGGGGACCAATCCCGCAGAAAGGTACCGCGGCCAGGGCTGGGGGCTCATGCAGGTGCTGGAGGAAATGCGCCCCGCCGCTCCGGGGCAGCCTGCGGCGGCGGAGTTTGCGGAGGCGGCCAAAAGGGTGCTTCAGCGGCGCGTGGACAACAGTCCGGCGGGGCGCGGGGAGGCGCGCTGGCTTGCCGGATGGAAGAACCGGTGTGATTCCTACAAGAGAAACCTGTGACGAATTCCTTGCCCGGCGGAAAAGACCAGCTGCGCAATTATCCTTGACCTGCCGGAGATTAGGGTGTAATTCCCTCACTTCATCCTGAAACTTCGCTAATTTTATGCCAAACACTCAAGAAGAAACAACGCTGGTTCTGCTCAAACCCGATTGCGTGCGGAAAAACCTTTCCGGCACCATTTTAAAACGTTTTTTGTCCGAAGGGTTTCGCCTGCGCGGCATTAAGATGATCCAGCTTGACGAGCCCGTGCTCCGGGAGCATTACTCCCATATTCTGGACCTTGTGGTCAACGGGGAACTGCTGTTCCCGAAACTGCTTGATTTCATGACCAGCTCCCCGGTTATCGCCATCGCCCTGAAGGGGCCGGGCGTGATCGTGCGCGTGCGTGAACTGCTGGGGCCCACCAACTCCCAGAAGGCGCAGAAAGGCACCATCCGCGGTGATTATGGAACGGACAGCATGATGAACATCTGCCATGCTTCCGACAGCCGCGAATCAGCCGCCGTGGAACTGGTACGGTTCTTCCGTGAAGAAGAGCTGTTTGACAGCCTTAACTGAGGCTTTGCCTTTTTTACCTCCGGTTTGCAAGAGCCGCGGCTTGATAAGGCTGCGGCTCTTGCCGTGCCGGGGGATAAACCCCGCAGAAGGATGGGGGCCATGGGGCAGGCATGTCCTGCGGCCGCAGGGAAGGGAGGGGGAGACCGGAAAAAGGCAAATTACTTTTCCCAGGGAGTGGCCAGGTACAGGAAGGCTTTTTTCATCCGGTAGGCCTCCCGCATCAGGCCGTCCAGGATATTGTTGCAGCTATGCCTGGAAAAGGAATAACCGTAAACGCGCTTGATGGCTGCGTCCTCGCTGTGCTGCTTCTGGCGCTTTAACTCGGCGTCCATGTCCCGGAGTTCCACATTGGGGGCGCTCAGGTTGCCGCCGTGCCAGCGGAAATCCGCCAGCAGCCTGTTATAATGGACAAACTTCTTTCCGGCGCGGCCCAGGCGGGCGTAATACTCCCCGTCCATGTCGTAGTGGAACCGTTCGTCCAGCAGGAATCCTTCTTCAATCGTGGTGCTCCTGCGCAGGAACAGTGCGGTGGAGGCCAGGTACGTGCCGTACCAGATATGCATGTTAAGGCTGTAGGGAAGGGCTTTCATGGGCCGCTGGACGGTCCCGTCCGCATCAATGAAGTTCCAGGCCCCGTGCACGATGTCCGCCTCCGGGCGGGAATCCGCGAAGGCCTTGACAGCCGCCAGGGCGCCAGGCAGCAGCCTGTCGTCCGTATTCAGCCACATGACCCACTTGCCGCGCGCCCTCCGGAAGCCGCGGTTAATGCCCTCCGACATGCCGGAATCCTTCTCCACATGCAATTTCAGGTGCGGGTAGGAGTTCAGGATGTCCAGCGTTCCGTCTGTGGAGCCGGCGTCCTGGATGATGTGCTCAAACGTGGCGCCTTCCTGGTTCCTGACGCTTTCAATGCACTCCCGCACATAATCGGCGTAATTGTAGCTGGGCGTGACGATGCTGAAATCCGGCTCGGTATCCATGGAAAATTTTATTTGGAGGGACTGATGGAGCGTTCCCTGGCGATGTAGATGGGGCGTTTTTTGACCTCCGTATAGGTCTTGGCCAGGTACTGGCCCAGGATGCCCAGGCACAGCAGGACAATGCCGCCCATCAGGCAGAAAACGCAGACCATGGAAGTCCAGCCGTAGGCGGAGTGGGGCCAGATCAGTTCCCGGACCGTCAGCGCGATGATGGCAAGGAAGGAGATGAAGGAAAGCATGACCCCCATGATGGAGGCCAGGGCCAGGGGGGCTGTGGAGAAGGCCACAATGCCTTCAATGGAGTACAGGAACAGTTTGAAGAAAGACCATTTGGTCTCTCCCGCCACCCGTTCCACATTCTCATACTCAAACCATTTGGTGCGGAAACCCACCCATTCGTACAAGCCTTTGGAAAAGCGGTTGTACTCCTTCAGGGAAAGCAGGGCTTCCAGCACGGGGCGCGTCATCAGCTTGTAATCCCGGGCGCCGTCCACGATGTGGGTGTCCGATATCCGGTGAATCGTCTTGTAAAAGGCGCGTGCAAAGAAAGAGCGCAGCGGCGGTTCCCCCTTCCGGGTGACGCGGCGCGTTCCGGCGCAGTCGTACCCTTCCTCGGCAATGGCTTTCACCATCTCCGGAAGCAGGGACGGGGGGTCCTGAAGGTCCACGTCCATGACGGCTGCATAATCCCCCGTGGCCGCTTCCAGCCCCGCGTAAATAGCCGCTTCCTTCCCGAAATTGCGGGAAAAGGAAATAAACTTCACCTCCGGAGAATGTTCCGCCAGCTCCTTGATGATCTCCAGGGTACGGTCTGTGGAGCCGTCATCCACAAAGATAAGTTCCGGGGCATATCCCTCCAGGTGCTCCTTGAAAACCCGGTCCACCTCTTGTTTGAACGCCGGAATGGCCTGTTCCTCATTCAGGCAGGGAACGATCAGGGAAATTCGTTTCATGGCAGTGCCCGCATCATACGCCAGAGGCTTTCCGGATGCCAGAAAATAGTGCCCTGTACGCAGAGCAGCCTTTCCTCCGCAAGGGCGGGAGGGAAGGCTGCTGAAAAAGGCGTGGCGCGCGGAAAAACGGAAGGATCAGAACTTCGGCAGGTTGCCTATGTCATCCTCGTTTTCAGGGGCGTGCGGGTCTTTCAGGTCACTGTCACTGTCCTTTCCGAAGGACCAGAAATCGTAATCCGGATTCATGCCGTTCCCCATTTTCAGGTTCTTTGCGCTGGCGGATTTGGAGGGAATGGCTTGCTCGCTGCCCAGGCGGTAGCGGTAGGGTGACCCCCACGGGTCCGCCAGGATGTAAAGCGTGACGGGCCTGCCGTCCTTGCCCTTCACATGGACCTCCCGGACGGTCGGGTTGCTCTTGGGCTGGGTGGCGGGATTCAGCTCATCATTATAAATGGTGGTATCCCTGGAAGGCATGCCTTCATTCTTGTGGTCGCCGAAGAGGGCCATGTACACGACATTGGAGCTGTACTCCTCGCCGTTCGCCACAGCTACTCCGTGGTTGTTGAAGGGGGCTTCCGTACCGTAGGGGTAGCGGTCATGGTCGCTGTGGTAGCTTTCCAGCCCCATTTCAATCTTGCGGACAATGGACTCCGTGGCCTGCTCGTTCTTCCTGGTTTCAAGCCAGGTGTAGATGGAGATGGTCAGCGTGGCAAGCACCACGATGATGACCATCACCACCAGGATTTCCATGAGGGTGAAGCCCTGTGCCGCCCGGAGGCGGCTGTATGCGGAGCGAATCTTCATCTGGTCTGCTTTGGAGGAGGGTTAACCCATTTTCTCAATGACCTGCAGAAGAGGCAGGAACATGGCGAACACGATGCCGCCCACAACTACGGCCAGGAACACGATCATGATGGGTTCCAGCATGGAGGTCATGGCCCCCACGGCGTTATCCACTTCATCATCGTAAACGTCCGCAATCTTGAGGAGCATGTCCGGAAGCTGGCCGGTTTCTTCACCCACGTCCACCATGGAAATCACCATGGGCGGGAAAAGCTTGGAGGAGGACATGGGCGTGACGACGGATTCCCCTTCCTTCACGGAATCATGGATAAGGCCGATGGCGTCCCCCACGATCATGTTTCCGGCAGTGTCCTTGGTGATGGTGAGGGCCTGGAGAATGGGGACGCCGGAAGTGACCAGCGTGCCGAAGGTACGGGCGAAGCGGGCGATGGCGCTTTTGCTCTGCACGTTGCCGATGACGGGCATGGTCAACAGGGCCGTGTCAATCTTGCGGCGTCCGTTGGGCGTCTTGCTCATGGCCGTGAAGACGGCGTACAGGATGGCGATGACGGCGGCCAGAATAACGGCATTCGGCACGAAGAACGGAGCGGCCATGAACCAGTCACTGAGGCCGAACACGAACTCGGAAATGGCGGGAAGCTCACTGCCCTGTTCCGCGAACATGGCTTTGAACTTGGGAACGATGACCAGCATCAGGAAGATCACGATGCCTACCGCAATGAACAGGACGATGGAGGGGTACACCATGGCGGTGATCACCTTGCTCTTCAGTTTCTGCGCCTTTTCCTGGTATTCCGCCAGGCGGTTCAGCACTACTTCCAGCACACCGCCCAGTTCACCGGCCTTTACCATGTTCACGAACAGGCGGTCAAAGATCCTGGGGTGCTGGGCCAGGGCTTCCGAGAAGGTGGAGCCCCCCTGAACGGAATCGCCCAGGGCTTCAATGGTCACGCGCAGGTTGGGGTTGGCTTCCTGCTTGGCCAGCACGTTCAAGCTTTGGAGCAGGGGGAGCCCTGCGTCAATCAGGGTGGCCAGCTGGCGGGTGAAAATCATCAGGGCCTTCGCCTTGATCCTGCCGCCCAGCTTGCCTTTTTGTCCTTTGGCTCCCTTGGCCTTCTTCTTGGCGGCGGGAGTTTGCTGGATCTTGCCCTTGCCCGCTTCTACGATCTGGGTGGGGTACAGGCCATGCGCCCGGATGGATTCCATGGCCTCCGCTTCGGAATTGGCCTCCAGGGTACCCGTTTTCTGGTCGCCTTTATGGTCAAGTGCTGTATATTGATATTTAGGCATATATGTGGTGTTTTAAGTGTTTTCTGCTTGGTGGTTGAAATGGGGGGTGCGGTGCAGGTCTGTCCATTAAGTGTACTTCAGCACTTCTTCAATGGTGGTATTGCCGCTGTAAATGTTTCTCAGACCGTCTTCACGCAGGGTGGACATGCCCATTTCAATGGCTTTCTGCTTCAGCACCACGGAGGGGGCGCGGTCCGTGATCATATCCCGCAGGGTATCGTTGATATCCAGCAGTTCGTAAATCCCCTGCCGGCCCTTGTAACCGGAGTTGGAGCACTTGTCACAACCCCGGCCCGTGTAGAAGTGCTTGTCCCCCAGTTCATAGGGAGAAACGCCCAGCTGGGAGAGGATAGTGGAGGAAGGTTCATACGGCGTACGGCAGTCCGGGCAGATGGTGCGCACCAGGCGCTGGGCCAGCACCCCTTCCAAGGAGGCGGCCACCAGGAAAGGTTCGCAACCCATGTCCACCAGGCGGGTCACGGCTCCGGCGGAGTCGTTCGTGTGCAGGGTGGAGACCACCAGGTGACCCGTCAGGGACGCCTGAATGGCGATCTGGGCAGTAGCCATGTCACGCATTTCCCCCACCATGATGCGGTCCGGGTCCTGTCGCAGGAAGGCGCGGAGAACCATCGGGAAATCCAGGCCGATGGCTTCATTGATCGGAATCTGGATAATGCCGTCAATGTCGTATTCCACGGGGTCTTCCGCCGTCAGAACCTTGGAATCAATGGTGTTGATTTCCCGCAGGGCGGCGTACAGCGTGGTGGTCTTGCCGGCGCCGGTGGGACCGGTGACGATGAAAATGCCGTTTGGCTTGTGGACCGTATCCAGGATATATTCATGAATATGCTTGGGCAGGCCCAGGTTGTCCAGGTTCAGGTTGACGGAGGAGCGGTCCAGCACGCGGAGCACCACGGATTCACCGTACTGGGTGGGGAGGGAGGAAACACGCATGTCCACCGAACGGTTGCCCACCTGCTTGACGATTCGCCCGTCCTGCGGAACGCGGCGTTCCGCGATGTTCATGTTCGCCATGACCTTGACGCGGGAAATGACCGGCACGGACAGGTGCACGGGCGGGGGCTGCATTTCATACAGGGAGCCGTCCACGCGGTAGCGGATCTTGAATTCCTTTTCAAAGGGCTCAAAGTGAATGTCGGAAGCCTTTTCCTTAATAGCCTGCGTAATGACCAGGTCCACAAAGCGGATGACGGGAGCCGCGGCGGAGTCTTCCGTCTCATTGTTGACCTGCATGCTGTTGAGTTCCTGCATCAGGTCCGTCATGGCGGCGGATTCCCCGCCGTACAGCTCATTGATGCGTTCGGATATCTGGTAGTCCGGAGCGATCAGGACGTGGATATCCTGGCCCAGGGCGAAGCGCAGGTCTTCCACCGTCTGCGGATTCAGGGGATCCACCAGGCAGACGTACAGGCCTTCCGGACCGTGCCGCACGGGCAGGGCTCCGTGCAGGCGCACGAGCGTGGCCGGCATCATGTTCTGCACGTTCGGGTCCGGTTTGAAATTGTCCAGCGTAATGAATTCCGTGCCCAGGTCGCTGGCGATCATCTGCCAGATGTCGTCCTTGCTGCCGATGATGCCGAAATCCGCGAGCACTTCCGGCAGTTCCTTGCCGGAGACGGTCATTTCCTCCTTGATATCCTTCGCCAGGGATTTGTCGATCATTCCCCGGCCGATGAAAAGTTCCAGTGTAAGATTGGTGTCCATAATAATCAGAATGAATTGCGGGGAAAAATCAGTTGGCGTCTCCCATGGTGACATTGAGAACTTCTTCCGGAGAAGTGAGCCCGGCCAGCACCTTGCGCACGCCGTCTTCTCTCAGGGTTCTCATGCCGAGTTCCCGGGCGCGCTTGCGCAGCTGGGGGGAGGTCAGGTTCTCGTTGATCATGCGGCGCACTTCGTCGTCGATCTCGAAAATTTCAAAAAGGCCCATTCGTCCCTTGAACCCGCCGCCTCGGCAGAAGTCACAGCCGTGGGGAGCCTTGATCTGCCCCGGAGTAAGGCGGGACATGTCAATGTTCAGCGTATGCGCCTGCTTCTCCGTCAGCACGCCGTCCACCTTGCAGCGGTCGCACAGCTTGCGGACAAGGCGCTGGGCCATGATGGCGCGCACGGCGGAAGCGATCAGGAAGCGCTTGATGCCGATGTCCGCCAGACGGGCCACGGCGCTGGGAGCGTCATTAGTGTGAAGGGTGGAGAACACCAGGTGCCCCGTCAGGGAGGCGTTGATGGCGATGCTGGCCGTTTCCATGTCTCGAATTTCCCCGATCATGATGATGTTGGGGGCCTGGCGGAGCATGGCGCGCAGGGCTGCGGCGAAGGTCATGCCGATGTCCGCTTTCACCATCACCTGGTTGATGCCGGAGAGCTCGTATTCCACGGGGTCTTCCACCGTGATGATCTTTTTATCCGGGCGGTTGATGTGGTTCAAGCACGCGTAAAGGGTAGTAGTCTTACCGGACCCGGTGGGGCCCGTTACCAGGATGATGCCGTCCGGCAGGGTGATGAGGCGGTCAAACACGGCTTCATCATCAGAGAAGAACCCGAGCTGGGGAAGGCCCAGCACCAGGGCTGATTTGTCAAGAATACGCATGACGATGCTTTCCCCGTGGTTGCTGGGGACGGAAGACACACGGAGGTCAACCTGCTTGCCGCCAATGTTCATCTGGATTCGTCCGTCCTGGGGCATGCGCTTTTCCGCAATGCTCATGGTAGTGCTCATCACCTTCAGGCGGGCGATGATGGGGCTGAGCAGCTTCTTGGGGTGGGTGGCTACTTCCACCAGCTTGCCATCCACGCGGTAGCGGATGCGGAGCCGGTTTTCCATGGGCTCAATGTGAATGTCGGACGCCCGCATTTTGAAGGCGTCCGTCAGCATCTGCTGCACCAGGCGGATGATGGGGGCGTCACCGTCTTCCCCCTCAATGCCGGCGGCGTCTGCCGGAACGGTCAGGTCACGGTAAAATTCCTTCAGGCGGCTTTCCACCGCGCTGTGGGTGGCTACGCTGAAAATAATGTCGCGCCCCATCAGCTGGGGCAGGCTGTCCATGGTCTCCAGGTTCAGCGGGTCGTCAATGGCGATATTAACGGAAAAACCATCGTCGGAAATGGGAATAGCCCGGAACCGCCGCGCCAGCTCCGGCGTGATCAGTTCACGCACTTCCTGGGGAATATGCATGGGCCCCAGGTCCACGACGGGCAGCAGGGAATTGGACGCCGTCACCTGGGCAATGACGTCTTCCGTAAGATAATTGGCCTGGATAAGAAAATCAACCAGGTCCTGGGTGGGAGATTTTTGACTGCGCGCGTATTGAAGAATCTCTTCATTCAGATAGCCGGCCTGCGTAAGAAGTTCGATGAGATATGATTCGTTGGAGTACACGTCGATCTCTGGAGTCTATGGTTGGAAGTCTGCCGAAACGGAGCGGCAGGATACTCCCCTATTTCTGACAGGTTCGGGCCGTAAAGTCAACTTAGCTTCCCTCAAAAGGGCATTTTTTTTCAGGAGGAAGCGGAGGAAGGGAAGAGGAAATTCCAATGCACGCCGCTTTACAGGCTGTAGAATATCCTGGCGGGCAGGAGTTCCCTTTCCCTCAGGACCGCTGGCGCGGCATGGCGGAGAGCAGGTCCTCCAGTTCCGCCATGCTGGAGACGCGCACCAGGCGCGCGCGCATTTCCTTGGCGCCGGGAAAGCCCTTGGTATAAGCCAGGATGCGTGACCTCATGTGGCGCATGGTATGCAGTTCATCCCCGTAATGGCCGGAATCCAGGGCCATGCGGGTATGGCGCAGGATCAGGGCCGTTTTCTCCTGCGGGTCCCTGGCCGGGGGCATGGCTCCGTGCAGCAGGTAATACCTGGAGTCTCCGAAAATCCATGGGTTCTCCATGGCCGCCCGGCCGATCATCACGCCGCTCACGGCTGTGTTTTCCTTCACATAGGCCACCCCCTGCGGGGTGGAAATATCTCCGTTCCCGATAACGGGAACGGAGATGGCCCGCGCGCATTCGTCAATAATGTCCCAGTTGGCTGTACCGGAATATTGCTGGGAGCGGGTGCGCCCATGGATGGTCACCATGGAAATGCCCTCCTCCTCCAGCAGGTGGCATGCGTCCATGGCGCACAAATTCTGGAAATCCCAGCCAATGCGTATTTTGGCTGTGACGGGAATGCGGTCTCCTACCGCTTTTACCACCCCCGCAGCCACAGAGGCCAGCAGGGGCAGGTCTTTCAGCAGGGAGGAACCTCCATTCTTGCCCACTACCTTGGGAACCGGGCAGCCGAAATTGATGTCAATGAAATCCGGCTTCTCATGGTCCAGAATGATCCGGGCGGCTTCTCCCATGTGCTCTCCGTCCGCGCCGAAAAGCTGAATGCCTATGGGGCGGTGGGCGTCCTCTATCTTCGTGTACCGGCGGTTTCTTTCCCATGCCTGGAGAATGCCTTCCGCAGAGACAAACTCCGTGACCATCACATCAGCCCCCAGTTCCTTGCAAATAGTGCGGAAAATAGGGTCCGTCACCCCGGCCATCGGGGCCAGGAACAAGGGGAAATCCGTCTTAAAAAACGGAAGGGAAGTTGTGCGGCTGGAAAAAGTCATGATTCCTTAGAATGAGGCTACCACGCCCCCATATCCCGTTCAAGCGTCTTGCCCGTCCTGACAGAGAAAGAAGGATGTTCTGAGGCAGCTCCGGAAATAGAAAAACGGCTTCACTCCCGGAGTGAAGCCGTTTGGCGGCAAATTGAAAGATCGTCGTTTTAGTGGTGGCCGCAACCGCAGCCGCCGTCCTTGTGATCGTGGTCATGATCGCAATTGCCGTCGCAGTCGCAGCTATCCTTGTCGCAGCTGCCGCCGCAGGAGCAGGAAGATTCGGAGCTCATCGCGCGCTGGCGGGCTTCTTCAATTTCTTCCGGAGTGGGGGCGTGGCCGAGATCAATGGACATGCCCAGGTACTGGTTGATGGTATTCAGGAGTTCGTCGATGGTCTGGCGCGCTTCCAGGAAGCCGCGTGCTGCGTCGTTCTTGATCACATTTTCACGCAGGGAATCAAACTTGGCAATTTCTTCTTCCGTGGGCGGCATGCCGGCCAGGTGCTTGTTGCGCAGTTCTTCACCGTAGGCGTTCACTTCTTCAAAAAGCTTGGTTGCCTCCGGGTTCTGGAAAAAGAGGCCGATTTTTGCCTTGGCGGCCACAACCTGGTCTTCCTTGGCAAGCATGTTGCAAAGGGCTTCCGTGGCAGTGCGCAGGTTGTCATTGAGAACGGGGGTATTCATATGAAATCCATTCAATCATGGCTTTCAAGGCAGGGCAACCCGGTTGCGAGGCATGGCGTGCATTTTCGTGTCAGGGCGTCCGCGGATTAGGAATCCGAAGTCAATATTACTTTTTCATAACAAATACATTTCTCCAATCCTTTCCACTATTTTCCCGTATATTGCCGCTGAGTGAAATATTTGTTAGAAAATACGCATAAATTCTTGATTATAATATATTTTTGTTTACTTTATCCCTTGTTGGTCATCACATCCGGATTCCTAATCCGCACAATCCCGTTGTTGTTCAGCCTATGACAGGAAAAAATGATCCCGCAGCTACCTTGGGGTGGAACATTCCGTTAGCGCTTCTTATTTGGTCCGTTATAGTGGTGGGAGCGTGTTCGGATACGTCCCCCTTGTACTCCTTTTATCCTTCTCCGGACCCTTCCATTTTCTTCATGTTCGGACGCGGGCTTCTCCACGGTCTTCTCCCCTATGTGGAAATGGCGGACAGCAAGGGCCCTCTGCTGGTTTGGATCTATTATGCCGCCGCCTGGATTGACGGACACTCTTTTGCCGGAATATTCCTCATCCAGTGCGTGACCCTTTTTACTACGCTTTTACTGGCTTGCAGGACGGCGCGTTTTTATCTGTCACGGCGCGGCAGCCTGCTGGCTTCCATGCTGTTGTGCCTGTTTCTGTTTGATTCATTCCCCTTCCAGCGCGGGGGCGGGGTGGAGGAATTGTGCTGGCCGGGGATGGCCGCCGTGGTTTACGGGCTGGTGCGGTATTTCCGGATGCGGGACAGGCGCAGCCTGCTGTTTCTGTTCGGTGTGGCCGGGGTATTTGCCGGGGCCGCCTTCATGATGAAATTTTCCATAGCCTTTCCCGTGTGCGCCTTAACCGGGGTCTTGTGCCTGTGGCTGTGGTGGAACGGGCGGAGAAAAGAGGCCGCGGCGGCTCTGGGGATGACGGCAGCGGGGTTCCTGGCCGTGGTGGTTCCCTGTTCGGCTTGGCTGGTATCGCACGGCGTTTGGAAAGAAGCGATGAATGAGTACCTGCTGTGCTCCGTGCGTTATGGAACGGTGGCCCAGGAGACCACGTGGTGGGCCAAACTACTAAGGCCGGCTCCGGTCCGCTGCCTGTCCGACGTACTGATGTGGGCAGCCATCATCTGGGCTCTGGCGATAGCGGGCTGGCGTCAATTAAAAACGCAAAAGGCGTTCCTGTTCACGGCCCTGCTGTATATCTTCTTTAAGGTGGAGATGTTCAGCGTGTACAATTACTATTATAATTCCATCCTTTCACCCATGATGATCTGGGTGGCTATCTTCTTTGTAGCTCAGGCGGAACGGCGCTTTTCCCTGCGCATGCCGCGGATGGCGGCCGCAACGCTGGCAATCGTCTGCCTCACGGGGGCCGGAGTGGCTGCCGGGCTGACGGGCGCCGTCCGGAAAGGAGACTTTGTCTGGAACGGCAGGGAACTGCATTCCCCCGCCGTCCGGGAACGGCTGGCCTCTTTTTCCGGAGCCTCCGTCCTGTATCTGGGCTGGCTGGACAGGGGCTTCGGCATTACCTGGGACTGGAAGCCGTGCGGAAGATACTGGTTCCTTCAAAACTTCCCGTCAGAAGAAATGGTCAGGGAGCAGTATGATTACATTGAGCAGGGCATACCGGATATCATCCACACCAGTTCACGGGATGATGAATCTTTTCTGCGGCAGCACGGTTATAAGCCTTTGATGCCGGAACTAGACGGGGGATTCTGGTGCCGGGTGTCGCACGCGGAAAACGAGTCTTCCCCTGAGGAATAAAAAAGAGTGTCCCATGAACAGGAGGGACCTTGAAAAATGGGAAATGACAGTTTCCGGTTCTTGATGCGCTTTGAACAGTTTTTTAGCGATTGATGGTCTATTTCAGAGAGGTGCTTCGTTCCAATGGGAAACGGCCGCCATGAGGTGTTGAAACCGGTATTGTGGAACCCGTAACCCTCCGTAGTCCGGTTGAAGCCATATCGTGATGGGATACCGTATTATGGTTTTTTTCCGGCCTGTAGCCGCCTTTTAGAAGTCCAGATGCCTATTTGCCAAGGTTGCAGAGGAAAAAAGGGGAAGAATAGCTCAGGATCGGCTGTGGCAGAGAATGGCCTCTGCCGTGAACAATAAAAAAATTAAGATGCTATTGACATACAACACCGGAGACAATGACTATACGTCATTTTCCAATGTACCTCTATATCAGGTTTATCAACCTGCCGGAGCCAATACCTGCGGTTTCAGTGCATTGATTTATGTATTGAAAACACTTGGTCTGCTTCCAAATTCCTGGGACGCTCCATCCGAGGATGATGTGCTGATGAACGTGGTGAAGGACGCCCTTTCGTGTTCTGTAACGCATATGGGAGAGGTTTTTTGTCCGGAAACATTCCTTCAATTTATTAAATCAAATGTTCCTGCTCTCGAACACAAATGCTCCATCCAGAATTGGGCCTCATCATATACGAAGGGTGGAGAAGATTGGGAACAAACCATAGCGAGGAGTATGATGCACATTATTAATAAGGAGGGAATGGTCATGGTACCTTTCAATGTCGATCGGGACGGACAGCCAAGTCCAGTTCCATTGGAGGGAAAAGCGCATTGGTGCGTGGTCGTGGGGTATGGAGTGGGAACTCCGAGCGGTATTAGCTTTCTTGTCAAACAAGCCGGTGGAGAATACAGAGTGGATGCATTTGATTTGATTCACAGCAATGCCTATATGGGCCACTATCCCTTGAACAGTGATGGGACCCGCATGAAGGAGAATTTTAAGACTTCATTACCAAACGGTTTCCATGTGGAGTACTGTTTCACCAAAAATGAGGCGGAGGAGGTGATGCTGTTAAACAAGAAAATGATTTATTTCTTGCCGTAAGAGGTAAAGTATTCCCTGCAATGGTTTTCTCTTTTTAGAAAACATTTCCCGGAAGGAATCCTGAAAAACAAAAGGGCGTTCCGCTTTAAGCGGAACGCCCTTTTGAACGTGATGGATAATTTTTTTAGTGCGCCTTACAGAATTCTTCGAAGCAGTCCAGCGCTTCCTTCAGCACGTCCGGCTTCTTTCCGTATCTTGTCTGCGTTCTGGTAGAACGGGATAATTTGTCCTTCAATCCATCAGTTTTTTGAGCCGGGGAAGTTCCGGTTCTGCAAAGAACGGTCTGGCTGAATATGCTGAATGGGAAATGACTTTTCTTCCCCTGCTTCAAAAGAAGTTCACATTGAGCCGACGGATTCCAATGTTGCGAGACCCTCGGAGCTGCATAACCAGTTTGGTGAGTTCTTCGTTGATTTTACGCTTGGGACTATGGTGTGGCCACCGGGTTTGCTCTGTAAGTCCTTCTTTCCCTTTTGCTTTCATTGTTTCTTTCTGCTTAAGTGTTGAAAATGATGTCTATGAATCTCACAACCAATTATTTATATGAAAATCGGATTTCCAATCCGGAGACAGGGTCCATGCGTCAACAGTCTGAAAGGAGGCTCCATCCCCGGAACGGGAAATAATATCAATGCAACTAACCCACAACATTTTGATGACAAGCTTTTTTGTTCCTTGAAAAATCCTGATGGCAACAGGAGGGATAGAAAAATTCCCATCTGTTCCTTTCCCGGATTGCATGTCTTCCGTTCATTCAAATTTTCTGTCTATGGGCCAAGGAATTTTGTATTAAATGCTTTTTTTCAAATTTATAGCTTGTCTCCGGATTGGAAATCCGCTAATTTGCATTCATTCCCTACTGGAAAACATGCATTTATATCCATGAATCACTCAGCGTCACGATTTTATCTCCTGTTAAACTTATCCTGTTTTACTGCGTTTGCAGCTCCCCTTCCTGAAGAACATACCTCCTCCATGACTACTTTCTCCCGCGTGCAGCTGCCGATTTCCCGGCCGCAGCCGAATATAGCCTTTCAAGCGTATAACTTCTGAAAATTGCTCCAAATCGACTAATCCGTTTCCAAATCCATTCAATACCATGAGACTACATCTTCCTTCCTCTTTGCTCCGCTACGTGCTTGCCGGCCTGCTCATCTGCACCTTCCCGGCCGCATCTGGTGCGGACTACACTGTGAACAACACCCAGTCCACCATGCCGGGCAGCAACCTGTACGGCACATTGGAAGAATTGCGGGCATCCGGTTTGCTGCGTGCCAAAGACACGGTTGTCCTGCATAACGACGACTCCACGCTGACCGGAGGCCTGAATCTTCTCATTAACGTTCAGTCCGACAACACGGCGGCAGCGCGCACGCTGGATCTGGCTGGACTGGGAGCAACTCCCATGTTTTTCCTGAAGAAAGGAGACCATGGCGCTGACATGAATTCCATTATCTGGGAGAATGCGGGCAACCGGGTTCTGCGTGTGGAGGGATTCGGCAGCAATGCCACTCTGAATCTTACCGGAGCGGTCACGTTCCGCAACAATACGGGAATTTACGATGATTCCACCGCTCCGGGCGGCGGCGCGATTGCCATTCAGGGTCAAGGTCTCGCTTCAGTCTCGCTGGATGACAATGCCGTTTTCATCGGAAATTACGCATCTTCCGCAAGCGGAGAGGTTAGAGGAGGCGCAGTTCTGGCGTTCTCCAACGACGCCCGGATCACTCTGGGCAACGGCGCTGTTTTCCATGCCAACTATGTTTTGGCGTCAGACAAAGCAGGCGGCGCGGGCGGCGCAATGTTTACCAAGGGCGGTTCCTCCTCCATTGAAATAGGCGATGACGCCACGTTCACCGACAACTATGTCCAGGCCGGCAAGTCCAGCTACGGAGGAGCGATAGGAGCCGATAGAAACGCCACCTCCATTACCCTGGGAGACCGCGCGACTTTCAGCGGTAACCATATTTCCACCTCGGCAGACGGAGCAGCCAGTGAAGGCGGAGCGATCAGTACCTACATCACGATCGGAGACGCCTCCGTCACGCTGGGAGACAGAGCCGCCTTTACCGGGAATTACATCTTGGCCGCCGGAACGGGAAAAGGAGCCGGCGGGGCGGTTGCGGTGCGGGCAAATGCAGGCCCTGCATCCCTCACCGTTGGGGCGGGTGCAAGCTTCACGGGCAATTATATCTCCGCGTCATCCGGTGACGGAGGTGCAATCTGGATGTCTTCAGGGGGGGGCTGCACGCTGGGAGCCAACGTTTCCTTCACCGGAAATTACATTCAGGCGTCTTCCGGCAGCGGCGGAGCGATTTACCTGAAGAATCAGCAGCTGACCATTCAGGACGGGGCGAATTTTACGAACAATTACGCGCCCACGGCAGGGGGAGCCATCCTGATCAACAATTTCGGCACCAACGCCACCCAGCAATTCCTGGCGCAGACCCACGACGTTCTTTTCAGCGGCAATATGACAGGGGGAACCTTCACGCGCAACGATAACGGAACGTTTACCGTAGACGGGGGAATAGCCAACGCCATCCATGTTGAAAGGTTAGGCTCTTTGCAATTGGCGGCCGGAGAAGGACGGAACATCCGGTTTGACGACCCGATCACCTCAGGGACGGACTACGCAATAACGCTCGCGATCAACCGGTATACGGATGACGACGGGACTGATCACGACACCTCCGGCACGGTCGTCTTCAGCGGAACACGCTATCAGGGTACGGACGCCCATCTGGTTGCCAGCCGTTACAACAACTTCCGGGGAAAGACCACTGTATACGGAGGCACGCTGGAACTCAGGGACGGAGTCGTTTTCGGCCGCACGGGGAGCATGACGGACACGGGAACCTCCTTTACGCTTAATGCCGGAGCCACTCTTCGAAGCAAAGGCGCCGTCAATGAGATCAACGCCGCCTCGATCGTTCTCAACGGCACGGTAGACACCGAAGGCACGCTCCTGCTGAACGGAAACGCCACAGCCTCCGACGCAATGCTCAAAACCGGACAGGGAGCCCTTGACCTGAGGAATACCGGAACCAATCTGTTCACGAACGGAGTTGCGCTCAACGAAGGCAGCATCCTGATTAACGACATGGAACAGATTCGGACCGGCCCAGGCGCGCACATCACAGGTTCCGGCACACTGGACATCCGGTCCGCAGGTTCCGTAACCCTCTCGGATTCGCTGGCCGGATTTGCCGGAACCATCGCCTTGACAGATACCCGGCTCCGTCCGGACGCCACAGGACAAACCGTGCTCGGCACCGCAACCCTGCGGCTCGGAAGCGGCTCCGAACTTTCCGTTACGGAAAATTTTTCCATCAGCAAGCTGCATCTGGCCGGAGGAACGCTCACCGTCCAGGTGGACGGTGACGCTTCCCGGCTGGAACACCAGCTCTCCGTCTCCGGCAGTCTTGACATCACGTCGGCATCAACGCTGGCCGTCTCCGGTCTGAAAGACAGTCTGGACAACATAACTCCCCAGCCGGGCTTCCTGGACCGCGATCTTCAGGAATTGGCTCTGGATGGCACCATCAACGCGGACGCCCTGCTGGTGGTACAAGCCGGAAACGTCGCGAATACAACTATTCTGGACTTGGTGGACGCCGATACGGGCGAGGCCATCACAGGTGGCGAGGAACGCGAAGTTACCTACCAGGATACCGTTACCGCGACCTACAGCTATATTGCCGTAGCCGGCACCAATGAGCACAGCGGCCAGACAGGTATCCACCTCACCTACGGACTCAAGGAATTGAACATCCACGATGGGAAAACCTGGGTTCTGGACGCTCCGGCCGATCCGGACAGCGACCGGACGCTCATCGCCCGGATTACAGGCGGCGGCGCGCTGCAGCTGAATAGCGACGCGGCCGGCATCACCATCACCTCCGCTGCGAGCCACACGGGGGGAACCCTCATCAACTCCGGCCTGGTCACTGCCGGAGCGGACAACCTCTTCAGCGCCGGAATCCTGGAGGTCAAGGAAGGTGCAACATTCGACACGGCCGCCACCGCACAAACCAACAGCAAAGGATTTATTCTGCAAGGCTTGCTCAAGGGCGACCAGGCATTCTCCAACACGGACGCCATGTATGTCTTCACCAGCGCACAGGTGGAATCGGCGCTTGCCAACACCGGAACGCTCCTATTGGCCAATACAACGGGTACAGGGCAGGACTTCCAGCTTTCGGGAGGCCTGGAGGGCGAGGGAGGGCATGTAGCCTTTGAAGGAAGCGGCCGTGACACATTGAATCTCGGCTCCCTCTCCGGATCGCAGGCCTTTACAATGAACATCAACCTGGCCGCCGGAACGAGCGACCGCATCGCCATCGCCGGGGAGGCTTCCGGCACGCACACGGTTCATTTCATCCTGCAAGGCGGCATTCCCTCCTCTCCGTCCTTCATACACGACATGATTACATGGGACAGTCTGGCGGAAGACAGTAATGCGGCCACGCTCTTTACTGGAACGCTGGATGCGGGTTTTTACTCCTACGGCCTTAAACTCAACGCCGCAGGCAATGGATACGACCTGTCGCCGGAGGGCTACAACAACCTGGGCGGCGTACTGCTCAATGTGCTTGGCTGCATGAGTACGGGATGGTTTGAACAGCTTGACACCCTCTCCAAACGCATGGGAGAGATGCGCATGGGAGCGGACTTTTACAGGCAGCAGGACCAACAGGCCAGGAACGCCGGAGAGGCGCCCAGGGGGCACTACTGGGCGCGCACGGCTTCCGGACGCACGGACACGGACCTGGGCATCGCCGGAGTATGCGGCTTTACGGAATACCAGTATGGGGCGGACAGCGGCGCGGACTGGATTGTTGCATCCGGGAGAAACAGCATGCTGGCTGCCGGCCTCTTCGGAGGATATCGCCGGAGTGACCGCCGCTTCCATGACGGCTGGGGAAGCAAGGGCAGCACGGACAGCGGTTACGGAGGCCTTTACGCCTCATGGCTGCACAGCAGGGGGTGGTTTGCGGACGCGGTTCTCAAGGGAATGAGCTACAATGCCGCATGGACCGCGGTCCAGCCCGGGGGCACGGAACGGGGCAGCTATGACAACTGGGGATTGGGAATGAGCATGGAAGCCGGGCGGCAGTGGAGCAGTGCCGGAGGATGGTTCCTGGAACCCTCCGTGCAAATCGCATGGCTCCATTCCGGCTCCACGCATATCGTCACGAACCAGGGCCTGGAAGTGACGGGAAGCGCAGCCGACATCTGGCAATTTGCCGGACGCCTGCGAGCCGGACGCACATGGAGCGTCAACGGAGGCAGGCAGCTGGTGCAGGGTTACGTGAAAACCGGTGTTACGCAGCAGGCAAGCAATGGCGGTGAAGTAAAGGCCGCCGGCAACCAGTGGCGTCCGAATACGGATGGAACCCGCGGCATGGTTGGCTGCGGCGCGGCATGGCAGCTCAGCGCCCGCGATCAGGTGCACCTGGACTACGAATATGTCTACGGAGACAAATACGATCGTCCCTGGACGATCAATTTGGGATATACGCGGAGCTTTTAGGCACGAAGGAATTCATGTCTCTTCCTCCACCCGGCAAGTTCACTCTTGCCGGGTGTTTTGTTTCTGTCAGTCCTGCCGGAAACTCTTCTCATGAGGAATAAAAAAGACCGCTTCATGAATGAAGCGGTCCTGAAGATTGGAAAAATCAGTATTTGCCGCTTAGTGCGCCTTGCAGAATTCTTCAAAGCGGTCCAGCGCTTCCTTCAGAACGTCCAGCGTGGTGCAGTAGCTGATGCGGATGGCCTTGTCATTGCCGAAGGCGATGCCGGGGACGGCCGCCACCTTGTAGCGTTCCAGAAGCTTGTCGCACAGGTTCAGGGAGGTGAGCCCTAGCTTGCTGGTGTCCACAAAGAAGTAGAAGGCTCCCTGCGGTTCCACGACGCTGACGTTCGGGATGGCGTTGAGGCGGGACAGGACATACTGGCGGCGCATGTCGTATTCGTCGCGCATGTCGCTGATGAAGCTCTGGTCCCCCGTGAGGGCCTCAATGCCGCCGTACTGCGCGAAGGTGCAGACGTTGGAGGTGGTGTGGTCCTGAATCATCTGGATGGCCTTGGCAATGGGGGCCGGAGCGGCGGAGTAGCCCATGCGCCAGCCGGTCATGGCATAGCCCTTGGAGAAGCCGTTGATGGTGATGGTCAGGTCGTACAGTTCCGGGCTCAGGGAGGCGATGCTGACGTGCCTGGTGTCTCCGTACACGAGGTGTTCGTAGATTTCGTCAGCCAGGATGAGGATGTCTTCGCTCAGGGCCACTTCTCCCAGGGCGCGCAGTTCTTCTTCTGAATAAACGGCTCCGGTCGGGTTGTTCGGCGTGGTGAGGATCACCATCTTGGTGCGGGGGGTCATGGCTTCCTCAAACTGTTCCGCAGTGAGCTTCCAGCCGTTTCCCGGCGTGGTTTCCACAATGACGGGAATGCCGCCGCACATGCGGACCATTTCCGGATAGCTGACCCAGTACGGGGAGGGGATGATGACTTCGTCCCCTTCGGAGACGGTCGCCATGATGGCGTTGAAGCAGGCGTGCTTGGCGCCGGCTCCCACGGTGATCTGGCTGGGATCGTATTCCAGGTTGTTTTCCCTCTTGAGCTTGTCGGCAATGGCCTGGCGGAGTGCGGGCAGGCCGGCGGAGGGAGTGTACTTGGTAGCTCCGTTATTCAGGGCCGTGATGGCTGCCTGCTTGATGTTTTCAGGGGTGTCCATTTCCGGTTCACCGCCTGCCAAACCGTAAACTTCTTCACCGGCGGCCTTCATAGCCTTGGCCCGGTTGGTCACCTTGAGGGTCAGGGAAGGGGTCAATGCAGCAATGCTGGGGGAAATCATGTCCATTGTTGTGGTGCGATCGTAGAATTTTGAATGCCCTGGCGGAAAACAGGCTATTCCCCGCACAGGCGGAAAAACTTTACTAAGTGAGCGCACCCCTGGCAAGGAGAATGCTTGTGGAGGCCATTCTTTTTCTTTCAGCGTGCGTGTCTCCCCTTATCAAGGGGAAATTCCGCCGTCAGCGTCTCATGAATTTGACCCGTATGGCGTCCAGTTCCGGCGTTTTCAGCAGGAAAGCCGCGGCCAGGTAAACAATTCCGGCGCAGCCGCAGACCAGGGAAATGCCCAGTATCCTGGCCGGGAAGGACCAGTCCAGAAAGCCCTGGAGGAACCACGTTTTACCCGCCCAGCACACGGCTCCCAGCAGGACTCCCGCCGCCAGAATGCGGCCCAGGCCGGAAACCAGCGTCCGCCCGTCCACGCCGCCCAGCTGGCGGCGCAGGTAAAGGAAGTAGAAGAGGAAATTGAAGGTGGTGACCACGGAGGTGGTCAGCGCCAGCCACGCCGCGTTTTTATGCAGGCCGTAGACAAAGTAGTAGTTGAGGCCTATGCTGATAGCCAGCGCCACGGCGGCGGCGATCAGGGGGACCCAGCGTTTTTCCAGGGCCAGGAAGACGGGCTGGACCACCTTGGTCCCGGCGTAGCCCAGCAGGCCCAGGGAGTAGGCGCCCAGCACCTCCCCGGTGTAGCGCACGGCGTCCTGGTTGAAGCGGCCCCACTGGTACACGGAGGAGACGAATTCCGTTCCCAGGATGAAAAGGATCAGGAACGCGGGCACCGCAAAAAACGCCACCAGCCGAAGCCCCTTGGCAATGTGGACGGCTACTTCCTTTCTGCCGTCCCCCACCATCATGCGGGAAACGGCGGGGAGGACCACCATGCCCGTAGCCACGCCGAAGAGTCCCACGGGAAGCTGCCAGAGGCGGAACGCCGTGGTCAGGGCGGTGACGGAGCCTTTCTGGAGGTCCAGGGCGAAGCCCGTATTGATGAAGATGGTGAACTGCGTGACGCCGGAAGCGAGCACGGAGGGAAGCATGAGCCCCCAGATTTTACGCACGCGGGGATCGTCCCAATGGAAATTGGGCTTCCACCGGAAGCCGGTTTTGCGCAGCTTGGGGAGCTGCACGGCAATCTGGGCCGCCCCCCCGATCGTGACGCCGCAGGCAAAACCGTACAGGGCCTTCGGGCCGAAGGAGGGGTCAATGAAGTACCCGATCAGCAGGCCGAACAGGATGGAGGTGACGTTAAAGGCGGCGGAGGCCAGCATGGGCAATCCGAAAACCCCCACCATGTTCAGCGCCCCCATGACGAGGGCGGACAGGGAGGCGAAGCCGATGAAGGGCCACATGATGCGGCTCAGGTCCGTGGCGAACAGCTGGTCCGTCAGGGAATGGTCCCCGCTGTAAAGGGCCTCCATGACAGGGCCGGCAAACAGGATGCCCACCGTCACGATGGCGACCATCAGCGTGGAAAGCTGCGTGGCTACCTTGTTGGTCAGCTCCCAGGCGGCTGCGTCGCCCTCCGCCTCCCGTGTTTTGGAGGCCACGCTGGTGTAGGACTGGGAAAGGGCCCCTTCCGCAAACAGGTCCCGCAACAGGTTGGGGATACGGAATGCCGTGTAAAAGGCGTCCAGCACCCCCGTGGCCCCGAACAGGGAAGTATATACGATCTCCCGGACCATGCCTGTCAGACGGCAGGCGAAAATGGCGCCGGAGGCCACCAGGCTGTTCCGCATCAGGGACATGAGAGAAAAAGCTTACTTGAACAGTTGGCGGCAGTACGGCTCCACGCGCTTCATGGCCGGGTTGTCCTTCACGGCCTGGTCGCGGTCGTCCCGGCAGGGGAAAAGGTACAGGGCGTAGCCTCCGTAGCCTCCGCCCAGGTATTTTTTGGCAAGGGCGTTCGGGATGTCCGGCAGGGGCTGCATTCCTTCGTCAAGCTGAACGCTGTAGTAAAGGGCCACGCCTGCGGCCAGGGTATTGATGTTGCGTTCCAGCACTCCGGTGCGGGCAATGAGGGAGGATTGGGAGATGCGCACGTAATCGCGCTGTTCGTCCGCCATTCCGGGGGTGTCATGTTCCTCCCCCGTGTACAGGATGGCCATTCTTCCTTCCAGAAAGTCGCCCGTGCCCTTGACGTCCAGCACGGGGGAACTGCCGGAGCGCCACACGCACAGTCCCGTTTCCGCAATGACGGCGGGGTCCTGCCAGCCGACGCCCAGAGCGAGTTCGGAAGCGACCGGGTCGCGCCCTTCCAGCATGGCCCACGCGCCGCTGCCGCCCAGTCCGGAACGTTTTTCATACGGCCATTCGCAGAGGGAGACCATGGGGGTGATGGCGCAGTTGACCACATAGGAGCCTTTTCTGGCGTAGCGGGGAACATCCAGCCATCCTCCGGCAAAGTCCACGCGTAACGGCACGGAGGACGGGGCCTTGATCCGGTTCACCAGCATGGTGGTGGAAACGGGGGCGAATTTGGGGGGCGTCTTGGGAAGCACCACATAATTCGCGCCGACGCGGGCGCACAGCTCCTTCTTGATGCCGCTGTAAAGGTCGTCCTCCGTCACGGCCAGGACGTCCGGTTTTTCCTGAAGGAATTCCTCTTCAAAATCCAGGCCCTTCTTCATGCCGGTGCCCAGAATGACCTTGTCCACCATGCGCAGGCTTTCCAGCAGTACTTTCTTGTGTTCGTCCGGAATGGACGGTTTGCGCTGCTTGTGGTGCCACAGCACGGGTTCCGAGGCAAAGGAGACGATCAGATAGTCGCCCAGGGAGCGGGCTTCTTCAAAAAACTGGATGTGACCGGCGTGGACGATGTCATAGCAGCCTGAAACGAAAACTTTTTTCATGCGCGTGGTGGTAGATAATTAGTCCACGGCAGTATGCCTTATTGCCCTGCCGGATGCAAGAGCGGGGTGGGAGGAGATGAAAAACGCGTTGAGTGCCTGCCGATGGGGGCTGGCGTATGCATGGAGGGAAGGAGTTCCCGGAGCTGTCAAATGACAGGCTCCGGCATCAAGAAATGGAAACGGCGCGGACCGTGAAAAGTCCGCGCCGTTTGTAGGAAAATCAATCCTTCCGGAACCGGTCAGGAAGCCATAGCGTCCTGATAGCGCTGTTCCACGTCGTCCCAGTTGATGAGGCGGCAGAAGTCTTCAATGTAATCCGCCCTGAGGTTCTGGTGCTTCAGGTAATAGGCGTGTTCCCATACGTCGCAGACGAGGATGGGGACGAGACCGGGGATTTCCAGGTTCTGGTGCTTTTCCGCGCCGCAGATTACCAGCGTCTTGCTCATGGGGTCCACTCCCAGAATGCCCCAGCCGGAACCTTCCACGCCCTGGGAGGCGGCCTTGAATTCCTTCATCATGGCTTCCAGTGAACCGAATTTGGCCTTGATGGCGTCCACCAGGGGGCCCTGCGGTTCCTTCTTGGGATCGGGCGTCATGTTGGTCCAGTAAATGGTGTGGAGGACGTGGCCGGAAACATTGAAGGACAGGTTGCGCACCCAGTTGGTGGTGGCGGAGGCGTCCAGCTTGCCGTCCGCGATTTCACGGAGTTTTTCAGCCGCGGCGTTGGCGCCGGCTACATAGGCGGCATGGTGCTTGTCGTGGTGGATGCGCACGGTTTTTTCATCCAGCATGGGTTCAAGCGCGTCGTAGGCGTACGGAAGGGGCGGTAACACGTACTTGCCGTCGGCATAGCCGACCGTGGAGGGATCTTGCTTTTTAGTCATCTTGTGCTGTGGTTGTATAGACGGCCCTGTTGCCCGGGCCTGGCTGATTGTTCCCATGGCCGCCAGTGAAGAAAGTGCAATAAAACGCCTTCTGCTCATGTCCGCACCATGGGAATTCATGGAAGTTTGGACATGGATGGATTTTGTATTGTTCAAAAAACTTAGAGCATCGGGCATTTTTTACTCTTTTTCACCGGAAGGGCCGGAAAAGGAAGTTTTTTATCTCCTCGCGGCCGCTGCGGGGCCCTGGGCTCCGTAGGCGCTGATGCCCCTGACGGCGACGGACTCCGCATCCCCCAGGAAGGATTTGGGCAGCGTCACGCGGGTCTGGCTGCCCGGCAGCAGGATGCGCGTGGCCCACTGGCTGCCGTAGCGCGCCTGGACGGCCCATTTCCGGGAAGGACTGCCGGACGGCTGCCAGGAAAGGGTAACCGTGGAGCCGTTGTCCGCCACGTAAAAGTTCCGCGGCTGTCCCGGGGCGCCGGTCCCGCACCAGGGCATGGCCGGGGGAACGGCCATGGAGGGATACAGCCTGTTCAGGTATTTCTGGATGCCTCCGGCATTCCGCATGATGGATTTGACGCTCCAGAAGCACTGCCCGGGGGCGCTTCTGGCCAGGGAGCGGGAATAGTTGACTTGCGCGGCTATTTCAGAGGCGGGGCGCCCCGGGTCCTCGCTGCTCATGATGCGCGCGGTGGCGATTCCGGGCCACACCGGGCGGCTCGTGTTCTGGGCGGCCCACCACTGCATCAGGGCCGGAAAACTCTGCTTGGGCGGGCTGCACCGCCAGTAAAGCTGCGGGGCAAGATAATCCACCCAGCCTTTGGAAAGCCACTTGCGGGCATCGCAGGCAAGGTGTTCGTAGGCGTCCACCCCGGCCTCAATGCCGCCGGGAACGCCGGGGCGCCAGATGCCGAACGGGCTGATGCCCACGCGCACCCAGGGCTTGGAGGACTTGACGGACTTGTACATGTCCTCCACGAAGTCATCAATATAGGCCCGCCGCTGGGAGGGCGTCTTCCCGTCGCTGAAACTGCGGGGGGACCAGGGATGGCCGGGGGAGGGGTAGGGGTAGAAATAGTCGTCCAGGTGCACGCCGTCAATATCGTAGCGGCGCACGACGTCCAGAATGACCTTCAACGCATGGTCCCGTGAGGCGGAGGCGCTGGGGTTCATCAGCAGCACGGAGCCGTTGCGCTTCATCAGGTCCGGGCGCGTGAGGGAAATGTGGTTGCGCCCCACGGCGTGCTTTACATTCGCCTTTGCCCGGAAGGGGTTGAACCAGGCGTGCAGTTCAATGCCGCGGCGGTGGGCCTCCTGGATGGCGAAAGCCAGCGGGTCATATCCCGGATTGACGCCGGGACCGGAGAGCCACTGGCTCCACGGTTCCAGGGAGGATTGGTACAGGGCGTCCGCGTTCGGTCGCACCTGGAGGAGCACGGCATTCAGTTTCAATTGAGCGCAGGTGTTCAGGATGGTCAGCAGTTCCGTACGCTGGGCCGCGCCGGAAAGTCCGGAACGGGAGGGCCAGTCAATATTGTGGACGGTGGAAATCCACGCGGCGCGGAATTCCTGGGGAGCGGCGGGAACGGCCTCTCCGGAGGGCTGCCACCCCAGCGCCTGGGAGGCCAGGGCCAGCAGGGAGCAGGAAAGGGCGTGGAAAAGGGGAAATCTGGTCATGATGGGATGGTGAGGGATGCTTCCGAGCCATTTAACCCCCATTGGGGGATTCTGTCCATGGCGGATGCCGGAGGTTCCGTCATGGAGAGGCGGCTATGTGCGGCATTCAATGGGAGGAGGAAGCGAGGCTGTTCACCAGGTGGGCGTTGAACCCGGCGCCGAAGCCGTTATCTATGTTGACCACGGACACGCCGTTGGCGCAGGAATTCATCATGGCGAGCAGGGTGGTGACTCCGCGGAAATTGGCACCATACCCCACGCTGGTGGGCACGGCGATCACGGGGGACTTCACCAGGCCCGCCAGCACACTGGGCAGCGCCCCCTCCATGCCCGCCACGGCCACCAGAACGGTGGCCCGGCGGATGGAATCCAGGTGGGAGACCAGGCGGTGCAGCCCCGCCACGCCGCAATCCCGGTACCGGAGCACGCGGCTGCCCAGGAACTCCGCCGTCAGCGCGGCTTCCTCCGCCACGGACTGGTCCGAGGTGCCCGCGCTGACGATGCCGATGAAGCCTTCCGTCTGCGGTGCGGGCCGCAGGATGATACGCATGAGGCGCGCTTCCGGGCGCATGTCCGCCTCCGGAAAGGCGCGGCGCAGGTGGTCCTGGGCTTCTCCGCTCAGGCGCGTGGCCAGCACGTTCTGCCCGGCGGCAAGCAGGCCGCGGGCTATCTCCTCAATCTGGCCCGGAGTCTTTCCGGCGCCGTAAATCACTTCCGGGCATCCGGTGCGCGCCAGCCGGTCGTAATCAATATCCGTATGGGCGGCGGCGGGGGCTGTGGCGGTACGGATTCTTTCCGCCGCTTCCTCCAGGGAAAGCCGCCCTTCCTTAAGCTGATGCAGGATGTAGGTAATCTCATTCATGACGGTTCATTCATGCTGCCTCTGGAATACCCTTCCAGATCCAGGGTAATGTGGCGGAAGCCCAGTTCACGCAGGCGGTGCGCTACGGGCCCGGCAAGCTCCGCGTCCCGGAACAGGCGGCGTTCCGTCTCCGGAAGTTCAATGCGCGCCAGGTCATCCCCGTGGACACGGACGCGGCAGCCTTTCAGCCCCAGGGAGCGGAGGAACGTTTCCGCCATGTCCACGCGTCTCAGCATGGCTTCAGTCACGTGGCGGTTGTGCTCCAGGCGGGTCAGCAGGCAGGCATAGGCCGGTTTTCCGCTGACGGACTCCGGCAGGCCCAGCTCCCGTGCCAGTTGGCGGATGTCCGCCTTGCCCATGGCGGCTTCCAGAAAGGGGGTCAGGATGCCCAGCTCCTGCAGGGCCTTGCGTCCGGGGCGGTAATCGCCCAGGTCATCCGTGTTGGAGCCGTCCGCCAGAAGGGGGAAACCCGTTTCCCCGGCTCTGGCTTTCAGGGCGGAAAACAGGGCGTGCTTGCACAGGTAGCAGCGCAGGGGCGGGTTGTCCGTGATGGAGGCGGGGATGGGAAGGGGGAGTTTTTCCTGCCTGACCTTCAGGCTGAGGCACAGCTCCGTACTGTCCCGCATTTCTTCCTCCATCACGTAAGGCGTTTGTGCGGTCAGGGCCAGGCAGCGGTCCGGACCCAGCACCTTTGCGGCGGCGGCCAGCAGTACGCTGCTGTCCAGTCCGCCGGACAGGGCGACGGCGATGCGCTTCCTGGGAAGCAGGACGGAGCGCAGCTGTTCAAACGGAGTCTGTGGAGGAGGAGTCATGGGAGGAAGGGGGAAAGAGCCCCATTAACTGGCACTGTTCCAGCGGCAGTCCGGTGTTTTCCGCCAGGGTTCTGCAATCTTCAAATTCCGCCTTCCTGTGATGGGGGCGTCCGTTCATGAACGAGGTCTTTACGTGGACCGTGCCGTGCGGCGTGCCCACGGGGGCGCTCTCCCTCCGCAGAATGTGGCGGCTTGCCGCGTGCTGGCGTATCCCCGGCGTGCTGCTGTGCAGGAAGAATGCCTCCCGCACGCGGTCCGCCTGTTCCGGCAGGCACAGGGCGCAGACCTTCACCGCCAGGCGCCCCTTCTTCATGCAGATGGACTCCTGCCAGGCGTCCAGCGCACCGGCTTCCATCAGCTTTTCCGCCAGGTAGGCGGTCTGTTCCGGCGTCATGTCGTCTATATTGGCGCACAGCTCCGTCAGCAATTCCGGGGAACTCTCCTGTTCCTCCGTTTCCACCAGCATCACCCGGAGGATATTAGGCAGGGGGAGCCCCTGGCGGTGGCCTATGCCGTAACCAGTTCCGGTGATGCGGCCCGCCAGCGGGGCAGGGACGGGCTGTGCCATGGCGGCAATGAAAGCGGCTCCGGTGGGGGTGGTGGCCTCATGGGCGGTCCCGTTCAGGGTGGCCTGGAAATGACGTGCCAGCAGGGCCGTGGCGGGGGCCGGAACGGGCATCATCCCGTGCTGGCACCTCACGGTGCCGGAACCCAGCTCCACCGGGCCTGTGAAAATGGAGTCCACCCGGAGCAGCTCCAGGCAGATGGCGGCGCCCGTGATGTCAATGATGGAATCCACCGCACCCACTTCATGAAAATGGACTTCCTCCGGCGTGGTGCCGTGCACCTGCGCTTCCGCCTCTGCCAGCAGGGTGAAAATGGAAAGGGCCGTCCGCTTCACGGCGTCTGAAAGGCCGCTTGCCTCAATAAGTTTGCGGATATCCGCCATGGTCCGGTGATGGTGTGCGTGCCCGTGGCCGGAATGGCCTTCCTCCTCCGTCACCACGTCAACCCGCGTTCCCTGGATGCCGGACTGTGCGGCCCGGCGGCACTCCAGTTTCCATTCGCCGTGCACGTGCAGTTTGGACAGCTCCCGTTCCAGGCTTTCCCGGTCCACGCCCAGATCAATCAGGGCGGCCAGGTTCATGTCTCCGCTGATGCCTGCGCTGCAATCATAGACCAAGGCTTTCATGATTGGGCCAGTGTAGGGGGAAAACCTCCCGGCTCAAGGTCAAAGTGAGCCTTATCGCCGGAGAGTTCCCGGCATCCGGCGGCACTGCTTTAATGGCCTGGCGCGCAGCCATGCAGAGATGGCCTGTGAAATACATTGCTAGAGAACTCCAAATATGCCACACTCCCTGCGGCGCTGACCAGCGCCGGCCCTCGTTCCATATCATGTCCATCCCGTTTTTTTCCAAATTACGATCCCAGAAGCACTATCTTCAACTGGTCAAACCGGAATTGAAGCAGGTTTCTGAGTTTGTGGAAGCCCAGGCATCCTGTTTTGACCCGGAAGTCACCGACTACATGGAAACAGTATGCCAGTCCAAGGGGAAAATGCTCCGTCCGGCCCTGGTTCTGCTGGTAGCCGGCGCCACGGGCGGCATCAAGGAAGCCCACATCCGGCTGGGAGCCCTGCTGGAAATGGTGCATCTGGCCTCACTCGTGCACGATGACGTGATTGACGAGGCTGACAAGCGCCGTGACGAGGCCACCGCCAATGCCCTGTGGGGCAACAGCCTGGCCGTACTGCTGGGAGATGTTCTCTTTTCCCATGCCATGGTGCTGGGCACGGAATTCGGTAGCACGGAATTCTGCCGCAGGCTGGCGAACACCGTCAGGGACGTATGCCAGGGGGAAGTGGCCCAGTCCAGCCGCCTGTATGACCTGAGCATGACCCGCGAGGAATACTTTGAAATCATCCGGAAAAAAACCGCCTCCCTGTTCTCCGCCGCTACGGGCGGCGCGGCGTGGATCTCCGGAGTGGCCCCGGAAGTGGAAAAATCCCTGTACCAGCTGGGAGACCTGCTGGGGGTGGCCTACCAGATTTACGACGACTGCCTGGACATGGTGGGCGATGAAGACGATGCCGGCAAGACGCTCCACACGGACGCCACCAAGGGCAAGCTGACCCTCCCCATCTTCAACCTGCTGGAATGCGGGGACAGGAACGTGGAAGCCACGCTCAGGGACGCCATTGAAAACCGTGAAGTGGTGGATTACTCCGCCTTTCAGGACAACCCCGTTTTTGCGGAGGCTCTGGACAAGTCGATCCAGGTGGCTCTGGAGAAAAACGAGGCTGCCCGTGAAATCCTGTGGCTCCTTCCCCAGACGGAATACCGTGAGGCCCTGGCGGAAATGACCTTCTACATGGACGAACTGCTCAACGACTGCCGTATCTCCTGACCTTCGTCCATATCCTTTCCTTCCATGGAAGGGGGGGCAGTGTCCGGAAATGAACTTCGGCAACCTGTCTGGAAGCCAGAACGCTGTTCATGAGGGCAAGCCCCGCGGGATTTTAAAACCGGGACCGTTTCCCAAGGCTCCTTCCTTATGAAGCGGTCCCTCTATCCGGGCCTGCATGCCCCCTGCTTCACTGGACGGAAAATCCGTTTCCATGGGCTGGCTTTTTAGAGCGGGAGACCGATGAAGATGCCTTGCAGGTCAGCAGGCGCAGCCTCTCCGGCGGCCTGGCGAAGCTTGTGCGGGCAGGATGGCGATGATTTGGTTCTGCAGCAACTGCACTTTGGAGGCGCGCTGTGCTGTGATGTTATTGGTTTGCTGGAGGGGATAACACCCTTGATTGCTGTTACCGAGTTCATCTATATCAAATAACCGGTTTTCTCCCCAGTGCTTGGCGAGCAGTTTGGAGTTATCCGTTGTTGCATATCCGGCAATAACGCACCAATGTGCATGCGGAAGGTCCGTCCACTGGATGCCAGTCCGGGGGAAACCGTGTTTTTCGTTTTGCTTATCATTGATAACTTGAAAAGGAACGAGGGCATACCCTCCCTGATCAATGGTGTCCCGGATGGTTTGTTCATGAAATAACTGGCAGGCGGCGGAGCAGCTTCCGTTGGCTCTCGCATGGATGAAACGGGCAAAATCGTGGGGATGGAAAACTTCCCCCACCTCGCTTAAACAGCCCTCTGCACGATTGGTGAGGGGATATTGAACGGCCAATTTTAAAAGTTCCGTATTCCTCCATGCGGCATCAGGATTGAAGCAATTGAGGACATAGGAGGCTGCGTAAAAGCCGCAGGAGGGGGGGGACGTTTGCCGGTCCATCTCCTCCCGATAGGTATTGGGAACGGTACACATGACGTAGCCTGCGTAATGGGCTGAGGAGAAGGCGAGTATATTTTGGTCCCGTGTCATCTTGATTACCGGGGTTCATGGAGCCGGTGAATGAAGATATACGGCTGGAGGAAAATGCCGGAAAGGCTGGCTTGGCGGGAGGAGGCGTCCGGTTTTTAAAAGGCGCCTAAACCATGTTGGAAAAGGGCCGCCGTATTCAGGATTCGGGGTGTAGCAGTGGCTCGTTTGGAACTATACGGATGGGAACAGGTAGATAGCAAATGGAGAGGGGCAGCGCGTGTTTTGGCGGCGGCAGGGAGCATCCGGAATGGTTTTACGTTTTTCCGCAGGCGTTAGCCGGGCCTGCGAGCATGCGTGGAGGCGGGACGGCTTGCAGGCAGTCGGCTTTCATGCTAAAAAGCGGGAAAGGGAGGTGAAATGATGCGGCGGTCATGGAAGGGAATTTTTTCTGCCTTTTACTTCCCGGAAAACGGTGATTCCAGACCATTGAAACAAGCACGGCACGGCAACTTCCATCAACATGATATGACTGAAAACGAGACCTTTGAAAAAGTGGATTTCCATGAAATGGAGCTGGATGATGAATACTATGATTGCGTATTCGTCGCGTGTGATTTTTCAAAGCTGGTCATCCGGAATACCGATTTTGAGAAGTGCGAGTTCAGGGCGTGCAATTTCACGCTGGCCAGCTTCAAGGGAGCCCTCCGGGATGTTGCCTTTGCCGACTGCAAGATGACTGGCGCAGACTTTACGGACATAGACAGGTTTTCGGACGGCCTGGTCTTTGAAAACTCGCGTCTTGATTATGCCAGCTTTGTAGAAGCCAGGTTGCGGAAAACCGTTTTCCGCGGCTGCAAGATGTATGAGGGGTACTTTAATGACGCGGACATGGCGGAATCCGTTTTTGACCGCTGTGACCTGGAACGGGTTTCTTTCGTCGGAACCAATTTGGAAAAGGCCGATTTTTCAACCTCCTTCAACTTTTCGATCAATCCTGCCATGTGCAAACTGAAAAAGGCGGTCTTTTCCCGGCACGGGCTGGAGGGGCTGCTGGCCCATCTGGACATTGACGTCAGGGGATAGGCCCGCGGCCGCGGTTTAACTGGAATACGGAATAGGCCGTTATAGCGGGTAAAACAAGAGTGCGGGCATTCCCGTTTCAGGAATGCCCGCACCGTTTCAACGCAAGTTAGAATTTGGAATTCCGCTTCTTCACTTCCTCTACAAGCTTGGAAAGGGATTTCCTCTTGTTGCGCTTTTCATGTTCCGAAGCGGAAAAGTATTCCGCTTCCCGCCGGAGCTTCAGGTAGCTTTCATAAACTTCACGGTCCAGCAGGCCGGTGTTCACCGCTTCCAAAACGGCGCAGCCCGGTTCATGGATATGCCCGCAATCCTTGAAACGGCACGCGGCCGCGAAGTCGGAAATATCCAGCGCTTCTGCAAGGGAACCGGGCTGGCCGATCGCCAGGCCGAATTCCCGGACGCCCGGAGTGTCTATTAAAACGCCTGAACCTTCCATCAATACCATTTCCCGGCGGGTGGACGTGTGCCGTCCTTTACCCGTGGAGGAGCTTATATGGGAGGTAGACAGGAGCGGTTTTCCGCACAGCGCATTCACCAGGGAACTTTTCCCGACGCCTGAAGAACCGACAAACACCACTGTTTCCCCTTCCGGGATGGATTCCCGGAGCCGGAGAATCGTCCGGGGGTCATGAATGCTTGTAAAAAATACAGGCATCCGGCGCTCCAGGTGTTTGACCTGTTCTTCAATGCCCTGCCTGTCAAACCCTAGATCGGCCTTGTTCAGCACCAGTACGGGTTTGATCCCTTCTTCCAATATCTGGACCATGAAACGCTCGGCCCTGCGGATATTGAAATTATCATCCAGGCTTTGCACAATGAATGCCTTGTCCACGTAAGAGGCGATCGCCTGCCTGTCGGAAACCGTTCCGCTTTTCTTGCGGTACAGGGTCCGTTCATGGGGCAGCACATCGACGATAATTCCTTTCGTTTCATCAAAGGGCTGGAAAATCACCCAGTCGCCCGTGCAGGGCAGTTCAAAGGCTGATTGTTCATACATCATGTTTCCCCTTAATTCGCACTGGAACACTCCGTTCTCGGAAATGACCTCATAACACGTCCTGTGCACGATGGCGATGCGGCCATGAGGCAGGGCGCTGTATGCTGATTCCCGTTTGAGCCGGCCTAACTTGTCATTCCAGCCGTAAGCATTTAAATGAATCATTGTTCCGTCTTTTTTGCGATGTAAAACACGTAGCCGTAGAATTCCTTGTACCTGCGGTATAATTCCGCTTCATGGCGCAGGGATGCGACTAATTCCGCGGCGGCTTCATTTCCCGGATATTGATGGAGGAAGGCCTCCTGAACGGGAAGCTGCGGGGCGTAATAATGCTCCGTCCAGCAGCTTTCCGGCAGAATGAAGGAAGCGACAGGTACGTACCCGGCCCCCTGTATCTGGGCCATCTTGTTGGGTATGGTGTCTATCTCCGGATACATGTCCATCCAGAAGCGGTGAATCTCTTCCGGACGTTCCGCGGTAAACCACGAGCTTTCGGAAACGGCCAGGTAGCCTCCCGGTTTCAGGAACTTGCGCCATTCGTTCAGCCCCCGTTCAAAGCCGATGTTGTAAATGGCCCCTTCCGACCAGACCAGGTCCAGTTCTTCTTCTGCAAAGGGCAGGTTGTCCATGGACCCGACGATGCCTTTTACCCTGTCCTGCAAGCTTGACTGCATTGCCTGGCGGTTGAAGATGCGAATGAAATCCGGGAACAGGTCAAGCCCCGTAACGCTTCCCTGGACATGTGCGGCCAGCGTCATGGTCTGTCCGCCCGTGCCGCAGCCGAGGTCGGCGATGCGGGATTGTCCGGTCAGATTGTCAATGAAGCCGAGGGCCTTGAGGGTGGCCTCCGGGTTGCCGGGGCCCTGCCGTTCCAGGCGGGAAAAATAATCGCAGATGAAGTTGAAATCGAATTCGTGAATTGTTTTATTTTTGTTGCTCATTAATTTAGTAAATGTTGTATGCCACATGGGCACAGGGGCGCCGTCATCGTGGCAGGTAGATTAACGTTGAAATTCCTATAATACGGAACTTCCTCCCGGAAGGGATCATCCGGGAGCAAACAAAAGGGGACAACCAGTACGGAAAGTACCGGTTGTTTACAAAACCGAGGCCGATTTAAATGAAGGATTAAACATGAAGCAAAGATATTTCATCTTGTGCCGGACAGAATGTGCGGGCCGTGTCCAGATTTCGCACGGTCCGGCTGTCTTTTTCAAGACATTATTGCGTCCGCTGTCCCCCGGAGCTGGAAAAGCTCCGTCATTTCCCGCGTGGCGGGATGCTTCCCCCTATTCCGTTTTCCCGTACCTGCGCGCCCGGAAGGAGTAAGCCACCGCCACCACGGCGGCGAGTATGGCGTACAGGATGAAGCGGTCCGTGGAGATGGCGTTGGCGGATTCTCCGTTGGACAGGAAAAAGGTGATGGCGGCCACCAGCATGTTGCCTGCAAAGATGGTGAGGTTCCAGAAGCTGGTGATGACGCTTTTCAAATGCAGCGGGGCCTGCGTGTAGGCGAATTCAAGGCCGGTGGTGCTGAGCAGTATCTCGGAAATGGTGAGCACGCAGTAGGGAATCAATTGCCACGCGATGGACATGGAGGCGCCTCCCTCCAGCCTGTATTGCAGGAAAGCGACAATCAGAAATGTCACGGAGCTCAGGGCCAGCCCTGTTCCGAGACGCACCAGGGGCCGCGCCAGCGTCACCACCTTCGGATAGACGAATACGGTGATGAGGGGGATGAACACCATCACGAAAATGGGATTGGCCGCCTGGATTTGCGCCGGTCCGATAGTCCAGGCGCCGCCGCCTGGGAGCGGGATGGAAAGGGGGATCATCCTGCTGCCCTGGGCCACCCAGGAGGAGGCCGTCTGCTCAAAGATGGACCAGAAGGGGATGATGAAGACAAAGATGGAGAGGATTTTCAGGATGTGCCGCGCGTCCTCCACGGCGGAAGCTCCGCAGCGTTGTTCCGCATTCTTCCAGCCTCCGTGGAACAGGACGATGAAGAGCACTTTCCAGAAGCCGGCGCGGCCGTTGTTGCGTTCAGGCGGCGTTCTGTGGTACTTCTTGCGGCCCAGCCAGAAGACGAAGGTGGCGATGCCCATGAAAATGCCCGGAACGGCAAACGCCCAGCTGTACCCGTAATGCTGTTCCATGGCCGGAATGACCAGGAAGGAGAAGAAGGAGCCCAGGTTGATGGCCCAGTAAAAGGCATTAAAGGCCTTGGTCATCAACTGCGGGGATTTGTTCGGAATCTGGTCCCCCATGAAGGCGGAGACGCAGGGCTTGATGCCTCCCGCGCCCAGCGCGATGATGAACAGGCCCGTCATCAGGATGTAGCGGCGCGCTTCAATGGTATGGAAGAGGTCCGCCGTGGCCAGGACTCCGTGCCCTACGCAGTAAAGGAGGGAAATGTAAAGAATGGTCTTGTACCGGCCCCATACCTTGTCCGCCAGCCATGCGCCCGCCAGGGGAAGCAGGTAGACCATTCCCGCGAAGACGTGGAGGGTGGCGGTAGCCCAGTTTTCACTCATCAGCAGGTGGCCCGTCATGTACAGCATGAGGATGGACTTCATGCCGTAGAAGCTGAAGCGTTCGCAGGCTTCCGTTCCGATGATGTACCTGGACTGGGAGGGGAGGGCGCTCATGGATGATGAAAATGGAGGTGGTCAGGGATGGCGGAACAAGGGCAATAAAAATGATGGCCCCGGGGAGAGGCCATCATAGGAAGGCATTTTGGAGGCATTCCGCCCCTGTGCGGCGGGACACGGGCGGAATGACGGCTGCCATGAAAAGGAATGGGTGTTAGCGTTCCTGGTTCAGGATGGGGGCAATTTCCACCTTGTACTGGGTGATGCATGCTTTCAGCCAGTCCAGCATGATCATGGATTTGGCCTGGGCTGTCAGGGCCGGCGCAATCTGCTGGGTGGCCTTGATCTGGAACTCCGGGGTATCTTCCAGTTCGCGCTTGACGAGCTGGGTCAGCAGGATGCCGTCCCCCGTGTTGATGGGCCGGGCCATCTGGCCGGGGTTGATGACGGAAGCCGCCTGGAATACCTCTTCAGGAACCGGGAGTTCCTTGGGCGGAGCCAGGCGGGAATTCATGGCCCGGTCCAGCAGGGCCTGGAGTTCTTCCTGGCTTCTGGCGTTTTGCAGGTTGGCTGTGCTCAGGAGGGAGTTCGGATTGACAAAGGGACCGTAGGTAGCGGTTTTGGCTCCGGCTTTCCCGGCGATGGCATTGAATTGTTCCACGGGTTTCTCCGCCTTCTGCAGCTCCGTATTGAGATCTGCGGCAGCCTTGTTCATGGATTCCACAGTCATGCTTTCCAGCAGGTCGGCGCGTGCGCTGTTGCGGGCGGTTTCATAAGGAAGGGCCTTTACCGGGGTAATGCCTTCCAGGCGGACCAGGACCACCTGGCCGTTTTCCAGAACCTGCATGGTACTGATCTGTTCGGCTCCAGTCCTGGCGCGCGCTTCTTCAATGTCCTTGGCGCCCGCGTCCGCGTTCAGGGCCGGGGCGTCCGCCAGGGAAAAGGCCACGTCCAGCAGGGTGGCGCTGCGTCCGTCGGAGGCGGACTGGTTGATCGGCTGGTTGATTTCCTGGGGCGCGTTTTTGCGAGTCACGGCCGTGTAGGACTTCTTCTCCATCGAGCAGACGCCGGGAGTCTTGGCCAGGGCCTCACTGATGGCCTGGTCCATGTTCCTGCCGTTGGTGGCGTTCAGCGGTTCCCAGATGTCATTTTCCACCAGGTTCATGGTTTCCATGGTGGCGTTGGAAATGTCTCCGGACTTGGGCGCCTGCGTGTCGCCGGCGGGGGTGAAGGTATAAACGGTGAAGAAGCGGGCTTCCTCATTCTTGTAATTTTCCTTGTGCTTGTCCCAGAAGGTCTTGATTTCCTCTTCTCCCGGGTCCGTCTTGGGACGGAAGGCGCTCTTTTCCAGGAAGGCGGTGTTGACCGTGATCTGCTGGTTGTTGGACTCCGCCACGGCTTCGGAAAAACCGGCTTCCACGGAGATGCCCCCGGTCAGCACGTCCTTGATGCGCACCAGGCTGATGGTGTCTTCCATCAGGCCGCGCAGAAGTTCCTCCTGAATCTTCTTGCCCATATTGCCGCGCATGGAAATGAAATTGTCATACTTCCGGGGGTCAAAGACGCCTTTTTCATCCTGGAATTCCGGGATGTTGCAGATGGCGTCGTCAATTTCCGTAGTGTTGGGCGTCAGGCCCAGGCGGCTCGCCTCCCTGCGGATGATGCCGCGGTAGGCCAGGAAAGCGGCGTTGGGATTATTCGTTTTCAGCAGGTGGCAGAGTTCGCGCAGACTTTCTTCCGAGCTGAAATTGTCCTGAAGCAGCGGGCCGAAGGTGGAAGGGAAGGAAAAAGCCACGGACAGGCCGGTCTTGCCCATGTTGTTGTAATCCTTTTCTCCGTAAGACTTGCCGTCCACGGAAACGAAGGTTTGCTTGAACATGCCGGTCACGGAGCCGCCGCTTACGTCCCCGCCGATGAACATGAGGCCCACAAACACCAGGGCCATGGCTGCCATGATGACGATTGTATGTTTACGTAAGTAATCTAACATGGAATGGTATGTTGAAGATGCGCGTGTAGCCGGTCCCTGACTGACGGCAGCCTGGACAGCCCGGACCTTTTACACCTTTTCCCGCCGCTAGGCAAGAACGAAGCTTTACGCTTCCGGCGGCTTTTCCAAAACATTGCGGCATGCGCTTTCCTGTCATGAAGGGCGTTTCCAGCCGGGGCAGAACAGTTTTTGACCTCGACGGTGATGCAAATACGCCTTATGTTGCTCCTGCGCGGAAGATTCCGGATGCCGGGGGCGTACTGCTCCCCCCCGCTGCCGCTCCTTCCGGCGCGTGTCCGTAGCCAAATGCTCCTTTAATCACAAGGATTTATGCTGAACCAGGTAGTAGAACTCAAAAGAGAAGTGACGGCGGTGCAGATCCCCAGCGGGGATGTGCTCACGCTGCCGGAGGGGGAACGCGTGTACATCACCCAGATACTGGGCGGCTCCTATACCGTGGCTACGGACCATGGCCTGGCCCGCATCTCCAGGGAGAATGCGGATGCCCTGGGTGCGGAGGCGGCGGAAACCTCTCCGGAGACAGCCGAGCTGGATGAAAACGCCACCCTTGAAGAACGCGTCTGGGACACGCTGAAATGCGTGTACGATCCGGAAATTCCCGTGGACATCGTCAACCTGGGCCTGATTTACGACGTGACCGTGATTGAACTGGAAAACGGCCTGCATCACGTGGCGGTCAAAATGACCCTGACGGCTCCCGGCTGCGGCATGGGTCCGCATCTGGTGATGGAGGCCAAGGACCGCATTGAAGCGCTGGAAGGCGTGGAAGCCGCGGATGTGGAAATGGTGTGGGACCCACCCTGGAACCAGGAGATGGTCAGTGAGGAAGGCAGGATGAAACTCGGATTGATCTGATTCCATGCCGCTGACATTGAGATTCTCCGACGACGAGGCGCGCGATCTGGCGGAAATGCTTTCCATGGCCGCCGCCGTGGCCGCCGCCAACCAGCAGGACGGGGCGGAGGCGCGCCTGGCCGCATGGGGGAAGCTCATCTCCCGCCTGATGGAGGAACTTTCCTCCACGCCCAAATTGAAAGGCCGCATTGCCTATGCGGACGATCTGGGGGGCTATGCCTTCACCCGGCAATATGAGGAAAACGCCTTCTACCAGGATTGCCTGGACGAATACCGTGACAACATTTTCTGGGCTGACCTGGTGACGCGCATGGCGGACAAGGCCATCAGCGAACATCTGGGGCCGGAATATTTTGAGAACATGCCGGAGGAAGACCGCCGCCAGACCGCGGAAGCCCTGGAAAAATCCCTGTGGCAGGAATGCGCCAGGTACGGCATTGACCGCCTGGGATTCATCCTTCCTCCGACTGACGGGTAACAGGAAAAAAGCGGGCAGGGAAATTCCGGGCCTTTGGCAGGAATGCTCCGCCTGGGCGGATTGGGCGGTTCCGGAGGACTTCCGGTGACGGGAATTTTATTCTCCCTCCTCTTCCGGCATGGGCGGCGAGGGGCTGCCCAGGTGCTCCGTCTCCCTGGGGGTGGAGAGCACCTTGTAATACGCCCATGCGGCGACGGCCAGGACGCCGCCGATGGAAATGATCATGGTTAGCCAGCCGGTGAGGGACATGATTATTTGGTGTTTTCCTGAACGAGCCGGGTGACCTTTTCATCAGGCTGGACAGGCTTTGCATCCTGGGGCAGGGGGCGGTTCTGGAACAGTTTGAAATCCGTCATTTTCGTATCCCCTCCCGTTTGGAGCAGCACGGAGCCGTTGGGCTGGATGTCCGCCATGACGTTGGTGGAGGGGGTCGGGTCCCCCGTGAATGTGACGCTGGTGTTGGGGAACCATTTGCCGTCCTTGTACGCGAAGCTGGGGCCGAAGAAGGCGCCGCGGGCTTTTTTGGCGGATTCAAAGTTGCGCATGAAGTCTTCCACAAAGCCGACGGAGAAGGAGAGTTCCTTTTCCGAGGAATGGGTTTTCCATTTGGAGATGAGGTCCCAGGCCTTGTCCTTGTTGTTATAGTAAAAGCCGCTGATTTCCTTGAATTTCCCCATCTTTTTGACGCAGACGAGAAAGCGCATGTTCTCTCCGACGGTCCAGGGATAGTCCACGAAGCTCTGGCCTCCCGTTCCCTCTCCGCCAAAGCGGCCTGCGCGTGCGTTTTCACCCAGTTTCACCAGCTTGGTGCGTTCCTCTTCCGGCACGCTGTTGGGGTTGTCCCCATGGGCCACCGGGTCCCAGATGGAAAAGATGATCACTTTTTTGCCGTTGGACTGCTCCTGGAAGCCGATGTAGCCGTCGTCAAAGTTCATGGCGCAGAAGTAGGTGCCGGGAACGGACGTCTTGGCTTTTACTTCATTGTACAGGGCACTTGCCTGCGCGGGGTGGCCCTGCTGCATGACATGGACGGAACGGCACTGCCGTTTCATCAGAAGCTCCGGGTCCTGGGCATGCAGGAAGGAGGTGCCGGAGAACAGGGCGGCGCAGATGACGGCTGTTGCGGAGAAAAGGCGCATGGTTTTTGAATGGTCGTTTAATGGTTGGCCGTGCTCCGTCCGGTGGAAGGGGCAGGCGAATGATTAGTACGGACTAATTACGTCCCGGACGGAGGGAATCTCACATGGGAGCGGCATTTTTTTCAAGATTTTTTGGCAGGAATTCCCCGGGAACGGGATAAGACCAGAGGTGCGCACCGGAGCCCCGGGCTATTAAAATGGTCACGTCCGCAGGACTGCTCTTTTATCTTTTCATTTATTCGCTGCCATTCACTTTCTTTCAGCTGCCGTAAGGGTTTTCGCCGCTCCGGGATACGGAGGGGAAGAAGGAAGGCCGCCCCTGCGGGATGCGGGGACGGCCTTCGGGATGATGAACGGAAAGGAAGTTTTCTTTACCGGATGGGATTCATGAAAAGGGGCATCAGGCCGCCCAGCACGATGAAGATGGAGAAGGCGGCCAGCATGACGCCGGAAATGACGGGAACCTGTACGGGGTCCGCGTCTTCTGCGGGCTTGTCCCAGTACATGGAGCGGATGACCTTGAAGTAGTAATAGAAGCCGGAGGCCGCGCAGATGATCATGACGGGGAGCATCCAGCCCAGGTACAAGCCCGTGTTGATGACGTGCACGAAGGAGATCATTTTGGCGAAGAAGCCGGCCGTCAGCGGCACGCCCGCCAGGGAGGCGAACATGATGGTGATGGCCAGCGCCAGCCGGGGATTGGTCTTGCCCAGGCCACGGAAGGCGGAGATTTCCTCGCTCCCGCGCTGGATGCGGATCATGGCGAGGGCGAAGAAGGCGCCAAAGGTCATGACCAGGTACACGGCCAGGTAGAACGGGGCGTTCGGGGCAAGCCGGCCGTCCACAGTGCCGATGAAGAGGGGAAGGATGAACCCGGCCTGCGCGATGGAGGAATAACCCATCATACGCTTCAGGTTGGTCTGCGGAATGGCGCCCAGGTTGCCCACCAGCAGCGTAGCCGCAGCCATCAGGGCTATGACGAATTCAACGGGAGGCAGGGCGGCGAAGGGGGCCAGGATGATGCTGAGCAGGGCAAAGCCGGCCACCTTGGAGGCTACGGAAAGGAAAGCCGTCACCGGAGTGGGTGCGCCCTGGTATACGTCCGGAATCCACAATTGCATGGGAACCGCGCCGATTTTGAAGGCCGTGCCGAGCAGCAGCATGGCGAGGGCCAGGTACATGGCGGGGGCCGTCTGGCCCGCCAGCGCATGGCTGACGATGGCTTCGTCATAGATGAAGGTTCCCGTGACGCCGAAGTACCAGGCCAGGCCGAAGACGAGAAAGCCCGTGCTGACGGCGCCCAGAATCAGGTACTTGATGCCCGCTTCCGTAGAGCCCAGGTTCCGGCGGAAGTAGCCCACCATGATGAAGGAGCTCAGGGTAAGCACTTCCAGGGAGACGAACAGTTCCACCAGGTTGGAGGCCTTGCACAGGGAGGTGATGCCCACGCAGGCCAGCAGGGGAAGGATGTAGAATTCCCCCGTGCCGTCCTGGGACTTGGAGTCGTTGGAAGAGAGGTTGATGACGGCCCGGAAGTCCACGGACAGCAGCAGGGTGACTGCTGTGGCGACAAGCGCCAGGATGATGTAGACGTTGTCATAGAGCCCCCCCATGTAGAAGGGGAGCATCGCCAGGGCACCCGCCGCGCCAATCAGCCCGAAGACGAATTTGGGCGTCTTTTTGCAGAAGGTCTCGGCCAGGAGCATAAGCATCGCCAGGCCGGCCAGGATGAATTCCGGAATATACGCTTGCATGGGTAAAAGAAGATCGGGTTAAACTTGAATTGTATTCGGAAGGGAAATCAGGAGAAGAACTGGAGCACCAACGTGGGGAAGAAGCCGAAGACCGCCAGGGTGATCGTCAGGAAGTAGTTGGCCGCCCGTTCGGAAGGCAGCAGTTCCGTGGCGTAGTCTGCGGCCTTGGAGAGGTCCCCCTGGAAGATGTTGCGGTAGGCCCTCAGCATGTACACCGCGCCGATGACCAGGCCCCAGAGGCACAGGATGGTGGCGATCTGGACGGGGCCGAAGCCGTTGGTGAAACCGGCGAAGCCGGAGAAGAAGACCATGAATTCCCCCGGGAAGTTGGCAAGGCCGGGGAGGCCGATGGAGGCCATGCCCGCCAGGCCGAAGACGAAGGCCATGCGCGGCAGCCTGGTGCTCAGGCCGCCCAGGGAGTTGATTTCCAGCGTGCCGGTCTGCTTTTCAATTTGTCCGCAGAGCAGGAAGAGCAGGGCGATGGTCAGGCCGTGGGCCAGCATCAGCAGGGCGGCCCCTTTCAGTGCCCAGGGGTTGGCTTCCGCGGAACCGGAGGCCACCAGGGCGGCGAAGGCCAGGAAGATGTAGCCCATGTGCATCACGGAAGAGTTGCCCAGGAGCAGGTCCAGCCTCTTCTGGTTGACGGTTACGTAACCCACCCAGATGACGTTGCAGACGAGCAGGACAAGGAGGATGTTCGTCCAGGGAAGGAAGCCTGTTTCCATCAGCGGCTGGAACATGAAGAGGCCGTACAGGCCGAACTTCTTGAGCACGCCCGCATGCATCATCGCCACCGGAGCGGGGGCGGAGGCATACGCGGGGGCTGCCCAGGAGTGGAAGGGGAAGAGGGAAATCAGCGTGCCGAACCCGGCGATCAGCAGGGCGCCGATGAGCTCCGCGTGGGCGAGTTCACGTCCGCCGGCCATGAAGTCTTTCAATCCGGAGAAGGTGAAGCCCGCCTGCGTGCCGATCATCAGCAGGGCGGCCAGCAGCACCATGGAGGCAAGCCCCAGGTAAAGCGTGGCGCGCCAGGCCGTGGTGCGGCGGTCACCCCGTCCGTACAGGCCGATCATCACGAAGGTGGGGATGAGGGCCAGTTCATGGAAGGCGAAGAAGGAGATGATATTGTCGGACAGGAAGGCCCCGGTGGCGCCCGCGGAAATCAGCAGGGCGGAGTTGTACCAGGAGGCTTCCCCTCCCTTGGGCGGGTTGGTGCCCAGCACGGTGGCGAAGGTTACCAGGATGGTCAGCAGCAGCATCACTTTGGCCAGGGCCGGGGCCAGCGTGAGCTGGAGGTCCATCCCTTCAAAGCGGGACCAGCAGGAGGAGCAGCCGTCAAAGCTAACCAGGGCCCAGATGCCGAGGGCCAGCGTCAGCGTGGCGCTGAGCAGGGCTGTCGGGCGTGCGGGCGCCTTGCACAGACCGATGAGGGCCGTGGCAATCAGAGGAATGAGAACAAGCCAGATAAGCATGGTGTGTGATTGGTTGGTAGGTTAGCAGGAATAGAAGACGGTGAAGTAGATGACCAGGAGCAGGCCGATGCCGAAGAGGGCCGTGTAGGCGGCCATGCTGCCGGACTGAAGGCGGCGCAGCAGGGACCCAACGGCGGCGGTCAGCCGCGCCAGGCCGCCCACGATGAGGCCGGAGATGATGAACTGGTCCATGAAGTCGATGATGGCGGCCAGGGAGCTCTGGATGCCCCTGACCAGCACCTTGTCATAGAACCAGTCAATGTAGAGGCGGTTGGCAAGGGCGCGGGAGACGGCATTGCCGGAGAGCTTGTCGGAGGCCGGGGAGCCCGCATAGAAAACGGCCGCCAGCAGGATGCCGAGCACCAGAGCCCCCATGGAGACGTAGAAGGGCATGCCGATATGGAAGCTTTCGGAAACGAACCCGTTGAAGGGCACCAGCCTGTCAGCGATGAAGCCGTAGCCGGAGATGAGGGCCAGTACGGCCAGGATCAGCAGGGGAACCAGCATGAGGCCGCCCACTTCCGTGGCGTGTTCCGAGCTGTGGCTGCGGCTCTTGCCGAAGAAGACCACGAAGATCACGCGCATCATGTAGAAGGTGGTCAGCAGGGCCACGCCCGCGCCGATCCAGAAGAAGACCGGGTTTTTGTGCAGGGCGGCTTCCAGGATGGCTTCCTTGGAGAAGAAGCCGGACGTGAACGGAATGGCGACCAGCGCCATGGTGGCGATGATGAAGGTGAGGGAGGTCAGCTTCATGCGCTTCATGATGCCGCCCATTTTCCAGATGTCCTGTTCATGGTGGCAGGCGAAGATGATGGCGCCCGCGCCCAGGAAGAGCAGGGCCTTGAACCAGGCGTGGGTGAAGAGGTGGAACATGGCCGCTTCCCCGGCCAGCAGGCCCAGGGCCATGACCATGTAGCCCAGTTGGGAGAGGGTGGAGTAGGCCAGCACGCGCTTGATGTCATTCTGCTGGGTGGCCATGAAGGCGGCGATGACTGCCGTGACGGCGCCGATGACGGCAATGACGTTGCAGGCCAGGGCGGGGAAGGCTTCCACGCCGATGGAGTACTGCACGCGCACCATCATGTACACCCCGGCGGCCACCATGGTGGCGGCATGGATCAGGGCGGAGACGGGAGTGGGGCCTTCCATGGCGTCCGGCAGCCACACGTGCAGCGGGAACTGGGCGGATTTGCCCACCGCCCCGCAGAAGAGGCACAGCACCGTGATGTTCAGCAGGGTTTCACTGAGGCCCGCGGGCATTTCCATCAGGCTGAAGTCCAGCGTGTTGGTCAGCGCCCAGAGGGTCAGGATGCCGATCAGGAAGCCGAAGTCACCCACGCGGTTGCAAATGAAGGCTTTTTTGGCGGCGTTTGCGGCGGCGTCCCTGGTGTACCAGTGGCCGATGAGCAGGTAGGAGGAAAGGCCCACCAGCTCCCAGAAGATGAAGGTCATGGCGATGTTGTTCGCCAGGACGATGCCCGTCATGGAGAACATGAAGAGGCTCAGGCACGCGAAGTAGCGTGTTTTCGCCTTGTCCTCCGCCATGTAGCTCAGGGAGAAGATGTGGACCAGCAGGCCGATGCCCGTGACCACCAGCATCATGCGGGTGGAAAGGGGGTCCAGCACAAAGCCCAGGTCAACGGAAAAGACGTCGGAGATCGGAAGCCAGGAGAAGGAGGCAGAGCCGGTCTGGTCCAGCAGGCCCAGGGAAAGAACGAAGGTCGCCAGGCAGGAGAAGGTGGAGGTGAGCGCCGCGATGTTCGGGCGCCGGGTCAGCAGGAACCAGTCGAAGGCGGCTACGACCAGCGGCAGGAAGAGCAGGAGCCAGGTGTATTGAATATCAATATTAAACATGTTCGTGGAGTGGTATGTTGCTCTTAGTCTTTCAGCGTGTTGAGGTCCTGCGTGCTGGCCGTGCGCCTGGCCCGGTACAGGGAGACGATGAGGGCCAGCCCGATGGCTACTTCCGCCGCGGCGATGGTCAGGATGAAGATGGAGAGGGACTGTCCGTCATAGTTGGGCAGGCCCATGGTGCCCTGGGCGCGTGAAAACGCCACCAGGGACAGGTTGGCCGCGCTGAGCATCATTTCCAGGCACATGAAGATGACGATGATGTCACGCCGGACAATCACCCCCATCAGGCCGATGGCGAACAGGACGCCGGAGAGGATCAGGTAATGCGTAAGAGGTATCATGATGATGGCTGTGGTAAGGGGGTTCAGGTTATTTGCCGGAGGGGCGGCGGCTCAGCACGACGACGCCGATGGAGGCCACCAGCAGGGCCAGCCCGGCGATGACCAGGCTGCGGTTGTATTTGTCAAACAGGGTGCGCCCCAACAGGGCGGTGTCCGGGAATTCCCCGTTGTCTATTTCCGCGCGGATGGTGGTGCCTTCCGGATAGAGGTGTGCGGAACATTGGGGGGAGAGGGGGGGGAGGGTGATGGACGGTGCTATGCCGCAGGTGGAATGGAGCAATTGGTCAAGAGATGCCTTGGTGATGGCATAGTCCGATCCTCCCCTGCATCCGCCGGAAGCAACGCAGAGTTTCTGCGCGCATTCCCCGGAAAGGCCGTTGGTTCCCGTTTTCCCGGAATTGGCGCTGTCCTGGCCGATCTTCAGATCGTTCCACGCCTGTTCCGCGGTGGCCATCGGGCAGCGGTGCGTTTCCTTCGCGCCGGGCAGGGAGTAGATGATGCCGATGAGCTGGCCGAGGAAGAGTCCGGCTATGATGACGCCGATGGCGACGGAAACGGGACGCCGGAAGGGGGAGGTTTCCCGCTTCACGTTCAGCAGCATGATGATGAACGCGAAGAGCACCATGATGGCTCCGGCGTACACCAGAATCTGGAGAATGCCCAGGAAGTGGGCGCCCAGCCCGATCATGACGGCGGCCGTGGCTCCGAAGGAGAGGGCCATCATCATGGCGGAGGAAACGGGGTTGCGCATGAAGACGACCATCAGGGACAGGATCACGGCCAGGGCCCCGAAGATGTAAAAGAGTATGTCACTGGCAAAAATGTTCATAACGTACGGAAATTGGAGTGAGTGTTTCGGGGTAAGTTATTTGTATTGGTTCCACTTGTTGACCAGCCCCTTGCGGGTGCCGCCCATTTCGTAGAGCTTGGCCTTGTTGTGGATGGCCTGGGCCTTGTCCGTGGGGGTGAACAGGTAATCCTGGCTCATGAAAATGGCCTGTTCCGGGCAGGCTTCCTCGCACATGCCGCAGTAGATGCAGCGGAGCATGTCGATCTGGAATTCCCTGGGCGCTTTTTCCACCTTGCCCCAGGGGCCTTCCTTGATGGCGCCGGGGGTGATGGTGATGGCGCGGGCAGGGCAGATGAATTCGCAGAGCTGGCAGGACACGCAGCGTTCGCGGCCGTCTTCCCCCTTCACCAGGACGGGAGCCCCGCGGTAGTATTCCGGCAGGTGCTTGTCCCAGCGGAATTCCGGGTACTGCATCGTGACGCCTATGCCGGAGCCGGCCAGTTCCTTCTTGTTGCGGGATTTGCCCAGCAGAGCCAGAACGAGGTGCTTGATGGTGATCCAGAGACCGCCAAGGATGGATTGCAAGTAGAACCGCTCTCCGAGGGAAATCTTCGGGCGCTTGATCGTTTTGAAGGCCATAATAGTGATGTTGTCGGGATGAAGAAGGTTGATTACTTGACGAAGTACAGGATGGCGGCCGTGATGAAGATGTTGATGACGGCCAGTTCAAAGAAGACCATCCAACCGAGCTTCATCACCTGGTCGTAACGGAAGCGGGGGAGTGTCCAGCGCACCCAGACGAAGAAGAAGACGAAGAAGAGGAGCTTGAGCACGTACGCGATGAGCTGGCAGATGACCGCCACCCAGTTGGCTACGTGTTCATTGAGCCAGCCGTCCAGGCCGAAGCCGATGGACCAGCCTCCCAGGAACAGCGTGATGACCAGGGAGGAGCCCACCACCATGGCGGCGTATTCACCCATGAAGAACTGCGCGAATTTCATGGAGGAGTATTCCGTGTGGTAGCCGCCCACGAGGTCCGTTTCACATTCGGACATGTCAAAGGGCGTGCGGTTGGCTTCCGCGAAGATGGAGGTCAGGAAGATGATGAAGCTGATGGCGATGGGAACCAGCAGGATCCAGCGCTGCCAGCTCAGGCCCTCGCCCCACACGGGGAGCATGAGCCAGCCGTTGGCGGCCTGGTATTCCACGATGTTGGAGAGGTCCAGCGTGCTGTAAATCATCAGCACGGGGATGATGGACAGGCCCATGCTGATTTCATAGGAAATCATCTGGGCGGAGGAGCGCACGCCGCCCAGGAAGGGGAATTTGGAGTTGGAGGACCAGCCGGCCAGCACCAGGCCGTATACGGAGAGGGAGGAGATGGCGAACATCCAGAGGGGGCCAACGCTGAGGTTGGCCACCGCCATGTTTACGTTGCCGTAGGAGGTGTGAAGGTCTCCGGCAAAGGGGACCACGGCCGCCGTCATCAGCGGGGGGGCCAGCACCAGGATGGGGGCGATCCAGAAGTACACGCGGCGCACGAAGGGAGGCGTGAAGTCCTGCTTGAGGAACAGCTTGCCGCCGTCCACCATGGGCTGCACGAGGCCGAAGATCGGAATGTCGCGGTCCAGGCGGAAGAAGCGGCACAGGTTGGCGATTTTGCCGTCGTGGGGAAGGCCGAAGTAGTCCAGCGTCTTTTTGAACGGCAGGTCGGACTTAGCCCCGAAGCGGCGGAAGATGCTCAGCGGGATGCCGGCGCGGTTGGGCCCCACGCGGTCCTGAATCCAGGCGGCCACCCGGCGTTCAATGTACACGCAGACCGGAATGAACAGGATGGTGATGGCGAAGCAGATGACGATTTTGATCAGCAGGGTGATGATGTAGAACCACACAGGGTTGCTGAGCACTTCGTCGCAAAAGGTTAGAATCGAATCAATCATGGCGGATTAACAGGTTGTGTGCGTGTGAAGTGTGATTAGCGGCCCTGGCTTTTTTCGCGTTCCACCACGGGAATGGTGACGCCGGTTTCCAGGATGGGCTGGCCCCCGTCTCCGATGGAGCCCCAGGTGACGCCGTTAAGGGCGCCGTATTCCGTGCTCATGACGGTGAGGACGTCCAGGGCGGAGTTGAAGTCTTTCAGCGCGGGGTTGCCGCCCAGCAGGAGGGTGATGTCGCGGAGAATCTGCCAGTCGTCCCTGGCGTAGCCCACGGGCTGGATGGCGCGGTTCAGGCGCTGGATGCGTCCGGTGATGTTGATCATGGTGCCGAATTTCTCAGCAAAGGTGACGCCCGGCAGAACCAGGTCCGCGTGGCGCGCCGTTTCATTAGCACTGTGGGCGGTCATGAACAGGTAATCCAGCTTTTTCAGGTCTTCCGCGGTGAAGCCGGCTTCCGGAGCGGTGAGGTCTTCCCCCAGCGTGAGGATGCCCTTGATGGAGCCGTTGCGCACGCCCTCGCGGATGGCGGCCAGTTTGGAGCCGGGTTCAATGCCCAGCACCAGTCTGGCGCCGTTCGTGTTCGGGTTGCGGTCCGCGGCAATCAGCATGCCGTCGCTTTCACCCATGCGGGGGACGATGTCCACCTTGTCCGTGCCTATCTGGGCGGCCAGGTGGCGGGCCATGTAAAGTTCTTCGTTGGTCATGCGCCCGGAGGCGATGACGGCGACCTGGTCCGGCGAGATGCGCTTGACGGCTTCCGTGACGGAGGCCAGGGCGGGTTCCCAGGTGGCGGGGCGGTGGGGCGCTCCCGCGTCCGTGCGGATGACGGGCTGGGGAATGCGCGTTTCCGCGTTGATGTATTTGTAGTTCAGGCGGTGGGAGTCCGGCATCCAGCAGGAGTTCACGGCGTCGTTCGGGCGCGGGGTGATGCGGTACACCTTTTCTTCACGCGTCCAGAGGATGATGTTGGTGCCCGTGCCGCAGTCCACGTCAATGGTCTTGGTTTCCTTCAGGAACCAGACGCGCATTTTGAAACGGAAGTCCTTGGAGGTGAGGGCGCCCACCGGGCAGAGGTCCACGGTGTTCAGGGAGTAGTTGCTGTCCAGCTCGCGGCCGGGATAGACCGTGATGGCGTTATGGGTGCCGCGCTGGGCCATCGTGAGCACTTCATCATGCATGATGTCCCGCATGAAGCGCACGCAGCGGCCGCAGAGCACGCAGCGCTCCTGGTCCAGGTTCACGCGCGGGCCGATGCTGAGGTTCTTGCCCTTCTTGGTTTTCTTGCCGTCATAGCGGCCTTCCACCTGGCCGTAGTCATTGGAGAATTCCTGGAGCTTGCATTCCCCTGCCTGGTCGCAGATGGGGCAGTCCAGCGGGTGGCTGGTGAGCAGGAATTCCATCACGCCGCGGCGCGCCTCGCTGGCGAGGGGGCTGTCCGTACGGATGCCCATGTTTTCCGCCACCGTGTTCGCGCAGGAGATGATGGGGCGGGGCATCCACTGGATGTTCTGGTAGCCGCGTTCATCATAGGAAGGCGTCTGGCCGGGAGCCAGCCGGGGGGGCATCCCCTGTTCCACCAGGCACATGCGGCAGGAGCCGACGACGGCCAGCTTGGGGTGGTAGCAGAAGCACGGAATGGGTACGCCCACGGAACGGCAGGCATCAGCAATCCGCGTGCCGCGCGGGAACTGGTGCCACGTTCCGTTGATCTGGACGTTCACCTTGCCTTCCGCGGCGGCAATGTCTTTGGGGAGTTTGGAAGCTTCTTCACTCATGATGACGGATGGGAGGGAAATGGAATTGGAAACTGGTGTTGCGTTCTGCTGTTAGCGGGTGAGGTAGCGGTTCTGCTCCCTGCCTTCCTCGGAATGGGGGAGGCAGGCGTTGAAGGGATCCGTCAGGGCCACGAATTCCTCCTTGAACTTGGAGACCATGGCCTGGGTGGGCCAGGAGGCGGCTTCACCGAAGGCGCAGACCGTCTTTCCTTCAATCTGGTTGGCCACTTCAATCAGCAGGTCCACGTCTGACGGGGAGGCCTTGCCTTCCAGAATGCGGGTGCTGAGCTGGACCATCCACGGGCAGCCTTCCCGGCAGGGGGTGCACTGGCCGCAGGATTCATGGGCGTAAAAGCGGTTGATGTTGTTCATGGCCCAGGGCATGGAGCGGGAATCATCCATGACGATGATGGCGCCGGAGCCGGACATGGAGCCGTACTGGGCGATGCTGTCCAGGTCCAGCGGGATGTCAAAGAAGGAGATTTTGCGCATGGAGCCGTCCGGATTCTTCGTCTTGTATTCCACGTCCGTGCGCATCACCTTGGAGGAGGAGCCGCCGGGAATGACGGCCTTGAATTCACGTCCGTCGCGGGGGCCTCCGCAGACGTCGTAAAGCAGTTCGCCGAAGGTCATGGAACCGGAAATGATTTCATAGAATCCCGGGCGCTTCACGTCGCCGGAGACGCCGAGGATGCGGGTGCCGGGGGAGCGCTTGGCTCCTTCCTGGCTGTAGGCTTCTCCGCCCATGGCGATGACGTGTTTCACCTGGCAGAGGGATTCCACGTTGTTCACGATGGTGGGGCAGCCGTACAGGCCGATGGCGGCCGGGAAGTAGGGGGGCTTGATGCGCGGATAGGGGCGCTGGCCTTCCAGGGAGTTGATCAGGGAGGTTTCTTCACCGCAGATGTAGGCGCCGGCGCCGCGGTGCAGGTGGATTTCCAGGTCATAGCCGGAACCCAGGATGTTTTTACCCAGGAAGTTGTGTTCCCGGGCTTCCTGAAGGGCCTTGAGCATGGTTTCCGCGGCCAGGGGGAATTCCTCGCGCATGTAGATGTAGGCCAGATGGGCCCCCACGGCGTAGCAGGAGATGATCATCCCTTCCAGCAGCTGGTGGGGGTCCTGGTGGACGACGAAGCGGTCCTTGAAGGTGCCGGGTTCGGATTCGTCACAGTTGCAGATCAGGTAAACGGGCTTGGTGTTGTTCGGCGGAATGAAGGTCCACTTCACGCCGGTGGGGAAGCCCGCGCCGCCGCGGCCCCGCAGGCCGGATTTCTTCACCTCGTCAACGATGGCCTTCGGCTCCATGCCGAGCGCCTTTTTCAGTTCTTCATAGCCGCCGTCGGCCAGGTAGCAGTCAATGGAAGTGTTCCAGCCTTCGCGGTTGACGTTTTTCAGGATGCGGCGCGTTTCCCTGGGGTGGGGTTCTTTACCGGGAAGATAGGTGATGCTCATGGAGAAAATCTGGTGCGGGGTGGAAAGGGTTAGGCGTTCTGGTGCTTGGCGATCACTTCCTCCAGCAGTTCCGGAGTGACTTTTTCATACAGGAGGTCGTTGACCATCATGTTGGGGCCGAAGCCGCAGTTGGCCAGGCATTCCACGCCCTCCACGCTCCACAGGCCGTCCGGGCTGACGCCGATGGGGTGGTGGTGGTCAATGCCGCTCTTGTCAATGCCCAGGCGCGTGCAGATGGCGTCAAAGAGGCTGTCCGCTCCCGCCATGGCGCAGGAAAGGGTGCGGCATACGCGGAAATGGGTCCTGCCGGGGCACATCTGGCGCAGGCCGGGATAGAAGGTGACCACGCCCAGCACGTGGGCGGCGGAAATGTTCAGTTTTTCCCCTGTCCAGGTGATGGCGTCTCCGCAGATGAAGCCGAACTTTTTCTGGATTTCATGCAGGATGGGGAGCACGGCGGACTTCTGCTTGCCTTCCGGATAATGCGTGATGTATTCGCTTGCGGCGGCGTCAAGTTCCGGCGTTACTTCAAAAGGAGGGTAAAACCGTTCGCCCGGGCTGGGCTGGTGGGCGATAGTCGCGTCGATGGCGTTTTCAGCGTAATCGGACATGGGGAGGAAATTTGGTGTTTGAGTTGGAAAGGAAAAAGGGAGCGTATGTTTAGCGGTCGCATTCGCCCATCACGAAGTCGAAGGAGCCGAGAATGGCCGGAACGTCGGAAACCAGGTGGCCTTTCAGCAGTTCCGGCAGGATGGACAGGTTGCAGAAGGAGGGGGAGCGCATGCGCAGGCGGTTGGGAAGTCCGCCTCCCTTGGAATCCAGGAAGAAGCCCAGTTCTCCCTTCGGGTTTTCCGCGGCAAAGTAAACCTGCCCGGCGGGAGCGTTCACGCCCATGGTAGTGGCCATGAACTGGCGGATCAGGGATTCCATGTCCGTCATCACCTTCTTCTTTTCAGGCAGGGTGCCCTTGGTGTCCACCATGTTGATGGGGCCGTCCGGCATGGTTTCAATCACCTGGCGGATGATGCGCAGGGACTGGCGCATTTCTTCAATGCGCACGGTAAAGCGGTCGTAGCAGTCGCCGTGTTCGCCCACGGGGACGTCGAACTCGTAATTCTCGTAACCCAGGTAGGGGTTGGTCTTGCGCAGGTCGCGCTTGACGCCGCTGGCGCGCAGGTTGGCCCCGGTAAGGGCCCAGGAAAGCGCCTTTTCACGGCTGATGGTGCCCACGCCCTGGAGACGGTCAATGAAAATCTTGTTCCGGAGCAGCAGGGCTTCCGTTTCATCCAGGGTCTTGGCGGCTTCATCACAGAATACCAGCACTTCCTTCAGCATTTCATTGGGGACGTCGCGCGTCTGGCCGCCGATGCGGGTGTAGGAGGAGGTGAAGCGGGCCCCGGTAAGCTGTTCGTAGAAGTTGTGGATTTTTTCACGTTCCTCATAGCAGTACAGGAAGACGGTCATGGCGCCTACGTCCATGCCGTACACGCCCACGCCCAGGATATGGGAGGAAAAGCGGGAAAGCTCCAGGGCCAGCACGCGCAGGGCCTGTCCGCGGGGCGGCAGTTCCCAGCCCAGCAGTTTTTCCACCGCGCAGGCATAGGCGATGTTGTTGGAGAGGGGGGCCAGGTAGTCAAAGCGGTCGGTGTACGGGACGAACTGGTTGTACTGGATGGTCTCCCCGATCTTTTCCATGCCGCGGTGCAGGTGGCCCAGGACGGGATCACACGTAATGATTTCTTCACCATCAAGTTCCAGCACCAGGCGCAGCACGCCGTGGGTGGCGGGGTGGGAGGGGCCCACGTTCAGGGTCATCGTTTCTCCGAGCGGTTCGGAAGTATTGGTGAGATAGTCTGCGTTAGCGGCTGTATCTGCAATGGCGAAAGTTTTAGTGCTCGTCTTCATGTGGATGTCCGTGCCTGGCTGAACCTGATAATGGTGCCGAATGATTATGCCACTTCACACCATGCGGGCAAGCCAAATGTCAGTTTTTTTGGCATTCCGGGGGAGCTTTCCGTGTTGATGCGGAAGTCTCCTCAACTTATGAATGTTAGTTGATTCTAACAATGAATGCCGCAGAGGATGGTAATGGATATGGTGCGGAGGGAGTTGGAATCCGAAGGCAATTTGCGAGGGCGCGGGAACCATGAGGCGGGGAGGTGCTTCTCCGGTGGAAAGAGCCTGAAAGGCGAGAAATCACCTCCCTTTATTTTACGACATTCTGGGGAATGAAGTGCATTTCCTGCTCCGCGATGCCGAATTGCCAGGTGGCCGTCTGCCAGAGGCTGGTGGAAAGGTTTTTCCACCGTACCTGCACCGTTACGGGGCTGAGGCGCAGGGGACGGGAGGGCGTCCATTTCAGTATTTTCTCCTTGGGGTCAAACTGGGCGTTGACCAGTCCGAAGCCGGAGACGCGCATCTCCACCTGCTTGGGGTCAAAGGCGGATTCACGGGCCAGGGAAATGGAGATGTCCGGGCTCTGGCTCTTTACCACGGTATTGGCCGCCGGATAGACGGGCTGGGCTGGCGCGGGATAGGAATCCAGCGTGTTCCCGCGATTGTTGCCGGGTGTGGCCGCCGGAGTTTCCGGAGCGGTGGGGACATTGAAGTTCACGGCTCTGGTGAAGGTCTTGGGATCCTTGCCGAAGACCATGTAGCGGTGCACGCGCCAGCGGTCCGTGTCCTTGGTCACTTTTTTGGGAATGACGGTGAAGGCTGCCTGGAATCCGGCTTCCTCCGCCTTCGTAATCATGTCCGGCAGGACGAAGCCGCCCGGATAGCAGTAAGCCTCCACGGCGGAGCCGGGAAACCTTTCCTGGAGGATTTTCCGGGAAGCGGCTATCTCCGCCTCCGCCAGGTCCAGCACCCCCTGGGTTCCCTTCCGCTGGGCGGCGCGCCAGGATTTGGGGTACAGGTGGCTGACGGAGTGGCTGCCCAGGGTGGCGCCGTTGTCCAGCATTTCCTGAATCTGGTCATGGCTCATGGCGGAGCCGCGGCCCGTGATGAATTTGGTATAGGGAAAAACGGTGAACGGGAATCCCGTTTCCTTCAGGATGGGGTAGGCGTCCGTGTAAACGCTCTTCCAGCCGTCGTCAATGGTGATCATCACGCATTTGGCGGGGAGCTGCCTGCTGCCGAGTTTCCATTCCAGGAACTCCTTCATGGAAATGACGGGCACGCCGCTGGCCTTCAGCGCCTGCATCTGGGCGCGGAACACGTCCGTATTCATGCGCATTTCCGTGGCGGGCAGGGTGCGGCTGAAGTCATGATAGCCCAGGATGGCGACGCGGGTTTCATGCTGGGGAACCGGAACAGGGGAGAAAGCCGTGGGAGGAATGACCGGGCCCGCAGGCTGCACCGGGGCGCGCAAGTGCGTTTCTCCGGGGATAGGTTCCGCATTCGGGATGGGCTCTGCGGAGGGAATGGAGGCGCCCGTTTCTCCCGGAATGGGTTCCGCCATGGGGATGTTTTCATCCCTCCGGTTGGCTTCAATCAGTTCCCGGACGGGAACGACGCCGGCAGCAGGATCCCCCTTGATGGTGCCTCCGATGACCGGTCCGGGCGCCAGGGGAAGGGGTGCGGCAGGCGGCAGGTCAGGGGGGAGTTCGGCCCATGCGGCACCGGCTGCAATCATGAAAATGGAGAGGAGGCCTGAGGCGGAGCGCATACCTGCAACTACTATTTTTAAGTTTCCTGTTCAACCTTAAACTCAGGCAGGCATGACAGCCTTTCCCTGCCGCATGCGCTCCCTTTCAGTTCCGTACGGATTTTTCCGGACTGAACCCGTTCCCGTTAAAAAGCATACAGACTCATTTTCCGCTCGCCGAAAAATGGGGAGGTGTTTAGTCTGTCCGCAGACATGAGCTGTATTTGTCATTTCTTCAAAGTTCTGGCGCGCCGTGCGGGGCTGCTCACTACCGTGGCCGCCGCCTTTTTTCTGGGTGCATCGGCTGCCGAGGCTTCTGTACAAGTGACGGAACCCGCCTATCCCGCCACGGAAGCGGGGGGGGAGTCCCAGTATAGCCATTTTCCCATTCCCCTGAACCAGTACAAGCCCGCTCCGCCGGATGCCGGCCTGATGCAGGTGCTTACGGAACGCAACGAGCAGTCCGGCGGCTTCAACCTGGCCGTGACGCTCGTCTTTCTGGGTGCCATTATCCATACCTTCCTGGCGGGGCGCTTTGAACGCTATTCCCACAAGCTGGCCCTGCGCTACAAGGAAAAGCTCAAGGAAACCAACTTCCGCGTGATGCACCCGGAGGAGCGCCTTCCGGTCTCCTTCGCGTCCGCCATCTTCCATTTCCTGGGGGAAGTGGAAGCCGTGTTCGGCATCTGGATCATCCCCTTCATGTTCGTGTGCTGGAAGTATTATTCCTTTGAGGACTTCTCGGCCTACTTGAATTATGACTGCTCCTTCACGGAGCCCATGTTCGTGATGATCATCATGATCATCGCCTCTTCCCGCCCCATCTTCAAGCTGGCGGAATCCGTAGTTAACTACGGCGCCAAACTTGGAAAATCTTCGCCCGGGGCCTGGTGGATTTCCGTGATGACCCTCGCCCCCCTGCTCGGCTCCCTGATTACGGAACCTGCCGCCATGACGATCGGCGCCCTGATCCTGAGCAAGAAGTTTTACGACCTCAAGCCGAAGAAGACCCTGATGTACGCAACGCTGGGGCTGCTCTTCGTGAACATCTCCATCGGCGGCACCCTGACGCATTTTGCCGCCCCGCCCGTGGTGATGGTGGCGGAAAAGTGGGACTGGGGTCTTGCGCACATGATCCAGCACTTCGGCTGGAAGGCCATTTCAGCCATCATCATTTCCAACCTGGCCTACTTCTTCCTCTTCCGCAAGGAGTTCGGCCGCCTGGCCGCCCAGCAGCGCGAGTTCAACGAGTTTGACGACGCCGTTCCCCAGTCCTGGGAAGACCGCAATGACAAGATTCCGGTGTGGGTGACGCTGGCGCACGTCTGCTTCCTGACCTGGACGGTCCTCTTTGCCCATGAACCGGTCATGTTCATCGGCAGTTTCCTCTTCTTCATCGGCTTTACGGTGGCTACTCCCCAGTACCAGAACCAGATGTCCCTGCGTGTTCCCATGATGGTGGGCTTCTTCCTGGCGGGCCTGGTCATTCTGGGTGGCGTGCAGGCCTGGTGGCTGGAACCGGTGCTGACGCGCCTGGGGGATTACGCCATGATCGGCGCCACGCTGCTGACGGCATTCAACGACAACGCCGCCGTCACCTTCCTGGCGTCCACGGTGCCCAACCTGCCGGAAGCCGTCAAATACTCCGTGGTGGCCGGCGCCGTGACGGGCGGCGGCCTGACGGTCATCGCCAACGCCCCCAACCCGGCGGGGCAGGCTATTCTGGGCAAGTACTTCAAGGGCATCAATCCCCTGTGGCTGTTTGCCTGGGCAGCCTTCCCCACGGCTGTCGTGTTCATTTTCTTCACCTGCTTCGGCCATTAAGGGCCGGAGCCGGACGTTACTTTTATGTTTACCGGACTCGTTGAAACAACAGGAACCGTAGAGGGGTTTACGCCCATCAACGGCGGAGCCAGGCTGACGCTGGTTATTCCGTTCGGCCATGAACTTTCCCTGGGTGATTCCGTCGCCGTCAACGGCTGCTGCCTGACCGTGGACGCGCTGGACGGGGAGCGGGTCTCCTTTGACCTGCTTTCCCAGACACTCCGCGTCACCAGCCTGGGGAACCTCCAGCCCGGGGGGCTGGTGAACCTGGAACGCGCCATGTCCGCCATGGACCGCTTCGGCGGCCACTTCGTGATGGGTCATGTGGACAATACCGGGACGATTACGGCCCTGGAGCCCGTGGGTCAGGACCACCGCCTGGAAGTGCGCATTCCGGATGAACTGGCCCGCTACTGCATTGACAAGGGGTCCATCACCATTGACGGCATTTCCCTGACGATCGCCAATCTAGACGGCTCCCGGCTGGAATTCTGGATTACGCCCCATACCTTCGGACGCACGAACCTGCAATGCGCCGTTTCCGGCCAGCCGGTGAATCTGGAAGTGGACATGCTGGCCAAGTATGTGGAGAAGCTGTTTACTGCCCGTGAAAAGGCGGAGGGGTGAGGCTTTCCGTCAACGAGGGCGAAGTGTGAAACCCGCAGGGCGGATTGATTTTTGTGGAGGGGGAAGGCGTATTCCGCGGGCTTGTGAAAACATGACCCCTGTTGGAAGGGGCACGCCGGGATAACGGAAAGAAGCCGGCAACGGCAAATACCAGGACCGAAGGTCCTGGAGCCCAGGTGGGTGTTGATTGATATGCCGTGGGGAAGCACTGTTCAGTCCTCCCCCCGTGTAAGAATGCCTTACTTTGCCATTCCGCCTTTGGCTGTGACCCATTTGCCGCGTTTGATGACCCGGTCAAAGGAGAGTCCGTTGCGTTCAGCCGCGGCTTTCGTTTCTTCCCATTGGGAAGCCAGAATCCCGGAGATGACCAGAACGGCATCTTTCTTCATGGCCGCGATGATGTGCGGGAAGGCTTTTTGCAGAATGGTGGAAAACAGGTTGGCGACGACCAGGTTGCCCTTCTGCCGGGCTGCGGGCGTCCATTCAAAGACGTCCCCTACAAATAGATCCAGCTGTTCCGCCGTGACGGCGTTGCGTTCCATGTTGTGACGGGCCACTTCAACCGCCATGGGGTCAAAGTCGAAGGCCGTGGCGTGTTCCGCCCCCAGTTTCAGCGCCGCAATCGCCAGTACGGCGGTTCCGCAGCCGATGTCCGTCATGGTCCAGGCTGTTTCTTTGCGTGATTGGGCGAAGTCGGCAATGAAGCGCAGGCAGGTGGACGTGGTGGCATGGTCTCCGGTGCCGAAGGCCATTTCCGCCGGAACGCTCAGGATCCGGCGTCCGGGGAATTGTTGTTGCAGGGCGGCAAGCTTTTCTGCGGAGCTCTGTTCCGTGATAACCAGGGAATTCCTTATCCTGAGCGGGGCGCGTTCCTCCCGGTTCTGGGCCGCCACCCAGTCACGTGTCTTGATTTCCCGGACAGTGCCGCCAAAATACTGCTTCAGGGTCAGGGCGTCTTCTTCCCGGTCACAGTAAACGGTAATCCTGATGGTCTTGCCTCCCTTGATGATGGTGATGGAGGCATTGGGATTTCCGGCAATGCGTTCACTCCACGCGTCTTCCCATTTGGCGGGGGACAGTTTGTTCCAGCTCCAGGTCATGCGGGGAGTATGGAAGCTTTTCCGGCAGGAGGCAAGGACGGATGCAACGGAAGGAAAAGTTGAAGAAAGCTGCAATGGTTTATCCATTACAGGGGGTTATTCCCATAAAGGCCATGAAGCGGCGCAGGGGCTTGCGGCGCTCCGGAAACTGGCCGGAACTTACAGGGATTTTCCGTTGGGCCACATCAGCATCCGTTTCAGGAAGCGTTCATTGTTGACGGTGACCTTCGGGAAGAGGCGCCTGCTGGATTCCTTGAGCGCCCTGATGGCGTCTTCGCCCTGCAGCGGCGTACGGTCGGAACCGCCGATGACGGCGCGCAGCCATGCGGTCTGGGGCATGTCATAAGCTTCCACGGCCTTGAAGGGCATGCGTTCACGCCAGTTGGCGCCTCCCGTGGTGCCGGGAATGTTCAGGCGCTTGTTGACGTCAAAGAGGGCGGGCCAGAGGATGGCCGCGTAACGGGAGTTGGAACGGAACAGGGCATTGTACATGGCCGTCTTGATTTCCAGGTTCCAGCAGGAGAGCCATGTTTCCGGTTGCATGCCGGCAAAGTCAGCAAACCATTTCAGCAGGCGAGCTCCGTCTTCCGCCTGGTGCACAATGCTTTCCTGCTCCGGGCCGGACGGCGTTTTGGGAGAGGTGCCCTCCCACAGGCCCAGTTTCTGCGCACGCTCAATCTTGGCGTAGCTGTCATTCCAGGTCTGCATGATGGTTTCAAAGTCATGCGTGCCGAACGCCGCAAAGGAGCATTCATGGTATTCCTTTCCGGGGGTGATGGTGCCGTCCGTCCTGATTTCCCAGTGGGGTATCTTGAAGCCGGGAATGTTAAGCTGGCGCATGTTCGGGCGCACGTAATCCGGCACGCAGCCCAGGTCTTCCCCCACCACGCTGACCCCGGGGGCGGCGGAGAGCAGGAGGCGCAGGTACAGGTCTCCGTCCGTCAGGTTCAGGTTGCGGTCCACGGCGTTGTCATCCCCGCGGGGCTTGAAGCCGGGAAGCCTGCCGCCCGTCCTCTGGGCCGCCTGCTCAAGGGTAAGAGGCAGGAAAACCTCGTTTTCCGTGGGTTTCCACGGGAAGGAGTAAATGCGGTAAAAACCCAGGATGTGGTCAATCCTATACATGCTGAAAATCTTGGTGCAGTACTTCACCCGGCGTCTCCACCAGGCAAAGTTGTCCTGGGCCATGACGTCCCATTTGTACAGGGGAATGCCCCAGTTCTGCCCCCATTTTCCCGTGAACGGGTCCTCCGCGTAATTGCCTTCCGCCGGGGCGCCGCCGCACCAGTCCGTATCAAACAGGTAGCGTTCAAAGAAGACGTCCGCGCTGCTCAGGGAAACGCCGATGGGGATGTCCCCCATCAGTTTCACGTTACGTTCGTCCGCGTAAATCCGGATGAATTCCCACTGCTTTTCACAGAGCCATTGAAGCCAGCGGGTGAAGTCCTTTTCCTCCTCGTAATCGGCGGCGATGGCCTTGGCCCGTGCGGGGTCCTGTTCCGGCCAGTGCCACCAGATTTCCGTGCCGAACAGGTCACAGAGGACCTGGAAGCAGGCAAAGTCTTCCAGCCAGCTTCCCTGTTCCCTCACCCATTCCCGGAACTTGGGCATGATGCCTTCATATTCCGGCTTGGTCTTAAAATTGTTCCATGCATCCCGCAGAATCCACATTTTCCAGAACCTGACCTTGGGGTAGTCCACCAGGTTGGGGCCGGAGGGCTGTTCCCACGGCAGCGTATCCCCGGTTTCATTGAAAACGCGTTCTTCCAGGCCGGGAATGGTCCAGGGTTCCAGGGAAAGGTACAGGGGCTCCAGAGCGATGGAGCTGATGGCGGAATAGGGGGAAGGGCATTCGTCCCGCCCCAGGGCATTGACGGGCAGGAGCTGGAGAAATCCCACGTGGGCGTCCGCCGCCCAGTCAATCCACTGGCGCAGGGCCGTCAGGTCCCCGATGCCGTGGTCGTTGTTGCGGCGCAGGGAGAACAATGGCAGAACTACGCCGGCTAATCTCTTTTCATCCATATCAGAACGCATGCTTGAACGGTTTCCCGGATGGACCTGTGCCAGCCGTGGAAACCGTGAGTGGCAGAATAGCATCCCCCGGAGGAATGCGGCAAGCCTAATACGTTGCCTTTGCGCCATGATTCGGGGTTGGCGCAGGAAAAACGCGCGATAGTTTTCCCGCCTGTCCGGCATGAATGGAAGGCGCATGGACACGAAAGACGGGATTTTTCTTTTTGAAATGGCATCCTGCATAAACAGGCGCAAATTCTGCTTCCATCCGCAATCTGTGCCAGTTAAAATCATACGCAAATGAAATTGGCACTTCTCCCTTCCGCCCTGCTGGCGCTTCTGGCTTCCTGCGGTCCCAACAAGCATATGAATGCCTGGGAGCGGCAGAGTTCGGCGCTGGATCCCGTGGGCATCACGTCCAAGAAAATGGCGGCCAAACACAGGGCGGACCAGGCGTCTTACAAGCCGGGGGAATCCGTCACGTTCAAGAAGGAAAAGTTGATGGTGTTCGAGCAGAATCCGGAGAATAATTTTTCCACGAGCGGAACCGTCAAGGGGGGCGTGAAAACAGCCAAGGTGCTGGTTTGCGGAGATTTGTTCGCCAAGGTTGAATTTGAGGACGGCAGCCAGGGATACGTGAGCCTGTCAGAAGTAGTCAATCCGCAGGAAATGATGGGCTTTTATCCCGTCACCGCTCCCGACATGGCAGGGCCGGACGGGGCCCTGCTTCCGCTGCCCGCCAATATGGGCGCCGTCAGCCCGGAAGCCGCTGCGGCTTCCCGTGAGCTGGATATGTCCCGCATGAACACCTCCCTGGTTCCTGTGCCAGACTCCGCTTCCCCGTCATCTTCGGGAGCCGCGCCGCAGGAACCCCCTCCGGTTAGTGCGCCCCTCCCGGAATCAAGCGTGAAACAATAAGCGCCTTTGGCGCAGATGCCGGGGAGCAGGGATGGGACGATATATTTCGGCTTGCGCTGCGGTGGTCTCTCTGAACCCTGTTTCCTCCCTGTCCGACCAATGGCGGCAGCCTATTCCGCCGTCAGCTCATACGCCACGGCGTCCGTTACGGTGACCGTGGCGAATTCACCCACGGGCAGGGTGAGCGGGACGGAAACGGTTCCGTCAATGTCCGGGGCGTCCCACTCCGTTCTGGCTACGCCGGGCGCATCCACCAGCACGCGTATTTTTTTGCCGATCTGGTCCTGGCCCGTTTCCGAGGCAATGCGGGTCAGCAGCAGGGTGGCTTCATTATAGCGGCGCGCCTTGGTCCGGTGGTGCACCTGGCCGGGCATCTTGTAGGCCTTGGTGCCCTCCTCCCGTGAGAAGGTGAAAATACCGGCCCGTTCAAAGCGGAATTCTTCAATGAACTCCATTAGCTCCTGGTGGTCGTCCTCCGTCTCTCCGGGGAATCCGGTGATGAAGGTGGTGCGGATGGCGATTCCCGGAACGGCCTTCCGGATGTCCCGCAGGAGGCTGCGGATGTAGTCCCCGTCCGTCACGCGCTGCATGGCGCTGAGCATGTTGTCGGAAATGTGCTGGAGGGGGATGTCCACGTAGCGGGCCACCTTGGGGCTTTCCGCAATGGCGGCGGTCAGTTCGCCGCCCCAGTGGGCGGGGTGGGTGTAAAGCAGGCGTATCCAGAATTCCCCTTCAATGGCGTTCAGGGCGCGGATCAGGGTGGCCAGGGATTCCCCGCGGGAGGAGTCCACCGCACTGCGGCGGTTCGGGCGCGCGTCCGTCCATTTGTCCATGCCGTAATAGGTGATGTCCTGGGCAATCAGGCAGATTTCCTTTACTCCGGACTGGATGAGAGCTTCCGCTTCACGCACCACGTCCTGCTGGGAGCGGCTGCGGTGGCGTCCCCGGATCATCGGGATAATGCAGTAGGCGCAGCCGTGGTTGCATCCTTCCGCTATCTTGATGTAGGCCGTATGGGGAGGGGTGAGGCGGTAGCGCGGCGTGTCCCAGTCCGGCACGTACTTGCACTTGCCTTCAATAAAATTTTTATCCGGAGCGGTTCGCTCCATCACCTCCGTGATGATTTCCGGGAGTTTGGTGACCTGGTCCGGGCCGATGAAGGCGTCCACCTCCGGCAGCAGGGCGGGAAGTTCCTTCTGGAAGCGCTGGGACAGGCAGCCCGCTACAATCAGCTTCTGGTTTTCCGGATAAGCTCCGTTCTCCCGGGCGCGCACGACGTCCAGAATGGCGTCGATGGCTTCCTGCTTGGCCTGGTCAATAAAGGCGCAGGTGTTGACCACCATCACGTCCGCCAGCTCAGGTTCCGGGGTCATGGTCATGCCGGCCTTCTGCATGTGGCCGATCATGATTTCAGAGTCAATCAGGTTCTTGGGGCAGCCCAGGGAAATAAGTCCAACGGTGAGAGGCATGGCAGTGAGTGAAGAGCGTGGTGAAGTCAGTCCCCGGAGGGGGAGTCGTCCCTGACGACGACGAGGTCGAACGGACGGATGTCCACGACGCGCACAGGGGTACCCTTAATGAGTATGCCTTGTCGAGAGAAAACCTCGCATATTTCGCCATGGATCATGGCCTTGCCATTGGGCTTCAGCTCCGTCACGGCGTTGCCCCGGTCGCCTATCTGCACGCGCGGAATGTTGACGGCCTCTCCGGCGGGGCCGCCGCTGACCGTGGCGTTCGTAACGCGGCGCATCAGGATGGAGTCCGGCAGGTACTTCATCAGCACGGCGATCAGGATGGCGCCTCCGGTCAGGCCCAGGGCCAGTTTCAAGAGGGGGATGCCCAGGACCATCGCCAGCGTGTTGACGTCGTCCCACTGTCCGTCCCGGATGATGTGGTCCCATTCCCAGGAGCTGATCATGCCGCCGAACAGGGCCAGGAAGATGCAGATGCCGCCGGCAATGGCCGCAATGAAGGTGCCGGGGATGACGAAGAATTCTACGCACAGCAGCACCACGCCCAGAATGAGCAGGGCCGCCGTTTCATACCCCGCCAGGTTCCCCGCAATGTTATTGCCGAAGAAGAAGAGGGCGAAGGCCGCAATAGCCACGATGCCGCCGATGCCGAACCCCGGAGTCTTGAATTCCATGTAAATGCCGCCGATGCCCAGCAGGATCAGGACGGGGGAGGCCCACGCAATCCAGAGGCCGATGCGTTCAAAGGCGGTGGGCTCCGCCGTGACTGTGGGGGCGTCCACCTTCTCCTGGGCCAGCAGGTCTGTGACGGAGGAGGCCGTTCCCTGCGCCAGCAGGGGCTTGCCGTCTTCCAGCCGCGTGGCGGCCTCCTTGCCCGTCAGGGTCAGCAGGGCGCCTTTTTCCAGTTTGACGGGGCCGAACTGCTGTTCCTTGTCGGACGGAATCATCATGGCTTTCACCACTTCCGGGCGGTAGCCCTTTTCCGTGACGACGGAGCGGGTGAAGGCCCAGAAGGCGCTTTCCGCCTTCTTGCGCATGACGGGGTCCATTTCCTCCCCGGAGGAGGTGATGATGCCCGCCGCGCCGATGGAGGAGACGGGCGCCATGTAAATCTTGTCGCACGCCGCGGAGATGAGCGCTCCGGCGGACATGGCCTTGGGGTTCACGTAGGCATAGGTGGGAATGGTCAGCGGCTGGATGCTTTTCATCATCATCTCGCTGGTTTCCCAGGCCAGGCCGCCGGGCGTGTTCAGGTCAAACACCACGGCCCGCGCCTGTTCCTCCTGCGCCCGCTTCAGGATGCGGTTCATGAAGCCGAAGCTCTGCTTGCTGGTCAGGGAGTCCTCCCCCACGGGGATGACCACTACCCGGTCGCGGAAGGTTTCCTCCGCGGCCGCCCGGAACGGGGACCCGGCAAACAGGGCTAGCAGAGCCAGCAACAGAAGGTGAATATGCTTCATGCAGGCAGGCTAACACGTTCCGTGCCCGCGCTCAATGGGGAAATGCGTTTCATGCCGCCCGTGCCCGGCGGTATCCCCGGATGGTATCCTGATTCTGTCTTCTTGTGCATGAGCCGGGGCTGTGATAAACTGGCCGCGCCTTATGGGAAGGATTGATGAAGACAGCATCCGGCGCGTTCTGGAAGCCACGAACATTGTAGATGTGGTGGGTTCCTACCTTTCCCTGAAGAGGGCGGGATCACGCTGGAAGGCGTGCTGCCCGTTCCACAATGAGAAAACGCCTTCCTTCATTGTGGACCAGACCCGGCAGAACTTCAAATGCTTCGGCTGCGGGGAAGGGGGTTCCGCCATCACCTTCGTGATGAAGATGGAGAACCTGGGCTTTGCGGATACCGTGCGGCGCCTGGCGGAAAAAGCCGGAATCACCATTGCGGAAGAGGTGTATGACGCCGCGGAGGAAAAGCGGCGCAAGGCGCGCACCGCCCTGCTGGTGGCCCACAAGAAGGCGGCTGAATTTTTCCACAAGCTTCTGCTCCGTTCGCCAAAGGCGGCGGAGGCCAGGGCCTACCTGAATTCCCGCGGCTACGGGGCGGACATGGCCAAGCGCTGGCAGGTGGGCTGGGCGCCGGATTCCTCCCGGGAGTTCCTGGCCTGGGCGCGCACGGAAGGCCTGCCGGACCAGGTTCTGATAGATTCAGGCCTGGCCAACCGCGGGGAGCGCGGGGACCTGTACGCCCGTTTCCGGGACAGGCTGATGTTCCCCATCAACAACGTGTACGGGGAGTGCGTGGCGTTCTCCGGCCGCATCCTGCGGCCACAGGAAAACGTGGGCAAGTACGTCAACTCCCCGGAGACGTCCATTTTCAAAAAGGGGGACGTGGTGTTTGCGCTGGACAGGGCGCGCGGCCCCATGGGGAAGACGGGAAAGGCCCTGTTGTGCGAAGGGCAGATTGACGTCATCGCCTGCCATGAAGCGGGGCTTTCCTTCGCCGTGGCTCCGCTGGGGACGGCGTTCACGCCGGAGCACGCCAGGATTCTTTCACGCTATGCCTCCCGGATTGTGCTGTGCTTTGACGCGGACAAGGCGGGCATTGCGGCGGCGGACCGGGCGTTCCGGGAACTCGCCCCCTTCGGCAAGGATATTTTCCTGGTGAATTTGCCCGCGGGGGATGATCCGGACTCCTTCATGAAGAGGGAAGGGAAGGAAGCTTTCTCGGAAATGGTGGAGCAGGCTCATTCCTTCTTTGAAGTCCGCATTGAACGCGCCCGGGAACGGGGATTGCTGAATGACGCCGGCTCCAGCGCCGTCTTTGTCCGTGAGCTGACATCCCTGCTGGCCTGCATGAGCGATCCCGTGGCGCGTGACCTGGCCACGGCGGACATTGCCACGCGCATGCACATGACGATGGATGACCTGCGCGGCGCGGTGAGAACGGCGGGCAGGCGCCGGGAGAGGGAAAAGACCCAGTCCGCGGGCCGTTTCGCGCCGGAGGAGGATGTTCCGCAGGTGCTGCCGCCCGTGAAGATGAACCGGGCGGTGGCCGTGCTCTGCGAGTTGTCCCTTCAGAACGCGCGGGCGCAAAGCCTCATCGTGGACCGCATTGAGGAATTGCTGGAACCCATGCGGATGCTGCAAGGCGGAGAAATCCTGAAAAAAATCCTGGCCCGGCTGCCTTCTCCGGACAGCCCCGCGGCCATCCAGGCCTTTCTGGCGTCCCTTCCCCAGCCGGAACGGGACGCCCTGTACCTGCTGAATCTGGACCCGGTGCCCATTCCGGATGTGGACAGGAGCGTTCAGGAGGCCTGTTCCGGCATTGCGAAGGCTGCGCTGGAAAGGCACATCGCCTCCCTGAAAGCGGAGATTGCGGACCCCTCCACGGATGCCGCCAGAAAGCTGGAATTATCCAAATTTAGTGTTGACTTGAAGCGTTTGCTGGGTACAATGTAGTGCTTCGATACCTCCGGGTATTGTATAATGGTGAATTGTGCCCTCTTCTTTTCAAGATATGTCCAAATCCGGTGACCCATCCTCCTCTTCTCCCAAGAAGACTCCCGCCAGCAAGAAAGCTTCTGCATCCAAGGAAAAAGTAGCGGCCAAGCCCGCCGCAAAAACTTCCAAAACCACTTCGAAAACTACTTCCAAGGCAGCACCTGCCAAAAAAGCCCCCGCCAAGGCCGCCGCTCCGGCGCCCAAAAAGCCCGCAGCCGCCAAACCCGCTGCGGAAAAGAAGGCTCCGGTGAAAAAGGCAGCTCCAGCCCCTGCGGCCAAGAAGGCCGTGGAACCCGCCAAAAAGGCCCCCGCCGCCGCTCAGGCCAGGAAAACGGCTGCCCCTGCCGCCAAGAAAGCCCCGGCCACGCCTGCGGAAAAGAAACCCGCGGAGAAGAAATCCGCCAAGGCGGAAGCCCCCAAGAAATTGAGCGAAATCCTGGAAGAGGAACGCAAGAGGGCTGCCAGCCGCAAGATCACGAATCCGATTGACGCTCCGGAAATCCAAGAGAAAATCCGTGAACTGATCAAGCTTGCCAAGGAGCAGGGCTACCTGACCTTTGACGACATCAATGACTCCCTTCCCAACGACATTGTTGACCAGCAGGATTACGAGGCCATCATGGACCGCCTGCGCAGCATGGCGTTTGACATCATTGACGCGTCCGACGTGGACAGCTACACGGACCGCACCCGCATCAACACGGAGGAAGAGGACGAAGAGGAAAAGCTGGAAGCCAAGATGGACATTCTGGACGATCCCGTCCGCATGTACCTGAAGCAGATGGGCCAGGTTTCCCTGCTCACCCGTGAAGAGGAAGTGGCCATCTCCAAGAGGATTGAGGATGCGGAACAGAACGTCCAGCGCTGCGTGCACCGCTTCGGCTTCATTGCGAACGCCTATCTGGACGTGGCCTACCGCCTGCTTGACAACGAGGAACGCTTTGACCGCGTCATTCTGGACAAGAAGATCGACTCCCGGGAACGCTACATGAAGGGCCTCGCCCAGCTCTGCGCCCAGATCCAGCAGACCCACCAGGACGCTTCCAGCGCCTTCCGCAAGCTGTACCGCAGCCGGGAAGCCGCCAAGTCCGTGAAGGCGCGCCAGGCAGAGTTTGACAAGATTGCCGGCGTGCTGGTGAAGCTCTTCGGCCGCCTGTACTTCAAGCACAAGGTGATTGAGGATTTCTGCTCCATGATTGACGAGGCCCGGGACCGCGTGCTCCGCATGCAGAAGAAGGTGGCCCAGGACCCGGAAAACAAGGAGCAGAAGGAACACCTTGCGGAACTGGAACTGCGCATGTGGATGACGGCGGATGAAATGACGGAAGCCTACCAGGAGCTCCGCAAATGGCTCCGTGAAGCCCGCAGGGCCAAGGACGAAATGGTGGAAGCCAACCTGCGCCTGGTCATCTCCATTGCCAAGAAGTACACCAACCGCGGCCTTTCCTTCCTGGACCTGATTCAGGAGGGCAACATGGGCCTGATGAAGGCGGTGGAAAAGTTTGAATACCGCCGCGGCTACAAATTCTCCACGTACGCCACCTGGTGGATACGCCAGGCCATTACCCGCTCCATTGCGGACCAGGCCCGCACCATCCGCATTCCCGTGCACATGATTGAAACCATCAACAAACTGATGCGTGTTCAGAAACAGCTGGTGCAGGAATACGGCCGCGAACCCACACCGGAGGAAATCGCGGAGGAAATCCACCTTCCCGTGGAGCGCGTGCGTTCCGTGCTGAAGATGGCCCAGCAGCCCATTTCCCTGCAAGCCCCCGTGGGGGATTCCGATGATACCTCCTTTGGTGACTTCATTGAAGACAAGGCGGCTGAAAACCCCATGGAGGAAGCCTCCTTCTCCTTCCTGAAGGAAAAGATCAAGGACGTGCTGGACACCCTCACGGACCGCGAACGGGAGGTCATTGAACAGCGCTTCGGCCTCAGGGACGGCAGCCCCCGCACCCTGGAGGAAGTGGGCCGCCAGTTCAGCGTTACCCGCGAACGTATCCGCCAGATTGAAGCCAAGGCCCTCCGCAAGCTGCGCCACCCCACGCGCATCAGCAAGATCAAGGGATTCCTGGAAATGACGGAATCCTGACCGGATTTGCGCCGCATGCCGTGCTACGCTCCGTGGTCATGAAGACCTGCGTGGCCGCGGCATGCGGCATTTTTATATTACTGGCTTCCTGTTCCGGCACCGGGGAATTCAAGCCCGCGTTCAACCAGCCTCTCCAGCCCGTGATGCAGCCGGGCTTTGTGTATGTGGACCAGGTGGCCCCGCTGGTGAAAACCAATCTGAAGTATGCCGGGTATGACAATTTTGTGGGGCGTCCGCTGGACGGCTACCACGGCAGGCGCGCCATCCTGCGCACGCAGGCGGCGCATGCCCTGAAAAAAGTCTCGGAAGACCTGTACAGGCAGGGTTATGTGCTGGAAATTTATGATGCCTACCGTCCCCATACTGCCGTGCTGGATATCTGCAAATGGGGAGCGGACGCCGGGGACCAGAAGATGAAGGCCAGGTATTACCCGAACATTGACAAGGCCAAGGTGTTCGGGGACCACTACGTGCGCGATTTCTCGGAACATTCCCGCGGCGTGGCCGTGGACGCCTCCCTGCTGTACGCCAAAACCGGAAAGCCCGTGGACATGGGCGGCCACCATGACCTGCTGGACCCCAGTTCCGCCACGGACACCACGCTGGTGACCCCGGCCCAGCACCGGAACCGGATGATTCTGAAAAAGGCCTTTGAGAAGCAGGGCTTTGCCAACTATTCCCCGGAATGGTGGCATTACCGCCTGCTGAATGAACCTGCGCCCTCCCTTCATTATTATTTCCCGGTTTGGGACGGCATGGCCGCGCGTTAGGCGCTGACACATCCGCTGTCACGGGTGCGCATTTTATCCTTTGATTTTCTTCCTGTGGAAATAGGATAACGAAATACCGTAAAATTTGACCGGATGAAAGAAGAACGCTCCCATGATTCCTCCCTCCAGCCTGAGGCCTACCGCTGGGCTGCGGTGATAGCCCTTCCTCTCCGCCTGGTAGTGGGGTGGACGTACTTTTCCGCGTTCTGGCGCCGCCTGGTGCTGGAAAACAAGCTGGTTCCGGATGATCCGGGGTACATCGGCGTCAAATTCAACCATTTTCTTCCCAATGCGCTGGGCATCAAGCCGGTCATTGAGTATCTGGTGACGCATCCGTCCGAGCTCTGGTGGTCCATGGCGGTGTTTACCATCATTGAATGCCTGGTAGGGCTGATGCTGATGCTGGGCCTGCTGACGCGTCTGGCGGCCGTAGGCGTTTTTTCCCTGGCGCTGGGGATTCTGCTGGGGGCCGGCTGGCTGGGAACCACCTGCCTGGATGAATGGCAGATAGGCATTCTGGGAATGTGCGCCGGGCTTCTCCTCTTCCTGACGGGGGGCGGTTCCTGTTCGCTGGACGGCAGGCTTTCCAAACTTCCGTGCTGCGCGCGCCGTTCCTCCCTGTTTGCCTGGGTGGGTTCCGGTCCTCTGCCGCTAGGGTACGGGAAGCTGGCGAAGGCCTCCATCTGGTGCGCCGTGTTCATGATGTTCGTCACACTGGGAACCAACCAGTTCTTTCATGGCGGCGTTTGGGGGCCGCTCCATAACAAATCCGTGAAGCCCCTGCTGGAAGTGAGCGGGGCTTCACTCACTGGGGATGGTCTGCGCTTCAACATATACCGCACGGAAGGCGTAGATACCTACGGCTCTTTTCTCGTCCGCGTCCGGCTGATGGACGGGCAGGGAAATACGCTGTGGAAGATGGAGGCGGACGAGCTTTCCGCCCTCCCCCTTTCCGCTATTGAAAATAGTTATGTCGCGCGGATCAAGCCGGGAGCTTTCGGCCTGGTGGTTCCACTGGGGGCGAAGGCCGGCGTGACGCTTCCCGCCGCGTTGCCCGTGGTTCCGGAAGGTCCGGTTTCCGTAGTGCTGACGGATGTGAGCGGCAAGGAATGGTCCGCTCCGGTCCGGAAGGCTGGCGGCGTATGACCGCCCCGTAAGGCGGAGAAAGGCAGAATAAAGGGGAAGAATTCCCGGAGGGGGGGGTGTCTCCGGCGGTGGCTGTGGTTGTCCGCGCCGCGTTGTTTTTCTTCTTCCAGAGCTTCTTTGTTTCAAAGCGATAGGTTCCTTTCCATCTTGACAGGGTTAAGGTGGGGAGTAAAAGGGGAATGATGAAAACTACCCTGATCATACTTTGCCTTGCCTGCCTTTCATCCGTTTCTCCGGCGGAAGAAACCTTGAAATCCCTTCTCAAGGAGAGGGAACAGCTTTTGTCCAGCATGGCTGAACTGGCGCAGGAACAGTACAAGTCCGGCCTTGCCCACTGGGATGCCGTAATCCGGGCCAATGTGAATTTGCTGGAATTCCGCCGTGACAATGCCGCCTCTCCGGAAGATGCCATTGCCATCCAGAAGGAACTGGCCAAGTCTCTGGAACAGGCCTTCCGGGTGGCGGAAAAAGCCTGCGCCTCCAATACGGGCGATAAAATGGCGGTTTTCAAGGCCCAGGACGCATGGCTTGCCGCCAGATGCACCCTGCTGTCCATGGAAAGCCGCCTGGACGGTGAGGGTAAATAGCCATTTCCCTATGGCTTGCAGTGGCGTTTGTTCATGCCGGATTGCTCCATGCCGCTGAAAGGCGCGCATGGCTGTTGCGGATGATGGTTCCCCGTATTGGGAAAGCCCCTGTTTTCTTTCCGGACGCAGGAGGCCAGGGTATCCATGCTGCGTTTGCCGTTGGACGCGTCCCTTCCGGGATGCGGCGGCAAACTGCAACCCGTGTTAAAACATCATGTCTGACGAGAAAAATAAAGATTCATCCTTCCATTTTCCGGAATCGGATGAAAAGCAGTTCCTGGAAAAAATGGAACGGTTGGAAGGCAAGCTGGATGATCTGGAGCAGCAAGTGCTCCAGGCTCTGGCTGAAGTGGAAATCCCGAATACCTGGCTGGAGGAGTGGGAAAAGTTTGCGGACTCCGCGTCTGAACCCGATGAGCGGAAAATCCGGGAGTGGGTGGAAACCCAACTGGGCAAGCTGAAGGGGTTTGAAGCCCTGGACCAACTGGAACAGAACCAGATCGCGTCCCTGTATCAGGATGTTCTCCTGTTCTCCCGGGAGATTTTGTCCAGAAAAGAGCAACTGGGCGGCACGTTCACGGATGAAGAACGTGATGTGCTGAATTATGTTCAAAATTCAATTCGATAACTGCCATGACTCCATTACTTCATCTCAGGCACCTGCTTGATTTTATTGCGACCAGGTATTTTTCCCACCGGGATGGGAGACGCAGGCTGGATGCCTTTCTCGTTCAGGAAGGCCATGCGGCGCTTCCTCATTATAATTATATCCTGGAAAGACTTTCGGGGTTGCCTCTGACCCGGCATTCCGCTCTGGTCCAGATATTGGCCGGCATTATGACGGCCAGGATAAGTTGCCGCCTTCATTACAGGGACAATACGCATTATCCTGCCCTCATTCCCACCTGGATCACTTTTTCCCGGTATGCCTACCTTGATCCGGAGAGCGAAGAGGACCTGATGGGAATGGAGCCGCACCCTGACGCAGCCCTTCTGCCAGGCGTTCCATTGGCCTCCCTGGATCATGCCTTCTCTCCCTTTAGAGGTGCTCCCGGCTACGATCCCGACAGCGGACATGTCCATGTGCGCCATGGGTTTAATGCCTACATCAAGCAGGAGGTCGCCGAGAACGGTGATTGCAACGTATATGTGGCGTTTCGCGGAACGGATATGGGGCATTTGCGTGTCTTTGTTCCCAATGTATTGACGGATATTTTCCAGTTGTATTCCTGTGACATTTGCTACATTAGGGCGGCGGGACTGATTCGCCATTTGTTGAATCATGTGCCGGGAATAGTGTCCTTGCAGGCCACCGGGCATTCCCTGGGCGGCGGCATGGCCCAATTCGGAGTGGCGGCCAATGCAGAGTCTTTTCCCTCGGTTAGCGGCGTTGAGGTCAATGAAGAGTTTTTTCCCTCGGTTAGAGGCGTCGCGGTGAATGCTGCGGGATTGTCCGGTAATTCCTTGCAGGCGCTGGGTGCAGTCCATTTGAGGGCAGCCGCCGGCGTGCTGGACCATATAACCACTTACTCCGATCCGGTCAGTACGCATGGCGGAGGATTGGTGGGCGGCCGGTACCGCATCCCCAGGCAGAATGCGCCTCTTTCCAACGGCCACGGCATTGCTGATGTAGCCGCCTGTTATATGGCAGCTACAGGGGGAGGAGGAAACATTCCGGCAGATCCCCGTTAGCAGAGCGCTGGGTGCCGGACCGGAAGGCCCTTTAATGAGTCCCCTCCCGTTCTCATTATTCCCATGAAAAACGCAAGCCGTCCCATTGCTGGCAATGGGACGGCTTGAACGTGAAAGGCAATTCTCTTAATGAGGCAGGCGGAAGTTGCGGTTGAAGGCGGAGACTTCCTCCTTAAGCTGGGCAAAGCCGTCCGGATTCGGGCATACCTGGTCGCCCACGTACAGGGCCAGGGCGCGGGCGATGAATTCAGCCACTTGTTCCACGTCCTTTTCCTTCATCCCGCGGGTGGTCACGGCGGGCGTGCCGATGCGGATGCCGGAGGGTTTCATGGGGGAGCCCGTGTCGAACGGGATGGCGTTCTTGTTCACGGTGATGCCCACGCGGTCCAGGGCTTCCTGGGCGTCCGCGCCGTTGATGCCCTTGTTGCGCAGGTCCACCATGAATACGTGGTTGTCCGTGCCGTTGGAGACGACGCGGAAGCCGAGTTCCGTCATCTTGTCCGCCATGGCCTTGGCGTTTTTCACTACCTGGGCGGCGTAGTCCTTGAATTCGGGCTTGAGCGCTTCGCCGAAGCAGGCCGCCTTGGCGGCAACCACGTGCATGAGCGGGCCGCCCTGCATGCCGGGGAACACGGCCGCGTCCAGCTTCTTGGCGTATTCCTCCTTGCAGATCACGAAGCCGCCGCGCGGGCCGCGCAGGGATTTGTGCGTGGTGGAGGAGACGAAGTCCGCGTAGGGGACCGGGTTCGGGTGCTGGCCTCCGGCCACCAGGCCGGCGATGTGGGCCATGTCCACAAAGAGGTACGCGCCGCAGGCCTTGGCGATCTGGCCCATGCGTTCAAAGTCGATCGTGCGGGAGTAGGCGCTGGCGCCTGCCGTAATCATCTGGGGCTTCACTTCCAGGGCCAGTTTTTCCAGGGCATCGTAGTCAATGGCTTCCGTTTCCTGGGAGACGCCGTAGTGAACCACGTTGTACAGCTTGCCGGAGAAGTTGGCGCGGTGGCCGTGGGTGAGGTGGCCGCCGTGGGAAAGGTCCATCGTCAGGATGGTGTCGCCGGGCTTGAGCACGGAGAAGTAAACGGCCATGTTGGCCTGGGAGCCGGAGTGGGGCTGCACGTTGGCATGGTCCCCGCCGAAGATTTTCAGCACGCGGTCAATGGCCAGCTGTTCCACCTTGTCCACCACTTCACAGCCGCCGTACCAGCGCTTGCCGGGGTAGCCTTCCGCATATTTGTTGGTCAGCAGGGAGCCCTGGGCTTCCCGGACGGAGGGGGAGGCGAAGTTTTCAGAGGCGATCAGCTCAATGTTGTTGCTTTCACGGCGGCCTTCCTCCTGGATGAACGCGGCCAGTTCCGGGTCCGTCCACTGCAGGGGGCTGCCGGAGGATTTGACGACGCGGCGCTCATGGCGGCCGCCTTCAAAGTCTGCGTGCAGCCACGCGTCCAGAACGTCTTCCACGCTTTCATTATCCACATAAGCGGAGGCCAGGCACAGCAGGTTGGAATCATTGTGCTGGCGGGAGAGGGCCGCCGCGGGGGCCGTGCGGCAGAGGGCGGCGCGCACGCCCACCCAGCGGTTGGCGGCGATGCTCATGCCGATGCCGGACCGGCAGATGAGGATGCCGCGGTCGTTGGTACCGTCAGCAATGCTGCTTGCGACTGCATTGGCGTAGTCGGAATAGTCGCAGGAATTCTTGGTCATGGTACCCATGTCGGTCACTTCATGGCCCCATGCCTTGAGGAGTTCTATTACGGTTTCCTTGAGGTCGACTCCGGCGTGGTCTGCGCCGATGGCAATTTTATATGTCGTATTCATGGTGGTGCTCATTGCTGACGGGCAAGGATACTGCCTTATTTCGCCCCGGCTGGCAAGCCCGGGATTCACTCCGGACCGTTTCAGGATGTGCCGGGCCCGGTATTTTTCCCGGAAAAAAAGGCGCCCCGGTTTCTGGAGAGAACCTGGGCGCTTGGAGAGGAGTGGGGAATGGCCGTTATTTTCCGGCGGATTCCAGCTTCAGCATGTCCTGGACGATGTTGATGCCTTCCCGGAGTTCGGGGTCCAGGCCGGACGGATATTCCGGGGAATCATCCAGTTCCGCCGTGGGGTCTTCCGCCAGGTGCATGAACTGTTCATTGTCCTTTTCCGGATCCGCCAGGGGGAGTTCCTTGGCGTTGACGTCGTCCAGCGTCAGGCGGTAAATCTTGTACTTGGTGGCGTCTTCCTTGGCCATTTCCGCAAAGCGGGCCTTGCGTTCCTTGTTGATGGATTTGCGGCGCGCTTCCAGGGTGGCGTTTTCCTGTTCCCTGGCCTTCTTGTTCAGGGAGAGCTTGTTATCCTTGATGCGCTGTTTCATCATGGAGATGTCTTCCTTGGCAAGCTGGAGGTCGCGGTCTTTTTCCACGCGCTTTGCGCTGGCTTCCTTCAGCGCGGGCAGCATGGCCGCGATGGCCGGGTTTTTCCTGTAGTTGGCGCAGGGCGTGATCTGGTCATAGGGCATGGCATAGTCCAGAATGTCTTCCCCCAACTCAAACGCCGCCGTAGCGGTGGGAAGCTGGATGTCGCTTTCCACGCCCTTGAGCTGGGTGGAGCCGCCCGCCACGCGGTAGAATTTCTGCGTGGTGACTTTCAGGAGTCCGGCGCGGTCCCTGGCCGCAAAGAAGGGCAGGTACTGGCCGATGTCCACCGGCTGCTGCACGGACCCTTTCCCGAAGGTGGATTCATCCCCCACGATGACGGCGCGGCCATAGTCCTGGAGGGCCGCAGCCAGAATTTCAGAGGCGGAGGCGCTGAGCTTGTTGATGAGCACCACGATGGGGCCGTTAAAGAGTTTCTGGCGGTTGTGGGCGGATTTGATGTCCACGTTGCCGCGGGTGTCCTTGATCTGCACCACGGGGCCGTTTCCGGTAAAGAAGCCCGTCATCAGGCGCACTTCCTCCAGGGAGCCGCCGCCGTTGCTGCGCAGGTCAATGACCAGGCCGTCCACGTTTTCCTTGTTCATCCGTTCCAGGATTCTCTTGACGTCCTTGGCGCAGCGGCGGTCGCCGCCTTCCATGTCCGCATAGAAGGAGGGGAGGCTCAGCACGCCGATGCGGTTCTGCCCTTCCGGAGCTCCGGAGAGTTCAATGATTTCTCCCTTGGCCAGTTCATCCTTCAATGGCACCTTGGACCGGGTCATCGTGATGATCTTGGCCTGTCCGGGGGCGTCCGCAGGTTCCACCTTCATGCGCATCTGCGTATTTTCAGCCCCGCGGATCATGTCCACCACCTTGTCCAGCTTCAGGAACAGGATGTCCACCATTTCCCCGGAGTTGTTGGAGTCAATGGCCACGATGCGGTCATTCAGCTTGATTTCCCCGGATTTGTCCGCCGGGCCGCCTACGACGATGCCGGTGATTTTGGTTGAGCCGTCGTCCTCGCTGCCCAGCAGGGCGCCAATGCCGGTGAGCTCCGTGCCCATGGAAATCTTAAAGCGGTCCACCTGGCGGGCGCCCATGTAGTCCGTATGGGGGTCATAGGTCATGGCCACCGCGCTGAGCAGGGTTTCCGCCACGTCTTCCAGATCCGTTTCCTGAATGTTGCGCTGGATGCGTTCATAACGCATGAGCAGTTTTTCCTCCGCGGGCTTTTCATTAGCCAGCGGGTCCGGCTTGTTCTGTTCCTTGGCCAGGCGCGCCACGGTTTCACGGCGCAGGATTTCAGACAGGAGCTGTTCCTCCACCATGTCTTTCCAGACCTGCTGCATTTCCGCCTCATCCTTGGGCCAGGCGGCGGTCTTGCGGCGGGAGCGTTCAATACTCCTGTCCTTGTCAAAGGTAAAGCCGCCCTTTTTCAGCAGGTCCCGCGCATAGGCGATGCGCTGCATGGCGCGCTGGCGGTACAGGGCGTGCATGGCCTGGGCCGCATCCATCATCTGGCCGGACATCAGGTAGTCGTCCAGTTCCTTGCCGTATTTCTTCTTGAGGGCGTCCACGTCCTGCTGGGTGAAGAAAATCTTGTTGGGGTCCACCTTGCGGAGGTAGGTTTCCAGGAATTTGCCGGACAGTTCATCGCTGAATTCCTTGCGGGAGAAGTGGAAGTTCTGGAGCAGGAGGGACATTTGCTTGCCCACCTGGTTGAAGTCCGTGGCCGCAGAGGCACAGGAGGTGATGGCTGCCGCGGCCAGGGCCGAGAATGCTGTGAGTCGAATCCAACGGAATGAGTGCATGTTCATAACGGAAAATGGTGCAGTTTTCCCCCCTCAGGAAGAAAAGCTATTGCTGGGATGTAATTTTTACTGATTTGGAGGTGTTTGTCTATCTTATAAAACGTCTACATGACGCTATTTGATACGCCGGGTTTCCGGATGGGGGAAAGGGGAGGCCGGACAGGGGAAGAGGTTCCATCCGTCCGGGAATAACGGGCCGGGCCGCGCCGCGAACCTTCTGGGGGAACGCAGGGAAAGAGAGGGAAAAAGGGGTAAATTCATTGGAGAACCTGTACACCATAAAGTTTGAATTTCTGTGAGGAAGTCCGGCATTTGTCATATTAAGGCTGTCCGGGAGGCGGGGCGGCGTTTTTCCGCGTGCCGGGGAGTTTTTAACAGCGGTTTCCTGATCCCTCCCGCCATGGCGGTGCCGGAGGAGGGGAGAGGAAGGTGTTTTCCCCATGTTTGCGGCGCGGCTGACAGGAAGGGGAGCGGGCGTTTCCTGCCGTGGATGGGGTGGAAAGAAGCATTTCAGTGTTGAGGTCATGGAGGTTTTCTGTACACTTCGCGTGAGATGAGAACACCAAATCAGGACAAGAACCCTTCCGGAAGCAAAATGGGCGTTCTGCTGAAGCGTTCGTTCAGCACCGTGATTCTGCTGGGTTTGCTGGCGGGCGCCCTGTGGTGGGACAGTGAGCTTGGATATTACGGGCTGGTTTGCATTTTCTGCATTTTGTCCGCCTGGGAATGGCGGCATATGCTGCTGCGTTCCAGAAAGGCCTCCCAGCCGAATTTGAGTTTTTTCTTTGGCGCGGCGTATCCCGTGCTCCTGTCACTGGCGTGCTGGATGACCAAGTTCAGGGCGACCGCCACCTTGCAGGAGGGGCCTTTCCTTATTCCTTTCCCCCTGATGCTGGCTCTCGGCGCTCCGGTTCTCCTGGTGGTGATCTCCTTCATCCGTGAGATGAAGAATCCGGTGGTGGGCAGCCGTGCGCTCCGTTCCGTGGCCACTACGCTGCTTTCTTTCATTTATCCCGGCTGGCTGTTCGCTTTTACCATCCTGGCCCTGCATCTGGCTTACATGAGGGTGGGGTATGTTTATCCGGCCATCGTCATGTGCGTGCTGTGGGTCATCCTGGTGACGAAGCTGGCGGACATTTTTGCCTATGTCAGCGGGTTTCTGCTGGGGGGGCGCTTTTTTTCCCGCAGGCTTATTCCCCACATCAGCCCCAAGAAGACTTGGGAGGGCATCCTGGGTTCCTGGGTGCTGACGAATGCGGCAGCCATCGGGCTGGTTTTCCCGATGTTCAGGGTCTCCACCCTGTCCACGGCCCAGGTGCTGGTGCTGGCGGGCTGCACCTCCTTCATTTTCCTGCTGTCCGTTTACGGGGACCTGGCGGGTTCCCTGGTCAAGCGCAGCCTGGCTATCAAGGACTCCGGCTCCCTGCTTCCGGGGATAGGCGGCATGTTTGATCTGATTGACAGCCCTTCCTTCACCGTTCCGTTCTTCTGGCTCCTGCTGGCCTTCATCGGCTGAACCGTCCCGGCGGAATGGATTCCCTTGTAAAAGCCGGTATGGTTCCCCCCTCCCTCCCCATTGAGGAAATCCGCGGAGAATTGCTGGATGCGCTCCAGGCCGCCTCGCCGCGCGTTCTGCTGAAAGCGCCCACGGGCTCCGGTAAATCCACCGGCGTTCCTCCCATGATGGATGACGCCGGGCTTGGGGAGCGCGGCCTCATTGTGGTGGTTCAGCCGCGGCGCATGGCCGCGCGCCTGCTGGCGCGCCATGTGGCCCGTCTGCGCGGAGTGGAGCTGGGGAGGGAAGTGGGGTATGTGGTGCGCTTTGAACGGCACATCTCCTCCCGCACCCGCATTGCCTACGTGACGGACGGCATGCTGGAGCGCTGGCTGACGGAGCGGCCCGGCCTGGAAGGGGTGAGTGCCGTGGTATTTGATGAATTTCATGAACGGAGCCTTTCCGGGGATTTGTCCCTGGGGCGCGTGTTGGATTTGCAGGAAGGGCCGCGCCGAGACCTGGCCGTGGTGGTGATGTCCGCCACGCTGGAAATATCCGGCCTGCGGGAGTATATGGGGGACTCCTGCCGCGTGCTGGAAGCGCACGGCAGGCAGTATCCCGTGGAAACCGTGTACCGCGCCCCGCGCCTGGTCAGCGACGGCAGGGGCAGGGTGGCTCCTCCTCCCGTCTGGGAGCAGGCGGCGGATGCCGTGCGGGAGGCGGTAAAGGCCGGGGACTGCGGGGACGTGCTGGTGTTCATGCCGGGGGTGTATGAAATCCGGAAAACGGCGGAGCTGCTGGCAGGCAGGCCGTGGATGGCGGGCCGGGACGTTTTCCCCCTTTACGGAGCGTTGACTCCGGAGCAGCAGAACCGCGCCGTGGAGCAGGGGGAGAATCCCCGCGTCATTGTCTCCACCAATGTGGCGGAAACCTCCCTGACGATTGAGGGGGTGCGCACCGTGATTGATTCCGGGCTGGTGCGCCGGTCCGGCTGGGACCCGTACCGGGGCATGGATACGCTGCACTTGACAAAGATTTCCAAGGCGTCCGCCGCCCAGCGTACGGGCCGTGCCGGGCGTGTGGCCCCGGGCCGCTGCTTCCGGCTGTGGAGTGAGGCGGAGCAGGCGAGGAAGGCGGATTTTGACCCGCCCGAATGTTTCCGGGTGGATTTGGCGGGGGCCGTGCTGAATCTGGCCGCATGGGGCATAACCGCGCCGGAAGGGTTCCGCTGGCTGGACACGCCGGATGAACTGGTGATGCAGCGGGCCGTGAATTTGCTGGCCGCCCTGGGCGCCACGGAGGATGACGGCAGCCTGACGGACGTGGGAAGGAGGATGACGGCTTTTCCCCTGCCGCCGCGGCTGGCGCGCCTGATTGTGGCCGGGCAGGATGAACAGTGCGTGGTGGAGCTGGCCGCCATTGCGGCCCTGATGCAGGGTGAAGGAGTGGCGATGAAGGGCGGTTTGAATGATAACCTGCGGGATTCCGCGGATTATACGGATTTCCAGGCGGAGTGGCGCGCGGTGGAAAAGGCCGCGGCCGCCGGATTTGATGCGGGGGCGTGCACCCGCTGGGGCGTTTCCGCCCGCGGAGCGCGGGAGGTGTGGATGGCGTACAGGCAGCTTTTGTCCATCGGCAGCCGGGGGAAGTTCCGTGAAGTGCCGGAACCGGATTTCACGGCGGCGCGTCCCGCCGTGGTCCGCGCGATGATGGAAAGTTTTGCAGACCATGTGGGCGTTCGGAACGGCGTGGCCGCCAACACGTGCCGCATCACCGGCGGCGTGGGGGGCAGGCTGGCGGAGGGCAGCGTGGTTTTCCACGGGGAGCATTTTGTAGCTGCGGAGGTGGCGGAATTGTCCGGAAAGGCGGTGGAAACCCGCGTGGGCCGCTGCACGCTCATTGACCCGGAGGAACTGCGCGCCGTCTGGCCGGAACGTTTTTCCGGCGGGGAGGAGGCCGTGTTTGACGCCGTGCTGCGCCGCGTACGCCTGCACCGGAGGCTGATGTATGAGAACCTTGTGCTGGAAGACCGGGACCGCGGGGACGCTCCCCCGGAACTGGCCGCCCCCATCCTGGCGGAAAAGGTGGTGGACGGCACCCTGAAGCTGGTGAAGTGGGATGATTCCGTGGAGCAGTGGATCCGCCGCCTGAATGGTTTGAGCGTGTGGATGCCTGAGCTGGAACTGCCCAGTTTTTCAGAGGAGGACAAGCTGGTGGCCATCTCCCTGGCTTGCGAGGGGGCCGTGGGGTACAAGGATATCAAGGAGAGGGAGATTCTTCCGGTGCTGCGGGACTGGCTTTCCGGCTGGCAGGCGAAGGCGCTGGAGGATTATGCCCCGGTAAGCATTACGCTGCCCAACGGCCAGCACGCCAAAGTCAGGTACGGTGAGGATTCCACGCCGGTGATCGGCCTGACGGTGCAGCGCCTGTTCGGCGTGGCGGAATCCCCGCGCATCGCCAACGGGGCCATGACCGTGAAGGTGCAGGTGCTGGCTCCCAGCCAGAGGCCGTGGCAGGTGACGGGCTCCCTGGAAAGCTTCTGGCGGAACGGCTACGGACAGATGAAAAAAGACCTGGCGGGGCGTTATCCCCGGCACCGCTGGCCTGATCCCGGGGAGCTGGATTTCCTCCCGCGTTCCCGTTAAAAAGCCGAAAGGATTTTTCTGTAACAAAACAGTGGCAAAATCGTCCGTTTCCGTGTAAAGAGGCGGTGGTGCAGCTCGCGGACGCCCTCCGCCCACCGTTCACAAGAGACAGTTATGGACTCAATTTACTGGATTATCATCGTAGCCCTGCTGCTTCTGGCGGCATTTGACTTGATCAACGGCGTAGCAAATGACGCCGTCAACTTCCTCAACTCCGCCATTGGTTCCAAGGCTGCCCCGGTGCGGGTAATCCTGACCGTGGCCTCCATCGGCGTGCTGGTGGGCGCCTGCTTTTCCGGCGGCATGATGGAAGTGGCCCGGAACGGCATCTTCCACCCGAACATGTTCAGTTTTCACGAGGTGATGCTGCTCTTCCTGGGGGTGATGATCAGTGAGGTGATTCTCCTGGATACCTTTAATACCTTCGGCCTCCCCACGTCTACTACCGTTTCCCTGGTATTCGGCATTCTGGGGTCTGCGGTGGCTACCGCCATTTTCAAGATTTCCCAGTTCCACATGACGCAGTCCGTGTGGGACTTCATCAACACGGACAAGGCGTTTGAAATCGTCACCGGCATTCTTCTTTCCGTAGCCATCGCCTTCACGGTGGGCACCATCGTCATGTGGATTTCCCGTCTGGCGTTCACGTTCAAATACCAGTCCCGGTTCAAGTGGTTCGGCTGTTTCTGGTGCGGCATCGCCATGACGGCAGTGGCCTATTTTGCCGTGTTCAAGGGCTTGAAGGAATCCACGCTGATGGAACCTGAATTCATTCAGTATGTGGACCAGAACCTGGGCATGTCCCTGCTGGTTGCCTTCGGCGGTTTTTCCGTGCTCATGTTCCTGCTTCAGCACCTGTTCATGACGAATATCCTGCGGCTGACCGTGCTGGCCGGCACGTTCTCCCTGGCCCTGGCGTTTGCGGGGAATGACCTGGTGAACTTCATCGGCGTATTCATGGGCGGCCTGGATTCCTTCCAGTACGCCAGCGGCGTGGTGGCGGCGGGGGGCTCCACCTCCTCCATCACCGCCATGGATTGCCTGATGCCCGGCCAGGGCGTCCCGGTGAACCATTATATTCTTTTTGCCGCGGGCTGCATGATGATCTTCGCGCTGTGGTTCTCCAAGAAGGCCAAGACGGTGATCGCCACCGGAGTGGAGCTTTCCCGGCAGGGTGAAGGCGGCATAGAACGCTTCGGTTCCGTTCCTCCGGCACGCGCCATCGTGCGCAGCGCCATTGCGCTGGGGCGCGGGGTGAAGAAGCTCATACCCGCCCGCATGCTGGTGCGCATGAACCACCAGTGGGATGCGGCCCCCCAGCCTCTTAATCCCAAGGACCGCGTGGCGTTTGACCTGATCCGCGCCACGGTGAACCTGACGGTGGCCTCCCTGCTGATCGCCTGGGCTACCGGGAAGCAGCTTCCCCTTTCCACCACGTATGTGACGTTCATGGTAGCCATGGGTTCCTCCCTGGCGGACAAGGCGTGGGGCCGGGAAAGCGCGGTTTACCGCGTGACCGGCGTGCTGACGGTAATTTCCGGCTGGTTCATGACCGGCCTGGCCGCCTTTACGCTGGCCGCCGTCATGGCCACCGTCCTGCACTACGGGCAGGTGTACGCCATCTTCGGGCTTCTGGCCCTGGTAGTCGTCATCCTGGTGAAATCCACCATCATGCACCGCAAGCGGGAGAATAAGCTTTCCGTGGAGCGTTTTGACCAGATTACGGAAGAAAATATTCTGGACGTGTGCAGTCACCAGGTGGTGGACAGCACGCTGAAGCTGCGGGAGATTTACAATGATACCATGGAAAACTTCTTCCAGGGTGACCGGAAGGCCCTGAAGGAATTGGCGGACGCCGCGGAACGGCTGGCCCTTTCCAGCAGCGAGCACCACAAGTACGACATTCTCCCCATCCTGTACAAGATGCAGTCCCGTTCCCTGGACATGGGCTACCACTTCGTGCAGGCCCTGGAGCATTTGAACGAAGCCACGCAGAGCCTGGCGCAGTTTTCCGGGTCCATCTTCACTTATGTGGACAACAACCATACGCCGTTCACGATTGACCAGGTGGATGACCTGAAGGAAGTGCATACGGCCCTGATGAAGCTGCTGGATGAGTACTGCAAGATGCTTCAGACGGGAACGTATATCCAGTTTGATTATACGATGGTGGCGCAGGAGCAGCTTCTTCAGCTGGTAGCTAAGGCCACCAAGCGGCAGATCAAGCGCGCCCAGCGCAACCAGACGCGCACCCGTTCCTCCCTGCTTTATCTGAACATGCTTAATGAGATGCGGTTTATGGCCGTGCAGGTGCGGGCCCTGACGAACGATGAACGGAACTTTGTTGCCGCGTAGGGCGGCGGGTATCCGGAATTTTGCGTGAAAAGAAAAGAAAAACCTTGAGCGTGCGCCGGATGCAGGTATGTTTAAGGGACAGGGATATTCGGCAAGGGAGGAACGAGAGCCTTCCGGGCCGCCAGGAATAACCCTGATTTCATAGGTAGTTAGTTGGAGCGGCTGCGGAAGAGATTCCGCAGCCGCTTTTTCATGCCCGGCAGAAGATGGGGCGGCCTTGTGTCATACAAAAAACGGAATGTTTGAACGTATTTGCTTCCCGGCTGTCTCACCCATAACGGTTATAATCCGGGTGCAGTGAAAGAGAGAGCACTTCATCCATTAAAGGATTCAACCGTCTTCATAGGTAGTTAGTTGAACAGCAGCCCCGGCGAAGGGATTCGCCGGGGTTTGTTCGTCTTCAAATAGCGCGTTCCGCGCCGTAAACGGCTGGAAGGAAGAATGTTTGAGGGTTTGCCGCGGGGTTTGATTGACGGGAGGCGCGCGTCAGGGCATAGTGGCCCGGTATGAAAAGAGCGTTTTGCGTGATAGCCGGTGCATGCAGCCTGCTTGGATGGGCACCGGCGGATGAGGCGGGCATGAAGAATGCGCTGGCGGATTGGCAGATGAGGCAGTCCGACTGGGAATCCGCGTTCAAGACGGCTGAAAGCGACGGCAAAAGGGAGGAACTGATGAAAAGCCGCCCGGACGCCGTTCCGGTGGCGCGGGAATTGTGGAGGCAGGTGGGCCGCGACCTGCAAAAGCCGGAGACTCAAAAACCCTACCTGCTCCCGGCCGTGATCTGGTTTCTGGACCATCCGGCCGCCGTGGCGCAGGCGTTCCCCAACGGAGAGACAGCCAGGAAGATTGTGGTGCTCTGCCTGGATGCCCTGGAAAATACCCTGTTCCGGGAAAAAGGGGCGGGGAAGGCGGCTTATGCGCTGAGCAGTTCCCGTGAGTTGCGCTGCCGGGTCATTCTGGAACAGATCAAGGACTACAGCCAGTTCCCGGAGGACCAGGGTCTGGCAGCCCTGGGGCTGGCCATGGTGATGAAGGAAACGACGGGGATGCTCCAGGATGACGTCCGGCTGGTGGCAGCCCGCGGAAAGCTGTTGAAGGACGCCATCATCAAGTGCTATGACTCCAGCTTCGGCCCGGTTCCGGTCCGGAATCTGGTGCAGGAGGAGCTGTATGAAATACGTAATCTCAATATTGGGCAGACCGGGCCTGGAATCAGCCTGCCTTCCTCCGCCACCGGGGCGCAAGTGACGCTGCCCGCCGGAGACAAGCCCGTTCTGGTGGTGTTCTGGGATCCGCGGGATGCGCGTTCCGTCCAGTTTCTGGGGAAGGCCGCTTCCCTCCGGGGAGAATTTCCGGGCCTGATGGTGATGCCGGTGGCTCCGGGGAGCAGTGAGAACGTGAAGAAGGCCCTGTTGAATTTGAATTTGGACATCCCCTCCCTGGTTGATGAGAAAGCAGCGGCATTCAAGGATTACCGCGTGAGGCTCACGCCGCAGGTGTACCTGCTGGATCTCAAGGGGAAAATCCTGATGCGCGGCACGCCGGACATGCTGTTTGACGCCAATCTGTACGCCGCCATGGGCAAGCTTGAAGGGAAGAAGAATGGAAAGGCGGAGGAGAAAAAAGCCGCCGCCGCGCCGCCCGCCGCCAGGCCTGCGCCGCTGCCGGCTAAAATCAATTCTCCGGAGACGCGCGTTCCGGCTGCGCCGCAACCTGCCGCCGCGCCGGCCGCTCCTCTTGCCCCGCCGCCCCTGCGGCCCATGCCCGAATAGCCCGCTTCATGGAGAACCTTCCGTTGAGAAAGGCCGCCGAGGCTGTGGCGCATGTTCTGGCCGGGGCCGGGCATACGGTGTACTTTGTGGGGGGCTGCGTGCGGGACCGGCTACTGGGATATCCGGTAAAGGATATTGACATTGCCACTTCCGCCCGTCCGGAGGAGGTGCTGTGCCTGTTCCCCGGAGCCTGGGAGGTGGGCGCCGCCTTCGGCGTGGTGCTGGTGCGCCGTGACGGCTTTTGCTTTGAAGTGGCTACGTTCCGCAGGGACGGCCGCTACCGTGACGGAAGGCGTCCGGAGTCCGTCTGCTTTACGGACGCGGAGGAAGACGCGCGCCGCCGTGATTTTACCATGAACGGCCTGTTTGAGGATCCGTTTTCCGTTCCTCCGGGCCGCGTGGTGGATTATGTGGGCGGCGTGGCGGACATACGGGCCCGGGTGCTGAGGTGCATCGGTGAGCCGGACCTCCGTTTTGAGGAGGATTCCCTGCGCCTGATGCGCGCCGTCCGTTTTGCCGTTACCAGGGAAGTGCAGGTGGAAGAAGAGACCTATGCCGCCGTTTGCAGGAACGCTCCGCTGCTGGCCCGCATTGCGCCGGAGCGCATCCGGGAGGAACTGGACAGGATTCTTCTGTCTCCCGGAAGGAAGAGGGGCGTGGAAATGCTGGTGGAAACGGGGCTGATGAAGCATGTCATTCCGGAGCTGTACGGCATGGTCGGCTGCACGCAGCCTCCCCAGTGGCATCCGGAGGGGGACGTTTACACCCATACGCTGATGATGCTGGATGAGCTGGGGAAGGACGGCGCCCCGGTTTCCCTGGAACTGGCCCTGGGCGTTCTGCTGCATGATGTCGGAAAGCCTCCCTGCCGCCAGGTGGATGAAACGGGACGCATCCGTTTTTCCGGTCATGATAAGGCGGGAGCTGCCATGGCACGGGAGATTTTAAGAAGGCTGAAGTATTCCAATGCCGTAGTGGATGCGGTGAGCGCCATGGTGGAGCGCCACATGCGCTTCATGAATGTGCAGCAAATGAAGAAATCCACCTTGCGGATGTTCATGAGCTCCCCCCGTTTCCGGGATGAACTGGAGCTTCACCGCCTGGATTGTCTTTCCTCCAACGGATTGATGGACAACTGGCAATTTGTCAGGGACTCCATGGATTCCTACCGGGACGCTCCCCTGGTGCCCCCTCCGCTGGTGACAGGCCGTGACCTGGTGAACCTGGGCCTGTCCCCGGGGCCGGATTTCAAAAACTGGCTGTCCCGGTTGCAGGAACTTCAGCTGGAGGGAACGCTCCGGACGCGGAAGGAGGCTCTTCTGCTTCTGGGGCAAATTGCCCCGGTGGAACAGAATACACTTGCAGAGTACCTGGAAAAGTTAGCATTATAGGCCGCAAGACCTCATCCTTTCAGCTCATGCGCCCGGTCATTTATCAATTGTTTGTCCGCCATTTTTCCAACATGGAAACCCATGGAGTGGACTGGGGGAGCCGGGAAACGAACGGATGCGGCACTTTTAACGGCGTGACGGACAAGGCCCTGAGGGAAATAGCCCGGATGGGTTTTACCCATGTCTGGCTGACCGGTGTGCTGCGGCATGCCACGCAGACGGCCTATCCCAAGCTGGACGCCCAGCCGGAGTCCATCGTGAAGGGGCTTGCCGGCAGTCCCTATGCGGTGCTGGATTACTTTGACGTGGACCCGGACCTGGCCTCCGTGCCGCAGAAGAGGATGGAGGAATTCAAGGCCTTGGTGAAACGCTGCCGCACGGTGGGGCTGGTGCCGCTGATTGACTTTATCCCCAATCATGTTTCCCGCGCGTACCTGGCGGACTGGGACGGGCATGACGATTTTGGGGAAGGGGATGACCACCATACGTTTTTCTCTCCGGAGCAGGGGTATTTTTACCTGACCTCCAACAGTCCCGGGGACGGTCCGCCCCTGCATCTGCCGGACGGCCTGTTCGAGGGGGAAATGACCTTCGGACGGGTGACGGGGAACAATGCCGTGACATGGAACCCCACCAAGTATGACTGGTATGAGACGGTCAAGCTGAACTACGGCTATAACTTCCTGGCCGGATTGCCGGCCCTGCGCCTGCTGCCGGACTGGACCAGTCCCAAGCAGCGCGTCCCCAAGACCTGGCGCATCATGGACGACATCCTTTCCTTCTGGCAGGGACTGGGCATCGGCGGGTTCCGGTGCGACATGGCCCACATGATTCCCATGGCCTTCTGGAAATGGGCTATTTCCCGGTCCCGCGTGCGCCTGCCTGACGTGTTTTTCATGGCGGAGGCGTACAACGACCACATGAAGACCACCCCCGGGGATCCCTGCGCCGCGCTGCTGGAATCCGGCTTTAACGCCGTTTACGATTCCGCCTGCTACCGCCTGGCGCTCCATGTGTACACGGAGAAGAACTGGGCCAACGACTTTGACCGCCTTTTCCGGAGTGATCCCAAGTACATGGACAGCGGCGTGCGCTACGTGGAAAACCATGATGAAACGCGCGTCTGCTCCCCGCTCTCCTGGGGCGGCGTGGGGCGTACCGTCATGCCGGCCATCATGACGCTGGTTTACATGTCGGGCCGCGGCCCCGTGCTGGTGTACAACGGGCAGGAGGTGGGGGAACGGGCGGAAAGCCCCGGCGGTTACGGCGGCCATGACGGGCGCACCAGCATTTTTGACTATACCTGCCTGCCGCAGCTCCAGCCATGGGTGGCGGACGGGCAGTTTGACGCCTCCCTGCTGCCGCAGGATTCCGCGGAACTGAGGGACTTCCATCGTCTCCTGCTTCCCCTGATCCAGCATCCGGCGCTGGACCGGGGTGACTTTTACGGCCTGAACTGGGCCAATATGAAAAATACCACGTTCGGCAGGGAACCTGCGGAGGATACCTCCGGGCACTGGGTGTATGCCATGCTCCGCCATGATGCCCACGCGAAGGCCACCGTCCTGGTCGTGGGGAATCTTTCACCGGACATCAACTTCTACAATCTGCGCATTTCCATTCCCCAGCACGCCTTCGGCTGGTGCGGCATCCAGACGGACCGGGTGCGCGTCAGGAACCTGATGGACGGGCAGGCGCAGGAGAAGGAGTTTGACCGGAAGGAACTGATGGACCGCGGGCTTCCGCATCCCCTGAAACCGGGGCATGTGGGCGTGCTGGAACTGTCTCCCGTTTAAAGGGGCATCCTCATGGAAGAGGCCGTGCGCCTTTTCCGATATTTTTTGCTCTGCTGGGCGTTTTTATAATGACGGGCCGTTTTTAATTCGGTATAGTCCCGGAAATTCCTATGACTAGACGTTTTCCTCACTCCATGTCTGCCATTCAGCAAATTGCTCTGGCTCTTGCCGTGGCCGGTATTGGCGCCGGCCAGGGGCTGGCGCAGGAAGGTGCAGGGGCCTCCCGCCGTGCCGCGGCCCGGATGGAAGAACAGGCCCAGGCTTCCATGCTGCTTCTGGGGCAGGCGCGCCAGCAGTATTCTGAAGGCAAGTATCAGGAAGCTCTGGAAAATTACCGCAGGAGCCTTTCCACGCTGCCCAAGTCCCCCAACATGGAGAAGCGGCGCCGTTTTCTGGAAACCAGCATTGCGGACGCCAGCGTGGCGGTAGCCCAGGAATACATCAAGGTGGGGCGTTATGATGAGGCTGTCAAGCTGTTGCAGGACGCCCTGAAAACCACACCGACGCATGCGCTCGCCAAGCTTACGCTGGAGATGGCCCAGGACCCGGTGCGGACGAATCCGGCCCTTTCCCCGGAACATGTCAAGAAGGTGGAGGAGGTGTACCGCCTGCTCCATCTGGCTTACGGTTATTATGAACTGGGCCAGTATGATGCGGCCTTAAAGGAATTTACCTCCGTCCTCCAGACGGACCCTTACAACACGGCGGCGCGGCGCGGCATGGAGCTGGTGAACCGCGCCAGAACCACCTACTTTGACGCTGCCAGGGATGAAATGCGCAGGAGCGCGCTGGCGGAGGTCTCCCGCCCGTGGGAGTGGCCCGCGCCCCTGACGGAAACGCCGGAGGAACCCTCCTCCTTTTCCGAGCCCTTGGACAATCCCGTGGTGAACGTGGACCAGAAGCTGGGCATGATCCGCCTGCCGCGCGTGCAGCTGGACGGCGCTACGGTGGAAGAAGCCGTGGATTACCTGCGCAGCCAGGCCAGGACGCATGACACCACGGCCATGACCACGGCGGAGCGCGGAGTGAACATCTCCGTGGACCCGGGTCCGGCAGACAGCAGTTGCGCCAGGGAAGTAGCTGAAAAGAAAATTACGCTGAATCTTCAAAACGTGCCGCTCCGCGACGCCCTGGAATATGTGGCGCGCGCTTCCGGCCTGCTGCTGCGCACGAACGCCTTTGGCGCGGAACTGGTATCCAGTGCGGACGGCACCTCCTACATGGTGACCAAGTCCATCACCCTTCCGCCGGGTTTCTTCTCCGGCTTGTCCGAATCCTCCAATACGGAAAATGCGGACCCCTTCGCCTCCGGGGATTCCGGCTCCTCCGGCATGACCCTGAAACGGGTGGACCCGCAGAAGGCCCTGGCCTCCCTGGGGGTGAAATTCCCGGAAGGCAGCTTCATCAAGTATAATTCAGGCAACTCCACCCTCCTTTTCCATGGCACCCCCCGGGACTTGAGCCTGCTGGAGGAACTGGTGGCCTCCAAGAGCGCGGAACAGCCCCTGCAGGTGGTCGTCAGCGCCACGTTCCTGGAAGTAAACCAGACGGACCTGGAAGAATTGGGCTTCAACTGGATTGTGAACCTGAACCTGGACCCGTCCAAATGGTTCATGGGCGGTGCGGGAACCAACAAAAATGACTATAATAATACCGTGCTGGACAGCGCCGCCCGGGTGGCGGGAGCCGCCGTCCCCGGAGGAGTGGTGGGCGGTCTCAGGTCCGGCAACCAGGTTTTCACGGAAGACAGTATTGACGGCATGATTGAGCGCGGTTCTTCCGCCAGAAGCACGGGCGTGGCCTACGTTCCCGGCGGCGCGCCCAGCATCCTCACCATGCGCGGCATGTGGAGCCAGGCGGATGTCACCATGATCATGCGCGGCCTGAGCCAGAAAAAGGGTACGGACATCATGCAGCATCCTTCCGTAATTGTGCGCCCCGGTGAAAAAGCCACGTTCTTCAGCGGCAGGGAACTGATTTATCCCACGGAATATGATCCGCCCGAAGTTCCCAACAGTACGGGCAACAATAATAACAATAACGGCGACGACTGGGGCAACTATGATGACGATAACGGGGACCGCCTCCAGGTCATGCCCATGACCCCCGCGCATCCCTCCGCCTTTGAAACAAGGCAGCTCGGCACGCTGTTTAACGTGGAAGTGACCGGCATCAGCGATGACAAATCCATCGTGGAAATGACGGTTGTGCCTGAAATCGTGGAATTTGACGGCTTCATCAACTATGGCACGCCGCTCTTCATTCCCGTGGCCTCCCGGGAGAAGAACCCGAAGGAAGACATCGTCATGGTGAAGGCTTCCGACAACTTCATCCTGCAGCCCGTATTCTCCACGCGCCGCCTGACCGCTCCCGTGCGCATCGCTACCGGCAGCACGCTCGTCATCGGCTCCTTGAAAAAATCCACATCCATCACGTATGAGGATAAAATCCCCATTCTGGGCGATATCCCCTGGGTGGGACGCCTGTTCCGCTCCAAGGGCGCCAAGGAACAGCGCAAGGCCATCATCATCATGGTGAAGGCGGAAGTGGTGGATCCGGGCGGCAAGCAGCTTTACACGCCGAGCACTTCCGTTCCGGACGGGGATGCCCCGGCAGGTCTGGCGCCCCTTCCCGCCCTGAGCAATGCCCAATAACCTTTAACCGGATTACAATCATTGAAGAACAGCGATTCCGATCCTGAGTCCTCTTCTTCCTCCCAGGGGACCGACAATATCATGCGCCAGCTGCATGCCTCGGACTCCCGGGGCGTGGAGCGGAGAAGGGAAGTGGTGGTGCGCCCGGACGGCACCAAGGTCATCCGGGTGGAAAAGCGCCGCCGCACCTATCATGACGACCGTAATGAGTCCGGGCAGGCCGTACTGAAAAACAAGCGTTTTCTGATCGCCCTCTGCATTGTGGTTCTGCTGGCCGTGGGCGCTCTGGCGGGAACCTACATGTACCGGCTGACGTCATTCAATACGGAGGAATTCACCAGCCGCCTGCAATCGGACCTTTCCGCCGCGTGGGGGGGAAAAGTGGAAATTTCCGGGATGGCGATGGACGGCCTTTCCATGAAGGCCTCCCGCATCAAGGTCTCCTTCCCGGAGGATTCCTGCCTGTCCTTCGCAGTTCTGGAAGGCATATCCGGGGAAATATCCGCCACGTCCCTGTTCATGGGGAAAATCAAGGGGGAGAGCATGAACGTGGCCAAGGCCGTGGTTGCCCTGCGTCCCGGATTCACCAAATTTGCCGTGCCGCAGACGGGCAGGGAGCTGCCCTTCGTCTTCCGGCGTTATACCGCTCCGCGCTTGGAAGTGGGTTATGCCCACCAGAAGGAGGAATTCACCCTGGAACGAAATGACGGGCCCTTTTTCCTGACGGCGGAAGCCTATATCCGCACATCCGGAGCCGGCGCTGAACCGGAATATGTGCTGGACCTGTCACAGCAGAAGCTGAAAATTAAGGGCTGGCCGCTGATGAGCATGGATGCCGGTTCCCTTATTTTAAACGGTAACGGCATCAGGCAGCTTACCTTTTCCGGTTTTCTGGACAAGGGGCGCCTGCTTAACAAGCCTGCGGAGCTGAGTACCTTCATGATTACGGGGAATTTCCTTCTCGGCACTGATTTCCGCCACCCGGCGTGGACCCTTACGGGGAGGAATTTTGAACTCCTTTCCCTGGTGGGGAACGATTTTTCCTCCTTCCTCAAGGTGCAGATGGGGGAACAGGAGGTGGATGAAAAGCATGAATTGAAGGTAGACTTCGGGCTTCCCGTGGCGGCAGAGCAAAAAAGGCCTTCCGTGAAGGGATACAGCGGTTCCGTCGTCAAGGCGACCATGCTCAGGCTGCCCGTCTTCCGCCTGCTGGCGGCCATGACTGCCCAGAACTCGGAAATAAGGCTGCCTTATTCCTCCCCTGTCTTTACGTCCGGCTCCTTCCTTCTGGAAAGCGACGGCACGGACCGCTCCGTTTCCCTGACGGAAATTTCCCTGTTTGAACAGGGCTTCCTGGGAGTGACCGGGGTCCTGAACAGCAACGGCACCGAACTGGTGGGAGACCTGGTCTTCAAGATTCCTTCCTACATGGTGAACGGGGTCCGCATCCCGTCCGGCGCCACGCAGGAAGGGCGTGACATCGTTCTTTCCGTAAAAATTTCCGGTTCCCCGTCATCCCCCCAGGACAGTTCCGGCCCCATGCTCCAGGAAGTGGAACCGCGTGCGGAACGTCCGGGAATGCAGGCCGCCCCCTCCCGCGGGATGGCCCACCCCGCTCCCTCAACTCCCTCTCCGTCCCGGATTACGGTGGACGGCTTCATGTGATATTGCCGAGGATTCATGTTCATACTTAAACCTATTGTCCGCAAAACGTCCGAGAAGCGTTCCCGCTGGTGGACCAAGCTGGCTGGCTTTGGCCTGTGGTCCGTGCTTCAGCCTCTTTGCATGAGCCTTAATATCCGTTCCATCAAGGAGGAGCACGACGATGTTTACACGACGCCCTTTCTTGTGGCCCTCTGGCATAACCGCACGACCGTGCCGGGCTATGCCTGGTCCCTGGCACAGAAGCCGCTCAAGATGTGCGTGCTGACCAGCGCCAGCAAGGACGGCGCCCTGGTGGAGTCCATCTGCAGGCACTTCGGACTGGATTCCGTGCGCGGTTCTTCCGGACGGCGCGGCGCCTTGGCCTATATAGAGATGATGCGGAAGCTTCAGAAAGGCGACGTCTGTTTCTGCCTTACTCCGGACGGCCCCCAGGGCCCCATTTATGAGGTGCACCACGGCATTATTAAAATGGCCTCCCAGTCCGGCCTGCCCATCGTCCCCGTGTGCATCGAATATGAAAGCTGCTGGAGGCTGAACAAGGCCTGGGACCGTTACGCCATTCCCAAGCCGTGTTCCAACGTGAACATTTTATGGAAAAAGCGCCTGTTCATTCCTCCGGACGTAACGGAGGAGCAGGTCGCGGAATATGCGCGCCTGCTGGGAGGGCTCATGCATCAGGGACTTCCGGATTTTCCACCACTTAAAGAATCATTATTATGCAAATCATCGACGGAAAACAAGTAGCCTCCCAGGTGCTGGAAGAGGTCGGAAGGGATATTGAGCGGCTCAGGGAACAGGGAATTACTCCCGGTCTGGCCGTGGTGCTGGTGGGGGAAGACCCCGCCTCCCAGGTGTACGTTAATTCCAAGGTGAAGAAATGCGCGGAACTGGGCATGAATTCCCGCAAGATCGTTCTGCCTTCCGACGCCTCCCAGGAAGAATTGCTGCAGGTGGTCCGTGACTTGAATGCGGACCCATCCATCCATGGCATTCTGGTGCAGAGCCCGCCTCCCCCCCATATTGACGAGGCGGCCGTGGTGCTGGAAATTGACCCCGCGAAGGACGTGGACGGCTTCCATCCGGAAAACGTCGCCAAGCTGGTGCTGGAGGATGAAACCGGTTTTGTGCCCTGTACCCCTCTGGGCTGCATCCGGCTGCTGCAAGCCGCGGGCATTGAAACGGCCGGAGCGAATGCCGTGGTCATTGGCCGCAGCATGATTGTAGGCAAGCCGATGGCCCATCTGCTGATGTCCAAGCAGGCGAACGCCACTGTGACCGTAGCCCATTCCCGCACCAAGAACCTGCCGGAGCTCTGCCGCTCTGCGGACATCATTGTGGCTGCCATAGGCAGGCCCGCTTTTGTGACGGCGGATTTTGTGAAGGACGGCGCCGTGGTGGTGGACGTGGGCATCAACCGCGTGGAAGACGCCGCTGCCAAGCGCGGCTACCGGATTGTGGGGGACGTGGCCTATGATGAAGTGGCACCCAAATGCCGGGCCATCACTCCCGTGCCCGGCGGCGTGGGACCGATGACCATCGCCATGCTGATGGCTAACACGGTCAAGGCCTGCCGCCAGCAGACGGGCGCCTGAGGAAGAACGGGTGACGTCCGTTTTTCTTGTCAAAAGCAGGAAAATAGGCCAGTATTCACTTACCATTATGTCAAGTAAATTACTCGAAGGCAAAGTTGGTGTCGTAGTCGGCGTGGCGAACAAGCGCAGTATCGCGTTCGCAATTGCCAAGGCATGGCATGAAGCGGGCGCAAAGCTCATCTTCAACTACCAGGGTGAACGCCTCAAGGACGGCGTGCTCAAACTGGTCCATGAAAACTTCGGCGAGGATGCCCCCGTCTACGATCTGGATGTCAGCGATGATGAGTCCATCAATGCATTCTTTGAAAATGTCCGGAAGCATACGGACAAGGTAGACTGCATGCTGCATTCCGTGGCTTTTGCCCCGAAGGAAGCCCTGGGCGGCAGTTTCCTGGAAACGGGACGCGACGCGTTCAAGATTTCCCTGGATATTTCCGCTTACTCCCTGGTGGCCCTTTCCCGCGCTGTGGAGCCCATGATGTCTGACAACGGCAGCATTCTGGCGATGTCCTACCTGGGTTCCGAAAAGGTGGTGCCGAACTACAACCTGATGGGCGTGTCCAAGGCCGCCCTGGAAGCCTGCACCCGTTATCTGGCGTATGACCTGGGCCGCGCCCGCGGCATCCGCGTCAACTGCATCAGCGCCGGCCCCATGCAGACGCTTGCGGCGCGCGGCGTTTCCGGTTTCAGCACCATGTTCAAGGTGTATGAGGAACACGCCCCCCTGGGCCGTTCCTGCACGGGCGAGGAACTGGGCGCCACCGGCGTATTCCTGGCCAGTGATGGCTCCGCCGCGATCACCGGACAGGTGATTTACGTGGACGGCGGCTATCAGATCATGGGCATGTAACGTTTTCCTTCCGGAAGATTTTCCGCTCCTTTCAGGCCGTACCGCTTGCGGTACGGCCTTTTTGCCCTGTATCCGTGGGTATGACAGGGATGCCCTGTTTCTTCTGTCAAAAAATCTTGCGTTGCGGGGTCTCATTTTTATAAATAAAAAAATGACAGCCTCCCATCGTTATCTGTTTAACGGAGAAACGTGCGGCAGCTTGGATGAAATGTTCCTCCGCTACGGGGACGCTTCTCATAACGCACATATTTCCCTTGATGGCAGGAATGGAATGCACATACAATCCGTTCCCGTGGGCAACGGATTGTATTATTGCGAAGTGGGGGATGCCACCCATGGATTTGTGTGCCCCCATGAAATGATGGTTGAGGAATTGAAGGCGCTGTTCCGCCGTTTTGATTCCGGGGAGGATTTTTCCTTTGTGGCGGAAGAGTGGAATGTATATGAACCCTCCCTGTCGCCCTTGCCGGCCATCATCAAATGGATTGCCGTGGCGGGGCTGATGGATATTGCCATTATCCTGGCCTTTACCGGATTTCCGGCGAGCCAGATTGACCGCCTTTCCTGCATTCTGAATACGTTTGCCAACTTTTTGCTAAGTTGAAGCGAAACAGGAAACAGCCGCCCGAATGAGGCCGTTTCAGGGTACGAGTACTTTCAGGGTGCCGTGGCGCGTGATCCGTACCGGCGCGTTTCCCGCGTAATCCCCGTCCAGTTCACAGGCGGCCTGCCCGGCAGAGGTAACGGTTCCCCCGGTCATCTGGATGTATTCAAAGTGGCCGTGCCTCCGGGAGTGGAAGCCGCCATGGACAGTGGCTACCAGGCATTCCCCGATGATGGAGGGAATGGAGCGCTGGAATACCACTGCGTCCAGGAGTCCGTCATCATTTCCCGCCTCCGCAAAGAAATTCAGCGGTCCGCCATACCTGCGCCCGTTGCCGAAGAGGATGGCGCCGCCTTCCAGCACCCGCCCGTCATCCGTGGACAGCGTCAGGCGCGGCTGCCGTTCCGTACAGGCCCTGGCTCCGGCAATCACGTAGGCGAAGGCTTTCCATTTCTTCTTCATCTCCCAGGTGGTCAGTTCCACGGCGCGTGCGTCCGCGCCGATGCCTGCCATTTGGAGAAAAGGGCGTCCGTTGAAGGCGAACAGGTCCACCTCCCTGGAACGCCCCGCGTTCAGAACGTGCAGGGCGTGGTCAAAGTCCTGCCGTATTCCTATTTCCCGGGAAAAGACGTTCATGGTTCCCGCAGGGAAGGGGGCCAGCGCCGTTCCTGTATTGCAAAGGGCTTCCGCGGCCACTCCCAGCGTGCCGTCTCCTCCCGCCACGGCAACGACGGCGGCTCCGGAAGCCGCCCGGGCAGTCAAATGGTGCAGCATGTCCGCCCGGCTTTCCGGTTCAATGAGGTCAAAAAGGTCCCGGCGCCTGTCCAGCCAGCGGCGGAAGCGTTCTGCCCTGGCGCTGCGCGCCGTGTTATTGAAAAAGAGGGGGATCCTCATCGGGCGTTTACGGAGAAATTCAAAATCTGCACCGGAGCTTCCGTATGGGCCACGGGTTCATTGCGTACCGTTCCGTCCGGCATCATGAATTCCAGAAAACCGCGGGAAACGGTTTCCGGCAGGCGTATCTCCAGGAATTTCCTCATATCGTCAGACGGTCCGGGGGTGGTTCCCTCCGCCAGGATTTTTCCTTCTTCCGACTTGAGGACCACGCGCAGGGGCAGACGGCGGGTTTTGGCGCCGCTTTTTTCCCTGATGTCCAGCATCAGTTTGCTGCCCGGCACATATTCCGGCTGGGCGGCCACCCAGTTGGACGCCAATTTCATGTAGCGGTCCGTGATCCTGACGGCGGGAACGGTCCGGCTTTCCGGAGGGAAGGTCAGGGCGCGCCGTTTTTCGTCGTAACGGGCTTCCCAGACCAGGGGGAAAAACTCTCCGGAGGGCTCTTTTTTCCAGGATGTGGCGTAAATGGCGTTTTCCGGCTTGCGGGGGTCCAGCATGCTGATGGCGGACATCACCCACGGGGTGTTGAAATCCTTCTCATTGTATTCCAGCATCTGCCATTCCCCGTCACACCAGGCTTCCACCCAGTTATGGTTGCCGCGCACGTGGTTCCAGGTGAGGACCCCGGCCATGCGGGCCGGAATGCCTACGGAACGTAGCGCGCAGACGAGCAGGATGCTCTGGCCCGTGCAGGAGACTTTGCCGGATTCCAGGGATTCCTTCACGCCCTGGTGGGGGATTCTCCTTTCCGTGGAGTAGCGGACATTCAGGGTATTCTGGATGCTGGAGGCGATGGTGAGGGCTGCCTCCCGGCCCGTTTTGCACGCGGAAACCAGCGGGGCGAACAGGTTGTGGAACTGCTCCCTCCATTCGTCCCGCGGTTCGTTGACCACGGCATACGGGAGCACGTCGTTCTCATAAAGCTCCCATGGCACCTTGCCGGCCCAGGGAAACTGGGCGCGGACCGCCAGCGCCAGCCGTACTTCCCGATCCAGCCGCTCTTCCGTGACCGTGTCCCTGTCCTGCGCGGGCATGTAGGCGCGCAGAAAATCCACCCCGTCCGGGATGGCGTCATGGGCGGCGCAGAGGGCGGCGGTCAGTCCCAGGAGAAGGGCGGAAGGCAGCAGGTTCATGAACGCTGGCATTCATACCTGAATTCCGGGCGGGAGACAAGCTTCCTCTTGCGTAAGCAGGGTATGGAAATGGGCAAACAGGTGCGTGTCTTCCGGCGGTGTGGGGGCGAAGGGCGTGTCGTTGTCCAGAATATCCTCGCAAAGGCGCATGAAATCATGGGAATTTTTGGCCCTCTTCATGTGGTGGTCAAAGGAATCCGGAAGGCCCCGGGCCGTGTAAACCAGGTATTTTTTCATGCGGTGGATGTGTTTTTCCTCCACGTAATGCTCCTGCATTTCCAGCGTGCGTTCGTAAAGGCGCCGGATGTAGTGCAGCAGGTCCCGGAAGGTAAGGGATACACCGGGTGCGCCCCGGAAGCGGGCGTGAAGCTGGGAGAATATCCAGGGATTGCGCAGGGCCGCGCGGCCTATCATCAGTCCTGCCGGGTGCGCCAGCCGCACCCAGGCGTCCGCCGTGGCGGCATCCACAATATTGCCGTTGGCGATTACGGGGCAGTCCAGGACTTCCACGGCCCATTTCACCCATTCCGGATGGACGGGGGAGCGGTAGCCTTCCCGCACGGTGCGGGCGTGGATGCACACCCTGTCCGGAGAGTGCGCGGCAATCACGGGGAGGATGCGTTCAAACTCATCCGGAGTCTCATACCCCAGGCGGCATTTGACCGTGAAAGCCCCGGCGGGCAGGGCGTCCCGGAGCGTCCCCAGGGCCGCGTCCATATCCTTCAGGGAGCGCAGCATGCCGCCCCCGGCGTTCCTTCTGCACACCAGGGGGGCGGGGCAGCCCATGTTCAGGTCCACCCCGGCGCAGGCGTGCTTCATCAGGTCCAGCGCGTCCCTTGCCAGGTACTCCGGTTCATGGCCCACGAGCTGTCCGTAAATGGGGCGCCCCGTGGGATTTTCATCAATGGAGCGCAGGATGTATGGCGACATCTTTTTATGGTGGGCCACCGTTCTGAAATATTCCGTGATGAAGTAATCAGGCAGGGAATTCAAGTCCTTCAACGTCTTGAGGAAAGCCAGATCCGTCACATCTTTCATGGGGGCCAGCGCCAGCAGCATGGGCCTGTGCATACCGTGAAAAGCCCCGGATGGCAAGCTGTGATTGTCTTGACGAAAGAAGGAAAGTGTGGAAGCTGTGAGCATGAATCAGGACTCAACCCGCAAAGCCAGAGTGAATGTGAGACGAGCCGAGGTAATGGAACAGGTGGAGAAGGAAATCCAGGAGCATTACCAGAGTGAATTGATTTCCCACATCCGGTCTGCGGGCAACGTGTACAACCTGGGCCATACGGAATTCTTCCTGGCCCGGGAGTTCGGGTTCTGCAACGGCGTGCGCCGCGCCATTGACATTGCGTATGCGGCGCGCAGGGTGTTCCCTGACCGGAATATCTACCTGATCGGGGATATTATCCACAATCCGGAAGTGAACCGCCAGCTGGAGGAGATGGGTATTCAAAAACTCCCCTGGAAGCAGCTTGATGCCTCCTATGACCGGATTGCCGCGGATGACGTGGTGATTATTCCGGCTTTCGGCGTTCCCACCTCCTTCATGGAGGCGCTGGAGGAGAAGGGCGTGCAGATTGTGGACACCACCTGCGGGGACGTGATGAAGGTCTGGAAAAGGGTGAAGAATTACGCCGCCATGGGGATTACCTCCATCATTCACGGCAAGGCCACCCATGAGGAAACCAGCGCCACGGCCTCCCGCGCCCTGGGAGAAAAGGGAAGAGGAAAGTATCTGGTGGTTTATGATCTGGAGGACGCCCGCATCCTGTGCGACTATATTCTGGGCCATGGAGACCGCGAGGCGTTCCTGAAGCGGTTTGAAGGCAGCTATTCCCCCGGCTTTGACCCGGACCGGGACCTGGAAGAAGTGGGCATCGCCAACCAGACCACCATGCTGAAGACGGAGACGCAGACGCTCCAGAGGATGGTGAAGGACGCCGTCGTCCAACGGGACGGGGACGATGACAATTTTTATGTGTTTGATACCATTTGCGGCGCCACCCAGGACCGCCAGGACGCCCTGTACGAGCTTCTGAAAAATCCGCTGGACGTGATGTTCGTGGTGGGCGGCTACAATAGTTCCAACACCACGCACCTGGTGGATATTGCCAGGGAGCATATACCCACATATTTCATTGAGTCTGCGGAATGCATCAAGTCCATCCAGTACGTGGATGCTTTTGACACGAAGACGCGGGAAGTGCGCCGCATGACCACGGAACCGGTGGTGCAGAATCTGGGTAAATCCCTGAAGGTGGGGATTACGGCGGGCGCTTCATGCCCGGCCAATCTGATTGAGGCCACCATCCTGCGCATTGCGGACCTGCGCAAATAACGGGGAACCATGCCGGGCGGCGGGGGCCGGAAAAGGGAACGCGCATGGCCTCCGTAAAAGCGGAGGCCGCTTTTAGCATCAAAACGGTTCGGCAGGTAAAACTGTGGAAAAAGGAGGGGGCGCCGGAAAGCGGCGGGAGCAGGGCTCTTCCTACTTTTCCAGGTCTTCCGGAGTGACGGAACGCTGTTCCCGGGAAGCGAGAAGCACGGCTTGCTCCACCACGTATTCCGCGTTGGCGTCAAAACGGTAGGCGTTGCAGTTGGGGCACACGGCAGTAGTCAGGGACACGATGGAGCCGCAGGCTTCGCAAACCTTGAAATCCCCGGGGCGGTCAATGATCAGTTTGGCTTTATCCAGGCGTGATTGCTGCATGGGAGGGGAAAATAAAACAAGCCGCTCAGCAGAACAGAGCGGCTTGCCATAAAGATCGTCAGAAAACCGAAGTAAAAACTTAGGCGATTTTTGCGATGGCCTTGGCGGCCTTGCTCTTGTAGTTGGAGGCGCGGTTGGCGGGAATGGTGCCCACCTTGGCAGCCTTGTCAACGGCGGAGGAGAACGTGTTGTAGGCAGCGGTGGCGGCTTCCTTGTCAGACGTTTCAACCGCAGTGGCAATCTTCTTGCGGAGGGTCTTCAGCTTGGAGGAGACGGCGCGGTTGCGGGCGGTGCGGGTTGCGGTCTGGCGGATGCGCTTGAGTGCGGATTTGGTATTGGCCATGTTCTAAAGAAGGTTCGGTTTCCGTTTCGAGGTGGCAAAAACATTAGAATAACAGGACAAAATGTCAAGCTCAGGATATAATTTTTAAGGCATTCCTCCTAAGTGCGGGCAGACTGCGGACTTTACCGCAAAAGGGGGATGTGGCATAAATGCCTCCGACATGAAGAAACGCGTGGATTTGCCTGAAAAAAAATATGAAGGGTATATCTTTGATCTGGACGGCACCCTGGTGGACAGCATGCCGCTCCATTACAAGGCCTGGCGGAAGGCCCTGGCCCGCGCGGGCGCTCCGGATTCCGTGTTCCGGGAAGATGAATTCTATTCCTGCGGCGGCAAGTCCGCCAATGATGTGGTAAGTTTTTTAAATGGCCGTTACGGCCTGGTGATGGATGCCGCGTCCACAGCCGCGGACAAGCGCCGCATTTATCTGGAAATGCTGGAGGAGGAAGGGATGGAACCTATCCGTGAAGTGGTGGAATTTGTCCGTTCCCTGGGGGATGCCCCCAAGGCGATCGCCACAGGCAGCGCCATTCCGGGCGCTTCCCGCACGCTGGCCGCAGCGGGGCTGTCCGGCCTTTTTGACGTGATTCTGACGCCGGAGGACGTGGAGAACGGCAAACCCGCGCCGGACATGTTCCTGAAGGCAGCGGAATTGCTGGGAGCCGCTCCCGGACGCTGTGTGGTTTTTGAAGACGCCGTGCCGGGCATCAAGGCCGCCGCCGCCGCCGGAATGGACTGCGTCCAGGTCCGGCGTGCCTCCCTGGCCTGACCTCCGTACGGAATTTCTGGACGGGGGCCGTTTTCGGGGCTTCCGGCCTTGGCGGGACATGCTCCCGTATTTCAATGAAAAGGCTTCACATTGCGCGCGGAATGCGCTAGAACCTGTTTTCCTATTGAACAAATAAAATATTATTTGCACATGAGTACAAACGACAAAACATCATCCGCCCCGACGAAAACCCGCATGACAGGAGCCGAAGTGCTCGTGGAATGCCTCGTGCGTGAAGGTGTAGACGTCGTCTTTGCCTATCCCGGCGGCGCCAGCATGCCGATTCACCAGGCCCTGAGCCACCAGCCCAAAATCCGGACCATCCTGCCCCGCCATGAACAGGGCGGCGCGTTCGGCGCGGAAGGCTACGGCCGCGTCACGGGCAAGGTGGGCGTCTGCATCTCCACATCCGGTCCCGGCGCCACCAACATGATCACTTCCATTGCGGATGCCTATCTGGATTCCACACCGCTGGTGGCGATCACGGCGCAGGTCATGCGCTCCCTGATCGGCCGCGGCGCCTTCCAGGAAACGGACGTGTTCGGCATGACCGCCCCCATCGTGAAGCACAGCTATCTGGTGACGGACCCGGAAGAACTGCCCCGCATTATCAAGGAAGCCTTTTACATCGCCTCCACAGGCCGTCCCGGCCCGGTGGTGATTGACATGCCCAAGGATGTGCAGGAAGCCGTGTTCTCCCCGGACTTTGACATGGAAATGGACCTGCCCGGCTATAATCCGGTGCTGCCCGTTCCCACGGAAAAGCTGGAAGAACTCCTTCCGCTGATTGAAAGCGCCAGCCGTCCCGTCATTTACGCCGGCGGCGGCATCATCTCTGCGGAAGCTTCCGCGGACCTGCTGGAATTTGCGGAACGCACCCAGATTCCCGTGGCAACCACCCTGATGGGCATCGGGGCCATGCCGGAAACCCATCCCCTCTCCCTGCGCTGGCTGGGCATGCACGGAGCCGTGTTTGCGAACAACGCCGTGAATGAAGCTGACCTGGTCATTGCCCTGGCCGCCCGGTTTGACGACCGCGTGACCGGAGCCGTGAACATGTTCTGTCCGGACTCCACCATCGTCCACATTGACATTGACGCCAGTGAAATCAACAAGAACAAGAAGGTGGCGCACCCCATCCGCGCGAATGTGAAGGACGCCCTCCAGGTTCTCAACGCCGCTCTGGCCGCGAAGGGCTGGGACCGCAAGTCCGCCGGATTCACCCGCACGCCGGAATGGTTCCGTACCATTGAAGACTGGAAGGCGCAGTACCCCTTCACTTATGAAGACCGCAAGGGATACATTTCCCCGCAGGCCGTCATTGAAGAACTCTACCGCCAGACCGCGGACAAGGACCCCGTCATCTGCACGGGCGTGGGCCAGCACCAGATGTTCGCCGCTCAATTCTTCAAATTTGACAAACCCCGGCGCCTGGCTACCTCCGGCGGCCTGGGAACCATGGGCTACGGCCTTCCCGCCGCCATGGGCGTGTGCCTGGCCTGTCCGGACAAGCTGGTGGTGAACATTGACGGGGACGGCTCCATGCTCATGAACATTCAGGAGCTGGCTACCATCCACGTGGAGCGCCTGCCCGTTAAATGCATTATTCTGAACAACCAGCATTTGGGCATGGTGGTGCAGTGGGAAGACCTGAAGTATGACTCCAACCGGGCCCAGACCTTCCTGGCGGACCCGCACGACAGCTATGATCCCACCCACAAGACGGAAGACGTCATCTATCCGAACTATCCGCTCATCTGCGCCGGATTCGGCGTCAAGTGCGAGCGCGTGCTCCGCATAGAAGAACTTCCGGCTGCCATCACCCGCATGATTGAATCTCCGGAAGCCTACGTGCTGGACGTGATGGTTCCCCATGACGTGCACGTGCTTCCGATCATTCTGGGCGGCATGAGCTACAAGGATGTGATTCTGGAACGCATTGCCGGTGACGGTTCCGCCAAAAAGGCGTCCGAACTGGGCAAGGAAATCCCGACTGCCCTGTAAGGGGGAAAGAGGGATTTCCGGTTATTCATCCATTGAGGGGAGCCGTCCGTAAGGGCGGCTCCTTTTTGATGTTGCAGGAAATGGCGCAGCGGGTGCTTTTCCTTATACGGGAAAAGGACGCCGGGACCTTCCGAGAGAAATGGTTTATGGGCGTGATTGTTGCCGGATTCACGATGCACGGCATCGTTTGAAGCTCCGGGGAAGATGTTGCTGGACGCGGCAGGGAGGAACGGCTAGCATGAATGAATCAAATTGGAAGCAAGCGGTACCGGACACGGAAAGACGGAATATCCGCCATCGGACCCTGTCTGATGCCGCCTTGCGCCAACCCAAAGCTCACAGGAAATTCCCGGGAGACCGGCGCTTGCTGTAAGTGCTTGGGAAATGCATATTGACAAAAGAACCACCCATTATTGAACCTGGCAGCATCCGGCATCCGAATTAGGTTGGCGCAAATCCCCTTTTGCACGCTTGATACTCAACCCGTATGCTTCCAGGCCGTCGCACCCTCACGGGTGCGTGGATTGAAACTTAAGGTAAAAGCCGTTGCTATATTTTCATATTTGTCGCACCCTCACGGGTGCGTGGATTGAAACCGTCCCCTCAATGTCACTTACAATGTTCCATTCAGTCGCACCCTCACGGGTGCGTGGATTGAAACCCATTGCTCCTTGGTTTCCCCGTGGGCGGCAAGCGTCGCACCCTCACGGGTGCGTGGATTGAAACATGCCGCCGTCCGTCGTCAAGGTCTGTATAATAGTCGCACCCTCACGGGTGCGTGGATTGAAACAGCCACTACGGTACGAAAGGGATGTTTTCCCCGTGTCGCACCCTCACGGGTGCGTGGATTGAAACAACTTGCGGGAAAACACCACGTCGGCATTGTCAAAGTCGCACCCTCACGGGTGCGTGGATTGAAACCGATGGTCTTGTCCACCTGCTTAATGGACCCGGTGTCGCACCCTCACGGGTGCGTGGATTGAAACCGGTAGCTTGACAGGGTGAAGAATGACGTTGTTGTCGCACCCTCACGGGTGCGTGGATTGAAACGGAAGAAGGAGACGGTCACTGCGAATATGCCGGAGTCGCACCCTCACGGGTGCGTGGATTGAAACATCCCCTGCCCCTGTGCAAATAAAGGATGAAGAACGTCGCACCCTCACGGGTGCGTGGATTGAAACAACTGTTTGATGTCATTCATTATGGATTCTTCAGGTCGCACCCTCACGGGTGCGTGGATTGAAACATGGTTATAAGGCCAACACTGACAAGCACGAAAGTCGCACCCTCACGGGTGCGTGGATTGAAACCTGGCTGCCATCAAGCGCGACGACTACCAGGCGGTCGCACCCTCACGGGTGCGTGGATTGAAACTGGACAATTTGAACCGGCAGTGGGAGTACTGGGGACCATGGATTTCTCCGGAAGTTTTTCCAGGTCGCACCCTCATGGGTGCGCAGGATGAAATTGAAGGTGTATACTTGACGATACTGAATAGAGAATCCTCTCTGTTCCAAAAAATGGATTTAACTGGTTATTTGTTGATTGTTTCTATTTAAGGAGAAGATTCTGTGGACCATATGGAGGTGTTTCCGTTAGCTTCATGATGAGGCGCGAACAGCCTGTTTTTAGAAAAGGAGAAGTTATTCGGAGAGTTTCCTGCGGCATGGGGCATTTTTCCGCGTTCACAGTTTGTGATGGATAAGGCGGGAGGAATCCAATATAGAGATAAAATGCACACAGACTGGTTGAATGATTTTCTGGAATGGGCGCCTATTCTGCTGATGATACTGGTAGCGGTTGTTTTTCTGGCTGCGCTGAAATGGAGAAGCGGGAGGCTGAAGAAGTCCATGGAGGAATGGAAGCGGAAGATGGTCCGGGAGGCGGAGGCAGGCCACCCCTCCGCCCAGTTCCAGCTGGGGCGCATTTACCAGAAGGGGGATGGCGTGGAGAAGGACCCGGACCGGGCGGAGGAGTGGTTTCACAAGGCGTTGCCCGGATTGAAACAGGAGGCGGAGGCGGGAGACAGGGACGCGGCTTTTTACCTTTACGATTGCTTTCATCAAGGACTGGGGGTGGAGAAGGATGATGCCGAGGCCCTGCACTGGCTGCAGCGCGCGGCGGCCGAGGGGAAACCGGATGCCATGTTTGCCCTGGCGCTGGAGTACCGGGAGGGAGGACTGGTGGAGAAGAATGAGGATTTGTTCATGCATTGGCTGAGGAAGGCGGCGCAGGGGGATGACAAGGATGCCCAGTACCTGCTGGGCGCCTGCTATGAACACGGCAACGGAGTTTCCCGGAATTTGGATCTTGCCCAGGAGTGGTATGACCGGGCGGCGGAGAAGAAGGATTCCGCGGAGGGGGACGGCCTGGAACGTGCACCGGGGAAATAGGAAGCCGGGGGGAGCGTCTTTCGGCTGGACAAAACGGGAGGCGGACGACACTCTAGGCGCTTTATGGAGGGCATACGCTATTACAACCGCTACACGGGCACGGAAGAACGGGAACAGGTGCTGGGAGAGAGGTACCTGCAATGGATTTACGGCACTTCCACGGGCAGGGCGGCCCTGCATGTCCTGATCAAGCGCGGCGTGTTTTCCTCCCTGCTGGGGTGGATGAAGAACCGGCCTTCTAGCGCGCGTTCCATTCCCGCTTTTGTGAAGGAGTACGGCATCAATATGGAGGAGTCCCTCAAGGGTATTCCGGAGTTCAGGCATTTCAACGATTTTTTCTACAGGCGCCTGAAGCCGGGCGCGCGTCCCCTGGCCGGAGGGGAGGAAACGGCTGTTTTTCCGGCTGACGCCCGGCACATGGGCTGGGAGCGCGCCGACCGGATCAGAGGCGTTTTTGTGAAGGGGCAGAGTTTTGACCTGCCGGGCCTGCTGGGGAGCGGGGCCCTGGCTGAACGGTATGCGGAAGGCGCCATTGTCCTGTCCCGCCTGTGCCCTACGGATTATCACCGCTTTCATTTTCCGGTGTCCGGGGTGCCCGGCCCGTGGGAGAGGCTGGGCGGTCCGCTGGCCAGCGTGTCTCCGTATTGCCTGCGCCATCGTTTGGCGTGGCTGTGGACTAACAAGAGGAATCTGACTTTGATCCAGTCAGAGTTATGGGGGCAGGTGGCCATGCTGGAGGTGGGGGCCACCGGCGTGGGGCGGATTGAGGAGACGTATTTTCCGGAAGTTCCTGCTCTCCGGGGAGCGGAGAAGGGGTATTTTGCCTTTGGCGGCTCCACCGTGATGTGCTTTTTTGAGCCGGGCAGAATTAGCCTGGCTGCCGACCTGCTGGAAAAGACGGCGGAGGGGATGGAGTTGTTTGCCCGTCAGGGAGATGCGATGGGGACGGCTGTGCGGTAATTGCGGATCAGGGAAGGGTATGAGTCGTTCTTCCCGGATTTGTAATCCGCTGCTTTTTGTATAAAAATACAGATTTTACCCGTACGGAAAATTCCGTATGGAGTCCGGCGTGGAGGGCGGAGGTAACGCCGTCCGCGCTGTTTCCGGAACCGGCTGCCGCCTCCCTGGGCCTGCCGGACTGGCTGCATTGATGCTACGCCGCCGCAGAGCCTGATTAAAGAGTCATGAGTGAAAAAATCCGGCATCCCCCGTGGGAGTGCCGGATTTTTTGATGTTTCGGAATGACAGGCAGTCCCGCCGCAGGTTATTTCATTTCCGCAATGGCGCGGGCCATGTCCGGAGCCTTGAAGGTGGAGGAACCCGCTACGAGCACGTCCGCTCCCGCCAGGGCGCACTGCGCGGCATTGTTTTTGCCGATTCCTCCGTCCATCTGGATTAGGAATTCCGCCTGATGCTCCGTTCGCCATTCGGCGGCTTTTTCCACCTTGTCCAGCACGGAGGGCATGAAGGATTGTCCGCCAAAGCCCGGAACCACGGACATGACCAGCAGCAGGTCTATTTCCCCCAGGAAGGGGGCGACCGCCTCAAAGGGCGTTGCCGGGTTGATGGCCAGCCCGTTTTTTACGCCAGCCTTGCGGATGCGGCGCAGGGTGTCGCGGATGTAGTATTCGTCCCCCAGCTCCACATGGAAGCAGATGAGGTTCACCCCCGCTTTGACAAATCGGTCAAAGTAGTGGTCCGGCCGTTCGATCATCAGGTGCGCGTCCAGAAAGTGATCCGGCCCCACCGCTTTTCTGACGGCGGCGCAGATTTCCGGGCCAAAGGAGATGTTGTCCACAAAGTGGCCGTCCATGATGTCCAGGTGCAGCCAGTCTGCTCCGGAGTGAAAGGCGCGGCGCGCTTCCTCCCCGATGCGGGAGAAGTCTGCCGCCAGCAGGGACGGGGCGATCATGGTCATGGTCGTGTGTTCTTTCCGGAGGTTTTAGTTGGCGACGATGTTGACGAGGCGCCCGGGCACGACAATTACTTTACGCACGGTGACGCCGTCCAGGAAGACTTTTACCTTGGAGGAGTCCAGAGCCAGTTTTTCCAGTTCTTCACGGGAGATGTCCCTGGGCACTTCCAGCTTGTCCCTGAGCTTGCCGTTTACCTGGATGACCATGGGGATGGTGTTTTCCACCAGCAGGGCTTCATCACAGGCGGGCCAGTTTTTCTGGCAGAGCTGCGTTTCCCCCAGGGCGGGGAAGCGTTTTTGAAGGAGGCTGTGGATTTCTTCCGTGATGTGCGGGGCAAACGGGTTCAGGAGCGTCAGGAAGGTGTCGTAGTCCTGCACGTCCACCACGTCCGCGGAGGTCATGGCGTTGGTGCATTCCATCATTTTGGCGATGGCGGTGTTGAAGGACATTTCGTTGATGTCGTCCGTCACTTTCCGGATGGTTTTGTGCAGTTCCTTGCGCACAGGCAGCACGTCCGCTTCCGCGGCGCCGTCCGTGAGCTTGGGGTTGATTTCCCATTCGCCTTCCTGGTTTTCACGGAAGGCCACGCGCCAGACGCGGGCCAGGAAGCGGGAGATGCCCTCCACTCCCTTGGTGGCCCAGGGTTTCACGTCCTTGAGCGGTCCCATGAACATTTCATACATGCGCAGGGAGTCTGCTCCGTATTCACGGACGATGTCGTCCGGGTTGACGACGTTGCCGCGGGATTTGGACATTTTCTGTCCGTCTTCTCCCAGGATCAATCCCTGGTTGACGAGTTTCTGGAACGGTTCATTGGTGCTGAGGTGGCCCAGGTCAAAGAGGACCTTGTGCCAGAAGCGGGCGTAGAGCAGGTGGAGCACGGCGTGTTCCGTGCCGCCCACGTACAGGTCAATGCCGCCGGGGGTTCCGGTGGAGCCCATCCAGTATTGTTCCGCCTCCCGGCTGACGAAGCGTGCCGTGTTTTCCGGGTCCAGATAGCGCAGGTAGTACCAGCAGGAGCCGGCCCATTGGGGCATGGTGTTCGTTTCACGGTGGGCCGTGGGGGTGTAGGCAATCCATTCCGTAGCCTTGACCAGCGGTCCGCGCGGGTCGCCCGTGGGGGCAAAGTCGTCCAGATCAGGCTGGAGCAGGGGGAGTTCGTTCTCCGGCAGGGCGCGGTGGTGGCCGTTTTCCCAGACAATGGGGAAGGGTTCGCCCCAGTAGCGCTGGCGGGAGAAGAGCCAGTCGCGCAGCTTGTAGTTGACCTTGCGGCGGCCCTTGCCGTTTTCTTCCAGCCAAAGTGTCATTTTTTCCTTGGCTTCCGGGGTAGGCAGTCCGGTCAGGAAACCGGAGTTGACGCTGGTGCCTTCATAGCCGCAGAAGCCGCGCCAGTCAATGTCTTCACTGGGGGGCTGGACCACCTGGAGCACCGGGAGGCCGAAGACCTGGGCGAAGGCGAAGTCACGCTCATCGTGGGCCGGGACGGCCATGATGGCTCCGGTGCCGTAGCCCATCAGCACGTAGTCCGCAATCCAGACGGGAACCTGTTCCCCATTGACGGGGTTGACGGCGTATGCGCCAGTGAAGACGCCCGTCTTTTCCTTGGACAGGTCCGTGCGTTCCAGGTCGCTCTTGGTGGCGCACTGGCTGCGGTACTGTTCCACGGCTTCCTTTTGTTCCGGCGTGGTGACGGAATCCACCAGCGGGTGTTCCGGGGAGAGGACCATATAAGTGGCGCCAAAGAGGGTATCCGGCCGGGTGGTGTAAACGGTGATGGTTTCCCCGCCCAGGGTGAAGTCCACTTCCGCCCCTTCAGATTTGCCGATCCAGTTGCGCTGAAGCAGTTTGATGGATTCCGGCCAGTCCAGGGGCTCCAGTTCGTCAATCAGGCGTTCCGCATAGTCCGTAATGCGCAGCATCCACTGGCGCAGGGGGCGGCGTTCCACATGGTGGCCTTTGGATTTCCATTCCTCCACTTCCTCATTGGCCAGCACGGTGCCCAGGTCCGGGGACCAGTTCACGGCGGCTTCCGCCACGTAGGCCAGGCGCCGCTGGTCGATTTCCTCGCGGCTCAGCCCCTGTTCCTCCAGTTCGGAGACGGGGCGCGCCTTTTTCAGTTCCCTGTTGTAGTAGGAGTTGTAGAGCTGGAGGAATATCCACTGGGTCCAGCGCACGTATTCATGGTCCGTCGTGGCTATTTCCCGGTCCCAGTCATAGGAGAAGCCCAGCATCTTGAGCTGGCGGCGGAAGTTGTCAATGTTTTGGAAGGTGGTGACGGAGGGGTGCTGCCCGGTCTTGATGGCGTATTGCTCCGCCGGAAGGCCGAAGGAGTCCCACCCCATGGGATGCAGCACGTTGAAGCCGTTCATGCGCTTGAAGCGCGCCACGATGTCCGTGGCCGTGTACCCTTCCGGATGCCCCACATGCAGGCCCGCGCCGCTGGGGTAGGGGAACATGTCCAGCACGTAGTACTTGGGTCTGGACGCGTCAAAGCCCTCTTCTCCGGGATTGTTTACCTTAAAGGTTTTTCTTTCGTCCCAGATCTGCTGCCATTTGGGTTCAAAAACGTCAAAGGGATATGGTTTCTTGCGCTCGGACATGATGGGGAGGAATGTATACTCCGCCTGCGGGCCAATCAAGCCTAAACCCGGCGGTGCGCAAGCGCTTTCAGTGCTTGCGGGGGCATGGGAGCGTTTTCCGGAAAAAAGTGGAAAGACCAGAAGTTGACTGTGCGTACTTTTAGGTTGAAAGGATTTTGCCGATCGTATTAAATAATTGCAACCATGAAGTTCACTGCCTGTCTCCTGTCCGCCGCCTGCGGCGTGTTTTCCCTGTTTGCCGGGGCATCCGCCCAGGGCAATGTTTCCCACCCCGTTTCCTCCGGAAAGAAGCCCAATATCATCGTTTTCCTGGTGGATGACATGGGCTGGCAGGATACGTCCCATCCGTTCTGGTCCGACAGCCGCGGCAATCCGAAGAAGACGTTCCTGAACAAGCGCTACCGCACGCCGAACATGGAGAAGCTGGCCGCCCAGGGCATGACGTTTACGGACGCGTACGCCCACCCCCTCTGCACGCCTTCCCGCGTGAGCCTGATGTCCGGCATGAATCCGGCGCGGCACCGCGTGACCTGCTGGGTGCGGGAGCAGAACGGGACGACGGACCGCAACAATAAGAGCCTCCAGCCGCCGGACTGGGCCCTCAACGGTCTCCAGCCGGTCGGGATTCCTGCCAGTGGAACGACGAAACGCCCCATTTCCGGGGAGGATATACGTTATAACATGACGCGCCCCTTCGCCACGGCGGTCACGCTGCCGGCGATGCTGAAGAAGTGCGGCTATGTCACCGTGCACTGCGGGAAGGCCCATTTCGGCACCCAGGGAACGCCGGGGTCCAATCCGCTGAACATGGGGTTTGATTATAATATCGCAGGTACGGAGATCGGCCACCCGGCGGATTACCGCGGTTCCAAGCATTACGGAAAGGGGTTCAACCATGTGCGCGGGCTGGATGAGAATAATTATTACCAGGACGATGTGTTCCTGACGGAGGCCCTGACCCAGGAGGCCATCAAGCGTCTGGAAGCCATCAGGACCAATCCGAAGGAGGCCGACAAGCCCTTTTACCTGTACATGGCCCAGTACGCCCTGCACGCTCCGCTGGATGAACGCGCCTATGACAAGAGGTTTGCGGATTCCTACAAGAATCCGGAGGACGGGCACAAGTGGTCCCCGGTGGAGAAGCATTATTCCGGGTTGATTGAGGGCATGGACAAGAGCCTGGGGGATATCATGAAGTACCTCAAGGAGCACAATCTGGACAAGAATACGGTGCTGGTGTTCATGTCGGACAACGGCGGCCTGGCCATTTCCGGCAGGCTGGGCAATGAGGATGCCAATTACCCCCTTTCCTTCGGCAAGGGGTCGTGCATGGAGGGCGGTATCCGGGAACCCATGATTGTTTCCTGGCCGGGCGTGACAAAGGGCGGTTCCCGGTGTGCCGTTCCGGTGGTTATTGACGACTTTTTCCCGACTCTGCTGGATATAGCCGGATGCCGGAACGCAAAGACTCCGCAGAAGCTGGACGGCCTCAGCTTGGTTCCGCTGCTCAAGGGCGCCCGGTTCCCCGCGGACCGTCCCCTGCTGTTCCACCAGCCCAACAACTGGGGGGAAAACAATCGCCAGGCTCCTCAGTACGGCGCTTCCACCGCCCTGCGCCAGGGGGACTGGAAGCTGATTTACCGTCACGGGGACCAGAGCTTCGAGTTGTACAATTTGAAGAAGGATATCGGCGAAAAGGAAAACCTGGTTTCCAAAGAGCCGCGGAAGTTGAAGGAAATGGCCGCCGCCATGGGCAAGCTGCTCCGGGAGCGGAAGGCGCAGATGCCTACCTACAAGAAGGGCAACGAGCTGGGCGCGCCGGAAGGGAGCTCCGTTCCGTGGCCCGACCAGGTGAAGAAGAGCGGGAATTGAGATTCCGCCACAGTCTGCGGTTTCCTTTTCACCAGGTCCGGCGAATGGCCTCCGGTGAAGAGGGCGCGAATTGGGATGCCCTGCTTTTGGCAGGGCATCCGGCTTTTTGACGTTTCCGCCGGGCGGAGCGTCCGGTAAAGGGTTTTTAGGGGTGATGCGCGTTCCTGCGGGTTAAACATGTGAGTGCGTTCCTTGCGTCTTTCCCTGCGGGCGGTTTTCCTCCGCTGGCGGAGCAGATTGAGACCTGAAGAATATCCTCCTTTCCCGTGGTTTTTTCCGTAACCCGGAATGAACGGGGGCCGGAGGCTTTTCATTCAAGCTTACGTAAGCGCAGGCCACTTCCGAACCGGGCTATTTACAAGCTTCACAGGCGCTTTCCCACGACAGGGATGGTTTAAAATAAGAGCAAACTTGCCGTTGTTCCGGAAGAATGGGGATAAAAAACGCCCCGCCGTGCGTGCCGGCGGAGCGTGATGGAAATGGAGGTATGTAGTCCCCGGAGGGGGGAGGCATCTTAAAAGTCGTCGGTAGCGGCGTCATCCGTCGCCGTGGCATCGCTGTCTTCAGCAGTGTTATCCGCGGCGGGCGTTTCTTCCGTGCCGGTGGAGTCTGCATCATCGGCGGGCGTTTCTTCCGTAGCGGCGGGTTCCGTGGAAGGTGCGGCCGCAGGCTTGGCGGCTCCGGCTGCCGGAGCGGCTTCCTTGGGCGGAACAACCACCTTCACGGCGGGCGGCGCCGGAACAGGCGTGTTCAGGCCGTCAGCCTTGCGGGTGCTGACGCGCAGTCCATCCGCATAAGCCAGGTTTTTCAGGATGGCATAGCCCAGGGCCGGGGCCTGGTCCGTGGTGTTGACCAGCATTTTGAAGTGGTTGTTGACGGACATCTTGCGGGCGTCCCTGCCGTTGCGGAAGGGAACGATGCCGATGAGGTTGCCGTCATTGTCAATGCAGAGAGCCCAGTAGGAGCGGTCCACCTGGATGAAGTATTGCGGGCGGATGTAGTCCATCGTCTTCCATTCAGCGCCCTTGATGTATTCCTCCATGGCGCGGCGCGCGTTGGCCGGCATGCCGCCCCAGTCGGCATAAACCCTGCTGGTCAGCGTTTCACGGCCGTTATACCCGTGTACGGAGACGTTCTGGGCGGTAGCGAATTGACGGGCGTAGCTCTGCGGAGAGGTAGGCTGGCAGGAGCTGGTGAAGAGCGCTGCTCCGACGGTCAGGAGGCAGGCTGCTGCGGTGGTGAAGGGATGAATGTTAGTCATGGCAATCGCAATGGTTACGTTATAAAAGAGGAAAACACATCCCATTTCAAGGAAAAGAATGCAGGAAGAGGCGATTTGTGGCGTTTTTTAACATTTCCGTTTGATAGGGGGAGCGGGCTTTGCCGGACCGGGAGGCTCCGGGGCGCCTCCCGGAAGGTATGATGGGGGATTACTCAAATTTTTCTCGCAAATCGTTGGGAATCGCTTAGGTTGTCGTTGCTTCATGTCCGCCTTTATCATCAGCCAGTCTGCCCTGGAACGCAACGCCCTTATCCTGAGGGACGTGGCGGAGGCAGCCGGGTGCCGCATCGTGCTGGCCCTGAAAGGTTTTTCCTGCTGGCCCTGTTTTGATATCCTGGAGCCCTTGCTGGACGGCTGCTGCGCGTCCGGCCTGTGGGAGGCGCGGCTGGCCCGGAGCAGGTTCGGAAAACACGTGCTGACGTATTCTCCGGCGTATGCTCCGGAGGAGGTGGCGGAGCTGGCGGAAATTTCCAGCCACCTTGATTTCAACAGCCTGACGCAGTGGGCCCGTTTCCGGGAGGAGGTGATGCGGCATCCCCGCTTTCTTTCCGGAGAGCTGAAGTGCGGCTTACGCGTCAATCCCCGTTTTTCCACCGGGCATAAGCCCCTGTATGATCCCTGCGCGCCCGGCTCCCGCCTGGGCGTTACGCCGGATGTGATGCAGGAGGCTGATTTGACCGGCATTTCCGGCCTTCATTTCCATACCCTGTGCGAGCAGGGGGCGGATGACCTGGCGGCTACGCTCGGCGCGGTGGAGCGGCACTTCGGCCACATCCTGTCCCGCCCGGAGATTACCTGGCTGAATATGGGCGGCGGCCACTGGATCACCAAGCCCGGTTATGACCGGAAGCTGTTAGTGGAGCTTATCCGCGGCATACGCGGGCGCTACGGCGTGGACGTATGGCTGGAACCGGGGGAAGCCGCCGCCATTCATACGGGGGTGCTCCGGTGCAGGGTGCTGGATATTTTTTCCTCGGAAGGGGTGGAGCATGCCATTCTGGACGTTTCCGCGTCCGCCCATATGCCTGATACGCTGGAGATGCCCTACCGTCCGGACGTGTTCCAGATTTTAAAGAACGCCTCCCTGCGTTCCGGGCAGCAGCCCGCCGTGCGGATGGAGGGGGAAAACTACGCCCTGGCGGGGAACGCCGGGGAAGGCGCGCATACGTACCGCCTGGGGGCGCCCACCTGTTTGGCGGGAGACCGGATAGGGGATTATTCCTTTGCGGAACCCCTTGCCGCGGGCGACGAGCTTGTTTTTGACGACATGGCGCATTATACGATGGTGAAAACGACGTTTTTCAACGGCGTGCGCCATCCGGATATTGCAATCCAGAAGAAGGACGGCTCCGTGGAGACGGTACGCCGTTTTTCCTATGAAGATTTTGAGGCCCGCCTGGGCTAGAACATTTGACCAGACAGATTGACATGGCAGCATCCAAAGAAGGCATCAAGCAGAAAGTCCGGGGCTGGAGTCATCATGATTCCGCAGATTTGTACGGCATTGACGACTGGGGCAACGGATATTTCCGGATTAACAAGAAAGGGGAGGTCACCGTACGCCTGAATGACGAGGACGGCGGGAAGAAGGACATCAGCCTGTGCGACCTGCTGGAGGGCCTGAATGAGCGCGGCACCACCGTTCCGGTGCTGTTCCGTTTCCGCGACCTGCTGCGCAGCCGCATTGCGGAGCTGAACGAGAGCTTCCGGAAGGCGATTAAGGAGGCGGATTACCAGGGCAAGTACCAGGGCGTGTATCCCATCAAGGTGAACCAGCAGCGGCAGGTGGTGGAGGAGATCGCGGAGTTCGGCACCAAGTATGATTACGGGCTGGAAGCCGGTTCCAAGCCGGAGCTGATTGCCGCCATGGCGCACATGCATAATCCCAACGCCTACCTGATCTGCAACGGCTACAAGGATGACGAGTTTATTGACCTGGCGCTGACGGCCCAGAAAATGGGGCTGAATATTTTCATCGTGCTGGAGATGCCTTCCGAGCTGGACGCCATTCTGGCACGAGCCCGGAAGATGGACATCCGGCCCAATCTGGGCGTGCGCATCAAGCTGGCGGCCAAGGGTTCCGGCCTGTGGCAGGAGTCCGCGGGGGACAAGTCCGTCTTTGGCCTGAACGCCGCGCAGGTGGTGGATGTGGTGGACAAGCTGAAGCAGATGGATTCCCTGGACTGCCTGAAACTGCTCCATTACCACCAGGGGTCCCAGATTCCGAATATTTCCGTGGTCCGCGAGGGGCTGACGGAGGCCGCCCGCATTTACGTGGACCTGGTGAAGGAAGGCGCGCCGCTGGGAACGCTGGACATGGGCGGTGGCCTGGCCGTGGATTACGACGGGTCCAAGACGAATTTCCATTCCTCCTGCAACTATTCCATTGCGGAGTTCGCCCGTGACGTGGTGGAGGTGGTGGGGGACATGTGCACCAAGTACGAGGTGCCCCATCCCACGCTGGTGACGGAGTCCGGCCGCGCCGTGGTGGCGTATTATTCCGTGCTGGTGTTTAACGTGCTGGACGTGACCAGCGCGCCGGGCGAGGAACCTCCCCCGGATTTGCCGGAGGATGCTCCGGAGTTGCTGAAGGCTTTTGCGGATACGGACCGGACCCTGGCCAGGAAGAATATGCAGGAGTGCTACAATGACGCCTGCTATTACCGGGACCAGCTGCGCGCCCAGTTCTTTTACGGGAATGCCACCCTGCGTCAGCGCGGGCTGGGAGAGGCCTATTACTGGCACATCCTGAGCCGCATTTCCCGCATGCTGGCGGAGATGGAAACCATTCCGGAAGACCTCCGGGAGCTTTCCTGCTCCATGGTGGACTTTTATTACGGCAATTTTTCCCTGTTCCAGTCCCTGCCGGATTCCTGGGCCATACGCCAGCTTTTCCCCGTGATGCCTCTGCACCGCCTGAATGAACGGCCCACGAACAAGGCCGTGCTGGCGGACATCACCTGTGACTGCGACGGGAAGATAGACCATTTCATCGACCGGGAGGACGTGGCTACCGCGCTTCCGCTGCATGCCATCAAGCCCGGCGAGGATGATTACTACATCGGCGTGTTCCTGGTGGGCGCCTATCAGGAGACCCTGGGGGACCTGCACAACCTGCTGGGGGATACGAATGTGGTGGGCGTGCACCTGGAAGGGGGACGCCCTGTTTATACGCATGAGGTGGAGGGGGATACCGTGGCGGACGTCCTCTCCTACGTGGAGTATGACCCCAAGGAGCTGATCAACAAGTTCCGCACGTTTGCGGAACAGGCGGTGGCGGATGGGAAAATATCTCCGTCCGAACGCCGGAGGGCCCTGGAAGTGTTCCGTTCCGGCCTGAACGGCTACACCTACTATGAATTATAGGGTTCGTCCTGCCTGAGAAGGGAGGAGGCGCCTCAGCCGGGGCCCCCGTCCCATCTCCGTTATTGCGTCTGTTCCTCCGGAGGTTCCGTTTCCGAAATCACCTTGGCCGGAGTGAGTCCCCAGAAGCGCGTGGCCGTTTGCGGGGAAATGCCCTTCATGTTCAGGTACCGGGTGCGGAGCAGTGAGGAGGAGCGGTGCCCCATTTCCATCTGCAGCAGGTTGTAGTCCTTGAAGTGCTTGGCGTGGTAGCTGGCATAGGTGTGCCGCAGGCAGTCCGGCACCCATGATCTTTTTCTGCCGCCCCAGCCCGCGTTCCTGCGGATCTTGCGCCACTTGATCGTCCAGCCCTTGGGGCAGATGGGCGTATTCGGCCCCGGCTTGGTTCTGTCACGGCAGAATTTGAGCCATTTGGCTAGAACGGGCAGGATGGTGACATGCCGGGCGCCCCCGGTTTTGGTGTGCTTGGAGTTCAGAATCACGCAGCCGTCCCGGATGGCGATGTTCTCCCAGAGCAGCCGCTCCACTTCCTGCGGGCGGATGCCTGCAAAAATCATCAGGGCGGCTCCGGCTACGCAGCTCCCGTCGAATTCATTCATGCATGTTTTGAGGAGCAGGGTGACGTCCTTCAGTCCCAGGGCCGGGATTTCCTGTTCCCGCAGGAAGGGGGTGTCTACGCGGAGGATGGGATTTTCATCACACCAGCCGCGCTTGACAGAGAAGGAGAAGATTCCGCTCAGGATCAGCCGCGCCTTGTGCCGCTGGCGTGACGTGGTGAACGTATTCATCAGAATGCTCTGGCATTCTTCCACGGTGAGGTTCCTGAGGGGAGTTTCCTCCAGTTCCGGATTGCTCTTCTTGAGTTTATGAATGATGCTCTTGATGTCCGTCAGCGTCCGGGGGCGGCGGTGGCTTTTGGAACGCAGGCATTCCGTGGCCGCCGTCCCGAAGCTGACGGTATGGTGTTTGTTCTTGATGGCGTTCAGCCCCAGGGTGACAACTTCCCTGCACCGGTTGATGGTGCAGATTTCATCCCCCAGGGCTTCCTTGATTTCCAATACCAGCCGTGCCGCCTGGGTCAGGGTGACTGATTCCCCTTCCAGAAGAGCGGTTCCAACATATTTTAGTTTATTCGTTTTCGGTACTTTTCTCATATAGGTTCATCGTGTTTGTACAAACACGGTTTTAATGAAAAAGGCCATCCTTATAGTAAAGAAAACTTATGCTTTCCATCGGAAAACGCGTATCCGTCAAGGATATGTTGTAACTTATGTTTTCTTTGATCCGATCGGAAAATCAAAGTTTCTGATGGTGCAGGAACCGAAAATGTTAGAAAGCATGATCACATGCGTTGAATATCAAAACGAATGCTATTCGTTAGGTGTTGGTAAATTTTTGTTAGACCGAGAAGAAAGATACGGCAGGATGAAAATATTTTACATGCCTGAACGTATGAGATATACTGTTTTACTGTATCATGAACATCAGAATCCTCTCTTTCAACGTATCATGTGCCGGGCTGTGTTGTGCCCTGGGTTCCATTCTGGCGGCTGATGCCCGTGAAGTCCATTCCCTGAACGGTTCCTGGGATTACAGCTTCAACGGAGGCTCTTCCGGGAAAGTAACGGTGCCCCACACCTGGAATGCGGAGGATGCCGCGAACGGCGTGAAGGGGAAGCGCGGAGACGCCAAGTCCGTCAACAGCGACGCCTACCGGCGCGGTCCCGCCGTTTATTCCCGCACTCTTCCGGTGGCTCCCAGGCCGGGCAAGAGGTATTTCATCCGCGGCGGAGGCGCCAGCATCGTTTCCGAGGTTTCCGTCAACGGGAAGCCTGCCGGCAGGCATGAGGGGGCGTTTACCGCTTTTTGTTATGAAATCACTCCCCTCCTGAAACAAGGCACCAACACGGTTTCCGTTCTGGTGGACAATACGCAGCGGGAACATATCGCGCCCCAGCGCGGGGATTTTTCCATGTTCGGCGGCTTGTACCGGCCCATTGAGCTGATTGAAACGGACGGCGTGTGCATTGACCCCCTCTTTTACGCCTCCCCCGGCGTCTTCATTACGACGAAGTCCCTGGATAAGTCCAAAGCGGAGGTGGAAGTGAAGACCCTGCTGAACTCGGACGGGAAGGCGGGGGACGTGGATGTAGCCGTGGAAATCCTGGACATGAAGGGCAGGAAGGTGGCCGGAAAGACGGTGAAGGCCGCCGCCGGGGAAAAGAAGAACCTGGAGGTTCCCGTAACGCTGGCGATCGGCAAGCCCGTGCTCTGGAACGGAGTCAGGAATCCCTACCTCTACCAGGTGAAGACTTCCATCAGGACGGCGGACGGCCAGACGGACGAAATAGTGCAGCCTCTGGGCCTCCGGACCGTTTCTGTCGATCCCGGGAAGGGCTTTGTCCTGAACGGGAAGCCCATGCAGGTCAAGGGCGTCAGCCGCCACCAGGACATGAAGGGAAAGGGCTGGGCGCTTTCTCCGGAGGATGAGGCGCGGGACATCCGGCTGATTGCGGACATGGGAGCGGACGGCCTGAGAACGGGCCACTATCCCGCTTCTTCCAACGTTTACGACCTGTGCGACAAGACTGGACTGGTCGTCTGGTCTGAAGTGCCCAACGTCAACCTGGTGCGGGATACGCCGGAATTCCGGGAGAACAACCGCCTCCAGGCCCGGGAAATGATTTACCAGCACTGGAACCACCCCTCCATCTGCATGTGGGGCATTTTCAATGAAATCGGCCACCAGCCGGAGGCTTCCAACAAAGTAGACATGGATGCCGAATTGACGGAATTGAACAAGTTCGTGAAGGAGGCGGACCCCTCCCGCATGACGGTGGGGGCCAGCAACCAGCCGGGCCGCAAGAAGCTGAACAATATTCCGGACCACATCGCGTTCAATACGTATCCCGGCTGGTACGGGGGCGGCCCGGAAACCATGAAGGGGAACCTGAACGGCTACATCCGCGATTACGGCGGCAAAATGGGCATCGCCGTCAGCGAATACGGCCATGGCGCCAGCACGGGCATGCATGAGAATCCGGCCAAGAGGCCGTCCCCCACCGGGTTCTGGCATCCGGAGGAATGGCAGTCCCAGGCGCATGAGATCAATTACAAGTGCATCAGGGAGAGGCCGGAGGTGTGGGGCTCCTTCGTCTGGAACATGTTTGACTTCGGTTCCGCCTCCCGCTTTGAGGGGGAAAGCCCCGGCATCAATGACAAGGGGCTGGTGACCTATGACCGCAAGACGCCCAAGGACGCCTATTTCTTCTACAAGGCCAACTGGAGCCCCCAGCCGACCGTGTACATCACGTCCCGCAGGTTTGCGGAACGCACGGAGAAGAAGGTGCCCGTGAAGGTTTACAGCAATGCCCCCGCGGTGAAGCTGGCCGTCAACGGGAAGGCCGTGGGAAGCGTCAAGCCGGATGAATTGAAGCGCGCCGTCTGGCCTGAAGTGACTCTCAAGCCCGGCGTCAACACCATCACGGCCACGGCCTCCATGGGCGGGAAAACGTACACGGATTCCTGCAAATGGACCTTGAAGCCTTCAGGCGGGGATGGAAAGAAGGATTCCGAGCGCTATCAGGATCCGTCCATCAACAAGTACAAGTAAGCAATCCAGCACCTGACCCGAGATGAAGACGGTACGAGCATTTTTGTTTTCCATGATGTGCCTGGCTCCGGCGCTGCCCCTGCTGGGGGAAGCCCCGGACTGGGAGAATGAAGAAGTGACGGGAATCAACAAGGAGGCTCCCCGCGCCTCCGTTCTCCCGGCGGGAGACAAGACGCTGAGCCTGAACGGTGACTGGAAGTTCAAGTTTTCCATGACGCCGGACGGGAGGCCTGCCGATTTCTTCAAGCCTTCCTATTCCGTTTCCGGATGGGATACGGTCAAGGTGCCTTCCAACTGGCAGCTTTACGGCTATGGTACGGCCATTTACACGAACGTTCCGTATCCCTTCAAGCCGAATCCCCCCAAGGTGATGGGGGAACCGCCCAGGAACTGGCCGGCATACAAGGAGCGCAATTCCGTGGGCTCCTACCGACGGGATTTCAATCTCCCCGCCTCCTGGAAAGGGGAGCAGGTGATGATCCGGTTTGACGGGGTGGAGTCCGCCTTTTACGTATGGGTGAACGGCCGCAAAGTCGGCTATTCCGAGGATTCCTACACGGGCGGCGAGTTCGACCTTACTCCCTACGTGAAGCCGGGCAGGAACACGATTGCCGTGGAAGTGTACCGCTGGAGCGACGGCTCCTATCTGGAGGACCAGGATTTCCTGCGCCTTTCCGGCATTTTCCGGGACGTGACCCTGTTCGCCCAGCCGCAGGTGCACGTGCGCGACCTGTTCCTGAAGGCGGGGCTGGACAGGAAGGATTACACGACCGGGGTGCTGGACGGAACGTTCACCATCCGCAATTCCGGCAAGAAGGATATTCCCGCCGGAATGAAGCTGGATTATTCCATTGAAGGGATTTCCACCAATTTAAATTGGGAGGGCGCGAGCGGCTCCGGCCGCGTGCAGACGGACAACAGGGGCAGGCTGGATTCCGGCACGCTGGAAATTCCCGCCATTCCCGCCGGAGGCGAGGTTCAGGTGGCTCTGGACAGGAAGTTTCCCGGCGTGAAGCCGTGGACGGCGGAAACGCCCAACCTGTACAAGGTGACCTATTCCCTGAACGGGAAGGACCCCCGGTCCGTCAATATCGGCTTCCGTTCCGTGGAAATCGCCGATAACGGCGCGGTGCTGGTCAACGGAAAGGCCGTCAAGTTCAAAGGCGTCAACCGCCATGAAGCGCATCCGGACTACGGGCGCGCCATTCCGCGGGAGGTGATGGAAAAGGACGTGCAGATCATCAAGGCGCACAACATCAACACCGTCCGCTGCTCCCACTATCCCAACCATCCCTATTTCTACGAACTGTGCGACCGCTACGGCCTGTACGTGATGGATGAAGCCAACTGCGAGGCCCACGGCATCCGCAACAGCGGCATGGACATTTCCCGGAAGCCTTCCTGGAAGAAGGCGCATGTGGAACGCAACATGAGCATGGTGCACCGTTCCAAGAACCATCCCTCCATTGTGTTCTGGTCCCTGGGCAACGAGTCCGGCAACGGGCCGAATTTTGAAGCGGCCTCGGAAGCCATCAGGGCCTATGACGATACGCGCCCCCTCCATTACTGCGAATTCCCGCACGGCCACAAGGCCGTGGACATGGATTCCGCCATGTATCCGCCCGTGGACCGGGTGGAAAACTGGGGGAAGCAGAAGACTTCCCGTCCCTTCTTCGTGTGCGAATACGCCCATTCCATGGGGAATGCCCTGGGCAATTTCAAGGAGTACATGGAAGCCTTTGAGTCCTCCCCGCGCATGGTGGGCGGGGCCATCTGGGATTTTGTGGACCAGTCCCTCCGCGCCAATCCTGCCGGGAACGGCATTTACAAGCCCGCTCCCTTCAAGGGCGTGACGCAGGCTTACGGCGGCATGTTCGGGGACAGGCCCAACCAGGCCAATTTCTGCGACAACGGCATCATTCTGGGCAACCGGAACACCACGGCCAAGACGAAGGAGGTGAAGAAGGTGTACCAGTACATGGCCTTTGACCGCAAGGACGGTTCCCTGACCGTTCGCAACAAGTATTTCCACAAGCCGTTGAAGGGCTATACGCTTTACCTGGTGTCCCTCGCGCCCGGCGGCAAGCATGCCGTGGAGCGCATGGCTCTGCCGGAGGCGGCTCCCGGCAAGTCCGTGACGGTGAAACTGCCTTCCGCCGCCATGCAGACGGGCTCCCTGATGGTTCTGGCGGATGCCCGGTTCAAGCTCCCGGAAGACGTGAAGGAGCTTTCCGCCAAACAACTGGAGCATGTGGCGGACGAGTGCGAAGCTTACGAGTGGTTCCCGGCGGCCGTGGAGAAGGAGGCTTCCGTGAAGGCTCCGGCGGCGCTGCCCACTGTCTCCGTGCGCCAGGGCGATCCCGTGGTGGTGCAGGGGAAGGGCTTTTCCGCCTCCTTCAAGGACGGCATGCTTTCCGCCCTCCGGTACGGCAGCCAGGACCTGATTCTGCCCGGCTATCCGGTGGCGCTCCAGGCGTACCGTTCCCCGGTGGACAATGACTCCTGGATCAGAAGCAAGGTAGAGGGGAAGATGAAGATGCAGAACATGAAGGCGGAGTATTCCGATGTGAAGGCCGCCGTCATTTCCCCCGGCGTGGCCCGCATTACCGCGCAATTCCGGACGAAAGGCTCCGACCTTTCCTTCTCCGGGGAGGTTGCCTGGACGGTGTTCGGCAACGGCGTCATCAATGCCTCCGTCAGAATGTATCCCTCCGCCAAGGGGGAAGAGCTCCTGCGGCTGGGCGTCACCTTCGGGATGCCTGCCGCCTATGACCAGGTGGAATACCTGGGGCTGGGGCCGTGGGACAATTACCGGGACCGCCGCACGTGCTGCTGGAAGGACGTGTTCCGCACTTCCGTGGACGACATGTTTTTCGCCTATTCCCGCCCCCAGGACATGGGCAACCGCATGGAGACGGACTGGGTGGCCCTGTCCAGACCCAAGGCGGCTCCGGCGCTGTGGGTAGGCTCCGCTTCTCCCAGGGCCCCGCTGGAAGTGTCCATCCTGCGTTATACGCCGAAGGAGCTCAACAACGCCAAAAGCCTGGACAGGCTGCCGGAGAAGGACAAGGTGATCGTGAATCTGGACGCCTTCCAGATGGGGCTGGGCGGTTCCTCCTGCGGGCCGCGCCCCCTGGCGAAGTACCAGACGCTGAGCGAAGCCACCCCCCTGGGCTTTGTGCTGGCCCCCACGTCCGCCCTGCTGAACCTGGCGCGCGCGGGACTGGGCGTGCCCCATTCCCCCGTGATTGAACGGGACGGGGACGGCATGGTCAGCCTGGTTTCCTCCACGCCCGGAACGGAGATGAAGTATTCCGTCAACAAGGGGCCGGAAAAAACGTACCGGAAACCCTTCAAGCTTCCCGAAGGGGAAGTAAGGGCCTGGGCTGCCGCCGGGAAATCCGGCAAAGTGCCTCCCACGTCTCCCGGCGAGCGGAAATTCCCCCTTATCAAGGGGCAGGGCGAATGGAAGATCCTGAGCGCTTCCTCGGAAGAGCCGGATACCGGCTTCGCCCACTTTGCCATTGACGGGAACCCGGATACCTACTGGCATACGTCCTATACGAACGGCCTGCCGGGCTTCCCCCACTCCATTGCCGTGGACATGGGAACCAGAATGAAGTTCACCGGATTCATCTACACGCCCAGAATGGACAAGGACAAGGGCCTCATCAGCCAGTACACGTTTTCCGTTTCCGATGACGGGCAGAACTGGAAGGAAGTGAAAAAAGGCCAGTTCACCTACCATTACATCCGGAAGGATCCGGCTGTTCAGCGCATCGACTTCGGCAAGCCTGTGGAGGCCCGCTATTTCAAGCTGGACGCCCGCTCCCCGGTGAAGGGCGGCGAGCAAAGCGCCACCGTTGCTGAACTGAATATTATTACCCAGTAACGGATCGGCAGGCGTTTTGCGCTGCTTTCCGAATGAAGGCTTTTTTCCAGCCGTGCAGCCCGGAAGGGGTGCGCGGCTTGTTGCTGCGGGAGCTCCAGGGAGCGGAAATGTTTTTTGGTTGAAAGAAAGAGCACCGTGGAATGGTAGCATACGCATGCGCAAGATGATTGCCTGTATGCTGGGCGCCGCCGCCCTGTGTTTTTCCATGGCCGGAGCGGAAACGCCCGTTTCCGCCGCGGAGAAAGCTTCGTCTCCCTGCAGGAGGATGGCCTGGAACCGCGGCTGGGAGTTCCGGCTGGAAGACGAGCCCGGTAAAAGCGGCTGGCAGACGGCGCATTTGCCACATACGTTCAGCCTGCCCTATTTCATGTCCGATTCCTTTTACACGGGGCGCGGCTCCTACCGCAAGAAGCTTGTGATGCCGGAGGAATGGCTGGGGCAGAAGGTTTTTCTGGATTGCGGCGCAGCCTTCCAGGTGGCGGAGGTGACGGTGAACGGAAAGGCCGCAGGATGGCATGAAGGGGGGTATACGGCGTTCCGGACGGATTTGACGCCTTTCCTGAAACGCGGGGAGAATTGGGTGGAGGTGCGTGTGGACAACCGCTGGAACCCCAGCATCGCCCCGCGGGCGGGAGAGCATACCTTTTCCGGCGGCCTGTACCGGAACGTGCATCTGCACGTGTGTTCTCCCGTGCATCTTCCCGCGCACGGCATCTGGGTGCAGACGCCGGAAGTGACTCCTTCCCGCGGGAAGGTCCGCATTCTGGCGGCAGTGAAGAATGATAGCGAGAGGATAAAGAGGGTGACGGTGCGCCATACCGTGAGGGAGGACAAGGGCGGCCGCGTGGTTCTCCGCGGGGAAGAGCCCGTGGAGCTGGGCGCGGGAAAGGAAGCGTGCGTTCAGACGGACCTGCCTCCGCTGGCCGCTCCCAGGCTGTGGAGTCCGGCCGTTCCCAACATGTACCGCGTGACGACGGAGCTGGTGGGCGAAGGGGGAAAAGTGCTGGACCGGGCGGAGAATCCCCTGGGCTTCCGCACCCTGGAGCTGACGGCGGACCGGGGCATGCTGATTAACGGGAAGCCCGTTTACCTGCAAGGAGCCAACGTTCATCAGGACCACGCGGGATGGGGGGATGCCGTGACGGACGCCGGAGCGCGCCGGGACGTGCTGCTGATGAAGGACGCCGGGTTCAATTTCATCCGCGGCTCCCATTACCCCCATTCCCCGGCTTTTCTGGACGCCTGCGACCGGGAGGGGATGTGCATGCTGAATGAAGGCATTTTCTGGGGCATGGGCGGCTTCAAGGAGCACGACAGGTACTGGAATTGCGACGCCTATCCCACGGACGAGAAGGACCGCGCCGCGTTTGAGGAGAGCTGCATGCGCCAGGTGAGGGAGATGGTGCTGCAATTCCGCAACCACCCTTCCATCGTCATCTGGAGCATCAGCAACGAACCGTTTTTCACCCGGCATGCGCCGGAGGCCAGGGCCCTGTGCGGCAAGCTGATTGCCCTGGTGAAGGAGCTGGACCCGACGCGCCCCGTGTGCGCCGGGGGAGGCCAGCGCGGCGATTTCGACAAGCTGGGGGACATGGCCGCCTTCAACGGGGACGGCTCCTATGTGAAGACGCCCGGCAGGCCCAGCATGGTGACGGAATACGGTTCCGTGAGCTGCAGGAGGCCGGGGGCTTATGCGCCGGGCTGGGGGGACATGGCCGGGGACAAGCAGGCGGGGGCGCGCTATGCCTGGCGCGCGGGGGAGGCGGTCTGGTGCGGTTTTGACCACGGCAGCATCTGGCCCTCCGGCGGACGCATGGGCATTGTGGATTACTTCCGCATTCCCAAGAGGGCCTGGTACTGGTACAGGAATGAGTTTAAAAACATTCCCCCGCCGGAATGGCCCGTGGAGGGAACGCCTGCGCAGGTGAAGCTGACCGCGGACAAGAAGGCCATCAGCCCGGCTGACGGCACGGACGATGTGCACGTGACCGTGAAGGTGGCGGATGCCTCCGGCAGGCAGATAGCCAATGCCGTTCCGGTAACGCTCACGGTGGAATCAGGCCCCGGAGAGTTCCCCACCGGCAAGAGCATCACGTTCACGCCCGGGACGGACATTGACCTCATTGACGGCTGCGCGGCTATTGAGTTCCGGTCTTATTACGCCGGGAAAACGGTCATCAAGGCATCTTCCCCGGGATTGAAGGGGGACAGCATCCAGATTGTTTCCCGGAACGCCCCGGCGTACGTGGCGGGCAGGAGCGCGGAAACGAAGGAGAGGCCCTACAGGCGTTTTTCCGCGCAGGAGAGGGATACCCAGGTGGCGCGGTACGGGCAGTCCGGAACCGGAGCCGGAGAGAAGGCGAACCTGACGGCTTTGAGGCCTTGTTCCGCTTCCTCCAATCTTCAGGACGCGATGAAGGCGTCCGATGGCGACGGCGTTTCCGCATGGGTGCCGTCCGCAGAAGACAGGGAGCCATGGTGGCGGCTGGACATGGAGTTTGAATTCCGCCTGGACCGGGTGGAGGCGAAAGCCTCCGGGAACTGGAAGGGGCAGCCTCCCGTGGTGCAGGTCAGCAAAGACGGCAAGACCTGGAAGGATGTGAAAACCGTTCTTCTGAAGGACGGGGCCGGATTGACCGCCGCGTGCTCCGGGGAGGCGAAGGCCAGGTATGTCCGCATCCGGCTGTCGCCGGGGCAGGGGATTGCGGAAGTGGCCGTGTGGCCGGCGGATGCCTCATGAGGGGGCCTGTTCCTCCGGAGCGGGGGGCTTTTTCCGGCCCCTCCGCGTGCCGGAGCTGCCGGAATCCTCTTCCGCCCGCTGGCGGCGCAGTTTGTCCCAGTATGCCAGCCGCTTGTTGATTTCCCGCTCAAAGCCCCGTTCCGGCGGCTTGTAGAACTGGCGGCGGGGCATCTTGTCCGGAAAGTAGTTCTGCCCGGAGAAGGCGTCCGGAGCGTCGTGGTCGTACGCGTAATCCTTCCCGTAGCCCAGTTCCTTCATCAGTTTGGTGGGCGCGTTCAGGATGTGCGCCGGAGGCATCAGGGAGCCGTATTCCCTGGCCGCCTTCCGGGCCGCTCCCCAGGCGGTGTAGGCGCTGTTGGATTTGGGGGCGCAGCCCAGATAGATGACCAGTTCCGCGATCGCCAGCTCTCCTTCCGGAGAGCCCAGGCGTTCATAGGTGTCCCACGCGGCAATGGCCATTTGCAGCGCGGCGGGGTCCGCCAGGCTGATGTCCTCCATGGCGAAGCGGGTCAGGCGGCGCAGCAGGTAGAGCGGGTCTTCCCCGCCCTGGAGCATGCGCGCGGCCCAGTACAGGGCGGCGTCCGTATCTGAGCCGCGCAGGGACTTGTGCAGGGCGCTGATGAGGTTGTAGTGGCCCTCCCGGTCCTTGTCGTAAACCGGGGCGCGCTGCTGGACGATTTTCAGCAGGGCGGCCGTGTCCAGCGTTTCGTCAGGCTTGCAGAGGTCAAAGACGCTTTCCATCAGGTTGATCAGGTAGCGGCCGTCTCCGTCCGCCAGTTCAATGAGGGTGGCGCGCGCTTCCGGGGCGAGCGGCAGCTTGCGCTGGAGAAGGGATTCCGCCCGCTCAATGATGCTTTCCAGCGCCGGAGCGTCCAGGGAATGCATGACGAAGACCTTGCAGCGGGAGAGAAGGGCGCTGTTCAGTTCAAAGGAGGGGTTTTCCGTGGTGGCGCCCACGAGCGTGACGGTTCCGTTTTCCACGTATGGCAGGAAGCCGTCCTGCTGGGCGCGGTTGAACCGGTGGATTTCATCCACGAAGAGGAGGGTTCCCTGGCCGTATTCCCGTCGTTTGGCGGCCTCGTCAAAGGCTTTCCTCAGATCCGCCATGCCGGAGAAGACGGCGGAGAGCGCGACGAAGTGCATGGACGTGCGCGTGGCCAGGATGCGCGCCAGCGTGGTTTTTCCGCAGCCGGGCGGCCCCCACAGGACGAAGCTGGTCAGCTTGCCGGAATCCGCCATGAGCCGGATGGGCCCTCCCTCCCCCAGCAGGTGGTCCTGGCCCACGATTTCCTCCAGGGCGGCCGGTCTCAGGCGGTCCGCCAGGGGCCGGTCCGCGAAGGCGGCAAACAGGCCCGGCGTATCGTCTTTTTTCATGGTGTTCATCATACGCCGCGGGAAAAAGGAAGGCAAGGGGCGCATCATGGCATTTCAGGCGGAGCGGACGGGCTGGCGTGTCATGGAGCGGGAGGTTTCCGGACCGCTTTTAACGGGATTAAGGAAAAAACGGGAAGAAAAGGAAAGACTCCCGGCAGAAGCGGTGTATACTGGACGTGATGTTCCGCTATGTTTCCCCTGTATTCCTTTTCCTGCTCTCCGGAGCATGCTGCCTGACCGTGAATGCGCAGGACCAGATCATTCCCCGGCCCGTTTCCGTCAGGATTGCGGATAAAAGCGAGGCGAAGCCCGTGAAGCTGGATGGAGGCACGCGCATCGTGTGCCGGGAGAAGGACGCCGGGTTCCAGCGGCAGGCCCGTCTGCTGCGGCAGTTTTTATCAGGCGGAACAGGACTGCCCCTGGCGGGGATGGGGGGAACGGGGGCCATCCGAATAGAGAAGGATGCTTCCCTGAAACAGTACGGACCGGAGGCGTACCGCTTGGAAGCGGCGCCCGGAAATATCGTGATCAAGGCTGCCGCACCAAAAGGGGTGTATTACGCCGGACAGAGCCTGGCGCAAATGCTGCCTGCCGCGTTTTTTGACGATGGCGCGGACAAGGGGGCGGTAAGCTGGACCGTGGCGGAGAAGCCTTTTTCCATGCTGGATTATCCCCGCTTTGCGTGGCGCGCCTTCATGCTGGATGAAGCGAGGCATTTTTTTGGAGAGGAGGAGGTGAAGAGACTGATTGACCAGATGGGGCTTTTGAAAATGAATATCCTGCACTGGCATTTGTCCGACGATGCCGGATGGCGCATCCAGATTAAAAAGTATCCCAAGCTGACCTCCATCGGCAGCAAGCGGAGAGACACGGAGATAGAGACGTGGGGGAGCGGCAAGTATGAGGGCAGGCCCCATGAAGGTTTTTATACGCAGGAGCAGATCAGGCGCATCGTCTGCTATGCGGCCGACCGGAACATAACGATTGTGCCGGAAATAGACATTCCCGGGCATTCCGCCGCCGCCACGTTCTCCTATCCGGAATTGAAGTTGTCCGCCAAGCCCGTGACGGAGATTCCCGTGAGCTTCAATGACGGAACCGCGTTTGACCCCACCAACGAGCGGACCTACCAGTTTCTGGGAGACGTCATGACGGAGCTGGCGGCCCTGTTTCCCGGCGGCATCATCCACATCGGCGGCGACGAGGTGCGGTATAAGAAGTACTGGGCGGGCGTGCCCCACATTGAGGAGTTCATGAAGAAGAAGGGCATCAGGAATTTCCCGGACCTTCAGATCATGTTTACGAACCGGATTTCCGGCATGCTGGCTAAGAAGGGAATACGGATGATCGGATGGAATGAGATTCTGGGTTCGGACGTGCACAATGATGGCGGCCAGGGGGCCGCTCTGGGCAAGCTGGACGGGAAGGCCATTATCCATTTCTGGTACGGGTCCGACAAGATTGCCACCAAGGCGGTTGAAGACGGTCACCAGGTGGTGAATTCCACCTCCCATATGACTTATATGAACAAGGGTTACGACAAGCTCCCCCTGTCCAAATCCTATTCCTTTGAACCCGTTTTCGCGGGATTGAAGCCGGAGCAGCAGCAGAACGTCATCGGCCTGGGCTGCCAGGTCTGGACGGAATGGATTGCAGATGTGGACAAACTGCACCGCCATGTGTTCCCCCGCATTGCCGCTTATGCGGAAACGGGCTGGAGCCGGAAGGAGGACAAGGATTTTCAGGATTTCCAGAGGCGGCTGCCTGGCTATGAGAAGATTCTGGATGCCTTGAAGATCAAGCACGGGGAAGAGAAGTAACGGATCGCGCCGCCTCCGCAGCTGGAGGACGTTTTCAGGAAAGACAGGCTGGTTTCCCGTTCCGGAGGGAACGAGATGTGGGGGAACCTGTGCCGTTCCTCCTTTCCGCGAAGGGGAGGCGTGATTTCCGGGAATGCGCTCGTTTTTGGTGCGGAGATGACTGCCTTTTCCAGGGAAGCCTCCGGTCCGGCGGAGAACTGGCTGTCTTTTCAGGAGAGCCTGCCGTCTTAAAACGGTTTGTCACACTCTGGCATGGTGTCAACAAAAACAGGGAAACTGGTCTCCAACCATCATGGACCAGCGGTTTTCTGACCGCCTGCGGTCCCGATTTCATTAATTAAACATAGATTATAAGGAGAATAAGACGATGTCCCTGATATCCTCGCATTATCATCAGCTGTACACGCCGGAAGACGCTGCCGTAGTTTTCATTGACCACCAGCCCCAAATGACCTTTGGCGTAGCCAACATCAACCGTGCCGACCTGATCAATAACGTCACCCTGCTGGCAAAGGCCGCCAAGCTGTTCCAGGTGCCCACCGTGATTACGGCCGTGGAAACGGAGGGTTTTTCCGGCTATGTCTGGCCCCAGCTCCTGGATATTTTTCCGGGCCAGCACGTCATTGAACGCACGTCCATGAATTCCTGGGATTCCGACGAGTTCCGGAAGGCCATCAAGGCGACGGGCCGCAAGAATATCCTTCTTACCGGGCTCTGGACGGAAGTGTGCGTCACGTGGCCCGCCATTGAGATGATCGGCGACGGTTATAACATTTACGTGGTGGAGGACTGCTGCGGCGCCACCTCCAAGGACGCCCAGAAGGCGGCCCTTTCCCGCATCGTCCAGGCGGGCGGCACGCGGCTGACGACCATCGGAGCCCTTCTGGAGTTCCAGCGCGACTGGAAGAACAAGGAACATTACGACGCCCTGATGAATCTGCTCAAGCAGCAGGGCGGCGCTTACGGCGTGGGCGTGGAGTACGCCTACACGATGGTTCACCATGCTCCCCAGTCCGCCCTGTCCCCGCAGGTGGTGAAGCATGACGCCTGATTGCCCGCAGAGTTTTTCCGGCGCTCCCTCCGTTAACACGGGGGTGCGCGCCGGAAGAAAAATCCTGAACATTCGTCAGGCATGAACGCCATCAATCCTTCAGAGGAAGTGACCGTTGTGGTGCGCCGGCATATTCTGCCGGGACATGAAGGCCAGTTTGAGCACGCCATGCGGGATTTCGTCAATTTTGTGCTGAGCTGCCCCGGGCATGTGGGCATCAGCGTCCTGCGGCCCTCCGACGGAAACGGGGAGTATGTGGTGGTGGACCGTTTTGCGAGCGCCGCCGCCAGAAAGGCCCTGGTTTCCTCCCCGGAGTACGAACGCTGGATGAAGCTGCTGGGAGCCCATACGGAAGGGGAGGCCCATATCCAGGAGATGAACGGCCTGGACGCCTGGCTGAACCAGCCGGGCACCCCGATGATGACGCCGCCGCGCTACAAGACGGCGGCGGCCACCTATCTGGGCGTGTGCCTGGTTATCTTTCTTCTGAACATTACCGTGGGTGGGCCCATCCGCAGCGTGCTGCCCGGGTGGCTTTCCTTTTTCCTGTTCAACGCCTGTGTGGTGGCGCTGCTGACCTGGGTGTTCATGCCGCTGATCAGCAGCATTCTGTCTCCCTGGCTTTTCAAGGCGCAGGCCGGAACCATTCCGGGAACAACCCCGAACCATGATGAAAACAATGAAAAACAATGATAAGATTTACGCCGATTTGATGATCTCAAACGGCAACATAGCAACGCTGGATGAACGTGGAACGATGGCCCGCGCCGTCGCCGTCAAGGATGGGAAAATACTGGCCGTGGGGTCCGACGAGGACGTTGCCCAGTACAAGGGGCCGGATACCCAGGTGATTGACGCCGGGAAAAGGACCGTCATTCCCGGCTTGAACGATTCCCACCTTCACGTGATCCGCGGCGGCCTGAATTACAATATGGAACTGCGCTGGGACGGCGTGCCCTCCCTGGCGGACGCCATGCGCATGCTCAAGGAGCAGGCCCGCAGAACGCCGCCGGGACAGTGGGTGCGCGTGGTGGGCGGCTGGAGCGAGTTCCAGTTTGCCGAACGCCGGATGCCTACGCTGGAGGAGATTAATGAGGCGGCGCCGGATACGCCCGTTTTTGTGCTTCACCTGTACTGCCGCGCCATGCTCAACAAGGCCGCCCTGCGCGCCTGCGGGTATACGAAGGATACGCCCAACCCTCCGGGCGGGGAAATCCAGCACGATAGCGAGGGCAATCCCACCGGCCTGCTGATTGCGCGGCCGAACGCCACCATTCTTTACGCCACGCTGGCCAAGGGACCCAAACTGCCCCTGGAACACCAGATCAATTCCACCCGGCATTTCATGAAAGAACTTAACCGCCTGGGCCTGACCAGCATCATTGACGCGGGAGGCGGCTATCAGAATTACCCGGAGGACTACCAGGTGATTGAAGAGCTGCACAAGCGCGGGGAAATGACCGTGCGGATTGCCTACAATCTGTTTACCCAGAGGCCCAAGGAAGAGAAGGAGGACTTTGCCAAATGGATCAGGATGACCAAGCCGGGAGAGGGGGACGATTATTACCGCTGCAACGGAGCGGGTGAAATGCTCGTCTTTTCCGCCGCGGACTTTGAGGACTTTCTGGAGCCGCGTCCGGACCTTCCCGGAGACATGGAATCCGAACTCAAGGGGGTGGTCAGCCTGCTGGCCGCCAACAAATGGCCTTTCCGGCTGCACGCCACGTACAATGAGAGCATCTCCCGCTTTCTGGACGTGTATGAAGAAGTGAACCGGGAGATTCCCTTTGACGGCCTGCACTGGTTCTTCGACCACTGCGAGACCATTGACGAGAAGAATCTGGAACGAGTCAAGGCGCTGGGCGGGGGCATTGCCGTGCAGTGCCGCATGGCCTACCAGGGGGAATATTTCATGGACCGCTACGGCAAGGAGGCGGCGGAACATACGCCGCCCGTGCGCAGAATGCTGGAAATGGGCATTCCCGTAGGGGCCGGAACGGATGCCACGCGCGTGGCGAGCTACAATCCATGGGTTTCCCTGTACTGGCTGACCACCGGGAAGACCGTGGGCGGAGAACCGATGTACCGGGAGGAAGACTGCCTTTCCCGTGAGGAAGCCCTCCGGCTTTATACGCAGGGGAGCACCTGGTTTTCCTCCGAGACGGGCAAAAAAGGAGCGATTGTTCCCGGTCAACTGGCGGACATGGTCGTGCTGAGCGAAGATTATTTCTCCGTTCCGGAAGAGGAGATCAAGGGAATAGAATCCGTGCTGACCGTCATGGACGGCAAAATCGTTTATGCCGCGGGACCGTTCAAGGATTTGGACCCGGCGCCCATTCCGGTGCTGCCCGAGTGGTCCCCCATTGCCGTGTTCGGCGGATACGGCGCTCCCCTGGACCCGAAGAAGGCGGCCAGGGCCGGCGTGCCTTTCCAGCAGGAGCACCGGCATTCCTCACACTGCCATGAACACGGCTGCATGCATTCCGCGTTCATGCTGATGGAGGGCGCGGCGAATGCGTCGCGGCCCAGGTATTCCGATTTCTGGGGCTCCGGGTGTGGTTGCTTCGCATTCTGACGGTAAATGATGCGAAGCTTCCTGCGCCCCGTCTCCCTGGTGGGACGGGGCGCTTTTTGCCTTTCCCGGAAGGGGTAGGGAATAAGGCTGCGGTTTTTCCTGCTGGAGTTACAGAACTTCCCGGTACAGGGAAATTTCAATGGCTTCCTCCGTCATGCCGCTCAGGAGCGGAATGATGCGCTGGAAATGCTCGGAATCCGCATGAACGTCCACGGCTGCCTGGTCCTTCCATTCTTCAATAAAAGTCAGAATGTCTGGATCATCCATGTCTTCATACAGGTGGTAGGAAATATTGCCGGCTTCCGCACGGCTTTTTTCCACCAGTTCCCGGGCAGTGGTGATGAATTCTTCCCTGGCCCCGGGTTTAACAATGCTTTTGGCGGTAATTTTAATCATAACTGTGGTGGTTTACCGACTCCACAGTAAAGGAGCGGAAGAGCCCGTGTCAACGCCCCTTTCAGGACTTTCCGGTCACGGTTGTATTTCCTTCAGGTTTTTCAGCACATTGGCGCGGGTCGTTTCCGTATGCTCCGCACCGCGTATGCAGGAAAGCCCCCGGTAAAGGCCCACGGTTTCCAGGCGAAGTTCCATGTCCGGACCATGCAGGTCTTCCCGGGTGGGGAGGGGATAGTTGGAGGCGGGGCCGCTCAGGGATTTCATCTGCATGGTATCCAGGTTAAGCAGGCAGCTTTCCATTTCATTGGTAAATACCAGGCTGCCATGGTGGCGGTTATCCTGTGCCCTCAGCCTGTATATGGTGATGGCGCTTCCACCACCGGGATTGATCAGGACAGCCGGAAAGATATGCTTGCGCCCGTTTTTTTCCCGGACAGTCACGTCAAAATCACATTCCCCGAAAAACCTGTTGGTGACACGGGAGGAAATGCGGACGTCCAGAGGAACCTCCGGAGGCAGGGGAATGCGGGTGGAGGCTGAGAGGGCCGATCCCGGGGGAAGTTCCGGGACGGGGAAGGGAACCGTGATGATATCAATGGCGCAGCTGATGGCGCCGATCAGGACGAAGAGAAGGATGCCCTTGTTCCGGAGCTGGCCAGGCAGCAATTTCCGGGATTCTCCCGGGTAAAGCTTGTTGGCGGCCTTATCCTGCCGCAGGTAGTAGGCAGTGAGACGGGAAATAACAGCCAGGGCTGCGGCCACGGCCAGCAGCCATCCCAGGGTGAAGGCGATGTCCTCCAGTGTGGAGCCTGCGGTGAAAAAGCCGAATATCCAGGTGATGAATGCCGTCAGCAGAAGGAAGATGGCCAGGAAGGCTACGCATCCGAAAGGGGCCGTGGAGACGGGAATCCAGCTTCTGCCGCGCTTGCCGCAGGCACGCAGAATGACGATGGCAAGGAGAAAGGCAAGGATTGCCAGCGTGGAATAGAAGTGTTGAAATAAATAATCAAGCATGGGATGCGGGAAAAATTTGGATATCGGCCAACCAGACCGTCTCTATTACTGTTGCTGGAAAAAGAGTATGGGACAAGCTGTTTTGCGCGTTATGGAAGAAGTGTGCCGAATTTTGGACCTCTTTATCATTTTAGACTTTTTTCATCCTTGTTTGCAAGATTTTTCATTTACTTGTTTCATGTTATCTGATTTTGTACCATGAATAAGACATTATTCAACAAGGGTATACGGATGGAGATCATGCCGGAGCATATACATGGGGCAGGAGCCGGGAGTCTCTGTGTACGCCGGAAGGCAGGGTGAAGTGCCTGCCGGAAGGAAAATGGATAGCAAACGCATAACTTTTTTCCGGAGGCGGTTTCTTTTATTCTAAAATAAGGGATGTGCAGAGAGTTGTTTTTGTGACTAATTAAAATGGCAACTTATTTACTTTGCTTCCAGTTATGGTCTATATCATATGAAGTTGATAGGGAATTTCTTAAAAAGAAAAATTGATGCAGCTTTTGTGCTTTCCCATCCTTATGGAATTGTACTTGGTACGGAGGAAAGCTGCCTGAAACAGAGGACCGGAATGCCAATTGAATAGAAATGAGAATATCAGGAAAAAACGTTCTTTCTCAAAATTAATGTAAAAACGGGAAATGAATTTAAATGGGATATAAATTTGCATCCAAAAATTTATATGCAGAAATCAAATAAATTTGTGGATGATTGGGGTGAGACATTTGAAAATAATTGATAATCAATATAATTCAAGGAGTGCTCCCGTTTGAAAATATATACGGTCACCTTGTTTCCCTGCAATGATTCCCGAAGATGGGGCGCTTGCGTGGAAAACCGGGTATTTTACACGTTTACCCGGGTTGCAATTCAGAAAGATAAAGATAGGGAGCAGAGGCTGTCTTTTGAAGGGAAAAAAGGCGTGACAGAATACCCCGCTTCCTTCTTCAAGATGGATTCCTGAATCCTTATCCTCCAGGGAAAGAATGGTTACAGGCAGGCGGAATAAAGCTTGCCGCGGCCCATGGTTCAAGCGCCGGGATATTCGGAAAGCTGTCCGCCTTTTTTCCCTAGGGAAAAGGTCAGGCCTGTTCCGGCTCCGCCAGCACTTTTTTGAGCTTGGCAAAGCGGGGGAGGGAGCATTCCTTCTGCATGGCTGTTTCTCCCTGGATCAGCGGCAGCACGTAGTCAATGAACGGCTGCTCCACGCCATTGCCGCGGGCATTGATCCATTCACGTGGAACGAGTTTTTCCACGTTGGCAACGTCCGTCAGGCTGGTCAATTTAGTCTTGCAGGAATACAGGCCGTTTTCCATTTTCCGTTCAAAGGCCACCATCTTGTCCGTCTCTCCGGAGATGGCGGCTTCCACGGCGGCTTTACCGGCCATGTATGCTTCATCAATGTCTGTTCGGGAGGCGACGTGGGAGGCGCAGCGCTGCAGCAGGGAGAGTTCAATGCTCCTGACCTTGGCCCCGGTCTGGCGTTTGACGGATTCCGCCAGCATGGCCCCCAGGCCGCCCAGCTGTGTGTGGCCGAAGACGTCCCGGTCTCCGGATTCTGCCACAAAGCGGCCGTCCGCATACTGGACCCCTTCCGAGACGGCAACCATGCAACTACCTTTTTTCTTGTAAATCCGGTCCACGTCTTCCCAGAATTCTTCCATGCGGAAGGGTACTTCCGGCAGGTAAACGAGGTCCGGTCCGGCGCCTGCGTAAGTGGCGAGCGCGGCGGAGCCAGCCAGCCAGCCGGCATGGCGCCCCATGATTTCCACGATAGTGACCCGACCCTTGTCATACACGCGGAGGTCCTGGTGCACTTCCATGCAGGAGGTAGCGATGAATTTGGCGGCGGAACCGAAGCCGGGGCAGTGGTCCGTGCCATAAAGATCGTTGTCAATGGTTTTGGGGATTCCAATCACGCGGCATTCATAACCGGACTGCTGCATGAATTTGGATATCTTGTTGCAGGTATCCATGGAATCGTTGCCGCCGTTGTAAAAAAAGTAACGTACACCGTATTTCCGGAACACTTCCAGCAGGCGGCGGTAGTCCGTATCATCCACGGCCGGGTCAGCCATCCTGTAGCGGCATGAGCCCAGGGCGGAGGCCGGCGTGTACTTAAGCAGTTCAAGTTCCTCCGGGTCTTCCAGGGCCATGTCGAACAGGCGTTCCTGAAGCACTCCTTCAATTCCGTTGGCAGCTCCCAGCACGCGGGTGACCGGTTCACATTGCAGGGCCGTTTGGATGGCTCCCAGCGCACTGGCGTTGATGACGGCAGTGGGGCCGCCGGACTGCCCGATGATGCATGCTCCTTTCAATGGGTTCATGGGGAATGATGGATGAGAGAGTATTCTGCCGTGCCTCGTTCCGCAGCGTGGCCGGACCGGGGACGAAATCAGAGTTGACCCTATCCGCAGCCCGGAGGGATGTCAAACATTATTGGCCCTCCGGGCGCCGTCCTCAGCCTGGAAGGCCAAAACGCCGTACATCAGTTTTTTGTGTCTCCATGCCTTTTCCCTGGCAAGAGGCAGGGCGTTCTTCCATGGTCAGGATTCCGTACGTGCCGGGATGAAAGGTATCCGTAGGGTGAAACGCAGGGAAATGCATGCTGCGCAGCAGGAGGGTATCCTTTTCCCTTCTGGAAACGCATTATGCGGAAGGGGAAGGATGCCGCAGGGAGACGGATTGCCCCGGGTAAATTTCCGGAATGACGGAAATGCTCTTGATGCTTTTGCCGGAGGTCAGTGCGCGGAGCATCCGGATGAGCTTGTGAACCGTTTTTGTCTGGTTTTCCTCATAATAGGTGATGGGCGGGAGCAGCCGCTCCATGAAAGGCTCATACGTCAGGCTCACGAGGCTGAGCTGGTTCGGGATGCTCAGGGAGCGGGCTTCAACCCAGGAAAGGAGGGGGACAATCTGGTTGCCCCGCGTGGCTACCAGGGCGGACATGTCCGGGTGCTCCCTGAATGCCTTGGCGAGGTATTCAAAGAAGAGAGGCGTTTCAAACGGGGTGGGGATCAGCACGGGATTCCAGCCCTGCGCCGTAAAGCTGAAAAAGCCTTTCTGCATCAGTTGGTGGCCTTTCAGAGGATCCGGAGGCAGGCACAGGCCGACCGTCCGGTGGCCTTTGTTCCAGAGATGCTGCGCCGCATGATGCGTGGTGGCTGCCCAGTGGCGGTCCAGATACGGCAGGTTGCTGCTCTGGTAGGAAGTGCCGCGGACGATGCAGGGGATGCCGTGCGTCTTGAACCAGAGCTGGGTTTGTTCCGAGGAGCGGTGGAGTATCCAGCAGACGCATTCGGATTTGGTCACCAGCTTGGCGAGCCGTTTGTCCGGGTTGTTGCCTAAAATCCAGGGAGCTTCAAAGATGCGGACGCTGATGCCGTCTTCCTCCAGAATTTTGGAGATGGTATAGATTTCCGCCAGTACGCTTTGCGCCAGCCTTTTGAGGGGCTGGGGCGTCAGGAATCCGATGATGCCCCTTTTCTCCTGAACGGGATGGGAGGGAACATTCCAGTCCGACCCTTCCTCCGTGGTTTTCAGGATGCGCCGTGGCACCTTGATGCGCGCCGGGGCGATCCATGCATCCCTTTCCAGAAGGGCCAGGGCCTTTCGGACGGTTTCTCTCCCCACGGACAGCCTGTTCCCAAGTTCCCGTTCTCCGGGGAGAATGTTGACCAGGCTGCCGCTGAGGATCATCTGTTTGATTTTATTGGCTACGGTTTCAACCAATGAAGATGCAGGCAACGAGGTCATAGTCTTGTATATACGTATTGGCCCGCGGAAATTCGAGCCAATTGTAGGGGGCTGGACTGCGGCTGGTTTCCGCATAAATGTTGTTGAAGAAGTAAGTAATTAATAATCTGTTATATATGGTGAATTTCATACTCCTGGTCTTTTTCGGCGCCGGAGTTGGGGGTGTTGATGTGTTTATTCTGTTTCATAATCAATTGATTATGTTTATTTTTCAATAGGTGGCGAGTGGTTGTGATTATTTTGTAAAATATTTAAAATGAGCAGGTTTGTGCGTTATTCTTATCAGTGGTGTCATTTTTTGATGCCGGTTCTCCGGGGCGGGGTTTGTGCCTCCCCCCGCTTTTTCCGGCAGGGAGCTTGCACGTATCAACATGGATGACTTGTGTTTTTTTCCGGTACTAAATCTGCGTGATGAAAGTGAATACCATACCGGGAGCATCCTATGCGTTGACATGTACGGCAGCATGCACTGTCCAGGCAGTCCTTAGTGACGCCTCCTCCCTGACTCTTCTGGAGGCCGGAGACCCCGGCCAATATATTTTTGTGGCGCCTACGGATGCCGTGGAAGTTTCCGATGAAGATGCGCTGGTAACGCAGACTTTTAAAGCGGCCGCCCCGGGATTGTCTGCCCAGGGCGGCCGCCATGGAGCCAATCCGGACGCAAGCCTTAATATGGAGATATTTCAATGAATAAGGAGCTTCAATTCTATTTCCCAAAACCCGGACAATGGGGAGAGTTCATGTTGACCGCCATTTTTCCGGATGAGTCCGGATTTATTCAGAACCAGCGTTACAGGGCACGTGATTTGCCTGCGGAGCAGTTGGAGGCTTTCTCCGGGGTGGTAGAGACCATTACCGTCCTGTCTGATGAATGGAAAGCCATCCAGGCCTGGGCGCGGCTGGTTCCTGTTGCGGCCCTCTCCTCCATGGAGCACGGGACAGAAGCCGTTGAAACGATTGAGGAGGTTGTTCTGACTGTGGAGGCTGTCAATCCCCACGGGGCCCGCAAATTGTTCACCAGGGCGGACTATCCGGAGTTTACCATTTCTGGAGCGGCGGCAGTGGCGTTTTTCAAGCAATTCACGGACAGTCCATTCATTTCCGCATGAGGCAATCCCGGATGGGGGATGTTTTCCGGTTCCACGTCAGCGAGCATGGATGTGCAGACCGGGTTTCCATCATCCGGTTTGCCAGGCTCCCTCACCTGTTCCGCGGGGCGGATGCAGGAAGTTAAATACAGCATCCCCGGTTATCCCTTTTCCTCACCAACCGAAACCAATACAACAATCATGACCACTCAAATCAAGCGTTTATTTGTCAACGGGTTCCCCAGCCTTTACGGAGGCGCGGGGACTGAACTCCACCACCAGATCATCGTCTGGCGCAAACTGAAGATGGAAGTCCACCTTGTCCCTTCATGGGAATACCACCAGGAACCTCTCTACAATGAGATGGCCGCCCTGGGCGTCATCATGCACGCTCCCGGTGACTGGTCAGCCGTTCAGCCCGGCGATCCCGTGCTCGGCTTCTGCAATGCCGAGTTCCTCCAGTCCCTCCCGGATATCCGTAAACGCACGAAACGGACCGTCTTTGTCAATTGCATGACCTGGCTCTTCGACAAGGAAAAGGAAGCCATGCAGAAGGGGGAGATTGCCATGTTCCTCTACCAGAACGAAGCCGTCCGCCGGAATGTCATGCCCGTACTGCGCCAACTGAACGGTGATCCGCAAGTGCAGTTCCTGACCTTCAGCCCCTACTTTCATGCGGAGGCTTTCCCCTTTGTCCGGGAGCGTGATACGGACTTCTTCGGCTGTGGCCGCATCTCACGCCAGGATGCGGACAAATTCGCGGCCAGCACGTTGCATATCTACGATACTTTCGTGTCTCCCGTGTTGAAACACGGCCTTTTTCTGGGCTTCGACCAGCGCAGCGAAAAGAAGATCGGCCGCCCCTTTGACTGGATCCAGATAGCTCATAACCAGAGGGAAGTTTCCCAGCAGGCTTTCTACCGGCACTGCCGAATTGTGCTGCAACCCACGGACACAACGGAAAACTGGCCGCGAGTGGGGTTTGAGGCGATGGCGAGCGGAAGCGTGCTTATTGTGGACAACCGTGGAGGGTGGCGTGAAATGGTGGAGCATGGGAAGACGGGATGGCTGTGCGACAACGAGAGGGACTTCATCTACTACGCGTCTAAAATGGCGTATGAACCGCATTTGCGTGACGACATGGCGGAGGAGGCACGGTTAAGGGGCCTGCAATTGGGAGGTTTGGAGGTTTCCATGGAGAGCTGGAAGGAAGTTTTTGAGGCGATGTGCAGGCTTCCGGAATAATGCTTAACGGGAAATTCAAGGTATGGACAGACTTCATGTTTCTCCCTGTTTTCTCCCGGGTACGCGTCTGGGCAACGTCATGTTTACCCTGGCGGCGGCCTGTGCCCATGCCTTGCGCGTAGGGGTGCCGTGCCACGTGCCGTGGAATTATAATGATGCCACGCTTCTGCTGCGCTCCCGCCTGGGGGACTGGGTTCTACCCTCCACGCCATGCGGAGTGAACGAGCCCGCGGCATGGCAGGAGCCTTCCTTTGCCTACCACCCCATACCCCTTCACATTACCAGAGGTGGTGTGTGCGGCTATTTTCAGAGCGCGCGGTATTTTGAAGGCCAGGAGCCTTTTATACGGTCGCTTTTTGCTCCCTTCATCGCGGAAAAGGAACCGCGTACGGCGGGTATTCACATCCGGCTGGGGGACTACAAGCAGCTGCGCCATAAGCACCGTGTCCACGGCATTGATTTTCTCCAACGGGCATTCACCCATATTTCCCCGGATGTAAACCGTCTTATTTTATTCAGCGATGAACCGGAGGCAGCGGCGGATATGCTTGTGCACTTGCCGGAGTTCAGACGTCTCCCGCTGGAGATTGATTGCAATAACACCTGTGAAGCCCTGCGCCGCATGACGGCCATGGAGGAACTTATCATCTCCTGCTCCTCCTTTTCCTGGTGGGGAGCCTGGCTGGGGCAGACACGCAAGGTGATTGTTCCGCGCCATTGGTTCTCCGGTGTGATTGAAGACTACCAGGACGTCTACCTTCCGCACTGGGTAAAACTATGACTCTCATACACAACACACTAAAAAATAAAATGAAGATACAAACAATCACCGGGCTATGGGTGGGGAGTACTCTCCCCCTGATGGCTCAGCTTTGCATTAAGTCCTTCCTGGACCACGGCCATTCCTTCCAGCTTTTTACCTACACGCATTACGACAATGTTCCCAAAGGAACACTTGTCCGGGATGCCCGTGAGATTCTTCCTGAAGAAGCTGTGTTCCATCATGAGAATGGGAGCCTCGCGCCTTTTGCCGACTGGTTCCGCAATGTATTCCTGGTGCAGGAGGGCGGTTTCTGGACGGATTTGGACGTGGCGTGCCTGAGTGACGAGTTTCCGGACACCATGCCGTGGTTCTGCATGCAGGAGCCGGGCCTGGTGGCGGTGGGAGTCATTGCCTTCCCTCCCCGGCATCCCATGATGGAGGCATTGCAGAGGCTTGCAGAAGATCCGGCGTCTCCCGCTCCCTGGGATTCCCCTGAGGAAATTCATGCCAGGGAAGTTTTTGGCAAATCCGTTCCCGATGTGGCGGAGCGCCGGCGCAAGGCTCCATGGGGGCATTGCGGACCGGAAGGTTTTACCCGCGCGCTCAAGCATTTTGGGCTGCTGGAACAAGCAGCCAAACCCTCGCGGCTTTATCCTCTGCATTATACCGTCTGGCGCAAATGCTACAACGGAGACTGCAATCTGCGCAGCCCGGAGCTTTCCAATGCCTGGGCCATCCATCTCTGGGGAGAGATGCTGCGCCGGGAGCCGGATGCGTGGGAAAATGTGTCCCGCAACAGCGTTGTGGGAGAATTGCTGGACAGGCATCTGCCGGAACATCCGGCAGGGCCGGTTCCTGCAACAAGGAAGAAAGTCAAGGTGCTGGTGGGTATTTGCAGCTGCAATAACGCCGCCAACCGGCGCAAGGCGTGCCGGGAGACGTGGCTCTCCCATCCCGCTCCGGGCATTGAGTGCAAGTTTTTCCTTGGACGCCGGGAACCCATTGATGGGGAAGATGACGTGGTTACCTTGTGGGTGAATGATGATTACGCCCATCTTCCGTCCAAGGGATTGGCGTTCTATAAGTATGCGCTGGAGCACTACGACTTCGACTGGCTTTTCAAGTGTGATGACGACACTTATCTGGTGCTCGACCGTCTGGAAAGCTTGTGCGATGACCGTTATGATCTTATTGGGGACATGTGCGTGGAGTCACGCAAGTCGCCCAGCGGAGGAGCAGGGTACCTGATGAGCCGCCATCTGGTGGAGCTTTTCGTCTCTCATGCTTCCCAGGTGCCGGATACTGGTTGTGAAGACCTTATTTTTGGGGCTCTGGCAGTGGAACTTGGCGTCCCGATGCTGGCCTCACGGCGGCTGGTCATGAGTTCCTCCCCTGCGCCGCACAAGGAGAACGATCTGGTTACGGCCCACTGGTGTTCCCCGGTGCGTTTGCACGACATAGAGATGCTGTTCCATGGTACCCCCATCGGCGTTTTTAAAGGTTGCCACCCTGATTGGGAAGATGATGTTCTTTTCTTCCGCAACGGGCGCTTTATGCGCAGGGCGAGCGGCTGCATGGGCCGTTATTTCCTTAACGGTGAGTCCTGTGTGATCCTTAAATGGGATGAATGGCCGGAGGAAACTCTTTTCCGGGACGGTGGTGTTTTCCGCCAGGGAGGTTTCAGCCTTTCTCCCACTCCAGGACAGCCTTCTCTCCTGGCTTTATTAACCTCCACACATGCCTGACCGTCATGAAATGCGTTTTTCTCCAGACTCCGGGGGAGACCATGGAAGGTCTCGCGGAAATGAACAGTCTCGGGTTCGAGTGCGTGGCCTATCCCTCTACACAGGACACCAGTTCCCTGCGCGATACACGCTACGAAGAATTTGCCTCTTTCCTGGGCCGCGTTCCGGATTGGACGGATACGTCCAAGGTCCGTTCCCTGCGCGCTTCCTTTGCCCGGATGCTGCTTGATCCTGCTTTTGAAGATGATGATTTCATCATCTTCGGTGAGAGTGACTCCACCCCTACCGTTGATGCTTCCGTACTCTGGAAAGCCGTGGAAGAAGAGTTCCTGCTCCATCCGGAAGTGGATATACTGCGTCCGTTTCTGGAACTGGCTATCGGCCCGTCACTGCCCCCTACTTGTCCGGCGCATCTGCGTTTTGAGCCGCTCCATACTTCTCCGCGCACGCTGGATTCTCCTTATGTTTGGGGAACGCATGCGGTCATTATTCCGGTGCGGAGCCGTCGGAAGGTTGCTGACCTCTTCCTGGACTGGCGCCTGCCTATAGATACCACGATAGAGGCGGCCTGTGCGGAAGGAAAGCTCAGCATGCGCATTACCCCACATAACCTTTTTTACCAGAAGCCCCGTACATCTTCCATCAATCTGTCTCAGGAACCCGGCCGGAATCGCCGTATGGCCCTTTGCCTGTCTTCCTACAAGAGGCCGGAGGATCTTCAGCGCCAGATTTTTTCCATGATGAACCAGAGTTACGGCAACTTCCACCTGTTTGTAGCCGTCAAAGGGATTCCCGAGTTCTTTGTCAACACCTTCATCATTCCACAATTCCAGCATTTCATTGATGCGGGAAAGCTCACTCTCCGCTGTTTTTCCAACGGCAACCAGCTCTCCAATCTGCTGGATACGGTAAGAGGGATTGATACCTCCGGGTTTGAGCTTTTCCTCAAGATTGACGATGACGATTTTTACTGCCGGGATTACCTGAAAACCATCAACGAATTTTGTGAAACCGTGCCTGACGGGTATTCCTGCTATTGCAGTGATTGGAGCTGGGTGCTTTACAAGCACGGCGGGGTAGTTTCTCCCCAGAAGGAACCTTTTTATGTGTTCGGCTCCTCCCTGGTGATGTCGCGCGAAGTGATGGAGCAGGTCTGGAAGAGCGAGACGGAGCCGGAGATCATCCGCCGGATTATGGCGAAATACTACGGCGGGGAAGGGCACAGCCGCATCGCGTGGTCTGAAGACAATTTCCTGCACAAGCTGATGATGGAATTCGGGTGCAGCAATATAGCCCCCTTTGTCTCCCGGAAAGGAATGAAGCATTTCCTGATGGTTCAACGTTCCAATGCCTCCGTCACGCGTGGAGGGCTGGTACCGGGTGATGCCGTACAGCATGTGGATGTGGCAAACGCTTCCTCTCCGCGGGAAACGGTGCTCACGCTGGTCCATCCGGAATGGATGGATACGGTGCGCATTTACGGGCAATCAAGCTACCGTGTCTCCAATGGAGACCGGGCCCGCGTTGTGAGGCAGACGGATTCCTCCATCACCCTGGGCTGGGAGAAATGGGGAGAAGAGGTTTTCGTCCGGAATCCGGATGGTTCTTATCATCTCAAATAATTCATTCCTATTACCTCCATGACCGGTTCCTGTTCCATTCTGCCTGCTCTCATAGAACTGGGTGAGTTTCAATACTGCGCCAACGAGGGCAATATGGGAGATTTGCTCATTGACATGGCCACACGGCAGTTTTTCCGCCGCCATCACCTGCCGGTGAGGCATGGGTCCCATCACCATGTGGTGTATGGCGGGGGAGGACGGTTTGTGCCTTTTTATGGATCCCTTGAAGTTCAAGCGGCCAAGTTAACCTCCGCCCGGGTGGAACGCTGCATCATTCTCCCTCACAGCTTTTACCAGGTGGATTCCTTCATCCACGTTCTGGATGAACGTCATCTGGTTTTCTGCCGGGAACAACGCTCACTGGAGTATTGCCGCTCCCTGAATGAAAGGGCGCAGTTTCTTCCGGCAGACGACATGGCGCTTCACTTCTGCCCGGATTATTCTCCACCTCCTGATCCGGAAGAGAGGGGAGCTCCTCATTGCCTGAAACCGTGGGCTGTTTCTCTCATGGGAAAAATCCGGAAGGCTGTGCGGGAATCCTCTTTCCCTGCATTCCGGGAAAATTACTGGCAGCGGGGGGCTTTTCTGCCGCGCCGGGGCAAGGAGAGCGCTCTGCCTGCAGAATTGGTCCTGGGGCAGGATATTTCCGATCTCTGGAGTGGCACGGGTGACGGCTCCCCGGAGCAGGTTTTCCTGATACGGGGTCTGCTCACTGTGTTGTCCGGATTGGACATCGTCATTTCAGACCGCCTGCACATCTGCATTGCAGGCCTGTTTGCCGGATGCCGGGTATACTTTCTGGACAACAATTACGGAAAACTCTCCGGCGTTTATCGGCAATCCCTGTTGGAGCATCCCCGCGCGCATCTGCTTCATCATTCGGAATTCTCCGGACTTTTTCCCGAGATATTTTCTCTTGTCCGCAAATAGTCCGTTTCCGTCCATAAGCCCCCCCTCCAGGGAAAAGGCATGGACAGGAGATGTGATTCCGGAGGCCCTGCATCGTGCGCAGCCCATTCAACAATGAATTTCTTCTGAAAAAACGAGCGGCAAACTCATTCAGAAGCTGATTTCTCCTACCGTTAACTCAATAACAAACAAATAAAAAACTAAACACATGTTTACATCAAACAAGAATGTCGGACGCGTTATTTACGAGAAGTCCGACAGTTACAGCAAATCCGAAAACGCCACCTCAGGAGATGTTTTGTCTCCCGTCAGTGATTCTTTCATCGTTCCGGAAGGAGGGGCTACCGCCAAGGCAAGCCTCACCGTGGACGACTGGGGCAAGCTCTCCATTTACGGTCCCGGAGGAACATTTGAGCTTGATCTGACGTCTGCTGCCGCTGATCCCGGAGAGATGGGCGGCCATCAGGAGTGGTCCAAGACCGACTCCTTTAAGCTCATTCCCGGGGAATACACGCTCACGGTAACGCATGAAAATGCCGACTTGCCTTCTGGCGAACCCAACAAATCCGTATGTATTTACTCTGTAATAGTGACGGCCTATGAAGAAGATTCCGGTTTAGCACCATCGTCATCAAGTAGTTCTTCAAATGACGGATATGATTGGAGCACTTCCTCCGGTGGTGGGGAGATTTCTTCCTCTAGCTCGGGAGAAGATATATCATCATCTTCTTCGTCTGAGTCGTTCTCGTCTTCGAACAACAGCAGTTCATCGTCCAGCTCAAGCAGGAGTTCGTCGTCCAGTTCGAGCAGCAGTTCATCGTCCAGTTCGAGCAGCAGTTCATCGTCCAGTTCGAGCAGCAGTTCATCGTCCAGTTCGAGCAGCAGTTCATCGTCCAGCTCGAGCAGCAGTTCATCGTCCAGCTCAAGCAGGAGTTCGTCGTCCAGTTCGAGCAGCAGTTCATCGTCCAGCATCAGCAACTCTTCCTCATCCAGCGACACACCGCCGGAAGATAAGGAAATCTGCTGCAAATGCGGTTCCTGTACTGATTCGGAAGGCAATGAATATACCATTGCTACGGAAAAATTACCAGATGATCCCAGTAAGAAAATTTGCATGCCTCTGTCCGAATTCCAGAAGATGGGGGGCTCCCCCTCCCCCACTCCTGCTGCCTTTGGCTTTCGTTCCGCAAAAGCCGCCAGTGAGACAGTGGAAGCCTGCGGGGGATTGAAATATGTAAGTCCCTGGGCATGGCGTGCAAGTCTGGAAGGAACATCCGGTCTCATCACCATCGTGCCTCCCACGGGTGCTGCCCTTTACTTCAACATTCACCCAGGTTCTGATGTGGCAAAGCCTGTGGGTATCTCCCGCAAGCGTGATTTCCGTGTGCAGTTGTTGAATGAAGAGCTTAATCCCTGCACGACAAGCAATCCTGCTTTCCTGACCTTGGTGGATGCCGATGGACAGAAAGTGCGTTTCTCCGCTGAAACCGGCGCTGTCGTCAGTATGGCCTCCGCTTCCGGCAACGTGGTCCATGCTGACGATTACTTCCAGAGTGTGAAAAATACCTATGATGGTGCGGGCAACCTGGTGAGCAGTTATACCGCCGTGGAAGGCTTGATGCGCACCCGCACCGGGGAGGCCGGCGCCCTCGTCATGGAATGGTATGCTCCCTCTGCCGTTACGGTGCTTGAAGACGGCGGTTATGAAGTTTCGGGCTCTCCCTACAAAACTTCTTCCTATAAATCCTATGAATCGGAAGGTGTGCATACGACCGTGATCACGCGTCAGCAGCGTGGGCTCCCGGCACATACCATTACCCGCAGGGAAGAACCCGGTAAAGTCACTATCACCAAGGGAACGGGAGACGACACCATCATCCGTACCATTGAAACCAATCGGCTCTACGGAGGGATGGTGGAACGCATTGAATTCGTTAAGGGCATCAACGATGTAGAACCTGTCTCCTGCAACCGTTCCGTGAAGCAATACACGGATGGCGGCTGGTTGACGGTGAGTGAAACGGAGGCCTTCAGGACACCTCTTGCACGTATTACCACCTATGAATACAACAGTGAATACCATGTCTCCCGCGTCAACCGCCCGGATGGCGGCTACACGCGCTACGAATATGACGACGAAGGCCGTGTAATTCTGAAAGCGGAACCTTGGGCTGGCGGGAAGGAAAAGATTATTCGTACCACTTATGCCGACAAGCGTTTTTATGACAATCGCCCTGTTCGGGTGACAAAGTCCTACCTCCAGGCCAACAGTGTGGAAGTCACGTTGAGTACTGAAGTGTATGAATATGAAGACTCACCTCTCGTGGAAAAGGTTACTAAAACTGTTACTGCTGTCGGTTCAAGCCAGAAGCAGATAAGTATGGAAGAAACCTACGGAGAAGCTGCTGCCTATCCCTATGCCGCCGGGAGAATGAAGTTCACGCAGAACATGGCCGGGATACAGGCCTGGTATGAATATGAAGCGGCAGAGGAATATGGCGCCGCTCACAAATGTACCATTATCACGAAGGTTAATGCTGAACTTGTTCCCGGGCAGAGTACGAAGGAAGAAAGTTTCATAGCATCCGACGATACCGTCATTTCTGAACGGAAATTCATCTGGGATGGCCATGTATGGCTCCTTCTTTCAAGAACCTCCTTTGAATACGATGAAGAGCGCCGCTGTATCAAAACCACACACGGCAATGGCCGCATCAGTACGGCTACGTGGATGTGCTGCGGCAAGCTCTCGGAAACCGATGAAGATGGGGTCATTACTAACTATGGTTACAATTCAGCCCATCAGCTTGTGGAAACCATTCGTTCGGAAGTACATGATGGAGATACGGTAGTCACTCCGGAAACTATCCTCACCTATATTCGTGATGCGGCCGACCGCATTCTGCAGACGCGTCGGGATGTTGGCCCCATGACCACTATGGAAAGCAACGAATACGACGCCCTTGGACGAACCATTTCCCAAACGGATACCCTGGGGCGAATGACCACGACGGTATATAGCGACAATGGATTGACGAAAACCGTCACCACTCCTGCTGGGGCTGTCTTTGTCACGGAAAGACACCTCGATGGCTCCGTACTCCATGACTACGGTACGGGACAGCGAGAACTCTACCGTGCATATGACATTTATAATAATTGTCTTAGGGAAACCGTTGCGTTGGCGGACAAGTCCAGCATTGTTTCCCAGACCCTTGTCAACGGTTTTGGCCAAAGCGTCGTACAAATGACGCCTACTCCTGTAGGTTTCCTGTATGATCGTTCTGAATACAATGAAAAGGGACGGCTCATCCGTACGCAACGGGATTCTGGTACGTATGAAAGCGCCGTATTCATGGCGCCTACGCTCTACGAATACGACTCCTTTGGCAACGTTACCAGACAGGCCCTGGCTTTAGTGGAAGACCCGGGACCGACCAACTCTCCCGTGCAGAAATATTCCTATAGTGTAGAAAACACGGACGAAGGGGTTTTCCAGGTGACGGTGATAACGCGTTATAATATCCAGGGAGCGCCTTTGACCTCCATCAGCAAACAGCTCATTTCCCGGATGTCTTCTTTGTTGGTATCAAAATCAGTCAGCATCAATGAACGCAACTTGACTTCCACGGAATGGGAGGAGTATGCTGAAAATACGAAAAGAATCCAAAAGAGCGTCGTTCCTGACTCTAACATCACGGCTGAAGCAGTGATTGTAGATGGGATCGTGCTCTCACAGAAGGATCACGCAGGAGTAATTTTTACGGCAAGCCGGAGCTATACGGTTACAGGAATGATCCTTACGCAAACGGATGCAAGAGGCAATATAACTACGACGCAGACTGACATCGCAGGCCGTAAAGTTTTAGTCACAAATGCTGCAGGCAACGGTACTGGTTTCATGTACGGCCAACCTCTCGATCAACCAACCACGGTTACCGGTTCCTTGGGCAACACCGTCAACTATCGTTACGACGATCGCGGTCGTAAGGCTGCGGAATGGGGGACGGCCGTTCAACCTGCTCTCTTTGACTATGACTCCATGGACCGTCTAGTCTCTTTGACGACTTTCCGGGTCGGCTCGGAAACGGTATCCAGCGATCCCGGAGGGAGAACCGATGGCGACACTACTATCTGGACTTACCATGAGACTTCCGGATTGGAAATCTCCAAGAGCTATGCCAATGGAACACATGTAGATAAAACCTACAATGTTCTCGGGCTGCCGGAGCGTCTTTGCAATGCGAGGGGGATGAGTGAAATCCGCGAATACGACACCCTCACGGGGCAACTGACCAGGGTGTCCTTCAGTGATGGCTCTACTCCCAGTCAAACCTATACGTACAATCATCTCGGCCAGCTCACTCAAGTAACTGATGCCGCCGGAACGCGAACCATCGGCTACAATGAATACGGCGAGCAGAAAACCGACAGCCTGGCAGCCGGAGGCAAAACCCACCTGATTACGGAAACGCGTGACCAACTGGGACGCAGTACCGGCTACACTTATGCCAAGGATGGAATTGTGGAACAAAACGTTTTCACCGGCTATGCAGATAATGGACGCATCGCTACCGCAGGTTTCCTGCACGGAGGTAAAGGAAAAGAATTCGGTTTTTCCTATCTTGAAGGAACCAACCTTCTGCAGACACTCACGAAGCCAAATGGAATAACGTTCACACAGAGCTATGAAGAAAAGCGTGATCTGGTCGCGGGCATGTACTACAAAAAAGGAAGCACGGCTATTGTAGGAAGGAAATACACCTATGACGTCCTGGGGCGCCCCCTCACACGGAGCACTTCCCGTCAAGGGACCGTGACGAATGACAGCTTCGTTTACAATACCCGCAGTGAACTGGCAGCGGCAACTGTGGATGGAGGAAATTATTCTTACGATTACGACAACATAGGCAATCGCAAGAATGCTGAAGAAGAGACGAAGGAACTTATTTATGGTTCTAACAATATCAACCAGTACACGTCCATTCAGGAAAGAGAAGGAGAAGCCTTTATTCCTGCCTTTGACGCCGACGGAAATCAGACGCTGGTGAAAACTTCTACCGGTACGTGGAAAGTAGTTTACAACGCGGAAAATCGTCCCGTGACTTTCACGAAGACGGAAGAGAACATGGTAACGGTCGTTACCTGCACTTACGACTTCATGGGACGCCGTGCCACGAAGAAGGAGGAAGTCATTACTGCCAGCCAATCCGGAGAAAGAACGGTTTTGGTAACTCTTCATCAGCGTTACATTTACCGGAGATATCTCCAAATCGCCTGTTGTGATCTGACTAGCTTTTCTCATCCCTGCCTGTGGCTGATCACATGGGATCCAGCGGAGCCAGTATCTACCCGGCCCCTGGCTATTCAGAAGGACGATGCGTGGTCTACCTACGGTCTTGATTTTACCAAAAATGTATGGGAAATCTTCAACGCCGAGGGTTCAATATCCATGACCTACAGTTATGAGCCCTATGGGGCAGTGACAGTAGAAGGAGACGTGAGGCAGCCTATCCAATGGAGCAGCGAGCATTTCGATGATGAGCTTGGTCTCGTCTATTATAATTACCGTTACTATAATTCTAGCAATGGAAGATGGGTTAATCGTGATCCTATTGGAGAAGTCGATGATAGGAATTTATACAAGTTTGCTCAAAATAATAGTATTAAAATTATTGATTTACGAGGTCTTCAAGGGGGAATGCGTGTTCCTTTTCCAATAGGTGGATATCCTGTGGAAATAAGTCCTGAATGGATAGTTGCAATCGTTAATTTTGGAAAATGGGTAAAAGGTATTTTACCTCCAGAAACGTATTATGAAGAAGGTAGTATGGAAGTAAATTCCATTAAAAAATCTGTAATAGGTAAAGACATTAGAGAATATTTTTTAGATAAAAATAAAAAATCCAAATACTGTCAGGATTGGGAACCAATATCTAATATAGCGATAATGTTTCCTCGATATCAATCTTTTTATTCTTTTGATAATTTTATTAAAGAATTCGGAAGATTTTTTATGAGTTTGCCAGATGGTATTGTTACATTCGTTGCCACTGTTCGAGGAGACGTTTCTATTGAAACTATTCAGGAGAACGGGGAATGTTTCATCTCGGCTTCTTATAAAGTTACTAATGTAACATCCTTCACTTCATTTGCTTATCATATGGCTCCAAAGGATTTTCCACCGGGAGAAGCTATGGGAAACTGGACTCAATATTATCAGTGGAAAGAAAAAATTAAATGTAGAAGCAAGTTGCCATATGATGATGAAATGGATGATTTAATGAATGAATTCCCATATAATATTGATGAAAATATGAAACTTCCTGACAATCCATTCTTTTTTCCTGTTCTATGAATAATATTTATAGAATTGATGTAACAAAATATATATTTTAATTGTAATCTTATGTTATAAATTATGGAGTTCCTAATTTCTTCTGTATTGATATTTTCAATTTTATTACCTTCTTTTTTTGCCGCTATATCTAAAAGTCAGGACATGATTCTTGTATGGAGAATAGTAGCTGTATTTTTTGGATTGCCATACTTATGTTTAATTTCATATGTAGTGTGGTACTATTCCGGATATTTATTCAGCATTTTTTCAGGAATTCTATTCTTATTTATTTTATATCATATTCAAACAATAATTAGATTTTTATTGAGAATTGCTAAAAAAATTATTTATCCTTTAATAAGATATATAAAAGTATTAATTAAAAAAGATTTTTAGTTGAATCTTAACTTTTGTAAATTATTGATATATGGATATTTTTGGCTTAATTTTTCAAGATGAAATAAATCAATATGTATTAGGAAAGAGGATGATCAATGGATCTATATTAAGAAAAGATGGTTCCATTTGCGGTCACTATTCGATGGAGGCATTTCATCAAAATTGTCATCTAAAGGTATCCATAGAATCTTCTCAACTTCAAGTCAATATACAAAAATCATTGGGAAATCCCACTAAAGGAATAAATAAACTCTTTATGCCATGGGGTAAAGGAAGCATTATTCTCAATGGGAAAGATGTTGCTCAATATACTTCTCATGGAGAGATCCAGTTCAAAAATCCTCAATTAGGTTTTCTGAAGGTTGTTCAGGATGATAGCGCCCGTAGGTTTTTATGGGCCAGGGCTTATGGATGTTCCTATAGTGATTCAAGTAAATTTAGAAATCATCGCCAAACGTTGCTTATGAGCAATGATGCTGTGTTTGGTTCGTTTTGCGGATACTACCAACGTTCTCCTTTTTTCAATGAGAATGATAAAAATATCATTGCTAACATGCCTTCAGAAAAACAATGGTGTATTTTTTCTTTATGCCTCATATGGAATGTAATAAGACCAATGGAAGGATTTTTACAGGATGAAATGACTCCTTCTTATAATTGTTTAGGAGATCCCATTCCAGATATTCCTTCGTTTGTGATATTAGAAAAGAATGGAGAGAAAATACTCTCCATAGCACCGGAAGATGTTAAAGGGAAAGTATCTAATCGTGATAAATTTCTTCAATTTATCAATCGTAATTGCCAATGGTATCTTGGTATTCCTCTCCTCTTGTTATTGTATGCTTTTTTGAAAGATTGTTATGAGTTTTTTGTTTTAAACATGAATGATATTCCTATCGGCAGACTATGGGTAACAGGTATACTATGTCTTTTAGTCTTTATTTTATATTGGAGGTTTGCTTTTAATCATAGTTCTTCGAAACATTATAGATTTTCTCTAAAAAATTAGGGTCTACAAGATTGAGGAAATGCCCAAATATAATAGGTTTTATCCTGAATATATAACTTAATGGGATTAAGATTTGAATCCTCACTCACCTCCGGCAAGTGATCACTTGCCGGAGGTTTTAATTTGAACTTTACATGTTCCGGAAATAGGTGTTAACGCCATACCAGATATTCGTTTCACACTAATGGACTGGAGAAGCGGTAATAAAACGGCATTATAAAACTCAAATTCCTGAGAATGCAAATTTATCATTGATCGCATAATTTCTTTGAAGTCATGAAAGGTCGCGTATAACAATGCTGGCCCTGTAGAGAAGGATACAGGTATGAATGATTTTTCGAAATGAAGTTTCTAATAAAAAATACCTCAAAAATTATCTTGATAGTATTCATAACGCCAAAAAGACGCAATGGAGGATTTTTGGAACTGGACGTACCCTGCCTATGTACAGTTGCAATACGTAATCCTGCTACAGTCTACGCCTCTGTCTAAAATTTAACAGAGTCGAAAGTGTCCATTAGACACTGTTCCGATAGAATAAGAAAAAGATTAAACAGTTTTTTCTTCTTTTCTTACCATTAAAAGGTGAATAAAGGCTGCCGTACAGATAGCTAGGCTGGTGGAACATCCCATCCAGGTGGAGAGCAGAAACGAATACAGAGCAGCAAGGAGTTCAGTAACCATAAAAAAATAACTAAAGAACTTTTCTATTTTCAGGCAAGTTTTTTTCGTTCTGCGAACAAACGGTATTTTTATTCTGAGTAAAAATGAAAAATTATAAAATCCAGCGTAAAAAAAGAGAGAGAAAACAGGAAACAGAACTAAGGCGAAATATATTTCTTGAGGAAGTGGTATGGGAAGATTTGTATTAAAGAGGAAAAGGTATTTTTAGTTTTCTGCTACATTTGAAAATAGCTGTTGATGAAGAATCGCTCAAAGCTGATTATTTTGGAAACAGGAAGTTCAATAAGCGTATAAAAGAAAACCCTGTAAGCATTGAGCTTGCAGGGTTTATTTATTGGTACCGCCGGTGGGACTCGAACCCACACTCTTTTGGAACTCGATTTTGAGTCGAGCGCGTCTACCATTCCGCCACGACGGCACGTGAAGTGGAAGAATTAAGCGGCAAGAGGGTCTCGGAGTCAAGAATTTACTGTGAAATATAGGGGCCTGCCGAAAAAAAACGGAGGGAATCCGTGGTGGATTCCCTCCGGAATGTTTCCGAATGGAAAGGAACTTTTAGAATGAGTAGCGCACGGTGGCGTTAACGCTCTGGTTGGTCATGTGTTTCCTCTGTTCCAGATGGTAGAAGGCTCCGGCGCTCCAGGCGCTGGAGATGACCCAGTTCAGGCCCGCATGGACGATCAGGGCGTGGCGTCCCGGATGGACGCCGTCCACCCGGAAGGGCGTGCCGAAGGCGTCCGTTTTCACGGAAGCGTTGCGGCGGGAGACGTCTCCGGCGTAGGCCACCGTTACCTGCGGCAGCAGGTACTGGCCCTTGCCGACGGTGATTTGCTTCTGCCAGGTGAGTCCGGCGGGGACACTCCAGTTCTGCACGGAGCCGTCCCGGTACCAGGCGGTGCCGGCATCGGAATGTTCCCCGATGACACCCTGGGAACCGTGCAGGAATTCAATGCCAGCGAAGGGTTTCAGCACATCCGTGCTGCTCAGGCGGATGTTCCAGGTTCCCTTCAGGCCGAAGCCGTATACGTCATCATTCCAGGATGCGGTGGTGGGGCTGCTGCCCAGCGTGCCATCTACGTCGTTGTCCATGTTGCCATAGGTGAAGTAGCCGTCAATGTCCAGGCTGTTTCCACGGCGCAGGTCGCGATGGTAGCGCTGGTAGAGCGCCAGCATCAGTCCATCCTGGTCCGCCTTGAATTGCTTGTCCGCGGAGTGGAAGGAACCGAAGGTCTGGCCGAAGGCCGCTCCGGATATCCAGTTTTTCGTCCAGGCGTAGTCCATGCCCACGGCATAGCCGCCGCCCTTGTAGTCAAAGCCGGAGGCTCCCGTGGTGGAGGAGACGTTCATGAAGTCCCCCAGCCCGGAGAACCAGATGTTACGCGCTCCCGGTCCGCGGAAGTCCAGTTGGGAAGCCGCCGTATGGGCGAAGCTGTCCACCACCCGGACGGAGGACCACAGCGTGTTGGCGATGCGGGAGGCTTCCTCTCCGCGCAGGGCTTTCACGGCATTGATGTTGATCTTGCCGTTGAAGATCAGGTGCAGGCCGTCGTCGGAAACCGTGAAGCCGATGTCCGTGACCAGGTCCGTGCGCCCCTTCAGCGTGGGGTCGATGCTGGTGAGGTCCCACAGGGATCCGTCCGGATCAATGACGGTGTCCGGGTCCAGGTTAACCAGGGACAGGGAGAAGATTTGTTCCTTGCTGAAGAGCAAGTTGTCTCCGATGACCACATTGACGTGCGCTCCATCCACATAGTAGGAGGAAGAGACGTTTATTTGGGAATAGGTGTCCGCTCCGGTATGGGCGGCATTGGCGGCCGTCGTCCCGTTCACGATGAACGTGAGTTCCTGCACTCCTCCCCACGCGTTCAGGCCTCCTTCATAGTTGTGGTAACCTGCGGAGGATCCGGTGCCGATCATGATTTCACTGCCGTAATAGGTAACCTCTCCCTTGAACGTGCCGGACCCGGATACGGTGGAACCATTGTTGGTATCCACGTCGGACAAGACGGTGGAGCCGTTCAGCACCAGGTGTCCCGGATTTGCCGCGCGTGTGAATGCCTGTCCCAGCTGGAGGGTTCCGCCTGCCACACCCAGGCTGGCGCCCCTGCCGTCCAGAACGAGGGTGGCGTTATTGCTGATAACGATGTTTTCCGCTGCATAGGAACCTGTGGCTACCACCGTCATGCCTTCCCCCGTGACGTTGAGGTTTTTGAAGGCGCCTCCATTGGCGGCGGAGGCGCTGTAGCCTACCGTGCCGGAGTGTTCCCAGTTCAGGGTCTGTTCCTTTTCATCACTGGCTGCCAGTGTCAAATGACCGGACGTGCCGCTGATGGAGCCGGAGGAGATGACGGCGTCTGACTGGCTCAGATCCGCCTCCCCGCCTTCCAGCACGATGCCGTGCTCCGGCAGGTTTTCTCCAATGATGACCTTGGATCCTTCCCCCACATAGATGCTTTCTCCGGGGTTGACGACGATGGGTTTGCCTTCACCCAGGAATACCTGGCCCTGAAGACGGTAGCTCATGTGGTAGTTTTCCAGTTGGAAGTCCTGCACCTTGGAGCCGTACATGGCCTTGATACCGTCCTTGATCTGGTCCAGCGTGACGACCCAGGCGGAATCCGTGGTGTTGAGCACCGTAGCGCCCACCGTGGCGTTTTGCGCCAGGTCCAGATTTACGTTTAGGCCGTCAAAGCCCACTTCCAGGGCAGTTCCCGCCGCATTCTGCACCAGGGTACCGTTGAGCAGCGTCATGCCTTCCGCAATGGTGAGCGTGCCATTGCCGGACAGAGTGCCCATGTTGTTAATGACGGCTCCTTCACGGAGAATCTGGGAGTTGCCTGTCAGGGTGGCGGCGGAGCCGTAGCCCACGTTGAGCCGGTTGAGCAGCCCGGCGGCTTTTTCCGTGGAGATGGTCCAGTTTGCCTTGTTGTCCGTACTGCCCACATTGAGCGTGACGGAGGAATGGTGGGTGGACGTGTCGGACTTGTTGGTGTTGACGGTTGTCTGCACCGTGTAGTCAAATAGTCCCGGGTCGGCTTCCGTGCCGGAGAGCAGCGTGATAGTGTCCGCGGAGCCCTCTTTGCCGGATCCGCCCAGCTCCCAGATGCCGCTGATGGAAGCACCTGCATGGACGGTGATGTTGTCTGTCGTGTTTTCCGTGTAGAAACCGGAGCCCGTAGTGCCGCCGCTGTACAGGGCATAGGCCATTCCGTCAGCTCCCGTTGCCGCAGCCTGGAGGATGCCGGTGGAACCGATGGTCGTCGTGATGCCAGCTCCGCCCATCAGGGCTGCTGCCGTATTCCCGGCAGTTGCCGCGCTGACGGTTCCATTGATGGTTCCTGTGGACAGGGAGAATTCCGCTAGCAGGCCATAGGCTGCCGCAGTTCCCGTGGAGGTTCCGGAAATGGTGCCGTTGATGTCTCCAACAGTTACGGAACCGGTGGAGCTTGCTCCTGCGGCGGTTCCGGCCATGGCGTTCGCCCGGATGGCGCCGTTCACATTGCCGAGGGTGATGTTGGAGTGAGTCTGGCTGCCGGATTCCTCCCCGGCATAAATGCCATAGGCATCCGTGCCGTTGGTGGTGGCGGTGATGGTTCCCGTTGCTCCCATGGCGCCCAGTGTGATGTTTTCCCTGGCTTCAATGCCGATGGCGGAAAAATCCTCGCTTGTATCGCCGGAGCCGGAGGTTGCCGTAATTTGCCCGTCAAGCCGGGAGATGTTCACCTGTCCGTAGTTGGACTGGATGCCCCTGGCGCCATAGCCGTCGTTTGTCACTGCGGAAATGGTGCCTGTAGAGGAGAAGGTGCCGATGTTGACGTCCTTGTAACGCGGACCCTGGTAGTCCATGGTGTTTCCGTAGGCATACAGGCCTCTGGCATAGTTTCCCGTGCCCAGCTCCACGGAGATTTTGCCTGCCATCGTGCCGATGTCCAGCCGTCCCTGATAGGCATAGATGCCGTTGGAGGAGAAATTGGCCGTGATGGAGATGAGGGCGTCTTCCGTGATCGTTCTGATGGAGAGGATTTTCCCGTAGCTCCGGATGCCGGTGGCATTCGTATTTGCTGCGGAGATGTTGAAGGTTCCTGCCAGGGTGCCGATGTCCAGATTGACTCCGGAGGAGGTGTCAATGCCAAAGGCGTTGTTTCTCGTGGAGGAGACATTGAATACGGCGTCCCCGGCAATCGCGTCAATGCTGAGGGTTCCGGATTTTCCCCAGATTCCGCGCACATTGCTGGAACCCGTCACGTTAAATGTGGCGGAGACCGTTCCCAGGCCCGCGTCTGAGGCTGTTCTGGCTACCGTGGCGTCATAAACGCCGGTCAGGTTTTCCTTGGAAGTATCCTGGGCATGGACCGTTCCCAGCATGCCGAGGCAGGCCAGGGTCATAGCCACAGCCTGCATCCGGTGCCTGGCGTGGCACGGTGTTTTTCCAGGAGTGTTGAACATTCCGGACTTCAAGGAGGCCGGACCATCATAGTCTGCTCCGTTCAAGCGGAGCGTATTGGATGAATGCATGTGTATGGTCTGAATGCCGGAATACTCGCCGGCGGTTCATAAAATACTTCGAGGCTGGCGATCTGGCTCATTGCAGGTTTTTAAGCCGTGCAATATACAGTGGCGGTACCGCTCCGGATTCACACCGGATTCCCCATTTATTTCCTGCCCGTACCACGGGCTTCCCGGAAGCGCCTCCCGTAAATCATGAAGGCCCGGCCAACATACCACAGGGGCACGGCACGGTCAATCTCCGGCGCATTTCTTTATGTGAAAATGCACAGTCCTTTGAAGTTCAAATACTTTTTGCTTTTGTCCTTTTGCCGCAGGTTACAGGGAGGGGAACCGTCCCCGGACGTCCTAACGTTTTTTCACGGTCAGGGGAAGCCCCGCCACCATGAAATAAACTTCATCCGCGCTTTTGGCAAGGAGCTGGTTGGCAATTCCCAGACCGTCGCAGTAGTGGCGCGTTTCCGCGTCCGCCTGGCTGATGCCCATGCCGGTTTCAGAGGAGACCAGAACCCAGGGCACGGGGGATTGGGGGATGAGTTCCTTCAAGGCCTCTATTTCCTCAATCAGCGCTTTCTGGAACGGCTCGTAGTCCGTAGGGTCCTTCTGGGCGTACAGGGTATTGGAGGCGAGCAGGGTCACGCATTCCAGAATGACGCCGTCCACCTGGTCCAGCAGGCCGGATTCCCGGACGGCGGCGGCCACATGGCGGGGGCATTCCAGCGTAAGCCAGCTTGCCGGGCGCCGTTCCCGGTGCTTGCGCACGCGGTATTCCATGGAACCGGCCCCGGGCCACACCTCCGCCGTGGCGACGTACAGGATTTTTTCCCCGAATCCGGCGGCTATTTGTTCGGCGTATTGGCTTTTGCCGCTTCTGATGCCGCCCAGGACGAGCGTCATGCGTGCGGGATTGGCGTCAGTGTTTGGAGATGTAGCGTTCATGGGATTCCAGCATGGCCTGGTGGGAGTTCAGAAAGTCGTCCAGACTGAAGACTTCCAGGGTAATGAGGGGGGAGAAAAGGATGTCCCACATGGGGTGGAGGAGGGCGTCCAGCGTGGCGGCGGGCATGTGGTGCAGGGATTTGTGATCCCGTTTTTCCAGCCCGTGCAGGTGGCACATGCGTATGTCCGGCAGCCAGAGCGGCAGAAGTTCTTCCGGCCGTAGGCCTTCCTTCCAGACATGGCCTATGTCAAAGCAGCGGGAATGGGGCGTGGCGGAGACCAGCTTGTCCAGGTAATCGGTCGGGTGGCGTTCCAGGTTTTCCAGGGCCAGGCATTCCGGAGCGGGCAAATGGGGCGTGATTTGCTCCAGGCTGCGGAGGATGCGTTCCGTTTCACGCTCCGTAAGGTGGGGGCGCATGTCCGGGCCGGGAATGTGGTCCGTAACCACGTGCATGACCCAGGTGTGGGGCTCCAGTTCCCGGGTCAGGTCAATGGCGCGGATGATGTTTTCCGTGTAGCGGCGCCCTGATTCCTCCGTGGCGAAGCCGCCGTCCGTGGGCAGGTGGACGTTCCACTTGACCCCGGCGTCCGCGGCGATTCCGGCCAGCTCCCGGATTTCCGCCGGGGTAATGAGTCCCTCCCCGTGGTCTCCGGCTTCCAGCAGGAGCAGGGCGATGTCATCCGCGTAATGGACGCATTCCCTGATGGCGGGGACGTAGTAGTCCGGGATGATGAAGGAGGTGCAGCCGATGTTGAGGCCCGGAACGCGGCATTTGTGCGGAGTTTTCATAAGGTGCAGAAGGTGAGCAGGACGAGCCATTCCGTGCATTCCACGGTGCAGCCGAACACGTCCCCAGTGACGCCTCCCAGGCGGCGGCGGGCATACAGGAGCAGGGCCGTGGAACCGGCCAGGGCCGTGAGCAGGGCGTACAGCCCGTGCCACCCTGCCAGCGCGCAGGCAGCCAGGGTGACGGCGGCGGCTATCAGGGCGTGGACGGGGCGCGTCCCCTGCTTGAAGGCTTCCCCCATGCCGCTGGGGCGCGCGCCCGGAAAACGCATGGCGATGAAGATCTGGCTGCGGGCCAGCAGCCCGGCCAGCGCGCACGCCGTGAGCAGCAGCTCCCATGAACCGCAGGCCGCCAGAGCCGCCAGCGCGGCGCCCTTGAAGGCCAGGTTAAAGAACAGGGCCGTGCCGCCGAAGGTGCCCAGGCGGGAGTCTTTCATGATTTCCAGCCTGCGTTCCCTCGGCACTTCCACGGGCAGTCCGTCCCCGCAGTCCGCCACTCCGTCCAGATGCAGGCCGCCCGTGATGGCTACCCAGCAGGCGCAGCCGATGACGCCGCAGACCAGCGGGGGGAAGAGCAGGGTGGCCGCCCAGGTCAGGCCGCCTGCCAGCCCTCCCACGACGAGGCCGACCAGCGGGAGCCATGCGGAGATGCCGTTCAGGTCGTTTTGCAGCGGCCACGGGCCTACGGGCAGCCGGGTCAGGAAGCCGAAGGCGGAGCGGATGGTGGTGATGACGGCCATGGTGCAGGGAAAGGAGGAGTTAGCGCGGAACGGTGATGTCCAGTTCCGGCAGGGTTTTCATTTCAGAGAGCACGCGCGTGGCGGCGTCCAGTAGCGGAAAGAACAGGGCCGCCCCCGTGCCTTCCCCCAAGCAGAGGCCCAGGTCCATGTACATGGTGACGCCGATGTGGTCCATAATGAGCTTGTGCCCCGGTTCCGCGGAGTTGTGGGAGCCGATGAAATATTGCGCCGCTTCCGGGCGTATGCCTTGGGCGATGGCTGCCGCCGCCCCGGCAATGAAGCCGTCAATGACGATGGGGACGCGCAGGGAGGCCGCGCCCAGCATCAGCCCGGCCATGGCCCCGATTTCCGGTCCTCCTATCTTCGCCAGCACGTCGATGGCGTCGGAAGGGTCGGGCTTGTTCAGGGCGATTCCCTGTTCGATGAGCTCTATTTTTTTACGGATGACTTCCCCCTTGACGCCGGAGCCGCGCCCCGTCACGGTTTCCACCGGGGTGCCCGTGAGCACGGCCACGATGGCGGAAGAGGGCGTGGTATTGCCGATGCCCATTTCCCCGGCGGCCACGATGTCCAGCCCCCTGGCTTTTTCCTCCCGGGCCATGTCGATGCCCACTTGCAGGCATTCCAGCGCCTGTTCCCTCGTCATGGCCGGGCCCCTGCTGAAATCGTTGGCTCCGTGCATGACCTTTTTTTTCACCAGCCCTGGCAGGTCGCCGAAGTCGTAATTCACGCCCACGTCCACCACGGAGAGGCGGGCTCCCGCGTTGCGCGTGAAGGCGTTGATGGTGCCGCCTCCTTGAAGGAAATTGCGGGTCTGGATGTAGGTGACGTCCGTGGACGTCAGGCTGAGGCCGTGGTCGGCAATGTGGTGGTCCGCGGCGAAGAGGACTACGGCCTTGTCCTTCAGGCGCGGCGCGGGATTGCCGGTCATGGCGGCAATCTGGATGGCTACGGGTTCCAGTTTCCCCAGGGCGAGGGGAGGCTTGGCCAGTATTTTCTGATGCTCCAGGGCGGTTTTGGCGGCCTGTTCGTCCAGCGGGGGGATATGCAGTTTGTTCATGATGGTCAGAAGCGGGGAATGAAGAAAAGGATGAGGGAGAAGATCAGCGTGCCCGCGGCGGCGGTCATCCACATGAGGCGTATGGCCAGGGCCAGGTCACTGACGGTGGCTTCCGTGCGCCCGGTCCCTATCCACGGGTAGTCCGCAGGGACCCCCTTGTAGGAGACCGGGCCGCCGATGCGGAGGCCCAGCGCGCCCGCGAAGGCCGCCTCGCTCCAGGCGGAGTTTGGGCTGGCATGGGCGCGGCGGAAGGCCCAGCCCGTGGTGAATGCCCTCCGGGCGGAGGTTCCCTTCACGAACAGGGCCGCCAGGGAGATGCACGGCAGGATGAGGCGCGCGGGGATAAAATTGAGCGCATCGTCCGTGCGTGCGGCAAAGGTGCCGAAGCGTCTGTATCGGTCGTTCTTTTTCCCCCACATGGCATCCAGGATGTTGAAAACGCGGTGCGTCAGCGCGGCGAAGGCCGCTCCGGAGGCTCCCCCTGCCAGGCAGCCTGCCGCAGCCCAGAACAAGGTGGAAAAGACGCCGTCCGTCAGATTTTCCGCCACGCTTTCAATAGCCGCCCTGGCCATGCCGTGACGGTCCAGCCGTTCCGTGTCCCTCCCCACGATCATGGAAACGGCGTGCCGCGCCTCGCCGTCCTTCCCGCTGCGCAGGGCGTTCGCCACCCGCAGCGCATGCTCCGCCAGGCCGCGCGGGGCCATGCAGATGTAAATGACCAGAACGGCCGGAATCCAGGGAATCCACGGGGAGGGGAAGAGGGAAAAGGGAAGGCAGAATACCGCGCAGGCAAGCCATGCGGCGGCGCAGGTTCCTAAAGCCGCCGCCGTTCCCGCCGTAAAAGTCCCGCCCCACAGCCGCCGCGCCAGAGCTTCCGCGCGGCGCGCGCACCAGCCGATCAGGCAGACGGGATGGAACCTGTTGGGCGGGTCTCCCGCCAGAATATCCAGCAGAAGGGCCGCAGGCAGGATGAACGGGCATGGAAGCATGGGTCAGCGTTTCAGTTGAAGAATACGGTAGATGGCCTTGAGGTCCAGATGCTCCCGGACCACGTCCGCCAGGCGGTCCAGCGCGCCGTCCAGGTCATAGGAGACGTGCAGGGCGGGATTGGCGGACAGCCCGGAATCCACCCTGACCATGTTGATGAACGCGCGGCGGAACTCGTCGCCGTCCAGAATTCCGTGCAGGTACGTGGCCCAGATTCGGCCTTTGCCGTAGCCGCAGGGGGAGCCGTCTTCCCGGAACATGATGGGGATGCTCCTTCCCTCATGGCGGGTGACACCATGGTGGATTTCATAGCCCGCCGCGGGAGGATCCAGCGGCGTGCTTGCCCGGCGCACGTTGAGCAGGGTTTTGGCGGAGGCGAAAGTGGTGGAAAGTTCCAGCAGCCCAAGCCCCGGCGTCCGTTCCTCTGCGGATTCCATGTGCAGCGGGTCCAGAATGTCCGTTCCCAGCATTTGCAGGCCGCCGCAGACGCCCAGCATCCACTTACCCTTTTCGGCGTGCCGGCGGATGGGCTCTTCCAGCCCGGCGGCGCGCAGGCCGGCCAGGTCCGCCGCCACGCTCTTGGTGCCGGGCAGGATGACCAGGTCCGGATTCCCCCATTCCTCCCGTGTCCGCACCTGGCGCAGGCGAACGTCCGGCTCCGCCGCCAGCGGGGCGAAGTCCGTGAAGTTGGAGACGTGGGCGGGCATTACTACGGCCACGTCCAGGCTGTCCGCGTGCCTGGCTTGCCCGTCCTGTTCAAAGGGCAGCGCGGCCCGGTCCTCTTCCGGAATATTGATGTTCCGTATCATCGGGATGACGCCCAGCACGGGCTTGCCCGTACGGTCCAGCATATAGCTGTGCGCCGGAGCCAGCAGCTCCGGATCTCCGCGAAACTTGTTGACCACAAAACCCGCCAGCAGCTCTTTTTCCCAGGGGGCGAACGTCATCCATGTCCCCAGGAAGGAGGCGTACACGCCGCCCCGGTCAATGTCCCCGGTGAGCAGAACTTTGGCGCGCGCGTAGCGGGCCATGTTCATGTTCACCACGTCTGCGGATTTCAGGTTGATTTCTCCGGGGCTTCCGGCCCCTTCCAGGCAGAGGACGTCATACTCGTCCGCCAGGGAATCGTACGCCCGGCGCACGTCCGGCCAGAAGCGCCTTTTGGCCGTAAAATATTCCCGCGCCTCCATGTGGCCCACGGCGCGCCCCATCACGATCACCTGGGAGCCGGTGTTGGAATGGGGCTTGAGCAGGATGGGGTTCATCCTGGCATCAGGGTCAATGCGGCAGGCCTGGGCCTGCACCATCTGGGCGCGTCCCATCTCCTCCCCCAGCGCGGTCACGCCGGAGTTGAGGGCCATGTTCTGCGCCTTGAACGGGGCCACCCGGTGGCCATCCTGAAGGAAAATGCGGCACAGGGCCGCCGTGAGCACGCTTTTTCCAGCATCGGAGCAGGTGCCCTGGATCATCAGGGCCGGTTTGGGCAGTTTGCGGAGAATGGCGGGGGCGTCTCCCTTCAGCTCGGCCCGCAGGGCCTCTGCCAGCAGGGCGTGTTCCTCCGGCGTGCGAACGCCTGCACGGAACCAGCCGCCGTTTTCCAGCCCCGGATAATTGGAGCAGTCGCGCAGCGCGATGCCGTGGTTTTTCAGGAGCCGTGCGGCCAGGCCGTAAGACGCCCCCGCCAGGCGGAAGAGCAGGAAATTGGCTCCGGACGGGAGTACTGCGGCGCCCGGCAGGGCGGAAAGCCTGCGGAACAGGTCTTCCCGGCGTTCCCGGTTCAGGGCGCGTTCCCCGTCCGCCCATGAAGGCGGCTGTTCCAGCACGGCCTGCGCCGCCGCCGCCGCAAAGGCGTTCACGTTCCACGCGGGCAGGGACTGCCTCAGCCGTTCCGCCAGCGGAGCGGCGCAGACGGAAAAGCCGCACCGGACACCGGCCATGCCGTAAAATTTGGTCAGGGAACGCAGGACGACCAGGTTGGGCAGAAGGGCCGCGTCATGGAGAAGCGATTCCGTTCCGTCCGCGTAGTCAATGAAGGATTCGTCAATAATCCAGATGACTCCGGGGCGGTCCCGCACGGCCTGGCGCAGGGCCGGAACGTCCAGCAGGCCGCCGGACGGATTACAGGGATTCGCCAGGAAAACGGCGCTTCCGCCTGCGGCCTGTTCCGCCGTCAGGAGGGGGGGCGGAATGAAGGAATTCCGTTCCTCCGTCCGGATGGAAAGAACGTCCGTGCCGTGGCGCAGGCAGGCCAGCCTGTACTCGGAAAAAGCGGGTTCCGGAATGACGGCCCGTTTCAGTTCCAGCGCGCGCGGGAGGGCGTGAATCAGTTCGTTGGCTCCGTTACCGAAGGTGAAGCAACCGGAAGGCAGCCCGTAATGAACCGCCGCCAGCTCCCGCAGCTCCGCCATGTCCGGGGAGGGATAGGGAACGGCTGCATCCATGGCCTTCCACAGCGCGGAAGCAATGAACTCCGGCATTCCCTCCGGCCTCAGGTTGACGCTGAAATCCAGAACCTCCCGTTCGGGCCGTCCGGCGTTCGCCGCCAGGGATTTTAAATCCCCTCCGTGTGAAAAACTGTTCATGCCGTAGTAGTAGAGACCGGAATTCCGGACGTCCGCGCGTGCCGGGAAAAGGAAGGAAACGCCTTGAGGAAACAGTTTTTCCGGGAGTTGGGAACTCCGCTGAAAACGGAAATCCTTCCCCGCTGCGGGAAGGAGGGGGAAAGGCGCGTCATGGGCGCATCATGTCCTGTACGCGCGGGGGGTGACAAGACAAAAATGGAGGACTCCGGTTGGAAAAACGGGATGGCGCGCGGCGGCTGAAAAGAAGAATCGTCCCCAAAGCGACGGAATGTTCAAAGAAAAATTTTTTTGGCTTGTCATACCGGCCCCTTTGGTATTTCATCCGTTTCATGAACCCTCATGGGAAGGGTTACAGACCTCAGGGACGCCCGTAGCCGGGCAGGAAATAGATTGGGGAATACCGGTGAAAATCCGGAGCGGTACCGCCACTGTAAGCGAGCCTGTCTCGCAAGCCAGAAGACCAGCCTGTGGGGTTGTCCAACTGTTCGGCGAGTTACCGAACGTAAGGCACCACAACCATGCTTTATACGAAGAAAGCCCTTCAGATGGGCGCTATTGCCGTTGGCCTTGCCGCATTCGCAGGCCAGTCCTCTCTTGCCGAGTCCGCTAAAAAAGAAGACTCCAAGCCCTCCGCCAGTTCGGAAACCATGCAGGTCATGCCGGAATTGACCATGGCGTCCCACTTTACGGGCGTGCCGTACAACAGGTCCGGGGTCTCCGTTTCCATCATCAATCCGGAAGAATTCCAGAAAGCGGGCATTGAAACCCTGACAGGAGCCCTTTCCCAGACTCCCGGCGTCTTCACGCTGGACGGCGGCGGCACCTGGCAGCGCGGTTCCGTGAGCAACACCGTCATCCGCGGGATGAACAAGGAAACCTACACCCTGACCATGGTTGACGGCATGCGCATCAGTGATGTCAACATGTCCGGCAACAAGCTGCTGGGGATCACCAATCTGTTTACGGTGGGCAATGTGGAAGTGGTGAAGGGCGCCCAGGGCGCCGTCTTCGGTTCCGGCGCCATTGGCGGCGTTGTCGCCATGGACACCCCGGAAGGGGAAGGCGATCCCGTGACCAGGATTTTTGCGGAAGCCGGTTCTTTCCATTCCTTCAACAGCTACGCGACTTCCTCCGGCAAGATCAAGAAGCTTTCCTACTTTGTGGGCGTGGGGTTTGAATCCACGGAAAACGATCCCACCATTTATCCGGCCATTTATGACAACCGGAAAGGCATGAACGACTTCCGCCAGTGGCAGGAAGCCGTGCGCCTGGGCTATGACGTCAATGACAAGGTGAAGGTGGGCTTTACCTACCGCCGCCTGGACTCCTACTTTGAATATCCCACGCCGTATGTGGACTACGACCAGTGGCCCGCCGTGACGGACCCCCACCTGTACAACACGGAAGACAAGAACCGCAGCAATCTGGTGACGGGGCGCGTGGATGCGGAAATTACCAAGCTGTGGTCCACCAGCTTCATGATCGGGCATTACAACATGGACTATTCCACGCATACGCCGGGCTTCGATTTCCAGCCCAACGTGATGCGCAACCGCCGCTTCCAGACGGAATGGCGCAATGCACTTACGTGGAACAAGGAATGGAAGACGGTCGCCGGCATGGCCTGGGACCGCTCCGACTACATGAGCGAAAACAATTACGTTGCCAAGGATGAATGGCAGAGCACGCTTGCCTTCTTTGCGGAGCAGATGTGGGCGCCCACGGACAACTTTGACGCCAGTGTGGCCCTGCGCCTGGAGCATGATTCCGTCTGGAACAATCACTTCACGTGGCGTTATTCCAATTCCTGGAAGGTGACAGGCAAGGATTCCCCCACCCGTATTTTCGGTTCCGTGGGTTCCGGCTTCCGCGCCCCCACCTACTTTGAACAGTACGCCGCCAATTACGGCTACGTGGGCAATCCAGACCTGGACGTGTCCAAATCCCTGGGCGGAGACCTGGGCGTGGAACAGCGCCTGGCGGACAACCATTACGCTTCCGTAACGGGGTTCTGGACCCGCATCAACGATGAAATCGGCACCAAGAGCGTAGGCACGTGGCCCAACTCCTACACGACTTACGACAACTTCTCCCACGCCACTTCCTATGGCGTGGAAGTAGCGTTCAAGGGGCAGTTCAAGGATGCGTGGAACAGCGGCTACTATGCCAACTACACCTTCACGATGCCCAAGCGCGACTCCATCGGCAAATATGAAACCGTCCAGATGGCCAATACCGCCCGCCACACCATCAACGCGGAGGTTTATACTTCTCCGGTTGAAAAACTGACGGTCGGCTTCGGCGTAACCTCCGCCATGGGGCGTACGGACTACAACTATGCCCGTCTGGACAACTTCTTTACGGCGCGTTTGTTCGCCAGGTACCAGGTGACGGACAATGTGGCGCTCCATGTGCGTGTGGAAAACCTGTTTGACCAGAATTTCATCATCACGAATGACTATAACTTCGGACCGCGCCAGGCCCGGGGGCTGGGAGTCTTCGGCGGTGTGACGGTCGAATTCTAATTGCTTTTCAGGACTAATTGTTGATTGCACCCCCATCTTCCGTCTTGCGGGCTGTTTCAGGCGAAGGGAACAGCTCCGGGCGGAAGATGGGCTTTTTGTTTTCCGGTGGTTCCGGAATCGGTTAACATGCGGCGGTAATCTGAGCTGTGTTTCGCTGGCTGTACATTCTGGGGGCGTTGGTCCTCGCCGTCTTTCTTGCAGGAGTTTTTTACTTCTCCCAGCGGGAGGCGGACGTTTGGCATGAAGCCTCCGGACGCACGGACGGCAGGGGCATGCCTGCCATATTTGACGGCTTCGTGGAACGGTGGAACAGGTCCGTGGAACGGGAACTGCTCCGGGAACTGGCGGGAGGGGAGCGGAAGAAAAGCCTGCTGTCCGTCTCCCGTGGCGATGGGGATGGGCGGCGTCTGGCCGAGCAGGAGCGTTCCGTGGAACGCATCGGCAGAAGGCTGGAGCTGAAAGACCATATCCGCCAGCTTCCCCTGAAGGAAGTTCCTGCGGGATTGGAATGGCAGACCGGAATGGAGGAGCCGGAAGTGGGTGACCACCGCGCCGTGAAAGGAGGGCTGGTCCGGCTGTGGATCAATACGCCGTTTCCCGGAACCCTGCGGGCGTTCGGACCGGGAAGCGAAAACTTTTTCAACTACTCCGCCATTGACAACGTGTGGCTTCCCCTGGTGGGCCTGCATCCGGAAACCTTCCGGCCCATTCCGGGGCTGGCGGACCGCTGGGCCGTCTCCGAGGACGGAAAAACCGTTTTTTACCATCTGGACCCGGAAGCGACATACTCGGACGGCCGCCCCGTGAAGGCGCAGGATTTCCTGCTGAATATCTGCCTCCGCACGTCCGGCTTTGCCCGGGACCCCTTCTGGACCACCCTGTTCCGCTCCACGTATGACCAGATTACGGTATACGGGGATTCCGTCATTGCCCTGACGCTTCCGTCCCCCGGGCCGCTGCTGCCTTACATGGCCTGTGTGGATTTCCATCCGGCCCATCCCGGTTTTTACCATGATTTCAACTCCCTGTTTCTGGAACGCTACCAGTGGAAGGCGCCCCCGAATACGGGGGGCTACGTGGTGGTTCCCGGTAAAATAAGGATAGGCGAGCGCATCACCCTGGCCCGCGTGAAGGACTGGTGGGCGAAGGACAGGAAATACTACCGCTATTCCTGCAATGCGGACCAGGTGGAGCATGTATTTGTAAACCTGGAAAACAAGGCGGTTGAAATGTTCCGCCGCGGAGAGCTGGACATGATGAACGTCCGCAAGCCGGAAGTGTGGGAAAACAGGCTGGAACTGCCGGAAGTGCACCGGGGCTACATAGACAAATACAGCCTGGAAGCCGGTTATGCCTGCCCCCCGTACGGCCTGTACCTGAACTGTGCGGACAAGCTTCTGAAAAATCTCGGCGTCCGCAGGGGGCTGGCGCATTCCGTGAACATGGGCATGGTGATTGATACCCTGTTCCGCGGGAATATGAGAAGGCTGGGTTCCTACATGGAGGGGTACGGCGATCTGACACTTCCGCTGAAAGCGCCGGAATACAGCAAGAAAAAAGCCATGGAATATTTTGCCCGCGCCGGCTACCGGGAAATGGGGGAAGACGGCGTGCTGAAGAATGAACGGGGGGAACGGCTGGTGGTGGAACTGACCTTTGCGGACTCCTCCACCCTGATGACCAACGTTTGTTCCATTCTCCGGCAGGAGGCCCTGAAATGCGGGGTGGACCTGCGCCTGGACCCCCTGACCTATAATGTCTGTTCCCGGAAGGTATTTGAAAAACGGTACCAGGCCGCCCTGTGGGCGTGGCCGCTCCAGACGCCGTTCCCCCGGCTGTATGAAACCTTTGCTTCCGAGCTGGCGTACGATGCCCGCGGCAACCCCGTGGGCAACACGAACAATATCTTTGCCGTGGCGGACACGGAACTGGATGCGGCCCTGGACGCGGAGCGGAATGCCCCGGATGGCGCCGCCCTGAAAAAAGCTCTTCACCGCGCCCAAAAGCGCATTCATGAACTCTGCGTCTGGATTCCCGGCTGGCGGGAACCCTACACGTACGTCGCCTGCTGGCGCTGGATACGCTGGCCGGAATCCCCCACGCGGTTCTGTTCCCCCCGGATTTACAACCCCTTGGAATCCCACCTGTACTGGGTGGATGAAAAAATGAAGAAGGAAACGCAGGAGGCCCGGCGCCGGGGCGTTCCGTTTGAGGAAAGGCACCAGGTGATACGCCTTGAAAGACCGGATGACGCCGCCCCGTAATAAGACCAGTTCTCCGGCTTCTTTTTAAATTGAAGGGAGGCGGTTTTTCATCATAATTCCCCTTATTATTCCCTAGAACCGTTTATTGACTCCATTATCATGAAAATATCACTTTTTTCCGCCCTGTTTCTGGCAGGCCACCTTTGCATGGCCGCTCCCATGCCCCTGCCGGAATCCAATGACGGCGCCAAGCATGTCTTCGCCACCAACCAGGAAAACTTCCTGATGGACGGAAAGCCTGTCAAAATCATCTCCGGGGAAATGCACTACCCGCGCGTGCCGCGTGAGCACTGGCAGGACAGGTTCCAGCGCATGAAGGCCATGGGCATGAACACCGTCTGCACCTATCTGTTCTGGAACGTGCATGAACCGGAACCCGGCAAGTGGGACTTTTCCGGCAACCTGGACTTTGTGGAATTCATCAAGGAGGCGCAGAAGGCCGGCCTGTGGGTCATCGTGCGTCCGGGCCCCTACGTTTGCGCGGAATGGGAATTCGGCGGGTTCCCCGGCTGGCTGCTGAAGGATGAAGACCTGAAGGTCCGTTCCCAGGACCCCCGTTTCCTGGAACCGGCCATGGCTTATCTCAAGAAAGTCTGCTCCATGCTGGAACCGCTCCAGATCACCAAGGGTGGCCCCATCATCATGGCCCAGGTGGAAAACGAATACGGCTCCTACGGCTCCGACAAGGACTACGTGAAAAAACACCTGGAAGTCATCCAAAAGGAGCTTCCGGGCGTGGTGCCCTTTACCTCGGACGGCCCGAACGACTGGATGATTAACAACGGCACGCTGCCCGGCATCGTTCCCGCCATGAACTTCGGCGGCGGAGCCAAGGGCGCCTTTGCCAACCTGGAAAAGCACAAGGGCAAGACTCCCCGCATCAACGGCGAATTCTGGGTAGGCTGGTTTGACCACTGGGGCAAGCCCAAAAACGGCGGCAGTACGGAAGGCTTCAACCGCGACTTGAAGTGGATGCTGGAAAACAACGTCTCCCCCAACCTCTTCATGGCGCACGGGGGCACCTCCTTCGGCTTCATGAACGGGGCGAACTGGGAAGGGGCCTACACGCCGGACGTGACCAATTACGACTACGGCGCGCCCATCTCTGAAAACGGAACCCTGACGGACCGCTACCGTACCTTCCGCCAGACCATTCAGGACTATTACGGTGATACGTACAAGCTCCCCGAACCGCCCGCGCAGCCGGAAATGATGGAGCTGCCGCCCATCACGTTTACGGAGAAAGCCGGCATGTTCAACCGGCTCCCGCAGCCTGTCATCCGCAAGGAGCCCGTGCACATGGAAGCCCTGGGGCAGAGCCTGGGCTTCATCCTGTACCGGACGAAGGTGAACGGCCCGGTGAAGGGAGAGCTGAAAATGAACAACATGCAGGACCGCGCTATCGTTTACGTGGACGGCAAAAGGCAGGGAGCGGCGGACCGCCGCTACAAGCAGGACGCCTGTGACGTGGTCATTCCCGCGGGCCTTCATACGGTGGATATCTTTGTGGAAAACATGGGCCGCATCAACTTCGGCGGCCAAATCCAGGGGGAACGCAAGGGAATCCGCGGCCCCATCACGCTGGACGGGAAGAAGCTGGAAAACTTCCTCATCTACAACCTCCCGTGCAAGGGCGTGGAGCTCCTGTCCTTCTCCGGCAAGAAGCCGGGCGGTGACCAGCCCGTGTTCCACCGTGGATATTTCAACGTCTCCAACCCCAGGGATACCTACCTGGACATGCGGGACGGCTGGAAAAAGGGCGTCGTGTGGGTGAACGGCCACAATCTGGGCCGCTTCTGGTTCATCGGCTCCCAGCAGGCGCTTTACTGCCCCGGCGAATACCTGAAACCGGGGAAAAATGAAATCGTGGTGCTGGACGTGGACGGCGGCTCCGGCACGGTGAAAGGCGTGAAGGAAGCCATTTACGAAGTCAACAGGGACCCCGCCATGGCGGACGTCTTCCGTGTGGGCAAGCCCGTGGCTCCCGCCGCCAGCCAGCTCGTGCACAAGGGAACCTTCGCCAAGGGCGCGGACCAGCAGGAAATCAAATTCCGCGCTCTCGTCCAGGCCCGCTACATCGCCCTCGTCAGCAAGAACGCCCATGACAACGGTCCGCACGCCGCCATTGCGGAGCTGAACTTCCTGGATGCCTCCGGCAACCTGCTTCCCCGCGAACAGTGGTCCGTGGTCTATGCGGACTCCCATGAAACGGCGGGGGAAGCCGCCCAGGCGGGCCTGGTGATGGACAACCAGCCCACCACCTACTGGCACACCAAGTGGCAGGGAGACAACCCCACGCACCCGCACATGATCGTGCTGGACCTGGGCAAGGTGCAGAAGCTCTCCGGCTTCCGCTACCTGCCGCGCCAGAACCGGGAAAACGGCCGCATCAAGGACTATGAAGTCTACGCGTCCCCCAAGCCGTTCAAGCCTGCCAAATAAGGATTCCCGGAAATCCTGATCTTTCCGGGGCCGCTCCATTCTTTGGGATGGAGCGGCCTTTTTCCTTTTGGAGCATTTTTGGAAGCAACGGAATCTTCACGCGAACGCGGCATGCGCTGGTTTTAAGAACACGTGTTTGCTGATGCCTTGGTTACCGCATGGCAACGCCCCCCGGCATGAAAAAGGCGGCTCCGTGGTGTACGGAGCCGCCGGGAGGCAGTAATGAACTCAATGATTAATTGTTAGAAGTTCCACGAGAAGCCCAGCTTGATGGTGTGGTAGCCGGGATCACTGTAGCCCTGAATCTGGTAATATTCGTAGCCGATCAGGAAGTCAGCGCTCTTGGAGATGCTGAATTTGAACCCGGCCTGGGCCGCCCAGGAAAACTTGGTGGTGGAGATGGTGTGGGAACGGCTTCCGTCTTCCAGACCGTGGATGGTGGTTTTAATGTCTCCGTACGTGGCGCCCGCCTTGCCGCCCAGATAGAACATCGTGTAATCGCCGATGGGGAGGTTCAGCGTATAACCGGCCATCATCGGAACGTAGGTGGAGCGGACGCTGGCGGTATAGGGGCCGCTGATGCCCAGGTCATGCACGCTGGGATGGTGGGAGCCTGCCAGAATGCCGCCGTTCAGGGAAATCTGATGAACAATGCTGCCGGTTTCAATGTAATTGAAAATGCTCAGATTGCCGCCGGCCACGTTGGGCATGGCATCCTTGGTGGCGATGCCGTAAGCTCCTTCCAGGGACATGCCGAATTGGCCGTCGTATTTGTCGGCGTGGTAGGCATTGGCGGCGGATACGGAGGCCACGAGGGCCAAACCTAACAGTATAGTCTTGTTCATATGGGGATAAATGGTGAATTTAACTGTGATCCATTCTTGGCAGTTTTCCCTTTTGAAGTCAAACATGAAATGTCAAATTTGCATGAAATCCCCGGGCACCGGGAGATGAAGTTGCCAGAACGGACCCGGTGGGGTACATTCTGTGCCATGGAACAACAAGCGTGTGATTTGCTGGTGACCGCTTCCCGCATGCTGGCGGGCGCGGGGCAGGCCGGCGCCGCCGGAAATGCGGCCGTCGCCGTCCGGGACGGGAAAATTCTGGAAACGGGGAGCGCCGCAGAGCTGGAAGCCCGGTGGAAGCCCGCCGCCCGCAGGGACCTGGGAAATGTCCTGCTGATGCCGGGGCTGGTCAATGCCCATACGCACGTTCCGATGACCTTCTTGCGCGGCTTTGCGGATGACCTGCCTCTGATGGAATGGCTGACCGGGCATATTTTCCCTGTGGAAGCCCGCCTGACGGACAGAATCGTCTCCCTGGGGGCGCGGCTGGGCATGTATGAAATGATGCGGACGGGCACGACGGCTTTTGTGGACTCCTATTTGCTGGAAATCAACGTGCTCCGGGAGGCGGAGCGCATGGGAATGCGCTGTGTGGGAGGGGAGGCTCTTTTTGCGTTTCCTTCCCCGGCGTATGGCGGATGGGATGCGGCGGAAGCCCTGTACCGGGAGCAGGCGGCGCGCTTTGCGGGCCGCGGCAGGGTGCAGGTGGCCCTGATGCCGCACAGCGTGTACACCACCAGTGACGACGTGCTCCGGCGTTCCATGAAGCTGGCGGAGGAACTGGACCTGATGCTGCATATCCATCTGTCGGAATCCGCCGGAGAAGTGGAACAGTGCCGCTCCCTGCACGGGGACAGGCGCCCGGTGGGTTATGCCCGGGACATGGGGCTGCTGAATGAACGCACCGTGCTGGCCCACATGGTGGACGTGACGGATGATGAACTGGAACTGGTAGCCTCTTCCGGAGCGGCAATCGCCCACAATCCGGTCAGCAATTTGAAACTGGCTTCCGGCTTCGCCCGCGTGCGGGACATGGTGCGGGCCGGCATTTCCGTCTCCCTGGGAACGGACGGAGCGTGCAGCAACAACAGCCTGGACATGTTTGAAACGATGAAGCTGGCCGCCATTCTTGCCAAGGGATGCAGCGGGGACGCCACCGCGGTGCCCGCCACGCAGGCGCTGGACATGGCCACGGCGGAGGGCGCCCGCATCTTCCGGACGCCGGGGCTGGGAACGCTGGCTCCGGGAGCTCCCGCGGACATGATTGCCCTGGACCTGGATGAACCGAACCTCTGCCCGATTTTCAACGAAGCGTCCCATGCCGTTTATGCCGCTTCCGGCAAGGACTGCGTGTTCACCATGGTGGAAGGGAACATCCTGTACGACCACGGAACCTACACGGACGGCCTGTATGCGGACACCGCCGCGGAAATGCGGGACCTGGTGGAGTGGGTGAAGGGGAAGGAATAAAGACGGAAGACTAAATACAAAAGAGAAAATAGTCTTTAACAGGCATTTCCCCTCTATTTAATCTTTTGTCATTGGGGCGCCGTTCAGGCGGCGCATGCTCATATTCCTTCTTTACCCGCAAGGGGGGATGCCTTTATAGTATTTTCATGCAATATGATCTCATCGTCATTGGTGGAGGCCCTGCCGGCTATGTGGGCGCCATCCGCGCCGCCCAGCTGGGAAAATCCGTGGTGTGCGTGGAACACGACCGGGTAGGGGGCACCTGTTTGAACTGGGGTTGCATCCCCACCAAGGCGCTTCTGAAAAATGCGGAGGCCTACCTGACCGTGACGGCCCGGGCCAAGGAATTCGGCATGACGGTGGAAGGCGTCAGCGTGGACTGGAGCGAGGTGATCGGCCGTTCCCGCAAGGTCAGCGACCGCCTGGCCGGCGGCGTGGGTTTCCTGTTTAAGAAAAACAAGGTGGACTCCGTTACGGGAGAAGCCTCCATCATTGCCCCCGGCAAGGTGGAAGTGAAGGCCGCCGACGGAACGACGAGCGTTCTGGAAGGGAAAAACATCCTGATCAGCACCGGCTGCGTCACCCGCACGGTGCCCAGCCTGCCCCTCAACGGCACCACCATCATCGGTTCCAAGGAAGCCATGGTGCTGGAAAAGCGGCCTGAAAGCATGGTCATCATCGGTTCCGGCGCCATTGGCACGGAATTCGCCTACATTTACAACTCCTTCGGCACCAAGGTAACGCTCATTGAAGCGCTTCCGCGCATGCTTCCCAATGAAGACGACGACTCCTGCCAGACGCTGGAACGCGCGTTCAAGAAGCAGGGCATCAAGGTCATGACGGGAGCCTCCGTGGAATCCGTCACGGAAACCTGCGACGGCAAGGTCAAGGCCAACGTGAAAAACAGCAAGGGACAGGAAGAGGAAATCACGGCGGACGTCTGCCTGGTGGCCATCGGCGTGAAGCCGGTCGTTCCCGCCGCTCCCGGCCTGGAGCTGACGGAAAAGGGATTCATCAAGGTGAATGACCGTTACGCCACATCCATTCCCGGCGTTTACGCGGCGGGCGACGTGATCGGCGGCGTGCTGCTGGCGCATACGGCCACCTTTGAAGCTGTGCAGGCCGTGGAAGGCATGTTTAATCCGGACTACCAGCCCAGGCAGGTCGGCTTCTTCCCCAGCTGCACGTACTGCTACCCGCAGGTGGCTTCCGTGGGTAAAACGGAACGCGCCCTCAAGGAAGCGGGCGTGGAGTACAAGGTGGGCAAATTCCCCTTCCAGGCCATTGGCAAGGCTGTGGCCGCCGGAGAAACGGACGGCTTCGTGAAAACCCTGTACGGCGCCAAACACGGCGAACTGCTGGGCGCCCACATCGTAGGGCCGGAAGCCACGGAACTCATTGCCACGCTGGGTATCGGCATTCAGGCGGAACTGACGGACGAGGACATCCACGCCACCATCTTTGCCCATCCCACGCTGTCGGAGGCCATCCATGAATCCATGCTGGCTTCCGAGGGAATCGCCATCCACATGTAACGGTTTTCACGGGAAGAGCCCCGGAACGGGGCTCTTTTTCTCATTTTCTTTTCAGTTGCCCCAAGGCTTGCGTCGCTCCTTAGGTGTTTCATCTATGGTTTCAAAAGGGGCGGAAAACCGCTCTTGCGATTTTACAAGAGCGGGAAAATCTCTGATCAGGAGAGACGGAAGAAAAAATATTCCATGGTTTGGCCGAAAGACAACCGCCTGGGACGGTGGCCTGATTCATTCCAGTTTTCCTGAAGCAACATGCCGGAAGAACTGATTCCCGGGAAAAACTGTAAAGAGGAAAGACATTCAGCCTTTCCTCTTAGTATTTAGACTTTTCCTCCGCGACGCCTCACAGCTCAAATACCGGATTCTCCACGGCGTTTTTCACGGCAATGAGGAATTGTACGGCCTGCTTGCCGTCCACCAGGCGGTGGTCATAGGAAAGGGCCAGGTACATCATGGGCCGGGCGACGATCTGGCCGTCCCGGACAACGGGGCGTTCCTGGATGGCGTGCATGCCCAGAATGCCGCTCTGGGGCGGGTTCAGGATGGGAGTGGAGAGCAGGGAGCCGTACGTTCCCCCGTTGGAGATGGTGAAGCAGCCCCCTTGCAGGTCCTGCATGGACAGGCTTCCGCCGCGCACTTTTTCTGCCAGGGCGGCGAGTTCCAGTTCCAGCTCCGGGAGCGTTTTCCGGTCGCAGTCTCGCAGCACGGGGACCACGAGGCCCTTGTCCGTTCCGATGGCCACGGAAATGTCGTAATACAGGTTTTCCACAATGTCCGTGCCGTCAATTCTGGCGTTGACCTGGGGCACCTCCTGCAGGGCCTTGACCACCGCCTTGATGAAGAAGCTCATGAAACCAAGCTTGGTCCCATACTGTTCCCGGTAGTTCGCATTGAATTGTTTGCGGAGTTCCATCACGGCAGACATGTCGCACTCGTTGAAAGTGGTGAGGATGGCCGCCTGGTGCTGGGCCTCCACCAGCCGGGCCGCGATGGTGCGGCGCAGGGGGCTCATGGGCTTCCTGATAAAGCGCGGGGGAGCTTCCTTTTCAGGCTTTCCGCTCTCTCCAGTGGAATTCTGTTCCGGGGCGGACATTTGCTTTTCCGATTTTTGCTCCGGGGATTCAGTCCCGGCGGCGGGGGCTGTGGAAGCCGGTTCCTCCCGTGTTTCCGGCGTTGCGGTTTTCTGCGGTTCCGGCGGCGCGGGAGCGTCTTCCTTTTCCGGTGCGGCGGCGGTTCCGGCAGCGGAGGAGATATGGCCCAGGACAGCCCCGATAGGAGCTTCCGCTCCTTCCGGAACCATGATTTCCAGCACGCCGTTTTCGTCCGCCTCCAGGTCTGTGGAAACCTTGTCCGTTTCCAGAGTTACCAGGGTGTCGCCTTTGGCTACCGGGTCACCGGCATTCTTGTGCCACGCGGCCACAGTGGCGGTGGTGATGGATTCTCCGAAGTTGGGGATCAGGATGTCGCTCATGGAATAAGGATGGTTCAGGATTGCGCCCGCGGCCCGAAGGCGGTGGCGATGAGACGTTTTTGCGCGGCGGCGTGCAGGGCCTTGGCGCCCTCCGCAGGGCAAGCCATGGGCGGCCGCCCCGCATAGCGGAAGGAGGTGGCGAAGAGGCGTCCCAGCCTGTTCCGCAGGTGGCCCCAGGCGCCCATGTTGGAGGGTTCCTCCTGGCACCAGACGAAGTCGCGCACCTTCTGGTAGGGAGCCAGCAGGTAGGTGAGCTGTTCCTGGGCCAGCGGGTAGATTTGTTCCAGGCGGATAATGATTGTGTCTGAAATGTTCCGCTCCTTCCGGTAGGCGGCCAGGTCATAGTAAACTTTCCCGGTGCAGAAGACGGCGCGCATCACCTGGTCCGGCGCGGGAGCGTCCGGGTCCGGAAGCACTTCATGAAAGCGGGAGGGAGCCAGGAATTCCCGGTGGGGGGAAACGGCCTCCGCACGGGAGAGCAGGCTTTTGGGCGTGAAGACGATCAGCGGCTTGTGCACGTTCTGGTGCACCTGGCGGCGCAGGGCGTGGAAGTACTGCGCCGGGGTGGTGGGGTTGATGACCTGCATGTTGTCGTCCGCGCAGAGCTGGAGATAGCGTTCCATCCGGGCGCTGGAATGTTCAGAGCCCGCCCCTTCATAGCCGTGGGGAAGCAGCAGCACGATGCGGTTCTTCTGGTGCCATTTGGCCTCCGCGGCTGCAATGAACTGGTCCACGATGACCTGCGCCCCGTTGGCGAAGTCCCCGAACTGGGCCTCCCACATGACCAGCGCGTCCGGGCTGTCCAGCGCGTAGCCGTATTCAAAGCCCAGCACGGAGGCCTCCGAGAGGGAGGAATTGTAAATGCGGAACGTAGTAGTGCCGTGGTTCAGCTTTTCCAGGGGGGTATACAGGGAGCCGTCGTTGAAATCATGCAGGACGGCGTGCCTGTGGGAGAAGGTGCCGCGCTGGCAGTCCTGGCCGGACAGGCGGATGTGGTGGTCTTCCGTAAGCAGGCTGCCCCACGCCAGGGCTTCCGCCATGCCCCAGTCCAGCAGTCCGCCGTCACGGAAGGCTTCCCGGCGGCGTGAGAGGAAGCGTTTTTCCAGCGTGGGATGCGGGGTGAAGCCGTCCGGCAGTTCCGTCAGGATGTTTCCGACGCTTTGGAACAATTCAGGGCTGATCCCCGTGCGCACGCTGGTGCGCGGGATGGGTGTTTCATCCGCGTCCTGCGAGGTGGCGGGGAGGATGTAATCAGCCGGGTTTTCCTTCATCTGCTGCAGGGCCTGTTCCATCCCGTCCCAGATGTGTTCCCGGATGTCATGCTCCTGCTGGGCCGTCAGTTCTCCGCGCTCCCTGAGTTCCGTTCCGTACAGGGCGGCTGCGGTGGGGCGCGCCTCAATCCGTTTGGTCTGCATGGGCGCGGTGAAGGCGGCCTGGTCCGTTTCATTGTGCCCCAGGCGGCGGTAGCAGTACATGTCCAGAATGATGTCCCGCCCGAACTGCTGGCGGAACTGGAGGGCGAATTCCGCCGCCCAGACCAGGTCCTCCGGGCTTTCTCCGTTGATATGGAGGATGGGGGACTGGAGCATCTGCGCCACGTCCGTGGCGTAGCGGGAGGAGCGGGCCTCGTCCGGGCTGGTGGTGAAGCCGATCTGGTTATTGATGATGAGGTGCACGGTGCCCCCCGTCCGGTAGCCTTTCAGCAGGGAGAGGTTCAGCACTTCCGCCACGAGCCCCTGTCCGGCAAAGGCGGCGTCTCCATGCAGGACCAGCGGCAGCACATGCTTGCGCTCCGCGTCTTCCAGATTGTGCTGCATGGCCCTGGCCCGGCCTTCCACCACGGGATAGACGGCTTCCAGGTGGCTGGGATTGGAGGAGAGGCGCACGTGGAGTTCCTGCCCGTCCACATGGCGCGTGGTGGCATAGCCCAGGTGGTACTTCACATCGCTCCTGCCGATGGGGGATTCCGGCAGGTAGTCCGGCGTGAATTCATGGAAGATGGTTTTCAGCGGCTTGTGAAGGATATTGGCAAGCACGTTCAGCCTTCCGCGGTGGGCCATGCCCATTTCAATGTGGGAGACGCCGGCGGCGGGGCACCGCTTGACGAGCGCGTCCAGCAGGACGATGGCGCCTTCCCCTCCTTCCAGGGAGAAGCGTTTTTCCCCGATGAAGCGCTTGCCCAGGAATTCCTCAAACAATTCCGCCTTGCAGAGATGGAAGAAGGCGTCCCGCCGGACCTCCGGGCCGTAGTCCACGCCGTTCGCCCGGAGCTTGATTTTTTCTTCAATCCAGGAGCGGATTTCCAGATTGTCTATGTGGTGGTATTCAAACCCGATGGCTCCGCAGTAGGTTTTTTGCAGGTGGCTGATGATTTCACGCAGGGTGAACGTCCGGCCGTCCATGAACGTGCCGATGTTGGCGGGCTGGTCCATGTCCTCCTCCCGGAAGCCCATTTCCTCCAGGTTGACGGGGGTGCACGCCTTGTCCGGGGAGGCCAGGGGATTGAAGTGGGAGCACTGGTGCCCCATGACCCGGTACGCCCGGATAAGCTGGTTGACGCGCCCGCGGCATTCCGCGCTTTCCGGCGGCACGGTGTAGGGGGAGGCGTCCGTGCCGTTTCCGGTGTTCCCGCGTTCCTGCGGAGCGCCGCCGCTGCCCAGTTCATACCCCTCAAACCAGGCTGCCCAGAGGGGATCTACGGACAGGGGGTCGTTCTTCCATGATTCATGGAGCGCCGTGATTTCTTCAGGCGCGAGTCTGGAAAAGATGGAGGCGTTCATGCTGCGGGATGGGTTGATATGGGGCTATTCTCTCTTCACTGGTCACTATTCTCTGCCCGCGGGGCATTAATAGCTGTGTTCGTTAAGCTGGACCTTCCCGCGGAAGACCCAGTAAATGGCGGCGGAATAGGCCAGCACGAGCGGCACGCCCAGGATGGCGATGTACGTCATCACCACCAGGCTTTCCCGCGTGGAGGAGCCGTTGACGAGCGTCAGGGAGTTTTCCGGATTGGGCATGGAATAGAGCAGGTTGGGGAACATGGCCGCCCCGAAGAGGGCCATCATGCAGCCCATTGTGGAGCAGGAGGCGATAAAGGCCCAGCCCGGACGGTTCCTGTGGATGAAGATCCAGATGGCCGTGATGGAAATGACCGCCAGGGCCGCGATGCCGTAAATCCAGGGGGAGCGTTCCAGGGCCGCCGCTACATGAGGCACGTACAGCAGGGTGGCCGCCCCGTGAAGGATAATCAGGATGGTGAAGATGATGATCCAGGGCTTGAGCAGTTTTTTGATCTGGTCCTGAAGATTCCCCTGCGTTTTCATCAGCAGGAAAATACCGCCGTGCATGGCGAACAGGGCTACCGTCGTCAGTCCCAGCAGAACGGAATAGGGGTTCAGCAGGCTGAGGAAGGTTCCGGTGAAGTTGCCCTGGTCGTCCAGCGGGATGCCCTTGGTCACGTTCCCCATGGCTACGCCGATGAGGAGGGCGGCCAGGAGGCTGCTGATGGAGAAGGTGGTGTCCCACCCTCTGCGCCACCATTTCATGGGCTGCTTGCTCCGGAATTCAATGGAGACGGCCCGGAAGATCAGGGTAAGCAGCAGGAGCATGAAGGCCAGGTAGAACCCGGAGAAAACGGAGGCGTACACGTACGGGAAGGCGGCAAAGAGGGCGCCGCCGCCCGTGATGAGCCAGACTTCATTGCCGTCCCACACGGGGCCGACGGCATTCAGCGTGAGCCTTCTGTTTTCATCTCCCTTGATGAAAAGCTGGAGGGTTCCTGTTCCCAGGTCAAAGCCGTCCAGGATGGCGTATCCGGAAAAGAGCACGCCGACGAGGATGAACCAGATGATTTGCAGGTCTGTGAGAGTGAGATTATCCAACATGGTTTTAACGGGGTGGGGGATTAGTCTTTGATGAAGGGAACCTGGAGCTTGCCTTCCCCGGTTCCGTCGTCTTCTTCCGCTTCCTGGTCCGGACCCTTGCGGATTTTATGGGTGATCTGATAGAGGAAGAGGGCCAGAAGCAGGGTGTAAATCACGCCGAACATGCCGAGGGAGGAGAGGGCTTCCGCCGGAGTAAGGGTGGGGGAAACGGCATGTTCCGTCCTCAGGATGCCGTACACAATCCACGGCTGGCGGCCCATTTCAGCCACAGCCCAGCCCACCTGGTTGGCGATTTGGGGACCCAGTACGGAAAAGACGAAGCACCAGAGAAGCCAGCGTTTCTGAAAAAGCCAGCCCTGTTTCCAACCCCATATTCCCACCAGGAACAGCGCGGCCAGCGCGCAGCCGATCAGGATCATGATGTGGAAGGAATAGAAGACGGGCAGGATGGGGGGGCGTTCATCCTGCGGAATGTCATTCATGCCCGTAATGGGCGTATCCAGGTCGTGATGGGTAAGGAAGGTCAGCAGGTACGGAATGGAGATGCCCGTGACTTCATGGGTGGACGGGTTCATCCAGCCGACGAGGTGGAGGGACAGGGGAGCGCCCGTTTCCATCACGCCTTCCATGGCGGCGAATTTGGCGGGCTGGTGGATGGCGACTTCCCTGCCGCTGGAGTCTCCCGTGATGCCCATGCCCACTACGCCGATGAGGCCGATGACCAGAGCCACCTTGAAGCTTTTTTCAGCCCCTCCTGTAAAGCGTTTTTTCAGGATGTACCAGGCGGAGACGCTGAGGACGAGCGTGGCCCCCGCCAGCCAGCAGCCGGCCAGGGCGTGCGTCAGGCGGTCCATGGTGGAGGGGTTGAAGACCACGTCATAGAAACTGGTGATGTGGGCCTGGATTTTCCCGTTCACCTCCACCAGCTTGTACCCGGCGGGCGTCTGCATCCAGGAGTTCGCCACAATGATCCAGATGGCGCTGAAATGGGCGCCCAGGGCGACCATGCAGGAGGAGAAGAAGTGCATTTTAGGTCCCACCTTGTCCCAGCCGAAGAGGAGGATGGCCAGGAAGCCGGATTCCAGGAAGAAGGCGAAAATGCCTTCCGCCGCGAGGGGGCTGCCGAAGATGTCGCCCACGCAGCGGGAATAGTCCGCCCAGTTGGTGCCGAACTGGAATTCCATCACGATGCCGGAGGCGACGCCCAGGGCGAAGATGATGCCGAATATCTTGGTCCAGAACTTGGCCTGCTTGTGGTAGAGCTCATTCTTTGTTTTCAGCCAGAGGCCTTCCAGCGCTACCAGAACTACCCCCAGGCCGATGGTCATCGGCGGGAAGATATAGTGGAACATGATGGTGAGAGCAAATTGAATACGGGATAATAAGACCGGATCGTCCATGATTGATTGGGGATGAGTGGTTTTTAATGGAACAAGATGCCGGCAGCCAAATTCCGGTACCTTCATGATTTATACATCCCAAACGCTCCTTTGTTCAATTATTTTCCTTTTTATCCAATAACTTTTTTAGATTATCTCTAAAAAAGAATGGTTTAGAGCTGGATGGACACGGCGGTTCCCTCTTCCACCAGGTCAAAAAGGACCAGCATGTCTGCGGGGGAAAGGCGGACGCACCCGTGGGAACACGGTGTTCCCAGGAGTTCCGGATGGTTGGTGCCGTGAATGTAAATGTAGCGTTCCCGCGTATTGGCGTTTTCCGGTTCCAGGCCGTCCAGCCACAGGATGCGCGACAGGATGAGGTCCGAATGTTCATCCAGCCCCTCCGGAATAGCGCCGGGGTAGCGGCCAACCGGAAGGCGTGAAAGAAAAATGGTGTCCTCCGGTTCTCCGTCTCCTATTTTCCGGCAGATGCGGAAACGGCCCGTGGGTGTTTTTCCGGAACCCTCTTCAAACCCAGCTCCGGCTTTTCCGCTGGAAACGGGGCACCGGAACAGGACTTTTCCGGATGCTTCCAGCGCCAGCTCCTGCCGGGACAGGTCAATGCGTATGGAAGGGGCGGACACGGCGGAAGGCGGGGAAAAATGGTCAGGCCTGCTGTTCCATCCGGGCAATGATGGCCTGGATGGCGGCTGTCAATTGCCGCGCCACGCTATTGTAGGCGGACTGTCCGCAGCCGATCGGGTCTGCAATGCTGCGGTTGTCCGTGTAGCAGGTGACCAGCCGGATTTTATCCGCATGCTCGGGGAAATTGGCAAGCAGAGCGGCCAGGTGGCTCTCCGTCATGGCGTAAACGGCTGTGGCTTTTTCCATCAGCTCATGCGTGACGGGGCGGCTTTCATGGCAGGACAGGTTGACGCCGTGCGCCTCCAGCACGTGGAGCGTTTCCGGGCTGGCCTCCTGCCCGTGCCATGCGGAGGTTCCTGCGGAACCGGCCTGCCATTCCGGATGGCCGGCGGAGAGTTTCCGGAAAAGGCCTTCCGCCATGGGGCTGCGGCACGTGTTGCCGGTGCAGATGAAAAGAATGTGTTTGCGCTGTGTCATGAGTCGGGACGTTATCTTTTGGAATGATGGGGGATAGGCACCTCGTTGGGTTCCTGGTACAGGTTGTCCGGAGGGAGGACGTGGCCCGCTCCGCTGCCGTCCGCAGGGGTGGAGCCGCCGTCTTCCTCCTCCTCGTCATCCGCATTCCCGGAGGGAGGAGTGAGCCACGGAAACAGGAAGCCCGCCAGGGCCACGCACAGCACCCCCGTGACGGGCGTCATGACGGGGAACCAGGTATCATGGACGGAGAACAGGTACCACGCAATAACCGGAACCGCCAGAATGCAGAGGCCCCAGATGATGAAGCGGCCCCGGCGCTGGAAACGCAGGGCCCATACGGCCAGGAGCAGGACATCCAGCACGATGACCCACTGCACCCAGGCCGGAGCCGCCGGAATCAGAACGGGAGGGGCCGGAGCCAGGGAACCCATGATGCTGCGGATGGTTTGGGCGGCCAGGAGGGCCTGTGCGTCAGGAGTCTCGGAAAGGGCGGACGGCTCGGAAACGATGACCGCATCCGCTGAGGAAAGCAGTTTTCTGACGGCGGTGGTATCCGGCGGGCGCAGTCCGGACATGACGGGTACGATCACCTCCTTCGTGTCCAGCATGGTGGGGCTGCTGTGCTCCGCCAGCGGAATGCGGCCGTACTCGTCCAGGGGAATGGAGCGCTTGCTGCCCAGGAAAAGGGTCTCTCCCGGGATGATTTTCACGTCGCCGGGCTTCAGGTCCAGTGCATTCAGGGCGGCGACCAGCGGCAGGGTGGGGATGATGTCCCCGCCCCAGCGTACGAAAAGGGGGGGGGACACCCGGTCTTCCGGGGAGGGGGAAAACAGTTCGTTATTCTCCACAACGGTACCCAGGGTGAGTGCCGCCGTCACCAGTTGGGGAGATTCTCCCACCAGTCTGTCCGCACGCGGGAAGCGGTCCGCCTTGCCAACGATGTTGGCGGCGGGAACAGCCAGCTTCTTCCAGTCCGGCGGCAGCGGCGCGTGGCGGGAGGACTCGCTCATCTGCCGCCCCAGGGCCTTGTGGGGAAAGCGGTCCAGCTCATACCCCACGGCGGCTTTCACAATGCTGTCCGGCTCCTCGTCCCACGTCAGGGGGGCCGTCACGTAAACATTCTTGGCCCCCTGCTCGTACAGGTGGCGGAACAGGACCGTGTAATCCATGGGGTTGGGCGGATACGTGGCAAAGCTGTTCAGGGAGGATTCCCGGTGAAGGGAAACTACGGGAAGCTGGGCCGTCTGCCCGTTGTTGAAATAATCGTAAGGCTGGAGAACGATGCTGTCTTCCGCATTCAGCCCTTCCGGATGCACGTTCCGGTACTCTCCGGCCAGGGAGCGTTCAGCCGCCCATTCATAACAAAAAACGGTGGGGGGAAGAAACACGTACCCCAGAATCCATCCCAGGCCCAGGGATATCTGGAACAGGGACACAATAAGCAGGAATCTGGGGGTCAGCGTCATCAGGGTACGAAATGAAAAATCATGCTAACATGGGCGCCAGTGGTTCTGCAAGCGTGGAGCCGGGCAGAAGCCTCCGAAGGTGTTCCAGCCCGGCGGGAATCTGGGCAAGGTACCAGGTTTTCCCCTGGTTGTGGCCGATGTTGGCGTAGGCTCCCAGCATCTGCATGACCCGCTGCAGGGCGCAGGCGCGGAAAATGCGCTCATCCAGGGGGTGCCCGGTAATCCTTTCCCACTCCCGGAGCAGCTCCTGCACCTGTGCGGGGGCCAGATGGGCGTAGCCGTCATAAACCAGAGAGGCCAGGTCATACTCCGGGCGTCCGCCGCGCATGCCTTGGAAATCAATCAGCCACGTCTTCCCGGCATGGATATGCACGTTCTGGGACTGGCTGTCCCGGTGGACGGGCCGCGCGGGAAGGGAGGCCAGGAACTGCGCCAGTTCTTTCAGGGCCGGGTGGTTCAGAAAGGGTGCCGCCTCCATTCCCAGATGGGAGCCCAGCAAATGTTCTGCAAAATAGGCCTGTTCCCAGCGGTACAGGGCCTCGCCAAAAGCGGGCTGAAGAGAAAAATCCTCCGGGAACGGGCAGTTATGAAGCAGATGAAGCTGTTCCATGGCCCGCACGTAGCGCGGGCGCAGGGTGGGCCAGGGTTCCCCCCGGAAGCCCAGAAGATTGGCATCCCCCAGATCCTCTACCAGGGCGGCTCCGCAACCGGGGCCGAGCGGTTCATAATCGTAAATCTCCGGCACGTTGACGCCATGGGCACGCAGGTGCCGGGCCGCGGGAATGAAGGAATCGTTATCCGCGCGGTCATTGCCCCAGCGGATGCCTATGCAGGTGCGGCCGTCAAGCCGGATGCGGACAATGGTGCGCCCGGACGCCCCCAGGGCCAGGGTCTTGAAATCTTCTTCCCGCGGAACGGCGTGAAAACTCCGTTGAACCAGGCTGGATAATTCTTTCATGAAAAGGCGTGGCAGTGGGGCCTTGCGGAAGGGAGCGGACGGAGGGCGCGTCCTCCGTCCGCTGAAAATGGGGTGGGTGACGAATCAGGCCGGGAATTGGCGGTCTTCCCCGTAGCCGTAATGCTCCACGACGTAATCCACATCCTTGTCTCCGCGGCCGGAGCAGTTGACCAGGATAGCGCCTCCTCTGTTTTCCCGGGCCCACTTCATGGCGTAGGCGATGGCGTGGGAACTTTCCAGAGCGGGAATAATCCCTTCGTAACGGGAGAGCTTGAAAAAGGCGTCCACGGCCTCTTCATCCGTAGCGGTGACGTAATTCACGCGGCCGATGTCGTGCAGGTAGGCGTGTTCCGGTCCCACGGAAGGATAATCCAGCCCGCTGGCTACGGAATGGACGGGACCGGGATTGCCGTCCTCATCCTGAAGCATAATGCTCTCGAACCCATGCAGAACGCCCTTGCTCCCGTAGGAAATGGAAGCGGAATGGTCCCCCAGCCTGGGGCCCTTGCCGAGCGGTTCCACGCCGTAAATGTCCAGCGGGTCTCCCAGGAAGGCGGTAAACATGCCCATGGAATTGCTGCCGCCGCCCACGCAGGCGCACACCGCGTCCGGCAGAAGCCCCGTCATTTCCAGGAACTGTTCCCGGGCCTCCACGCCGATGCACATCTGGAAATCACGCACCATTTGAGGGAAGGGGTGCGGACCCACCACGGAGCCGATGCAGTAAATGGAATCCTTATAACTGTTCAGGTAGGAATCAAAGGCGGAATCCACGGCTTCCTTCAGGCTCTGGAGGCCGTGCGTGACGGGCACCACCTTGGCGCCCAGAATCTTCATGCGCGTGACGTTGGGAGCCTGCTTGGCAATATCCACCGCTCCCATGTGAACCTCGCATTCCAGCCCGAAAAAGGCGGCGGCCGTAGCCAGCGCCACGCCGTGCTGCCCGGCGCCCGTTTCCGCAATGATGCGCTTCTTGCCCATATACTTGGCGAGAAGGCCTTCACCCATGCAGTGATTCAGTTTGTGGGCGCCCGTATGGTTCAGGTCTTCCCGCTTCAGGTAAATCTGTGAGGTCCCCAGATGGCGGGAAAGGCGTTCACAATGGTAAACCGGAGTGGGACGCCCCTGGAACTGCTTGCGGATGCGGCGCAGTTCATTAATAAACTGGGCGGAATGGGCGATCGTCTGGTAGGCTTCCGTGATTTCTTCAAAAGCGGGAACAAGCTCATCCGGCAGGTAAACGCCGCCATATTCGCCAAAGCGGCCCTGAGCATCCGGAAAATTGCGTAAATAAGTATGGAGATCCATGGTCTATTGCATTCGTGACTGACAGTATTTAGCACGCCGCCCCAATTCAGGCAAAAACAATCTCCGCAGGAAGCCTTTTTAAGAAAAGGAGAATTTCCCCTCTGCTGCACTGCGGAAGAAATTCAGGCGCGTAGCCCCCAGGCCTCCGCTTCCGGCTGGCTGTTTTCGTTCAAGCCATGGGATACTGTCCTTCCTCCGTCACCTCTGATGGCTGCACTGCCGGGAACAAGGACCTCCGCCCGTGTAAAAACCGTAAACCGGATACTGAAAGGATTGCCGCAAGCCTTTGCGGCCACTGAAAAACAATGGAGCGCCGGAGAGCCAATAGGAAAAAGAGCGCCCGAACCAGTCAAAACCGGCTGCCTTTTCCTGGTACAGAACCAATAAAACCGGAAATCAGGCCAGACGGCGCTTCTTAATGGATTTCCCGGTATCGGCAAGCGTCTGGCGTGCGTCGGGATCCGCTCCGGCCATCAGGGCGGCCAGGTCCCGGACGATGTTCTGGCGCATGCGGTCCACCAGATCGCGCCCCTCCTGGGTGATGGCGACCATGATTTTACGGCGGTCCTTGGCCGCGCTCATGCGCTTGAGGTAGCCCATCTCCTGAAGTTTATCCACCATGCCGGTAGCCGCCGCAGTGGAATGCCCCATCTTCAGGGCAATGCTGGACATGCTCAGAAAATCCTCGCTGGCCAGGTAAGTCAGCAGGAAAAACTGGGGATAGGAAACCTTGCCCTCATTCAATTCTGAAGAAAGATTCAGAATGCAGGAACGTTGCGTGAACAGGATGAAATCCGCCAGCTTGTTTGCTTCTTCGGAAATGGAGCTCATGGTCGTTGTGAATATCAGGGGGTAGGTTTGTAACGGTGCCGTCCGCAGGCTTGGCGGCGGTTCAGCCAACCTACTGCCACGGCCTTCCGCGGGCAAGTCAAAAATATAAATTTTTATTAAAATTTTACATTTGCGGATAATAAGCCTTTTGATGGTATTTGAAATACAATATGTTGAATGTTAATAGAATGGTTGTATTTTGAAGATAGAATGTGAATAACATGTTAAAAATAGGTGTAAGCTGTTGATAAGTGGAAATCTTTTCCATGACTGCCCGGAAGCCGGAGCAAATCTGGCATAAAAAGGCGCCACAGCATGACAAGCCCGGTCCGGAAAGAGGCCTCATGCAAGGGTTCTCATGGGAAAAGACGGCCTGTTTCAGAAAAGTTTTATACAGGTGTGCGTCAGGAAAAACAGGATGCTGCCGCCTTTGGAGACAGGTTCCGGCGTCGGTTCCGGATTGCCGGAAAAGAGGGAAAAGAGGGAAAAGAGGGAAAAGAGGGAAAAGAGGGAAAAGAGGGCTCTACCCCCGGAAATTCTTATGGATGCCTGACGGCATCGGCAGGCATGGCGCATTGGTGCGCCGGGCTGGTTCATTTGCCGTGGACAGGCGTAAAGACAGGAGAAACCCCTTTAAACGGGCCTGGACGGGTGCAGAAAGGGGAAAGACGGCATTGCAGCCAATGCCGATGAACAAGCGTGTTCTAGGGCCGCCTGGTAGCGAACGCTTCCCCCTGGAGGAACCAATGCTCCCCGTCCTCCGTGGCCATGTTTCTCCAATGGAACGTATTTTCCGTAAGTTCGGAAAAAATCCATTTCATCTTTTGCCCGGTAATTTCCGTCAGGACAATCCGGCTGCCTTCCTTTCTCGCTTCCAGCCGCGTGGCTTCTCCGGCCACGCCGTAAAAAATGTCCCATGTCCGTTGTTGGGGATTGTAGATCCTGACCGTCGTGCCATAGGCGGCATCCGCCCAGGTTTTAATCTTCCGGGCCTCCCGGGAAGGGCAGATGAACACATCCTGAATGGCCATGCCTTCCAGAATCCATGAAAAAATCCATTCCCCTTTCACGTGGCGTTCATGCTCCGTGCCGTGCCCGTCAACCCACTCAATATCCCAAGTCCCGACGAGTGGGCCAAACCAGTTGTCCTCCTCCGGAATGAGGCTGTTTTTCTCCGGGCTCACCAAGGCGGTTTCAAAATCATTCATCTTTAAAATTCTATTTGAAAAACTGGTTACAGGCCCAGGCGCATTGTCCGGGATGCTGTTATAAAATGTTCACACTCGCAGAAACCTTCTGCCAGTGCCATTATTCTCCAATGCCACAAGTTTCCGGTTGCCGCGCAGCATGACAGGCAAAAAAATTATTAAACGGAGTGCTTATTCTTTGGACATTCTTACATGCTGCCAGCCTTGTGCTTATATCCATACACTCCTGATAATCGAACTACTCTGCCGGCCATTCCCCGGAAAAGGGCTTCCGTGAAGAAACCTGCCGGAGAATGGCCGCCAGAGCGGTTACGGTATCCGTTAATTGGCGGGGGGAGGGGTAAAGACGCGGGCGCCCAGCTCCTTGTCCATAAGAAGCATTCCCTGGCCTTCTCCCTTGATCATGCGCAGTTTGCTAATGATGTCCTTGACGGTTTCTTCTTCTTCCACCTGTTCACTGACAAACCAGTGCAGGAAAATATCCGTAGCGAAATCCTTTTCCTCCTTGGACAGGCGGACCAGATCATTGATGCGGCGCGTAACTTCCTGCTCGTGGGTCAGCGTTTCTTCAAACATTTCCAGAATGTTGGACCAGCTCGCTGCGGGTGCGTCTATGGACAGCATGGTAAACTGGCCTCCGCGAGCCAGAAGAAAATCATAAAATTTCAAGGCATGGGCGGTTTCTTCCTGATACTGGACACGCATCCAGTGGGCAAACCCCGTCAGGCCGGCGTCCTGCAGGTACGCGGACATGGCCAGATAAAGGTTGGCTGAATACATTTCCCATTTGATTTGCTCATTAAGAGCGGTTGCCATTGTTGTACTGATCATATGTAAAATCCTGTTGATTTCCTTCTCTTCTACAAAACAAAGTCCGCAGAATCAAGATAATCCTGCGGACTGTATGACGGGGGAATTTCAAAAAAGCGTCACGCTTTTACAGCGGCGGCCTCCGGAACATTTTCCGCAGGAACCTCTTCCTCCGCGGGAGCGGCGGGAGTTTCTGTGGGTTCCGTTACCGTGTCAGTTTTTTCACTCGGTTCCTCGTTGGCTGCCGGGTGTTCGGAAGAAGGAATATCGGACTTCTGCTCCAGGGGAGCGGAGCCGGCTTCCGCAGGCTTGGGCTGCGTTTTCTCTTCCGTCTTCTGCTTGTCCTTGACGGCCTTCTTGGGAGAGGGAGCCTGGGCCGGAACGGCCTTTGGGCGGCTGACGGTGTTATTGGAGAAAACAAGAATGTAACCCTGTTCGGACAGCCAGAACAGGTCGCGGACCAGATTCTGCTGTTTTTCCGTGGCCTGGGCCATTTCCTCTTCCGTGGCTTTTTCCGGGTCCGGAACGGGAGCCAGTTCCTTCAGCATGGCGTCAACGCCCTTGCCCGGATTGCTGGCCGCCCAGGTGGCGATGGACATCAGGGAATCAGACAGGACGGTGCCTTCCTCCATGGCCTTGGGACGCGCCGGACCGGTGTAATGGTTGCCCTTCCACTTGAAAATGGGCATGTGGTGGCGGGCCAGACCGTGGCAGAGGTTTGGAATCAGCATGCTGGGATGGCGGCGCGTGGTGCCGGACAATTGGATCAGGTGCGCCCACAGGCCGGGGGAAAGATGGTTCTTCTTCACGGCGCCGTTGACGAACACCTTGTCCGTGACGTCATAGCAATCCTCAAAATGGTTGGACTCAAAATCCTGTTCTACGGCGGCGGGGGATTCCAGAAGAACTTCGGATGCTCCTTCACGCACGGGTTTCCAGGCGGTGCGCTTGGAGACTGCGTCCTGCCAGGCCTGAACGGCTTCTTCGCTCTTGTCCGTCACGATTTTGGAACGGAACGCCTCAAAAGGCATGCTGGCAAATTTGGTGCGGTGCAGGTTCATCAGGGCGGACTGGTAGCCGTGCCAGTTGACGGGCCCCACCAGTTCATTATTCAGGGAGCACTTGGCAACCGCCTTGAAATCGCCCTTGGGCGCTTCCACTTCCTGTTCCACGGACTCATAATACTTGGGCATCCAGGCTGACTGCCAGAGATGCTTGACGGCCTCCTGGCGGGAAATGAAGCAGGCTCCGTCGCCATGCTTGCAGTGGTACAGGTCCGGTCCGTTCTCCTGCTTCATGAATACCAGGTCATAACGGTCATAGGATCCCATGACCACCTTGGCCAGGTCCAGCAGGGAAATGGTGCGGCGATGCTTCTGCACCTCCTGATGAAGGGCGGCCAGGCCGGAATCCACGGGGCGCAGCTCCACGCGCAGCCCTTCTGCGGGTTCCGCCAGCGGGGGGCGTGCTGCCTCTTCCCGGCGTTCCCCGTCGCGTCGCGGACGGAAGGAACCGCGGGTGCGGTCATCCCGGTTGAATCTTCTTTCGCCACTCTGACCGTCAAAACGGCGTTCCCCCCGGGGCTGCCTGCCTTCGCGGTTATCGCGCCGCGGCCGGCGGTCGCCTCCCTGCCTGTCTCCGGACCTGCGTTCCGGATAAGACGCGGCACGTTCCTGCCGGGCACCCGGTCTCGCCCAGGCCGGACCGAATTGGAAATCGGCCAAGCCGGAAAGATCCGGAATTTGCTGCTTGGGGTCTGTGGAAGGAGTTTCGTCGGTCATCATGTACGGGTTGTTTCAATAGCAACTAAATGAGGTAGATGGCAATCATTTTACGTGCAAACAGGCTGAAAATTGTTCAAAATGTCATGAAATGCATCTGGAAATGCAAATAATCCCGGTGCATTCTTCAAATCCAACCTTTGTCAAATTCTCTATTATGGATAAAATACGTCAACGCCTTTCCGACCTTGGTTATGCCATTTATGATGCGCCCGCGCCCGTAGGTTCCTACGTGCAGTGTGTGCGCACGGGAAACCTGCTTCACCTCTCCGGCGGCATCTCCGTCAACGGTGAGGATAAATACTTCGGCAAGGTGGGGCAGGATTTAACCGTGGAAGAAGGGCAGGCCGCTGCGCGCGCCGCCATTCTGAACCGTCTGGCTGTCATTGTGCAGGCGGTGGGTTCCCTGGAAAAAGTTTCTCGCATCGTGGCCGTGAACGGCTTCGTGAATGCCGGTCCCGACTTTTACGACCATCCCAGGGTTCTGAACGGCGCGTCCGACCTGCTGGTGGAAGCCTTCGGCGAAATCGGCCGTCACAGCAGGACCGCCGTAGGAGTGTCCGCACTGCCGCTCAACGTAGCGGTGGAAATCAGCATGGTTGTGGAAGTCTGCGGCTAGGCTTTGAAAGCCGGAAGGGGATTCGTGCTTGAATCCCCGCGGCATTCCTGTAGAGTGCCGTCCGGTAAATGCCCTCGTGGCGGAATGGTAGACGCTGCAGACTTAAAATCTGTTGTCCGCAAGGACGTACCGGTTCGAGTCCGGTCGGGGGTACTTAGCTAAATACAAATTACAAATCTATGTAGATAAAAGCCCGCTGCCAGCGGGCTTTTTTGTTCATGGCATTCCATCGGTTTTTTTGAATGGCTGCATCAGTAAATGCTGAATCCCCGTTTGAAGAAATAAAGTTGGCTGCGTTCCATTGCTCCGTTTATGATGCGGGGAACCAATGAAAGAACGCTGGGCGAAAATAGTTGCCGGACAAAGAATTGAAAATGGGAAAAGTAGGCCATTTTGGGCTGGAAAATCTGAATACTGCTTATGAAGTTTTTCAATATACGCTGGTTTGGGAAGCCGGCTAATTCATGCCGGAGCGGAAAAAGAGGGGTCTTGCTGGCGTTGAAGATAACGGGCGGCGTTCTTGTGGGAATGGTTTTGTTGTCCGCCGCGTCGGAGTGGTACATTTTTTCCGCTTCCAAGAACAGAATTTTTGAGCATTCCGCGGATGTTCCTGTTCGCGCGCCTGCCCTGGTGCTGGGGTGCTCCCCTGCGTTCATGGGAGGTCCCAACGGGTATTTCTATAATAGAATGGATACGGCGGCGGAACTTTGGAGGGCTGGGAAGGCGGCGGTTTTTGTCGTTTCCGGGGACAATAGCTCCCACGCCTACAATGAACCGGATTGGATGAAGCAGGCCCTGGTGGAGCGCGGCGTCCCGGATGACCGGATTGTGTGTGACTTTGCGGGGCTGCGGACGCTGGATTCCGTCGTGAGGATGAAGGAGGTCTTTGGCGTTTCAACCATGGTCATCGTTTCCCAGGAATTTCACAATGAACGCGCCCTGGCGATCGCTGCACATGAGGGAATGGAAGCGTGGGCCGTCAGCGCACCGGATGTTCCCAACCGCCGTTCACGCATTAAAAGCTGGTTCAGGGAACGTGCGGCGCGCATGTGGATGATGCTGGATTTGTGGCTGTGGGGGCGTGAACCCCGGTTCCTGGGGGAACCCGTGGCGCTGCCGGAAGTAAAAGGGGAAAAATGATCAACGCCTCATGCGGCCTGGCGCGTCATGAGGCGTCTTTTTTCATGCGGAACGGCAAACCTGGGGAATGCCCGTACCTTGGTCCATTAAAGACTGGATGAATCAATCATGTGGGTTACGTGGGAAATCTGCCATGGGGATGGTGAACAGTCCAGAAGGCCTGAGTGAACAATCCGTCACGGAAGAAGGCCGGCTGGAAAATAAGGTTCGCCGGAATAGCCCCTTGTGGTAAAGTGAACACATGGATGACGCTGCTGAAACCGTTCATAATGCATTGCCTCCCAAATGGCTGGAATGGGCGGTGGAACTTCAGTTTCTGGCCCAGGCGGGGATAACGTATGCGAAAGACCCCTATGATCTGGAGCGTTTCCAGCGGTTGAGGGAAATCGCCGCGGAAATCATGAGCGCCAAATCCGGGCTGGATATGGATACGGTCCGGGGATTGTTTTGCAGTGAAACCGGATTTCAAACGCCGAAAATGGATACCCGTGCGGCCATCTTCCGGGAAGGTAAAATTTTGCTGGTGAAGGAAAAAGGCTCCGGCTTGTGGTCCATGCCGGGCGGCTGGGTGGATGTGAACCAGTCCGTACGGGATAACACGATCAAGGAAGTGCGGGAAGAAGCCGGACTGGAAGTGGAAGCGGTACGGCTGATAGCCCTGCATGACCGCAACAGGCACAACCCGCCTCCCTATGCGTACGGAGTCTGCAAGGTCTTTGTATTGTGTGAAGAAAAGGGCGGCTCTTTCCAGCCCAATCTGGAAACGTCTGAAAGCCGCTGGTTCGGACGGGGTGAACTTCCTCCCATGGCTCTGGAAAAGAACACTCCGGAACAGGTGCTTCTGTGTTTTAAGGCAGCGGAAGATCCCTGCTGGAATCCCGTATTTGATTAAAAAAGGGAACATACACGGCAAAATCATTGACTCTTTCCGGGAAAGTGCTATGCCAGTTCCAGCGGCTTGTGAAAAGCACGCTGTTTTATTCCGATTGCAACGTTCCCTTCTTCTAGCGGTCAGGAAGGCCGTCTCTCCAACGGCAAAGGCTCGGTTCAACTCCGGCAGGGAATGCCATCCGGCGGCCTATGGCCCCATAGGGGCCGGTTCTTCTTCCTGATGCCTGTTGACGGCAACTCATTGTCCGTAAAGGCGCTCTCTTTTTGGCGCATGTCTCAGGTGCATTTCTTCGGAGTGCCGTCCTTTTCCGAAAGAATTTTCCGCTCCGCGGAAATTCAGGTTCCTTTTCCCTTAATTTTCCTGTTTTGCCATTGCGGTTCCCTTCAACTGCGACATATTGAAGCCGGAATATTCTGGTTGTTCCTGTGAGCGTGGAAAACGGTTTCCTTTTTGCATGAAGGACGGTGTTTTTCGCCTTTCCATTTTGTTGTTGTTGCGTTCATGAAAAGTGCGGATTTCAAATCCGCCGTCAATGATGAATTAATATTTTTTCATGCGTATCAGATACTTGTGGTTGAATATATAAATGGCAGGGCTTCCGTAAGCCAGCGTGAAAGGAAAGTTCAGATTTATATAAGTTATTTACCATCATTGATGATGAACGCTTTTATACGGGCATGAAGATGCCGGATTTGAAATCCGGTAGTTTTCGGGCAGAGCTATGTATAAGTTTTTTGGAAAACGCGTATTGGATATTGCTATCTCCTTATGGACATTGATGATCGTATCGCCTCTTCTGGCCGTTATATCCATAATACTCCTGGTTCATACGCGGAAGTCCCCGTTTTTTTCCCAGATGCGTGTCGGGTACCGCGGAGAATTGTTCCGGGTCTTTAAATTCAAGACCATGACGGATGCCCGTGATTCGGAGGGGCTGCTGCTTCCGGATGACTTGAGGTCTTTTCCGCTGGGAACTTTTTTACGCCGTTATTCCCTGGATGAACTGCCCCAGTTGGTCAACATTATCAAGGGAGACATGTCCATTGTAGGCCCCCGGCCATGGATTCCGGAGCAACTGGAAGTTTTTTCCCGCCGCTGCTGCATGGCGCGCTGTTCCGTCCGGCCCGGATTGACCGGCATGGCCCAGGTATACGGAAGGAACGGAATCCCGTTCTACAGGCGGTTGTGCTACGACATCGTTTATGCCCGGAATGTGTCCCTGTTCATGGATGTCAGGATTGTTTTTCAAACCGTTGTCCGGTTGCTGACCCATAAGGACGTCCGGCAGTGCGAAGACGCTTTCAGGAATATCTCGGGCAGCATTCCTGTCAGGAACGATCTTTCCCTGCCTGTGTTTTTTCCGTCCAAGCAGCAGGAGTCCTGACTATTTATCTGTTTAATAACATACCCTTGCACCTCATGATTATGCATCATCGCCCTCTTTTTTCCTCCGGAATTTTCCGGCTGGCCTCCCTGGCTGTCTGTACCCTGCTTCTGGCCTCCTGCGTTAATCCGAAAGAGGTTCTCTATATCCAGGACATTACGGGTGAGACCCGGCAGGATATAGTCACCAAATACCAGACGACTATTCAAAAAGACGATCAGCTTTATATTTCCGTCAGCAGCAAGCAGCCGGAACTGACTACCCCCTTCATCATGGCGGAAATGGGCAATTCCATCTCCAACAACACCGGCAATTCGCGGCCCAAAGGGTACCTGGTGGACGACGAGGGATATATTGTCCTGCCGGTCATCGGGAAGATGAAGGCCGCCCGGAAGACGTGCTCCCAGCTTGCACACGACATTTCCGCGAAGCTCCGCAACAGTGATTACATCAAGGACGCCTCCGTCAACGTCCAGATCATGAACTTCAAATTTTCCGTTCTGGGGGAGGTGAATAATCCCGGTTCCTACCAGGTGGACGGCCAGCGCGTCACCATTTTTGACGCCATCAGCCGGGCGGGAGATTTGAATATCGACGGCAACCGGGACATCGTGCTGATCCGGGAAATGGAGCGTGACCGGAAGATCGTCAAGCTGGACCTGCGCAGCAAGTCCATTTTCTCCTCTCCTTATTACTACATCAGGCAGAATGATATTATTTACGTCACTCCGTCGGACCGCAAGATCAACATGAGGAGCGAGAGCGCCCAGTACTACGCCTGGGGCCTTTCCGGCCTGTCCCTGCTTATTGCCGTCATCGCCATCAGCCTGTAAGACGCTTCATCCGATTTTTCCTTCCATGCCCGTTTCAGTGATACAGCCTGAGGACAACGATATTTTTTCCTTCCGGTTCATTTTTTCCACGGCCAGGAGGTATTGGCCCTGGATTCTGGCGTGCGCCCTGCTGGGCGGGGGGCTGGCTTATTTCATCTCCGCGCGGCAGGGGTATTTGTACCAGAAGACCGCCCGCATCATGCTGAGGGATGACAAGCAGAAGAACGCCCAGGTTTCGGAAATCATTCTCTCCGATCTGGGATTCAAGCCGGGGGAGGCCAACCTGGCGAATGAGAGCTATGTGGTCAAGTCCTCGGAGGTGATGGGCCGTGTCGTGAAGGGGCTGGGGCTCAACGTTTCCTACTGGGAGAAGCGGAATATCCGGAAAGTGGATCTTTACCATACGACTCCCCTGAAGGTTGAGTTCAGTGAAGAGGCGGCGTTTCAGCCTTGTTCCCTGGCGGTTACTCCGCTGAACGGCCGGGAATTTTCCCTGTCCTGCCGGGAGAAGGAGGGCGGGGAAAACGTTCTGCACGGAAAGTTCGGCGTTCCGCTGAAGCTTCCCTTCGCCACGGTGAAGGTATGCCCTACTTCTCATTTTTCTTCAGGCAGCGTGGGAAGGACCATTTTTGTGGAGCGTGTTTCCGTGAAGGAGGCCACCGACGGAATGCTGGGCCGGCTGAGCGTAACGCGGCCGGATTCCAAGGAAAGCAGCCTGCTGGAGCTGACGTTGAGGCTTTCCCATCCGCAAAAGGCGGAAGACGCCCTGAATTATCTTATTGAAGTTTACAATGACCATTCCAGGCGGGAGAAGCAGCTGGCCGCCTCGCGGGCGGAGGAGTTCATCGTCAAACGCATTGGCAAGCTTGGCGGCCAGCTCGGCGGCGTAGACAAGCAGGTGATTGACTACAAGCGCAACAGCCGGATCGTCAAGGATATGGATACGACGCTGGATGCCACGTTCAACAGGGTGCAGGAAATAGGGACGGAACTTTTCTCCACCAGGACGGAGTTGATTCAGGTGAAGGTGCTTGCCAGGCTGCTGGCGGACCGGAGCCGCCAGCAGGACATGATCCCCGCCAATATAGGCATTCAGGATGCGGGAATTGCCAAGCAGATTGAACTTTTCAACGACAATTTCCTCCAGCATAAAAAATTGTTCGCCAGCGCGGGAAGGCAGAATCCCATGGTCTCCTCCCTTGCGGAGAACATGAAGGAGATGCGCGAATCCATTGGCCGTTCCATTGCCAATTACTGCAACGCGCTGGAAGTGAGGATGAGTGAACTGGAAAAGGAGCGGAATGAACTCAACCGGCTTTTGTCGGACATGGCCTCCAAGGATGAAGGCCTGGTCCCCCTTCTGCGGGAACAGAAGGTCATGGAGGAGCTTTACCTGATGCTGCTGAAAAAGAGGGAGGAAAACGCTCTGGCCCTGGCCACGACGGAACCAAGCGCCCGCATTCTGGAACCTGCGTTCGGCTCCAATGCCCCCGTAGCGCCCAAATTGTTCCTGATGACGGTGGGCGGCATGGCCGGAGGAGCTTTGGTGAGCCTGTTGGCCCTGCTGGCCGGAAACGCCCTGAATACGAAGGTGCGGGACAAGAAGGACCTCGCCGGACTGACGGACCTGCCGCTGGCAGGAGCGCTGCCCCTGCTTTCCGGAAAAGAGCGGGCGAAGCTGCCCCTGGTCGTCATGAATGGCCGCTCCCTCATGGAAGAATGCTTTCACATTCTCCGCAACAATGCGGAACTTATGCTGCTGCCCAATCCGGAGGAAGCCTCCCGCGTGCTGTTCATGACGTCCACACGGGCGGGAGAGGGGAAGACGTTTACGGCCCTGAACCTGGCCGCCGCGTATGCCCAGACCGGAAAAAAAGTCCTCCTCATTGACGGGGACTTGCGCAAGGCCAGCCTTTCCGCCTTTTACGGAGGGAAGAATAGCAGGGGCCTCGTGCACCTGCTGATGAACCCGCAGGCGTCTCCGGATTCCGTCCTGCAGTCCGGCAGGAAGTTCCCGGGGTTTGACCTGGTGACGGCAGGCCCCGTTCCCCCCAACCCCGTCGCGTTGCTGACCCAGGACCGTTTTGAAGAGCTGCTCCGGTACTGGCGCGCCCGGTATGACCGCATCATCCTGGACGGCTGCCCGTATGAGGCCGTGGTGGACGCTTCCCTCATGGCGCGCCATGCGGACCTGGTTCTTTATGTCATCAGGTGCGGCATGATCGAGAAGCAGTACGTCCCCGCCATCCAGGGGCTGGCGGACAAGGGCGAATTCCGTGCCGTCGCCCTTATCCTCAATGCGGAGAATTTCAAAAATTCCCGTTTTCATTATTACAGCGAGTATTCCGAAGCAGACGGATAGAGCCGTTGAACCGCCCCTTTTTCCAGCATTCGCCCTTCAGTCTTTTTCTTCCACCGTTTCATGAACACCGTCTCCAGAGTGATAAGGAACACAGGATTCCTGTATATGAAAATGGGCGTCACCATGTTCATTTCCCTGTACGCGACGCGCTTGGTCCTGAATGCCCTGGGAGTGGACGACTTCGGCATTTTCAACATGGTGGCGGGCGTGATTGCCATGCTGGCTTTTCTCAACGCCAGCATGGCGGCGGCTACCCAGCGCTTCATGAGCTATGCGGAGGGGGAAGGGGACCCGGAGAAACAGAAAATCGTGTTTAATATCAGCGTGGTGCTCCATCTTGCCATTGCCGTGATGGTCGGAATCCTGCTGTACGCTGCGGCCCCCATCCTGTTCGGGCATGTTCTCAATATTCCGGAGGACCGGGTTTTTGCCGCCAGGTGCGTTTACTGGGCCATGATCGCCAGCACCGTGTTCGGCATTCTGGGCGTTCCTTATGAAGCCGTGCTGAACGCCCATGAAAATATGCTGTATTTCGCCGTCATAGGCGTTCTGGAATCTTTCCTGAAGCTGGGAGCGGCCCTGCTTGTCGTTCATGTGCTGGCGGACAAGCTGGTTCTGTACGGGGTGTTGATGGCCGGGATTTCCATCCTTGCCATGACGGCCATGCTTGTTTATTGCCGCAGGAACTATGCGGAGTGCGTGATTGCGCCGCGGCGTTACTGGAAACGCGGCGTTTTCCGGGAAATGGGAAGCTTTGCAGGCTGGAATTTCACGGTTTCCGCCAGCAGCATGCTGTCGGAATACGGCGTCGGCATCGTCCTGAACCACTTTTTCGGCGTCGCCCTCAATGCGGCGCAGGCCGTCGCCCAGCAGATCAACGGGCAAACCATGGCTTTTTCCGGGACCATGCTGAAGGCCCTGAATCCGGTCATTTCAAAAAGCGAAGGGGCGGGCAACCGCGGCCTCATGCTGCGTGCCTCCCTGTCCGGCTGCAAATTCGCCTACCTGCTCATGGCGGTTTTCGCCATTCCGCTGATTCTGGAGGCTCCGGGGCTCCTGGGTCTCTGGCTTCATTCCGTCCCCGCCTGGGCGGTCCTGTTCTGCAGGCTCCAGCTTGCCAGAACCTTGCTGGAACAGCTTTTCCTCAGCCTGGGGTCCGCCATTTACGCGGAGGGGAACATCCGCCTGTACACGCTGGTGAAAACGGGGTCCGGAATTCTTTTCCTGGGCGCTACCTGGGGATTCTACCGCATGGGATGGTCTCCCTGCATGATGTATGTGGCCGCCATTCTTTTCGTAACCCTGCCGGGGGGGCTGCTGGCCCTTTCCATTTGCGTGCGGCGCCTGGGTCTCAGCCTGCGGGATTTTTCTTTCCGGGTGCTGGCGCCGTGCCTTGTTCCCAGCGCGGCTACGTTTGCCGCGGGCATCCTCCTGTGCCGGATTGATGCGTCGCTTTCTCCCGTTCCGGTATTGTTCCGCACCTGCTCGCTCCTGGCCGTCTTCCTCCTTTTCCTCTGGTTTTTTTCTCTGGACGGCAGGGAGCGCGGCACCCTTGTTTTTTTCCTGAAAAGCGCCTGGAGAAAAATTCAGTTTTCCAAATAATTCCATGAAATCCTATTCCATTCTCGTCAATACCTGTGATTCCTTTGAAGACTGCTGGGAGCCTTTTTTCAGGCTCTGGTCCCTTTATTGGCCCGATTGCCCCGCCCGCGTGTACCTGAATACGGAGTACAAGACCTATTCCGGTCCGGAAAAAAACGTCGTTTCCCTGAGGAGCTGCGCAGGCCGGATCATTCCGGGGCGCAGGAGGGCCACGTGGAGCGAATGCCTGAAATGGGCCCTGGAGGCCATGGAAACGGATACGGTGCTTTACATGCAGGAGGATTACTTCCTGACGGCGCCGGTGGACGGCGGGGCGGTGGAAAGATACGCGGCGCAGATGCGCGCCCATCCGGAAATTCCCTGCATCCAGTTGACGCCGGAGGGAATTCCGGTCCGCGAGCCTTCGCGGTATGAAGGCCTTTTCACCAGTGACCCGGATTATCCCTGGTACGCGTGCTGCCAGGGCTCCCTGTGGCGCAGGGAGGCGCTGCTTTCCCTGTTGAGGAAGGAAGAATCCGCATGGAAGTTCGAATGCTTCGGCAGCCGGAGGGCTAAGTATTCCCGCATGGAGTTTTTGACGGTGGACCCCTCCCTGTTTTCCCGGGAGGGGTACCAGATCATTCCCTACATTTTCACGGGCATCATCCACGGCAAATGGTACGGGCCGGTGGCGGAGCTGTTTGAACGGCACGGCATTTCCATGGATTTTTCCAGGAGGGGTTTTTTTGATCCGGAGGAAAAGCCCCCTTGCTCCGCAAGAATCAGGAATGCCGCCAGGAACTGGAAGACGTGGCGCAGCCGGCTGGAGCTCCGCTCCATGAAGCGCCGCTTCCTTCGGGAGGAGAATGCCTGCGGAGGTAATTAAACTTGTCCATGCCATGATTTCACTGATGCACCAGGGTTTGCATTTGCTGCGCCGCATGTTTGACCGCTGTTCCGGCAGGGAGGAACTGAGCCCCCCTTCCTGTGAACTGGACGCGGACGCGGCTTCCGCGATGATTGAGGACCTTCTCCGCTCCGGCCGTCCCGCCATGGTGGGGCGGTTTGGCTGCACGGAAATGTCCTGCCTGCATAATTATCTGGAAATTGGGAAGGCGGGCAGGAATCCGCTGGACTACATCACGGGCCGGAGGGGCCAGTGGTGGTGGAATAAAAACATCATGAGGCAGATGAGGGAGTGGTCCGGCTTTTTCCCGGCCGCGCCGGAGTATCTGGCCCGTTTCTGCGAGCTGATGCTGCGTGACATGATGGAACTGGATATCCTGGGAAGCTGGCTTCCGTACGAACGGGAAGTGATGCCCATGATCCGGGATGTTCCCCGCGTGCGCCTGCTGAATCTGGAGCCTTACTGGTCTTCCCGGCCATGGAGCAGGGCCCTGGAGGGAAGGAAGGTGCTGGTGGTCCATCCTTTCGCAGAAAGCATAACGCTCCAATACGAACGGAACCGGGAAAGGATTTTTGAAAACCCGGAGGTTCTTCCTTCCTTTTCCCTGGAGACGCTGGCCGCCGTCCAGAGCATGGGAGCGGGGCCGGACCGTTTTGCCGACTGGTTTGAAGCCCTGGCATGGATGGAGGGGGAGATGGACCGCCGGGATTACGACGTCTGCCTCATCGGGTGCGGGGCTTACGGCTTTCATCTGGCGGCCCATGCCAAGAGGAGGGGCAGGCAGGCCGTGCATCTCGGCGGGGCTCTCCAACTGCTGTTCGGCCTGCGGGGCAGGCGCTGGGAAGACCCGGCCTACGGGGCCGATCCCGGCGCTCCCAAACATGATTATTCCCGGCTTTTCAATGACGCGTGGGCGAGGCCGGGAAGAGAGGAGACGGTAGGCCACGCCAGCCGTGTGGAGGGGGGGTGCTACTGGTGAAAAACATGAACGCTCCGGAAAAAGGGATGAACGTGCTCTGGCTGTCCAATATCCTGTTTCCCGAACCGTGCCGGATGCTTGGGCTTCCGGAACCGGTTCTGGGAGGCTGGATGTACGCGGGAGCGCAGGAGCTGATGAAAGCCGCCCCGGATTTAAAGCTGGCCGCCGTCATGTTTTACCCGGGGCGCACCCTGCGCCGCCTGGACGGGGAGGCCATGACCTATTACCTGGTTCCCGCCCCTGCGGACATGGGGGTTTACAGGAAGGAACTGGAACCCTGTTTCCGGGAAATCAGGGATATATTCAGCCCGGACGTGGTCCATATCCGCGGTTCCGAATACCCGCACTCCCTGGCCTGGGTGCAGGCCTGCGGGGCGGAACGCACGGCCGTTTCCATCCAGGGGCTGTCTTCCGTCTGCGCCGGGTTCTATATGGGCGGCATTCCTGCCCGGGAACTCGTGAAATCCGTTACCTTCCGCGATCTGCTGCGCCGCGACACGCTTTTTGCCCAGCAGCGGAAGATCAAGGCGCGTGGAAAATACGAACGGGAGCTGTTCGGCAAGGTGCGCCATGTAATCGGATGTACCGCCTGGGACCGTTCCCACGCATGGGCCATGAACCCCGCGGCGCGGTACCATGTTCTCCAGCCCACGCTCAGGGAACCCTTTTACCGTCATGAATGGGATGCCGGAGCGTGCGAAAAGCATACGATTTTTCTCAGCCAGTCCCACTACCCCCTGAAAGGATTCCACAAGGTGGTGGAGGCTCTTCCCCTGGTTCTGCGGCATTATCCTGACGCCAGGGTGAAGGTGGTCGGACCGGACATCCTGTCAGTCCCTGCGTGGCGCAGGAACGGCTACGCCCGTTATTTGGGAAACCTGATGGAACGGCTTGGAGTCCGGGACCGCTTCCGCTGGCTGGGACGCCTGGACGCGGAGCAGATGTGCAGCCAATTCCGGAAAGCGCATGTATTCGTTTGCCCCTCCATGATTGAAAATGAGTCCAATTCACTGGGGGAAGCCCAGATGGTGGGCACTCCCTGCATCGCGGCTTATGCCGGGGGGATGATGGATTCCGTGTCCGACGGGGAAACGGGTTTCCTGTACCGGTTTGAAGAGACGGAAATGCTGGCCATGCTGGTGTGCCGCCTGTTCGGGGACATGGATCTGTGCAGGCGTATTTCCTTCCGCGGAAGGCAGGCCTCCCTGGCGAGCCATGACCGTTCCGCGAATGCGGAACAACTGAAACGCATCTACGGGAGCATTGCCGGAGACGCAGGGAACGGCACGGAGGAACATGAAGGAAAGGGAAGGGAGGGGGCCGCATGCAGCAATTGATTTACCTTGCCAGGAAAGCTGTGCTCCGCTGCTGGGCCGTCTGCCTGCATCCCCTTCACAATTGGTATGCCAGGTGGCTCCTGTATGCCGGCAATGCGGTTTACGGCCCCGGCCTCTGTTCGTTCGGAATTCCGGACGTCAGGATATCCAGGGGAAGCCGCCGCCGTTCCGTTCCGTGCCGCATAGGAAGGGAATTTACCATGCGGAACGGCCCCCACGGCGTCTCCCGTTCCTCCCAGCGCTGCCTGATTTCCGTGGACAGGGACGGCGTGCTGCGCATCGGCAACCGGGTGGGCATCAGCAATACCGTGATTATCTGCACGCGGTCGGTGACGATCGGAGACGATGTAAAGGCCGGATTCGGAGTCCACATCATGGATACGGATTTCCACGCGTTGGACCCGGAAGCCAGGCGGGGAGCGGAGGACAGGCTTCTGCGCCGGTCCGCTCCCGTCAGGATTGGGAACAACGTCTTCCTGGGTGCCGGAACCTTCATTTTGAAAGGCGTTTCCATCGGGGACAACGCCGTCGTGGGAGCCCGTTCCGTGGTGACGCGTTCCATCCCTTCCAATGAGGTGTGGGCCGGAAATCCGGCGCGCCGCATCCGCCGGGCGGAGGAGGGGAAAGCTTCTCCGGTGATGGAAAGGAGCGCGCATGCGTAATACGGCCCTTTCATGTCAGGCGAATGAAAGCCCGCCCCTTGATGGGAAATCCCGCCTTCCTTCAAGCATCCGGGTCGTGCTCCCCTTCATCATCCTGGTGAAGGCCATGATCATGTTGTCCATGTACTCGTCCGCCGCCGTCCTTCACCCGATTTGTACGGAACAGGCCATTTCCCTTTCCTCCGCCCTCCTGCTGGCGGTGTCCTTCGTCATCATGCGGAAGTATTTCCGGAGGGAGGACGCCCCCGTTTATCCCCTCTTTTCCATTTATTTCCTGTGGGTATTCATTTGCTGCCTGCGGGGCGTCTTCGCCGTGGACGGCTACTGGTCCGCGCGGGCCCTGGTGACGAATGCCCCCACGCTTTTCATTCCCGTGCTGGTTTACGTGTTCAGCCTGCCGGAGGTGACGCGGCAGGTCATGTCCGTCTGGTTCAAGGTGTTCATCCCCGTTTTTTTCCTGTTCATGTTCACCCTCAATCCGGACTTTTACGCCTCCCTGCTGAATCCCCTGCTGATGCTGGTGCCGTGGCTGCCCCTGCTGCCCCGGAAATGGAAGCTGGTGGTGCTGGTCATGGCATGCCTGATGGTGTGCGTCAGCATGGGAGCCAGGAGCCAGATTTTAAAGGCGCTGGTGGCTTTGTCCCTGCTGGCCGTCTATTGCGGCAGGGATTTGCTCAAGGACTGCTTTTACAGGATGATGCGGCACGCCCTGTTTTTAATTCCCTCCCTCTTTCTCGCCCTCGGGCTGGGCGGCGTCTTCAATGTCCTGGACATCGGCTCCTACGCCGGAGCGCCGGGAAGTTCCGTGGAGGACGACCTGCTGGCGGATTCCCGCAGCATCGTCTTTGAAGAGGTGGCCTCTTCCTCCCTGAAGGACGGCTGCATTTTGCTGGGGCGCACCCCGGCGCAGGGGTATGAAACCAGTTTCCAGATGTCCCAGGATGAGCGCCAGTCCTACCATGACCAGAAGCGCCGCGCCTGGTGCGAACCCGTCCTCCTCAATATTTTCGCCTGGACGGGGGTGGTTGGGCTCTTCCTTTACACGGGATTTTACTGGCAGGCCTCCTATCTGGCCATTTACCGCTCCAACAACCGCTGGATGAAATTGCTGGGAGTGTTCGTGGCCTTCCGCTGGCTCTGGGGATGGCTGGAGGATACCAACTTCAATCTGGATATCATGAACATCTCCCTGTGGATGATGATCGCCATGTGCTATTCCAGCCGTTTCCGGGCCATGACGGACGGCGAGCTTCATGAATGGGTGGAAAGCATCTTCCGCCGCCGTTCCTCCAACCCTCTCCCTTCCATACGCATTCCATGAAAACTGATGATACCTCCGGAAAAAAACTTGCGGTCCTGATGACGTGCCACAACCGCAGGGAAAAAACGCTCCGCTCCCTTGCCGCCCTGTTCTCCGCACTGCCGGAAGCGGAGCTGGACGCCTCCGTGCATTTGGTGGATGACGGTTCCTCCGACGGCACCGGAGACGCCGTGCGGCAGGCTTACCCCTCCGTTTCCGTCATCACGGGGGACGGAACCCTGTTCTGGAACCGGGGAATGAGGACGGCATGGGAGGACGCCCTGAAGAAGGATGCGGATTTCTACCTGTGGCTGAATGATGATACCATGCTGCATCCGTTTGCCGTAGGCCATCTATTGGAAGCCTGCCGCCAGATGGAACACGCCGCCGTCATCTGCGGCTCCACCTGCCATCCCGGCACGGATGACTGGACTTATGGAGGCACGGCGGGCGGGAAGCCCGTTATTCCGGATGGAACCCTGAGGGAGTGCGAATTATGCCACGGGAACATTCTGTGGGTGCCGCGGCGGGTGGTGGAGCGCATCGGCATTCTGGACGGGTTCTACCTGCACGCGCTGGGGGATTACGATTATTCCCGTACGGCGCGTGCCCGCGGAATAAAGCTGCGGGTGGCCCCCGCTTACATGGGGACTTGCGAACGGCATGACAAGGCCGTTGCCTGGACGGACCGGAAGGTGCCCCTGGCAGGCAGGCTCCGCAATTTGTATTCCCCGCTGGGGAATGCCCAGCCCAGGTATTACTTCCACTACGTCCGCAGGCACGACGGCCTGCTGGCCGCGTGCAAGGCCATGATCTGCATGCATGTACGAGTTTTTCTCCCCTTCTTATGGACAGCAACGAAATAGACTGGGTTTTCCAGACGGATGACGAAGAGGTGCTGGAGACGTACAGGACCCGTGACAATTACCTCATGGAGCGCACTCCGGAGGGGGATGATTCGCGGTGCGCCGTTTATTTCAGCAGCAACGACCTGTACTTTCCCAACAACCGCGCCCGGTTCCATGAACGGGTCACCCTCCGGAATACGTTTGAATGGTTCGGAACCAGGGTTCCGGGCTGCGGCAGGCACATCTTCATCCGCGACGTTTTCAAGCAATGGTACCTGGGCGGCATCAACAGCCGCCTGAACTCTCCGGAAAAGGTGCTGAAGTGGCTTGAAAACGAGACGAAAGGCTGCCGGGTAACGATGGTGGGCAGTTCCTCGGGAGGCTATGCCGCCGTTCTCTTCGGCTCCCTGCTGCATGCGGAACGCGTTTTCTCCTTCAACGGCCATTTTGACCTTGCGCCGGAAACGGAAATGGAAGATGCCGCCAGAATCAATCCCCTGCTGGTACGGTACGGGAACGACCCGGAACGGGCGCCTTTTTACCGCCTGGCCCCCTTTCTGCATGCGGGGACCCCCGTTTATTATTTCCATTCCCTGTTTTCTCCCATTGACCGCAGGCAAAGGGAGCTTCTGGGTGGCGGCCGGGGGGTGCACGTCATTCCCTTCCGTTCCCGCCGCCACGGAATCCCCTTCCTCAAATGCTGTTTAAGCCGCCTTTTCCAATATTCCAATGAAGAGCTGCTGGAGCTGTGCGGCACAGTTCAACACCCCTTGCGGTTTTCCCTCCGGTGTGCGGGCGTCCGGGAGACGGCCTCCGGGTTCTTCAGGCAAGCGCGGCAATATTACAGGAAAAGGCACTGAACCATGAACGGCAACAAACGGAAACTGATGGTCTTTCATCAATACCTGGCGCCTTACCGCATTGATTTTTTCAATGCACTGGCCCGGATTGGAGAGATGGAGGCGTTTTTTGAATATGAAAATTCTCCGGACCACCACTACAACAGGCGGGAAATGGAAGCCCGCTGCGCGTTCCGCCCCCAATACCTGCACCATGTCCGCGTGGCCGGGCGGCGCGTTCCTTCCGGCCTTGCGCGCATTCTGCGGCAGGGACGGCCCGATCTGGTGATCGTTCCGGAGTTTTCCATTCTGGCTCTGGAGGTATGCCTGCTGCGCGCGGTCTGCCGCTGGAAATTCAAAATCGTCAGCATCTGCGATGACAGCATGGACATGATCCGCGGAAATGAATTGTCCCGCATGCATGCGCTGGCGCGGAAGGCGGCGATGCCGGTGATGGATGATGTGATTCTCCCGGACATGGAGGCATGCCGCTGGTACCGGGAACATTATGGAAAGGGCGTCTTTTTTCCGATTGTCAGGGATGAACGGGCATTCCGGGAACAATGCCGGGAAGCGCTTTCCATGAGCCATTCCATGCAGCGGGAATACGGCCTGCACGGAAAACGGGTGGTCCTGTATGTGGGGCGCCTGGCCCCGGAGAAGAATCTGGAATGCCTGGTCAGGGCGGCTGCGGCCCTTCCGGAGGACGCCGTTCTGGTAATAGCGGGGTCGGGAAGCCTGGGACCGGAATTGCAGGATTTGGCCGTCCGGCTGGAGGTCAGCGCCATTTTTACCGGCTGGCTGGAAGGCGAGCGTCTGGCGGCCTGGTACAATCTGGCCGACGTCTTTGTCCTGCCCAGCCTGGTGGAACCGTTTGGGGCGGTTGTCAATGATGCGCTGGCCGCCGGGTGCTTCTGCCTGGTTTCCGGGCGCTGCGGCTCCGCCTGCCTGGTCCGCCGGGGCTGGAACGGGGAATTGTTCGATCCGGAAGATGAAAAGGGGCTGGCCTCTCTTCTCCGGAAAACCTGCCTGGACCGCGGCGGCAGTCCGTCCCCTCCGCGCCTGAAAGAATGCCTGATGCCTGCGGGATTCCGGGAATACGTCAACCATCTCATGGAACATATTGTATGATGAATGCTTCCGCCAATGCCGCCCCGGGCAGGTCCCGGCCAATCCTGTTCCTGCGTTCCCTGGCTAACGGAGTGCGCAGTTTCATACGGTTCCGCCTGCTTCAACGCTGGGTCACCGTGGAGGGAATGACCAGGATAGGAAGGCATGTGCATCTGAATTCCCCGCACAAACGGATCATTTTCGGGAACAGGGTGCAATTGGGGCCGCACTGCCATGTTTCCTGCGATATACGCTTTGGAAACAGCGTGTTGTGCGCCGCCCGCGTTTCATTCATCGGAAAAAGGGACCATTCCTTTAACAGGCCCGGTTGCGCCATATGGGATTCTCCCCGGAACTGGGAGGACGGCATGACGGTCATCGGCAGCGACGTGTGGATTGGCCATGGAGCCGTCATTCTGGGCGGCGTTTGCGTGGGAGACGGGGCCATTGTAGCGGCAGGCGCCGTCGTGACCGGAGACGTGCCGCCCATGACCGTGGTGGGCGGCAATCCGGCCCGGGTCATCCGCCGCCGCTTTGCCGCCCCGGAGGAGGAGGAAAGGCACCGGAACTACCTTGATTCCATCAAATAGACAGACCATGATGCAAATCCTGATTAACGCTTATGCCGTCAACCCGGACTGGGGCAGCGAACCCGGCATGGGGTGGAACTGGGTCATCCACCTGGCCATGCACTGCAAGGTGCATGTGATTACGGAAGGGGAATGGAGGGAGAACATAGAACGGGAGCTCGCCCGCCTTCCCCAGGCCGGCAACATCGTGTTCCATTATCTTCCCGTGCCGGAAAAGGTTCGCCGGATGTGCTGGAACCAGGGGGACTGGCGTTTTTACTACCATTACAGGAAATGGCAAAAGAGGGCTCTCTGCCTGGCGCGTCAAATCATGAGGGATAACCGTATTGATCTGATCCACCAGCTGAACATGATAGGGTTCAGGGAACCGGGCCTGCTTTGGAAAATCAAGGGTGTGCCCTATGTGTGGGGGCCGGTGGGAGGCATGGAAAACGTGCCTGCCGCCTATGCACGCTGTGCGGGATGGAGGCAGCGCCTGTTCGTGCGGGTGAAAAATGCCCTTAATTCCTTCCAGTCAAGATGGCAGCCCCATGTACGGCGGGCGGTCGCCAGGTCCTCCGTCCTTGTTGCCGCGGTGGAAGGCGTGAAAAACAGAATGGAAGAAGTTTATGGGAAACAGGCCGTGGTGATTAATGAAACCGGCTGCAGGCCCAATCTCTCCGGGGGGCGCCTGCTGGATAAAAAGAAAGAATTCAGCCTTTTGTGGGTGGGCAAGGCGGATTTCCGGAAACAGCTTCATCTGGCTGTTTCCACGCTTGCCCTGCTGAAGGACTGTGAGGGATTGCGTCTCCATATATGTGGCGTGAAATCTTCCGAAGAGGGGGGACGGTTTATGAAACAGGCTGAAAATCTGGGAGTTTCTCATATGTGCATATGGCATGGAATTGTTCCCAATGCGGAAATTCTGTCCATGATGTGGCAGAGCGATCTCTTTTTCTTTACCAGCATTATGGAGGCGACCTCTACCGTGATCGCGGAATCCTTGATGGCCCGGCTGCCTGTGCTGTGTTTTGACACATGCGGAATGAGCACCGTTATCGATGACTCCGTCGGGTGCAAAATTCCTTTGTCAAATCCCGGAAGGTCCGCCCGGGACTTTGCGGAACGCATCCGTTTCTTTTTCCATCACAGGCAGGTCCTGCGGGAGATGGATGGAGCTTTTCTCGCCAGGCAGAGGGAGCTGGACTGGAACTGCAAGGCGGAAAGGATGGCCGGCATTTACCGTGAAGTTTTGAAGGCCAGTCAACATTGACCATGAGTGAAAACCGTATGGAGACCTATTTCAACATCAGATACGAATTTGACCGTGAACGCGTTTTCCGGCGCATGGACGAAGTGCTCCGTTCCGGGGGCGCCGGATACATCTGCGTGGCGGACGGCCATGTGCTTTCCGAGGTACAGCGCAACCGGGAATACCGGAATGTGCTGAATGGAGCGCTCCTGACCATTTGCGACAGCGGCTGGGTGCCCGTCTACCTGAAATGGCTGCTGCATGCGGACAGGCCCCAATACTGCGGCGCCCAGATTTTCAGCGACGCCATCGGCATGAAAAAATACAGAATGATGTTCCTGGGAGGCAGCCGCGAGACGCTGGATGCCCTGCGCCGGACCCTGGAACGGGAAGATCCCCGCGTGAAGCACATGCCTTTTCAGGAATTGCCGTTCTGCCCTGTGGATGAATTTGACTACGCGGCTATTGCCGGGCGAATCAATGAATACCAGCCGGACATCGTCTGGGTTTCACTGGGCGCTCCCAAGCAGGAAATATTCATGAACAGGCTGTGCCCCCACCTTCAACGGGGGGTTATGGTGGCCGTGGGAGCCGTCTTTAACTTCGCCTCCGGGCGGAATATCAGAAGGGCCCCTGCCTGGATGGTGGACTGCAGGCTGGAATTTCTCTACCGCATTTTCAGTGAACCCCGCAAGCAAATGAAACGCTGCTGGAAAATAATCTCTGTTCTGCCCTGGATTTTTATCCGTGAAAAACAACGGCAAAAGGCGGCCAGTCCGGCTGCCGCCTCCGGAATGGGAGGAAAGACGCCCTCTCTTCCCTGCACGCTGGTCTCATGTTTCGGCCGGCTTCCCGGCAACATGGGGGACCTGCTGGCGGCCTGGGGCAGGGAAGAAGGCAGGAAATTCGTCATTGTGAGCGACGATGCCGGGTTCTGGAACCTGCCCTCCAACGCCAGCCTGGTGCCGATGGCTTTTTGCGAACTCCAGTGCCTGGTAAGGAAAAAACTGGGAAGACGGCATCAAATTAACGTTCCGGAGGACCTCCCGCTGCTTCTGCCGCAATATCCGGTTCTCTTTGAGGACTATGTGGAAGGGAACCGGGAATTGGAAACAATGGCTCTGGAATGGGAGGAGGGGTTCTCCCATTCAGCGGTTTCCGCCGCTCCGGTTTAATCTTTACCCCTCTCCATACAGCAACATCCACACCTTAATACATTTCAACGATGGCTACCAAAATATTCGTCTCCGGTTTTTACGATATCATTCATGCCGGGCATATCCAGTTCTTCCGTGAAGCGCGTTCGCTGGGGGATTTCCTCATCGTCTCCTTCGCTTCAGAGCAGGTGCTCTGGAAAAGCAAGCGCAGAAAACCATCCATTCCGGACGGCCATAAAAAAGTAATTCTGGAAAGCCTGTGCATGGTGGACAAGGTGGTCTGCGGAGAACATCTGGAGCCTGGAATGGATTTTGAACACGTTTTCCTGAAAGAACGGCCTGATATCCTGGCTGTTACGGAAGATGACTGTTACGGCGACCTTAAAAGGGAACTGTGCGCAAGAATTGGAGCGCGGTATGTAGTGCTTCCCAAAACGCCTCCCTGTTCCGAACAGATTTCCACCACCCAGTTGGTGAACAGAATCAAGGCCCCGCTTAGCGTTCCCCTGCGCGTGGACTTTGCGGGGGGCTGGCTGGACGTTCCCAGGCATGCGCGGCAGGGGGCGTACATTGTCAACTGTGCCATCAGTCCGTTTGTATCCCTGGACCACTGGCCCTATGAACTCCGGTCCGGACTGGGAGGCAGCGGAGCCTGGGCCATGCTGCAGGGCAGGGACTCCGTCCAGTCGGAACTTGCCCTGGGGGTTGGCTGGCAGGATCCGGCCGTGATTGCGGAAACGGGGCTGTGCGTCTGGCGTTCCGGCGCCGTCCCCGTGCTGGACATCAAGAGCACCGGTGACTTTCTGGCCGGGAAAATGGCGGTCTTCCACACCGGGCATGACCATGATACGCCGGGAATGGCTGACGGGTGCAGGGACTATGCCCGCATCGCCCAGTCTTCCCTGATTGCCCGTGCCGGAGTGATGGAGCGCAGCATTCATGAACTGGCTGCCGGAGTGGCGCTGTACCATAGCGTGCAGCTCCAGGAGGGGATGGCTCCCCTTCCAACACTGGGGGAAGAACTGGCGAAGAAATACCTGGGAGGCGGGTTCGGGGGATATGCCCTGTACCTGTTCGCTTCCCGGGAGGACAGGGATGAGGCGGTGCGTCTTCATGACGGCATGAGGGCTGTGGAGCCGTATTGCAAAAGCCCCTTCTGATTTTTTTTGCTGGAATGAAAATGTCCATGGTTGAAGAATACTCTCCGGACAGGAAGCCGGAAAAGGAGCAGGCCTTCCGTTCGGAGGATGTTCCCGGAACGCCGCCGAGGGAATGCTGGCTTGACCTGGGCAGGGTGGTTGGCCTGTTCTTCATCGTCCTTTTTCATGCTGCGGGAAACGGTGTGGAATTCCCTCTCTTCTTCCAGCGGGTGCCCTTTCTGTTCATGGCGGCGGCCTACTTTGTGGGACGCAGGAAAATATTCGACTGGCGCCATTCCCCATGCAGGTACGTTTTATTTTATCTGGCATGGAACGGGGCGGCTTTTCTGGAAGCGTTCTTCAGGCATTGGATTTATTTAAGTCTGGGCCATTCAAGCACGTGGGACTGGAGCAGCCTGCCCTGGAAGCTGACGGGAGTGGGAACCACCTTTCCCTATGACGGCCCCCTGTGGTTCCTGAAATACGTGATGGCGCTGAGCATGCTCTCTCCGCTTTTATTCGCCCTCGGAAAAAGAAAGCTGCTGATTCCCGCGACGATTGCCGTTCTCTTCTCCGTGGTGCTGTTTCCGGAGCTCAACGCGTTGTTTTCCGACCCTCCCCGCGTTCCGTGGGCGGACTCCCTGGCCTTTTTCATGCTGGGGTTCTGCCTTTCCTCCCTGACGCTGGGAGAGATTAAGCTGTTCCTGAAAAAAACAGGTTATATTTCCCTTCCCGTGTGGGCGGCAATAGCGTGGATGAACCATTGCGGCGTCATCTCCACGGAAACCCTGCACACCCTGCCTTGCTGGATTCCAGGGATTCTGGGATTGGGCTCCCTGTGCGTTCTGCTGACGGAAAAGACGTTCTTTCTTAACATCGCGCGGGCATGCGCTCCCCTCTTCTTCTTCATTTATGCCATTCATTGCCTGATCCTGCCCTACTTGATGCCGCTCCTGTCAAAAATCCTTCTTGAGGGAATCACTTCCGCCATGGTTGCGACGGTTCTGATATTTGCAGGAGCATTCTTTCTTCACCGATGGGTGGTCCGGCATTACCCCGGCTGGGAATACCTGATCTTTGCCCAAAAGCAGAAAAAACCGCCGATTGACGGAAAGGAAAAAGAGAAGTTTGCCGTCGGCACCCTCCGCTCCGCCTCCATGAATGAACCCCGTCTTTAGCGGTCTTCTGTTTTTCCTGCGCCTTCTGATCGGGAAAATGGGAACCTGCATGCTTGAGAAGCCATCATCTTTTCAGATGAGCCTTTATTGATGCTCTTTTTCCAATTTCTCCTCCACCGCGCTCAATATCCATTCCTCCACGGACAAGCCTTTCTTGACGGCCCGCTTTACAACGTCATTCAGAATGGAGTTTTTCATTCGAACGGCAATTTGAGATTCCAATTCCGAAGGGTATCCGGCATTCATCAAATGGCGTAATGAAGCCTGCACGTTCCTGGGGATTTTTTGACGGGCAAACCAGTTGTGAATCACCGTCGTTTGGACACCAAGAGCCCTGGCGATTTCAGCCCGGCTGATGGAATGTTCATTGAGCCACTGGCCTAGTTTCCTGGTGTCCACATAATCCGCTTGAGGCTGGGAATTGCTCGTAAACATGCGAAGAAATTATCAAATAGAATCCTGTGCATAGGAAGAAAGAGCTTGTATGATTCGCATTTGTTATGTTAATAACTCGCAAATATTGATTATTGCGAATTGCAACAGGAAAGAGATGAAAGAATATTATTGTTAACAGAGTATTCTCAAAATCCAACTAAAAGAAAAACCCTTATTGATTTTAAAAAGATGACTGCCTTTATTCAACTTCGCGTCCTGTTGCTCTGTAGCTTGCTGGGTTATCCGGCTGTTGCGCATGGAAAGGGAAAGGAAGGCGTATCCGTCACGGTGCCGGAACAGGCTTCCCGGGAAAAGCTGGTGGATATGGCGGTCAAGGTAAGGCCCTCCGGCCGCCAACTGGATTACCAGCAGCGGGAAATGCTGGGCTTCATCCATTTCGGCATGAACACGTTTACCGGAGTGGAATGGGGAACCGGAAAGGAGGAGCCTGGAATGTTCAATCCTTCCCGGCTGGACGCTCGTTCCTGGGTAAAAACGTTTAAGGATGCCGGCGTAACGGGAGTGATCTTTGTAGCGAAGCATCATGACGGGTTCTGCATGTGGCCCACCAAATGGACGGATCACAATATTTCCCGTTCTCCTTACAAGGGAGGAAAGGGAGACCTGGTCAGGGAAGTCTCCGCGGCCTGCCGGGAACTGGGCATGAAATTCTGCATCTACCTTTCCCCGTGGGACATGCATGAAAAAAGCTTTGGGACGGAAAAGTACAATGATTTCTACGTCAAGCAACTGGAAGAGCTGCTGACCAATTACGGCCCGGTTTATCTTTTATGGTTTGACGGCGCCGGGGTGGATAGCAAAGTCAACGGGAAACAGACTCCCTTCGACTGGGAGAGGATCTTTAAAAAGGCCAGGGAATTGCAGCCGGAAGTTCTTCTTTCCGGGGCGGCTCCCGATGTTCGGTGGGGCGGGAACGAGATGGGGCGCGGGCGGGAAACGGAATGGTGCGTCCAGGGGGTTACGGCTTCGTCACGCCTGTTTGGCGGAAATAATGTGGGGATTCGGGCTAAAGACAGGAATCTGGGTTCCATTGACAGCCTGGCGGGGAAAAAGCAGCTCGTCTGGTACCCTTCACGGGCAGGCCTTCCCATCCGCAAAGGCTGGTTTTACCATGAGCGCGACGACAAATCCATCAAGTCCCTTGATTACCTGGTGGACTGTTATTTTTCAACGGTCGGGCAAAACTCCAATGTTCTTCCCAATCTCTCTCCCAATAAGGAAGGAATCATTCCGGAAGCGGACGCCAGGAGGATGATTCAATTCGGACGGGTGATTGAAAAGATGAAAAAAAACGACTTGGCCAAGGGAGCACGGGCGAAAGCCCTTTCCGGGTGGTCCGGAAATCCGGACTCCGGACTCTTGTTTGACAACAACCCTTTTACAGGCTGGGCCACTGCCGATGGCACAACCCGGGCGGAGGTTGAAATCCAGCTGCCCGGAAAGAAAGAATTCAACGTCATCAAGCTTCAGGAAAATGTCCGTGACTACGGCCAGCGTGTGGAGCGCTTTGCCGTGGATGCGTGGCTGGACGGCCAATGGAAACCCTTGGCTGAAAGTACCACCATCGGATTCCGTAAAATGATCAGGTTGCCGAAGGCGGTGAAGGCTGATCAATTGAGGATACGCTTTCTGGATTCCCGAAAATCCATTTCATTCAGCAATTTCTCGTTGTATTACCTGGCTCCTTTCTCAACGGAGGACAACCTGGAAGCCGTCCGGAAACTGGACAGGAAGGAATGGAAAATAACCGTTGCCGGGGAAAACCTTCCCGCAGCCCAGTTGGAGCGGCTGAAAGACGGAAAAACGGATACTTATGTGGAAATTGGCCTGCCTCCCCAGGGATGCGACATTATTATTGATACGGGAAAAGTGCAGAAAATTGCCGGGTTGATATATACGCCTGTGATGGAGGGAGGCCCGGGCCATATTGAAATGTATGATATCCGTCTCAGCAGGGACGGCAAAACATGGGGAAAGCCGGTGGCTTCCGGCCGTTTCGGCAATATCGTCAACAACCCGGTGGAACAGGAGGTCAATTTTGTTCCCGTTGAAGCTAGATTCGTCAAATTCAGTGCTAAAAAAGGTGCCGAGGGAGCACGTAAAGCGGCTATAGCTGAACTGGATTTGCTTTAATATCACTCACTGGATTTCTTCCGTGAAAGTCACGGGAAAGATCAAATAAACGCTTGAGACTTGGTGCGTATCTGCTTCCTCCTCTCTTCGGTTAACGGAGGGAAGAGCTTCTCATTTCCTCAATACATCCGCGTGCAGTACTGATAAAATCAGTATCAATGTACCGCACTTTCAAGAAAACAAAAACCGCAAGCGTTCTATTTCAAACGCTTGCGGTTGTTTTGAGATGGTGGAGGCGACGGGAGTCGAACCCGTGTCCTGAAGGCCGTTGATGCCGGCATCTCCATGTTCAGACGCATATTGCTGCTTTCGCGGCCGCTTCGTCATGCGCCAACTTGGCAAGCTCGCTAGTTGCCTGTGGAAGTCTCGTGCGCTGCGCGGCAACCCCGCATTGCACCAGCCTGCTGAATATTCGTCGTCCCCTCTAGCAGGCGTTGAGGTTCTGACGCGGCTGAACTAATTAGGCAGCCAGAGCAAGGTCGTTAGACTCTGCATTTATTTTTTTAATCGGCTTTTTAGAAGGCCAGCCGATTAACCTTCACATGCAGCCAGCACCTCAGACTTCCAGTCGAAACCATGGCGCCCCCATATGTATTTACCGGTAGAGACAAAAAATCCCGCCATGATGTTCAGGCAGGAGTGATTTTATTTACCGATGATGATGCAAGTGGCACGCCCGTAGGGATTCGAACCCCAAACCTTCTGATCCGTAGTCAGACGCTCTATCCAATTGAGCTACGGGCGCTTTGACTTGCGTCGTGTACCGCGTAAGCGGTGAAAGAAATATAGGTTTTTCTTCGGGAAAGTCAAGATGTTTGTAAGATGATTTGAGAAAAAAATCTCATTTTTCCTTTTCACGGGAAAGGACTCTTTCAGGCACAGTCCGTTAACTCCGGGAGCCGGAAAAAGGGAAAGGCGTTGCGTCCCGGAATGGCCTGTGGCACACTGGACGGAGAAAATGAGTGGATTCAAGGTGATCAGATCGCCGATGGAGGCATTGAAGGAGCACTTCGGCTTTTCCGGCTTGAGGGAAGGGCAGGACCGCGTGGTTTCCTCCATCATGGAGGGCCGCAATGTACTGGTGGTGATGCCCACCGGCGGGGGCAAGTCCCTGTGTTACCAGCTTCCGGCCCTTTGCCGGGACGGAGTTTGCCTGGTGGTCAGCCCTTTGATCGCCCTGATGAAGGACCAGGTGGACGCCCTTGCCGCCAGGGGGATTCCCGCTACCATGATTAACAGCTCCCTGAGCTTCCCGGAACAGAAGGAACGCCTTGCCGGCATGAAGGAGGGAGTGTTCAAGCTGGTGTACGTGGCTCCGGAGCGTTTCGGCCATGAGGGATTCATGCGCGCTCTGGCGGAGGTGGACATCAATATGGTGGCCGTTGATGAGGCGCATTGCCTGAGCCAGTGGGGCCATGATTTCCGCCCGGATTACCTGAAACTGGGCCGGGCTATTGAAGCGATGGGACAACCCCAGGTGGCGGCCCTGACCGCCACGGCCACTCCCCGTGTGCGGGAGGATATTCTGGTGCATTTGAGGCTGGATGATCCGGTGACGATCGTACGCGGGTTTGCGCGGGAGAACCTGCATTTCCGCATTACGGCGTGCGATACGCACAAGGATAAGTACAAGAGGCTGTATGAGCTGGTAAAGCTCCATAAAACAGGGATTATTTACTGTTCCACCCGCAAGAAAGTGGAGCAGGTGCATGAGGCCCTTTCCGATCTTGGCCTGAACGTGACGGCCTACCACGCGGGCATGACGGATGCCCAGCGGGAAGAAGCCCAGAACGCGTTCATGAACCGCCATGCGGACATTGTCATTGCCACGAATGCGTTTGGCATGGGCATAGACCGTGCGGACGTCAGGTTTGTGGCCCATTTTGAGATTCCCGGCAGCGTGGAGGCTTATTATCAGGAAGCAGGCCGTGCGGGGCGCGACGGAGCTGATGCCTATTGCGAGCTTTTGTTCAACCACGCGGATTTGCGGACCCAGGAGTTTTTTATTGAAGGGGTGAACCCCGGCGTTCCGCTGATTGTGGAGTTGTATGAACTGCTGCGGAAGCATTGCAGTGCGGATTCCCATGATGTAGCGTGGTCCCTGGAGGAGATGGCGGAACGCCTTAAATGCCGGAATGCCATGCAGGTGGGGGCGGCCCTGTCCGTTCTCATGCGCAATGGGGTGATCAGCCGCCATGATGTTCCGGGACAGCGCGTAAAGCTTACCAGAGTGACGGACCCCTCCGTAAGCGGCTTGAAGATTCCTTTGGATGAACAGGCCCTGCGGGAAAAGGAAGTGAGGGACCGGGAAAAATTGAAGGCGGTGACGGAATTCGCTTATTCCACCGGCTGCCGCCAGCAGTGGATATTGAATTACTTCGGGGAGGAGGACAGCGCCCCCTGCGGCCGGTGTGACCAGTGCATGACGCTGGGTGTGGAGGAAGGCCAGTCCCTGGGTGAGGAGGAAAACAAGGTAGTGCGCCAGGCCTTAAGCGGAATTGCCCGCGCGTCCGTGCGCATGGGGGACGGCTCCTGGCAGGGAAGATGGGGGAAGACGAAGATCATCCAGATGCTCAAGGGGGCGAAGAATCAGGAGATTTTAAAAACTTCCCTAGCCCGGCTGAGTACGTATGGCATCCTTTCCCGGTGGAGCGAGGACGACATCCGCCAGTTGTTCCGCGCCATGCAGATGGCAGGCCTGACCAGAATGAGCGGAGAAGCGGACCGCCCCCTGGTTACTCTGAGCCCGAAAGGTAATGAAGTGATGATGGGGCGGAAGGATGCTTCCATGATTTGGCCTTTTGCCCGCAGAGGAAAAGCTTCTGCCCCTTCAGAACAGACCAGGGTGCGCTCCACGGGGGATTTGACGGCCCTGGGCGAGTTTGATGAAGACTTGTTTTTGAAATTGAAGGAGCTGAGGAATGAACTGGCCCGTGAAGCGGGGATTCCGGCTTATGCCGTATTCCACAATTCCACCCTGGAAGGGTTGGCGCGTCTGAAACCCACCACCCGCCGGGGCGCCATGAATGTCCACGGTATCGGGGAGCAGAAGGCCGCGAAGTATCTGGATGATTTTCTGGAGGTGATTGCTGAACATTGCGAAGTTTAAAAAGGTTTTCTGAACCGCCTGCTTCGTGTCTATACTGCCTTGTGGGGGAATGATGGCCCTTGTTTTCCTCTGGTCTGGCCGTTGCTTGAAGCCGGACGGAAATTCCAGGGGAGGATTGAATTAAAATCCAGTGAGTAAAAGTAACCGGCCTGCCAATATACCTGCCCGGAGTAATTCCTGCCTGTACTATTTATGTATTGACTTCATTTTGGGAAGTGTGTAATTTCTTTTCCACACATTACCCAAGACGGAGCGGTGGCTGAGAGGCTGAAAGCACTCCTTTGCTAAAGGAACGTACTGGCAAAACCGGTACCGAGGGTTCGAATCCCTCCCGCTCCGCCAAAATCTTTCATTTTTTGAGAGCCTGCACTTCAATGCTGCGGGCTCTTTTGTTTCTTCGGTTGTGCATTTTTGAGTGGTGAAGCCAGCAAATTCCGCATGGGAAGGGAGGTTTTGAATTGATGTTTTATGATTATCTGTGATTTTTTAGGATTAGGCCTAAGTAGTGAGAATGACCCAGTTGTAGTTGGAGCAAATCTGCGTTATGGAATTAACTCCATGGTTCCATGAAAAAAAGCGCCTTCCGGTGAGGGAAGGCGCCTGAAAGCGAATTGATGAAGAAGGGGGCTTACATGCCTTTGTTTTTCATGGCTTCCGCCAGGGCGGCGCCCATCTGGGCGGGCGTCTTGGCGACCACGATGCCGGCTTCCTTCAGGGCTTCCTGCTTGGCGGCGGCGGTGCCTTTGCCTCCGGCCACGATGGCGCCTGCGTGGCCCATGCGGCGTCCCTTGGGAGCTGTGGCGCCTGCGATGAACGCGGCGACGGGCTTTTTGCAGTTGTTCTTGATCCATTCAGCGGCTTCTTCCTCTTCGGAACCGCCGATTTCACCGATCATGATGAAGGCGTCCGTGTTGGGGTCTTCCGTGAAGAATTGAACGGCCTGCTGCTGGGTCATGCCGTGGACGGGGTCGCCGCCGATGCCGATGCACATGCTCTGGCCAAGGCCCATGTTGGTAACCTGCCAGACGGCTTCATAGGTGAGCGTGCCGGAACGGGAGACGATGCCGATTCTGCCGGGCTTGAAGATGTAGGCCGGCATGATGCCGATCTTGCAGTTGGCGGCGGGGTTGACGATGCCGGGGCAGTTCGGACCGATGAGGGTCACGTCCTTGTCCTTCAGGAAGGCTTTCACCTTCTGCATGTCCTGCACCGGGATGCCTTCCGTGATGCAGACGATGAGCTTCACGCCCGCGTCTGCGGCTTCCATGATGGCGTCCGCGGCGAAGGGCGGCGGCACAAAGATCATGGAGGCATTGCAGTCCGTGGCTTTTTTGGCTTCCGCCACGGTGTCGAAGACGGGGACCTTGCCTTCAAAGAGCTGGCCGCCCTTGCCGGGGGTCACGCCGGCGACCACGTTGGTGCCGAAGTCCATGCAGTTTTTGGCGTGGAATGCCCCGGCGCTGCCGGTGATGCCTTGCACGACCAGACGGGTGTTTTTGTCAATGAGAGATGTCATTGTCGTAATAAATGGTGAGGGTTATTTGACTGCTGCAACCGCCTTCTGAGCGGCTTCGTCCAGGTTGTCGGCAGGGATGATGGCAATGCCGCTGTCTGCGAGGATTTTCTTGCCGATTTCCACGTTGGTGCCTTCCAGGCGGACGACGAGCGGGATTTTCATGTCGATGTTTTTCGCCGCGGCTACAATGCCCTGGGCGATGACGTCGCAGCGCATGATGCCGCCGAAGATGTTGACCAGAAGTGCCTTTACATTCTTGTCGCTGGTGAGGATGCGGAACGCGTTGGTTACCATTTCCTCCGTGGCGGAGCCGCCCACGTCCAGGAAGTTGGCGGGTTCGCCGCCGTAGTACTTGATGATGTCCATCGTGGCCATGGCCAGCCCGGCGCCGTTTACCATGCAACCGATGTTGCCGTCCAGGCCGATGTAGTTCAGGTCATATTTGCCGGCTTCCACTTCACGGGGGTCTTCTTCCGTTTCATCCCGCATTTCCATGATTTCCGGGTGGCGGTACAGGGCATTGTCGTCAAAGTTGAATTTGGCGTCCAGGGCGCACACGCGGTCGTCCGTGGTGACCACGAGGGGGTTGATTTCCACCAGGGAGCAGTCCAGCGTGGTGAAAAGCTTGTATACGTTGGTGATGAGCTTGGTGGCCTGGCGGAGCAGGGGGCCGGTCAGGCCCAGGGCCACGGCGATCTTGAGCGCCTGGAAGGGGAGGATGCCCAGGGCCGGGTCAATGTGTTCGCGGATGATGGCTTCTGGACGGGTGGCGGCCACTTCTTCAATGTCCATGCCGCCTTCCGTACTGGCTACGATGACGGGGCATTCACGGGCGCGGTCCTGGAGAATGGCGAAGTAGCATTCCTTTTTCAGGTCCACGGCTTCCGCCACCATGATCTTGCTGACCAGCTTGCCGGTTTCCCCGGTTTGCTTGGTGACCAGAACCTGGTTGAGCATCTTGCCGGCCACATCTTCCACTTCCTCCACGGTGTCAACGACGTGCACGCCGCCCTTGAAGCCGTTTTTGAAGGTGCCTTTGCCACGGCCGCCAGCGTGTACCTGTGCCTTAACTACGTATTGGGAGAGGCCCATGTTCCGGGCTATTTGTGCTGCTTCCTGGGCGGTAGCGGCGGCAATGCCCTTGGGGGTAGCCACGCCAAAGCGCTCAAAGAGTTGTTTTGCTTGATATTCGTGAATGTTCATGACAGTGGGCCGTTCGGCCAAATGTTTGCGAAAGAAAGGCTATGCCTGTTTTTTGTGCCGGTCAAGGGAGAATGGTTTGGTCTTTTGATTTTTTGTCCGGGAGATTCATGGAGTGCCTTTGGAAATCAAAGAGGACAGAAGGCTTGACTGCGTGCTTAAAGATTGTGAAACTTCCTTCTCATTTTTCCGTATTATATCTTTTATGAAAATTTACCGTCCTTCCGACACCTGTTTTGACGAGATGAAGAGCCGGATGAACCGCCGCGCTCTCCCGGAGGATTCCGTAAGGGATACCGTGAACGCTATTATCCAGGACGTTTCCGCGCGCGGGGACGAGGCCCTTTTTGATTACGCCGCCAGGTTTGACAAGGTGCATCTGGACTCTTCCTCCCTGTTCGTGACGGAAGAAGAGCTGGCGGAGGCGGAAGCCGCGGTGGAGGATTCCGTGAAAGAGGCCATTGCCGCCTCCCTGGCCAACATCCATTATTTTTCAGACCGCAGCCGCAGGCAGGACTGGTCCGGCGTGAACGCCCAGGGGGTGGAGGTGGCGGAACGCTTCCTTCCGTATGACCGCGTGGGCATTTATATTCCCGGCGGGAAGGCTCCCCTGGTGTCCACGTCCATCATGACGGGCGGTTTTGCCCAGGCCGCCGGCGTGCGGGAGATTGTGGCCGCCACGCCCTGCGGTCCGGACGGGCGGGTGAATCCCGCTCTTTTATATGCATTGAAGGCTTCCGGCGCTACGGAGATTATTAAAATAGGCGGAGCCCAGGCGGTTGCCGCCCTTGCCCTGGGGACGGATAGCGTGAAGCCGGTGGAAAAGATTTTCGGCCCCGGCAACCGTTTTGTGGTGGAGGCCAAGCGCCAGCTGGTGGGGGCCGTCGCCATTGACCTGCTGCCCGGCCCCAGTGAAGTAATGGTGCTGGCGGATGAAACCGCTGACGCGGAATTTCTGGCCGCCGACCTTCTGGCGCAGGGGGAACACGGCCCGGACAGCGTGGTGGTGTTTGTCACCACGTCGGAAACGCTGCTGGAACAGGTGGAGGCGGAGGTGGAGCGCCAGGCCGCCCTGCTGAGCCGCGGCTCCATTATACGGGAAGTGCTGGACAAGCACGCTTACGGTTTCCTGGTTTCTTCCATCCAGGAGGGGGTGGACCTGGTGAACGCCTTTGCCCCGGAGCACCTGGTGCTCGTCACGCGGGATGAAGACGCCGTGCTGGACGGCATCCGCACGGCGGGTGCCATTTACGCCGGCGCTCTCTCCACGGTAGCCTGCGGGGATTTCCTGGCAGGGCCCAGCCATACGCTGCCCACGGGAGGGGCCGGCAAGTCCTTTTCCGGCCTGCGGGCGGACCAGTTCCAGCGGCGCACCAGCGTGGTGCGGATGAACCGGGATTCCGTGCTCAAGTCCGCCCCGTATGTGGCGGAGTTCGCCAGGGTGGAGGGGCTGGATGCCCACAACCACTCCCTCCAGGTCCGCGCCGCGCGCGTTGACCGGTAATTCAAACTCCCCCCAACTACTCCCCCATGAAACAACAGCAAGGAACCAAGGAACGATTGCTGGACGCGGCGGAATGCCTGTTTGCCGAGCACGGCTATACGGGCACTTCCATGCGCATGATTTCCCAGCAGGCGTCCGTCAACATCGCCTCCGCCAATTATTATTTTGGCGGCAAGGAGGGCCTCTGGAAGGCGGTCATGATGAAGTATGCGCCGCAGGCGCGGGATTTCCGGATTTCCATGATGAATGAGGCCATGGAGAAAGGCACGGTGCAGGCGCTGGCCCATGCCTACGTTTACCCTTCCTTCCACGGCCTCCTGCATGTGAAGCTGGAAGACCTGGGCAATTTTCCCCATTACCTGCGCCTGCTGGGCATCTGCCATGTGCAGACTCCGGAGATAGCGGTGGAGTATATCAAGGAGGTGTATTCCCCCATCCGCCGCCGTCTGCATGACTGCATCCGCACCATGTTTCCGGACGCTTCCACGTACCAGGTTTTCTGGACGGTGCTGGCCATTGAAAGCATCATGATCGGCCTGCTGACCCGTTTGCGGATGATTATGGAGCTGATGGAGAACAACCGGGTTCCCAAGGGCAGCGTGCAGGATTTGTTTGAGCTGATTGTCCGGCAGGTGGACGGGCTGATCCATTTGTGCGGGAAGCCTTCATAACCGTTTTACTGCCGCCCGTACCCCATGTTCAAATCCCTCATCCGCACGTTTGCCATTGTGGCGGCCTTTATTGCGGGATACCTGATGCCCGGCCTGCACGTCTATAGCTGGACGTTCAAGTGGATGCTGATCGTGATGCTGTTTGTGACGTTTCTGGGCATCCGCTTCAAGCGGATGAAGCCGGAGCGGACACACTGGCTTCTGGTGGGGGCCAACCTGCTCGTGGCCCTGGCGGCCTGGGGCGTATGCCGCCTCATCTTCGGGAACGGTTATCTGGCGGAGGCAGCCTTCTTCGTAGGCATCATGCCCACGGCCACGGCGGCTCCGGTAGTGATGGGGCTGCTGGGCGGCAGCGTGGAGTTTATGCTGACCGCCCTCCTGCTGGCCAATGGCATCATCTGCGCCCTGCTGCCCTTCATCCTGCCGGCGGTTGTGGGGCAGGGGGGCTTTGAGATTTATCTGAACGTGGCAGGGAATATTTCCCTGGTGATGCTTCTTCCGCTGGCGCTGGCGCTGGCGGCGCGGCGTTTTTATCCGCGGGCCATTGCATGGCCGCGGAAGCTGAAGGATGTTACCTTCGGCATCTGGGTGGTGATTCTGGTGCTGATCGCGGCGAACGCCTCTTATGATATTTCTTCCCGTGACGGCATTTCGGAACGCGTGCTGGAGCAGATCGGCGCGGTTTCCCTGCTGATCTGCGGGATCAACTTCGGGCTGGGGCATTTGCTGGGGGGCCGTACGCGCGCCGCGGAGGGCAGCCAGGCCCTGGGGCAGAAGAACACCACGCTGTCCATCTATCTGGCGCTGACGTATGCCAGCCCCATTGCCGCGCTGGGCCCCACGTTTTACGTGCTGTGGCATAATTTATGGAATGCCTGGCAGTTGTACCAGGCGTCCGAACGGAAGCGCAGGAATGGCTGACGGGAATTGCCGCGGCGTTTCCCGGAAGAGGGGCCCGGGGAGCGGCTGCCCCGCTTGTTCCCGATGGCTGACAGGGAAACGGTTGACGGCGGTTTTCCTGCTGCCTTCATGAAGGGCGCGGGAGTTCCTTCCATGCAAAAAGCTTGAAATTCAGAGCGCTCCCGGTAACGTTATGCACTTGTTATGCAGGCCTCTTCTCCTTTGAAACCCCTGTCTCCGCGCACCAAGTGGCTGATTGCCCTCTGTTTGTGCGTGCTCGTGATGCTGCTGGAGTTCCTGACGTACCACATGGCGTACCGCATCGGCCATGATGAAGGAATGCTGACCACCCCGCTGGTGGTGGTGCAGAAGAGTGATGAAAAGGCCATGCAGAATTTATCCCGCTTCATGGCGGACGTGTTTGCTTCCCGTGAAAGCCTGGCGGGCATTCTGGACAACCGGGATGAACGTCTGGCGTGGATCAGGGATCCGGAATTGCGCACGGAGACGGCCTGGGGCCTCACCCGTGAACTGATCGGCCGGGACGGCGTGGACCGCGCGCTGCCTACGGCCAGGGAATTGATTGACACCGGATACGCCGCGGGGCGCTACCGGACATGGGCGCCCCGTGCGGATGCCGTGGCGCAGGCCCTTCTGTCAGTGCACCGGTATTCTCCGGCCTATGATTATTTGAAAACGGCTGTGGAGGGGTATGAAAAGGAGGGAATGGCCGCGGAACTGGTGAAGGCCCTCCAGACCATGAGTTCCATTGACCAGATGCTTAACAGGAATGATGAGGCGAACACCCTGCTGCAGCGCGCCGTGGATGCCGCCGCCCATCTGGGGCCGGACGCTCTTCCGGTCAGGTCCAGGCTTCTGGCCGCCCAGGGCAGGCTGGCCCGCACCACGGGGCGCATTCCGGAATCGCGCGCATATTTCAAGAAAGCCCTGGCCCTGTGCCCCCAGCCGGACAAGACGACCGGCGACCTGGCCCTGGCGAGCATCAGCATGGGAGAGGCCATGCTGGAAGCCGGCAGGAAGGAGGAGGCGCGGGAATTGTTTTTAAAGGGACTTTCCGGTTCGGAAAACGCCTCCTACCTGCTGAATGACTGCCTCAACGCCCTGCGTGGTCTGGCGCGCATTTCCACGGAACAGGGGAATTATGAGGAAGCACTGGCTTATCTTTACCAGGCGGAAGGCGCTGCCCGCGGCGTGCTGCCGGCGGACCATGCATTCTGGGCCGGGCTGTATGACCAGAGGGGGTGGGTCAACATCATGCGCAAGGCCGCTCCGGAGGCCCGTTCCGATTTCCAGAAAGCCATCAGCAACAGCGCATCTTCCCCCGTCATTTCCGCCCAGTCCCGGGAAGGGCTGGGCAAGGCGTGGCTGGATGCCGGAGAGGGGGACAAGGCCAGGGAAAACCTGAAAAAGGCCATTGAGCTCCGGGAATCCCATTTTTCCTCTGACGCCCTGTCCCTGGGCCGCGTTTATTATTCACTGGGCCTTGCCAGCGATATGTCCGGGGACCGGGAAAGCGCCCTGCACGCCTATGCCGGAGCGGTGGATTCCCTGTTGAAATGCGGAGAAGGGCCGGAGCGCAAGAGCCTGCTGGTCCAGTCCTATTTATGCAAGGCATATGCCCTGTGCGACGGGGAGCAGTGGAAAGAAGCCGTGGAAGCCTTTGAAGCGGTGCTCCCCATGCTGGAAGGGGAACAGCGGTCGGAAAATTACAAGCAGCTGGGCCGTTGCTATGATGAGTTGGGCATGAAAGAGAAAGGGGATGCCTGCTGGAAGGAATCCGGCTTTCCCCGCGTGCGCATGGAGTCTCCGGGACGGAGGCCGTCCGGAAGCTCCAGATCTTCCCGGCGTTAAGCTTTCACTAGTCCCCGTAAGACGTTGGGAGGTGTTTATTTTGCTTGATTTGTGCCGTCTTTTTGGCTCAATGCCTGCATGAGTTCCGAGCGCCATTTTTCCAACAAACCCTACCGTCCCTCACGCAAAAAAAAGTCTTACTGGAAGCCCGTTCTCTTTCTGGTGGTGCTGGGGGGGCTCTGGTTCGGATACATCCAGTACTGGCCCACGATTGAAGGTTGGTTCAAGCCGACCATTCATGAGGTGCACAGCCAGACCCAGGCCATGGGGCACCTGCAGGGCATGCTGGCCTCCTGGAACGGCTCTGATGCGGAGCTGGCGCAGCTGGCCGCCTCCGTGGACAAGCAGGTGGAATGGATGAACTCCCCGGAAGCGAGGGATTCCTTTACGTGGCTGCTGGCGGTGGAAATGGACAGGCGCGGCATGCTGAAGGAGTCTGAACCCATGCTGGCGTCCCTGCTGGAAAAGAAGCTGGCTGATTCCGCCTCCATGACGGCTGAGGACAGGGGACGCCTTTTGGGCGTGAGCCTGAACTGGGCACGGGAATTTGCCGCCCGCAAGCATGACGCCACGGCGGAAAAGCTTTATGAGGTGATCCTGAAGAATACGCCGGAGGACCAGGTTTCCATCCGTCTGGCGTGCCTGGAACCACTGGCCCATTACGCGTATGACCAAGCCAAATTTGAGCGTTTTTCCTCCTTGTGCCAGCAGGCCGTTTCTCCCGTGATGAGGAGCAGGCTGAAGAATCCGGAGGATGTAAAGAGCATGGTGAAGATACTTCTGCTGCAGGATACCCTGCCGGACAAGGCCACGGGACAGCCCGGTACCACGGGGAGCGCCATCGCCCGGGAACTGCTCACCAAATTCCGGCTTACCGCCAGCCCGGATATGGGACGCATCATCCTGAATGAGCTGAATATGCCGCTTAATGCGCGCCGTAAGTATTCCCAGGCGGAGCTGAAAGCCATGGCAGACCAGCTGGAAGCCGCCTTGATCTGCTTCCGGGCCGCGGAAACGGAGATGGACTGCACGCCGGAAACCATGCTGGCCCTGGCGAAGGTCAGGATGCAGATGGGGGATTTAAAGGAGGCCGGCCGCCTGCTTTCCCGTGCGGAAGGTGCTGCCATGACGCTGGGCGTGGATGCGCCGCGCATTCTCAGCGGCTCCAGCCTGAGCCAGGACATTGCCGCCCTGCGTTCCCAGCTTGAGAAATACGGCCAGGCGGAGGCCCTGGTGAAACGCGCTTATGAGGATGTGAACGTTGCCGCGGCTTTCCTGAAGGCGCGGGATTATGACCAGGCTATGAAATATCTGGACCAGGCCATGAAGGTGGCCCGTGAAAATACTGCGTTTGTCCAGGCCCTTCAGCCTGTCATCCTGAACCTTCAGGCGGAGATAAGCGCCGGCAGGGAGCAGTGGGCTCTCTCGGAAGCGCAGTATGGAAAGCTGGTTGAAGAGTGGGACGCGCTGAACGCGGAAGACCTGGCCAAACTCCAGAACAATCTGGCCTCCATCCAGTCGCAGGAGCTTTACAATAAAATCCACCGGAACTGGGCGGATGTGTGCCTCAAGCAGAACAGGACCACGGAAGCGCGCAGGGTACTGGCAAAAATAGGGGAAACTCCGGCTGAAGAACCGGAAAAGCCAGCCTCCCGCCGCCGCCGCAGGTAATATCCCCCTGGAGGGGAATCTTCAGAGAGAAGGATGGGCATTCCGGCATGTGGTGCGGAAGATGTCCAACCCTGTAATGACGTTCCGGCGGCAGGCATTTCCGGATTCCTCCGCCGCAGAACAAGGGAAAAGGCTCCTGCGGCTGACGCCTCCGTTTTTTCTCTGCGGCAGGTCCACCCGCCGGGCGCAGGGACGGGTATTGCTAACGGAACGGAGGCATACGCCACACGTTACCGGATGTAATATTTCCGGTATAATTCAGAAAAGGCATTGAAGCCGGGAAACAACCCCCATGGATTTCCCTAACCGCGGACTTTGGCTTTTTGAAGAGTCCTCTTGCCGTGGATCATCTTTTCCCGGCGGTCCGCTGCGGACTGCCGACGTGAACGCACTGTATATTTTGCGAAAATTTGGCTAACCGTAAGGTTGCCCTGCTCAAAAAGGTTGAAAATGTTATCTCTCACTCTCATCGCTTCCTGAAGCGCCGCGTCAGCGCCCCCGTACTGGGAATCGGAGAAATAACGAGTGAACAAACGCTTGTTCTTACAGATAGCCAACCGATAGCCCTGGAAGGCTGTTGTTTCGTAAGTGTAACGGGTGATGTTTTTACAAGGCATATGTACAGAAGTTATGGGACCGGGTAATAGGAGCAGTGACAGGCTTCTATTAGGATAGGTCTCACTTCCTGCAAAATCCAGAAAAAACACAATTTGTTAGATTGAGTGCAAAGAATGCGATGCTAGGTGCTTGTGGACAGTTTATTGTGATGTGTCATCCTTGACAAAAAAATAACCGTCGGAGACACGGACTTTCAATTTTTCTCCGGGCTGGACCTGGCTCGTTTGGCGAATCAACTGTTTTTGCCGGTTCTCCACCAGAGCATATCCCCGGCGCAGCGTTTGCTCCGGGCTGTGGGCATCCACCCTTGCTTGAAGAAGAGCCAGTTGTGAAGCAAATTCAGCCATGCGGGCAGCGGCGGCATGGGACAATCCCGCCTGGAGGGAGTCCAGGAGCTGCACGCGTTCCCGGTTGCGGTGCGCCGGATGGCGCATTTGCAGCCGATGTTCCAGCTGGTTGATATGAAGGGTGTTCTGGAAGATGCGCGTGGCGGAGGAATTCAGCAGGGTCTCCTCCATGTCGTCCAGGCGCTGGGCGTAGGGGGAAAGCAGGGAATCCGCATCCAGCAGCTTTCCGCGCAGGTAAACATCCAGTTTCAGCTTGGAACGCAACAGGGAATGCCGTGCGGTGGCATGCAGCGCCTGCTCCATTCTGGACAGTTTCCGGAGCCATTCGGGGCCATCCGGAGTAGCCAGTTCCGCCGCTGCGGTGGGAGTGGGCGCGCGCAGGTCCGCCACAAAATCCGCAATGGTGAAATCCGTATCGTGCCCCACGGCGGAAATCACGGGAACGGTGCATTCGTAAATCGCCCGGGCTACCGTTTCCTCATTGAAATTCCACAGGTCTTCAATGGAGCCGCCGCCGCGGCCCACAATAAGCACGTCCACGGCGGGGAGGCCGTTAAGGGGTGCCTGGGACCAGGCGCGGACCGCTGCGGCTATCTCATGCTCCGCTCCGGCCCCCTGCACGCGCACGGGCAGCAGATAGGCCTTCACCCACGGGGCGCGGCGCTCCAGCACATGGCGTATATCCTGGATGACGGCTCCGGTGGGGGAGGTAATGATGCCGATGGCGCGCGGGAAGGCGGGGATGCCTTTTTTACGCTCTGCGTCAAACAGCCCCTCACGCTGGAGTTTTTCCTTCAATTCCAGAAAACGGGCCTGCAAATCTCCCTGTCCGGCCGCCTTTACCTGCCTGATAACCAGTTGAAGCTGCCCCCTGTCCGGATACACGGTAGCGCTCCCCAGCACATGGACCTTCATTCCTTCCTGAAGCCGCACGGGGCATTTGGACGCCGCCGCCTTGAAAAAGGCGCAGAATATTTCCGCTCCCTGTTCCTTCAGGGTGAAGTAAACATGGCCGCTGGTGTGGTGCTTTACGTTGCTGAGTTCCCCCACCACCCACTGGGTGCCCACGGCAATGCTTACCGTATCCCTCAGGCGGTAAACAAGCTGTTTGACCGTGATGGGCCTGGGGGCTGCGGGCGTTTCCTCCGGGAATTCCATAAACTACGGTTCAAAGGGGATGTTCAGCGCTTCATAAGCCAGCATCCTGCATTGCTTGATATCCAGCTTGCCGGACGGCAGCACCGGAATGTGCTCCACGGGAATGATCTCCTTGGGGCACCACAGGGCCGGAAGCCCCTGGTCAATCAGGCCGTGCCTGATCAGGGTGCGCGCCTGGTGCACGTAATCCGTCACCAGGGTGGTGAGCAGGGCCACGGCTTCCCCCTTTACGGGGTCCGGAATGGTGACGACGGCTATGCGCCGTTCCTCGTCCGCCGGGTCCAGGTTCCAGATGTTCATGATGGCGGCCTCCAGCGCTTCATGGGGCACCATCTCCCCGCCAATTTTGGAAAAACGGGAAATGCGGCCTTCAATTTTCAGGAAGCCGAATTCGTCCGCGGAGCCTATGTCCCCGGTTTTCAGCCATCCGTCCACGAAAATGTCCCGGTCCGCTTCAGGCCCCCCCAGGTAGCCGGGGAAAATATTCGGCCCCTTCAGCCAGATCATGCCGGACGTGGTGACGGGCACCACGCGGCCCGTGTGCGGGCTGGTGATGCGGATGGCTATGCCGGGGAGCAGAGCGCCTACGGAGCCCTTCTTCATGCCGGGAATGAAGTCTCCGGCGGCATTGGACGGGGCGGGGTCAATGAAATTGACGGAACAGACCGGAGAGGCTTCCGTCAGGCCGTAGCCTTCACACGGAATGGTGCCGAATTTTTCCCGGAAGGCGGCGGAAAGGTCGTCCGGCAGCTTTTCCGCGCCCACGATCAGGTAGCGCACGGTCTTGAAGGTATCCGGTTCGCAGCGTTTCATGAAGCCGCGCAGGAAGGTGGGCGTGGTGACCACCAGGCTGATGCCGTACTGCTTGATGAGGGCGCCCAGGCGCTTGGCTTCCAGCGGGGAGGGGTAGGTGACCATGTCGTACCCGCCGATCATGGGATACCACAGACCGATGGTGATGCCGAAGCAGTGGAACACGGGCAGGCTCCCCAGGAACCTGCTTTGCGGTGCGAGGGTGATGCGGGAAGAGCACTGGGAGATGTTGGAGAGCAGGTTGTGGTGGGTCAGCGGCACGCCCTTGGGTTCTCCGGAGGAGCCGGAAGTGAACATCAGCACGGCTTCATCCGCGCCCGTGGGCGCATCCAGCCCCAGCTTTTTAATCATGAACCCCGCCGTCAGGAATTTGATGGCCAGGCCCCAGCGTTTGGCGGACCCCTTGAGCAGGGGAATCTCCCGCTCCATGAAGATCAGGTCCCGCTGGGGGGGCCAGGGGAAGTTCTGGAGCTTGCGCATGAAGGTGTCAGCCGTGATGAACCAGTCCACGCCGGATTGCTTCACGGAGCTGGCAAAGGCCCCTTCCGAGGCGGAATAATTGAAATTCACCGGCGTTTTTCCGGCGAACAGGCACCCCAGGTTGGCAATGGCCGCGCCTTTGCCGGGCGGCAGGATGATGCCCACCCGGCGGTTGGAGGTGATCTTTTTCAGCCGCTTGGCAAAGGCCACGGAGATGGCCAGTAGCTGGCCGTAGGTCAGCGTGGTATCGTCAATGCCGTCAATCACCCGGCAGTCCGAATGCTGCTTGAGGCTGCGGAACAGCAGGGCGGACAGGGAGCCGTGAAGCTGGGGCAGCGTGGCGTAAGCCTGGGCGGAGCATTCCAGCCAGGCGGAGGTCAGGCGCGCCGCCATTTCCGCGCCGGGGGCCAGCTTGGGAAGGATATGTATCTGGATATCCGCCTGGACGTCCGTATCCGCCTCCGCATCCAGCACGGAGCTGGTGTAAAAGCCCACGCATACCGGTACGGGGGAAATATGGAGCGCTTCCAGGGCCTTGATCACCCGCGGAGGAATCTGGCTGATGGAGCCTTTGATGTGCGCCACGGGGCCGGGAAGGAAAACCACGCGCCTCCCTGCATTAATGCGTTCCATGATGGCGGCACGCAGGGCGATGGGATCGCTGGAGCCAGCCTGGAACAGGATGCCGTCCGCCCTGGTGGATTCCAGATGGGCGGCGATGGATGGGTCCGGGGGCAGGCCTTCTTCCACCAGGTAGGTGATGCGATCCCTGCCCAGTTCCTTTTCGAGCATAAGCAGGGTTTTGAGGGAAGCCTTGTTGAAAATCAGCAGGTCGCCGGAGTCGGATAGATTGGAGGAACCGAAGATGGCCATGAGAAAAATAGGTGGGGAAACTCGCTCTGTTTATAATAGCAATTTGAGGTGCGGAGGGCAAGTAGGAAAGGCGCCTTCATTCCGGTTCCCGGCAACCATGAATAACGGCAAAATACAGCCGCGGCGGAAGCATGTTTTTTATGGGAAGGATATTGTTTTTCATGGAACGTGCCGGAGGGCTTTCCGGGAACCCCGGAAGCGGCTCCTGCCGCAGAACTGTCCGGACCAGTCAGTTGGAGCTCCCTGCCACCTCTGGAAAAGCCGGGATGATGGAAGGGGGAAAGAACCTGATGCCGGAAAAAACATCCATGATTCAAGGCGGATTTGAAATCCGGACGGGGCCTAGATACTGCGCGGCCGGCAGCCGGGAAGGAAGATAAGGCATTCATGGGAATATACTTTCCGATGCGTTAAATGGGATTTATTACTGAATTGCATGGATTGATTGGAGGGACAAACCAAAATAATTGGAAGAAAGGAAAACAAGGTAAAGCTTTGAAAACCCCACTTCCAGATTGACACCGGATTTCAAATCCGATATTTCATTCATCTAATAGCATGTCTCATTTCTGCTAAAAGACCACGTCTTCCTCAATATATTTATAATTAATTGTTTTCTTTATGAAGCTGCATTTGCCCCTCAAATTGTTGTCCGCTCTTCTTGCCTGCTGCGCCGCTTTGTCCGCATCCGTTTATGCGGAGCCCCTCACCATTACGGCCAACCAGACTTTTGATACGGACGTTACCTGGAATGAGACCACGACGATTGGGGCGGATAACCTGACACTGACCATTGAGGCCGGAAAGACCGTCACCCAGGCGGAAGGAGCATTCAACATCGGAAACAACAGCCTGACCCTTACTGGCGGCGGCGTGTTCAAGATTGAAACGGCGGCGACAGAGAAGGCCGGAAACCAGACCAATCCTCCCGACAGGACCCTGACCATTGACAACGCCACGCTGGATTTAAGCTCTCCGGGGGCCAGCCTCAGTCCGGCGGGGGATAACTATACGCGTTACAAGGTAACCGTTACCAACGGCGGCGTACTGCGCGTGGGGGAATATACGTATGACGGCGCGGGGCTGGGCTCCATGGCCGTCAATACGGATTACTGGACTTTGAACAACGGGCGTCTGGAGATTACCAAGGCAACCAACGGAACCTTCGGGAACGGCCTGACGGTTGCGGCAGGCGGCGGCACCGTGGAGGTGGTGAATGCCGCCAGCACCATGACGATCACCGCGGATGATTCTTCACATTATATCCAGCTGAACGGCGCCCTGACCATTACCGGGGCAGGGAACATGACTACGGGTAATGACAATGTATTCCGCGGAACCGGGCGCCTGATCAAGGATGGCTCCGGAACGCTGACCCTGGCCAACTCCTCCTCCTTCACGGGAGGCGTGGAGTTGAAGGGGGGCACCCTCGTTGTCAGCAATGCCTCCGGAATGGGGACCAATAAGAATCTGTCCGTGACGGGGAATGCGTCCATTGGCGGCATTTCCGCGGGGTACCAGGGGCTTTCCCTTGCCTCCGGCGTGAGCCTGGACGTTTCCGCCGTAGACAATAATGCCGGGCTGACCATGACCTCCGGCATCTTCTCCCTTGCGGGGCAGAATACCATGACCGGCAACCTGAATCTGGGTACGGCCGTGCGGATTGACGCCACCCACATGACGGTGAACGGCAATGCCCTGCTGGCCCTGAACGGGGCCCTGACGGTCAACGGCAGCCTGTTGCTGGAAAACAGCGACGGCGTGAGCTGGAGCGCGGGCACATACAATCTGATCAATGCCACGGGAGGCATCACCGGGGATCTGGCCAATACCATTCTGCTGGGTACCGACTACATCGGCAACTGGAGCACGACGGATAATATCCTGAAGTTTGTCGTGGAACAGGTCGCGTCCCTGACGTGGACGGGCGGCGGCGACAATACATGGACGGTGGGCGGAATGGGCAATTCCCCCTGGAATGCGGGCTTGGTTTTTGCCAACGGCAACGGCGTCATCTTTGGTGACGTAGCCGGGAACGCGCCGCAGACCGTGAACATCGCCGGACAGGTTGATCCTGGGCTGATTGTCATCAATGCGGAGACAACCAACTACACGTGGACGGGAACCGGCTCCCTGACGGGAAGCTCCAAACTGCAAAAAACGGGAGCGGGCTCCCTGGCCATCGCCACGGACAACTCCGGTTTTTCCGGAGAGGTTCTGTTGGGCGGAGGTACGGTGGAAATGCAGCATGCCAGCGCTCTTGGCACTGGTGATATTATTTTCAATGGAGGCGCGCTCAAGTACGGCGCGGGCATGACGGCGGATATTTCCGGCCAGATCAAGACGAATGCGCTGGCTTCCAACGCCATTCTGGTGGACACGAACGGGAATGCCGTGACGTGGGCCTCCCTGGCGGGCTGGGCCGGAACCATTACCCGCACGGGCAACGGCAGCCTGCTGCTGGCGGCAGGCACTTATGGCGGCAAATTGACCAACAGCGGCTCCGGTTCCCTGGTCATCGGGGCGGGGGATTCCACCTTGAACGGGGGAATCAACGGCACCGTCACCAAGACGGGAACGGGAACCTTGACGCTGGGCCTTAATTCCTTCAACGCTTCAGGTAGCGGCACGCTGGTAGTGGAACAGGGCACGGTGAAGCTTGCGGACAACGCCGGAACGTGGAGCTCCAACCTGAACATTATACTGGGGGAAAATACCGTGATGGACGTAGTCGGTGCTTCGAACAAGGTGACGGGCACGGGTACCCTCACCATGGGCAACGGCTCCACGCTGCACCTGAGGAACGGAAATGTGAATGGCGCGAATTTCGACATGAAAATCGTTCTGGATGCCGCGGGTGGATTTGTCTCCATCGGGGGCGCTATTTATGGTGATGCCACAGCGGTTTCATCCACGATCACCGGAACGGGCGGCCTCAAGATCATTTCCGATGCCGGGGCGAACGGCTGGGGCTTTAGAACGGGATGGGTGAAAAATTCCTATGACGGCGATACGGAAATAGCCGGAACCGGCAACCTGATCAAGCTGACGTACAACATCGGGAGCGCTTCCATCGTTTCCGGCCAGACCCTGACTCCGTGGGGGCAGGGCAATGTAACGCTGGGCGGCAGTGAAAAAGACGTCACCGTGACGTTCAGCAACCTGAATTCCAATACGGTGACGGGCGGAGTCTCCCTGGCCGGGGACATTACCCTGAAAGGGACGAATGCGGCCACGAAGCTGAGCATCTTTAACGGAGCCTCCGTCAACGTGAACCTCAATGGCAAGGTATCCGTGGAAACGACCGGCACAGGAACGGCGGCCATCTTGAGCGGGGACAGCCTCCAGATGCTCGGCGGCCTGGGCGGAACGGGAACGCTGGCAGTCAATACCCGCAACAATGCGGGAGCCCTGGCGCTGGGCGGGGATGTCTCCGGCTTTTCCGGAACGCTGAACCTTTCCGGAGCCAACCTGTACCTGAATGCGGATACGGCATTGACCGGAACGCTGAACGCTGCCACCGCCAAGGTGACGGCGCTGCGGAAGCAAAACGTGACCGGAACGCTGAACGCCGCTTCACTGGCGGTTGAAGGGAACGCCCTGAGCGCTGACGGAGCAGCGCTCACGGTGAGCAACCTGGCCCTGGGCGCGGATGCGGGCGTCAGCCTGGACATCAACGGGAACATCACTGCGGGGACCTATACGCTGGTTTCCTGGGACAACCTGACAGCAGGCAACTTCGCGGATGCGGGGACGATGACCCTGACCGGGACGCTGGCCAGCCTGTACCAGGGAACCTTCAACGTGAACACCGGGGATAAGACGGTGACCGTCTCCGTCAGCATGGCGGACGGCGTGGTGGTCTGGGACGGCAACCCGATCGGCGCCGTGGACAACACCACAACCTACCTGTTCGACGGTACGCACACGGGAGTAGCTTCCCTGACGGGGGACGTGAATGCCAAGGCCATTTATTTCAACAACGGGATCGGGCAGGACCTGGAGCTGACCAACAACGGCGGCAAGCTTTCCGGGAACGGCGCCATGACCAAGCTGGGGGAAGGAAAAGTGACCTTCAACAGCGCCAACAATGACTATTCCGGCGCGGTGAACATCAAGGAAGGAACCGTCGTCGTGAAGGCGAACATGGCCCTGGGTACCGGAACAGTGACCGTGGACAGGACAGGACGGCTGGAAATAGGCGTAACGGGTGGAATTGCGGATATTCTGGGAGCCACGATGCCGACGATCAACGGAGGCACAATCGCCTTTGCCTCCGGAGGGGCCAATACGCTCGGCAAACTGCTGACCGGCTCCGGCATCAATCTGGAAGTGACGGGCGCCGGAACGGCCCTGACGGTTTCCACCGCCCAGACGAAAACCGCGCTGACCACGGTGGGCGAGGGCGCAGTCCTGAACCTCGGCAAAAATGGGGGCGGAGGAGAATCCATCCTTTACGGGAACCTGATGGTGAACGGCGGCACGCTGAACACCACGGCGGGCGACCCCTTCGGCTACAACAACACAACCAACTTCGGCACGCTGACCGTGAACAACGGCACCTGGAATATTACCGGAGGCAATACCACGATGGCCAATACGAGGATGGTATTCAACAACAGCCGGGTGATTTTAAATCTTACCGGCGCTGAAAACGGCTTGGATCTATTTAGTGGCACCAACTACATCATCACGCAGCAGTCGGCAACCGGCATGAGTTCCTTCTCCGTGGCGGAAGGCGGTACCGCGAGTGGAACCATCAATGCTCTGACTCTGCGCGGCGGAACGGCCATCTTTGACATTGCTCGGGGCAACTTCTCTCTGGATGATGTCAATACGTCTGATTTGAAGCTGGACCTGGTCGTGGCCACGGAACAGGGCGGCACCAACCTGACCAAGCAAGGGAACGGAGTGCTGGAACTGACGAAAGCCAACACATACACAGGACAGACCTTAATCAAGGAAGGGACCATCCTGCTGACGGGAGCAGGAAAACTTGGAACGGGAGCGGTAACGCTAGGGGGCAGCGGAAACGCCTACCTGACCTATGCGGTAACCGGTGACCAAACGGTAGCCAATGCCATCAGCGGCTCGGGAACCGTCACCCAGAAAGGAGCGGGCAAAATCACGCTCAGCGGTGCCAACACCTACACGGGAACGACCAATGCGGAAGCCGGAACGCTGGCGGCGGGAAGCGCCTCGGCCTTCGGGACCAGCACGGTCTCCATCTCCTCCGGAGCAACGCTGGACATCGGCAATTATGCGGTGAACAACGCGGTCAACGTGAAAGCCGGAACGGCAGATGCCCTCTCCACAGGCGCCATCACCAGCAACGGCGGTTCCATCGGCAGCCTGACGCTGGGCAGCTACTCGCGCCTCAACGTTACCGGAAGCATGGCGATGGCCGCGGGCTCCTCCTTCACCTTTGACATGACGGGACTGACGGCGGGTGGAAACGCCCTGGTGACGCTCACCGGCGGACTGACGCTCACCGGAACGCACAACGTCACCCTCAACAACTACGACACGCTCACCGACGCGGGAGACTACTCCCTGCTTACGGTGGGAAGCGGAACGCTCACGCTCGGCTCCTTCAACATCGGGGACCTCATCAATGACGCCCATCCGGAACTGACTTACACGCTGGGTCTCTCCGCGGACGGCAAAACGCTTCAGCTCAAGATTGAGTCCTCCGCGAACATGCTCACCTGGAACGGAACGGCGGACGCCGGAACGTGGAGCGCGGGCGACGTGAGCAACTGGACCTATGGGGGAAGCGGTTCCGCGCCGGCGACCACGGACGGGCAGCCCCTGCTCTTTGACAATACGGCGGCCAACAAAACCGTGACGATCACGGGAGACGTGGCTCCCTCCTCCATCGTCGTCAGCAACAGCGGCGCGGACAACACCTACACTCTCCAGGGAGACGGGCACATCACGGGAGCGGCAACCACCCTGACCAAGAGGGGGGACGGCACCCTGCAAATCCGCAACACGAACACCTACGGAGGCTCCACGTCCCTGGAAGGGGGCATTGTGGACATCAACGGAGACGGAGCGCTGGGAACGGGTTCCATCATCTTTGGCGGCGGTACCCTGCAGGCCTCCGGGAACGTGACGCTGACGCAGACCATGGTGCAGAAAAACGCCGGGGACGCGGTCAAGCTGGCTGCCTCCGGAACCGGCACCACGCTGACGGTGGACACGGCCGGGCAGGACAGCTTCCTGTCCCTCAACTGGAACATCTCCGGGAATGGAGCCGTGGCGCTGGAAAATATCGCCAATACCAAGATTCTCTCCGGAACCGTGACGGTGGCCAACGGGTCTACCCTCAATCTCTCAGGCGGCAATGAAATCGCCCTTTCCGGCGTGCTTAAGAATATCAACGGTACGCTGGCCAAGACGGACGGGGGCTCCCTGCTCATCAAGGCGGCCAACGGCAATGACGCGCTCAATGGCACGCTCTCCAACGCCGGAGGCAGCATCGTCCTCTCCGGCTACGGAGCGGCCACGGCCAACCGCACCATCACGGTGAACGGCACGCTGAACGCTGACCTCATTGACGCCACCTACGGCGTCACGCTCGACCTCAAGCACTCCCAAAACATCGCCACGCTGCAAATCGGCGGCGGCACCATGGGGAGCAACACGCAAGCCTCCGCGGTCAACGTCAACACGGGCGTCACCCTCACCAGCACCAGCGTCAAGCTGGGCGGGGCCAACGGCCAGGGAGCCCTGGCCGGCAACCTCAACATCAACGGCGGTACGGCCGTCCTGGGCGGCATCAACCTGGAAAACGACTCCAACTCCGGCATCACGCTGGCCGGCAACGGAACCCTCACGCTGGGCGGTGACATCACCGGCGCCTCCGGCACCCTCACCCTGGGAGAAGGTACGCTCAACTCCACGGCGGACTGGAGCGCCTCCCTCAGCGTCCTCCTCAACGCCGCCTCCGGCAAAACCGCCACCGTGGACACCACGGGCGGCAGCATCACCCTCAACGGCGCGCTCAGCGGCACCGGCAGCCTCCTGAAAACCGGCACGGGCACACTCACGCTCGGCAACGCCAGCGCGGGCTACACGGGCACGGTCACGCTCACCTCCGGCACGCTCGCCCTCACGGCGGACGGCTACAAGGGAGCGCTCAACATCACCGGAGGCACCCTCACGGGAGGAAACAACCACAAAGGAACCAAAAACGTCACCGTCAACGCGGCCTCCGGCGTCACCTCCATCTCGCTGGGGGGCCTCTCCGGCTCCTCGCTCAAAACCATCGGCATGACAGACGCCGGAACGGTCATCAGCGGCATCAACGGCGCCGCCAGCCTGGACAGCGCCAGCCTGGTGGTGGGAACGGGCAACGTCTCCAAAACGCAGGATCTGGCCGGCAGCACCTCCATGATCCAATTTGACGCGGACGGCACCCAGCTGGAAATTGAAACCCTCACCCTCACCCTCTCCGCCGACCTCATCAACGCCATGCAGGGCTGGGGAGCGGGAGACCGCACCGCGTGGCTCAACCTCACCAACGGAGCGCTGGGCTACGGCACGGCCGTTTTCAACCCTCTGCTGGAATCCCTGGGCTTTGCGGTGACGGGCATCAACGGAGGCTCCATCGGCATCACGGGAGACGCCACGCAAATCTACGCGGTAGGCAGTGAAGACAAAACCGTCTCCAGCAACTCCGAACTCGACCCGTACCGCGCGGTCATTGTGGACGGCAACCTGGCCCTCAACCTCCCCGGCGTGGACGATACGGCTGACGGCCTGACGATCAACAACCTTTCCGGTGCGGCTTCCGGCGTCATCAACATCACCAGCACGAACGACAAGACGGCTTCCGTCATCCTCAATAACGAGTTGCTGGGAACAGACCCGAATACGTCCGGTCCCGATACGAAGTACTCCGGAACCATCAACGGAGGCGCGGCCAACATCACCAAGACGGGAGAAGGCTCTCTGGAGCTTGCCGGAACCCTGAACACCAGCGGCACGCTGGACATGCAGGACGGCAAACTCATCCTCTCCGGCACGGCGGACCTCGGCTCCATCAAGCTCAACTCCTCCAACTCCGGCGACCTTTCCTCCCTTGACATCACCGGGAAGACGGAAGCGGGAACGCTGACGGATGAAGGCAACGGCGGCAACCTCGCCATCGGTAAGAACGGCACGCTCACGCTTACGGGAGCCGGTTCCGAACTTTCCAACAGCACCGTTTCCGGAGCCGGCGTGCTCCAGGTGGCGGACAACGCCTCCCTGGCGCTCAACGGCACCTCCAAGCTTGACGGCGTGCAGGTGGACCTGGACGGCAACGGAATGCTGGAACTCGGCAACGCGGCCAACAGCATTTCCGGCTTGACGGGAAGCGGCGCGCTGAACAACGGGTCCGCCCTGGAAATCACCACCGCCGGGGATGCCCTGTATGAAGGCACCCTCAGCGGGGAAGGCAGCATCACCATGAACGGCACCGGCACGCAGGTCCTGAAGGGGAACGGCGCGATCGGGCAGGCCCTCAGCGTCACGAAGGGAACGCTGGAACTGACGGGTGCGGAAGGCGGCAACGGCTCCGTCACCTACAAGAGCCTCACGGCGGAAAGCGGCGCCCATGTGCGCCTGAGCCCGGTAGGGGAGGGAACCGGAGCGGTCAACACGACGCTCACCGTCGCCAACGGACTCAACCTGCAAAACTCCCACCTGGACCTGGTCATCAACACCAACCGTGACGACCTCTTCTCCAGCCCGGTCATCACCGTACAGGCCGGAGACGTCAACCTGGACGGAACCACCGTTTCCCTGGGAAGCCTGGGTGACTACGACGACCCGGCGGACCCGACGGCCAACCTCAACTTCACGCTGGTGGACGCGACGGGAGCCGGAACGGTCTCGGCCAACGGAGCCACGGTGGACGCCTCCGGCTACTTTGACTTCTACTACCAGGAATTCGGCATCCGGACGGAAGGCGGCAAGATTGTGGTGACGGGCATGGTCAAGACGGAGAACGCCTTTATGGACGCGGCCAACACGGCCAACTCGGAAGCCGGGGCCAACCTCCTGTGGAACAACCGCGGCAACGCGCCGAAGGGCACGCAGCTCGGCGACTTGAGGGAAGCCGTCAGAAATGACATCCAGACGGGTAACAGCTCCCGTGCGGCGCGCTCCATGGCGGCGGCGGCAGGCAGCACGGTCAACGCGCTGGGTACGGCCCAGAAGGACGCCCTGCGCGACCAGATGGGCTGGATCAGGAACCGCACCACCCTTATGGGCGTCAACCCCGCCTACATCAACGAAGACCTCCCCTACTTCCACATGTGGATGGAAGGCACGNGGACCGGGACGGCTATGCGGCCCGTAACGTGAAGCTGAACGGGGGCGGAGTAATGGTGCGCCTTGCCGGGGAAAACCAAGTGTCCGGGGAGTTCATCTTCGGCCACCGCGGGGGCGTGGTGGACATGTACGGGCATAATTTGACGCTGAATGCCATCACGCATCTGGATTCCGGAGCCGTTTTTGCCAATTACCTTGGCGGTTCCACTGTAACGTTTACGTTTACAGGTTCCGGGGAACAGACATTCCTGGGGTCTTTACGGGACGGAGAGGCCGCTTCCCGGGGCCTGATGAATGTAGTATACACACCCGGCACGGCAGAAGGTTCCGTCTGGAACCTGTCCGGGCACATTCTCAATACCGGGACGTGGACGGTGCGGGGAGGTGAGGTGAAAATAGCCGGAGCCCTCACCCTGCACGCGGGAGGCTATGTGGATGAGAATGACTGGCAGATGGCCGCTTTTTCCACCGGAACAGTGCTGGTGAACAGCGGCGCCCGGTTTACCACCGGCAGCCATTCCCTGGTAGTTTCCGCCGTTCAGGTGGATGACGGAGGCACGTATGGCGTGCTGGCCGGGGGAGACCATAGCGGAAACGTTGTGTTGTCCGGTGCCGCATCCATGCTGCGCGCAGAAGTGGATTCCGGTTCCGCAACGGAGTCCGGCGTGATTTCAGGTGCCGGTTCCCTCGTGAAAACCGGGGAAGGAACCCTGCTTTTGAAGAACGGGAATAACAGTTTTTCCGGAACTGCCACGGTAGAAGGGGGGCTGGTGCGCGCTTCTTCCGCCGGAGCCCTCGGCCAGGCTGTCTGGACACTGGATGCCGCCGGAGCCCTGTCTGTGGATGGCGCCGGTTTTTCCTCTATTGCCGGAAAGCTGGACCAGAAGTCCTCCGGCACGTTCGTGCTGCTGGAAGACCAGGCGGCTATTTCCGGTTTGGCCGGGTTCAGGAACTTGTCCATCGGTGCGGCGGGAGAAGTGAATTTGGGAACGTCCGGGACCACGGATGTTCTATCCGGCTGGACCGCGGACGGTGGCTGGTCTCTGGGCGGGGGAGGAGGAACGCTGACGGTGAACTTGAAGCTCAGCGGTTCCGGCACCTTGTCCATCGGCAACGGATCCAATACGGGCACCGTGGTGCTTGCCAATGCGCATAACAGTGATTCGGAAGGCGGAGCCGCCTTTTCCGGCGCCATTGAGTTGAATGGGGGAGTACGGCTTGCCTATACGGACGTGCGTTCCCTTGGCCTGGAGAACAAGAACGTGCTCGTCAAATACGGAACCTCGTTTTCCCTTGGAGCGGAAGTGGATGCAGCCCTGGCGCACGTGTCCAATGCGTCCGGTGGCGTACTGCTGCTGTCCGGTGACCGCACGTCGGGTTTGGACCTGGGCGGAATGGGATTGGATTCCGTTTACATCGGGGCGGACGGCCAGGCCGTCCTATCCGGTTCCGTGACGGCCGGAACGCAGGGTTACCTGTTCGGCGGCGGCGGAACGCTGACGGTAGCCAGCTCCCTGGGAGGGGCCCATGCCATGACGGTGGATACGCAGGGAATGGAGACCTCAGGCGGAGTCATCCTGGCGGCGGATAATACTTATTCCGGTGAAACGCGCATTTTGTCCGGAGCTTTCCTGACGGTAGGCAATGGAGGAACAGCCGGTTCCCTGGGAACGGGCGCCGTTGTGAATGACGGCATGCTGGCGTTCAACAGGACGGACAAGATGACGGCGGGAAACGCCATTTCCGGAACAGGGGCATTGATCCAGAAAGGCGCCGGGGAACTGGTGCTGACGGGTAATAATTCCTACAGCGGAGTAACGACAATTGCCGCAGGAACGCTCACTGTGGGCGATGGCGGAACCAGCGGTTCCCTGGGGACCGGGGCTGTGGTCAACAACGGGGTGCTGGCCTTCAACCGCTCTGATGCCGTTGCCGTGAACGTCAATGTATCCGGCAGCGGAGCTCTGGTGAAGAACGGCTCCGGCACGCTTACCATCCAGAAGATGCTTTCCTATACGGGAGGAACCACCGTGAATGAAGGCGCGCTTGTGCTGGGCTACGGCGGTGCCAACGGAATGATCCGCGGGAACCTTGCCATTCAGGAGGGGGCGCAGGTGACGTTGAAGGGCGGCGACAGCTTCGGTTATTCCGGAGGGAACGCTTCCGTGAAGAACGTGAATATCACAGGAGGCACCCTGTATTTTGGAGACAAAGCCAACCAGACGTTCCAGAATACGGTGTTTAACCTGAAGGGCGCTGTAGTGGATGGCGTTACGGGAGGCCGCATGGATATCTGGACGAAGGCTGTGGTTAATGTGAAAGCCGCGGACAAAGCCTCGGAAATCAGGAACATCAACGTGCTGTTGCGGGACGCCAATCCGACGGTGTTCATGGTGGAACGCGGCAAGTCTGCGTCTGACCTGAATGTCTCGTCCAACATCATCAACTCTTCCGGGGTGAAGGGCTCCTTCATTAAGAAAGGGGCCGGGATCATGGTGCTTTCCGGCAGAAATACCTATTCAGGAGGAACCACGGTTAACTGGGGAACGCTGGTAGCGGCCTCCAACCAGGCTCTGGGAACCGGTTTGGCGGCGGTCAACTCCGGCGCACGTTTGGCGCTTGGGGGCCTGGGAACGGATTTGGCTTCCGTTTCTCTTGGAAATGATATTCTGGTGAAGAGCGGCGGCATTCTTTCCGGTTCCGCCACCCTGTCCGGGAATACTACCTTGAATGCCGGGTCCATGCTGGAATTCACCCTGTCCATGGGAGGGGCCGCCGGGGATGAACTGGCGTACAACAGCCTGATGCTCCAGTCCGGCGTTTTCCAGATTGACGCGGGAGCCAAGCTGAAGCTGGCGGCGGTGTCTCTGGATTATTCCTCCGACTTCTGGGGGACCTCCCATATCCTGAACCTGATAGAAGGCGGCGCGAACGCCAGTTTGAAGGGGGCGTTTACGCTGGACCTGTCCGGAGCCGGAAATTATGGCTCCTATGGGTCCTGGTCCCTCCAGGGCGATGAGGATTCCAAAACCGTGAACATGGTCTGGACTCCCAATGCCGAGGCCGTTTTGGACCATTCGGAAACTGCGGCGTTGCTCGCGGCTCCGTCTCCTGCGCCGGTTCCGGAACCTTCCTCCGCGCTGCTGGTGCTGGCAGGCCTGGGGACGTGTATCTTCCGCCGCCGTGTGCGGTGAGCCTGATGAAGAACCCCGCCGCACTTCCCGAAGCCCTGCCGGATGTTCGTGAAAACGGTCTGGACTGGAAGATGGGAAGTGCGGCAGACTTGCCTGTTCCTTGTTTAATCATAACTTAATTTCAATTTCTTATGAATGTTCATCATTATTCCGGGCTGCTGGGGGCGGCCTGCCTCCTCACTCCCGCCTATGGCGGGTTGATGTCTGACTCGTTTGATGTTCAGACCTACCGTGATTTCGCGGAAAACCGGGGCATTTTTGACGTGAATGCCAAAGACGTCGCCATCTACGACAAGAATGGCGATTACGTGGGAACTATCCCCCAAATGATGAATTTTGACGGCGTGGCGGATGCCCATATCGGGGAGGCCGCGCTGGTGGGCGGTCCCGGCTTCATCGCCACCGTATCACATGATTATTATAACCATTTCGTTTCCTTTACGGTTCGTTTCGGTGCCAAGCAAGGAACTCCTTTTTACGATTCCTACCGCAGCGTTACGAGAAAGGATGCATGGGGTGATAAGTCCGATTTGACATACGACTACCGTGTGCAGCGATTGAGCAAGATCGTGACGGAGGCGGAATACGCACCTTACCTGACTGACCCGGAATACCTGGACAACATGAAAGGGAGGCTGGTCATGAGAGCTGGTTCCGGAGTTCAGGCTGTCGCCACAGGAAACGGCAAACAGGAAAAGATTGATGCCTCTTATGGCTATTTGACCGGAGGAACCCTTGTTTTTGAGGGGCAGGCCAGCGCTCCGGGAACAGGAGAGCCGGACCCAGAAAATGCCAAGACCTATCCGGCTTACCGGTTCTGGTACAATTTCAAGAAGCCTTCGGAGTCCAATCCATTGCCTTCCGGTGGATTGTCAGGGGATAGTGGAAGCCCGTGCTATGTGTACAATGAGAATTCCGGCAAGTGGGAGTGGGTAGGTGCGGCACAGTCTGCCAGTGGAAGCGGGTATGGACAGTTTACCCAGATGCGTTCCGGCAACCAGTGGGCCAGCGATTACGTGGACAGCTTCAACCGTACCATAAGCGTTGCGGCGAGCGGTGACGTACTGTGGAACGTGACGGATGCGGACGGCAACGGGACCTTTGTGCAGGGAGGCGTGACTACGGATTACACCGGATTGGCGGCCGGATTACGCGGGGATACCTCCACGAAAGGTACACAAGCTACAAATGAGCAGTTGAACGCCTGCAATAATCTGATTTTTGACGGCTCCGGCGGCACAATCGTGCTCCAGGGGTCCGTGGATACCGGAGCGGGTTCCCTCACCTTCAACCGCGATTACGTGCTGAGCGACGGGGGCGATTCTTCCCGCCGCCTGAATACGGCGGGCTTTGTGGTGAACAAGGGAGCTGCGGTCACCACCTTGCTGACCGGAGCCTCCGGAGACGAGTGGAGGAAGATTGGGGAAGGCGATTTGATCGTCAGCGGCCACGGGAACAATGCGGCGGACATCAACGTGGGCGGCGGCGGAAATCTGATTCTGGACAGGGACGGCTACGCGGCCCGTAACGTGAAGCTGAACGGGGGCGGAGTAATGGTGCGCCTTGCCGGGGAAAACCAAGTGTCCGGGGAGTTCATCTTCGGCCACCGCGGGGGCGTGGTGGACATGTACGGGCATAATTTGACGCTGAATACCATCACGCATCTGGATTCCGGAGCCTGCTTCGGCAATTTCCGTGCGAATACCGCCGTGACATTCACGTTTACGGGGAACGGGGCGCAGGACTATCTTGGAGGCTTCATGGACGGAGGGGCCTTGAAGGACGGCCAGCTTCATGTGGTGTACGCGCCCGTCACGGGAGAAGGTTCCGTCTGGAACCTGTCCGGGCATATTCTCAATACCGGGACGTGGACGGTGCAGGGAGGTGAGGTGAAGGTAGCCGGGGTGCATGCCCTGCACGCGGGCGGCTATGTGGATGAGAACGACTGGGAGACGGCCCTCTTTGCCACCGGAACGGTGAATGTGGAGAGCGGTGCGCGGTTCACGGCGGGAGGCCATGCGGAAGTTGGATCTTCCGTGAACGTGGCGGACGGAGGGACGTATGCCATTCTTTCCGGCGGCAGTCACAGCGGGAACGTGGCTCTATCCGGTTCCAGGGCCGTCATGAGGGCGGAAGTGGACTCCGGTTCCGCGACGGAATCCGGCGTTATTTCAGGAACCGGCTCTCTTGTGAAAACCGGGGAAGGAACGCTGGTGCTGACCGGGGCCAATTCCTATTCCGGAGGTACCGTCATTGATGCGGGGACGCTCGCCGTGGGTGACGGGGAAAAAGACGGTTCCCTGGGTACGGGAACGATTGTCAACAATGGAACTCTCGCTTTCAATTCCCCCCGCGCCGGCTCCGTTAATTTGCAAATATCCGGGACGGGCCGCCTCGTGAAAAACGGTTCCGGAATGCTCGCCGTGCAGAAACGCCAGGCTTATACCGGAGGAACTACGGTCAATGAAGGAACGCTGATGCTTATTTCAGGAGGTGAGGAAGGTATCATCCGCGGAGGGCTGGTTATCAACCGGGGCGCAACGGTTTCCCTGCGCGGGGTGGACTGTTTCGGCAATTCGGGAAATGAGACCTGCGTCAGCCATGTGGAAATTAACGGAGGAACCCTGTTCCAGAATGATACCAGGAACCAGACTTTCCGGAACATGACCGTCACCCTGGCAGGAGGGACGCTGGACGGCGTGGCGAAGGGAAGCATGGAGGTCTGGACGGATACCGTTTTCCAGGTAAGGGCGGCGGACAGGGCCTCGGAAATCAGGACGGTCAATGTCAAGCTGAGGGGAGGCAGTCCTGCTGTCTTTGCGGTGGAGCGCGGCACGGCGGAGGCGGATTTAAAAGTATCAGCCAACATCGTCAATTACTCCGGAGCAAAGGGCTCCGTTGCCAAGACAGGAGAGGGGATCATGGTCTTATCCGGAAAGAATACCTATTCCGGCGGAACGTCCGTCAATGGGGGAACGCTGGCAGCGGCCTCCAACCAGGCTCTCGGGACGGGGATGGCGACGGTCAATTCCGGTGGCTGCCTGGTACTGGGAGGCTTGGGGACGGATGCGGGCACGGTCAGCCTGGGGAATAATATTCTGGTGAAGAACGGAGGCATCCTTTCCGGTTCCGCCACCTTGTCCGGAAACACGGTCATGGAAGCCGGGGCTGTGTTTGAACTGACCTTGACCATGGGCGGTTCCGCAGGGGGCGAGCTGGCGTGCAACAGCCTGATGCTCCAGTCCGGCGTCTTCCAGATTGACGCGGGAGCCAAACTGAAGCTGGCGGCGTTGAGCCTTGACTATTCCACCGGTTTCTGGGGAACCTCCCACATCCTGAACTTCATTGAAGGGGGAGCGAACGCGACCCTGACGGGTAATTTCACGCTGGATGCGTCCGCCGCCGGGGATTACGCGGCGTACGGCCAGTGGAGCCTCCAGAAGAACGAGGATTCCAAGGAAATGAGCATGGTGTGGACGCCGAATGCGGCCCCGGAAGCTTCTTCAGCCATAGCACCGGCGTTTACGGCTACGGCGCCAGCTCCCGTGCCTGAACCCTCTTCCTGCATGCTGCTGATGGCTGCGCTGGGCGCGGTGTTCCTGCGCCGTTCCGTTCCGCGGAACAAATAAAAAAGGCCTGTAAATTCAGCGCGCCGTATTCCGGAGGGAGTGCGGCGCGCTGCTTTTCCCCGGTTCCGGGGTGGATGCGTAACGGTTTAAAGAGGAAGAATGCGCGCTCTCCGGGCAATTTCTTCCGGAGAAAGGGTGTACAGGTTGTCCAGCAGGGAGACGGCAAAAGAGCCCGGAACAGGGCTTTGTTCAAAGGCCATTTCCCCCGCAATGCCCATCAATACGGCCGTGGAGACGGCAGCCTGGAGAGGGGAAGGGGAGACGGCGGCGCAGGCGGCGGCCAGCGCGCCCATGGAACAGCCCACTCCCGTGACGCGGGACATCATGGCATGTCCGTTTTCCGTGGCAATGACCTGGCGGCCGTCCGTGGAATAGTCCGTGCGGCCCGTGACGAGGACAGCCGCCCCCGTGTGCAGGGCCAGTTCTCTGGCCGCCTGCAGGGCGTCTGCGCTGGAGCTGGTGCTTTCCGGGCCTTTCGTGACGGAGGAATAGCCGGCCAGGGCCATGATTTCAGAGGCGTTCCCGCGGATGATGCGGGGCCGCCTTTCCTTCAACTGCTCAGCCAGCCGTGTGCGCAGGGAAAGAGCCCCCACGGCCACAGGGTCCAGCACCCAGGGAATGCCCAGCCGGTTGGCTTCCTGCACCGCCGTCTGCATGACGGTTCCCTGTTCGCGCGTCACGGTGCCCAGGTTGACCAGCAGGGCGCCTGTTCCGCCACGGAGCATTTCCACGGCTTCCTCCGCATCGTTGAGCATGGCGGGAACGGCTCCTGCGGCCAGCAGCAGGTTGGCCGTCAGGGGCTGGACAACGGAATTGGTCAGAGAGAGAACCAATGGGGCCGCCTCCCGGATTTTTTCCAGATCGGCGGAGACGGCATGGACGAGGTCAGTTGATGAAGGCATGGCATGAAGGATACTTGGTGTCCCGTTATTTCCGCAGGGCGGACGGTCAGGCCAGCGCCCGTGCGGCGGCTTCCGGGTCTTCCGCTCCGCAAATGGCGGAGACGGCGGCAATGCCGCCCGCCGCTCCCGTGGAGCGCACCAGACGGGCGCGCTCCACGTCCAGCCCGCCAATAGCGACGACGGGCAGGGGTGACTGTGAGGCCAGGGCGGTGAAGCCGTCCACGCCCAGCACGGGCGGCGCGTTCAGCTTGGAGATGGTGGGAAAGACAGGCCCCATGCCCAGGTAGTCCACCAGGGCGGCGTCTACGGCGCGGAGCTGGTCCGCGTTGGAGACGGAAAGCCCCAGAATCCTGTCCGGGCCAATCATGGCCCTGACGGCAGGAACAGGAAGATCGCGCTGGCCGATGTGGACGCCGTCCGCGTCCAGCGCCAGGGCCAGGTCAATGCGGTTGTTGACGATGAAAGGGACGCCGCGGGACGCCAGGAAGTCCCGGATGGGCAGGGCTTCCCGGTAGCAGGTGCCCGCGTCCGGATTGGTGGAGCGGTACTGCACGATGGTGACGCCGCCGTCCACCGCCCTCTGGACGGTTTCCAGAAGGCTGTGGCGGCATTTGGCCGCTTCATCAGTGACCAGGTAGAGATGGAGGTTGAATTCTTTCATGGTAACGGAATGGGAAGGATTAGTCTGTGAACAGGGGGGTGGAGAGGTAGCGGTCCCCCGTGTCCGGCAGCAGGACCACGATGGTCTTGCCCGCGTTTTCCGGGCGTTCCGCCAGCCTCGTGGTGGCCCAGAGCGCCGCTCCGGAGGAAATGCCCGTCAGCACGCCGTCCGTGCGCGCCAGCTCCTTGCCGGTGGCGAAGGCGTCTTCATTGGTGACGGTGATGACTTCATCATACACGGAGGTATCCAGCGTTTCCGGCACGAAGCCCGCGCCAATGCCCTGAATCTTGTGGGGGCCGGCGGTCCCCTGGGTCAGCACGGGGGAGGCGGACGGCTCCACGGCCACGATCCGGATTTCCGGGTTGCGGGATTTGAGGTACTTGCCCACGCCCGTGATTGTGCCTCCGGTGCCGATGCCCGCCACGAAGATATCCACCTTGCCGTCCGTGTCGTTCCAGATTTCCGGTCCGGTGGTGCGGAAATGAACTTCCGGGTTGGCCGGGTTGACGAACTGGCCGGGGATGAAGCTGTTGGGCAGTCCTGCGGCCAGTTCCTCCGCCTTGGCAATGGCTCCCTTCATGCCCAGCGCGCCGTCCGTCAGCACCAGTTCCGCGCCGTAGGCCTTCAGCAGGTTGCGGCGTTCCACGCTCATCGTTTCAGGCATGGTCAGGATGATGCGGTATCCGCGGGAGGCGGCCACCGCCGCCAGGCCGATGCCCGTGTTCCCGCTGGTGGGCTCAATGATGACGGAATCCGGTTTCAGGGCTCCGGAGGCTTCCGCAGCGTCAATCATGGCCCGGGCAATGCGGTCTTTCACGCTGCCGGCGGGGTTGAGGTATTCCAGCTTGGCCAGAATGGTGGCGTTCAGGCCGTTTTTGTGTTCGTAATTGGTCAGTTCAAGCAGCGGAGTGCCGCCGATCAGTTCCGTAATATTACCGTAAATTTTCATGGCTTTAAAAAATAAGAGCGTTGTTGCCGTTAAACTGTTAGAGAATGGAGCGGAACCCGTGTTCCAGATCCTCAAGGATGTCGTCAATATGTTCCGTGCCGATGGAAAGCCGCACCGTGGAGGGCGCGATGCCGGCTCCCCTGAGCTCCTCTTCCGTCATCTGGGAGTGGGTGGTGGAAGCCGGGTGAATCACCAGGGACTTCACGTCCGCCACATTCGCGAGCAGGGAAAATAATTCCAGGCTTTCGCAGAACTTGCGAGCCTTTTCCGCGCCACCCTTGATTTCCACGGTGAAGATGGAGCCGCCGCCGTTCGGGTAGTATCTCCGGTAAAGTTCGTGGTTCGGATGATCCGGGAGGGAGGGATGGTTCACCTTGTCCACCTGGGGATGCGCGGCCAGATAGTCCACCACGCGCAGGGCGTTCTGTACATGGCGTTCCACCCGCAGGGAGAGGGTTTCCAGCCCCTGGAGCAGCAGGAAGGAGTTGAACGGGCTGATGGTGGCGCCCGTATCCCTCAGCAGGGTGATGCGGATTTTCGTGATGTAGGCCGCAGGGCCGCAGATGTCCGCCAGCACGGCGCCGTGGCAGTTCGGGTTGGGCTGGCTGATGCCCGGGAATTTATCGTTCTGCGTCCAGTCGAACTTGCCGCCGTCCACAATCACGCCGCCCATGGCCGTACCATGGCCGCCGATGAATTTGGTGGCGGAATGCACCACCACGTCCGCTCCGTGTTCCAGCGGGCGGAACAGGTAGGGAGAAGCAAAGGTGTTGTCCACAATGAGGGGAATGCCGTGGGCGTGCGCCACTTCCGCCAGAGCCTCGATGTCCGCAACGTTGGAATTCGGGTTGTCCAGGCTCTCCACATACAGGAGCTTGGTATTTTCCCGGATGGCCTTGGCAAAATTGTCCGGATCGCTGCCGTCCACGAAGGTGGTTTCAATGCCGGATTCGGCAAGCGTATTGGCAAACAGGTTATAGGTGCCTCCGTATACGTTGGCGGCGGAAACGATGTGGTCTCCGGCGCGCGCGATGTTCTGGACGGCGTAAGTGACGGCAGCCGCTCCGGTGGCCACGGCCAGCGCACCTATGCCCCCTTCCAGGGCGGCGATGCGCTTTTCAAGCACATCTGCCGTGGGGTTCATCAGGCGGTTGTAGATATTTCCCGGTTCCGCCAGGGCAAAACGGGCTGCCGCCTGTTCGGAATCCTTGAAGACATAGGAAGTGGTGGCGTAGATCGGCACGGCGCGGGCATCCGTGGCCGGGTCCGGATTTTCCTGGCCCACGTGGATCTGGCGCGTTTCAAAGCGATAATTCTTATTCATATTTTTTATATTCCTATCGGGAAAGTAGGGAATAGATAGTTAAAGGAAGAGAAGATGTCAAGCGCCGGGTGGGGAAAGTGGGACATGCGGCTAAAGCCGGGTGATGTGAAAAAACGTTCCGGGCCGCCTGGAGCCGGTTAAATGCCTGCGCCGTAATCGCAGCCTATCTCCTTCTGCTGTTCCATCAGGTCTTCCAGCGTGACCCGGTGGAGGTAATTCTCAATAACCTGCTGGAGCCCACGCCAGAAGGGCAGTGTGGCGCAGCTTGCCGCGCGCGGACACGGGCTTTCCGGAGCCGCCGTGCAGGAGATGGGGAGAAGGGAGCCTTCCGTCAGTTTCAGAATCTCTTCCGTGGTGTATTCCCGCGGGTGCCGGGACAGGCGGTAGCCGCCGGACTTGCCCCGGAAACTTTGAACAAAGCCCGCTTTCAGCAGGATGGCGATAATTTGTTCCAGATACCGTACGGTGATGTCCTGCCTGGCGGAAATCTCCTTCAGGGAGATGTAGCCGTCGTCATTATGCTGGGCAAGATCAATCATCAGGCGCAGTGCATAGCGTCCTCTGGTGGAAACCTTCATCATATTGCGCTAAATAAACGATATTTAAGGCTGCGCGTCAATCGGGAATGAAGGCACCGCGCGGAATAAACGGACAGCGCGAACCGCTTCTCCGTCAGGCGCCTCAGTAGCTGTAATGGCGCGGCACGCGGGGACCGATTCCGGTGAAGATTTCCCAGGAAATGGTACCGGCTTTTTCCGCCAGTTCCGTCACGGGAATGTTTGGTCCCATGATCTCCACGGCCATGCCCGGTTCCGGATGGGGAACGCCGCTCACGTCCACCATGATCTGGTCCATCGTCACGCGCCCCAGCAGCGGGCAGGAGACGCCGTCCACCATCACGCGGGCGCCCTTGTGCGCCAGGGAGCGCAGGTAGCCGTCCGCATAGCCTATGCCCACGGTAGCCACCCTGGTGGGATGGTCCGTTACAAAGGTGCCTCCGTAGGAAATGCCGTGCCCCTCCGGCAGCGTGCGCGCCACCGTCAGGCGGGAGAACAGGGCCATGGCCGGCTTCAACTGCGCGGCCCATGGGGAGGGAATGGGGGAAAAGCCGTACAACACCAGGCCGGGGCGGCACATATTGTTGGAGGGAATCTCATAATCCAGGGAGGCGGCGCTGTTGGCCAGGTGGCAGTACTTCAGGGGCAGTTTTTCCCGGATGCGGGCGGCCATCTCTTCAAAGCGGGCAATCTGCTTCAGCGTCAGCGCCCGGTCCTCATCCGCACAGGGCAGGTGCGCGCCCAGCCCTTCCATGTACAGGCTGTCCAGTTCCCCCAGGCGGGAGAGCAATTCTTCAAGCTGGTCCGGCAGAAAGCCGCCGCGGCCCATGCCCGTATCCACGGAAATATGGATGGGGAGCGTCTTTCCATAGAGCCGCGCCAGGGAATTGTAATGCACGGCCTCCTCCATGGTGGAGATGAAGGAACGCCAGCCGTTCAGCACTATTTCCTCCCGCTCCTCCGGAAAGGAGGGGCCCAGGATGTAGGGCCTGGTGCGGCACCCCGCCTGGCTGATGCGCCGCGCCTCTCCCACATTGGCTACTCCGAAGAAGGCGATGCCTTCCGAATCCAGGGTGCGGCAGACCTGTTCCAGCCCGTGGCCGTAGGCCCCGGCCTTGACCACGGGCATGTAAAACTCGCCCTTGGCCGCCTGCTTGACGACGTTCAGGTTATGGCGGATGGCCCCGAGGTCGATTTCGGCCCAGGCGCGGGGGGGGCTGGTAACTGGCATGATGGAGAAAGGCGGAGAGGTTGGAAAAAGGAGAGGGGCGGCACGCTGCCCCGGTACGGAGGGATTGTCCGCCTTTGCCCGTGCAATGCCAGACGGATTTTTGTCAGTCTTGCGGCAAAAAGAAGGGATGAGCGCAGGAGGCGTTCGGCGCTCCGTCCGGCATCCGGGTCATTCCGGTTTTTGTGATAAGGCGCCGGAACTGGCAGCAGGGGGGGCCTGCTCCGGAGGGGAGGATGATTGCGGAGCGTCCCGCAGGATTTTCAGCAGGGCTGCCATGGTGTCTATGTCCTCGTCCGTCATGGAGGACAGGCCGTCCAGCTTCTTCTTGATGGCTTCAATCTCCTCCTCCCTGTACGGCATGGGTTCTCCCGCATGGGGATGCAGGAAGAAGGAGGTGATGGTGCTGGTCAGCGTTCCCACGAAGCCGATGCCCGTGAGCATCAGGAACACGGCCAGGAACTTTCCGGGAGTGGTGACCGGATAGGTGTCCCCGTAGCCCACGGTGGTGGCCGTGACGAAGGACCACCAGATGCCGTTGGGCAGGCTCATCCCCTCCGCCAGGTGGATGCCTACGGCTCCCAGCAGGATGATGACCAGGGCGGCGATGCAGATATACTTGAACCCGTTCGTGTTGAAAAAACGCCTGATGCGCGTGGTGAACCTCATGGCGTAGGAGAACAGGTCCAAATACCTGGCGAGCCGCAGGATTTCCCCAAGCGAGGCGAACCGGAACAGCCGGAACAGAACGTCAAAGGGGATGATGGCCAGCAGGTCCCAGACGTGCTCCTTCATAAAAGTCCATTTATGCGGACTGAAGGAGAAACGGACGGCGTAATCCAGGACGAAAATCCAGTAAATGACCCGGTCCGCCGTGACTTCCCATTCGGCGGCCTCGGATGTCAGGTCAATGGCGGCCAGCGTCACGGCCACCAGGGCCAGCAGGCACATGCCGGACTGGTAGGCCAGTTTCAGGAAGAGGAAGTGCCGGGGCGTGCGGTGGAAGGCGTTCATGGCGGGAGGTAAAAGGAAAAGCCGCCCCCGGCAGGGAGCGGCTTTTAAAAGAAGGCCGTTTTTCTGCCGGAACCTACTTCAGCAGAAGCTGCTCCATCAGGGCCTGGGAGGACTGGGCCAGCACGGCGGGATCGTCCAGCATGCCGGCGCGGAGCAGGGCGGTGTTCGCGATCTGGTCCGCCACCATCTGGGCCAGTTCCGGATTTTCCGTCCTCAGGGCGGAGAGTTTTTTCACCAGCGGGTTGGAGGGGTTCAGTTCCAGCTGGGGATGGCTTTCAGGAATTTCCTGCCCCATGGCCTTCATGTACGCCCGCATTTCCGGCCCCATGTCATTTCCGGTCTGGAGGGCTACGGCGGGACCGCTGACCAGGCGCTTGCCCAGCGTCACCTTGGAGAATTTTTCCGGATACAGTTCCTTCATCCATTCTTCCAGGGCGGTGGCTTCCTCCTGGGGAAGGGCGTCCTTCTGTTCTTCCTCCAGCTCCGGCAGTTCCACGTCCGCGCGGTCAATCATCGTGACGGGCTTGCCGTCCACGCTGGACAGGGAATCCAGCACGAATTCGTCCCCGTGGTCCGTGAAAAAGGCCACCTCATATCCGCGGGCCTTGAAGGCTTCCAGATACGGGCTGTTTTCCAGATGGGAGCGGGAGGGGCCGGTGAGCGCGTAAATGGCGGTCTGCCCTTCCTTCATGCGGGTGATGTATTCCTCAAAGGAGGTTGTTTCCCCCGCATCCGTGGCGGTGGATTCAAAACGGAGCAGCTTGCCCAGGGATTCCTTGTTCGGCCAGGAGGTGACCACCCCTTCCTTCAGGTAGCGAGAAAACTGGCCGTAGAATTCCTTGTAGGTTTCTTTTTCGTCCCTGGCAAGTTTGTCCAGGTGCTTGATGAAGCGCTTGGTGATGATGTCGCTGATCTTGCGCACCAGGGAATTGTCCTGGAGCATTTCACGGGAAATGTTCAGGGGCAGGTCCTCGCTGTCCACCACGCCGTTCAGGAAGCGCAGCCATTCCGGGAGCAGGCCTTCCGGCTTGGCGTCAATCAGCACGCGCTTGCAGTACAGGGACACGTTGGCGTCCACGCGGCCGAAGCCGAACATCTCCGGATTCCTCTTGGGGATGAAGAGCAGGGCATTCAGCACAATGGGAGCGTCCGCGCTGAAATGCATGTAGGACATGGGCTTTTCATCCGTGTGGGAAATGAACTGGTAGAACTCGTCATATTCCTCCGGCTTCACATCGGACTTGGACTTGGACCAGATGGCCTGGACAGTGTTGATGTGCTCCCCGTTGAAATTGATCGGAAAGCCCACGAAGTTGGAATAACGGCGCAGAAGCTCCTTCACGCGGTATTCCTGGGAAAACTCCTCATACTCATCCTTCAGGTGGATGACGATGCGGGTGCCGCGGTCCAGAGGTTCGTCCAGCGTTTCAATGCTGTAGCCTTCCCTCCCGTTGGAGGTCCAGCGCAGGGAGGCTGCCTCCGGTTCATAGGAATGGGTGAAAACCTCCACCTGGTCCGCCACCATGAAGGAGCTGTAGAACCCCACGCCGAACTGGCCGATCAGGTCCGCGCCGCCTTCCTGCTTCTGCTTGAGGGCCTCCATGAACTTCTTGGTGCCGGAATGGGCGATGGTCCCCAGGTTTTCCACCAGGTCCGCCTCCGTCATGCCTATCCCGGTATCCGCGATGGTGATGGTCTTGTTCTCCTTGTCCGTGGTGATGGTGATTTCCAGGGGCTTGTCCGGCTGGTAGATGTTGGAATCCGTCAGTTGTTTCAAGCGCAGCTTCTCCAGGGCGTCGGAGGCGTTGGAAACGAGCTCCCGTACAAAGATTTCACGGTCGCTGTAAAGGGCATTGATGACAATGTCCAGCAGCTGCCGGACTTCCGCCTGAAATGGATGTGTTTCTGTATTCATGTGGAAAAATGTGTTGCGGGTGCCATTATAGGGACCTCGTCAAGGGGATGGACAGTTTTTAAGCGGTGGCAGGAACACCCCATGTCACAAAAACGGCCTTTTTCCGGCCATGTTGCCACCGGAGGATTTTTCCTTGAAACAATTCAGGAAACTGATCAGTATAGTTTTATAAACATGATCCTTTCACCCTTTTTGAAAAGGGGGGCCCTTTTGCTGGCCCTCTGCGGCATGCTGGGCGGCGGTATGCTTTCCGCCCAGGAAACCGGGTCCGTTCCGATTACGGAAGCGGGCCTGAAGGCGCTGGATTCCAACGTCTTCACCAATGAATTCATGCTGGCGCTGAAGCCCAATGTCACGCGCGACCGCATTGCGAAGATCAAGGATCCCTTCGTGCGCGGGCTCGCGCGGCAGATGGCGGAGAAAAAATATGACCGCAAGGCGCGCGCCATCACGGCGGAACCGTATGAACCGGTGAAGGACCTGGCGGACCGCCTGCGCACCAGCCAGTACAGCAAGTTTGAAAACCCCACCGGCATCTTTTTTGAGGAGGGGGAGGATGTGCTGCTGGTCATGGGAGACCCCAAGGGAGAAAAGCTGAACCTGGTCATCCATAACTTCGGGCGCGACGGGGGCCGCAGCTCCTATCCCCTCAAGGAGGGAGTCAATATCATCAAGGCGAAGAACAAGGGGCTGGGCTACGTGGAATACTTCACGCCCAACTATAAGAAGGCTCCCAAGGTGCATCTGTCCATTCCGTCCGGCAAGGTGAACGGCGTGTTCGTGGGCGGCGTGAGCAAGAACAGCGACTGGAAGAAAATGCTGGAAAATTCCCCCACGGAAGTCGTGGACATCGTGGGCAGCCGCGTCCATCTGGTATATCCGGTGGAGGAGCTCAAAAAATTCTGCCCGGACAAGGGAGAGGAACTTATCGCCCTGTACGACAAAATCATTGGCATGGAGCAGCAGATCATGGGCCTGTACAAGTATAAGATGCTGCCTAAAAACCGGATGTTCGGCCGCGTAATCTGGAACGGCTTCATGCACGCGGACGGCACGGGCGCCGCCTTCCATAACGGCACGATGGGGGAAGTGGGCAATCCGGACAAGATTCCCGGCAGCGCCTGGGGCATTGCCCATGAATTCGGCCACGTGAACCAGGTACGCCCTGCCATGAAGTGGGTGTCCACCGGGGAAGTGACCAACAACATTTACTCCGCCTACGTGAATTACATGCTGAACCCCACCAGCATGCGCCTGGAGCATGAACGCATCAACGGAGGGGACGGCAACATGATCGGCGGCCGCTTCAACGCCTACCTGAACAACGGCATCCTGAAGGGGGAAAACTGGCTCCTCCAGGCAGGCCCGGACAAGCGTTCCGGCGGGGATAACCGCCCCATGGTGCACGACCACTTTGTCAAGCTGGCCCCGCTTTGGCAGCTTGAGCTGTATTTCAAGGTAGCCGGGAAGGGCAATCCGGACTTTTATCCGGACATTTTCTACAAGGCCATCAAGATGGACACCAAGGGCAAGAAGGATGGGGAGCTCCAGCTCGCTTTCATGAAGAACGCCTGTGACGTTTCCAGGCAGGACCTGACGGACTTTTTCCAGAAAACCGGCATGCTCAAGCCGATTGACGAGGAACTGGACGACTACACCTGCGCCCGGATGACCATCACGGAGTCCGACTGCAAGAACCTGATTGCCTACGCCAGGAAGTACAAGAAGCCGGAAAGCCCCGTCATTTACTACCTTTCCGTCAACAGCGTGGAGGCGTACAAGAACCGCCTTCCCGTCCGGGGCGCCTACAACCAGGGCATCACGGAAAAAGGAAACCGCCGCATCATTTCCCATGACGTGTGGAAAAACGCCGCCGTCTTTGAAACCTACAAGGATAAGGAAATGGTCCGCATCACCATGGTGGGAACTGATTCCAAGGATAACTCCTCCACCACGGTTCCCTATCCGGAGGGCTCCACCCGGATTGAAGCCGTTTCCTGGGATGGCAAGCGTACGCTGGCGTACGGCAAGCGTCCCGCCAAATAACAACTTAAGAGGTTAGCGTGTTCGGGCGCCGCCGTTCTCCGGAACGGCGGCGCTTTTTCATGGGAGGCTTTCCCTGCCGGGAGAAATTTAGCGGAGCGGGGGCATTCTGTCCTTCTGCTTCCGGTCGGATGAAGGCCGGGGCCCGGAGCTCCGCAGGCCCCCGGAAGGATGCATGCCTCAGGCCACGCTTTTATTCCCTTTCATTTGCCGCAAAGGCTTGCGGCGCGCCATGCGGTTTTTTATGCGGAACATTTACCGCATAAAAAACCGCCCCTGCTTTCGGCAGGGACGGTGAGGGACGAGATAGTGGCGGAAAGAACTGTTATTTGCAGCAGGATTCCCCGGCTTTGGCCCGGTGAAGGCGTGCCTTCAGAATGCGCTTGAAGTCCGTGCCCAGCAGGATGACGCCCCCGGCCATCATGGCAATGTCCTTGATGACCAGGCGGCCCGCTCCGGACAGGTAGGGGAAGCCGTGGTTGGGGCCTCCCAGATTAGGCACCCACGTCTCCGGGGTGGTAATCAGGAAGGACAGGGTGCCTGCGGTCATGATGATGAGCAGGCAATCGCCGATGACGCCTACCTTCGGGAAAAAGATGCCCAGAAGCACAAGCGTTCCGATGGTGACGATCAGGGTTCCCAGCCCGTAGGAAAAGCCGTAGGTGTTGTTTTCCTTATGCCAGGCGATATTGGCCGGAACCACAGCCCCCTCCTTGTTCATGTGCTGCTTGTATTCGGGAGCTTCCTTGTTGTAGAAGAAACTCATCATCGGGCTGTTGGCCACGAAGGGGACGATGCCGTCCGCTTCATACTGGAAGGCCTTGAGTCCGCCAATCCAGGCGAAGACAATGAAGACGGCCACTCTCAGGAAATTGATGCCGAAACGCTGGAGTTTGTCGGCATACTGGAGGCATTTTTCAGGGGACGGGCATGTAGTAAGCATATCTGTTTTTAATGCTGAAATAGTTCACCGTCAAGGGAATTTAGTTTAATTCCATTTATTCCTATAGGAATTAAAAATAAGAAAAAGGCGTAAGGTGTTCTTTTTAAACCCTGATGGTGTTTTTACGTTATAAGTGAAGGAAAATGGAAAAGGAGGGATAAAAATGGTCTTCCGGCTCCCATAGCCATTCCTTTTGTGCCGGACAGGCAGTTTCCCTGAAAAGTTTTTTACTTTTGAACGGGTTTAGGGGCAGGACTGTATAACATGGGATGGATAAGGCGGGAACTTCCGGAAGCATGAAGGGAAAGATGCTGCTGTTTGTAGCCTTTTTAATCATTTGTTTCAACCTGCGCACCGGGTTTGATTCTCCGGATCCGCTGTTGGGGACGATTGAGAAGGACATGGGGCTTTCCCTGGAAAATTCAGGGATGTTCGCCCTGCTGCCCGTGTTTGTCCTGGGTGTGGCGGCGCCCATTTCCCCGCGCGTGGCGCGCTGGATGACGCCGTGGAAGATCATTTTCTGGTTCCAGCTTCTGGCCGTGGCCGGCATTTTCTGGCGCAGCTGGGACGGCGTGGCCGGCCTGTATGGCGGCATGGTCCTGATGGGGCTGGGCATGGGGATTGCCGGAGCGGCCATTCCCGGACTGATCAAGCACCAGTTCCCGGGCCACGCTTCCGCCATGATGGGCGTTTACAGCGCCATGATCGGGGTAGGGAGCGCGGTGGCCTCCGGTCTGTCCGTTCCCATCTCCAACATGCTGGGCGGATGGCGCTTCGGCCTGGGGGTGTGGATTATTCCCATCCTGCTGGGCATGCTGGTGTGGGGAGCCTATTTCCTCAAGCATCCCGTCGGCGTGCTCCCGCGCGACCCTGAATCCTCCGGCCGCAACCTGCTGCACAGCAGCAAGGCATGGCAGGTCACCATCTTTTATTTAAGCCGTGTGGGGGCTGCCTACTTCTTTTATACCTGGATTCCCATCTTTCTGAGGCAGCGCGGCATGAGCTACGTGGACGCCGGCTTCATCCTTTCCGTGGCCATGTTCGCCCAGCTTCCCGCCACGCTCGCCGCGCATGCCCTGGAGAAAGCCACGGGGGGCCGGGGCCTTCTCATCGTGATGGCTATGGCGCTGGCGGCCCTCTCCTGCTGGGGCATCCTGTATCTTCCGCTGGACTGGGCCCTCTGGATGGCCATTCTGTTCGGCCTGGCGACGGGAACCGTGTTCAGCCGCGGGATGGCTCTGATGGTGGAACGGGCCCGGACTCCTTCGGAATCCATCAGGCTTTCCGGCATGGCCCAGGGCATCGGCTTTACCATGGGCGCCGCCCTGAGTTTGCTGTTCACCTCCTTTCTGCATCAGGGTGGGTCTTTCCTGACCTTCGGACTGGTTTACACCTTTTTCTGCGTGCTCGGCATGGTTTCCGGCCGCATGTCCGCCCAACCGGGGTATGTGTAAATTGTTAATTGAAAATTAGTGACTTTATAAATGTTTTTTTATTACATTTATAATTTTTTCTGTAATATTTTGTTTTATTAAAAGATTTCCAAACTTTCTATTTATGGCCTGATGAATTAGATTCATCTATTCCGACTTTATGGGAAATAGAAAAAATTATCTTGAAAAATTATATTTCTTTGCTATTAAATAAGAGATACGAAAAATACTGTATGAAAGACGATAATCAAAAAATGAGTACGCGTATTTCTTGTCTACTTGAACCATCCACTCTTTCCAAAGCCGATTTTCTTCGGTTTTATGAAAAACAAAGGGAAAATGGAGATTGGACTTTTTATGAAGAAAGAGAGTTTATGGAGAATTTATTTTGTACTAGACTAAACTATTTTTTCATTATTTTTTCATTAATTTTAATGGCAGCTGTAACAGTAAGGAGCAATGCTAATCTCATATGGATACTACTTATTGGCGTGATAATTCAATCGTTATTGTGGTTTTCTGTTTACAGAATTTACATAAAATTGGATATCGTTCTTAAAATATTACATAATCTTGATGAATATCATGTATTCTCTGTAACAGATAAATGCTTAAAAGAGAGAAAACATTGTTCTTTTAAAGTTGTTTCTCTTCTTGGTACATGGTTGCCTCTTTTGTGTGTTGCAATATGGTGCATTGGATTATGTTTGACTGTATTAGGATATATATCTTCCAATTAATGATCGTTTTCCATCCATATATCACCGATAGATATTGAATAAAAATAAATTTATTGTGATATTATTTGGAAAATAATATAAGAGGTACTATATGATTCCAATGATGAAGGAAACAATGAAAGTTTGATCTTTTCAAAATCAGGTGCAATGACTTTGTGATCTGCCCTCCGAAGGGCTTGACGCTGGCGGGGGGGAGGGGTAAGCTCTTGCCCGTCAAATTTTATGAAGGAAGAGATTGTACGCATTCAACGGGACGCCCTGGCGCGCATCGCCCAGGTGTCTGACAGGCGCGGCGTGGAAGACGCGCGCGTAGCCATCCTCGGCAAGAAAGGGGAACTGACCATGGCCCAGACGGGCATGAAGGACGTTCCCAGGGAGGAAAAGCCCGCCGTCGGCCAGTTGCTTAACGAGGCCCGCAAGGCCATTACGGAAGCTCTGGACGCCAAGCTGGAGGAAGTGCAGGCCCTGGCGGACAAGGCCGCCGTGGCCGGCGTTGACCTGACGCTTCCGGCCCGCTCCCTGCAGCCGGGCGGCCTGCATCCCCTCACGATCGTGCGGGATGAAGCCATCCGCATTCTGCGCCACATGGGCTTTGCCCTGGCGGACGGCCCGGAGATTGAGGACGAGTTCCACTGCTTTGACGCGCTGAATACGCCGGAGGACCATCCGGCCCGCAATGAGAAGGATACGTTTTACTTTGATTCCGGCAAGCTGCTGCGTACGCACACCTCCACCGTGCAAATCCGTTCCATGGAGAAGCAGACGCCCCCCGTGCGCGTGATTTCCCCCGGCTCCGCCTACCGCCGTGACGAGATTGACGCCACGCACCTTTCCGCCTTCAACCAGCTGGAAGGCCTGTATGTGGATACGGACGTTTCCGTGGGCGACCTGAAAGGGACGCTGGAATATTTCCTGCGCGCCCTCTTCGGCTCCGATACGGAAGTGCGCTTCCGCCCCCATTTCTTCCCGTTCACGGAACCCAGCTTTGAAATTGACGTGAAGCTGAAGGTGGACGGCCAGGAACCGCGCTGGGTGGAGATCGCCGGCTGCGGCATGGTGGACCCGAATGTCTTTGAAGCCGTGGACCGCGAACTGGGGCTGGAACCCGGCGTGCAGGCCCGCTACACGGGGCTGACCGGATTTGCCTTCGGCATCGGCCTGGACCGCCTGGCCATGATCCGCTGGGGCATCCGGGACATCCGCGCCCTGATTGAGAACGACGTGCGCTTCCTTGCCCAATTCCAATAATTTTTACCTTACCCAGATATGAAAATTTCCCTTAACTGGCTTTCCCAGTATATTGACCTGGCCGGCCTGAGCGTGGATGAAATGTCGGACATGCTGACCTTTGCCGGCATTGAAGTGGAAGACATCCGCCAGCAGGGCGTGGACTCCCCGTACGTGGTGGTGGCCCGCGTGGCCTCCGCGGAACAGCATCCCCAGGCGGACCGCCTGAAGGTCTGCCAGGTGGACGTGGGAGACGGCACGCTGCACCAGATCGTGTGCGGCGCGCAGAACTACAAGGTGGGGGACAAGGTTCCCTGCGCCCTGCCGGGAGCGGTGCTGCCCGGCAACTTTGAAATCAAGGTGGGCAAGCTGCGCGGCGTGGAATCCCGCGGCATGCTCTGCTCCGCTTCCGAACTGGGGCTGCCCGACAAGGAGCACGGCCTCTGGATTCTTCCGCAGGAGCTGGAAATCGGCACGCCGATCTCCCAGGTCGTCAAGGCGGATACGATGGTGGAAGTGGAAGTGACGCCCAACCGTCCGGACCTGCTTTCCCACAACGGCATGGCGTATGAACTGGCCGCCATCTCCGGACGGGAGTACAGGCCCGTTTCCATTGATGACGCCGGGGTGGAGCTGGAACCCGCCGGGGATTTCGTGCGGCTGGACCAGCCGGACCTGAACCCGTACTACACCGCCGTGAAAATCAGCGGCGTGAAGGTGCAGGAAAGCCCGGAATGGCTGAAGGAACGCCTGGTCGCCATCGGTCTGCGCCCCATCAACAACATCGTGGACGTCACCAACTACGTCCTGCATGAACTGGGCACGCCCCTCCACGCGTTTGACGCGGCGAAGGTGCAGGGCGGCATCGTCACCCGCACCGCCTACGAAGGGGAAACCTTCAAGGCCCTGGACGGGCAGGAATACACCCTCAACTGCACGGACCTGGTCGTTGCGGACCAGTCCGGCAAGGCGCTCGCCATCGGCGGCGTGATGGGCGGGGAGGAAAGCGGCGTGACGGACGCCACTACGGACGTCATTCTGGAATCCGCCTGGTTCAAGCCCTCCTCCGTGCGCGCCACGTCCCGCAGGCTGGCCCTGTCTTCCGACTCCTCCTACCGCTTTGAACGCGGCACCTCCGCCTGGAACGTGTTGCGTGGTTCCGTGCGGGCCGTGGAACTGATTCTCCAACTGGCGGGCGGCACGGCCTCCCAAACGTATGTGGCCGGCGCCCCCGTGGCGAATCCGGCCCATGCCTGCATGCCTTCCTGCGGGGAGCCGGACGGCCCCGTTTCCGCGTTCGCTTCCCTGAAGCAGGGGAAGGGTGCCGCGGTGACCAATGAACTGGGCTTCGTGAAGCTTCCCTGGGAGGCTCTGGACCAGATGTCCGGCGGTTCCATTTCGCATGAGGAAGGCGCGCGCATCCTGGCGGCGCTGGGCCTGATGCAGGTCCCGGACGCCCCGGAATGCTGGCTGATCCCCCCCCACCGCCTGGACCTTACGCGCCCGTGCGACCTGCTGGAGGAAATCGTGCGCGTCTTCGGGCTGGACGGCATTCCGTCCCGCTTCTCCGGCCCCTTCGTCACGGAATCCCCGGTAGACGTGGCCTACAATTTCCAGATGGGCCTGCGCCGCAAGCTGGCGGCCCTGGGGTTCTATGAAACCCAGACCATCAAGCTCATCGCCTCTGAAGCCGCTGACGGCACGATTGCCCAGGTGAAGGACGCGCTGCCCCTGCGCCCCCTTCAGGACGGTGACCTCATCCGCGTGTCCCTGCCGCTCAGCGAGGACCACTCCGTGCTGCGCCCCGCGCACACGCCTGGCCTGATTGCCGCCGCCGTGCGCAACAGCAACCAGGGCGTCTCCGGCCTGCGCTTCTTTGAACTTGGCCGCGTCTTCCGCAATACGGGCGGCGGCAAGGGCAGGGACATTGAAACGGATACCCTGGGCATCCTGGTTTCCGGGGACCGCACGGCGCGCTCCTGGGCGGACCCCAGGCCGGAACAGGCCTCCTTTGAAGACCTGCTGGCCGTGATGGAAGCGCTGGCTCCGGGCCACCGCTTTACGCTGGCGCCCGCCAAACCGCGCGAACAGGCCGCCCTGGGGGCGGATGTGCAGCTTGACGGGAAGGCCTGCGGCTACTTCGCCCGCCTGTCCCTGGCGCGCTGCCGGGAGCTGGGCCTGGACCAGCCCGTTTACGTGGCGGAACTGGACCTGCGCAAGATGCAGGAAGTCCTCACCGCGCCCGTGAAGGCCGCGGAACTGCCCCAGTTCCCCGGCTCCTCCCGTGACGCGGCCATGGAACTGCCCCTCTCCACGCCCAATGCGGACATCGTGAAGGCCATTGAAGCCGCACGGGAAAAACTGCTCGCCGGCTACTCCTGCTTTGACGTATTCACGGACCCCTCCGGTGAAAAGCTCCCGGCGGACCGCAAATCCATTGCCTACACCTTCCTGTACAGGGACCCGGCCAAGACCCTCACGGCCGCGGAAGTGGACGCCGCGCACCAGCGCGTGCTGAAAGTCCTGGCAGACAAGGTAAAGGGCCTTTCCTTCAGATAACCCCCCAACAGGCCGCGCGTTTCATGAACCGGAACGCGCGGCCTCCTTTTTACCTTCCATGCACCTGCCAACCCTGCGCCATGCGGGCCTGATAGCTGCCCGTGTCCTGATGTTTTCGGCGTGGTTCGGCCTGTCCGTGTGGGCGGCCGGGGTGGTGTTTTACAATGTATGGGGCGGCGCCGTTCTGGTATGGCTTTACGTAGCCGCCATGGCCTGCGCTTTTGTTTTCCGCAGGAAGCGGCCCGTATTCTGGCGCGCCTCCTGGGGTGTGCTGGCCGTGCTGCTTGTGTATTACCTGTGCATTCCGGCGACGAACGGCAAGGAATGGCAGCCGTCATGGAGCCGCCTGCCCGCCGTGGAAATCAACGGGAATGAAATCCTGGTGAAAGACGTGCGCAGCTTTGTTTACCGGACGGAGCAGGACTTTGACGTGCGCTACGTGACGCGCCGCTTTGACCTGGACAAGCTGGCCACGCTGGACTTTGCCGTGAGCCACTGGGACGGAATGGAATTTGTGGCCCATACCATGCTCTCCTTCGGCTTTGAGGATGGGAAGCATCTGGCCCTGTCCGTAGAGACGCGCCTGCCGGAAGGGGTGGAGCAGGGGACCATCCCGGGCCTCTACAAGCAGTTCAACGTGATTTACATTCTGGCGGACGAGGAAGACCTGTTCGACTTGCGCACCACCTACCGGAAGGAGGACATGTACCTGTACCGCATCAACATAGACAGGGAGAACCTGAAAAAGGCCTTCCTGGGGTTTGCGGAGAAAATCAACAGCCTCCATGAACGCCCGCGTTACTACAACACCGTCACTGCCAACTGCACGACGGAACTGGTGGATACGTTCAAGAATTACCTGGGCGTGCGCCGCTGGCAATGGACTCCCGTTTTTAACGGCATGTGCGACCAGGACGCCTATGACCGGGGAGAGCTGCTCCATCTGCCCGGAGAAAACTTCCGGGAACTGAAAAAACGCTCCTTCCTGGGGCATGGCGGGGAAGGGCTGGACTGGGCAGCCCTCCGCCGCCGCTGGGAGGAGGGCTGGCGCACGGAATAAGCCGCACCGGTTAAAGGGTGGCGAACTGGAAGTGCATCCAGTCGTAATCCCGTGCGCGCCCCAGGGATACGGCCCCCTCCGCCTCCACGAACTGCCAGAAGGCCGCGTACTCCGGTCCGGACAGTACCGCTTTTGGTGCAGGGATGTTCAGGCCGTTTCTGTCCGGGTCCATGTCCACGGCGATGCCCCAGGCATGCATGGACGTGGCCTTGCCGCCGATGATGGAGCGGTTGTTGAAGCAGCCGCCGTACAGGTCCAGCCCCAGTTCCCGCACCTTCTCCATGCCGTAATGGTCCAGGGTGGCCTGGAAAATGCGGGTGAGCGGTTCCGCCACCAGCTTGTGGCAGCGCATGGTGGAAACGGTCGTGTCCCTGTCCCACGCAAGTCTCATGATGTAGGGCAGCCTGACGCTGGTCAGGTTGCTTTCATCCCCCGCCCGGCCGAAGATGGATTTTCCGGAGCGCACCTCCTCCTGGCTGGGCCAGGAATGCTCCGGCTGGGAGATCTCCAGTTTTTCCATCAGAGCCTGGGCCGTCCGGGGGCCGGGGATGCCGTCCGCATCCAGCCCCAGATGCTGCTGAATCAGTTTCCAGTGTTCTTTCATAGGGTGTCACGCTAGGGGCTTCCGCCGGGAAGTTCCACATTTTTCCTGCCAGCGGCATACCTGCCTTTCCGGAGGGCGCAAAAAGACGCGGGCATTCCTTTTATGTTGCGGAAAGAGTTCATTCTGCTATACTTTTACCCATCTTTTATTTTATGAATTCAGAACCATCCAACGTTGTCAAATTTTACAATGGAGAGCAGATTCCCCTGGAACTGCACAAAGTCCGTGTCGTGCAGAAGCTGCACCTCGTTCCCGTGGAACGCCGTCTGGAAGCCGCGCAGGAAGCCGGTTTCAACACGTTCCAGTTGAGCACGAATGACGTTTATCTGGACATGCTGACGGATTCCGGCGTCAACGCCATGAGCGACAACCAGATCGCCGCCATGTTCCGGGCGGATGACGCCTATGCCGGTTCCCAGAGCTTTGACCGCCTGAAAAAGGCCGTGCAGGACGTCTTCGGCAAGGAATACCTGCTTCCCGCCCACCAGGGCCGCGCCTGTGAAAACATCATCGCCCGCACCTTCGTGAAACCCGGTGACGTGGTTCCCATGAACTACCATTTCACGACCACGCACGCCCACATTGACCTGAACGGCGGCAAGATTGAGGAACTGGTGGCGGATGAAGCCATCAACCCGGTCAGCACCAACCCCTTCAAGGGCAATCTGGACCCGGCCAAGCTGCGCGACTGCATCGCCCGGCACGGAGCGGACAAGATTCCCTTCGTGCGCATGGAGGCCTCCACCAACCTCATCGGCGGCCAGCCCTTCTCCATTGCCAACATGCGGGAAATCCGCGGCATTTGCGATGAATTCGGCATCATGATGGTGCTGGACGCCTCCCTGATCGGGGAAAACGCCTACTTCATCAAGATGCGGGAGGATGAGTTCAAGGACTCCACCTGCGCTGAAATCCTGAAAACCATGTGCGGCCTGGCGGACCTGGTGTACTTCTCCGCCCGCAAGGTTTCCTCCTCCCGCGGCGGCGGCATCTGCACGAATGACCGGGCCATCGCCAAGAAGATGGAGCACCTCGTTCCCCTCTTTGAAGGCTTCCTGACCTATGGCGGCATCTCCGTGCGTGAAATTGAAGCCATGGCCGTGGGCCTGTATGAAACCACGGACCTGACCGTGATTTCCCAGAGCCCCTCCTTCATTGAATACTTCATCGGCCAGATGGTGGACATGGGCATTCCCTGCGTGACCCCTGCCGGGGGGCTTGGCGCCCACATTGACGCCGGGCGCTTCCTGCCCCACATTCCGCAGGAGGACTATCCCGCCGGGGCCCTGGCGGCGGCCTTCTTCATCGCCTCCGGCGTGCGCGGCATGGAACGCGGCACGCTCTCCAGCGTCCGCGACGAAAACGGCAACGACATTCTGGCGGATGTGGAACTGCTCCGCCTGGCCTTCCCGCGCCGCGTCTTCACGCTCTCCCAGGTCAAATACGTAGCGGACCGCATGAAGTGGCTCTACGACAACCGCGACCTGATCGGCGGCCTGGAATTCGTGGAGGAACCGCCCGTCCTGCGCTTCTTCATGGGCAAGCTCCGCGCCAAGAGCGACTGGCCTGAAAAACTGGCGGCCAAGTACCGCCAGGACTTCGGTGAAAGCCTGTAAAACGCGGCTTCCCGTTCACAACCGCATTTCAAGGGCTGAGCCGTTCGGTTCAGCCCTTGTTGCGCCGGGGCGCGGCAAGCCTCTGCGGCCATTCAACTTTAATGGAAAGATTTGAGCAGGTGCCTGCTGAAATGCCGGAAAGGCTTATCCTGTTTTACTGCTTCCCTTGACCGGACGGCTGGCCGGGCTGCTCCTGGCTGCGGATGAACTCAAGCATGGCGCGGATGTCCTCCGCGGCCATGGCCATCTTTGACTTTTCAATCAGGAGGTTGCGCCCCGTCATGATGTAGGAGGGGAAAACGCGGAGGCCCATGGCATGGAAGGGCGTCCTGCGGAGTTGATAGGTGGAGCCGGAGGGAATGGCGTTTTTCCCGGTCCTTTTGCGGACGATCAGGTTGAATGCCTTCTTGGCGACATCCCCCATCAGCATCACGGCGCGGAGGTTCGGGAAGAGGGACAATTCCCGTTCCAGCACGGGAAGGCTCTCTTCTATCATGGCCTGGGGAACCGTGGTTTCCCTTTTGGGCGTCTTGACGGCGTTGGTGATGTAAATGCCATTATCCGTCACCTCCCGGATGGAAGCGGCCTGAAGTCCGGCCCGGCGGAACAGGGGCAGGGCGGTGGACAGGTACAGGGGCGCGGGCGCGTTCCCGTAAAAGTCATCTTCCGGGCGCTCCGGAACCACCTCATTGATCATCACGGTCCGGATGGCGGCCGGGTCCAGGCGCAGGGGCGGCAGATGCATCCCCTGCATGGCCCTGGCTTTCAGTTCTTCCGTCAGGTCAATCATGGGAAGGAGCCGGGATCAGAAGTTGATCAGGCCCTGCTTCCAGCATATCCAGACGGCGGCGGCCGCAATGAGAAGAAGGATGAAGAAAGCGGTCCCGGCGGAGGATTTTTTCCTGGCCTTGGGCAGGGCCTTCCGCGCTACTCCTCCGGCCTGCAGGGTGCCTGCGGCGGCCATGGCGTTAATATAGTCGTTCCATGCCTTGGCGGAATGGAAGCGGTTGCGTTCATCCGGAGACAGGGCCTTGTCAATTCCGGAAAGGAAGTTCATGGGGTATGTCTGCCGCAAGGCGGCGTAACCGGTCACCTTCGGGTTGCGGTCCACCACGGAACGCTGGTCCGCGGGCTGGGGAACCTGGCCGGTGAGCAGTTCGTAGAACGTGGCTCCCAGCTCGTACATGTCGCACCAGGGGCCGATTTCACTGCGGCGTCCCGGATAGAATTCCGGCGGCGTGTAGCCGGGGGTGATTTGGACGAGGCCCTGGTGCTGGAGGGTCTTGGTGCGTACGGCGCCGAAGTCAATCAGCTTGGGCGTGCCGTCCGGCTGGATGAAGATGTTGCCCGGCTTGATGTCGCAATGGTACACCCCCATGGCATGAAGGTAATGCAGGATATCCAGCAGGCGGAACAGCAGGTCCGTGGCCCGGGCCGGCTCCATGCTCTGCCCGGTGGCGTGCATGGTGGTCATCAGGTCGAACAGGGTCTGCCCCTGGATATTCTCCATGACGTAATAGCAGGTGCCGTTGGCGTCAAACATGTCAAACACCTGCACCACGCCGGGGTGGCTGAGCTGGGCCAGCACGGACGCCTCCTGCCGGGAGTTGGAAATGCTCTGGGCAAAGTTGACGGCGGTCTGTTCGTCCCGCGGGTGCACGAACCCGGTTTCCATGTCCCGGTAGGCGTAGGCGTCAGGCATGCATTCCTTGATGACGACGTACCGGGAATTGGGATTGTCCAGAGCCAGGTAAGTGATGCCGAAGCCTCCGGCGTTCAGGACGTTTAATATTGTATACTTGTCTTGCAGAACGGTATTGTTCGCAAGCGGATAAACCAGGGTTTCTTGTTCCATGTCAGGGTTGGGGGCGGGTTGGGGCCGGGAAAATCTTTAATTCAATACGCAAGTTCTGTCAAGAATCTCTCTGCCGTGTTCAATAGCAGGAAACCCGGAATTCATATTCCTCCACGCTGCCGCGCTCCAGGCAGGCGGCCAGCCAGTCAAACAGGGCGCCGAATTCCCCGCCCAGGGTTTCCCCGGTATCGGCTTCAAGCGCTTTCACCCGGCCGGAAGCCAGGCGCACGGGCGTTAGCTCCGCCAGCAGGGCGGCGCATTCCTCATCCCCGGCCTTGAAAATCTCCTCCGCTCCCGGCAGTTCGCAAAGCCGTTCGTCCGCAATTTCCAGGCAGAGGACTCCTATGCCGAATTCTGCGGCCAGGCCGCGCAGGGCGGCGCATTCGGAATCATCCGGAAGTTCCCCCACGATGACGAGCTCCCCGCACTGCGCCCAGCGGGACGTGGCCAGGGTCCGGAAAAATTCCCTCCTGCCGTCTTCCCCTCCTGGCATGCGGGCCACGCATACGCCACGGATGCCCATCATGGGCGCGCCGATCATGCGGCGGCGCTGCAGCGCGCTTTTGTCAAACACCAGCGCGTTTCCTTCCCATTCCCCTTCCGGCCATTCCACCACGGCCAGGTCCGGCTTTACCCAGGAGGCTCCCGTTTCACTGGTGCTGAATACAAAGACGCCGCGGCCCGTGGTGTCATACTGGCGCACCGCCAGAGCCAGGGCCTTGGCGCGGCAGTTCAGGGCGTCCGGTTCGTTTTCCCCCAGGAACAGGGGCAAAAGCCCCCTGGCGGCCGGCTTTCCCTCCCGGTCCCGCACGCGTTTGTAATAACCCTGGCCGCGTTCCACCTTGGCGATTTCAGAGTCCGGCTCGGAGGCCATGAAGGAGAAATGATAGCGCAGGGAGGCGTCTGAATATTCCTCCCCCAGCCTCAGGCGGACCAGGCGGATGAGTTCGGTTCCCTTGATGGCCTGGGCCGGATCGGAAGGCAAAAGTTCCGGGAGCAGTTCTTCCAGTTGGGATCTTAAACTCATACGCGCCCCATGAGAGCACGGGAGGGGGGCTTCTTCAAGGCGGAAGGAGTTCAGCACATGAAATAAAAAGCTCTTTTATTTGTTCCGGAATACGGCAAGATGGTCCGCATGGCATGGATTACCTCCGGTTATATACCTTCGCCCAGGCGCATGGCCGTAATCGCCGGTACCACCTTCACGCAGCTGGTGCGCATGAAGGTGTTCCTTTTTCTGGGCCTCTTTGCCGTGGCGCTGCTGGCCCTGAGCTCCTTCCGCCTGAGCGCGGTGCTGGGGCCGGAGACCGGGGGAATCAATGAACTGGTGCTGCTGAAGAACTCCGCTTACGGCGCCATGCGGGTGTTCGGCCTGTTTTTCTGCGTGGCGGCCACGGCCCTGATTATCCCCAAGGATGCGGAGGACCGCATCCTGTACACCATCCTGTGCAAGCCGGTTCCGCGCATTGACTACCTGATGGGAAAGGTGCTGGGTGTGCTGGCCCTCACCCTGGTGGCCGTACTGCTGATGGACGCCGTGATGACGCTGGTGCTGTGGCTGCGGACGGATACGGTGGTGGCGGAGCAGATCGCCTCCCTGAAAGGGCGTTATACCGTGGAGGAAATGCAGCCGTACCTGGACCGGATACGCCTCCAGGGCGCTACCTGGAACGTGCAGACGGGGCTGGGCGTGATGATGTGCGAGTTCGTGGTGCTTTCCTCCCTGACACTGCTGATGTCCTGCATTACCAACGGAACCATCATCAGCGCGCTGCTGACGTTCATGGTGTACCTGGCGGGGCTGTTCCAGACGCAGGCTCTTTCCCTGTGGGTGGGCTCCGGAACCGGGGGTGTCTCCTGGTGGGAGCTGGCGGGCAGCCGCCTCTTCTCCCTGGTTTTTCCGAACTTCCAGATTTATTCCGTAACGGATTCCGCCCTGAACGGGCAGATGATCCCCCTTTCCCTGTTCGGCACGCTGGCTCTGATGACGCTGGGGTATTTTGTCTTTCACATGACGCTGGCCGCGTGGCTGTTCAGAAAAAAGGAATTTTAACCTGGAGACCTATGGAAGACATCATCAATGCGCGTTGCGGCTGGGCCGGAACAGACGAACTGTATATAAAATACCATGATGAAGAATGGGGGAAACCCGTCACGGATGACAAGACCCTCTTTGAATTTCTGGTGCTTGAAAGCGCCCAGGCGGGATTAGCCTGGATCACTATCCTCCGGAAACGCGAAGGATACCGGGCAGCCTTTCATGGCTTTGATGTGGAGAAAGTAGCGCAGATGACGCCAGAAGACATCGACCGGTTGATGCAATTTGACGGGATCGTCAGAAACCGGCTGAAAATCAATAGCACAGTCAATAATGCAAAATTATTTATGGCTATCCAGGAAGAATTCGGCAGTTTCTACAAGTATGCCTTGTCATTCTTTCCCAACCGGCAGCCTGTTGTTAATAATTTCAAGACTCTGAGTCAGATTCCCGCCACATCTCCCGAGTCGGATGCCATGAGCAAAGACATGAAAAAACGGGGTTTCAAATTCTTCGGCTCAACGATTTGCTACGCTTTTTTCCAGGCAGCCGGGTTTGTGAACGACCATGTGGAAGGCTGTTTCTGCAAAGGGAATTGATCATCATTACCTTTCATTTTCACAGACCGTCATTAATATTATTTTCTATAAAGCGCTTACGTTTTTAACCGCAAAAAATCTTCAACTATGAAAACAGGTATCATTGGACTGGGAAAAATGGGCGGAGCCCTGCTGAGGGGGATGCTGAAAGCCGGAGCGGTGGTTCCGGAGAACGTCTGGGTGTACGACCACCACCATGAAAACGTGCAGGCCCTTCAGGAGGAATACCCCGGCGTTCATGAAGCGCCCACGGAGGCAGCCGCGGCGGATGCGGTGGAAGTTCTTATTCTGGCCGTAAAACCGAATGGAATTCTGCCGCTTATCTCCTCCCTCTCCGAGCGCGGCGCAGAACTGCCGCTGTTGATCTCCATAGCTGCCGCCATCTCCCTGGATGACATGGAAGCCTGCGCCAGTGATGGAACGCGCATCGTGCGCGCCATGCCCAATACCCCGTGCATGGTGCTGGCCGGCGTCATTGCCTACAGTGCGGGCACCGGCGTGACGGATGAAGATGAGGAAGCCGCCCGGCGGCTGCTTTCCGGCTGCGGCTCCGTTTACAAGGTACAGGAATCCCAGATGAACGCCGTTTCCGCCATTTCCGGCTGCGGCCCCGCCTACATGTTCACGGTGCTGGATGCTCTTTCAGACGCGGGCGTAGCCATGGGGCTGCCCCGGAAAACCGCTCTGGAGCTGGCCGTGGGAACCATGCTGGGTTCCGCCCGCATGCAGGAGCAGACGGGGAAGCATCCCATGGCCCTGCGGGATGAGGTAACCTCCCCCGGCGGCACCACCATTGCCGCGCTGAACGCGCTGGATGAATGCGGTTTCCGCAATGCCTGGATCCAGGCCGTGAAAAGAGCCGTGCGGCGGGCGGAGGAGATGGAGGAGCACTGACGTGCGCCTGTGAGCGGTTTTTCCCCGGCAGGAAAGCGCAGGAGCACCTCTATTTGCTCCGGAACGGCGTTTCCCTCTGCTTCCGGAGTTCCGGATTTTGCAGGTTGAACTGGACCTTCCTGATGGATTGCAGAGGGATTCTGACCTTTCCGACCGCGGCGGAGCGCCCCTCCATGAAGCCGTCCCTGAGGGACTCCAGATTCAGGGAAAGGATGCTCTGGTCCGTCAGGAAAACGCGGGTGTCCGACGCCTCTTCCGGCAGTTTCTTCTCCCCCTGGTTTTTCTGGTCCAGGGCACGCACCTTGGCCGTGGGAAGGGTAACGTCATAGTGGTCCGACTTAATGCGGATGGTGCCGTTTTCCTGGAGGGAGATGGCGCCTCTGAGCACGTCCCCGTTCACCAGCAGGGCTTTGTCCCTGGGGGCGTCCCCGTCATATTTGGAAATAATGTCTTGTTCGTCCGCCAGGTGGGGGAGCGCGCCGTTCCAGTCAAACACGTTCAGGTTGAACATGGCCATGTTCAAGCCGTCATAACCGCTCACGACAAACGTGTTGCCCGGTTTGAACTCATGTTTTTTGGAGGCCTCCTTCTCTTCTTCCTCATCCCCGTTTTCATTCTCAAAGATATTGTCCATCTCCTTGAGCTCTTCCCACCGGGCCACCTGTTCGCCGTTAATGTACAGGTAATAATTTCCCTTTTCCGGATCCGCGTAAAAATGAACGTCGGAACGTTTAATGGTCTTGTCCGCATACCAGTTCCGCGCCGTATCCCGCTTGACCCTGCCGAGCGTCCGGTACTGGCCGGAGCTGTTCTTGGCAAGTTCCGCCTTTTCCAGGGAGAGGGCCAGGTCAATGCTGCTTCCGGAATCAGGATTCTGCCAGAGGGAAAGGGTAATCCGGAATGTATTGGTATGGTAAAGGGAAAACTGCACGTGGAGCCGGGACGGCGTGGGGAAGGTGGTTTGAAGGTCCGTATTGTTGGAGCCGCGCATGATCCAGTAGCCGTTGCGGCATTCCGGCAGCATGCTGTTGGCGGAGGATTTCCAGCCCTGAAGGGATTCCGTCGCGTTGCGGAGGTAGGCTTTCTGGGAATCGAATCCGATGTGCTGCACATACTTCCTGTTGACGGGAAGCAGGCCGCCCCACGCGGTTTGCAGTTGAAGGCTTTCCGTATCCAGCGCCTTCAGCGTGCCGTAAAATTCATCCCCGTTGGCAAGACGGATGACGGAAAACTGGGCCGGAATGTCCAGCGGACGGGAAGAAACCAGCTCGTCCAGTTCCTCCACCTTTACATCCACAGGCTTGGAAAGGATGGTGGACCGGACTTTCATGTACGGGCTGTCCAGCGTGTCCAGGCTGCCCGGCAGTTTTTCCCCGGATTTAAGCGTAATGACCCCTTCCGCCCGTGCACCGGGAAGATGGGCGGCAGCCAGCAGGACGCAGGCGCCCAGGAAAAGCGTTATTGCTTGTTTCATATGGTGGAGGGCATCAGGGGGTGGAGCGGGTGGGCTGTGCGGAATTCAGGAATTCCACGCGGGTGATATTTTTCAGGGGCAGTGAAATCTGGCCGAGCTGGGAATGCCGCAGGATGATTTTTCCGGAGTCCATGCTCAGGATGTCGCCATGCAGGCGGGAGCCGTCCTTCATCAGGATGCTGTGGCCCACGGGAGTACGGGAGTCATCCTTTTTTTCAGGTTCCGCGAAAAAGACCGTATCCAGATACCTGGCCGGGATGGAGAGCTCCCGGGGAATGTCCGGATATTCCTTGTCTGTGGAAAGCGTCAGTACCTTGTTCCTGCTGTTGTAGCTGCTGACGGAACCGGGAATGGCGTCCTCCTCCCTGGTCAGGACAAGATCCGTATCCGCGCTCCCGTTCTTGGTGACGGACTTGGCGCTCAGGGTGATGGAGGAGAGGGCAAGCCTGCTGATGGTCAGGGAGACGTGCCCTTCCATCTGAAGGCCGAAGGCGTCCCCCTGCAGCGGCTGTTCCGGGGGGCTGGGATCCGTCATCAGCTTGGGGGGCAGGTCTCCCACAAGCAGCTCGTAAACCTGTTCATGGTCTCCCTGCCGGGAGGCCGTCAGCCTGATGTCCACGCCTTCCGTCAGGGTAGGCGTTGGGATGTCCACTTCCCCCAGGATAATGATGCCGGACTTCTGTTCCCTGAGCAGGGTGCACTTGCCGGGGGCGATGCTCAGCATGAGCCTGTTCAGGCTGCTCCCGGAATTGGACCGGAAGGCGATATTCTCATTCCCTCCGAAGCAGAAGACAATGCCGGCGCGGTCATTGTTGCCGTCCATCGTCATGGTGGTGCGGAAGGTGAAGGAAGACGGGTCCAGGCCGATGTTCTTGTACAGGGGCGTCCAGGTGGGATAGTCGCTGTTGCCCAGCCTGTACTGGTACTTGTCACCCTGGATTTTCGGTTTCAGGGCGTTCATCAGTTTTCTTCCGGCCTGGGTGCGGTAATCCTCATCCCCCCTGTTGCTGGAATAAACCCAGCTGTTGTCAAAGATCAGGGGTTCCTGCCAGAATCCTTTTTCCTGGATGGTGTCCAGCCGGAAACCGGCCACCTGGCTGCGGGGGATGGAGCGTTCATTGCCCAGCATGTCCCGGTACTGCACCTTGTCCGGCGTGATGGAGATGATATTGCAGGGGATGATGTCCCGGTGCCCGGTAGCCATGAAAATCTTGTCTCTGGAACGGAGGTCCGGGGAGGAGGTTCCGGTGAAATAAAGGGCCCGGATTTCCGACGGGAGGATAACCGCGTTCTGGCGCATGGCCGGGTGCTTGATGACGATGCCCTGTTTGCCGTAGGAGACGATCTCTCCGCGGAGGCGGTAGTTGCTGTCCGTGACTACATCCACGACGGAATTGCCCCAGGCGGTCGGCAGGAACACCGGAGCCAGCAGGAGGGAAAGGAGGATGCTATTGTTCATAAATGGGTAGAAATCTGTAATTGAGCGCCAGGGAGAGCAGGGCCGCGGAGGTGGAGTAGGCCGCGGAATGGTCGGAAAGCCAGGACCCGTTGGGGGTCTGGGAGGCTCCCAGATAGCGCATGTTTTTATAGTTCCATTCCTTCCATGCCTCCTGGTCTGCATGGAACAGGGCCTGGGACATGTAATATTCAAAGTAGAACGGGTAGGAGGAATCCCGGTAATTCATGTTCTTTTTCAGGTAGGCCAGGGAGTCCTTGAAGGAGGGGTCCGCCTTGCGGCGCGCCAGGGACAGCGTCAGGGAGCCGATGGCCGTGAGGGTGACGCGGGGGCCCGTCGGGCTGGTATACCCGTAGGCTCCCTTCTTGTCACGGCAGGAGGCCATGTACTTGAGGCCGCGTTCAAAGGCCTCGTCCGGAACGGGAATGCCCGCGTTGCGCGCGGCAAACAGGGAGACGATCTGGCAGCCGGTCACCGTGCTGTCCGCATCCGTGGACTCCGGGGAATAACGCCAGCCGCCCGTCTTGTTCTTCTTCTGGGCGGTCAGCGTCAGGGCCACGGCTTTCCGCAGGGCGGGGCCGATGCGGTCGTCCCGCACCATGCCGTAAGCCTCAGACAGCGCCAGGGTAGCGAAGCCGTGGTTGTACATGGAATCCCCAATGTAGCCGGACCCTTTGTTCTGCTTGGCCAGGATGTAATTTACACAGCGGCGCACCATGGTGGCGTACGGGCCTGTGTTCGGGTCGTCCCCGTGGGCCAGCACGGACATGAGGCAGAAGCCGATGATGCCGGGCTCCTGCCCGTAGGTGCCTTCATAGGTTCCGTCCGTTTTCTGGGCGTTCTGGAGGTACCGGAGCCCTTTCACATACATCAGCTCCACCTGGGGCGGCACGGGGGAGGACATCCTCACGGGGGACTGGGCGGCGGCGTTCTGCGGGATAGCCGCCATGCAGCAGGCGAGGAGAAGGGTAAGGAGGATGGGGGCTTTTTTCATCGGGGAAATGGATTAATGGTTCTTCATGGGGCAGGCGCGTGCCGCGTTCATGGCGGCTACTTCTGAAGGGTCTTGTTGTAGGCGTCCAGCGCCTTGCGGAATTCGGCCGGCATGTCATCCGCGGACATGCCGGTGGATTTGGGGACGGAACGCGTTTCCGTAGCCATGTCCGGGTTGGAGACTCCTTTTTCCTGGGTGGAGGCCATGTTGGATTTCCCGTCCGCGCCATGTCCGGGATTGTTCCCCTTGCCTTTCTGGGAGCCGTTTTCTCCTTTTCCCTGGCCTTCTCCGTCCCCTTCCTGCTGCTCCATGGCCTGGGAATCACTGTCCATGCCCAGGAGCTGGCGCAGCATGTCCATCAGGGCCTGTCCTCCCGGCTTGGGTTCTCCGCCGGCGTTGGTCATCTTGGCCTTGGCAGCCTGGTAAATCAGCTCAATCACTTCCGACTGGGCGGCCAGCGTCTGGCCGCCGGTATTGTATATCTCCAGCAGGTCCACGGCGTCATTCATGGCATGGCGGCATTTTTTCAGCAGTTCCACCACTTCCTCATTGGTCTCTCCCATGATGAGGTCGGACGTGTCCGCCTGGAGTTCGTCCTGTTGCCCGGCCAGTTTGGCGGCCGTTTCCTTGTGCTTGGCGGAATATTCCGGAGCGGAATCCGGAGCGGCGGCGCAGGGCAGGGAAAGCGCCAGAATCATGGCTGGAAGGTTGGCGGTATTCATGCGGCGGGAGGGGTGGGTGCTTTGCGGTGTTCCTGTTCGGCGGCGCGGGTGCGCATGCGGATGTCCTGTTCCTGCTGGATCATGCGGATGACCTTCAGCATGAACTCAAACTCGGCGTCGGAAATGGAGTTCTGGTCTCCTCCTCCACCGCCGCCGCCACCGCCGCCGCGGTTCTTCTTATAGTCGTCTATCAGCTTGGCCCAGTGGCGCAGGGTGGAGGCGTACAGGCGGGACTCGTCAATGGAGCGCGCCGTGATCGCGTTCAGGATGTTTCCGTGCACCAGGTCCAGCTTTTCCCGGAGGGAGAAGGCGGTCATCTGGTTGTACAGATCACTGTAAATGCGTTCCTCCGTGCGGGACTTGTAGTAACTGAGGTCCTCCAGAATCCAGCCTATGTCCTGCGTGGAGGCGTTTTGAAGGGTGGCGATGGTTTCCATCTCCCGCTTGGTGGAGGGGTCCAGTTCATCCATGGTCATGCCCACGATAATGTTGATCTGGCCGGCCAGGGCGTTCGCGATGGAATCTTCCTTGCCCGCGGCCTGCTTGAGCCGCGCCACGAAGGTGCTGGCCTCCATGTCCTGCGCGGACTTGGAAAGCTGGTTCATGGCGTCCTTCAGGGCCTGGGTGGCGTCGGAATGGGAGCTCTCTCCGTCGTCCAGGTCCTTCCGGCTATCCTGCGCGGAGCGGTTCTCGGAGGCGGAGGCCCGGAACTGGTTCTGCGCCTTCTTCATGGGACCGTTGGGGATGGGTTTCAGCATGGAGATGCCCTTCATGAATTCCTTCATGCCGGCGGGATCTATCTGGGAATTGCGGGAGGCCTCCTTGAACAGGTCTTCCGAGCGGTTGAGCAGGTCGCTTAATTCACGCCTGTTGGCCTGTTCCTCGTCAGCCAGGGCATGCAGGCGCTCCTGGGTCTCCGGATTCTTCAACTCACTGCCCTCCATTCCCTTCATGCGCCTGGCCTCGTCCGTCATGGCGTCCATGCGGCGGATCATGCCTTCCAGCTCACTGGTGATGCGCTCCAGTTCGTTGCGGATCATCTGGGCATGCTCCGACTTGGAGAGGACGAAGATGATCATGGGTTCCGAATAAACGCGTTTGCCTCCGGGCTTGTAATCCTGCGTAAAGCCGCGCACGACGACGCGCTGGGGGGACAATTTCAGCGCTCTGGCCTGGAACAGGTAAGTGCCTTTCAGGCTGGTTTGCGTAGGATGGCCGTCCGCCAGCCCCTTTTCCCCGCGCAGGCCCGGGACGGGCTTGCCCGCCTTCGCCGGATCCGGAGCCGCGGAGCCGTTCTCTTCCTCGTCCTCGTAAAAAGACTTCTCCCCCTGCCATTCCACCCCCATTTCCCGGAGGCCGAAGTCGTCCGCCGCTTCCACTTCCAGTTCAATGCTGGTGTCTTCCAGCACGTAGCGGTCATTCTCCCCGCCTCTCAGGTAAATGGACGGCTGTTTGTCCTCAATGGGTTCCAGGCGTATCCGGACGGGCTGTGAGGCCGCCAGCCCGTCGCGGTCCGTCCAGGTAAGTTCTATTTCCTGCGGGTCCTTCTCCAGGCGGATATCCGGAATGATGACGCTGCTCCCCTTCACGCGGAGCGGTTTTCCCTGCGCGGTGACCGCGGACAGCAGGTTCTGGGAAGCGGTTACTTCCAGCGTCAGCGTGGAGCCTTCCGGAGCGGAAATGACCCCGGCGCGCATGGCCTCGTGCCCGTCGGGACGCGCCATATAGGCGGGGTAGGCCACCGTGGCTGTGGCGCCCAGCAGGGAGGGGCGCGCCTTCGGAATGATTTTCAGGCGGCGGGCGATGTCCCCCGCGAAGAACTCCAGCCTGTCCGGCTGCTGCATGGGCGGAATATGGATTTTATAAGCGCCATCCGCCAGGGGGGCCTGCTGGCGCACCCTGTTATGGAAGAAATATTCTCCCGTTTGCGGGCGCGACCTGGTGGTTTCCGCCAGCCGGAGTTCATACAGGAAGCTCTCCCCCAGGGGGATGACCAGGGAATCCGGCGTGGGGTTCAATTGGGTGAACGTGTAGCGTTCCGGAGGATTGAACGGGCGGAGCCAGCGTTCCAGGGCATTTCCCGCCGCTTCCGGGGTACCCAGGCATATGGCCGCCGTGCATAAGGCCAGGATGGCCAGCAGGACGAACAGCTTTTTGTGGCTGGGCCTGGGAATGTTCACCGTCAGGTCCCGCGCGGAAACTTCACGGGCCACCTGTTCCATGGCGGCCGCTTTCAATTTTTCAGAACTGTACTGGTAGCCGTACTTTTCGGAATCCAGTTCAATGACGCCCAGGAGCCGGTCGCCCAGGGCCGGATCAGTCCGGGAAATCAGGCGCGCGAGCTGGGCCTCCTTGCGCCGCTGCCACACCCACCGGAAACTCCACAGGGGGATGAAAACCGCCAGGCCGCCCACGGCGGTGAAAAAAAGAATCCAGCCCACGGCGGAGGGCGTTTCCCACAACCTGTCGGAGAGATACAGGAAAAGATAGGAGAGGATCACGGCAATGCCTGCAAGGCATGCGGCTTCCAGCATCTTAACCGTTCTGAGACGGCGCCGGAAGGAGTGAAGCTGCCTGACCAGCTGGTCAGGGAGTTTAACGGTAGTTGAGGAGGGCATGCTTAATCCCGGTATTTACGCTAATTACATCGTTTTTGCAAGCTCGCCGCGCGTGATGGAGTAAATTCACATTCATGGGGCTTGAAGTGTTTTTCTCGCTGGACTTTATAGTTTGATTTCCTAAAATAACGCTGCGCTTTAAATCTGGCCTGGTTTGCGCATGACTAAAAACCAACATATTAGGCCTTACCCATTGACTTCGCCATGCAACAGGGAAACAAAACAACGGCTCCGGAGGTTGACTTCGGAGAATTCGCACCAGCCACATACGCCGAATGGCGTGAGGCAGCCGTCGCTGCCTTGAAAGGGGCTGACTTTGACAAAAAGCTTTTCACCAAGCTTGTGGAGGGAATCACCCTGCATCCCATCTATAACAAGTGGGACGAACACGCTCCGGTGATGCCTGCCGGGCAGTTCCCGTACCGCCGCGGCACGCGTGCGCTGGGCTACATGGAAAAGCCCTGTGAAATTGCCCAGAGCATTCCTGCCTCCACCCCGGAAGATTTCAACAGCAAGCTGCTGCATGACCTGGACCGCGGCCTCACTGCCGTGAACGTCCAGCTTAACTGCAAGTGCGGCCTGAAGCTGCGCAAGCAGGCTGACTGGAATACCGCCCTCAAGGGCATCCAGCTTGACAAGCAGCCTGTCTACATCACCCCCGGCTCCTGCGGCCTGGGCACTTTCTCCATGTTCCTGAACACGTACAAGGCCGCCGGCTTCAACACGGCGGACCTGAAGGGCGGCGTTTTGTACGACCCGGTGGGCAAGGCCGTGATGAAAGGCTCCCTCTGCGGGGGGAAGGGCATCTGCGCCTACTATGACCAGATGGCCGTGATGACCAAATGGGCCGTTGCCAATGCTCCCGCCTTTCAGACCATCGGCGTCAGCGGACTGCCTTATGCGGACTCCGGCGCTTCCGCCTTTGAAGAAGTGGGCGCCATGCTGGCGACTGCCGTGGCCTACCTGCGCGCCATGGAGGAACGCGGTATTTCCGTGGATGAAGCCGCCGCGCACATGCGCTTTACGGTCTCCGTCGGCGCCAACCTGTTCCTGGAAATCGCCAAGATCCGCGCCCTGCGCGAACTCTGGGCCATCATTGTAAAGGAATGCGGCGGCAATGAAGAAACCGCCAGGATCAGGCTTCATGCCCGCACCTCCTTCTGGACCCTCTCCAAGGTGGACCCCTGGGTCAACCTGCTGCGCGGTTCCGCCCAGGCCTTCTCCGCCATCATGGGCGGCGTGGACAGCATTGACGTGCTTCCCTTTGACTCCGCCGTGCGCATGCCTGACGAATTCTCCCGCCGCATTGCCCGCAACTGCCCGCTGATCTTGCTGGGCGAATGCAACCTGGACAAGGTGGTAGACCCCGCCGGCGGTTCCTGGTACCTGGAAAACCTGACGGACGAAGTCTCCCGGAAAATCTGGGACGTCTTCCAGGGAATTGAAAAGGAAGGCGGCATCATCAAGGCCCTCAAGGCCGGTTCCATTCAAAAGAGCGTGAACGCTACCGCCGCCAAGCGCTATCAGCTGGCCGACCAGCGCCGCCAATCCATCGTGGGCGTCAACCAGTATGTCAACCTGGCTGAGAAAAAACTGGAAACGCCGGAAGGCTCCGCCTGCGCCGCTCCCAAGGGCCACGGCTGCTGCAAGAATGCGGACGTACAGCTCCCGGACGTGGAAATGAGCGTGGACTCCGCCTGCAAGGCCGCCAGTGAAGGCTTCTCCACCTGCCTCATCAACAAGGCCCTGGTGGCCGGCGCCGACTGCAAGTGCGGCGAACCGCTGGAAATGGAAGCCCTGCCGAAGCGCCGCCTGGCGGAACGCTTTGAATCCCTGCTTGCCAAGGCCGATGCCTGGGTGGAGGAAAAGGGCTCACGCCCGATGGTGTTCTTTGCCAACATGGGCCCGCTGCGCCAGCACAAGGCCCGGGCGGACTTCTCCCGCGACTTTCTGCGCGCCGGCGGCCTGGACGTGGTTTACCCGTCCGGCTTCCAGACTCCGGAAGACGCGGCCAAGGCGGCTGCGGAAAGCGGCTGCGCCGTGTGCGTGATCTGCTCCACGGACGACACCTATCCGGAAATCGTTCCCGCCTTCTGCAAGGCGCTCAAGGAAATCAAGCCGGACATGATGGTGGCCCTTGCCGGTTATCCGGCGGACCATGTGGAAGCGTTCAAGGAAGCCGGCGTGGATATCTTCATCCATGTCAAGGCCAACTGCTACGACACCGTTGAAGCCATCCAGAACAAGATCGGCCTCTAAAAACCACCAACCTATTTCATTCAATGAGCAATATTCCTGATTTTGCATCCGCCTCCTATCCTGAAATCAAGGCTGGTGCCCCGGCTGCGGCTTCCGAAACGGAAACGTGGATGACCAATGAACAGATTCCCGTGCCGCCCACCTACTCGGAAAGCGTGTACGACGACTGCCTGCACCTGGACTTTACCGCCGGTGTGGCCCCCAACCTCCGCGGACCGTACGCCACCATGTACGTGGCCCGTCCCTGGACCGTGCGCCAGTACGCCGGCTTCTCCACGGCGGAGGAATCCAACGCCTTCTACCGCCGCAACCTGGCGGCGGGCCAGAAGGGCCTTTCCATCGCCTTTGACCTGGCGACGCACCGCGGCTATGACTCCGACCACCCCCGCGTGGTGGGTGACGTGGGCAAGGCCGGCGTGGCCGTGGACTCCATCCTGGACATGGAAATCCTCTTCAAGGGCATTCCGCTGGACAAGATGTCCGTTTCCATGACCATGAACGGCGCCGTGCTGCCCGTGCTGGCCTTCTACATCGTGGCCGCCCAGGAACAGGGCTGCACGCTGGACCAGCTCTCCGGCACGATCCAGAACGACATTCTCAAGGAATACATGGTGCGCAACACCTACATCTATCCGCCTGATCCCTCCATGAAAATCATTGCGGACATCTTTGAGTTCACCTCCAAGTACATGCCCAAGTTCAACTCCATTTCCATCTCCGGCTACCACATGCAGGAAGCCGGCGCCACGGCGGACCTGGAAATGGCGTACACGCTTGCGGACGGCCTGGAATACGTGCGCACCGGGATCAAGGCCGGCATTGACATTGACGCCTTTGCCCCGCGCCTCTCCTTCTTCTGGGCCCAGGGCAAGAACTACTTCATGGAAGTGGCCAAAATGCGCGCCGCCCGCGTGCTGTGGGCCAAGCTCATCAAGCAGTTCAATCCCAAGAACCCGAAGTCCCTGGCCCTGCGCACGCACTCCCAGACTTCCGGCTGGTCCCTCACGGAACAGGACCCGTTCAACAACGTGACCCGCACCTGCATTGAAGCCCTGGCCGCCGCCTGCGGCCACACGCAGTCCCTGCACACGAACTCCCTGGACGAAGCGATCGCCCTGCCGACGGACTTCTCCGCCCGCATCGCCCGCAACACCCAGCTCCATCTTCAGGATGAAACCACCATCTGCAAGGTGATTGACCCGTGGGGCGGCTCCTACTACGTGGAATACCTGACCAATGAGCTTATCCGCAAGGGCTGGGCCCACCTTCAGGAAGTGGAAAAACTCGGCGGCATGGCCAAGGCCATTGAAACCGGGCTGCCCAAGATGCGCATTGAAGAAGCCGCGGCGCGCCGCCAGGCCGCCATTGACTCCGGCAAGGAGCCCATCATCGGCGTCAACAAATACCGTCTGGAACAGGAAGCCAAGATGGACATTCTGGAAGTGGACAACACCACCGTCCGGGACGCCCAGATCGCCCGCCTGCAGAAGCTGCGCGCGGAACGTGACTCCGCCGCGTGCGAAGCCGCGCTGGAAGCCCTGTCCGAATGCGCCCGCACGGGTGAAGGCAACCTCCTTGACCTTGCCATCAAGGCGGCCAAGGCCCGCGCCTCCCTGGGTGAAATCTCCTCCGCCCTGGAAAAACACTTCGGGCGCCACAAAGCACCAATCAAACTCATTACCGGCGTGTACGCTCAAACCTATGGTCAAGATCCGCTGGTGGAGGAAGTCCGCAAGATGACGGACGACTTCGCCGAACGCACGGGGCGCCGTCCCCGCATCCTCGTCGCCAAGATGGGCCAGGACGGCCACGACCGCGGCGCCAAGGTGGTCTCCTCCGCCTATGCCGACCTCGGCTTTGACGTGGACGTAGGCCCGCTCTTCCAGACGCCGGAAGAAACCGCCAAAATGGCGATTGAAAACGACGTGCACATGATCGGCATGAGCTCCCTGGCCGCCGGCCACAAGGTTCTGCTGCCCGCCCTGGTGGAGGAACTTGCCAAGCAGGGGCGTCCGGACATCCTGGTCTTCTGCGGCGGCGTCATTCCCGCCCAGGACTATGACTTCCTGAGGGAACACGGCGCGGTGGCCATCTTCGGCCCTGGCACCAACATCCCGGAAGCCTCCAAGGAAATCATGGAAGCCCTCAACGAGCAGTACGCCGACTAAGGCCCTCGTTGGGAAAACAGCCTCAATCCTTAGGGAGCCGGATCACGGGATCCGGCTCCCTTTTTTTGTGAGCTCCCCGGACTCTCTCCATGGGGGAATGGCAGTGAATAGACCTGATGGACAGAATGGACTTAATCTTTACTTTGTCCATGAAGTCCATGAAGTCCATTTCCGCGGCAATGGAACAGCCCTGCACCCACAGAATTCTCCCCTCTCTTTATTGCTTTTGCATTGCCCCCCGTCGTCAAATTCCGTAATCTCGCCCAGCCGTGAGCCGCACCTACCGCCATTGCCTGGACTGTAAAAAGGAATTGATTCCCGCTGATACCGACATCTTCCGCGTGATTGACGGGGAAGGAGACGGTCGCCCGGACGTATTTGCGGACCAGATGGGAGACCGCGTTCTGGTCTCCACGCGGGACTGCTCCATCCCTGCGGATTTGGAGCGCGAACTCCGGGAACTGGATATCCCCGTGTTCCACAAAAGGCTGGAACAGAATCAGAAGGAAGCGCCCGTGCAAATAGCCGGACCGGAACTCCCCCTGCAATTCACGGTCACGGAGCAGGGCGTGCGTTTCAAGATAGACATGTCCACCGGTTATTCCCAGGGAATCTTTCTGGACCAGCGCGACCACCGCCGCCGGGTGAGGGAACGGAGCGGTCCCGGCATGAGGGTGCTGAACACCTTTGCCTACACGGGGGCCTTTTCCGTTTATGCTGCCCTGGGAGGGGCTCAGACGACCACGCTGGACCTGGCTCAGCCGTGCCTGGACTGGGCCAGGGAAAACTTCAGCCTGAACGGCATTGACCCCGCCACCCAGTATTTCTGCAAGGGGGACGTGCGCCGCTGGCTGGAACGGTTCTCCAGGCAGGGCCGCACCTTCCACGGCATTATTCTGGACCCCCCCACCTTCTCCCGGGATGACCGGGGAAGGGTGTTCCGGGTGGAATCCCACTATGGGGAACTGGTGGCCCAGGCGCGCGAATGCCTGGAACCCGGCGGCTGGATGCTGTGCACCAGCAATTGCCGCAAGCTGAGCCACGCGGACTTCCGCAGGATGGTGGCGGAAGCCGTTCCGGGCTTCCGGCTGACCCATGATTCCATGCCCCCGGACTTCACGGGGGAGGATTATCTGAAAAGATTGTGGATAGATTGGAAATAAATATTTTATGAAAATTTTTCCTCACTTCCGCTGACGCATTTTATCCTTTTGAAAACCGTCCCGGTCTGGTAGGAAACCGCCCAATTACTTTTTCCATGAAAAAACTAGCCTATGTTGCGGGACTCTTCGCGCTTACGTGCGCCCCTCTGCTTGCCGCCCTGTATGAAAACCTGGAAGTGGGAATGGACAAGGACCAGGTGCTGAAAACCCTGAGGCAGAGCAAGCAGCTTGAAGGGCCGCCCACGGATGCCCTCCTTTCACGCACCGGCCTCAACGGCGTATTTAAGACCAGGCAGTCCATCGGCGGCCAGACCTTTTCCCTGAACTTTGACTATGACCCCTCCGGCGGTTTGAGGGCCGTTGTTTTCTACTCCCGCAGCAAATGCCGCGGTTCCGAGTATGAAACCAAGCTGAAATCCGCCTACAAGGCGCTTCTGGTGGGCCTGACGGAAAAGTTCGGGGAGCCGGCGAACATGCCGGAATGGGTGGCCAAGGAATCTCTCCAGGAAGGCCGCATCCAGTACATGCACATGTGGAGGGTGTCTCCCGGCGTCTTCCTGATGTCCGGCCTGGGCAACATGGGAGCCATGGAGGGATACTTCCCCATTTTCCGCTTTTCCGGGCCGTCCGGCATGCCCCCCAAGTCCAAAAGGGACCGGGAGGAACTGAAAAGGGAATGGGCCGCCATTCCGGAATTCCCCGGCTTGAAGGAAGCCGAGCTCCACATCTCCGACGCCGTGCGCGCCATGGGCTCCAAAAAATATGAGGACGCCTTTGAATGCTTCCAGCAGGCGGCGGAGCTGGGCAGCCCCCGCGGCTACTGGGGCATGGCGTTCCTGTCTGAGCTGGGCAAATACGGCGTGAAGAGGGACAAGAAAAAAGCGGATGAAATGAACCGCAAGGCCGCTGCTGCGGGATATGCCGCCTCCGCCTCCAAATTCGGCGCCACGTGGCCGGATGCCGCGCGGGCCCTGGGCCTCTCCGCCGCGGCAGCCAGGGAACAGCTCCATATGCGCCAGCGGGCGGCTGCGGAAGGCTATGCCTCGGAACAATACAACATGGGCATCATGTACCACACCGGTTTTGGCATGCCCAAGGACCCTGCCAAAGCCCGTGAATGGTTCCAGAAGGCGGCGGACCAGGATGACGTGCAGGCTAAAAGCATCCTGAAAAAACTCCAGTAACTCTTTTTCCAATCCATTACTATCATGAGCCTATACGCACAACAACTCGTTCGCTACCCTGAACTGGGCATCTCCCTTGACTTCTCCAAACTCCCGCTGGATGACGCCTTCCTGTCCTCCATGCAGGGGCGGATAGACAGGGCGTTCGCCGACATGAAGGCGCTGGAATCCGGCGCCATTGCCAACCCGGATGAAAAACGCATGGTGGGCCACTACTGGCTGCGCAACTCCGCACTGGCTCCCACGCCGGAACTGAAAGCCGCCATTGACGCTCCTCTGGCGGACGTCAAGGCCTTTGGCCGGGACATTTTGGAAGGCAAAATCACACCTCCCGGCGCGGAACAGTACTCCGCCGCCCTTGTCATCGGCATCGGCGGTTCCGCTCTTGGCCCGGAACTGGTGGCAGATGCCATCCCGGCCGCCGGGCTGGATATGTTCTTCCTGGACAACACGGACCCGGACGGCATGTACAAGGTGCTGGAAACCCTGCCGCTGGAAGAAACGCTCGTCGTCGTCATCTCCAAGTCCGGCGGCACGCCGGAAACCCGCAACGGCATGCTGGTGGCCCAGGACTTCTTCAAGAAAAACGGCGTGGAATTCGCGCCCCAGGCTGTTGCCGTCACGGGCGTAGGCTCCAAACTGGACAAGACGGCTGAAACGGAAGGCTGGCTCAAGCGCTTCCCGATGGAAGACTGGGTGGGCGGCCGCACGTCCGTCATGTCCGTAGTGGGCCTGGTTCCTGCCGTACTTCAGGGCGTGGACGTGGATGAACTGTTGGAAGGAGCGCGCCTGATGGATGAAAAGACCCGCCGGGACTGCGTGAAATGCAACGCCTCCATGAAGCTGGCGCTGGCCTGGTACAAGGCCACCAACGGCAAGGGGGAAAAGGACATGGTGGTTCTTCCTTACAAGGATGCCCTGGTGCTCTTCTCCAAATACCTTCAGCAGCTCATTATGGAATCCCTCGGCAAAAGGCTGGACCTGGACGGCATTGAAGTCTGCCAGGGCATCTCCGTATATGGCAACAAGGGTTCCACGGACCAGCACGCCTATGTGCAGCAGCTCCGCGACGGCGTGAACAACTTCTTCGCCACCTTCATTGAAGTGCGGGAATGTTCCGCGGATGCGGTGGAAGTGGAAGCGGGCGCCACCTGCGGAGACTTCCTCCAGGGCTTCCTGCGCGGCACCCGCCAGGCTCTGGCGGAATCCGGCCGTTCCTCCATCACCATCTCCATCCCGGAAGTGAACGCCAAGACGCTCGGCATGCTGGTCGCCCTGTTTGAGCGCGCCGTCTCCTTCTATGCCTCCCTGGTAAACATCAACGCCTACCACCAGCCCGGCGTGGAAGCCGGCAAAAAGGCCGCGGGCACCTTCCTGGCCCTGCTGGGCAAGGTAAGGGCGGCCCTTGGCTCCACCCCGGAAACCGCCGCCCAGGTGGCTGCCCGGCTGGATGCGGACCAGGAAGCCGTGTACCACTGCCTGGTGCACATCGCCTCCAGTGATTCCTCCGTCAAGTGGGTCCAGTCCTCCTGCGCGGATGAAGACACCTTCTGCAAGGCGTAAAAATAAAAAACATATTCCTTCCCACGGACGCTTATCTGGTTGATAAGCGTCCGCTTTTCATTTACAAGGAAACGCCCCTGTGAAGCCTGCCGCCGCTGCTGGCGTCTTTGTGAATCCTTAAAGCTGTTTTGAAGACCCCCATCTTCAGGCGGACAATTTATCCGTTCCGGAAAACTCGGGTTAATTTAATATTCTCTCTCAAGATCATGAAACCTATCCTTCTGGCGGGAAGCTGCCTGCTGGTTCTTTCCTCCTGCTCCATTACCCAGGAAAGCCCTGTGAACATAAAAGGCGTTCCAAACGTTTTTTCTTCCACCGCCTCGCAAGAATTGCAGAGGGCAGGGGAGGAAGCCTGCCGCAAGGCCGGGTATAGTAACCTCAGTTCCAATATTCTGGTTTTTTCCACGGATGTATCTTACTATTTTTTGGGTTCGTGGAGCGTGGACCGGGTGGCAAGGAAACAAAAGGAGATAAGGTATAATTCGGAACCTCCCAATGTACGGATCAAGGGTAAAATGACGGTAGCCCGCACCCGGAATTATAGAATCCCGGGGATCATTCTTCCATTACTCCGTTGGACGGGCGGCACCATTTATGTGGAATGTCCGGTGGATATCCTTTATTACGAGCCGGATTCCTCCTTCCGGGAATCGCTTTGAAAAATGGAGCCGGGAGCACGGAGGCGGGGAGAAAAAGCGGAAGGTATTTTTCCCTAAAAACCATAGAAAACATTTCCGTTTTCCTTACAATTTCGAGTTGACAAAGCGAGGGGCGGCGGGCATCCTTACTCGACCCTAACTCGCTATCGGGTCTTTTGTTGGCTCCTGTGGTTGATGTTTGGGCAGAATCATTAATTCGACTACAATAATCGATATGTCCACCAATTCCTGCGCATGCAGCGCATCTACTGACAAATTCGTCTATTCCTTCGGCGGAGGGTCCGCCGACGGCAATGGCAGCATGAAAAATCTTCTGGGCGGCAAGGGCGCCAACCTTGCGGAAATGGCCCGAATCGGCCTTCCTGTCCCTCCCGGATTCACCATTACCACGGAGGTCTGCACTTACTACTACGATCACGAATGCACCTATCCCGCCCAGCTTGACGCGCAGATCAAGGAAGGCGTCGCCAGGATGGAACAGATCCTGGGCCGCAAGTTCGGCGATACGGAAGCCATGCCCATGCTGGTGGCCGTGCGTTCCGGCGCCCGCGAATCCATGCCCGGCATGATGGACACGATTCTGAACCTCGGCCTGAATGAAAAATCCGTGGAAGCCATGGTAAAGGCCACGGGCAACCCCCGCTTCGCATGGGACTGCTACCGCCGCTTCGTCCAGATGTACGGCGATGTGGTGCTGGGCGTGCAGAAAAACCCGGATGAAGACCACGAACCCTTTGAAGCCGCCATCGCCGCCATCAAGGAAGAACGCTACGGCAGCCCGGATGTGGAAGACACCAAGCTCTCCGCGGACGACCTGAAGGAACTGGTCTCCCGCTTCAAGGCGCTGGTGCTGGAACGTACCGGCCATGAATTCCCGGAATGCCCCTGGGAACAGCTTCAGGGCGCCATCGGCGCCGTGTTCGGTTCCTGGAACAATGACCGCGCCATCGTTTACCGCCAGAAATACGGCATCCCGTCCGAATGGGGCACCGCCGTCAACGTGCAGGCCATGGTGTTCGGCAATACGGGTGAAGAATCCGGTTCCGGCGTGGCGTTCACCCGCAACCCCGCCTCCGGCGAAAACGAATTCTACGGTGAATTCCTGATGAACGCCCAGGGTGAAGACGTGGTGGCCGGCGTGCGTACGCCCGCTCCCGTAGCGGCCCTTCACGACGTGATGCCCGCCGCCTTCAATGAACTGATGCGCATCCGCGAAGTGCTGGAAAACCACTTCCACGACATGCAGGACTTTGAATTCACCATTCAGGACCGCACCGTGTACATGCTCCAGACCCGCAACGGCAAGCGCACCGGCGTAGCAGCCTTCCGCATCGCCTGTGAAATGGTGGAGCAGGGCCTGATCGACTGGAAAACCGCCGTGCGCCGCATCCCCGCGGACCAGGTGGACCAGCTGCTGACCCCCATCTTTGACCGTGAAGCCATCAAGCAGGCCAAGATGCTCACCCGCGGCCTTCCCGCCGGCCCCGGCGCCGCCACCGGCCGCATCTACCTGAACGCGGAACGCTGCGTGGAAGCTGCGGACAACGGTGAAAAAGTGCTTCTGGTTCGTCTGGAAACCTCTCCGGAAGACCTGCGCGGCATGATTGCCGCTGAAGGCATCCTGACCGCCCGCGGCGGCGTTTCCTCCCACGCGGCCCTCGTCGCCCGCCAGATGGGCAAGGTCTGCGTCTGCGGCGCTGATGAAGTCATCGTGGACTACAACACCCGCACCGTCACCGTTGGAGGCATGACCTTCAATGAAGGCGACTACATGTCCATCGACGGAACGAGCGGCCTGGTGTACGCCGGCAAGGTGGAAACCTCCCCCTCTGAAATCATCCAGGTTCTGATCTCCAAGACCATGAAGCCGGAAGACAGCCGCACCTACCAGAACTTCGCCAGGCTCATGCAGTGGTGCGACGACTGCACGAAGATGAAGGTCCGCACCAACGCGGACTCCCCCTCGCAGACGGAAGCCGCCCTCGCCTTTGGCGCCACGGGTATCGGCCTCTGCCGCACGGAGCACATGTTCTTTGAAGGGGACCGCATCGACTTCGTCCGTGAAATGATCCTCTCCACCAAGAAGAGCGACCGCGTGGCCGCCGTCTCCAAGCTCCTTCCCTACCAGAAGGGCGACTTCAAGGGCATCTTCAAGGCGCTCAAGGGCCTGCCGGGCACCATCCGCCTGCTGGACCCCCCCCTGCACGAATTCCTTCCCCAGACGAAGGAACAGCAGCTTGACCTGGCCCAGAAGATCGGCATGCCCGTGGAAGTCATCATGCGCCGCGTGGCTGAGCTCCATGAGTTCAACCCGATGCTCGGCCACCGCGGCTGCCGCCTTGGCATCGCCTACCCGGAAATCACGGAAATGCAGGCCCGCGCCATCTTTGAAGCCGCTGTGGAAGTCTCCCAGGAAGAAGGCTTCTCCGTGGTGCCTGAAATCATGGTTCCCCTGGTTGCCTTCAAGAAAGAGCTGGACATCCAGAAAGCCATCATTGACAAGGTGGCCAAGCAGGTATTTGAAGAAAAGGGCGCCAAGGTGGACTACCTCGTAGGCACCATGATTGAAATCCCGCGCGCCGCTGTCACGGCTGACGAAATCGCGGAAACCGCCCAGTTCTTCTCCTTCGGCACCAATGACCTGACCCAGACGGGCCTGGGCATGAGCCGCGACGACTCCGGCTCCTTCCTGCCGCAGTACCAGGAACTGGAAATCATCAAGAAGAACGTCTTCGCCTCCATTGACCAGGCTGGCGTCGGCAAGCTGATGAAGATTGCCGTGGAACTCGGCCGCTCCACCCGTCCGGACATCAAGCTGGGCATCTGCGGTGAACACGGCGGCGACCCCGCCTCCGTCAAGTTCTGCAACACGCTGGGCCTGACCTACGTGAGCTGCTCCCCCTACCGCGTCCCGACCGCCCGTCTGGCCGCCGCCCAGGCAGCTCTGGAACAGGCGTAAGCCTTTTTTGTTAAGGGTTAATAGACAGCCCGTGGTTCTCCGGAACCACGGGCTTTTTTGTGGAGACGGGGGAGGGATGGACTAAAGGGACTTGATGGACGGAGTGGACCAAATATTAAATAAGAAGATTATTTGCCCCGGTATTTGCGCTGCTCCATGCGTGCGCGGGTCATGCGTTCACGGATGCCGCCGTTCTGCATGAAATCCTTTTCCTGGGCTTGAATCAATTTAGCAAGCAGGCCAAGGGCTACGTTAATGAGGATAACGGCTGTATTTGCCCCAAAATGGTCCGGGCGGAAATTCCTGTGCTTGCCCACCCACCGGATAACTTCCTGTGCGGAAGGAAACCTGGCCCTGATCAGCTCTTGCGCGTAAAGGCTGTTATTTTCCCACTGTTCCAGTCCCCGCTGGCGCAGATAGGAAAGGTAGTCTTCCTTTAGTTCCTGAAGGCTTCCCTTGGCGATTCCCGTCAGTTTCAATTCAGACGCTTTGCTGACTCCTGAATCCACGCTCCCTTCCGCGATATTCTGCATGCCGGAACGGGCTGCCTGAACCATCTGGTCATAAGTCCGTCCTTGGTTTTTCACGTATTTATTGCAGAACCGGAAGGTGAAATCATAAATGATCTCCGCAATCCGGTACACCACCAGATTCCTGTATCCTCCATGCTTGGGAATAAATCCATGAGACATTCCGTCCATGGAGTTCATCCTGTCCATTTATTCCCATTTTGTCCATTAAAATAATAAAATACCAAACTTCCTCACCCCTCCAGCGCCCTCTTCAGCAGCTTCCGGTATTCCCCCGCCGGAACCTCGTACGTGCCGAATTTCAGCAAATGCGGCGTAGTCCACTGCGTATCCAGAAAAAGGAACTGGTGCGCACGCAGGTACTGCACCAGGGCCACCAGCGCAATCTTGCTGGCGTCCGTTTTCCGGTGAAACATGCTCTCCCCGAAGAACGCCTTCCCCAGGGAAACCCCGTAAAGTCCCCCCTGCAATCCTTCCTCATCCCAGCATTCCACGCTGTGGGCAAAGCCCATCTCGTGAAGCCTGCCATACACCTCCTCAATCTGCCCGTCTATCCATTGTTCCTCCGGTTCGTCCGTCCGGGCGCAGGCATGGACCACCTCCGGAAAGGCGGCGTCCATTCGTATTTCAAAAGGTTTCTTTTTCAGAATCCGCTTGAGTCCGTGCGGAAGGTGGAAGCGGTCATCCAGAGGAATCAGGGCGCGGGGGTCCGGTTCATAGAAGGAGATTTCCCCCGTTTCCGGATCCGCCATGGGAAAACACCCCTGGCAGTAGGCGGAAAGAACCAGTTCCGGTGTCAGTTCAGGAGTCATCTGATTTGGTCCAGCAATTTGCCTAGAATGGGGGAATTCAGGGCCTTGCGGTCCGGGGAGGCCATGGGCAGCTCGTGCACCTTGTCCAGGGGGACCAGTTCCTCCCCTTCCTGAAAGGCCGGGGATTCCGTCACATGGTGGATGTAGCGGGTTACCTTGTAGCGGGTGACGCTGTAGGTCTGTTTCAGCACATGGGGCAGGGAAAGGGTATGGTCATCCTCCCGCTGGGGGAAGCGGTACATCCCGGCGTGGCGTTTTCCTTCCGGGCATTTTGCCAGCAGGATGGACTTGCTGCGGAGGTACAGAATGTCGTGGTGCTCCACCCGCGTGATTTCCGGTTTGGGATTCTTGACGGGGAGCGTTTCCGGCTGTTCCGCGGAGCAGAAGGAGCGGACGGGGCACAGCAGGCAGTCCGGCGCGCTGATCCTGCAATAGGTCTGCCCCAGCTCCATGATGGCGGAATTGAATTCACGGGCATGTTCCGGGTCCACCAGGCTTTCCGCCCGGGTCCACAGGTACTTCAGGCCTTCCGTGGAATCCACGGGCACGGAATAATTGTCAATGCGGGCCAGTACGCGCGCCACGTTGGCGTCCACGATGGGGGCCGCCTTGTTGAAGGCGAAGGAAAGAAGAGCCCCCGACGTATACGGGCCGATGCCCGGCAGGCGTTTCAGCCCTTCCGGGTTGTCCGGGAACTCTCCGCCGAATTCGTGGACAATCTCCCTGGCGATGGCCTGGAGGGAACGCACGCGGCGGTAATACCCCAGCCCCTCCCAGGAGCGCAGGGCCGTCTGTTCGTCCACGGCGGCCAGATGCCCCGGAGTGGGAAACTGGCGCATCCACCGTTCATACCTTCCCAGAACGGTGGGAATGGTGGTCTGCTGGAGCATCAGCTCGGAAACCAGGATGTGCCACGGGTCCGTGGTCCGGCGCCACGGGTAATCCTTCCCCTCCCGCCGGAACCACTCCACCAGCGCCTTCTGGAACGCCCGGAGGTCAAAATCTGGAGCGGAGTCAGGCATGCTTTTGTTCCAGGGCTTGGCGCATGGCGGAGATGTCCGGCTTGATGCCGAACCAGCGTTCAAAGGACAGGGCTCCCTGGTGAACCAGCATGGAAAGGCCGTTGGAGACCCTGGCTCCCTGGAAGCGGGCTTCCATCTGGAACGTGTCGTCATGCGTCTGTAAATCATACACCAGGTGGTGGGCGGAGAGCAGGGCCGGCGGCACGGGGGACGGGTCCGTGGGCTTCAGGCCCAGGGAAGTAGCGTTCACAATCAGGTCCGCTTCCGCCACGGCGGCGTTGAAGCGCGGCGTGTTGTTCAGGTGGGCCGCCAGGCGGTCGGAAGCGCCTTCCAGCCTGTGTTCGTCAATAAAGAAGGAATTCAGCCTGTCCTTCAGGGACTGGAGCTTTTCTTCCGATCTTCCGGCCAGTGTCAGACGCTCGCAGTGCTGCATGGCGCAGGTGTACGCCAGGGCCAGTCCGGCTCCGCCGCAGGCGCCCAATAGAACAACCTTCAGATCGCGCAGGTCCACAGAGAATTCCTCCCGGATGGCGCGCGCAAAGCCCGGGCCGTCCGTATTGAAGCCGGAAACGGAGCCGTCTTTCTGAAAGACGAGCGTATTGACGGAGCCTGTGGCGCGGGAAAGGGCATCCGTATCGTCGCACAGGGAACACGCCGCCTGCTTGTGGGGCACCGTTACGTTGGCGCCGGTGAATCCCTTCTCACGGAGCAGGCGCACCACGTCCGCGAACTCTTCCGGAGAAGCCTGGATGCGGATGTAGCGCGCACGGATGCCCGCGGCATCCAGCGCGGCCTGCTGCATGGCGGGGGATTTGGAATGGGAGATGGGGAAGCCGATCACGGCCAGTCTGGCGGGAACGGGTTCTCCGGCATCAAACGGATGTTCTTCATCCAGAAGATCGGCCAGGGTGTAGTAGGGTTTCATGGAAAGATAGAGGAACAGCCTCAGGCGTTCACGCTGTACTATGAATAAAATTCCGCCGGATTTCAAGGCAAACGCCGATCATTCCTTCTTCCGGGCGTTTTTTGCCCCGTAGTCCGGAACGCGAGGAGGCGGCGCTGTTTTTTCCGCCGCCCACCGGGCAGGAGGTCAGCAGTTGATGCCGGCCTTCTTCGCCTGGCTGCATAGTTGCCTGACGTGCAGACGGTACATTTTCCCGTCTTTGATGAAGTGTGTCCCGCATTGCCTGAAGTCAAAATGGACCTTGCTCCGGATGCATTGTTCCCGGATGGATAAGACCCATTCATAATTCAGGGGCCTGGCGCAGCTGTTGGATTCTCCGCCTGCGACGACCAGTTCAATCTGGTTTAAATACGGGGCCAGGTCCACCTGCTCAAGAAGCGGCTGGCAAATGATGTTTTTATGCTTGATGGGAAGCTTGTTGAAGATGGGGAGCCTGAAATCCGCCCTGTCCTGGTTTTCCACCGTGCAGCCTACGGTGACGTTGTCATAGCCGTCCGCCCAGTCACCGGGGATGCATTCCATGAACCGTTCAATTCTTTTGGTCAGGAAAATAAAATTCAGGTCCCGGCGTTCCCGGATCATGTCCCAGCATTCGCCGCGCCACGGGTCCGCCTCCCGGATGAGAAAATCCGTGGAGAAGCCCAGATACACGGTCTGGCCGGATTTCATTCTGTAATCTCCCTTTTTATTCTTCAGCACGGGGGCATGGAACTTGTCCGTTTTCACGATCTCGTCCGTATTCATTCCCCTCCGTCTGTCGGCTTGATGAATATAACAGAATTTGCACCCGGCGCTGTACCGGTGGCATCCGCGCCATGGGTTCCACATAGCCATTTGATTGATTCTGATGGATTGGAGCTGGGGAAAACATCAGCAAGGCGGAACCCGGAAGCTGGCCGGGTTCCGCCTTGAAATAACAGGTACGGGAATAATCCGCTTATTCCCCGCAGCCGCCGTCCTTGTAGCCGCAGGAGCGGCAGGACTTGCATTTGCCGTCCTGGACATAGGCCAGGGAATGGCACTGCGGGCACAGGGAAGCGCCGTTGAGCATGGTCCCTTCCGGCGCCTTGCCGGCGGGAATCTCCGGAAGAGCCGGGGTCTGGGTGTGAACCGGAGTGGTGATGATGCGGGGGGGCAGCACGCTCACCGTGGTATCCGGAGACTGGCCGGGAAGGCTGACGCTCGGGATGGAGAACACGTCCCGCAGGCGGTAGCCGTTGCTTTCCGGGAAGAGCCACGCCAGAATCTTGGCGATCAGGTCCACCACGGAGGCGCAGGAGCGGATTTCCGTGCAGGTATCCGCCTCCGTATCGTCCCCCACGCGGCAGAAGCCGGAGGGCTCAAAGGAGTAATTGCGGAAGCCCTTGACCACTTCCTTGAGCGGCACGCCGAACTGGAGGGCCGTGGAGAGCAGTTTGCAATAGGCTTCAAACATGCCGGAGGCGAAGGAGCCCACCTGGCCTAGGCGTCCGAAGACTTCCCCGCAGGTGCCGTCCGCATACACGCCCACCGTCAGGTAGCCCGTGAGCTGGCCGCCCACGGAGAACTTCACGGTCTGGCCCAGGCGGCGGCCGGGCAGCTTGCGCTGGCGCGGCTTGGAGGCCTCCGCGATGATTTCGTCAATGGCTTCCGTTCCGGCGTTCACCAATTGTTCCCAGACGTGGTTGGCCTTGAACATGCGGGTTTCCGGCGTATCCACCACGTAAACGGCGTTCGCCTTGGATCCGGCGCGGAAAATGGCGATGCACTTCACGCCCAGGTCATGGGACATGATGAGGGAATCGTAGACTTCCTGCACGGTGGCGGAGACGGGCATGTTCACCGTCTTGGAGCAAGCTCCGGAAATGAAGGGCTGGAGGGCGCCCAGCATCAGCACGTGCCCGGCGGGGGAGATGGCGCGGATGCCGTTGCCGTTGGTGGCGGCGCAGTCAAAGACCGGAAGGTCCTTCTTGTCCATCCACGGGATGGATTCAATGTGGGCCGAGCCGTTGACCACGGTCAGTTCATCCGCCGTCAGCACGGACATGTTGGCCGGGTTGCTGATGTAGGCCACCTTTTCCTGGATTTCACTGCGGGATTCCGTGCCGGAGAGCAGGCGGCGCCACGCGAGGCGCACGGGGCCGGCCTGGTCGTTGCAGGGGTCCACGATGATCTGGTTCACCACGGCGTCCATATTTCCCTGGAAGGCGGAAATCAGGCCGTCCAGGCCCGCCACTTCCAGAGCGGCTTCGTTGACGAAGTCTTCCGGATACCCCAAGGAGCGGAGGCCTTCCAGAGCCAGGCGGTTGAACATTTTCAGAGAGCCGCCGCCCGCAAGCTGCTTCCACTTCACCAGCGTGTAGTCCGGTTCAATGGAGGTGGTGCCTTCATCATAACAGCCCAGCGGAGCGGAGATGGTGCCCGTGGGGGCCATCACGGAAACGAAGGCGTTGCGGTGCGCCGTAGCCTTGGCAACCTTGGCCCACATCCCGGAGGCGGCTTCCGCCAGTTTGGCGGCGGGGGCGATGCGCTCCTTGTTCATCATGGTGGGCGCCTTGAAGCTCTTGAGGTAGGCGTGCAGGGCGTAGGAGGCGGTCAGCCCCTGCGCTTCCGGCAGCACTCCGCCAGCGTTGGCGATGATGTTTTCAATCAGGTCGTCCAGAGTCTTGGAATCCTTCTGGGAGGGCAGGGCGCTTGCCAGCTTCTGGGCCGCGTTATGCAGCCGGAGCACGGCCAGGAGGTCCTTCTTGCTGGCGGGGTATTCCACATAGGAACCCAGTTCCGCGCCCATCTCCGCGGAGGCCGTCCAGCAGGCTGCCGTCAGGGCGCTGCAAAGCTGGGAGGAAATCCAGCGGCCTTCGTCGGAATCGTACGGAACGCCCAGGGCCATCAGGGAGCCGCCCACGTTGGCGAAGCCGATGCCCGTGGTGCGGTACTTGTAGGTGCCTTCCGCGATCTCTTCAATCGGGAAGCCGCCGCGTTCCACGTTCAGGTCCGCGCAGACCATCGCCAGGCGCGCGGCGTGGGTCAGGGCGTCCGCGTCAAAGACGGGCTTGCCGTCCTCGCCCTTCGTCAGGAAGCGGTAGGCGTTGAAGGAGGAAAGGTTGCAGCTCGTATTGTTCAGGAAGACGTATTCGGAGCAGGGGTTGGACGTGGTGATGGAGCCGATGGATTTGACGGGGTTCCACAGGTTGATCACGTCATTATTGTGCACGCCGGGCTCCCCGTTTTCCCAGATGGACTTGGCCATGGCTTCCAGCAGCTCCTGGGCGCGGAAGGTCTGTTCAATGTGGGCCGGGTTTGTGACCCAGCGCGTGTAGGTATTGCCGTTGTTGGCAAGCGCCTGCCAGAAGTCGCCCTTCAGGGAGACGGAATGGTTCGCGTTCTGGTGGGAAAGCGTTTCCCCGTACAGCAGGGCGTCCATGTGAGGGTCAAAGCTGTTCCGCGTAGCCAGGGGCAGGGAAAGAATGAGGCGGGCGGCGGCTTTTTCCGCCGGAGTGCCGGCCACCAGCTTGGTTTCCGCAATCTGCTTCAGTTCCACATGCACGTTGTGCTCGCGCAGGATCACCTTGGCGATGTCTTCCTGGCGGTTCTTCGTGTTGATGAATTCAAAAATGTCCGGGTGGTCGCTGAACATCAGCACCATGCGCGCGGCGCGGCGCGTCTTGCCGCCGGACTTGATGGCCCCTGCCATGCGGTCCCAGCCGCGGTCAAAGGAAATGGGCCCGGAAGAGCGGCCCTTGCCGCTGATAGGCTCCTTGGAGGAACGGAGGGTGGAAAGGTTGATGCCCACGCCGGAACCGGAGGCGAAAATGCGGCCTTCCGTGGTCAGGTGGTCCAGGATGTCCTCCATGCTGTCCCCCACTTCCGTCAGGAAGCAGGCGGAGCACTGGGGATATTCATACGTGGACTGGACCGTGAAGGTTTTCAGGTTATTCTTGGTGCCCTTGGTGTGGTAGGCCTTGTTGCCGTGGCCGGTGTAGTTTTCCCGCAGGTCCGGGCGCCCCCAGCGCCACTGCTCCCAGTGGCCGATGTTGAACCACACGGGAGAGTTGGGCGCCCATATCTGCTGCACCAGCATGGCCTTGATTTCCTCATTGAAAATCTCCGCGTCCTCCAGCGTGGCGAAGTAGCCTTCCTCCCAGCCCCACACGGTATAAGTATTGGAAATGCGGTCGTAAATATTGCGGAAGCTGTCTTCATATTCCAGGGACCCCGGTTCACTGCCGAAAAGGTACTTGTCCGCCGTGATCTTGACGGCATTGTCATCCCAGTGGGCGGGGGCTTCCAGTCCCAGGCGCTCGTAAATGGTCTTTCCGGTCTTCCAGTCCATGATGCGCACGTCGCGGCGCGTCCAGTCCACTTCATCATAAGGGTGGACTTCATTATGGGAAAATCTTCTGGTGAATTTCAAACCGCCCAGCAGGTCCTTCCTCTGGGGGAGGATGATTTCCTGTCCTGTGCGCAGTTTAAGCGTAGTTTGCGAGTTGTCTGTAGTCATGGCTTGCGAAATGGAAAGCATTTGGGAGGAGCCTCCCGGGGAGCAGCGCTTCGTCGCGGGGTTGGGGCGGCGCGTAGCGTGTGCATTATCTACTGAAAAATAATCGTGATGAAAAGGAAATATTGTACAGTCTTTTTTCATGTGTGCCACATCTTGTGTTTTCTACCTCTTTTTGAGAAATTACGCTCCTCTCTTGCGTAAATTTTTTTTGTCCGGCTGACACTGCATTTTTTTCGCTTGACGCACCCATGCCTGCGGAACATCCGGCGCCCCTTTCTGCGGTGCTCCTCTCATGGGAAATCCCGGCAATAAGAAGACGTTAACAGCCCTTGGAAATGGAAACCAGCGGGTGTTTCAAGGCCTGCCGCGACTTATGGGGAAATGGCTGTTGAATTTTATCAATGAATGAATTGTGTTGATAAATAACATGAGGCTTTCTTGGATTGTTGCTGATGGGTTCCCGCACGGTTGAAACTGGATTCCCTGATGGGGCGGGCCGGAACTTTTCATGCTTCCCGGAAATCACGGGAATCCCGCCTTCCCGGAGCCTGGAACGGTTTTTCCGCCCTCCGCCTCTATTCCGGCAAGGCCGGGGGCCTTTTCATGTTCCTTAAATCAGCCTTGATGAACGGAATGGGAAACGTTATTTTAAAGGTCATGAGATTAGCTACCCTCATCTGGCTGGCCAGCGCCGCATGTTGCATGCCGGGCATGGCCGCGGAGCCTGAGCAGCATGAACAGCCCGCTGCGGGAAAAGCGCTGCAGCGCCAGTCGCGTAACCTCTCCATCCAAAGCGTTGCCCCGGTGCCCGGCCTTCCGGTTCCCATGGACCTGGCGCAGGCGGACGGCATCCGTCTGAACGCCCTGGACGTTACCGTAGCCCTGAAACAGCACCAGGCCTTTCTGGTTTACACCTGCGCGCTGGATATTCCCAGAGGGGTAAAGGGTAAAACCATCTCCGTGGGCGTGCCCTTCCAGTATGCCCCGCCGGATGAGCAGGCCAATGCCGCCACGCCGGAACCCCTGCGCATCCTTCCGTTCACCAAGGCGGTGCAGGACGTCGTGACGTCCGTGGATGACTTGAAATGTGATTTCTCCCTGGTGGAGGGGAAGCATCTCCAGGAGGACGCCCCCACCATGTCCCCCGTAGCCGGAATTACCCACTGGCTGGTGGCCCAGGTTCCCAACAAGGCGGGAACCCACGTGCTCACCTTCCAGTTCTCCGTACCTTATATACAGGATACCGTCATCACTCCGGACCCGAAAGTCACGGTGGGGGAACCCCGCCTGACGCTGCTCACCTCTCCGGTCATGACCTGGACCGGGGGCACGCCCAAGGCGGTGGTGAATGTATATAGCTCTGAAATGACCAACCAGTCCGTCAAGCTGGACCCCTCCGCGGACGCCAAATCCATCGTGACCACGCCCAAGGGCGTTTTCACCTGGTCCCTGCTGGGTGCGGACGGCCGTCCCTACGCTCCTTCCATAGTGCTGGCGCCCGGTCCCTCCTGGGTGCTGGACAAGGACGGGCACGTCACCATCCGCAGTGAAAGAGGGAAGCTTACGGACCAGTATGACGTGACGGCCAGCTCCACCCTGGACAAGGACCCCTACGGCGCCCCGTGCTCACCGGACAACCTGAAGAACGGCACCGGATACTGGGCGGAAGGCGTTTCCGGAGACGGCCAGGGGGAAACCCTGGAGCTCAAGCTCAATAATCCGGGGCGTTTGCTCGGCATCATGCTGGAAACGGGCATTTCCCCGGTGACCAATCCGGCACGGGATTCGGAAGCGCGCCGGCACCCCAACATCGCTTACTCCATGTTCAGCCGGCCCAAGGGCATCCAGGTGACGTTGAATGGGGACTATACCTTTGACGCCACGCTGCGGGACGACTGGACGCCCCAGATTGTGGTTCCTCCCTATTACAAGCAGCCTGTCCGCACCATTAAAATCAGGATAGATTCCAGCTATCCCGGTACCGGCACATCTGATACCTACATAGGCATCCTCAAGCCGATCGTCAAATAGAAGGGCGCGTCACGGGACTCTCCTGCCGCCATTCCTTTAAGGGTGGAACAGGGAACTGCCCATGCGCCCCTTGGGATAATGGCGGAAGGGGAGCGTGAGCAGATACATCAGCACAAGCGCCGGAACCTGCATCCACAGCAGGTACCAGGGCCACGGGCCGAGCAAGTCCAGCACGGAGCCTCCCGCCGGCGTAGCGACCGTAAAGCCGTAATTGGTCCCCAGGAGCATGTTGACCGGATGGATAACGGCCAGATACACGTTGGCGAACAAAAGAGCCCACAGGAAGTCCCAGCGCGCCGGTTTCCATTCCAGGGCCAGCGGCAGGTAAAGGGCCGTGATGACCGTCACTCCGTGGGACAGGAAGAAGGCGAAGTACGTCCAGGACGGAAAATCATGGGATACGGAAGGAGTGATGAGGCCCTGAAGGGTGGCGCACAGCACGCAGTAATACACAATGGAGCGCAGCAGGCGGGAGGGTATCCACAGGCTCAGGGCGCAGAACACCTGCATGACGGAGCAGAAATGCAGGGGGAGCATCCCCGCCCAGCTCTTTTCCGGTTCATCCGCCAGTATGGCGGCCAGATCCGGAACCAGGCTGAACAGGCAGGCAATCCCCAGCCAGAACGTGGTGCGGTTCCGGACGGCTTTTTTATAGGACTGCCCCAGTTCCATGATGCACAGTCCCGCCGCCAGGAGAACGGCCAAAGCCGCCCAGTGGGAAACCCCTGCAAATTCCAGTGGAGGGACGCCGTTCATGCAACGGCTACCATAACAGATGGAGGGGCCCCGGCGCAACGTGAAAAGCGGGACGGGTTTCAGTCTTGCAAATTCGCCCTTCCCGGGCATACTTGCCGGCGGAATGAAACAGGGCTTGTTCATAGGGGTCAGCGCTTTGCTGATCATGGCCGGTCTGACCGGATGCGACGATTCCAGTGAACGGCGCGCCCGTTATGCGGAGAAGAAGCCTGCTCCGCGTCCCCTGGAAAGAACGTTTGATCCTCCCAGGAAAATTCTTCCTCCCGCCGCTCCCGTGAAAAAGGCGCCCGTGTGGATGGATTACAAGGGGGAGGACATGCGGCAGTTGACGGAGCTTTCCGGCCGCAAGGTGCTGATTGTCTTTTACGCTCCATGGAGCCGCCCTGCCATGGACTACGTCCAGGCGGTCAAATCCTACGCCGCGGCCCAGGACGGCAAGGCATTTGCCGTGCTGATTGATGCGGACGCCTATCCGGACGTAGCCCGCAAGTACCGGCTGGAAGCCGTCCCCCTGACGCTCCTGTACCTGGAAGGAATGAAGCTGAAGGAAATGGTGGGCTCCCTTTCCGCGCCGCGCCTGAATGAACTGATTGAACAGACCATACGGGTGCAGTAAAGGAACTGCCTATGATTGGGAGGTAAAACCCACGTGATCACCCGTGCCAGGGACATGGCCGCTTATGTGCAAAAGCTTTTGGGCGATCCGGACTATGCCGACGGCCAGGATACAGGCTATTGCAACCCGCAGCCGGACGACATTATTGTGTTTGCCGGAAAGGGCCACGCAGGAATGTGCCCGGGAGACAGTAGAAACGGATCAGGAGATAACGTACTACGCCCGCGTCGTCCAATCTCTCCGGGGGGACATTCCTGTGGAGGCTTTGATCCAGTGGAGCTGGGCTGCCAATAAACACTCTGCGGTCAGCTCCCCTAAAACGGAACTGTATTCCGGTAATTATATGTATTATGCCCTTGCCTCCTCCAAGGAGGTAAAAAACTGCCGGACACGCCGGAATCTTTTGCTCCGGCGGACAGTATCCCCGGCCTGGATACCTATGATCTGGGAAACGACGTCATTTACTTCCCGATGACGGAGAGCGGTCGGGGCCAAGCTATAAGGAAACTCCTTCATATCGAACCCGCCAGGATCACCGCAGAATCGGAGGCCGCCCGCTTCCAGCCCTCTTCCGGCAAATAACGTTCTTTCTCTCCTTCTTTCCGGCAGGCCCTTCCTTGTTGCCCGGGCATGCTTCATCCCTCCCGTCCCGTTCCTTTCAGGAAGCAGGCCTTTTTTGTATTTCAGCATTCCTCCCTGTCCCGGACAGGGAGGAAAAAACATGAAAAAACCGGTTCACGTTTCCGTGAACCGGTCCTGAAAAAGGGGGAAGGGTTAGACGCCCAGGTTGAACGCCTTGTGCACCACCCGGGCCGCTTCCTCAATGTCTGACTCGTCCACCATCACGGCAATCTTGATCTCCGAGGTGGAAATCATGCCGGTCTTGATGTTGGCGTCCGCCAGGGCCTTGAACGCGGTGGCGCCCACGCCGGAATGGGAACGCATGCCGATGCCCACCAGGGAAAGCTTGGCAAGACCCGCTTCCGTTTCCACCTTCACGGTGGAACCCAGGGCGGCCATGACCGGCTTGAGGGCGGCCTGGGCGCGGCCCAGTTCATTGGAAGGCATGGTGAAGGACTGGCGGACGTAGCCGTCATGAGCGGTATTGGCCAGAATCATGTCTAGGTTGATTTCCGCTTCAGCCAGGGCGCCCAGAACCTGCGCCGTATAGCCGATCTGGTCCGGAATGCCGGTGATGGTGACGCGGGCCTGGTTGCGGTCAATGGAGATGCCGCGGATGACGACGGCTTCCATGGAGGGAGTTTCTTCTTGCACGATTGTACCGGGGTTGTTGTTCATGGAGTTGCGAACTTCAAAGACGACGCCGAATTTTTTGGCGAATTCCACGGAGCGCGACTGCATCACCTTGGAACCGTTGGATGCCATTTCCAGCATTTCGTCATATGAAAGGGTTTGTATTTTCGTGGCGTCTTTCACCACGCGGGGATCGCAGGTGTACACGCCGTCCACATCTGTAAAAATCTGGCAAACGTCCGCTTTCAGCGCGGCCGCGATGGCGATGGCGGAAAGGTCCGACCCCCCGCGGCCCAGCGTCTGGACCATTCCTTCTTCCGTAGCCCCCTGGAAGCCGGCGCAGATGAGGATGTTGCCTTCCTGCAGGTACTTGTTCATCAGCGTGGGGTTGATGCTGTGGATGCGTCCGCGCGTATGGTTGCCGAAGGTGGTGATGCCCGCCTGAGCCCCCGTGAAGGACATGGCTTTTTCTCCCAGCTCATGAAGAGCCATGCAGAGAAGGGCAATGGATTGCTGCTCGCCGGTGGCCATCAGCACGTCCAGTTCGCGTTCACAGGGGGATTCGGACAATTCCTTGGCAAGGCTGATCAGCTTGTCCGTCACGCCGCTCATGGCGGAAACGACGGCCACCACCTGGTTGCCGTCCCTGGCGGTATCATGGATGCGGTGCGCCACGTTGCGGATGCGGTCAATGGTGCCGACGGAGCTGCCTCCGAATTTTTGAACGATAAGAGCCATGTAACAGGATGATTATGTGAGTTAGGATTGAGGGAGAAGATGTTCAATGCGGAGTACGCGGGGCTCCGCCGCCACGCAGGAAATACGCGCAATTTCCGCCAGGGCCTTCTGGAGCTGGCCCCACGGGCAGGTGTGCAGGATAAAGACCAGGTCATTCCAGGGTTCCCCGTTCTCGGCAATGTGGCTGGGCGCGGAGGAGGTGGCGGAAATGCCGATGCCGAAGGTTGCCAGAATGCGGGCTATTTCCGCAATGACGCCGGGCTGGTCCGCCACCTGGAAGCGGACGTAATACGGAGTGACCGTATCATTGATGTGCATGACTCCGCAGGACTTGGCGTAAGGATTGAAGCCCGTATGGTACTCCGGATAGCGGCTCTCACGCATGGCGGTGATGACATCGCTGATGACGGCGGAAGCCGTGGGATTCTTGCCCGCCCCGCGTCCGTAGAACAGCGTTTCCCCTACAATGTCTCCCGTGACGGAAATGGCGTTGAACACGCCGTTCACGGAGGCCAGGATGTGCCAGTCATGGACAAAGCAGGGCTGCACGCGCAGTTCCAGGGCGTCTTCCTGCCCTTCATGGTAGCGGATGACGACGAGAAGCTTGATCGTATAACCCAGCTTCCTGGCAAACTCGAAATCGCGGCTGGTGATGTTCTCAATGCCGCTCACGTAAATCTTGTCCGGGGAAATGGTGGTGCCGTACGCCAGCATCGCCAGGATGAGGGCCTTGTGGGCGGCGTCCCAGCCGTTCACGTCCAGGGAGGGGTCTTCTTCCGCAAAGCCCAGCTTCTGGGCCTGGACCAGGGCGTCCGCATAATCCGCCCCGTGTTCCCCCATGGCGGAAAGAATGTAATTGGATGTTCCGTTGATGATGCCTACAATGGAACTGATATGGTTGCAGATCAGGGAATTCTGAAGGCTCTGGATGATGGGGATGCCGCCTCCGGCGGAAGCTTCAAAATAAATGGGCGTGCCCATTTCCGCGGAAAGCTTGAAAATCTCCGCTCCGTACTCCGCCAGAAGTGCCTTGTTCCCCGTGACGACGGGCTTTCCTGCCCGCAGGGCCAGCGTCACCAGCTCGTAAGCCTGGCGGGTGCCGCCGATCAGTTCAATGACGATATCTATTTCCGGATCGTTCACCAGGTCATTCCAGTCGTCCGTCAGCAATTCCCGGGGAACGGCGGTTTCCCTGGGTTTTTCCAGGTTGCGCACGGCAATGCGCTTGATCCTGAAAGGGATCTTGCTCCGGGCTTCCAGAAGGGCATGGTTGCGGCACAGCGTTTCATACACGCCGGAACCGACCGTTCCCAGCCCAGCAAGCCCAAGTTGTATAGGTTTTTCCGTCATTCCTGCGGGGCGATTATGCAAAAAAATCCCTGTAACGCAAGAGCTTTTACCGTTCCGGAAGGCAGCATGACCGCACCCCGGACAGCGTGGAAACAAGGGAGGAAGGAAAGGGGGTGAATAAAAAAGACAGGCAGGTCTGGAAAGAAAGCCCGGAAAAGAATGAATACCGTTTTTGATAAGCGGAATGGACCTGGAATACTTTTCCTGTATTCCATCCGGCGTTCTTGCGAGGAACGGCGGCGCGGCTATCGGAATACGGGCTCCGTCCGGGCCGCAAAGCGGTTTCCTTCCCATGGCGGGTAAACCGGAAAGAACAAAAGGGCAATAAAAAACCCTCCGGGGAGGGAGGGTAGAATTGGCAGCCCCACCAGGACTCGAACCTAGAAATACTGAACCAAAATCAGGTGTGTTACCAATTACACTATGGGGCTGTCTTGCGCTGGCAATCCTGCCGTTGCGGGGCGTAGTAAACCATACGGGGCGTGGTCTGGCAAGAGAAAAATGCCCCGTTTCCGGCGTTGGAAGGTCAATGCCCCGGCTTGATGATCCGGGTATAGCTCAACCTCTTGAACATCAGCATGGGAATGGCTACTCCGATCACCAGGGAGAAGATGATGAAGAACGCCGTGATGCCATTCTTGCAAATATCCACGATCAGCCGGTTCATGGTGGCCGTATCCTGGTTCTCCTGCATGAACTGCATCAGGGCCAGAATAGTCTTGTAGGCGTACACGCCCGGAATCATCGGCAGCAGGGAGGGGAACGCGAAAATCTCCGCAGGGCACTTCACCAGCTTGGCCGTCATGACGCCCAGCATGCCTATGGTGAAAGCGGCGATAAAGGTGGCGCTGGAAATGTCAATGGACCAGGAATGCAGCATGTAAAACCGGAAGGCGTGGCCGATGGCCGCCAGCAGGGCGGAAACGGCAATGGCGCGCTTGGGCGGATTGGAGATGACGGCAAACCCCGTGGCGGCGATGGCTGCCATCAGGCCGTCCAGGAGGATGGAGGATAGGAAATCCGGGCTCATAAGCTGTTTACCCCCACGATGAGCATGGTTGCTGAAAGGCCGATGGTGATGCAGGTAATCATCATGATGGAATGGACGCCGCGGGAAATTCCCATCAGGATGTGGCCGTGCATCAGGTCCATGATGGAATTGATCATCTGGACGCCGGGCACCAGGAACAGGACGCTGGTGGCCAGGGCAATCTGCGGCGTAGCGCCGATCTGGAAAATGACGGCGCACGCGGCCGCCATGGAGGCCGCGAAGGCGGAAAGAATGATCACGCCCAGCGGATTGTATTTCCGCCGGGAGAGCTGCTGCTTGACCAGGAAGCCCAGCAGGGTGGCCACAAACACGGTCAGCATGGCCCACAGGTCCCCGTTGAACAGGCGGCAGAAGGCGGCGTTGCCCACGCTGACCAGCAGCAGGTCCGTCCAGCGGGAAAACCTTTTAGTACGCACGATGGAGCTGAACGCCTGCTCCATCTCCGCAATGCTGACGTTGTTATCCACCGGGAGCCAGCTCAATTCACTGAGCTGCTGGATCAGGTTCAAATTGAACGCCAGGGGCTTCAGCTTCCGGACGGAGGTGCGGCGCAGCGTCTCGTCATCCTTGCAGATCAGGCTCATGGTGATATTGCGCTGGAAGATGGTCATATCCGCGCTATACCCGTACGCGGCGGCGATGCGGGAAATATTGCGCACGGCGCGGTTGGTGTGCACCCCTGCGCCCATGAGCGTGGTGGCGTACTCCAGCAGGAACTCTGACAGGGCCTGTATTTGGTCGGTATGCTGCATAGGTGGAAAGCGGAATAAAAAAGAGGAAGGTCAGGAATGGGCGGCCTGCTTTCTGGCGGCGTAATCCTTCTGCTGGTCCTCCCCGGTGGCGCCTACGGTAAAATAAGTGCTTTCCGGGTGGGAGAACACGAGGGCGCAGACGGCGGAGACAGGCTGCATCATCCAGGTCTCCGTCAGGCTCATGCCCGCTTCCTCCTGTGCATGGAGGAGTCTGAACACGGTTTCCTTCTCCTGGTGGTCCGGCTGGCTGGGATAGCCGCAGGCGGGGCGCACGCCGGACTCTTCCGGAATATTCCACAGGAGGCGCAGCTTGTCATGGGAGATGGAGGCAAAGGCTTCCACCAGGCGGTCCGCCAGGGAGCTGACCAGCAGGGCGCGGTAGGAATCGTTCCTTTCTTCCCATTCCTTGGCCCAGCACCTGGAACCGTGGATGCTGACCGCGATGGCCCCCACATAATCCTTCACCCCCTCGGGAGCGATGAAATCCGCCAGCGCCAGCCGGGTCTTTCCCTGCTTGTCCAACTGCTGGCGCTGGGTCAGCAGGGTGGCCTGCGGAACGTTTCTGGACTCATCCGTCCAGACGGTGATATCATCATGGCTGGCCGTGGAATTGGCAGGGAAAATGCCGATCACGCCGCGGGCCTGGTAACGGTTCTCCCTGACGGCCTGCTCCAGCAGGTCGCGGGCGTCCTGGTACAGGGCCGCGGCCGCCTCCGCCTTGGAGGGATCCTTCGTCCGGAATTCCTGGGCGGCGCGGTTCCAGGAGCCGTGCAATTCCCAGGCGTGGAAAAAGGGTGTCCAGTCAATGCGCTCAATCAGCTCCTCCACGGTCACATAATAGCGCGGATTGTCACTGCAGCAGCCGCAGCTCACGGAGCTGTGCAGGCTGCCGATGGAAACCGGCCCCAGGCGTGCGGGCACGGGGGGGACGTAACCGTCCTCCGCCCCCTTCCAGCGCAGTTCACGGGCTTCCTCCAGGGACAGGAGGTCGCGGACGGGCTTGTTTTCATGCCTGTTGCGCAACTCCTCCTGCCGGGCCTTCACGGCGGCGATGTAGGAATTCTTCTTCCCGCTCACCAGGGAGGCCGCCGCGGGGACCACCTGGGAAGCGTCCACCGTATGCACCACGGCTCCCTTGTAATGGGGGGCGATTTTCAGGGCCGTATGCAGGGCGGACGTAGTAGCCCCCCCCACCATCAGGGGAATGGTCATCCCCCGGCGCTCCATCTCCGCGGCCACGTGGGACATCTCCTCCAGGGAAGGGGTGATCAGGCCGGAAAGCATCACCAGGTCCGCCTGTTCCGCCTCCGCCCGGTCCAGAATGGTATCACAATGGACCATCACGCCCAGGTCAATCATCTCAAAACCGTTGCAGCCCAGCACCACGCCCACGATATTCTTGCCGATGTCGTGCACGTCCCCCTTCACGGTGGCGATCACCGCCTTGCCCGTCTTGGAGGAGCCCTTGCTGTCCGCTTCAATATACGGGGTGAGCCATGCCACGGCCTGCTTCATCACGCGGGCGCTCTTCACCACCTGGGGCAGGAACATCTTGCCGTCCCCGAACAATTGGCCCACGGCCTTCATGCCGTCCATCAGCGGGCCTTCAATCACGTTCAGCGGGGAGCCCAGCTCCTGGAACGCCTCCGCCGTATCCGCGTCCACAAACTCGGTAATGCCCTTGATGAGGGAATACTCCAGGCGCTTGGCGACATCCTGTTCCCGCCATTCCAGCACAGGCTTCTTCTCCGCTCCGGCTTCTGACTTCTCCGCAGCCAGCTTTTCCGCGTAATCCGTCAGTCGCTCCGTGGCGTCCGGATCCCGGTTCAGCAGCACGTCTTCAATCAGCTTCAGCCTGTCCTTGGGAATATTATCATACACCTCCAGCATGCCGGCATTCACGATGCACATATCCAGACCCTGCCGGGTGGCGTGGTACAGGAAGGCTGAATGCATGGCCTCCCGCACCGGGTTGTTCCCGCGGAAGGCAAAGGACACATTGGAAATGCCGCCGGAAATGTGGGTGTGCGGCAGGTTTTGGGAAATCCAGCCTGCGGCCTTGAAGAAATCCAGGGCGTAATTGGCGTGCTCCGGAATCCCGGTGCCGACGGTCAGCACGTTCGGGTCAAAAATAATATCCTCCGGCGGGAACTGCACGCGGTTCACCAGCAGGTCATAAGCCCGTTTGCAGATGCGGACGCGGTCGTCGTAATTGGAGGCCTGCCCCTGCTCGTCAAAAGCCATCACCACGGCTGCCGCGCCGTACCTCTTAATCAGGGACGCCTTCTTCAGGAACTCCTCTTCACCCTCCTTCAGGGAAATGGAATTCACGATTCCCTTGCCCTGCATGCATTGCAGGCCCGCTTCCAGCACTTCCCACTTGGAGGAATCCACCATGAAAGGAACGCGGGCGATATCCGGCTCCGCGGAAACGAGGTTCAGGAACCGGACCATGGCCTCCGGCCCGTCAATCAGGCCGTCGTCAAAGCAGAAATCCAGCACCACGGCGCCGTTCTCCACCTGCTGGCGGGCGATGGAGACGGCCTCCTCATAGTTCCCTTCACGGATCAGGCGCGCGAATTTGGGAGAACCCGCCACATTGCAGCGTTCCCCCACGAAAAGGGTATTCTTCTCCGGAGTGTGGTTGTACGCCTCATAACCGGACAGGCGCAGAATGGGCTCCTGCATGGCGGGAACGCGGGGTGCCAGGCCTTCCACGGCCGCCGCAATGGCGCCGATATGTTCCGGCGTGGTGCCGCAGCAGCCGCCCACGATATTCAGCAGGCCCAGGGACGCATACTCCTTCATGAACCGGGCCATGTCCTCCGGAAGGAGGTCATACCCGGTGGGGCTGAGCGGGTTGGGAAGCCCGGCGTTCGCGTAAATGGACACATGGCAATCCGCCAGTCCGGAAAGCTCCTCCGCAAAGGAGCGCATCAGGTCCGGCCCCAGGGCGCAATTGATGCCCACGGAAAAAGGGCGGACGTGGCGGATGGAATTCCAGAACGCCTCAATCGTCTGGCCGGACAGCGTGCGTCCGGCCTTGTCCGTCAGCGTGACGGATACCATGACCGGAACGGCGGCGTCCGGCTGTTCCTCAAAAATCTCCTGAATGGCGAACAGGGCTGCCTTGGCGTTCAGCGTGTCAAAAATCGTCTCCACCAGCAGCAGGTCCGCGCCCCCTTCCAGCAGGGCCAGAACCTGGTCGCGGTAGGCTTGCCTCAGCTGGCGGAAATTCACGGCCCGGAACCCCGGATCATTCACGTCCGGAGACAGGGAGCAGGTGACGGGCATGGGACCGATGGATCCGGCCACCAGGCGCGGCCTGCCGTCTGACGCTTCCGCTTCGTCGCATGCCTGGCGGGCAAGGGCGCAGGCGGCCAAATTCACTTCCCGGACCAGGGACTTCAATTCAGGGGCGTCCACCACCTCCTGGAAATACTCCTGGTCCTTGCGGCGCCCTTCTTCCGGACGGTGCCAGAAATAATCATGCTGGCCGATGCTGGTAGCGCTGAACGTGCACGTTTCCAGGATATCCGCATGCCCCGTACCCAGAAAGCGGCAGTGGATGTCCAAGATCACCTCCGGTCTGGTCAGAACCAGCAGGTCGTTATTATTCTTCAGGTCGTTGGGGTAACGCTCCGTATCCGCAAAACGTTCCCCGCGGTAATCCTCCTCTCCCAGCCTGAACTTCTGGATATTGGTGCCCATGGCGCCATCCAGGATAACAATCCTTTTGCTCAATTGGTCCTTCAGATAATCAAGGCGTTCGATTCTGGATGCTCTGGTCATATGGCGCGGAAAATCTACCGTTCGTCCGCGTTTGGAACAAGGACAATTGGCGTCACGCTTGCCGTGGAAACAGGCATTCATGGCCATGCGTTTTTAAATCCTTCCATTTATTCTCGTTCTGTCCCGCGAGAATGGATGGAAAATCCGTATTCAGGGAGAGGACTGGACGCAAAATATCCGGGATGCCGTATAGCTGGTGATTGAAAAAAAGCACGGGAACGGTGTTTCTGAGACTTCCTGATATGTTTTTAGTAACGATAACGGTAATTTCCCATATTCAACAACAGCCGGAAGAAAATCTACGGGAAGGTCTTCTTTTGGCCGGAGCCGGCCCCGGGTATTTTCTATGGTGCTGCCCTGCGTCAAACTTTGCCGGTAACGGCAAAAATCGGAGAAGATCGCCCAAGATTTGATAACAAGATGTTAATAAAATGTGTATAACTATTGAGGCTGGTCCGGACATGGGAATGATCCAGGGTGGTTTGCTATCCTTTCCTGAAGCCTGTCACAAAAAATGGAAGGGCGGGGGAAGAATAGATTTTCTATTCTCCTGTTCGTCTTTTAAATGTTGGCTTGGAGGGACTCATTCCATTTCCATTCCCGTCTGGGGCTCTGCATTCATGATTTGGCGGGGTAAAAATAGGGTAGGTCGGATACCCTCCAAAGAGGAACCGTAATGTAAATAGAATGTGAATAATATGAGAATAACTAAAGGAAGGGATACGTAAAAATTAATGAAATAAATGAATTATGGTAAAAAAAATGAATGGAATCGTGAGGAGAGGTTCTGCCTCTCCCGGTCCATGCCGGAGAATTCTCCATTCCCATGGAACAGGTACTCCCGATATTTCCTCTATGTAAAACTGGTTTTCCCCAGTAGGTTAAGAACTTCAGCCCCTTAAAAAGAAATTTAATTTATCTGAATAAAGACGGATTTCTAATCCGTTCAACGCAGAGTGTACATGGACCCCATGGAGGAAAAAGCCGTTTCCAGAACTGGGAATTAACAGAATTTCCTCGGAGTCTTCACAGCATAACCAGCTGGAAACAAGAACCTCCCAGACCTTGAGAAATCATACTTACGAAAAGGAATTCCACTTCGCTGTGCTTCGGATGTTATATATTATGCACGAAAGCCGGAGGTTTCCGTCCCTGATTGGATGCTCAAGGAACACCCGGAGTTTTTCCTTCAAATCATTTCCCCTTAAGCTAGGAACTTGACCGCGGATTAGAAATCCGCTAGACTGATTTCAGTGGGTGTTTTGACATTTTTGGTGTCAGGCCGCTCCAATTAACTACGTGATATACGACGAGAAAGCCGGGCTTCCCTGAAGTGGGGAGGCCCGGTATTTTATCATCGCGGGGGAACGCTTCCGTTCTCCGGTTACCGCACCGTGTGAACCATACCCTTTCTTTTAAAGGTAATGGAGGATGTTCTGAAAAAGTTCCGGCGGCAACTGGCACAGAGCCTTACTCGGCCGTTTTAGGAGCCTGGGGCTTGTCTTCCGGGAGGATGCCGGGAGGCACGAACAGGGCCGTGGACGGAATGATGACCGGGGCAGGGATATCGGGCCCCGACCAGGCGACAGACATATGGTCCGGCCCACCGTCCTCCTTGTGAATCACCAGCAGAAAATAAAACCGGCCAGCTTCCAGCTGAACAGGCTCGGAAGCCTGGTTGGGCTGGTTGCTCCAATTATGGGGATCGGAATACCCTTTCACCGTAGCAATGCAGGCCATATCCTTCTGGGTGGCGTCCTTGCCAAGCCACAGCTCCGCGGAATCGTCGGAAGACAGGTAAAGACGGTACTTGCCGCTGACGGGTACCCGGAGCAGGGCGGAATAACGGGCTCCGTACTGGTCGCCCAGATTAGTTACATCCAGGCTGCTTATCCTGTGAACGGCTGATGCCGCTGTCTCAAAAACCTTCCCGTGCGTTAAATCTCTTACTGAGCTTCCCGGAATACCGAACCATAACTCCTGCGCTACGCCCGGGGAAGGCTCCCCGGCATCGGACGGGCCGGAAGCGGCTTCCGTCAGCAAGGCGCCGCACAGAAGGCTCAGGATGGGTAAAAAAACGTTCATGGATGAATGGGGCAGAGGGATACTCTCTGCAACGACTACGGACAGGATAGGGGCAACCTTTCAAAAACGGCGTCATTCCCGGGGTTCGGTGTCATGGGGGCTCTCCTGCTCCTGGCTGCCGTCCTTCTGGCGGCGGGAACCGCTTCTCCAGATCATCCAGCCGATCAGGAACGCCAGAACGCCCAGCCCGGCCACCCGCCGGGGTGTGGAAATGCCGCTCTCCGCCGTGGGAGCTGGCTGTCCGGCGGTTGCGGGTGGTTCCTGCGCGTGAAGGGAACCTGCCAGGAAAAAAGCCGCCAGGGCGGCAGCGGAAAGCATGCGATGCTGGAAAAGGAGCCGTTTCATCTTTCATGAAAGGTAAAACAGCCGTGCATCCCATTCAAACACATTTATTTGGGCTGTCCCGATTTCCGGGCGGACGCGGATGGATGAATCTTCCCCGTCGGAGATTTCCCGGAAAAATCCTCCGTCCGCATCTTTTTTTGCAGAAAAAGCTTGCGCGCCTGCGGCAATAATGATACTTTCTTCCCGTCCTCAACAGGACGCACCAAGACGAAAGTCAAGGGGTATTAGCTCAGTTGGTAGAGCGCCTCAATGGCATTGAGGAGGTCAGCGGTTCGAACCCGCTATGCTCCACCAAATAAAGGCCTTAAAGCATAAACGCTTTAAGGCCTTTTCCGTTTTATCAACCGCATTGAAAGTCTGGCGGTCAGTGTTTGGTAGAAGGAAGAGAAGTGGAACAAAAGATCTCATTTCAACATTTGTTGTTTGAGGAGACAATCTTGTTCCACTTCTTGTATGAATGTATGATATTAAGGAAATAAAAAACAGGTTTGAAACGTTGATTCTGTTTTGTTGTCCTTTACTTATTGGCGTGGAGCTGGTCAATCAGTGCCTTTCGGTCTTGGTATGCCTGCGAAGGAATTGTTAGCTTGCCATAATGAGCGTCTGCTTTTTTCCAAGCCGCTTTCCACATAGCATTAGATAACGCAGGCAGAGCGGAATCTGGAAGCAATTCTTCCGAATAAGCCATGAATTCCCGTTCATCCGGGGTCTTTGTTCTGAATTCCCCTTTGATTAATTGTGTTACATGCATCCTTTCATGACGCAGGGTGGAAATGCACTTGGCAAAAACTTCCTCCTCGTTAGTAGGGCTTGTCAGTATACGACGCAAATATGCAGGTTTGAACTTGATGCAGGGAGAGCTTTTCGTTCCTCCCGTTTTGGCATGCACGTGGTCTCCTTCAAAATCTTCCACTTTGAGTTGGTAGGTTTTGTCCCCTTGAAAATAGGTATTGTTCAGAAAGTTGATAGCTTCATCATTTTGATTATTAGTGAGGTATGTTTTAAATGTATCCAGATTGCTCATGATAATTGGTTAGTGTTGACCAGGAATGGGAGGCGGTTGATTCTGCCATGGGAACGCTCAGCCTACAGATTCCGGTAATGTTGTTCCTACTCTTTTATTAGTTGGCTTTTCGGATTCTGCCGTGTTGTCTGTCGACACCACGACTTTATCTTTGTTCAGGGCTCGTCCAAGTTTACCCTTTCGAACGGCATTCTCCTTTTTTTTAAAATAACGGCGAACTTTTCAAAAGATGGATGCATCGCAAGAATAACGTCATGGAAATAAACGATTCCATCGCTTTTAGAGGCAGAAACAGTTCTCTCGTACATGATGACGTTGCAGTAAGACGGATGCCAAAATGCCGCTAGGGTGGGGCGACATGGGCAATGATGCATTCATCATTTGCTTGCTGGGCCAACCATTTTATCAAGATATATTTTAATTGTGATGTTGGGGTTAAGTGTACTTTTCCCAGGGACTTACATCACCCTGAATTACCTGAAAAAGGGGATGGGGAAGGATAGATGTAGTCTGATATAATAGGGAATACTGCCGGGGAGACCTTTTTTGGAGCTTGGTCAGGAGATGGTGGAATTCGTGTTCCAGTTGTTTATCCGGAACGAGGAGACGGGGAGGCGGTTGGCACTCGCAGGGAGAAATTTTGCTTAAATCAAAGTTGTAGCCCCTGCGGACGGCTTCGTCATGGACGGCTTTCAGGTAGGCGTCTATGGTCTGAATGGGATTTTCCGTTTCCCGGAAGCGGATGAGCTGGGGATGGTGCGTATAGCCTTTCGTCTGGCCCAGCAGGACTTTCCGGGCGAGCAGGCCTTCACGCCACAGGGCAACCAGGCCGATGGAGTCCAGATAGGAAGGATGAAGGGACCAAAGTCTCATGGTTTTTTGGACTGTGAAAGGCCATACAGCGTTGATTTTTCCTGTGCAGCAGGCAAAAGGCCATAGAGGCGGATATTGAGTTCAGGCGATTCTGCAAGAGAGAAGCCGTTTCAGTCCAGGAGTTTTTCCAGTGGGTCTTTAGTTGCAGAAAAGAACTGGAGAAATGTACGGGAACTCCCGGACTCCGGAAATCGTGGATGGGGTAAGGGCTTTCCTTCACAGGGCCAGAGAGTCTTTTATTATGCTTTGGCTGTCAGGAAGCCTTCATTTCATGAAGGTTTTTCCGGACAGCCAGGATGGATTTTTCTATGTGCCCGGATAGCGGAACGCTCCGGGCAGTAAGTTTTCATCCGCCCGACATGCCGTACTCCAAACGGGAGAATGAGGGAATGGGAAAGCCCCTCTTTATTCCTGTTTGGAATGCTTTTTCATCAGCCGCGCCAGGGTTGGCTGAATGGCTTCCGCCATGAGGCGCTGCCCTTCCGTGTTGGGGTGCAGGGGGCCGGCTTTTTTCCCGTTGATGACGACAACTGCCGGGTCACAGAATAATTCCTCCCGTACCTTGCCTTTGGCGTCCAGAAAGACATTCCGGATGTCCAGAAATGTAACAAACGGATTTTTGGCATAGAGGCGTGCCAGCCTGTCATTGACGGCCATATCCATTTTAAATTTTTTATCCGGGTATGCCGCTGCGGCCACGTGCCAGTTGTAGATGTCGCTGGGAAGGATTCCGACCAGGAGAATGGAGGCATGGGGGAGTTTGGAATGGACTTTGTCCACCACGCGGCAGATGCCGTTGAAGGTTTCTTCTTCCGTATTGCCGCGTCCCGTGTCATTGGTGCCTATCATGATCTGGACCACTTTGGGGGAGACATGGTCCAGGATTCCCTTTCCTCCGATTCTTGCAAGGACGTCATCCGTCGTATTGCCGTTGAAGCCTGCATTGAAGGCGTTGTAGGGAGCATAGTATTTTTTCCATATGGGCAGAAAGTCCTGGCAGGGGAGGTTGTCTTTACGGTAGTTGTCCGTGATGGAGTCTCCAATGGCGACCAGGTGCACCTGGCCGGGGTCCATCCCGTCGATTTTGGCGGGGCGGGGCACTTTTCCTCCCTTGTACTGCGGGTCCATCCGGTGCAGCAGATCGGCTAGTTCATCGGCAAGGATGGAGTAGCCTGTGGATGACAGGTGGATGCCGTCCATGGTGCAGGCCTTGCGAAGGGCGCCGGAGTTGCCTTCCTGAAGCACCAGTCCGGGATTGGAGAAGAAGACATGCCGTTTGTCGGCCAGGCGGGAGAGCTGCTTGTTTGTTTCCCTGATGGCGTCAATCAGGTCTTTTTCTTTCCTCGGCAGAATGCCCAGCAGGAGGATTTTGGAAGAAGGGCATTTCCGGCGGATAAGGGAGATCAGGGCCCTGGTGTTGGCGGCGCATGCTCCGGGGGTGTCCTTCCTGTGGCCGAGGTTGTTCGTTCCGATCATCAGGATGATGACCCGCGGAGAGATTCCGTCCAGTTCTCCCTGCTGGATGCGGTAGTAGGCATTGTCCACGTAGTCGAACCCGAATCCCATGTTGGTGACGGCATGGGGGCCGAACAGCCTGAACCAGGAGTCCTTCCCATATTGCCCGAAGCCATCGGCCGGTTCTCCGGCCCAGTGGTGGGTAATGGAGTCTCCGATGAAGACGTATTCGGGCTTGATGTTCCGGTGGCGTTCCTTGACGGCTTCATGGCGCTTTTCCCAGGTGTAGGCGTGGTCCCGGTGCTGGGCTTCCGGTTTCAGGGTGGGCGGCAGGGACTCCGCTGCTTCCGATACAACGGGCATCAGGAGGAACAACAGACAGAGAAGGAGTTTTTTCATGCAAATAATAACGTCCCTGTTTCCCCCGTTCTATCTTCCGTTTTTCATTCTGCGTCATTGGCGGTAAAAACGGCAGCTTGCGCCATGCCCATGAATTGCACAGTGAGCCTGTCGTTGTCCGGGTCAGGCCAGGGATATTTCTCCCTGGATGTCTTCGGTGCCCGGTTCCGGAAGCGCGGGGTTCCTGACGGGGACCGTTTCCGCGGTGGAGGAGTCCGCCGTCCTGGTGCTGATGGCTTCCAGAATCAGTTCCACCGTGCGTTCCAGTCCGTAGTCGGACGTGTTGACGCACAGGTCGTAAAGGCGGGCGTTGCCCAGCTCCTGCCCGGTATAGTGCAGGCAGTGGGTGCGGCGGCGGGAGTCCATGGTGTCCATGGTTTTGGCTACGCGGGCAGGTTCCACTCCGTAGTTTTCCATGACGCGCTGCATGCGTACGGACGGATCCGCATGCAGGAAGACGCTGAACAGGTTGGGCCTTCCTTTCAGGATGAAGTTGGCGCAGCGGCCCACAATGACGCAGGCGTGTCTGGCCGTGATGTCCCGGATGACTTTGCTCTGGGCCAGGAAGGTGGCGTCTTCCGGCGGCAGTTCCTCCGCCGTGTAGGCGTAGTTCTGGGCGTAGAGTTCATGCAGGAAGCGGCTGGTGAGCTGTTGTTCATGCTTGCGGATGTAGTCCGGGGTAAGGCCGCTCCGGGAGGCGGTGAGGTACACCAGTTCCGAGTCATAGAATCGGATTCCCAGTTTCTCCGCCAGCATTTTGCCGATGGCGTGGCCGCCGGAGCCGTATTCCCGGTCAATGGAGATGACCAGCGGAGCGTCCGGCGCGTAAGCGGCGGTACGGGCCAGCGGAAGGAGTTCTCCCGCCGCGCCGGGGCGCGACAGCCGTTCCAGCAGCCTGTCCGGCCAGAAGACGTGCCTGTTGAAGAAGCGGACGATCATTCCCACCAGGACGGCCGCTACAATGGTTCCCTCCCGGATGCCCGCCAGGCCGGGAAGGAGCGTCAGGGAGCACACCAGGCCTATGCAGACCAGCGTGCAGTCCACACTGGTTTTCACGGCCCCGAATTCCCATTTGAATAGTTTGACGAAGGCCAGGCTCATTCCTTCCGCGGCCAGCAGGACGGCATCCGCCTTGACCTGGAGAAAGACGCCGAAGCCGATGACCAGGCAGCTCAGCAGGCAGAGTACGGTGGACCACAGGTAGCCGCCCGGTTCCAGCGGGGCCATCAGCCACATGGAGAAGTCCGTCAACGCCCCGAAGAGGAATACCACGGGTATCTGAAGCAGATGCGCCGGACGGAAGTCCTTTTTCAGCAGGGCCGCCTGCACGGCCACGAAGGTCAGGTGCATCAGGATGGTGACGGTTCCCATCGTCAGCGGAAGCGCCAGGCTGAGCACATACGGCGTGCAGGAGATGGGGGAGACTCCCAGGTTGGCCTTGGCGGACAGGGCGATGCCCAGGGACATGATGAAGAGCGCCACGATCAGGACGGAGCACCGCAGGATGTGTTCCCCAATGCTTCTCCGGACGTGATGATCTGCCATGATACCGGATGTTAGCCCTTCTGTCAGCGTCAAGTCAAGGGTTCAAGGGGAGGGAACGGCTTTTTCCCTTTCCGTGTGCGGGGGAGAAAGGTCCCCGGTCTTGTCAAAGGGCGCCGTTTTTCCTATTCTTGCGGGCAGATTCCGTTTCAAGCTTATGCCCAAGAAGAAGGAGGTAAAGACGAACGCCATGCGCCTGCTGGATACCCTGCAGGTTCCCTACAGGCATTATTCATATGAGTGCCATGAGTTTGTGGATGCCCGGCATACGGCGGAGGCTCTGGGGCTGCCGGTGGAGAAGATGTACAAGACGCTGGTGACGGTGGGCGCTCCCCGCCAGTATTACGTGTTCGTGATTCCCATTGGCGCGGAGCTTTCCCTGAAGAAGGCGGCGCGCGCCGCAGGCGCCAAGGCCGTTGCCATGCTTCCCGTGAAGGATATTACGGCGGTAACCGGATATGTCCGCGGCGGCTGTACGGCCCTGGGGATGAAGAAGAAGTTTCCCACGGTGATTGATTCCAGCGCGGAGGCCCTGCCGGAGATCGTGGTGAGCGGCGGCCGCCTGGGGTGCCAGATAGAACTGGATCCCCTGGATTTATGCCGGGCGGCGGAGGCCGTTTTTGCCGATGTAGCGGAGGCTTCCGCTTCCTGATGATTTCCGGTATTCCGGAAAAGGGGGAGGGCCGGGGTAAAAAGCTTTTCACGGAGGATTTTTTTCTATATTCCTGTTCCAGTCCGTTTCTCCGTTGCCATGGGCAGCCGCTCCGCTTCCTGTGCTTACGCAGGGGGCCGGATGCTGCACTTTGCATGAAGGAAGGGGAACGGTTCCGGCTTATGAGAAGAAAAGACAGGGAAGTAACCCGGCGGGAGGACCTGCTGGAGATGATGGCGCGGTTCAAGGTGTGCCGCCTGGGCTTATGGGACGGCAGGGAGGTGTACGTGGTGCCCCTGAACTTCGGTTATGAAGAGCGGGACGGCTCCCTGGAGCTGTTTTTTCACTGCGCCGGGGAGGGCCGGAAGCTGGATATCCTGCAATCACGCCCGGAGGCTTCTTTTGAAATGGACGGCGACCATGTGCTGGTGGAGGGGAAAACCCCGTGCCTGTACAGTTATGCCTATGCCTGCGTGATGGGCAGGGGGATGGTGGATTGTCTTCAGGAGGATGGGGAAAAGATGCATGCCTTGAGCCGCATCATGCTGCAACAGACGGGGCGGGAAGCGGCTTTTACCCCCGCCATGGTCCGCGCCGTATGCGTCCTGCGCCTCCGGGTGGAATCCATCAGCGGCAAGCTCCACGCATGCCCGGAACCTCCTTCCGCCTGATTTCCATGTCCGGAGACTCCGTCACCCTGTTTATCCGCTGGAGCCTGCCGCATTGGGTGGCGCTCGGCATCGTGGCGGCGGCTGCGGGCGCTCTCCTGTGGGGCTGCCGCCGGCTGGGTATGGAAAAACGCGTGCTTGTCGGCAAGGTACTGGGAGCCGTTTTCCTGCTCACTTTTTTGGTTGAAACCTTCGGGCGCATTGTCCGGGAGCACTGGGAACCCTGGCAGGACCGGCTTCCCCTGCATTTTTGCAGCCTGATGACGCTGGCCTGCTTCATCGCCCTGTGGTACCGCAGGCCCTGGGCGTGCGCCGCCGCTTATTTCGGCGTGCTGGCCGCCAGCATCCAGGGGCTGATTACTCCCATGCTGTATGAGGGGTTTCCCTCCGGCGCCTTTTTTGCCTTCTTCGTGGGGCACGGCCTGCTGCTGGTTTCCGCCCTGTACATCCCCGTGGTGCTGCAATGGCGCGCACGCCCCTGGGACGACGTGAAAACGCTGGCCTTGTGTGATGCGTACCTGTTGCTGATCATTCCCGTGAATATTTGGCTGGGCACGAATTACGGGTTCACCCGGCATGCCCCTCCCGGAACCGTTCTGGAGTACTTCGGGCCTGCGCCGTGGTACTTCCTGACGCTTCAGGTTCCGGCGCTGATTGTGCTCCGGCTGCTGTACCTGACGGTCCGCCCCGGGAAAAAGCAGGAGTGTTCAGGGGAAGATGCCTGACCGCCAGTTCCTATTTCAGCGTTTTCAGGTCTTCCTTCGTGAACAGGTGGATGTCCTTTTCACGGGCATGGCGTATCTTTTCCGCCCATTCCGCATCCGCCAGCAGCGCGCGCCCCACGGCAATGAGGTCGAACTCCCCGGCTTGCAGCCGTTCCACCAGCGGTTCCAGGCTGGCGGCTTCCGCCTCCGGGCCGCCGTCAAAGGCGTTCGTAAAATCTCCCTTGAGTCCCACGGAACCCACGGAGATGGTGGGTTTTCCGGTGAGTTTTTTGGTCCATCCGGCCAGGTTGAGGCGTGAACCCGCAAACTCCGGTTCCCAGAATCGGCGCGTAGAGCAGTCAAAGATGTCCACGCCCGCCTCCGCCAGGGGCGCCAGAAAGTCTTCCAGCTCCACGGGGGAATACGCCAGCTTGGTATCATAATGGCCCGTTTTCCATTGGGAGAAGCGGAAGATGATGGGGAACTGGCTGCCTACCGCCTTGCGTACGGCATGAATAATGCGGCTGGCAAAACGGGTGCGGCCCACCAGGTCGCCGCCGTATTCGTCCGTGCGCCTGTTGGTTTCCTTCCAGAAAAACTGGTCGATCAGGTAGCCGTGCGCTCCGTGCAGTTCCACGCCGTCAAAGCCCAGCCGTTTGGCATCCGCCGCCGCCCGTGCAAAAGCGTCAATGACTTCTTCAATCTTGGCGATGCTCATGGGTTCCGCCGTTTGCTCCAGCGTGTTCACGTCTATTCCGGAGGGGCCTATGGGCGGCAACTCCGGGTTGGGCAGGTTGTCCCCCTTGAAGGGCCGGTCCATGCCCACGTGCCAGAGCTGGGGGACTATTTTGCAGTCCGTGGTATGGACGGCTTCCAGCACCTTTTTCCATCCCCGCAGGGAGGCGCCGCCGAAGAAGTTGGGATAATTGGAGCAGGGGGAAGCGCTGGGCTCGTCAATGAAGGTGCCCTCCGTAATAATAAGGCCCACTTCATGCTTCGCCCGGCTCTTGTAATACTCGGCCACCTGGTCCGTGGGAACCCCGTTGGGGGAAAATCCCCGCGTCATGGCCGGAAGGACAAGACGCGTCGGGGTGTTGAGCTTGCGTGAATGAAAAGGCTGGAACAGGATTTCCATGTCCCTGATTTTAAGTTCGTCCTGTGCGTTCATGAGAATAAAAAGGCGTTATATCCTGACCTGGCCCCGTGAATGGGCCGGGATGGTACAGGAATGAGACACTTTACGGTTCCCTCCCGTTCATCCCTGGAAAATTTGATCACGGGATTCATGGGGTTTTATCCCTTCTCCGGAAGGGAGAGAAAATTCCGCAGCAGGAGCGCTCCGTCCGGGGTCAGGATGGATTCCGGGTGGAACTGGATGCCGTACAGGGGAAGTGACTTGTGGCGGATCGCCTGGATGTTCCCGCCGGAGTCTCTGGCCGTCACGGCCAGTTCTTCCGGCCACGGGGCGGAGGCAAGCCGCCAGGAATGATACAGGCCTGCGGGGAATTCCTCCGGCAATCCGTCAAGGACAGGGCATGATTTTACCCGGCGTATGGATTCCCGCGCCCCGTGCAGCGGCTGGGCAAGGTGTTCCAGCTCCGCCCCGGAATGGACGCCCAGGATTTGATGCCCCAGGCAGACGCCCAGCACCGGGGTGAAGGACGGCAGCCTGTCCAGAAGGCGGAAGGTGGCCTGGTGGCACGCGTCCCGCACCATGCCGGGCCCCGGAGACAGGATGAGCTTTTCCCCTGCCTGGACCGCCTGTTCCAGTTCCGGGGAATCATTGGGAACTACGCGCGGAACGGCCATTCCCGTCACCCGGACGAGTTCCGCGAGATTCCAGGTAAAGGAATCCCGGTGGTCAATGATCCAGACGTTCGGTTGACTCATGGCGCGCACATGATAAAGTAATTCCCGCCAATGTACACACGGGAAGAGACCATCCGCCGCATGAATGCCCTGGGCCGTGCGGAACAGCCGTTCTTTTTCGTGATCTCCCATGACCTGGAGCACAACCTGCTGGTGGAGCCTGCCGGAGCAGGGGAGGGGCGTACGGCGGCCTTTGCTCTTCCCCTGGGAAAGATGGAACTGAAGGGGGAGGCCCCTGCGCTTCCGGAACGGATACGGTTCACTCCTTCTCCCTGTTCCATGTCCCGGTATGCGGAGGCGTTTTCCTCCGTCCGGAAGCATCTGCTGAGGGGGGACTCCTACCTGCTGAATTTGTGCGTGGCCACTCCCGTGGAAACCAATCTGGCGCTGGTCCACCTGTTCCGGTTCGCCCGCGCGCCCTACCGGATGCTGCTGGGGCCGGACGCCCGCGTCCCCGGCGTGCATGGCCGCGGATGCGTCTGCTTTTCTCCGGAACCATTCGTCACGGTGCGCGGACGGACCGTCTCCACGTTTCCGATGAAGGGAACGGCTCCTGCCGCCACGCCGGAAGCCCGCCAATGGCTGGAGACGGATGAGAAGGAGAACCGGGAGTCCGCCACCATTGTGGACCTGATGCGCAATGACCTCTCCATGGTGGCGGCTGGCGTGCGGGTGAAGCGCTACCGCTATATCAGTTCTGTGGAAACGCGCGGCGGCGCCATCCTGCAGTGCAGTTCTGAAATTTCAGGCACTCTCCCGGAAGACTGGCGTTCCAGGCTGGGGGAGATGATGATGAAGCTGCTGCCCGCCGGAAGCGTGACCGGAGCGCCCAAGGAGGCCACCTGCCGGGCCATTGCGGAGGCGGAAGATATGGAACGGGGATTTTACACGGGGGTGTTCGGTTTTTTCAACGGGCGGGAACTGGATTCCGCCGTCGCCATCCGCTTCATGGAAGAGGCCGGGGAGGGAATGGTGTACAAAAGCGGAGGCGGCATCACCGTCATGAGCCGCATGGAGGAGGAATACCGGGAAGCTATTGCCAAAGTTTATGTGCCGTTTGATCTTTGAAACCGTAAAATGGAAGGATGGAGCCCCCTGCCTGCTGCCCTGGCACCAGCGGAGGGTGGAGAGGTCCATGAAACTTCACGGTGAGGGAGGTGCCTCCGTTCCGGATCTGGCCTCCGTGCTGGAAGGGTGCCCCGGTCTGGAGGGCGCAGGCGTTTACAAATGCCATATCACGTATGATACCCGGGGAAGGGTGAGACCCCCTTCTTATGAACCTTACCGCCCCCGGATGGTGAAAAGGCTGCGGTGCGTGGAAATTCCACGGCTGGATTACTCCTGCAAGTGGGAGGACCGGACGGAGCTTCAGGCGGCAGGGCTGGGGTTGGGCGAGGATGAAGAAGTTCTTATCCTTCAGCATGGGATGGTGACGGATACGCGGTACAGCAACGTCGTGTTCGGGGACGGCTCTTCCTGGGTAACTCCGGAGACGTTCCTTCTTCCGGGCACCAAGCGCGCATTCCTGCTGGCGCGCGGAGCCATTGAAGCGCGTTCCTTGAAAGCGGAGGATATAGGAAAATTCCGGTTCTGTTCCCTGATAAACGCCATGCTGGACCCCGGTGACGTGGTGGTGCGTACGGAGGATGTTCTGCTGTAACCGCGGGAAAAGCCGCAGATGAGGGGGAAGGGACGTTGTTTTCCTTTCATCCCGCCGGGCATAAAAAACGGCCATCCCGTAAAAACACGGGACGGCCGCCGGTTAGGAAACCGCTTTTAAATGGCGCCGCAGTAGTGGGCGCAGCACCACATGGCGCGGGGATGGTGGAAGAAGGACTTCCAGAGGCTGCCCTTGAGGGTGTTTGCCCTGGAGCCGTCCTTGTTCAGGTAGCCGAACCAGTCGCCGTGCTTCACGTCCTGGAAGTGGGAGAAGGCCCAGTTGTGCACCATGTCGTGATAGATGGCGTAGCGTTCTTCCCCGGTGAGCTTGTAGGCGAGCGTCATGGCGATGAGCGCTTCATCATGCGGCCACCAGAATTTCATGTTGTGCCAGTATTCCTGGACAGGCTTGCCATACACGTCCGTGAAGTAAAGCAGGCCGCCGTTTTCCTTGTCCCAGCCGCGGGCGAACGCCCAGTCGATCATGTCGCAGCCCACCTTGATGAGTTCCGGATCATTGCCGCGGTGGCGGGCTTCCTCCAGCACGAACCAGCCGCCTTCAATAGTATGGCCGGGATTCAGCGTGCGTTCGTCAAAGTGGTCAATGATGGCGCCGTCAGGGCTCACCACTTCCATCACGGCCTTGAGTTCCGGCTTCATGAACAGGGTGCGGAGGTCATTGATGCAGCGATTGATCCATCCGGTGTAAAAGCCGTCCCCGTCACCCAGGTACTTGCGCAGTTCCTGGGCGGTCGCCAGCGTGATCATGCGCGTTCCCAGTCCCGTGGAGGGACGGTTCCCGGTGAATTTGGGAACCATCTTGCCGGGGGTGAAGCAGATGTCCGTGAAGATATCGAACCAGTGGCGGGCGGCCCTGGCGGATTCCTCGCTTCCCACGGCTTTTGCGTGGGCGGCAAAAGCGATGGCGGCGAAGGATTCACTGTACGCATAACGGCGCTTGCGGATGGGGGTGCCGTCCGCCTCCACATGGAAGTACATGCGGCCGTCGGAAGGGTCCACGCATTTGGCCGTCAGGAAGGTCAGGGCGCTTTCCGCCCATTTGAGCCAGTCCGGGTTCTTTTCAATGCTGTTGTACATCGTCAGCAGCATCCAGGCCATGCGGCCCTGGGCCCACACGGATTTATCCGTGTCCACCAGGGTGCCGTCCGCGTCAAAGCAGTGGTAAAGGCCCCCGTTCTTCTCATCAAAAGCGCGGGGGAACCAGAACGGCAGAACGTTTTCCAGAAGCTGGCGGCGGTAGAATGCGCCCAGGACGGGCAGGTCAAGTGTGGCAGCCATAAGGGGGAAGCGGTTTAGTTCATGGACCACTGGAAGAAGCCGATGGCTTCCAGCTCGGAACGCAGTTCCTTGAGCTGTTCCGCGGTGGGGTTGCCCTGCGGCAGGCGGGCCGGGCCCAGGTCCACGCCCAGCCAGCCCATCAGGGCCTTGGCGCAGCCCATGTAGCCCTTGGAGGCCAGGATGTTGATCATCTGCACGGATTTCCACTGGCAGTCGCGCGCCGTTTCCACGTCCCCTTCCTCAAAGGATTTCATCAGCTTCTGGTACAGGGCCGGGGCAAAGTTGAAGGAGCTGCCCACCGCGCCCCTGGCGCCTACGGAGAGGGCTCCCGTGAACCATTCGTCCACACCCCAGGGGATGTCCACGTTTTCATCAAAGTTCAGCGTGGTCTGGTACAGGGCCAGGTCCGGATTGGTGAATTTGATGCCCGCAAAGTTCGGAATCTGTTCCTTGGCCAGCTTGATGAAGTCCACGGGATTGAAGCGCACGCCCGTCAGCACGGGGATGTCATAGTAGTAATAGGGCAGGTCGGGAGCTCCGGAAGCGGCAAAGGCGCAGCATTCCACCAGGCGCTGGACGGTGCCGGGCTTGTAATAGGAGGGGGAAAGGGAGCTGGTGGCCACAAAGCCGCATTCCTGGGCAAAGGCGGCCAGTTCGCGGGCGTCCCAGACGCTGTTGGAGCCGGTATGGGCAATGACGTCCACGCCGTGCCTGGCGGAAGCTTCCTTCCAGGCAGAGTAGATTTCCTTGCGTTCCGCAAGCTGCATGGAAGAGGATTCTCCGGTGCTGCCGGTAATGAAAGCTAGTTTGATGCCCTGGGCGGCAAGCAGTTTGGCCTGGGCGTCAACAATGGAAGGATTCAGGGAGCCGTCCGCCTTGAACGGGGTATGTACGGCGGCCACCAGGCCGTGGAGTTTCAATGTGGTGTTCATATATAATAAAGTGATATGAAAATGATTCGAAGGAAATAATGGCAAAGGGCCCCGGGAAAGACAACCCCTGAATCCTTTTGAATCAAAAAAGACCACATAAAAAAACGCGCATTCTCCAAAAGGGAATGCGCGCCGGAGCAAAAGCTGATTCAAAACATTAGCGGACAGGCTGTTGCTTGATGAGGGAAAACATGGCTCTGGCCAGGGATTTCGGGTGCGTCAGCGGTAAATCACCATCATAGCACCAGATCATCACGCCACCCAGCTTCTGGTTTTTCACATACGTGCATTTTTTCTTAATGGTGGTCATGCCGTTAAAATAGTGCTCCTGGCCGTCGATGGTGCACAGGTCCGTACCGGGGGCGATGTTGGGATAGAGCTGGATCACGTTGGAATAACCTTTCTGGGCATCCCAGTTGCGGTTGGAGCGCGTCTCGTTCGTATAGAACGGCAGGCCGACGACGATTTTGCAGTCCGGAATGCTTTTCCTGCGGATGGCTTCGATGTCCGTGAGCATGTCCGGATAGGTGGAGTGCTGTCCGGCACGGTCATAGCTCATGAGGTTGACGAAGTCCAGCAGGTCCATCATTTCACTGGTGGGCGCCAGGTAGTACGGGTTGATCGCCGCGCTCAGGGACATGCCGCTGGCACCCATGGCGGAGCGTACTTCTCCCAGCAGCAGGCAGAAGTTGTACCATTCGTTGGTGTTGTCCGGGTATTCCCAGTCAATGTCTATACCGTCAAATCCCTTTTCCTTGGCAAAGGAGACGAGCTGGTACGCGAATTGGCGCCTCTTCTCCGCATTCCCTGTGAAAGCCGTCAGCCCTGCGTCACAGTGGGCCACGCCCAGAATGATCTTGCTGCCCGCCGTGCCGCGCAGTTGTTTAAGCTTGTCCAGGCCGGCCAGGAACTGGGCGTTGTCCTGTCCCGTCAGGTTTCCCTGGGCGTCACAGCCCACGTTGAAGTAAATGAGGTCCGTGAATGATTTGAAGTGCTGGGGGGTCAGCTGGTCGGGATTCCACCTCATCAGGTTGGTGCTGCGGTAATAGGGCACCACGCGGAACTGGTAGGGGTACACCTGGGCGAAGCCTTCCGGGGAAGGATTGGTGACCGCCACGTTTGAATCTTCCAGCAGGGCTACGCCCGTACAGGAGGCGTCCACCTTGTTCAATCCCCGTACACGAAGAGGGTTAATATCCACGCACAGCCAGAAGTAGTTGTCACCCGGGGAGAGCGCCTGGCTTCCCTCGAACTGGAAGGTTTTGGCCCCCTTGGAGATGGTGTTGAGAATAGGGATGGCCCGGCGGTTGAGCTGCTCCGCATTCGGGGAGAAATAGGGCGTGGAGCCGGAGTAGAAAATCCGGGCCTTCGCGATGTCGGAAACGGTGGTGGTTCCGGCCATGGAGAAGGACATTCCCTTCAGGATCTGGCTGGTTTCCGTGACGGTCACCTTGATCTTCATGATGGCCTGGCTGGCCGCGCCCGCGTACAGGACGGAGTGCGTCTGTTCACAGGATGCCGTGGCGGAAGCCGCGTACAGGGGGGCTGCGCCGTACAGGCCCAGGGCCAGGGCGCACATGCCGGTTTTAAGAATATTATTCATGTTTTATTAACGGGTTAATTGTTTTTAGAGGGTGCGCTTTCTGACGGCGAGCATGCCGCCTGCGGCCAGAAGGAGCAGAAGGGCGGCGGCGGGTTCCGGGACTACGAGGCCGTTGGAAATCCAGTCCAGATGCAGGGAATTGTTCTCATCCCAGCGCAGTTCCCAGTGGCCCAGCTCCAGGGCAGGGTCATAGCCTTCCAGGCCCAGATGCCCCACGGTGACGGTAGCGGAGTTGGAAAGGGAGGAGAGGATTTCCGAGAAGGAGCCGTCCATGCTGGTGACGCCGGAGGCATCCATGACCAGGTAGGACTGGTCACTCTGCCAGATGGCGGAGGTGTAGTCCACCCGGTCATCCCCCAGGGTGAGCGTGCCGCCCAGCGTCAGGGTATCCGCATGCAGTTCCAGGCCTGCCACGGAGCCGCGGGAAAGGTCGATCGTGATTCCGTTGGAGATGTCAATGACATTAGCCGTCACGGAGAAGCTGCCTTCACCCGTACAAAGGACGGTGACGTTGTTCCCCAGGGTCAGCGTGTCTGCGTTCAGGCTGCCGGTCCCCATGACGGAGAGCTGCGTGCCGTCTTCCAGCCGCACGTCCGCCGCATTCAGGGTGGACTGTTCGCCGATGTGGAGCGTCCCGCCGCTGACCGTGAAGGAGGTGCGGGCTTCTTCCGTGCTCCAGTCTGCGGAATGGTAGCCGTAGGTCGCTCCCTTGGTGACGGCAAACGTGCCGCCGTAGACGGTCGTATTGGCCCGGATGCCGGACTGGCTGTTGGCACCGGACATGGCGACGGTGCCACTGGATCCGGCGGCGTCATTGATGCTGATGTCCGCCACGGATTCATCCTGGGAGCTGAGGCCGTCTTCAAACAGAATCCGGCGGTTGTCCCCCGCATTGAAGGACCCCGTGGAACCGTCGTTGAAATGGATGGCGTTGTAAACGCTCCCGTCCTGGGCCGTGTTTCCGCGGAAAATGATGTCCGCCTGGTCCGCCGTCAGGGAAACGGAACCTCCCGCCTGCAGGTTGATGGAACCCCCGGTGTTTTCCGCACTGTTGTTTTCAAACAGTACCGTTCCCGTATTGCCGGAAATGGAAACGTTGTAGGCGTCCAGGGCGCCTCCTTCATAGGCGGTATTGCCGGAAAAGGCGGCAGAGCCGGAATCGGAAATGGTGATGTCTCCATAGGCGCTGATGGCTCCCCCGTAGGAAAATGCGTGGTTGTCTGAGAAGGTCAGGGAGCCAGCGCCGGAGAAGGTAACGTTTCCGTCAGAGTAAATGGCGCCTCCGCTGCCGCCGCGGGCCTCGTTGCCCGTCATGCTGAAGGAGGAGGCGGTGTCAACCGTTACGTCTCCGCCTGACCAGACGGCGCCGCCCGCGCCGGCTTCCGCAATGTTGCCGGAGAAGGTAACGTGGCCCACATTGGACCACTCCACGGCTTCATAATCGTTATTGATGGCTCCGCCGTTCTCGCCCGCCGTATTTCCGGTGAAGGAGATGTCTTCCGCAATGTCGGAGAAGTTCAGGCTGCCCGTGGTGCCTCCCGTATGGATGGCGCCCCCGTTCGTCATGGCGGAGTTCCCGGAGAAGCTGATGGCCCCCGTGTTGGAGAAGGCCGCGCCGCCGGAGGCGTAAATGGCCCCGCCGGAGGCGGACTCATCTTCGATTGTACGTACACTGTTGTTGGTGAACGTAAGGGCTCCCGTGTTGCTGAAGGTGACCGTATCGTTGGCGGCAATGGCTCCTGCGCCGTAAAGGGCGTCCGAGTTGGACATGTCAGCGGCATTGTTGGAGAAGGTCAGGCTGCCGATGTCCTGGAAGGTGACGTTTTCCGAGAGAATGACGGCCCACTTGGCTCCGTAGTTGTCCATGTTGATTCCGTGGTCGCCCGTGAAGGTGATGCTCTGGAGGGTGTTGTTATACCCGCGGCCGCCTATCCAGCAGTTGACGTTTGCTCCCAGGGCTCCCAGATTCTGGTCCGCCGTGAGCGTAAAAACGGTATCCGTATCCGTCAGCACGCTTCCCGCCCATGCCTTGGAGCCCAGTTCCAGAGCGGCACGGGTCATGATGTTGAGCGTGCCCTTGTTGTTTTCCGTGTTCAGGAGAATGCCTCCTTCGTGCCAGTTAACCATGTAGGCATAGGAGCTGCCCCCCATGTCCAGCGTGGCCCCGTCCTGAACGTCGATGACGTTGGAAAGGGTGTGGCCGTTCATGAAGAACAGGGCGCCGGAAGCGATGCTTACATTGCCCAGATTGCCGCCGGTGCCAAAGGCGTTATCCACATCCAGCGTCAGCTTGCCGGAGTCCACGCGGACCACGCGTCCGGAGGAAATGGTATTGGCCCTCTGGATGACCAGTTCCCCGGCGCCGGATTTAATCAGGCTCAGGCCGGAGAAATTGGCGGTGGTGGGGTCTCCGTATTCATTGGACGTGTTCTTATTGGCAAAGACCTGGTTGAAGTAGAGTACGGAATTTTCTCCGATGGAGAGAGCCAGCGCACTGCCGCCGCCGGTTTCGCAGACGATGGCGTCCTGGTACTGCGCATTGGAGGAAGTCCATGTAAGTGTTTGGTTGGCCCCCAGTTCAATGGTGGCCGTCGTGCCCCAGCCGGCAATGTAAATGCCCCGGCTGGCCGTGCCCCCGGATTCATACCCCTGGGAAATGACGATGCGGCCGGAGGTTCCGGAAGCGAATTTAAGGGCGTAAAAGTTGTTGTGCAGCTTGCCCAGGGAGGCGGAATCATACCCGAACTGGTTCAGTTTGAGCGTTCCTCCATTCAGCGTGATAGTGGGGGACTGGAAATTGGCCGTGTAAGTGCCGTTATGGAACAGACGGCCGTTGCTGGCGTCCAGCACGGCTCCTGCACTGATGTTGATTTTCCCGTTAATCCGGTTGTTGTCCGCGGCCGTAATGTTTCTTTCCCCGGTAAAGACCAGCGTGCCCGCATTGATATTCCAGGCGCCGCTGGCCGTATGCGTTCCGCCCAGGGTGACGGTGCCGCTCCCTGTCTTGGTAAGCGTGGAAGTTCCTGTGAGGTTGGTATCCAGGACTTCATAGGAATCTTCCGCATTGGGTGCGTCCAGAATCAGCCCGGTATTGGAAAGAGTGGCGGAACCGCCGTTGCTGCCCGCGGCCGTGCCCGTCAGGGTAAGGGAACCCCCGTTCAGGGTAACGGACGCTCCGTCGTAAAGCAGGCCGGAGGCCGTTATTCCGTTTCCAACCGTGATGGAGGAATTCGTCTGGAACCGGGCCGTATTCCCGCTGTTCCAGTCTGTGGCGGATCCATCCATCTGCCACGTTCCGGAATCTGTCCAGGCTCCATTGCCTCCATTCCAGGTATAGTCTGCTCCATAGGCCGGAATGCAAGAAAGGCAACTGGCGAACACGCCAAAGAATAGTGCGGTTGTTTTCATGTAGTTTCTAACAGATAGGGTAATATCGAATAAAAAAGGGAAAACAAGAACCAACTTGTTTTCCCTTTAAAAAATCATGCTTAAAATTAAATTACCTTCTCCAGCGGAGCATGCACAGGGAGGCCAGCCCAAGCAGGCTCAGCGTGGCGGTGGCGGGTTCCGGAACGGGAAGGGCCGGATTGGCGGCCAGCGCGGCAATTTCCGCATCGTTCAGAACGCCGGAGTATAATTGAAGATCGTCCATGGTGGTATCCGCGGAGGATGCCAGCTTCAGGGACTGGACGTTTCCGGTGAAATTGACTCCGGAAGCGGTGATTCTCCGCTGTCCGTCCAGATAGATGTTCAGTTCCCCGTTCTGGAAGGTGATGATGATATTGGAAAATGAATCCTTGGAAACCGTCAGGTTGGCCCAGTTTCCTACATTTCCGCCGCAATAAGCCGCCCATGCGCCCGCGGTGGAGGTATCACCCGAATCCTTTTGAAGGTACATGTTCTGGTTATTGCCGGACGTGAAGGTCAGCATGCTGTTCCATTTGGTTGTGGAATGGTTGCTGCCCGGGGAGAAATCCTTCACGGCAATGGAAAGGCTGAAACCTTCCGTAGTATTCAGGCCAAGCCCGGTGCTGGAAGATCCCAGCGTAAGCTGTCCGCCGTTCGCGCGGCTGTCATATCCCAGACCCTCGTATCCTGCCGTATAATTCATCCAGCCTCCCCCGCTGAAAGTAGCGGAACCGGCGTCCGGTCCGGCCAGATTATTGCCGTTCAGGGAAGACAGGCTGCCGTCGAGCTTGTTGAAATCATAAAAATATTTCAGTTCGGCGGCCTGGGCCCCCAACCCCGAACAAAGCAGAAACATGGTAAGGTACAGAGACGGTTTCATCAATTTATGAATAAAGTAATTAAACAAGGGCAGTATCGGATTTACAATCCGGAAGGTGGCTTCAACTTAAAGAACTTCTTGTAAATAAATAAAGTTCCCGTATCAGCCGTGTTTTTTTATTCCTACCTTATATGTGGGAATATTTGTCGTTATGTTTTTGAGCTCAAAAAAATAGGTTGACTTCCGGATTGTAAATCCGCCGTAAAGTTATCCCATTCTTGCTGATTCACTTAGGGAAAATGAAACGATCGCTGGCAGGCGGAATGATAAGTCAAAATATCACGAATGTTCCCGTTTTTGACGGAAAACGCTTCCGTGCTGCATGAGCGGCTTTTTTAATGGAATGTTCCGTGCGGCGGAACGTTTTTCCTTTAATTCTTTCCGTGCAGGGACGGGATGGGAGCCTTGGCCGGAAGGGTGTATAATTTTTCAATATCGTCCAGATACCGGGAGATGGGGGTATTGGCCGGCTGGTCCTGTTCACGGAGCAGTTTGACGGCTGCCGCGTAGGAGGCAAAGGTTTTGCCGGTCCCGGTCCGCGTATTGATTTCATACCAGTCCATGTAGTCCCGCACGCGCCGGGCGGTTTTCATGGAAAGTTCCCTGATTTCCCGGAGCTGGCTGATTTTGGGCGCGGCTTCCCGGCTGTGGATCTTTCCCGTTTGCATCAGGGCGGCCAGTTTGGCGTATTCCACAATGACGGGCCGGTAGGCGGGAAAACAGCGGCGGCTGAGATTGAGCAGGCTGCCGGAGACGTTGGAGAGCTGCCTGTTCAGGTCCGTCAGGGAATTGGCCTGTTCCAGGTCATCCAGAGGGAAGGTGGCGGTGGTCCGGGTGTCCGGATCATACTTCACCAGGGTGAGGGCCTCCTGAAGGTGCCGTTCCGTTTCCGTGATCGTAAGGGTTTCCGTCAGGGGAGGGGTAGCCATGCGGGAAAGCTGGAGCGTCCACCATTTGTGAAGGGAGGATGGGGTCAGGTTGAGCTGCGGAAAATGGCGCTTGATGAGGTTTTTGGGGTCGTCATTGCCCAGAATGGCCTGGTCCAGAAGCTGTTTCATCCCTTCCGGGCCGTTTTCCTGGTTCAGCAGGCAGAGCACCAGGGCCCCGCAGGAGGTTTGATAGGCGGCGTAGGAAGTGGCGTCCAGTTCCTTTTCCGGTTCTTTGCAGTTCAGAATTTCTTCCGGAGTCATGATGCCTGACTGCTGGAACAGCGTAGAGTACATGGCACGGTCCGCCTCGTTGTTGTGCCACAGGACGGCCTGTTCCAGCCCGGAAATGAGCCAGGGGGGGAGCGTCACTTCATCTGGCAGGCCTTCCACGTCCACGGCGCGCAGCATCATTTCATAAAGCAGGGTGGAGACGATGCCGTGGCGGAGCCTGTCCTGGTTGATGCCGCGGCCCAGGTGGATGAAAATGTTGTAGGAGAGGCTGTTTCCCACAATCAGGGTTTGCAGGCGGATGGGGTTGGCGGGAACGGGGCTACCCGGCTCCCCCACCAGGCGGATGATGATTTTATTTTTCCATTCATCAGGCTGCTTGAGGATTTTCACCAGGGCGGTGCGTATGGAATCCGCACGCGTGGCGATGGCTCCGGCCAGCAGGGCGTCCATTCCGATGACGTGGAACTGCTTGGACGTGGAAATGCTGGTGAACGGCTGGCGTTTGATGGACGGCCCGTCCCTGCCGGCTCCGGCGGGGGCTTCCTCCGGCTGCTGCGGGGCAGGGGGAACGGGGCTGACGTTGGAGCTGCCTTCCGGAACGGCCCGGTCTGAAGCATCGTCAATCAGGGACATGTCCGGGACGGGAACGGAAGGCGTTTCCTGTGGCGCCTGCGGTTCCGCGGCAGAGGCTTCCTTCTTCTCCTGGCCCTGAACGGGCGGCAGGAGAAAAGCCAGCAGCAGGGCGGCGCATGTTCCTCTGAATTTCATCAACAGGGGAGGTTAGTCAAATTGTTCCGCCAGGCAGCCGAAGTCTTCTTCCGCGTGCCCTTCACGGCATAGTTTCCCCATGATGGAGGAGACCAGGGCGGCGGCGGGCGGGTGGATTCCCTTTTCCGCGGCCAGTTCCTGGGCGTAGATGCTGTCTTTCCGCATGTTGTCCAGGGAGAAATGGGTGCTGAAGTCGCGCTCCGCCATCAGGGGCAGCTTGAAGGCCGCCAGCGGGGAGGCGATGACGTTCCGGGAGATGGCCTGTCCCAGCAGTTCCGGGGAAATGCCGTATGCCTGGGTGATGGACAGGGCCTCGCTCAGGCTCTGCACCATGGTGGCGGAGACCATGTTGGTGACCAGCTTGACGACGGTTCCGGCCCCTACGCCGCCCAGATGCAGGATGTCCCGGGAGCTGTGTTCCAGAATGGGCCGTATGCGGTCCAGGGTGGAGGAATCCGTTCCCGCGTAATAGACCAGCTCCCCTTTTTCCGCAGGCAGGCGGGAGCCGGTGAACGGGCAGTCCACATACGTGCAGCCGATGGCGGAGCACATCAGGGATAGTTTTCCTACGGTGGCCAGGTCAATGGTGGAATGGTTCAGGATGATGTGTTCCGGGGTCAGCGCGCCCCTCATTTGTTCAAACACTTCCACGCAGGCGTTCCTGTCCTTGAGGTAGAGCTGGATGATTTTGGAAGCGCGGGCGGCATCTGCCGGCGTGGGGACCGCCTCCGGAAAGTCTTCCCGGGGCGTGCGGTTCCAGACGGTGACCTTGTCGCCCAGGCTGGTCATGTGGCGTGCAATCCGTGAGCCGATGAGGCCCAGGCCTAAAATGGAAACTTGATACATGGCTGTTTTCAGGAGAAAGGGTGGGGAGGGAAGCGAACGTCAGGAGCCGATGCGGAAGCGGCTTCTCCTGCGCGGCGCTTCCTGTTTTTCCGGCCTGGGCTGTTCTGCGGCGGCGGTCGCAGCTTCTGCCTGCGGCTGTGCGGGAAGAACCGTGGAGCTTGTTTCCCGGACTTGGGATTCCAGGGAGGCGGCCGTGGTTTCCGGACGGTGGCTGACGACGATCTGCTTGGGGCCCGCAGACGGTTTTTCCACGGCATTGGGGTCTTCCGCCACGCTGGCGGGCACCTCATAGGCGTCATGGGGGATGGCCGCCGGATCGCTCACAGCCGCCAGCTGCATTCCGGGTTCATTTGCGGCGTCCGCCGGGGCATTGCCCGGAGCCGTTTTTTTGACGGGAAGGGTGGTGGTGCCGGTGATGGCCAGTTCCAGGTCGGAATCCGGCAGTCCGCCGCAGCGGATGGCGGCATCATAACTCTTGCGCGCTTGCGCCGTGCGGCCCAGGCGGGAATAAGTCCAGGCCAGGTTGAAATGGGCGTCCGATGATTCCGGCTGGATTTTCAGGGCGTTTTCAAAATGCCCCACCGCTTTTTCATAATTGCCGGCGCTGGTTTCCAGGTTGCCCAGGTAAAGCAGGGCCGGAGCGTTGGCCGGGTCCAGCCGGACGGTTTCCGTCAGGGAGGCGATGGCATGCTGGTCCTGTCCGGAGCGGTACTGGGCCACGCCCATCATGAACCACGCGGGAGAAGAGGATGCGTCCAGCTCCGTGGCCTTTTTCAGGTATTCTATGGCTTCCTCCGCCTTGTTGCGCTGAAGCAGGATGGTGCCCAGGTTGACCAGGGCCGGAACGTGGGCCGGCTGGAAATCCAGCAGGGTGCGGTAAAGCTGTTCTGCGGCGGCATAGCGCTTTTTGGCGAAGGCCTCCGCGGCGCCCTGTCCCAGGGCTTCCGCTTCCAGCTTCCTGCGCACGGTGGTTTCCATGCTCCGGTTCAGCGTTTTTTCCTGGTCCGGCGTGATGGCTCCGGAGGAGATGGCGGCCAGGCGCGCCTGTTCCGCAAACCGGGTTTTCAGCTCATCCATCTGCCGGGTAAGTTCCTCCACCTGGAGGTTTTTCTGTTCCAGGGCCTTCTGGGTGCGGGCCAGGGCTTCCGTCTGGGCCTTGTCATTCTTGGCGGACTTGGCCGCTTTGGTTCTGGTCTGGGTGCGCGCCTGTTCCAGGTCCTTTGCCAGCTGGGCGGCCTTGTCCCGTTCTGCGGACAGGGCCAGCGCCAGCTTGCTGATTTTTTCCTTCTGCTGGTCCGTCAGGGGAATGTTGATCTTGTTGTCGCTGGCGATGGCATTGACAATCTGCTGTTCCGCCGGAGTAAGCTTGATGGCTTCTTCATTATCCATCAGGGAGGCGATTTCCGCCGTTTCCGGGTTCTGCTGGTGCAGGCGCTTGTACGTGCTGATGAGGAGGGAACGGCTCTGGTCCTGCACGGAAAGAATGCGGAGCTGCTTGGCTATGGTGGAGCGCAACAGCTGGTTTTCCTCCAGCAACAGGGGGCTTTTGCCCGGATTGGCTTCCAGCTTGGAGAGCTCCACGTCCGCATTGATCAGCTTGGTATTCAGCTCCGTAATGCGTTTGCGGTAACCAATGTTTTCATCCCGGATGGCAATGAGCTTCTGCTTCAGGTCCGCGGATTCGCCGCGCGCCTCCTCCAGGGCTTTCAGGTTGGCCTTACGCTGCTCTTCCGAGTCCGACTTGGCCGTCTCCAGGGCGCTTATTTTATTCTGGGCGTCCTTGAGCAGGGCCGCCAGCGTCAGGTTGCGGTCCAGCAGGTTCCTGGTCTTATCCGGACTGTTGAGTTCCACCAGGGCGGCGAGCTGGTCGCGTTCCTTCTTGAGGGCGTTCCTGTCATCCGTGACCTGGGCCAGCTTGTCCTGGTGCTCCTTGAGCTGAAGCTGCAAAGAGGCTATCTGCTCCAGATACTGGGTTTTTTCCCGGCTCAGGGTGGCGACAGTCAGTTCCAGTTCATCCACCCGCTTGGTGAGGGTCTTGAGAAGCTTGTTGCTGGTATTCCTCTCATCGTCCATCTGCTTCCTGACCTTGAGCAGTTCATCCCGGTAGACGGACTCCCCGGCGGACGCTACGGCCAGTTTTGCCAGAATGTCCTCCTGTTCCTTCCGGGTGCGTTTGAGCGCCAGAATCAGGGCCTTGTTCTCCATGGTGGTTTTGTCCAGCAGCCTGCGGATGCGCTCGTAATTGCTTTCCACCACTTCCGGGGCCGCGCCGGGGGCAACGGAGGAGGACGGAATGGTGTTGACCAGGGGCTCGCCGGGACGGTGGGGGAATTCCACTCCCTTGTAGCCGGGGGGAAGGGCGATGTTGGGCTTGGGCCGGGGGCGCGGCGCGTTGGCCGGGCGTTCCAGTTCCAGACCGGGGCCGGCGGGCGCGGCGGCGGCCTGCTGCTGGGCCAGTTTCTGCCACTTGTCCAGATTCTCCCTGTTGAGCTGGCGGCGCGTCTGGAGCATGTTGGGCTTCCATTGGGGATACTCCTTCACCAGGCGCCCGAACTTGTCTTCCGCCTGGTGCGTAAGGCGGATGGCCCCTATATAGTCCCGTTTTTCCACCAGGTCCGCGGCCCTGGTCACCAGCTTTAACGCTTCCAGGTACATGTCCGCAGGGTCCTGCCTGGCCCCGGCGGAGACGGGCATGGGGCCCGGCACATAAGTGCCCTGGGCCAGAAGGGGCAGGGCGCCGCAGGTCAGGGACAAAGCAAGGGTAATGCCAAGAGGGAGAGGAGTCATCATGGGGAGAAGCTTTGTTTACATACTGTAAACCATCCTGAATCGCAAGGATAAACCGTGTCTTGTGCTTGTGTTCGCGGGGGTAGGTGCTAGACTCTCGCCAATCCTTGATTTTCCTGATGAATATCTCCGTTTTAGACCGTTTTTTGAAGTATGTTTCCGTGGATTCCCAGTCTGATGCGGATTCCTCCGCCGTTCCTTCCACGCCCGGCCAGACGGCTCTGGCCCGGATGCTGGCCGCGGAGCTGGAGGAACTGGGGGCGCACGCGGAACTGGATGAGGCTTCCGGCATCGTGTACGCCTCCATCCCGTCCAATGTGGACAGGCAGGTTCCCGTCATCGGCTGGGTGGCCCATGTGGACACGGCCCCGGGCGTCTCCGGCAGCGGCGTGAAGCCCCGCATCGTGCCTTCCTATGACGGCGGAGACATCATTCTGGACCGGGAACAGGGAATTGTGCTCTCCCCGTCCGTTTTTCCGGAATTGGGCAGATATGCGGGCCAGGACCTGGTGGTGACGGACGGGACCACCCTGCTGGGTGCGGATGATAAGGCGGGAGTGGCGGAAATCATGGATATGGCCGCCTCCTTCCTGCTGCATCCGGAACGCCCTCACGGCGAAATACGGATTGCCTTCACGCCGGATGAGGAAATAGGCCGCGGAGCGGACTCCTTTGACGTGGCGCGCTTCGGCGCAGACTTTGCCTACACCGTGGACGGGGGAGCGGTGGGGGAAATTGAATACGAGAATTTCAACGCGGCCTCCGCCGTGGTGACGGTGCGGGGCACCAGCATCCACCCGGGCAGCGCCAAGGGACGGATGCTGAACGCGTGCCTGGTACTCATGGAATTCCAGGGGATGCTCCCCGTGTTCCAGAACCCGGCCTTTACGGAGGGCTATGAAGGCTTCTACCATCTGGACTCCCTCCGCGGGGATGTGGAGCAGGCGGCCGGAGAATACCTGATCCGGGACCACGGCAAGGAGGAATTTGAACGCAAGAAGGAATTCATGCGGGAGTGCGCGGCCCTGCTGAACCGGAAATACGGGGAGGGAACGGTGCGGGTGGAGGTGAAGGACTCCTATTACAACATGAAGGAAAAGATTCTCCCCCACATGCACCTGGTGGAACACGCCCGCAGGGCCATGAAGGCCGTGGGCGTGCAGCCGGAAATCATTCCGGTGCGCGGCGGCACGGATGGAGCCCGGCTCTCCTTCATGGGGCTGCCGTGCCCCAACCTGTGCGCCGGAGGCCATAACTTCCACGGAAGGTATGAATACGTTCCGGTCCAGTCCCTGGAGAAAATTTCCGCCATCCTCCAGGAAATCGTTTCCGGATACGCAAGGTACGGGCTGGAGCCCCCGGCGGCGGAAAAACAGGAATAACGGGGAGCTTTTCCCGCAGAAACCCGGAAGCCCCCTGAAAGGGGAAAGTGCTTGCTTTTTTCCCTTCCGTCATGATCATGGCGGTCCACCGTTTTTTATAACCCCTGCATACACACATTTTGATATGAGCGTGATTCCCAATGTCCTGGCTGAAAGGTACGCATCCTCCGCCATGAAATCCATCTGGTCCGCAGAGGGCCGCATCATTCTGGAACGCGAATTCTGGATTGCCGTGATGAAGGCCCAGAAGGATTTGGGACTGGATATTCCGGACGGCGTGATTGAGGCCTATGAACGGGTAAAGGACCAGGTGAACCTGCCCGCCATTGACGCCCGCGAACGCGTCACGCGCCATGACGTGAAGGCGCGCATTGAAGAATTCTGCGATCTGGCCGGGTGCGAGCATATCCACAAGGGCATGACCTCCCGCGACCTGACGGAAAACGTGGAACAGCTCCAGATCTGGAAATCCATGCAGATCATCCGTGACAAGGCCGTGGCCGTGCTGAACCGCATGAGCGCCCTGTCCGGACAGTGGAAGCACGTAACCATCGCCGGGCGCACGCATAACGTGGCCGCGCAGACCACCACCATGGGCAAGCGCGTCGCCATGTTCGGGGAAGACATCGTGCACGGCCTGGGGACCTGGATTTCCCTGATGGACCGTTACAGCGTCCGCGGGCTTAAAGGAGCCGTAGGCACCCAGCTTGACCAGCTCTCCCTCTTCGGGAAGGATGCCGCCCGCGTCCTGGAACTGGAGGACCGCGTGTGCGCCCACCTGGGCATCCCCTCCAAGTGGATGAACGTGGGGCAGGTATATCCCCGTTCCCTGGACTTCTCCGTGGTTTCCGGCCTGGTGGAACTGACCTCCGGCTGCTCCTCCTTTGCCAAGACCCTGCGCCTGATGGCCGGCCATGAACTGGCTACGGAAGGCTTTGCCAAGGGGCAGACCGGTTCCAGCGCCATGCCGCACAAGATGAACGCCCGCTCCTGCGAACGCGTCAACGGCTTCCACGTCATCCTGAAGGGCTACCTGATGATGGTTTCCGGACTGGCCGGGGAGCAGTGGAATGAGGGGGACGTATCCTGCTCCGTGGTGCGCCGCGTGGTGATGCCTGACTCCTTCTATGCTGCGGACGGCCTGTTTGAAACCTTCCTGACCGTCCTGAACCAGATGGGCGTGTATGAAGCCGTGGTGGCCGCGGAACTGCGCCGCTACCTGCCTTTCCTGATGACCACCACCATCCTGATGGAAGCCGTCAAGCGCGGCATTGGCCGTGAAACCGCCCATGAGGTCATCAAGGAGCACGCCGTAGCCGTCTCCAACGACCTGCGGGCCGGAAAGATCATGGAAAACAACTTGCTGGACCGCCTGGCGGAAGACGGCCGCCTGGGCATTGACAGGGCGGCTCTCCAGGACATCTTTGACTCCAACTCCTCCGCCACGGGCATGGCTGACGCCCAGGTGGAGGCGTTCCAGGCCATGGTGCGGGAGCTGACGGGCAGGTTCCCGGACGGCGCATGCTACATGCCCGGAGACATCCTGTAAACAAACGCCGGAAGAAGGCGCGCGTCACGCACGCATTGCATTTTCAGACGCCGTCCATCCGGGCGGCGTCTGTTTTCATGCCGGATGCGTACATGTTTTTTCAATTTCTTTGCGTCAGGAGAGCTTGACGAATCAGAAGGTTGCCAGTAAGCTTGAATCCAGTAAACGGGCGCGTACGTTGCATGCGCCTTTGCAAGCAACCCTCCTGTTAAACAATTTTCAATATGGAAAACCAGCAGCTCAGCCTTTTGGACCGTGTGTACACCGTTCTCAGAAAGAGAGGGGAAGAAACGGAATGGATCACTTCCGCGGACAACCTCAATCTCAGAACAGGCATCGCGTTCGTCCCCTGTGATACGTTCACGCCCGTGAGCCTCCTGTACACGATGATTGATCATCCGGAGACGCTGGTCATTGACGTGCTTTTCGCCGCCAAGGTGCCTGAACACCGCCGTGTGGAAGTCAGCATCATCCTCAGTGAACTGAATGCCGACCAGACGGCAGGCGCCTTCCAGCTGGACCCCAACAGCGGTTACGTCTACTACCGCCAGTCCTTCGTCCTGGAAGGCATGGACCTCACGGAAGCCCAGTTTGCCCAGTTGATGAAAAACATTGAAACCGTGGCTGTGGAAACGGCGGAAGCCTACTCCCACATCATGGAGACGGAATATCCCAAATAACGGGCCGCGTTCCCCCCGGAGCTGTTCATGAGCGAGGCCCCTCACAAAAAGGGAACATCCTGGTCCATAGGCATCGGCCTGGGGATCGTCGCTCTTTTGATCGGCACGGCCATTATAACGGACCCGTCTTTCTCCTCCTCGGGAGAAAAGGGCAAGGCATCCTCCTCCGGAACGGTGGAACCCCTGCATTTGCAGGAAAACGCCCTGACCATTTCCGCGCCCGGCGTGGTGAAGGCCTCCCACCTGACCATGCTTTCTCCCGGTGTTTCCGGAAAGGTGGACAAGGTGCATCCCCTCTTTAACGCGGGAGAAATCATCCTGAAGGGGACCCCCTTGCTGGAGCTGGAAAAATTTGAATACCGCGCCCGGCTGGCGAACGCCCAGGCGGAACTGGAACAGGCGCGCCTGGACGTTTCCACGGAACAGGCGGAAGCCCTGAAAGCCATTAAAAAAACGTACAGCTCCGTCTCCAAAAGCGGAAAGGAATCCGAGCTGGTGCTCCGGGTGCCGCAGCGCCGGGCCGTGAATGCGCGGCTGAACGCCGCGGAAGCGTACGTGGCTGAGGCGGAACAGGCCCTCCGGGATACGGTGCTGGAAGCTCCCTATACCTGCCAGGTGGTGGAATGTTCCGTAGGCGCCGGGGCCCGCGTGGTTGCCGGGCAGCCCGTGGGAAAGGTGATCCCCCTCCAGGAGCGGATGATACGCGTTCCCGTGCCGCTGGAAGAATTTTCCGCGCTGCCCAGGGATGAGCAGGGCAAGGTGAATACGGCCCTGACCGCCTCCTGTGTGCTGAACAACGGAAAACGGCTGCAATGGCTGGGCCATGTGACGGCGGTGGATTCCGCGCTGGATGCCGAGCGCAACTCCGCGGTGCTGATTGCCTCACTGGAGCCTAACGCCTCCCACGTTTCCGAATGGCAGGTGGCTCCCGTGAACATGGCCCTTCAGGTGAACATCAATGTGCAGGTTCCCTCTTCCGTATGGATTCCCTCCCATGCCGTCAGGGATGGAAGCTCCATCCAGGTGAAAACCCCGGAAGGCATGCAGGAGCGCAAGGTGCACGTGGTGGCGCTGAAAGACGGCAAATCCCTGGTGACCATTCCGGAATTCCAGGAAGGGGACGCCCTGGTTCTTTAAAACCTGCCGGGAGGCCTCCTTCCGCCTTCTCCGGGAAAGCCATTCTTTCCAAAGAGGTTCCGGCAACCGGGACCGGAACCGTAAAAAACCATGCCGTCCGCAAGGGAAGGCATGGTTTTCCATACAAGGCGGTTTCTTGTTGTCAGCGCCTGTCCGTTCTCATGTCAAACACCAGCACCTCGAAGGGCTGAAGCTCCACGCTTACGGGCTTGCCCTGTTCCAGTTTCAGCGTCTTGACGCGCTGGTCCGGATAAGAGGCCTTCATGGAGAAAACCGCAGGCTGCCCTTGAACGGGCTCAAAGACGGTCTTTGCATCCAGGTCAATCGACCGCGGCTTGTCGTCCGGATTGCGGAGGGCCAGCGTGCAGCCCCGCGGGCTCCAGGCCGCATAACCGTAAGGTTCCAGCTGGTCCGGGTTGCCGCCCACCCAGTGCGCGTCCGCCAGAACATCCTGGAAGCGCCGCGCCCAGCGCGCTCCGGCAGCTATGTCATCCCATGCCTTTTTGTCCATCATGGAGGGGGTAAGGTAAAGCTCCTGAAGATTGGCTCCGGAACCAAAATAGATGCGGGCGTCATTTTTCAGGTCCTTGTTATCCTGTTTTCCGTCCTGTCCCTTGCTGACGCGTGCCGCCTGGAATTTGGTGCCCAGCACCATGCCATGGTGCATGATGGAATTCAGCGGATAAAGGGGCCCCGGTTTGACAATGACGTTATAGCAGGCGCCGTCGCGGAATGTGATCCACTGTTCGCGGTCATTTCCCTTGCCGGTCCAGCCCACGTCCGCCGTACCGCTGCGCCAGGTGGAATCCACATGATTGAGCCAGAAGGGAGAGGGCCAGGTGCCTACCGTCGTGTTAATGAACAGACGGGGATTCTCCTGGCGGAGTTCCCTGGCGATGGAAAGAAGGGCCATGAAATGGGGGCTGATGCCGTCTCCGGCCTTGTCCCATTTGAAATAGGTCACCTTGTCCTTCTTCATCAGGTCGGAACAGCGCTTCTTGAACCACTCGTAATACTTGGGGAAGGAAAGGTCAAACCCTGCGGCGTCCGCGGGAAGAATGCCCTTGTCCTTGGCGTGCTGCACCCGTTTTTCCGGGCCGAAATACCCGCCCAGCGGGGAAATCCAGATGCCGAACCCGGCGGGAATCCTGCCCACCGCCTTCACGACGGGGCCGAATCCGTGCGGAAATTTTTTGGTAGAAGGCTGCCAGAGGTCTTCATTAACGTCATCCCACCCGTCATCCAGTACAAAGCCGTCCAGCTTGACATGGCGGGAACCCAGCTCCTTCCCGTATTCTCCGGCGGTCTTGACGAGCGTTTCCTCCGTAGGGTCCAGGCCGTCGTCATACCAGCCGTTATAATGCAGGAACTGGTGGTACGGCGCGGCGCGCTCCCGTTCCAGATAATAAAGAAAGCCGCGGCGCAGCTGGTTTTCCGGCCATACGCCCAGCACCGTAGTGAAGGTTTGGGCGTTTCCGGGCCCCATGGGCAGGTTGCAGTCAAACCCGACGGTTCCCGTTCCTCCTCCGGCCTGCGCCCTGGCTACGGGAAGCTCAATGCCGGCAAACGTGCCTTCCCGCTCGCTGACCAGGGGGCTGCCCGGTACGGAGCCCTTCACGGCCAGGGAATGGTCCTGCAAATCAATCAGCTGGATTTTCTTCAAATTCACGTTCCTGGACGCGTCAATCCTGTAGGTCTCCTTCACGTAGGAGGAACCCTTTCTCAATTCCGCCTTCCAATGGACCGTCAGCCCGCTTTTTTTATCCCTGAAGGTGGCGGAAATCACCGCTCCTTCCTGCCGTTCCCCCAGCCGGGAACTTGCGGCGTGCCCCTTCAGGGCGCTGATGGCGGGTGTTCCTTCCATCACAAACCGGGAGGAGGGAAGGTTGTAGCCTTCCTTCTCCGTGGAAAGGCGGAACAACTCCGGAGACTGTTCGCCGGAGGCGGGATTTTCCGCCTTGGCGTCCCGTTCCCGGTTCACGATTCCCAGGGGAACCAGCCTGTTGCCGGAAACCTTCCATGAAGCGCTCAGAACGTTGTTGCTCAAGGTATAGACATCCCCATCCCGATGGGCGGCGGGGGGGCCGGGAGGCGTTCCCGGATAAAATACGGACGCCGCGGCATCCTGAAGGCAAACGCAGGTACAGGCAGCCAGGGCAATCGCCGGAAGGGATGATGAATGCATGATCCGGAAGCGTCCACAATCTGAAAGCATCCGTCAATTCAAAAATACGGAGGAACGGAGAAGACCTGAAGGCATCCCCGTTCCTCGGTGAAATGAACAAACGGCTCAGTGGGCTTCCAGCCAGTTGCCGCCCGTTCTGGCTTCCACCAGGATGGGAACGCCGTTGGGGAGGGGCAGGGCGCTGATCATGGCTTCCTCAATCTTCGGGATGAGGTCCGTTTCATCCTTGTGCAGGTCCACCAGCAATTCATCATGAATCTGGAGGATCAGCCGGGACCTGGTTCCCTCCAGCAATTTATTCACATGGATCATGGCTATCTTGATCATGTCCGCCGCCGTTCCCTGAATGGGTGTGTTGATGGCGGTGCGTTCGGCCGCTGACTTGATAGTCTTGTTGGCGGAATTGATCTCCGGAATCATTCTCCTGCGGCCCAGCAGGGTTTCCGCGTAACCGGTCTTTTCCGCCTTGTGCACCAGGTTTTCCATGAAGGATTTGACCACGGGGAACTGGGTGAAATAATTCTCAATCAGGGTGGCGGCCTCACTGCGGGAGCAGCCCAGCCGCTGGGAAAGGCCAAAGGCGGAAATTCCGTAAATGATGCCGAAGTTCACCGTCTTGGCCGCGCGGCGCATGGTGACCTCCACCTCGTCGCGGGAAATGCCGTACACCCTGGCCGCGGTTTCCGTGTGAATGTCCCTGCCGGCCTGGAACGCCTCGCACATGGCGGGGTCTCCGGAAAGCGCCGCCATGATGCGCAGCTCAATCTGGGAATAGTCCGCGGAAAGCATGGTATACTCATCGGAAGCGGGGACGAAGGCCGTGCGGATCAGGCGCCCCTGTTCCGTCCTCACCGGAATATTCTGAAGGTTGGGGTCCTGGGAGGCCAGCCGCCCGGTGGTGGTCAGCATCTGGTGGAACTGGGTGTGAATGCGGCCGTCCCGCGGGCAGATGTACTTGGGCAGTGCGTCCAGGTACGTGCTTTTCAGCTTCATGTTCTCCCGGTAGGCCAGGATATCCGCCACAATGGGGTGGCTGGGGGCCAGGGCGGAAAGGGTGTCTTCATCCGTCACGAACTGGCCCGTCCGCGTCTTCTTGGGCTTCTTCACCAGCTCCAGCTCCCCGAACAGGAAATCGCCGAGCTGCTTGGGGGAATTCAGGTTCAGGGGGTGGCCTGCGGCTTCTTCAATCCTGTCCCGCAGGCCGTCAATGATGGCGCCCACCTTCACGGAAGCCTTTTCCAGGGATTCCGGAAGCACGCGTATTCCGGTAAACTCCATGTCAGCCAGCACGGGCAGCAGGGGCAGTTCCACCGTGCGGAAGAGTTCCTGCATGCCGCTCTCCTGCACCTGCTTTTTCAGGATGCCGGAAAGCTGGAGGGTAATATCCGCGTCCTCTGCGGAATACTTGCCCATGACCTCCACGGAAATGCCGCTGGTATCCAGTTCCCGCTTTTTGGCTCCCGGCGCGGCGATGTCCTTCAGCTTAATGGTGGAATATTGCAGGAAGCTCTCCGCCAGAAGGTCCAGGTCATGCTTCATGCCGGGAGCGATCAGGGCGTGAGCCAGCATCGTATCAAAAAAGGGCCCCTTCACCCGGATGCCGTTGGCCCGCAGGATTTCCAGGTCAAACTTCAGGTGGTGGCCGATCTTTTCCGCGGTTCCTTCCAGGAGCGGCCTCACCGCTTCCATATCCTCCGGCCCGGAAACGGGCAGGTACCATGCCTTGCGCGGTTCCGCGCAGAAGGCGATCCCCCGCAGCTCGTCCGTCAGCGGATTCTGGCCCGTGGCCTCCGCTTTGAAACACCAGGAATCATGCTTTTCCAGTTCGGACGCCATGGCGGCGCGGGCTTCCGCCGTATCCGCAATAAGGTATTCATGCTTGAAATCATCCGCCGTTTTCAGATGGCGTTCCTCAAACAAATCCATTTGGCCCGCGTCATTCCGTTGCCTGGGCTGCGCAGGAGCGGCGGGCGCTTCCACCACGGGCTCCGGCGTCCCGGCCGGGGCAAACAAATCATCTGCGGGAATGGGGGCTTTTCTGGCTTCCGGGGCTTTCTTGCCGAACAGCTTGGACTGCATGGAACGGAACTCCAGCTCCTGAAGAATGGCCAGCAGTTCCTCCGGGCTCGGTTCCTTCCTGGCCAGGTCTGGCAGGCTTACCGTCAGGGGCACTTCCCGGTCAATGGTGGCCAGTTGTTTGGAAAGTGTGGCCAGCGCGCCGTTCTCCTCCACCATCTGCCTGCGCTTCCCCTTCAGCTTGTCCGTGTTGGCCAGCAGGTTCTCCACGGAGCCGAACTCCCCGATCAGCAGCTTGGCCGTCTTTTCACCCACGCCGGGAATCCCGGGAATATTGTCGGAGCTGTCCCCCATCAGGGCCAGGATGTCAATCACCTGGTCTGCGCGTTCAATGCCCCAGTGCTCCTTGAGCTTTTCCAGGTCAATCACCTCATGGTCGTTGCCCCGCTTGCCGGGACGCCACAGATAGCAGGTGGGGGAAATGAGCTGGCCCAGGTCCTTGTCCTGGGAGACCATGTAGGTCTTGAACTCCTTCGTATCGTCCGCCAGGCGGGCCAGCGTGCCTATCGTATCATCCGCCTCATACCCTTCATAGCGCAGGATGGGAATATTCATGGCCTCCAGAAGCCGGAAAATCAGCGGCATCTGCGTGCTCAAGTCTTCCGGCATGGACTCCCGGTTGGCCTTGTAGGCCGGAAAAAGCTGATGGCGCTCCGTGGGAGCGGACGTATCAAAGCAGGCCGCGATGTGCGTGGGCCGCTCATGTTCCAGAATGCCCAGCAGCGTATTGGCAAAGCCGTACACGGCAGACGTGTTGACTCCCTTGGAATTGCGGATGGGATTGGAGAAAAAGGCAAAATGGGCTCTATACGCCAGAGCCATTCCATCCAGAATAAAAAGGCGCTTGGAAGGGGAATCAGTCATTTCTGCCCCACTCTACCATGCGGTGCAGGGGGACGCTACCGTTAAATGCGCCCCCGGCCGCCACTTTCCGTAAACCTTGGGCAACGGATAAAAACTCCGGTAAGCGGGAAGACGGAGGAAACGGCAGGAGCCGCGCGCAGGCGGGAATGGAGCCGTGCCTGGAGCGTTTCCTCCCGTCAATCATTCTTCTTCCAAGGTTGATTTCCATGTCCGGAACGCTATCATTCCTCCGCTTACATGACTTACACCATCACTCCCTTGATTGGGGAGCAGGCCATCAATGACCGCGTCAAGAAACTGGCCGCTTCCATTGACGCCGACATGGCGGGGCGGAGCTACGTCCTGCTTCTGCTGTTGAAGGGCGCCCTCCCTTTCGCAACCCTGTTGATGGGGCATTTGAAATCCCGTCCCGTGGTAAAAGCCGTGAAGGTCACCAGCTATGCGGGAATGGCGGCCTCCGGCTCCGTTGTCTGGGAAGGTGACTGCGGCTCCTTCCATCCGGAGGAACCCGTTCTGGTGGTGGATGACGTGCTGGACACGGGCGCCACGCTTGCCGAAGTCTGCCGGGAATTGAAAAACAGGGGAGTGAAGCAGGTGCTCACCGCCGTGGCCGTGGACAAGCATTGCTGCCGCAAAGTGCCCTTTGAGGCTGATTACGTCGCTTTTACCCAGGGAAATGACTTCCTGGTGGGGTTCGGAATGGACCTGGATGAACGTTACCGGGAATTGCCTTATATTGGAAAAGTGGACATGGATTGAAATAATCCTGTTTCAAATTGAACAACCTGCTGAATAAAAGTGTCCAAGTACGTTGGAGCGGTAGGATGATCCGCCGTCCCGCGTTCAACCAGGGAAACCGGAAAGGAGAACCAAGACATGAAAATCAACAGGGCAAGACAACAGGAAAGCGTGGCCGTCTTTGGCCATGAAACGTCCCTCATCAGGGATGTTTTGGACAATCTGGAACTGGAACACGCGCTGACGTGGCTGCTGGAGGCCATCAGCGGCCACCAGTCCGGAGAAACGGATGGAGAACCGTGGCATCTGTACCAGACCACGCTGTTCGCCATGTATGTGGATTATGACAACGGCATGGTGCGCGTATCCGCCGCTCTGGCGTGCCATGATGCGGACCTGGAAATGTCCCTGAAGGACTTTGTGGAAATATTAAGCCGGGAAGCCGCCAAGGAGGCGGACCCGCTCCATTACACCCCGGGCACCCCCAGGAACCGCATCCACCGCTACCGCAACCCTTATTTCAAGCGCAGGCAGGAAGAACGGGAACCCGACATCGGTTTTTATTCCTGAACGCGGGTCCCTGCTGAACGGGGCATCCTTTCCAATGGCCGGTTTCCGTCGGGAATCCGGCCGTTTTTTATGGACCGGGAAATACGCTCTTTTGCAAAGGCCCGGAAACCGGGTTATCCATGCGGGGCACAGGGAGAAAGAGTGACAGAACTTCCCCGGCAAGGTATGAAGAAAGGGCCATGAATACGTGCACGCCTTCAAAGTCCCTTACCGGACACGGACACAGGATCAGCCTGCGGGCGGCAACGGAACGGGACGCGGAGGCGTTCCTGTCCATTTACGCGCCCTATGTAGCGAAGACGGCGGTTACGTTTGAATATGAAATTCCTGCCACGGAAGAGTTTGCCGCCCGGATCAGGCGCGTACAGGAAAAATATCCCTGGCTGGTCGCGGAAGCGGACGGAAAAATTCTGGGATATGCCTATGCGGCCCCTTTCCATGAACGGGCGGCTTATGAGTGGGCCGTGGAGCTTTCCGTCTATGTGGCTCCGGACAAAAAAAGATTGGGCATCGGCGCCAGGCTGTATGAAGCCCTGGAACTCATTCTGAAGGAGCAGGGGATACTGAACCTGTATGCGTGCATTGCCTGCCCGGAGAAAGAGGATGAGTACCTTGCCGCGGACAGCGTAAGGTTTCATGAAAAGCTGGGATTTCAGATGGTGGGAAAATTCCACCGGTGCGGGTATAAATTCCACCGCTGGTACCACATGGTCTGGATGGAAAAACATATCGGCCTTCATGGGGAGAACCCGCCCGGAGTCAAAAGCTTTGGAGAAATTGGACCCGTGATCGGCGGGATACTGGAAGGAAACTGACAGGCTTGTTTCCCTTCTCCTGGGATAAAAAAACGGACTGGTAATAAAAATAGTGCTTTTGCGGCACGGTTCATCCAGAATAGCGCCGCCATGACCGCTCTTTCCGCCACCCCTGTCTTTCAGGGCCGTTTGCCCTGGGTGGAAATTGCGCGCCTGCTGGCCACGCTGGTGGTCATCATGCAGCATGTTCCTTCCGCGGGATTCCCTCCCAACCAGTGGCTGATCGGGCCTGCGCTGGCGACGTTTTTCCTGCTGGCGGGGTATTTTTCCGCTCCCCGCCTGCTGGGGGCGGGCGCGGGCAAATGGACCGCCGGGCGGCTGATGTCCCTGCTGCGGCCGTACCTATTCTGGTGCGCGGCCTATTGGCTGCTGGCGGGGATGCCCGTTTCTTCCGGCGCTCTGGCTTCCGTGTTCGGCCTGGGCGCGTGCCCCATGCTGACTCCCATGTGGTTTCTGCGTGACCTGATGGCGTTTACGCTGGCAGCGTTTCTTCTTTCCAGAGTCCGCTGGGCTCTTTACACGCTGGGCCTGCTGTGCCTTTTCCTGAACCGGTGGGATGATTCCCTGGCATGGCCCAGCCCCTACATGTTCGGGGATTTTGTGCTCGGCCTCATGCTGGCGTCTTCCGTGCCGGACAGCCTGAACCGCTGGGAAAAACTTCCCCTGGCCGTCCACGGCTCCATTCTGCTGGCCTGTGCGGCGCTGGTCTGGGCAAGCTGTACGGATACTTTCCTGATTCCGGACGCCGCTTTTTCCGGGCTGGCCGTGCTTGCCTTCCTGAGCTTCGGGATTGTGCTGAAAGCCGTCAGTTCCGGCGCGGCCCGGCGCATGGCGGAATGGGCCTCCGGCAGCTTCTTCGTATATTGTTCCCACATTTTTGTGCTGATTGCCCTGACAGGTGTGGAAATGTGTTTTCCATCCCCATGGCCAGCCTGGGTGTGGTGGTGTTTGGCTCCCGTGGTTTACATGCTGGCGCGGGGCGTTTATTTGTTGATTAAACGGTATTTCCCGCGCGCCCTCGTCCTGATGACCGGGGGAAAATGACCTCCGGAGCCGCGGGGGAAGGAGGCTGGGATGGAAAACCACCCCCGCCTCATGGGTCAGGGAGCCGCTACGCGGAAATCCTGCGCCGGAATGGCCTGCTTCCTGCCACCTTCCTTCTGCCAGAAGATGGAGGGAAGCCCGGAAAAGCCTTCCGTCTCCACCAGGAGGGAATGCCAGCCCTTCTCCAGAGGGATGGGTTTCAGGCCCGTCTGGGCAGTTGCGCCTTCCGTGGTATTTTCCCCCATGGAGGAGGATACCTCCGTGCCGGGCTTGTAACCGTATTCCGCATCCAGCAGATGGGCATCATGCAGCCTGACGAATGCCCTGGCCCCCTTTTTCGCCGGAGTTTTCATGAAAAAGACGTATTTTCCCGTTTCCGGAACGTTCAGATAAAGCACTCTTTTCATGCTGCCGTCCTTCCGGCTGGCACTCCGGGCGGAATCCGCGGCCAGGGGAAGCAGTTTTCCGGGCATTTCCTCTTTCCGGAGGGCCGGAACGGGTTCTGCATCATAGGGCCTCTGGGCAAAGGTACCGCGCTCCGGGTGGGTATAATCGTAAATGCGCCTCATTCTCAGCACCTTGTCATGCATGATGGGCTGCATCTTTTTCCCTTCCGGCGTGTCCTTCAGGTCATGGCGTTCCGCCGGGTCCTTCGCGGTATCGTAAATTTCAAACGGGTCCGCATGGGACTGGATGTTGGTGCGCACCCCCTTGTATTTGCCGATGTAGACCATCTGCTGGTCGCCCCGGACGGCGTTTCTTCTGGACGGGAGAAAATCCTGGTAGCCGGGCGTCGTTGTCTTGCTCCGGGACATCTTGGCGCTGTATTCCATGTACAGGCGGCTGTCCGGCTGGGTTCCCTTGTTCAGCAGGGTGGGGAGCAGGGAAACGCCGTCGCTCCGGAAGGGAACCCTGACGCCGCCGATGGCGGCCAGCGTCGCCATCCAGTCGTGGAACTGGGAAGGATGGTCACTTGCGGACCCGGCCGGAACATGGCCGGGCCAGCGGACGATGGTCGGCACGCGGAAGCCGCCTTCCCATGCGTCCTGCTTGATGCCGTCAAAAGGGCCGTAATTGCGGAAAAACTGCGGATTCTGGCCGCCTTCGTCATGGGGCCCGTTGTCCGACGTCATGATGATGACGGTGTTCTTGTCAATATTCAGGTCCTTCAGGGTCTGGATAAGGTCTTCAAAGGAATCGCTCAGCCGCGCGATCATGGTGGCGTACCTCTTCTGCGCCATGGGCCACTTCTTGTCGGCATACCGCGGGTAGATGTAGGAGTTGATCTTGCCCTCCGCGGTATTCACCAGCTTGTGGGGCTCTCCCAGCCATTGCACGCCGCCCTTCACGCCGCGGCCTTCCGGGTAGGGTCCGGTGGGTATTTGAAGCTGGGAGTGGGGGGCGATGTGGGTCAGCGCCAGGAAAAAGGGCTGGCGGGGATTCTGCCGGTTCGTGTCCACAATCCATTTTTTGGCGCGGGCCGTCAGCAGGTCCACGGAATACGCCTTGTCGCAATCCGCCGTGATGCACTTGTCCCCGTCCCATATTCCGCTTCTTTTGGTCGGGGCAATGGGGTTGGGGTCTTCCTTGGGATAATGGTGGTGGCCGCTGACGTGGTCCAGATAGCCGAAGTAGTAATCAAAACCGCGTTTGGTGGGGTAGGCCGTGGAATCCTGCGGGGTGCCCGCATGCTCCCGGCCGCCGCCTATCCCCCACTTGCCGATGAGGGCCGTCCTGTACCCGGCGGACTGCATGACGGTGCCGAGGGTGGGGGCATCTTCAATGGGCAGGTCAAAGGACCTGTCCCGGATCACCTTGGCATGGCCCTGGTGCACGCCCGTGAAGAGGGAGCTGCGGGCCGGGGCGCAGAGCGGGGCGGAGGAGTAGTGGCGCGTCAGCGTCATCCCTTCCCGTGCCAGTGTCCGGAGGCCCGGGTTATCCATGGCGGGAAGCCCCTCTTTCATGCGCTGGTCCTGGTAGGAGGGCAGGTCCCCCCAGCCCATGTCATCCATCAGGATGAGGATGACGTTGGGACGCTGGGCGGCCGTGGCGAAGGGGACCGCCAGCAGGAGGGCCAGCAGGGAGAATAAATGTTTACCTCTCATGGCAGCAGAAAGACGGAATCCTACTTTTCTCCCCCGGCCTTGGCATAATAGCTTGGATCGGCAATCCAGCGGTCTCCCGATTTTTTCACCGGAATGAAGCTGACGCCCCATGACTGGAAGTCCCCCGTGTACGGCTGTTCAATCAGGATTTTGTTTTCTCCTGCCTTGACCTGGAAGGGAACCGGAGGACGCGCCCACCAGAACTCTTCATTGTCAAAGGATATTTCATTGGCGGGAGAATTCCAGGTGTGCTTCTCATAACGCCGCTGGCCTGCCAGCTTGTAGGTCTGGGGATTCTTCACTTCCTTGCCGTTCACCCATATCCTGGTGCCGCACTGGGACCATTCCCCGGCAGCCGGGACCCCGGAACAGCGCCTCGTGGAGCGGGCCGGAGCGTCAAAACCCACCATGGCGTACATGGTGCCCGCCCTGGGCGCGTAAAAAGTCGTCTCCGCCCAGGCGGTGTTCCCCGGCTTTGTTTTGGAGAACAGGCCTTCCGCTCCAGCACGGGTGCGGAAGTACAGATTGCCGCCGCGCGCCTGGACCGGCTCCATCCCCGCGGGGGATTTCCCCGCCAGCAGGCCGTTCCTCACTTCTTCCTGCCTGTCCTTCGGAACGGGGCCGAACACGGTCCATTCCACAAAGGAATCCCGCCAGTAGGGGAAAGGCTTGTTTCCGGCCAGGGCTTCCATGCGTTTTTCAAACAGGGCGAAGGCCTGGTAGGCCTCCGTATCCTTCTCCGGCAGTTTGCCGGCAAAGCGGGAGCCGTCCTCCGGAATGCCCTTCCAGCTGCGTTCAGCCATGGCGAACATGGCGGGCCACTGGGGGCTCTGGATGGGAATATTCTTCTTGTCCTCCACCCGGGTATCCGGCCACAGGCACTGGATGACGCCCAGGGAGTGGTCGTCGCTCTTCGCCGTCCCGCAGGGCTGGCGGAAGAAATTCCTGCGCACCAGGATGCCGGGGTCAAAGGAATTGATGTAGCCTGCCGTGGAATCAAAATAGGGATTCTTCTGCTTGGCGGGGTCCGGCAATCCTACGGAATTTTCGTCATTCCACAACTGGGCGTAGCTGTCTCCGGAAACGGGCAGGTCGTTGTTGCCCGCCCACTGGATGGGCTGGCGGCCCAAAGATTTAACCTTGGCCGCCATCCGGTCCGCAAACTGCTTCCCGTTGGGAATGTGGATTTCATCCGCGCCGATGTGCAGGTAGGGAGACATCTCCACCGGAATTTCCTTGCAGAATTCTTCCAGCAGTTCCTCCAGTATCTTGATTCCCCTGGGATCGTGCATCGGAAAGCCAAAGCAGTTCTTGAAGTACGTGCTGTGCCCCGGCATGTCTATTTCCGGGATGATCTGGATGTGGCGCTTCCTGGCGTAGCGGAACAGGTCCCGGATCTGGTCGTAAGTGTAGGTGTCGTTGACGTCCCGGCCCTTGATCCTCTTGGAGGGATCATTCAGCACAGGGTACTTTTTGCACTGGATGCGCCATGCGGGGTAGTCCGTCAGGTGCCAGTGGAAGGCGTTCATCTTCAACCGGGCCATTTCATCAATATCCGCCTTGAGCGTCTCAATGGGACGGAAATTGCGGCCTACGTCATGCATGAAGCAGCGGATGGCGAACGCCGGGCTGTCCTTGATGTCGCAGCACGGATAATCCCCCCCGGCTCCCAACTGGTCCAGCGTCCTGCGGGCATAGAAAACTCCTGCGTCCGTGGCGGCCTTGATCGTGATTCCGTTGGGACGGACCTGGAGCTCGTAGCCTTCCTTGCCAAGCGTCTTGACCAGGGCCGCGTTCTTTTTCACGGTAACGGGAGCCTTTTTAGGGCATTTCCCCGTTTTCCAGTCCACCTGGGACGGGAAGGGGATGAGGGGCACAGGCGCGGCTTTTTCCTGCTGCAGGGGGTGCGGGGAAGTCCAGTCACCGTAGGAAGAGGGGGAACAGAGCATTAAGCCTGATGCCAGCAAAAGGAGGGAAGGGGCTAATCGCATAACATTACTACACTTAAACGAGGAACTGTCTTTCATCAAACTCAAAATGGAGAGAAATTCCGGACTTGGGGATGTTCCGGTTCCTGCCGCATTATCTCCTCTTTCTCCTCAGGCACAGGCTTCCCAGCCCAAGCAATGCGGCAGCGGCCGAGGAAGGCTCCGGAACCGTGAGGCCCTCCATGCGGAAATTTTTTACGGTAAGCACCTGATAAGCGTAGGAGCTGTTAAGAACATCGGTATTCATCACTAGATAAAAGGTGGCTCCCTGGTCAAACAGGGCGCCGTACTCCTCTTTGGAAATCGTCCAGCTATAGGATTTGTTGCTGACGCTGCCTGCCAGTCCGGAAATTGTGGAACCAGCCTGGAGAAAGGAATCTCCCTCTCCTCCCAGGCTGTACCACAAGCTGAAATTCTGGGGTTGCCCCGTTCTGCTGGTATTGGAAAGACCTCCCGTGTCAAAGGATATTCTCAAGGATTCATAATCGGCCAGGGTATTCACGGACAATTCATTGAATTTAACGGCAGTAAATCCTCCCCCTGCGCCGCTGGCGGAAATCAGATTGGTAGCGCCATCCGCCGTCACGGAGGCAAGCGTACCGGTATCGTTATTCTTGTTGCCGGAATACCATCCCGCATCCAGGGAGCCAAGGACGGACTGCACGGCGTTTGCGGAAGGCCCTCCATTCGCGATCAGAGCGCCTCCGGAGGAATAATCAATGCGGGAGATGGAGGTCTCCCCCATCTTCAGCTCCGGAATGATTCCGTCCAGGGAACTCCAGATTTCCGCTCCATGCGCTGACAGGGCTGCCGCTGTGAATAATGCCGGAAAGAGAATCGTTTTCATCTGTATATCACTTGCTGTTGGAAAGCAAAAAGCCCGCGCCGCCCGGCGCGAATTTCGCTTTATTCACGAAAACGCTATAGAATTTATAATCCGCTAGAGAAACATCAACAAGATAAATCAACTTAATTAACTTACAGAAATATAACAGCGAAAATATCCAACATTATTTTTTCTGTGGCTTTCATATTTCGGGAAGCCACGGGAAATGGCGGAAAGATACTGACCATAAATCAGGAAAGAGAAAAATCCGTTTGACAGCGGATTATAAATCCTGAAACACAATTTTAATCTCCGTTAACGCAATAAAAATCAGGAGATTAATAAAAGAAAAACCGTTCGTCGAAAAAAATTATCCTATCCGTATGCGGATGGAATGGACGGCCTCCCTGCCGAATTGCTCCTTCAGTTTCCCCAGCAGGGCGCCCTGCCACTGCTGGAGGTGGTAGCGCATGGCGGGCTGGAGCACCTGCACGGTGGCCACCCCCTTGACGATGGACAGCAAATTGGCCTGCTGGCCCAGGAAGGGGCCCGCGGCGGCCATCCAGCCTTTCCGGAGAAGTTCCGGATCCATCCCCTCTTCATCCAGGGGCAGTTTGGAGAGAATATCCCCCAGCAGGGATTCCGCCGTATGGATATTCCGCGTTTCACTGGTTCCGGGGGAAACCTGGAACCAGTCAGCCAGCGCCTGCCGCACCTCCCGTTCGTCACGGGAAAGGTATTCATACCGGGCAGGGGAGGCGTAGGGATCCGGACGGTCCCGGTCAGGGACGTATGGAGACTGCGGAAAAGGCATGAATATCAACTAAAAGCCCGGAGCGTTGAATGTCAACAGCCCCGGGCGGTTTGAAAAATAGTATGGAACTATATTATTCGCCGTCGTCACCGATGGCTTCCACGGGGCAGCCTTCCATGGCTTCCACGCAGGCAGTCAGTTCTTCGTCGTTGTCAGGCTGCTTCTTGACGTAGGATACGCCTTCGTCATCATCCCGGCCAAAGTTTTCCGGAGCCGTTTCACGGCAAAGGTCGCAGTCAATGCAGGAGCTGTCCACGTAAAACTTGCCGGGGACGTTAAGAGGTGTTTTTTCGTCGATATCTGCCATATGTGTGATGGGTTGTATGAACTGCTCCCACTATTTCCGCATTTGGCTGAATTTTGCAATCTTTTTTGTTGCAGGAATGAGTCAGCATAAGGAAGAATGCCGGCGTGCCTTTTCCGGAAAAGAAGGCTTTTCACCATGAATACCGCTTCCCCCTCCCCCCCCCGTCCGCTGCCCGTCTGGGCAGGGCTGCTGCTGGCGGCCCTTTCCGGCGTATTGACGGCCTGTTCCTTCATTCCCGTGGACTGGAGCGGCTGCGTATGGATAGGCTTTCTCCCTCTGCTGACGGCGCTGTGGTACGGCCCCCGCCGGAAGGGGAGGAAAGGAGCCGCGGCGTATGCCCTGTACGGCTGGCTCTTCGGCGTGGTGTACTACGGCATTTCCTTCTGGTGGGTGAATGAGGTCAGCACGCTGGGCTATATTCCGCTGATGATTTTTTACGGGGGCCTGTTTCCCGGCGTCTGGGCGCTGGTCATGGGCGTGTTTTTCCGTCCGGACGCGCAGCCCCTGCCGGATGCGCGGCAGGCGGGGACGGACCGCAGGACCGCCTGGAAAGCCTGGGCCATGGCGGACATGCCGCCCAGCGCCGCCGCCGCGCTGGGGGGAGCGGCCCTGTGGGTGTGCCTGGAATGGGTGCGGGGCTGGCTGATACCGGGCTTTGGCTGGAACAACCTGGGCGTGGCCCTGTACGGCAATCCCCTGGCCCAGTGGGCGGAATACGCCGGGGTGACGGCCCTGGCCTTTATTCCGGTAGTCTTTTCCATCTGGCTCTGGCGCGTCTGCCGCCGGGCCGGAACCATGGTGGTGCATGAAGGCAGGCGCACCGTGCCCTGGGACTTCTTTTCCCTGGTGTCCGTCCTGCTGGTCATGTTTGTGGCGGGCGTGGTTTGGACGGCGCGCTACTCCCCCCAGTCTGACGCAGCTACCGGGAACGGCAAATGGACCGTTCCCGTCATGACCGTGCAGTTGAACCTGAGCCAGAAGGAAAAATGGGACGCCGCCAACAGGGGAGCCGTTTACAAGGCTTTGCTGGATACGACGGAGCAGGGGCTGCTGGACCTTCAGGCCCGCACCCTGGAGGAGGCCGCCAAAAACGGGACGGAGGCCTCCCTGGACCTGCCGTCCTGGGTGATCTGGCCGGAGAGCTCCTTTCCCATCTCCACATTTTACCTTGATTCCACGGGGGAACGCTTTCCGGGCCAGGACAACGTCAACTTCCTGAGCGCGGAGGAGGACTACGTCCAGGCCATCCGGAACAATCTGTGCAACTTCATCCTGCTTACGGGAACGGATGACATTTACCTTTCCGATGAAGGCCGCGTGGCGCGGGCCTACAACTGCCTCACCGTGTTTGAGGGGGACTACTCCACGGCCAGGCCGCATGCCAAGGCCATGCTGGTTCCCTTTGGCGAATACATTCCCATGCGTGAGACCTTCCCGTTCCTGGAAAAGGCTTTTGAAGCCTCTGCCGGAACGGCCATGGGGCTGAATTACACGCCGGGAACCTCCACTGAGCCCGTTCCCGTTCCCATCCGTCCGGGAAGCTCCGCCACGGTGGGCGTCATCCCCCTGGTGTGCTTTGAAGACGTGGTGGGGGGCTGGGTGCGCCGCTTCGTGCGGCAGGAGCCCCAGCTGATGGTGAACGTCACCAATGACGGCTGGTTCAACCGCTCCAGCGCCAATGAACAGCACTGGCGCAATGCGGCGTTCCGGTGCATTGAACTGCGCCGCTCCATGGTCCGTGCTGCCAATACCGGGGTCAGCGTGGCCCTGGCGCCCAACGGCGCGGTCATTGCGGATTTGAGGGATTCCTCCGGCTCCCCGTTTACCAGGGGGGTGATGAACGCCACGCTGCCCGTGGGCTGTACGGAAATGACCCTGTACGCCCTGTTCGGGGACTGGGCCGTCCTGGCCTGCTTCCTGCTATTTGCGGCTCTTTTCCTGCGCAGGATGAATGCGGGAAAGAGAAACGCCGGACCCGTGAAGGACGGCGTTTACCGGCGCGGCGCTACGCCCAGGTAATTCCGGACCTGCTTGAACGCGGGGTAGGAAATGCCGGACTCATGGCACCAGAAGGCGGAGGAAGAGCCTCCGTCCAGATTCAGCGCCGTCTTTACCCGGAAATCCCCCAGCGCTCCGGGAGTAGCCAGCCAGTCCGCCAGTTCCTTCAGCGTGACGGAGGATGAAACGCCGATGCACCACCGCTTGCCGCCGTCCGTGGCGATGAAGGTGCGGTAGGTGGACTTCTGCGCATTAAGTCCCTTGACGGCTGCGCCGTTCTCCACCAGAAAGGGGCCGCCCTGGATGGCCGCCTGCATGGCGGGCAGTTTTTTCATGCGTTTCAGCGCGGAACTGCGGACAAGGGCCAGACCGCTTTTGCCGTCCTCATAAACGACACCGGAAACGGCGAAGGAGCCCGTAGCCAGCGGAGAAAGGCGCTTGCCGTCCTGGACGACGAGGCCCAGCGGGGTTCCCTCCGCGTCCGCGCCGAAGAATCCACCGTTGACTCCGGCCACGCAGGGGCTCTTCCGCATGGCCTTGTCCAGGGAGCCGTACCGGGGAACCCTGACGCTCCCTTCATCCCGCACCAGAAGGCGGTGCGTGCCGGACTGGAAAAAATAGACGTTCAGCTTGTCCCGCATGGACAGGAAGCCGTCTTTTCTGGTGAACACGCGGTGTTCCGCCTGAACCGTGCCGCAGAAGAATGTAAGGAGAAGGAGAAAACGCAGGAAAGGCATGGGTGGGCAGTCAAGGAGAGAGATGAAAAATACGCCGTTCCGCACGGGTGCCGGCGGGAATGCGGACGCCGGGCCACACGATGCACTCCCGCAGGCGGCAGCCTTCCTCCACGACGGCGAGGGGGCCGATCACGCTGGCAGCGTCCACGGAGGCACCGGGAGACACTTCCGCGTCCGGATGGATGCGCGGAGCAGGGGAGGGAAAGTCCAGATGGGCCTGGATGTAGGACTCCGGAGTGCCCATGTCCATCCACAAGCCGTCGTCCGTCAGCACGCCGCGCAGACGGTCCTGGCGGATGTAATCCAGAAAAACGGGAATGATGGAAACGGCCTCATGGGGAGGGATGCGGCTGAAAACCTCCGGCTCCATGCAATACGCCCCGGTAAACTGGCAGGAGCCGGGGTCGCACCCCAGGGCGTGCCGCATATCCGTCACCAGTCCGGAAGAAGGGTTAAAGCCCACATTCCTCTTGTCTCCGGCAGTCCGCAGGGCCAGCGTTACGGCGGGGCGGGTCCGGAGATGGTTCTCCAGCAGGCGGTGCAGGTCAAAGGTGGCGGCCATGTCCCCGTTCATCACCAGCAGGGGTTCCTCCGCGGAAGCCCATGGCTCAATCTTCCTGACGCCGCCGCCTGAATCCAGCAGCACGGCTTCATGGCTGAAATGGACGGGGCACCCGTTCCAGGAACGGTCCGGGAACACCTGGGCCCAGGCTTCCGCCAGATGGTGCGTGTTAATGATGAACTCCCGGATGCCGCAGTCATAGCAGCGGCGCATGGAATGCAGCACCAGGGGCTCATGGAAAAAGGGAATCAGCGGCTTGGGAAGCACATTGGTCAGGGGCCGCAGGCGGGTGCCCAGCCCGGCGCCGAGAATGAATGCGCGGGAAATGCCGGAGCCTGCGGTGATGTGCATGGAACATCACTACCGGGAGAAAGGCGTTTTTTCAAGCGCCTTCTCCGGATGACACGCCGGAATGCCGTCCCTTCCCTGAATTTACAGGAAAATCCGTGATTTCGTGCTTTCCAAACGGGAGCTCATTCACTAGCATTCCCCGCATGGCATGTGGAAACCAAAGAACTGTTGGCTCTCCGGCCTCTCTGGCCGGTACCTCTTTGCATACGGGGCAGCCCGTGACCCTGACCCTGAAGCCGGCCCCTGCCGACTTCGGCATTAAATTCCGCCGTGTGGATATTCCGGACCAGCCCTTCATCAACGCAGACGTGGAGAAGGTGCAGACCGTGGAGCGCGCCACCAGCCTGGCGGAAGGCTCCGTCAAGGTGCACACCGTGGAGCACATTCTTTCCGCCCTCACGGGCATGGGGATTGACAATGCCGTGATTGAAATGGACGCCAACGAGCCTCCCATCGGGGACGGTTCCTCCGCTCCCTACGTGGAGCTGATCAAGAGCGCCGGCATTGTGGAGCTCGAAGTGCCGCGCCGCTATCTGGAAGTGCGGGAAGCCGTCACCATTGAAACCAAGGGCGGTTCCATCCTGACCATCCTCCCCTCCAAGGAATTCCGCGTTTCCGTGACCTGCGTGGGCCCGGAAAACCGCATCACCCAGTACTTTGACGCGGTCATCACGCCTGAAACGTATGAAAAGGAACTGGCCCCGGCCCGCACCTTCACGTTTTACGAGGACATCAAGCCCCTGCTGGAAAAGGGCCTCATCAAGGGCGGCAGCCTGGAAAACGCCGTGGTTATCCGCGGGGAAGAACTCATGAGCAAGGAGCCCATGCGCTTCATCAATGAATTCGCCCGCCACAAGGCCATGGACCTCATCGGCGACCTCAGCCTGTGCGGAAAGCCCATCCTGGGCCACGTGATCGCCATCAAGCCGGGCCACGGCCCGAACACCGAGCTGACCGCCAAGCTGAAGAAGGAACACCGCCGCAACCAGCAGATGGCCCCCAACCCGGTCAACGTGCCGTACGGAGACGCCGTGCTGGACATCAATGAAGTGATGAACCTCCTGCCGCACCGCTATCCCTTCCTGATGGTGGACCGCATCATCGGCTTTGAAGGGGAAACCAAGTGCCGCGGCCTGAAAAACCTGACGATGAATGAACTCTTCTTCCAGGGCCACTTCCCGGGGCATCCGGTCATGCCGGGCGTCCTGCAGCTGGAAGCCATGGCCCAGGTGGCCTCCATCGTCATGCTGAGGCAGCCCGGCAACGCCACCAAGCTCGGCTACTTCATGAGCGCGGACAAGATCAAATTCCGCCGTCCCGTGGTGCCCGGTGATACGCTCATCATTGAAGCGGAGCTGACCAAGATGCGCGGCAACATCGGCCAGGCCCTCGGCCGCTGCCTGGTGAACGGCCAGGTGGTATCGGAAGCCGAGCTCAAATTCGGCCTTCAGGACATCTGACCTGCCTGAACGCAAACCCGTCTTTAGAAAACCCCGGCGTGCATGTCCACGCCGGGGTTTTCCTTGATTAATTCTCCCGTATGGAAACGCAGCCGGAGGGAATGCGGCACATGGCCACATACTCTTCCAGGCGTTTGCAGAAAGTCTCCGCCGTCATGGAAAGAAGGGCATCCGCGGAAAATGACTCGCAGGTGAAGGAGGCGGCTACCGTGCCGTAAATAATGCCCCGCTTCATCTCCTCAAAGGAAGGGAGGCCCGGCGGCAGGGTGGCAAGATAACCGGCCAGGGCGCCCAGGAACGTATCTCCCGCTCCGGTGGGATCCACCAGGGTTTTCAGGGGATAGGCCGGGCAGCGGAAAATGGCGGTTTCTCCCTCCGGGCCGCGGCCAAGGAGCGTGGCGCCGTATTCCCCCTGTTTCACCACCGCATAAACCGCCCCTTTGGAAAGGAGGAATTCCCCTGCCTCCAGTACGGTGGACGCGTGGGCGTACTCCTTGGCCTCATCCTCATTCATCATGGTGATATGGGAACGGCTGATCACGGCGTCCAGCAGCTCCGGCTGGCGGCGCAGCCACTTGTCCATGGAATCGGAAAGCACCAGGGAGGCGTCCGGGCACTGTTCCATGCACTTGAGCTGCTGGGCCGGAACCATGCAGCAGCATACCAGCACCGGGTGGTTCCGGAGGGCCTCCGGCACGTGAACGTTCCATTCCAGCATCACGGAATCATTGGCGCAGACGGTCCTGCGCTTGTTCATATTGTCAAAATATTCCCCGGTCCAGGAAAAAGACGGTCCCTTCTTCCTCTCCACGCCGTCCATGCGCAGCCCCTTGGCCGCCAGGGCTTCTTCATAATGGGAGGGAAAATCCTCGCCAATGATGCTGACGGCGTCCACCCGGTCCGCGAACATCAGGGCCGCCACGGCCGCAAAGGAAACAGAACCGCCCAGCACGCCCTCCGCGCGGTCGCGGGGAGTGAGGATGGTATCAATTCCGATGGTTCCGGTGACAAGGAGGGGCTGGGACATGGAAGAAAGGGAATACGGATTTAAACCCGTGATCAAGAATAAAAGGCTGGAGATATGGAAAAAACGGGGTATTTTATCTGCACGCGCTTAAAGGAAATGAGGCTCTTCCCTGGGAACGCGCCCTAAACCGCCTGCACGGCAGGCTGATGGCTTCTGTATCACACCGGATGCAGAAGCTTTGTATCCGGTGAAGGACATCCCCCTACGAACATGAATGCCTTTAAACCAATTCCCGGACACGCCGGACGCCGCCATTCCGTTCAAGCAAATGGGCCCTTCTCCTCCGTCTTTGGCCGTCTTTTCCTGAAGCATCCGGCCACGGCCTCCCTGGAACCGCGCCCGCAGCCTTATTCCCATTCAACCGGAGAAAAGCCGCTATGATGAAAATGCTGCTGATGGTCGGGCTGGGAAGCTTTGCGGGAGGCGTGCTGCGCTTCCTGCTGACCCGTTTTATCCAGATCAACTCCATGAGTTCCTTTCCGTGGGGAACGGCGGCGGTCAACCTGCTGGGCTGCCTGGTCCTGGGCGTTCTCTACGGGCTGTTCAGCCGGGGACTCCTGCTGCATACGGAAACGCGGCTCTTCCTTACCGTGGGGTTGTGCGGCGGTTTCACCACCTTCTCCACGCTGATGAATGAATCCTTCCTTCTGCTGAAGGAAGGGAACTTTCCCGCCTTCTTTCTTTACGCCCTCCTCAGCTTTGCCGGAGGGCTCATTGCCATTGGCCTGGGGTACCTGGCCGCCAGATAAGGAAACCATCTTATGAACACTCCGGAAGAAACCCTCATGCTGCGCATCTACGTCAGCAGCACTGACACCGTCAGGCACACCCCCGTCCATGAGGCCGTAGCCTATGCCACCAGGCGCTACGGCATGGCCGGCTGCACCGTTTACAAGGGACTGATGGGGGCCGGACGGCATACGCGCCTGACGAGTCCCAAATTCTGGGAAATTGTGGAGAAGGTGCCCGTCATCATTGAGATTGTAGACACCTCCGAACGCATTGAAACATTCCTGGAGAAAATCTCCTGCTGGCTGGACAGGCTGCCGCACGGCTGCCTGGTGTGCACGCAGCCTGTCCGCATTCATTCCGTGGGCGGTTCCCGCTCCTAGGAATAGGACTTTTCCAGGATGCTGACAACATCCGCCGGAGTAAACTTGCAGCGGTCCAGCTCAAACAGGTTGCCCATGGTGGAGAAGGCCGTTTTGGCGTACTCCTCAAACAAATCCGGAGTAATGCCGTACTCGGACATCTTCAGCTTGTCCACGCCGCAGGCCTCCTTCAGCTTGTTCAGCCCGTTCAGGAAGCCGTCCACGGAAGCTTCCTGCCCCATGGCGGCGGCTACCCTGGCGTAACGTTCCGGGCAGGAGGGGGCATAAGCTTCATGGTAGGCCCAGGAAATCATGATCAGCCCCGCGCCGTGGGGCAGGGACGGATGGAAGGCGCTCAGGGCGTGTTCAATGGAATGCTCCGAGGTGCAGCAGGAAATCGTTTCCACAAAGCCGGAATACGTATTGGCCAGCGCCACGTAGGCGCGCGCCTCCAGGTCATCCCCGTTATGCACGGCGCGGGGAAGATACTTGGCGACGTATTCAATGGCCTGAAGGGCGAACATATCCCCCATGGGAGAGGCAATGGTGGCCATATACCCCTCCACGGCGTGGAAAAAGGCGTCAAAGCCCTGGTAGGCCGTCAATTTGGGCGGAACGGAAAGCATCAGCTCCGGATCCACGATGGACATGGTGGGGAAGGTGCCCTTGAAGCCGAAGCCAATCTTCTCCTGCGTATCCTCCTTCGTGATGACGGTCCAGGGGTCCGCTTCCGTTCCCGTGCCTGCCGTGGTGGTGATGCAGACAATGGGAAGGGGCTTGTTGGGAATGGGCAGGCCCCTGCCGGAACCGCCCTGGATGTAATCCCAGTAGGTTCCCGGATTGGCGGCCATCACGGCAATGCTCTTGGCGGAATCCATGCTGCTGCCTCCGCCCAGGCCGATGACGAAATCACACCCTTCCTCCCTGGCCAGGGCGGCCGCTTCCATCACGTGCTCCACCACGGGGTTGGGTTGAACCTTGTCAAAAACGACGCTGTCCACTCCCTGGTTCTTCAGCAGAGCCTGCACGCGGTCCAGATATCCGAGCCGCCGGACGGACGTGCCGCCGATGACGATCAGGGCCTTGGCGCCGGGCAGGGGGGCGGAACCAAGATTGTCCAAAGAACCCGCGCCAAAGAAAATCTGAGCGGGCATGAAAAACTGAAATGGCTGATACATGCCCCTACTGTATAAAAGGACGGCTCCAAACGTCAAGGATGCTCTGTGCATTCCATGGACGCCGGAGCCGCCGTTCAGGCAATAACCTTGTCTAAAGTGTGTTACGCGTCTTCAAAAAAATCGTCGCTCCGGGTGGGGTCCTGCTTGGGCGGCTTCGGCACATCCGTGCCTATGGCGCCGGGATCATCCATTTCACGGCTGGTCGTAATCGTGGTGGGAGGCGTTTTCCTTCTGGGCGTCCGCACTGCGGGGCGGGGCGCGGCGGATGAAGAGAAAGAAGAACTATCCGCCATGCTCTCGTCTTCCGAGGCAGTAACCATGCTCTTCATGCTCTGGATCAGCTTGTCCCGGAGCGTCCGGATTCCCTGTTCCCGGCGCACGGGGTCCACCGTCGTCCGGATCAGCGTCATCATGTTCCGTGTGGCATTCGCCTGGTCGCCCAGGTCAAAGCAATCCAGTTCACAGCGCCAGCGCAGGCGGTCCAGGATGGAGGAATCCTGTTCGTCGAACTCGTCTTCGGACGCATTGGCAATGCGGCCCTGCATGCCGGACTTCTTGCCGGTGGAAATGGCATGGCTGACCTTGCCCAGAGCCACCTCCATGGAAATTCTCTTGCTCCACGCCTGCCTGAGGGCGGGAAGGTTGCGCGTCTTACGGTAGCCCGTGAAGAACAGCTTGTCAAAAATCTCATCACGGTTCTTCATGGAATCAGGAAAAGCCTTGGAGGACATGCTGCTGATGCCCAGGGCTTCCCCCACCTCCGTATTCAGGACGGACTGTTCCGCTATGCGGGCTCCGGCTTTGCCGGCACCTCCTCCGTTGTTTTTGGAGGAAGCCGTGGCGGAGGGATCAATGAAATCCGGGTCCGCGCAGGCGGTGAGGTAGGCGTTCAGCAAATCCATGGCGGGCTTCTGGAACTCCGTCACGTCCAGGGTCTCCTCCTCCGCTCCGCCAGTGGAGCTTGACGTGGCGTTCATCAGGTTTTCCTTGAGCCGGGCCCTGAGCACCAGCACACCCCATTGATATTGAAGCATCAATCCTTTGCGGGCATTCTTGTCCTGGTACTTCTTGGCCTCGCGGTCCATCCAGTCCTTCAGGGAATTGGAGGCGATCTTCGCGCTCTTTCCCTGGCTCTTGTCCTTCTCCTTTTCCGCCTCCATCAGGAACTTCTTGGACTGGATAAGCAGGTCGTACGCGGCGCTGGGGTCTCTGCCCGCGGAATTAAGCTTGCTGATGGCGGCATTGATCACTTTGGTTTCCGCAGACCTGTTCAGGGCCAGGAGATTCTCCAAATCCTTGATCACCTTCTTCTTGGCATCATTATCCATGTGCTGGGCATAGCAGAGGGACCCCAAACCGAGGCCTCCGATAAGGCAAAGAGAGACGAAAGTATTCATGCTTTTTTTATTATGACGGATGAAAGATGATCTGGCAAGAGAGAAGCGCAGGAAAGGGACATCTAAATAAAGGGGAGTGTTATCTTCCGGAAGGAGGCTACAGGAAGATTTTTAACCCGGGGTAAGAAACCGAGGAATAGGAAATCTTTTGGAGGAAGCAAGGCATGCAGGAAGTTTTACCAGGGCCGGAAAGTTCCTCCGGTTCCCCTGGAAATGCCAGGTAATAAGGTATTCCTTCCGCTGGCGCCTGATGAACGGGGCAGTTCAGAAACCCCGTTGGAGAAGAAAAACAGACTGGAGCGTACCCTTATTCAATACTTCGCATAATATATGTAATGCAAAATATAGAGGTAGTGGACAAAGCCCGGAGAATACTATCTTCAACACTGTCTTTAAATAAGATATATCCCATCTGATACCCCCTTGAATATCTCCACGCACGAAATCCTGCGCCGCGCTTCATCCCCTGGGATGAAAACGGTGATGAATAGCGTTCAGCCGCTGCTGTTCCAGATGCGTGTATATCTGCGTGGTGGAAATATCCGCGTGGCCCAGCATCTCCTGAATGATGCGGAGGTCCGCGCCATTCTCCAGCAGATGCGTGGCGAAGGAATGCCGCAGGATATGCGGAAAAACGTGCTGGTCTATTCCGGCGGCCCTGGCGCGTTCCTGAAGAATCTGGCGCACCCGTTCCCTGGTCAGCGGACGCCCGCGCACCGTCAGGAAAATGTGGCTCTTCGTTCCCGGCTTGACCAGTTTGGGCCGCCCTTTCTCCAGATACGCCTTCAAGGCCTCCAGGGCCGATCTTCCCACGGGAACCAGCCGCGTTTTGTCCCCCTTCCCCATGACTCTGACGAACGCGTCATCAGCATCAAAACTCTCTAACTTGCAGTTGATTACCTCACTCACACGCATGCCGCAGGCGTAAATCATCTCCAGCAGCGCCCTGTCTCTGCACCCAAGAGGAATGTCTTGAACATCAATGCTTTCAAGCAGCTTTGAAACGGTCTGCTGATCCAGCACATGGGGAAGAGACAGCCCCTGCCGGGGCATTTCCAGAAAAGCGGAGGGGTCTTTCTCCAGAATACCCATCCCGGCCAGCCAGCGGAAAAAAATACGCAGATGCACCATTTCCACCCGCATGGAACTGCGGGCCATGCCGCGGATTTGCAAATGCCGCAGAAACTCCGTAAGCCTGCCGATGTCCACTTGGGAAAGATCGGCGTCCTCCGTTCCCAGGAACCGGGCAAACTCCTCCAGCGTCTGCCTCACGGAAAGCTGGTAGGCGGCGCTCAAGCCTTTCTCTGCGGCCAGAAAACGGATGAAACGTTCCAGATGGGCTTGCATGTCGTCTACCTCCCCTTCCCGTTAAAAACGTTCCACCAGGAACAGGAACTCCGTCACGTTCTGCGGGCGGTTCCTCAGATTCCGGCTCCCCCGGAAGGTGGCGTACGGCGTTTCCAGCGTCACAATGCGGCCCAGGCGCCCCAGGAACTCCGTCATCTCCTCATAGCTGATGAATCCCTCCGAACTGTAGGAAAGCAGAATAAACCTGGCCGGGCACTCTTCCAGCAGCCGGAACAGGGCCGCCGGAGCATGCTGGCGGCTGTTGTACGTGGAGCGCTTCCAATCCGTGGGAATGCCGGAAACGCGGCTGGTCTCCTCCGGCTTTTCATAGGAAGACAGCAGGTTCAGCATGAAATAATTGGAGCCGTACGGATGCTGGTTATAAGGGGGGTCCAGATACACCACATCCATCTCCGGCAATTCCGCAACCAGTTCATTGGCATCCCGGCAATGAATGGAATACTGGCATCCAAATCTGGAAAACACGGGAAACGGCAGAGAAATATCCCCCAGGATGCGGGCCAGGGCGTTGCCGCCCGTGCCGCCGAATTTGCCCACTCCCTGCTTGTCCTTGTAAAATCCCTTGAACACGCCGGACGTGTTTGTATGCACGGAGGCCTCCGCCAGAAGAGGGGCGATGAAATACGGCCTGACTTCTTCCGGAAGCAGGTTGATGGTCCGCCGGGCCGTATCCAGGTACACGGCATTGCGGCGCGTATAAAAAACGCGGTCTTCCGGCGTGATGCTGTCCGGATTTTTGGGAGCGTACAAATCCGTGATGAAACCCGGGGATTCATGCTCCTCCATATACCGCAGCAGGCGCCGGTAATGCCTCTCCAGCTCCAGATTCTCCACTTCCTCCGGGTTGCTCAGATAGCAGGTGTTGACGATGCGGCTGTATTCCTCCAGATCATTGACAATCAATTCCTCCGAATGCTTCTTCAGAAAACGGGCCACAATGCCGCTGCCGGAAAACAAATCCCCTGCCTTCAATTTCTCCTTCCCCAGGCGGCTTTTCACCTGTTCCAGCCCCGTACCCAGGAAATGCAGCAGGGAACGCTTATTACCCAGATACGTCACAATCTGTTCCGTCAGGTATCTGGGGTCTTCCTCGATCGGCTGCGCTGGGAGGGATGATGGCTCGTTCCGGGTCATATTACAGGTCTGAACCATCATACGGCACTCCCGCCTTTCCGTCAAGTTGAGGCCGGTCAAATAAAAGCCACTCTCTCTTCTGAAACTCTGATTATCTTCTTAAAATTCTCTCTCTTGCGCTCAAATCCCTTTTCTGCTTCCTTAAGATAGTTCTGTGCCTCCTCCGATCGGTTTCGGTTTCCATTGATCCGGTTCAATCATATCACCTTCTTACACATGCCGGAAGAAAGGCCTTTCCAAAACGGACGCGCATGCTATAGTGCCAACAATCATGAAAAGACATCTTCTGCCCTGTTCCCTGCTCTGCATGATCCTGGCGTCCATGACGGCCCTTGGCGATCCCGGAGACACGTTTTACGAAGCCAACCTTTCCCTGACGCGAGCCGCGCGGCTGGAGAAGGAGGGCGATTACAAGGCAGCCATGGAAAGCGGCAAGAAAGCCGCGGAGCTCCTTCAATCCCTGAAAAGTTCAACCCCGGAATGGAATCCGGAGTGGGTGGACGGCAAGCTGGCCGCCGCCGCGCAGCTGCAGCAGCGCGTGGAACCCCTGGCTCAAAAGGCCGGAGAGTCCAAAAAGGCGGACTATTCCCTGAAACCCGGGGAACGGAGGGATTTTACCCTGCAGCGCGCCTACAAGGCCCATGAACAGCAGAAACTGGTGGCCGGAACAGCCCCGGCCCCTTCTCCGGTCCGCGCCGCGGAACCCGGGAAAACTGTTGTACCCGCTTCTCCCGGGCGCACGGAAATCCGCGTGGTCAGGCCGGCCGCAGCCAGACCAATTACTGTTTCCAGAAGATCCGCGCCTTCACGCGGGCTGCCTCCGCGCACGGAGCGGGACGGACGGTTCCGCATCGGCAGCTGATTTCCGGAAGGAATCAGCGGGAGCCCGGCCCCTTCTTCCTCACCCTTCCCTCGTTAACCGGGCTAAAAAAGAGCCGCCTCCCTGCATTCAGGGAAGCGGCTCTGTGAATTTCTCAACAGGGAACTCAGGCGTTCTGCTTGGCGGCTTCTTCAACAGCCACGGCCACCGCTACGGAAGCGCCGACCATCGGGTTGTTGCCCATGCCGATGAGACCCATCATTTCCACGTGGGCGGGCACGGAGGAGGAACCGGCGAACTGGGCGTCGGAGTGCATGCGGCCCATGGTATCAGTCATGCCGTAGGAGGCGGGACCGGCAGCCATGTTGTCCGGGTGCAGGGTGCGGCCCGTACCGCCGCCGGAAGCCACGGAGAAGTACTTCTTGCCCTTCTCGTTGCATTCCTTCTTGTAGGTGCCGGCCACCGGGTGCTGGAAGCGGGTGGGGTTGGTGGAGTTCCCGGTGATGGAAACGTCCACGCCTTCATTCCACATGACGGCCACGCCTTCGCGCACGTCGTCGCAGCCGTACACGCGCACGGCGGCCTTCGGGCCCTTGGAGAAAGCCTTCTCCTGGACGATGTTCAGCTTGCCGGAAGCGTAGTCGAACTTGGTCTGCACGTACGTGAACCCGTTGATGCGGGAGATGATGTACGCGGCGTCCTTGCCGAGGCCGTTCAGGCAGACGCGCAGGTCCTGCTTGCGGACGCGGTTGGCGGACTTGGCAATGCCGATGGCGCCTTCAGCGGCGGCAAAGGATTCGTGGCCGGCCAGGAAGCAGAAGCATTCCGTTTCATCACGCAGGAGCATGGCGGCCAGGTTGCCGTGGCCCAGGCCCACTTTGCGGTCGTCCGCAACGGAACCTGGAATGCAGAAGGACTGGAGGCCTTCACCGATAGCTTCAGCGGCGTCGGCGGCCTTCGTGCAGCCCTTCTTGATGGCGATGGCGGCGCCCACCACGTAGGCCCAGCCGGCGTTTTCAAACGCGATGGGCTGGATGCCGTTCACGATTTCGCGAACGTTGATGCCCTTGGAAAGGCAGAGTTGTTCCGCTTCTTCAATGGAGCCGATGCCGTACTTGGCCAGGGCTTCATTGATCTGCTTGATGCGGCGGTCGTAGGATTCGAAAAGAGGCATAATGGTAATAGTGCTTGAAGTTGATAATCTCTTCTTAATTCAATCTCATTCGTGACGAGGATCGATGTACTTGGCGGCCTCGTCAAAACGACCGTAGTTGCCCGTGCACTTGGCCAGGGCTTCATTGGCATCCATGCCCTTCTTGATCATTTCCATCATCGGGCCCATGCGGACGAACTCGTAGCCGATGATTTCACCGTCTTCGTCCAAAGCCAGCTTGGTGATGTAGCCTTCAGCCATTTCCAGGTAGCGGGGGCCCTTGGCGCGGGTGCCGTACAGGGTGCCGATCTGGGAGCGGAGGCCCTTGCCGAGGTCTTCAAGGCCGGCGCCGATGGGCAGGCCGCCTTCGGAGAAAGCGCTCTGGGTGCGGCCGTACACGATCTGCAGGAACAGTTCGCGCATGGCGGTGTTGATGGCGTCGCACACGAGGTCCGTGTTCATCGCTTCCAGCACGGTCTTGCCGGGCAGGATTTCCGCGGCCATGGCGGCGGAGTGGGTCATGCCGGAGCAGCCGCTGGTTTCCACAAGGGCTTCTTCAACGATGCCGTTCTTGACGTTCAGCGTCAGCTTGCAGGTGCCCTGCTGGGGAGCGCACCAGCCCACGCCGTGGGTCAGGCCGGAAATATCCGTGATCTCCTTGGATTGCGTCCAGTTGCCTTCCTGCGGGATGGGGGCCGGACCATGGTTGCAGCCTTTCTTGACGCAACACATTTGTTCGATTTCGTGTGTAAACTGCATGGTATTAGGATGTTAATATGAAGATGGGCCTGCAGTCATCGGACAGCCCCACCTTGAGCGGGACAGATCATACCAGCAAAATCCCGATTGGCAAACACGAATGATTGAAAACCGGGCGAAATGCTTCATCATCAGTCCGGAGCCCGCCCCGCATGAAGTCACGCCCGCGTCATCCCCTTCTCAACAAACTTGCAATCATCTCTGTCTCAATACTGATGATCGGCTTTTCCTTATTCATGTGGGCGTGGCAGGTGGAACCCAGGCGCGTGGAAACCGTCACAACCGCGCAGGAAGTGCCGCAGTGGAAGGAAAAAGGCGGCTCCCCGCTCCGGATCGTGATCGCCGGAGACTTCCACCTGCGCCCGAACGGCGGCGACCAGGCGCGCCGGTACATGGAAAAAATCATGGAGGCGCAGCCGGACATGATCTTCCTGCTGGGGGACTACGCCAACGGCCACACCCGGGAGAGCAGCATGAGCCCGGAAACCGCCCGGGAATACTTCAAGATGCTGAAAGCCCCCCTCGGCGTCTTCGCCGTGCAGGGCAACCATGACCAGTACTACGGCTGGGACCTGTGGCGGAACATGTTCTCAGAGCTGGGCATCCTGCCCATGTGGAACGATTCCCTGCTGCTGCACCTCCCCGGAGGGAGGGACCTCCAGCTTTCCTCCGTGCGGGACGACTACCACCTGAGAATCAGGCCGGAGGAACTGCCGCTGCGCTTCTCCCCGGACATCCCCCACATCCTGCTCTCCCACGTGCCGGACATCTTCCCCCTGCTGGAGCCCGGCACGGCGGACGCCGTTATCAGCGCCCACACCCACGGCGGACAGATTTGCCTGCCCGGCGGCAAGCCCCTGGCTAACATCTCCCGGGAGAAGGCCAAATTCTCCTATCCCTGGTCCCAGCTGAACGGCACGCCCTTCCTCATCACGCGCGGGCTGGGGTGCAGCGTTCTTCCCCTCCGCTTCTGCTGCCCTCCGGAAATCATCGTGCTGGAAATCCAATAAAAGCAACCCTTCGGAACACTCCCTGTCAACCTATGCCTTCTCCCTTTTATTCACATGATATTTACCTGTTATTAACAATGGTGGGCATGGCCGTGGCGCTGGACTCGTGCTCCGCTCCCGTCAAGGCTCCGGAAGCCGTGGCCGGATGGTATGAAGGAACCCTCTACGAAGACAAACCCTTCTACATCACTAAAAACGCTGTCAGCTGGACCAGTGGTAGGAAAAAGGCGGACTTTGGCCACTGGACCGCCGCCAGCGTGTATGACCCCGCCATCCATCTGAAAGCGGAGGGCGGCACATTCACCATCTCTCCCGGCTACGGCTGGGACGGCGTCACCTGGGGAACCACCCCGCCGGACATGCTCCTCCCTTCCCTGTTCCACGACGCCATGCTGCACGCCAAAATGAACGGCGCGCCCATCGCCAGAAGCCAGATTGACCTGGCCTTCTACGATCTGATGACCACCCAGCACGCCAGCCACAAAGGTCTTTACTACCGCTTTGTGCGCCTCTTCGGTTGGTGCTTCACCCTTCCCCAGCACCCGCAGACATTGACGGTCCAACAGGCGCAGAAGGGAATATAATAGACGGATTCCTCTTGCCGCGCCAAAGTTGTAGCGAAGACTTTTCTCCCAACTCCCCAAATTCAACTTAAAGGCGCCTGCGACTGGCAAAATTCCACTTCCTTCTTTCCTCCCAAACGATGAAGCCTGAATTTGGCCACATCCACCAGGTTGGGAAAATCCCTCAATTTAGGTCCGGCAATCACCTTCTCCAGATATTCCTCCTCCTCATGAATGACTGACAAATAGTCGACCGACAGGCAGTTTTTGCCCGGCAATACCTTGAGGGACGAATCATGGTCATTGTAGGGATGCAAAGACAGAATTCTTAACTCTTTTTCGTCCTTGAAGGCGGCATCCTTCACCAGATGCCTCAGGTAAATAAGCATTTCCAGGGCAGTCTGCTGATATTCTTTGCTAATTGCCTTAAAATGATCCCGGATCCTCTTCAACGATTTTCCAATGTCCTCAACTTTCTTCAAGTCAGTTTTTTTCACAGAATTTTTTTTCATCTTAAATTCTTTATTCAAGCTGTATTCGATACATGCGGGAGTATAATAAACATGTTCGGAATCACGGTCATAATACAGCACCCAATAAAGCGGCAGCTTGCGGCATGCTGCTCCCTCTTCCTCGGAGGATTGTTCCTGATCCCTCTTCACGGCAACCATGGATGTTTCTCCGGGCCCGGCAAAAAAAGACCGGTTAAATACCAGGCAAAGCCCCGTTCCTTCCTCTCCGTTGTTCTTTCCATAAAGACGGAACTGGTTCAAGGAACCAATGGAAGAGGAAAAAGAGGTTTGCAATACGGCAAGATTACTGTGGATTCTTTGGAAAGGCATGCAGTCTACCCCCAGCAAGGACTGGAATACGGTCCCCTCCGTAGGGTCGTTGGCTGCCGCCAGACTGCATAACAGCAAGGGCGTTGCTTTACCCTTTGTTTCCTCTTGTTCCTGAAGCAAGGTTTCAAAGACGTTCGTGGAAGTATAATGCCCGACCTGATCAAGATCAGCACTAAGCAGATGCAGTAACCGATATTGCTCTACCCATAGATGACGGATACTCTGCAAATCCTTCCCAGAGCAGTCTTTCAATTTTTCCCTGCTTGCCAAAATATTGAAGTCTTCGTCCCCACTCCATAAATCCGGGAGGCTATCCCCGGACAAGCTGTCCCAAAATTCATCGCTTCCTATTAAAACTCTACGATTTCGCCTAATTTTTTCATGATTGGCATTAATCTGGAGAGCTTTAATGTAGCAGTCTAAAGCTTCTTTTTTTCTTCCGCAATAGCCTAATAAAACACCTTTATTATTCCAGGCCTTCTCATACTCAGGGTTGATCTCCAGAGCCCTGTTGTAGCTGTCCAGTGCTTCCTTCTTCCTCCCTAGAACAAACAATACAGTTCCTCTTTTGGAGTAAGCCTCAGCATTTTCAGGATTAAGAGCAATCTCATGCTCCCATTTCTCCAATTCTTCCTTCCATTTTTCTTCATCCATGCCAAATCAATCTTGAATGTATCCAATACTACCCAACAGGAAAGCCTTTGAAAAGCGGATAAATAGGAATGAAAACAATTCAGGGGAGAGAAGAATCCCCGCTTATTCCTCAATCGGCGTGGCTTCGGGAATGTATTCATTCCCGGCGGGAGCCGTCTGGCGGGTTTCCGTGACGAAGCCAAGCACGCGGTCCACGTCCAACTGGGACAGGACGGAGCGCACGTCCTGATCTTCCAGGAAGCGGGTGAGCTTGACGTCGTTGTAAAGGCCCTGCATGTCCCCCTTCTCCACCAGCAGGCGGATGGCGGGGTCTTCACTCAGGCTTTTCAGGCTCAGCACGCGGCTGGTGATGCGGGAGCGGGGCATGTAGCAGTCCAGCTGGGTGCGGCGCTGGTCGGAGAGTTCCGGGCTGAGCGTCACCAGGTAGGCAATCATTTTTGCCAGGGAGAGGCGTTCCGGATCGTGCTCCGGTGAGATAGTCACCAGCCATTTCAGATGGGGGTTGTCCGTGATGGACTTCTTGACGGAATAAATGGTAGGCAGGGAGATGGTGCGGCTGGGGTCCATATGGTACAGGGCCAGTTCACGGACGCGCTTCATTTCCGCCATGGAGCCGTAGTAGAAGATGCACATGACGCCCACCCAGCAGACAACCGCCGCCATCAGGATGGTGGTGACGATGCCCTTGGCCCCGCCGAAGCCCATGCGCCGCCCCCAGGAGAAGACGTCGCTGAACCAGAAGAGGCCGTGCATGAAGATGAAGAAGACCGCAGCCGCCCCCCCGACGGACAGCACGGTGACCATCCATTCCCGCGGATCGCTGGTGATGAAGGAGAGGTAGGTAAAGCCGTATTTGGACAGCCAGAAGTAAGCCGCCACGGCGGAGAGCACCGCCGCGCCGAACAGGAGCATCTTGATCATCCCTTTCAGCATGCCGAGCACGATGAAGCCGACCAGCAGCGCGCCCAATACCAGGTAGAATGTGAGGGAGGAGTCCATGAATGACGGGAAAGAAGCCGCGGAACCGGTTGTTACAGCGCCCGCTGGCAGCGCTGGCGCAGGTAGTGGTCGCACAGGCAGAGCCAGGCCATGGCCTCCACAATGGGCACGGCGCGCGGCAGCACGCAGGCGTCATGCCGTCCCCTGCCCTTGAGCCGGGCGTCCTCCCCTGCCTGGTTGACCGTCTGCTGGTCAATCATCAGGGTGGCGGTGGGCTTGAAGCCAATGCGCATCAGGATGTCCTCCCCGTTGGAGATGCCGCCCTGGATGCCGCCGGAGTGGTTGGTGACGGTGTGCACATGGCCGTCCCGCATGTAAAAAGGATCGTTGTGTTCCAGCCCGGTCATGTCCGCCGCCTCAAAGCCGGAGCCCACGGCAAAGGCCTTGGTGGCGGGAATGCTCATCATGGCATGGGCCAGCGTGGCGTCCAGCTTGTCAAAGACGGGGTCCCCCAGTCCGGGAGGACAGCCGCGCACCACGCACTTGACCACGCCGCCCAGGGAGTTGCCGGAGTCCCTCGCCTCCTTGATGGCGGCGATCATGGCTTCCACCACGGAGGGGTCCGCCGTGCGGACGATGTTGCTTTCAATGACGGAGGCCGTGACGGCTTCCCAGTCCACGGAGGCTTTCACATGGTGCACCCGGTCCACCCAGGCAAGGACGTCCATGTCCGGAAAGGCCTGCTTCAGCACGGCCCTGGCCACGGCCCCGGCGGCCACGCGGCCGATGGTTTCCCGCGCGGAGGCCCTGCCCCCGCCCGCCCAGGCGCGGATGCCATATTTGGTGTCATACGTGTAGTCCGCATGGGAGGGGCGGTACGTATGGGCCATTTCATCATAGGCGGAGGAACGGTGGTCCTTGTTCCGCACGCTGATGGCGATGGGCGTTCCCAGGGTTTTGCCGTCCAGCACGCCGGAGAGGATTTCCGCGCAGTCTTCCTCCTTGCGTGGGGTCACGATGTCGCTCTGCCCCGGCCTGCGCCGGTCCAGCTCCCGCTGAATGACTTCTTCCGTCACCGGGACAAGGGACGGACAGCCGTCAATCACCACACCCACCCCGGCTCCATGGGATTCACCCCAGGTGGAGATTCTGAACACCTGACCAAAACTGCTGGACATGGCGGCATTCTAGACGGCGGACCCCATCCGGTCAAGCCGTGGACAGCCCCAGCGGGACATAAAAAACACCCCGGTCCGCGGAGGACGGGGTGCTGAAAGAAAAGTGCTCTTTTTAGAAGCAGCTGCCTTCTTAGTCCTTCAGAGCGGAAGAGGCCTTGAAAGCAACCGTCTTGGAAGCGGGAATATTGATCGCCTTGCCGGTCTTCGGGTTGCGGCCGGTACGGGCTTCACGGGTCTTGGTAGCGAACGTACCAAAGCCGATGATCTGCACCTTGCCGGATTCCTGCACGCCTTCCTTGATGGATTCCAGCACAGCGGCCAGAGCTTCTTCAGCGTGTTTCTTGGTGGTATCGGCACCCAGCTTGTTTTGAATCAATTCGATCAGTTGAGCCTTGTTCATAGGACTTCGGTGAATAGCATACGGAATCCTGGCAGTAAAGAAAAAATGCGGTACACAAGCCCAAAACGGCGTTAATTGTCGTCATCCGGCTGCCTTTCCACGGCAGCGCCGATGGCCAGGAGCTTTTCATCAATCATTTCATAGCCGCGGTCAATGTGGTACAAACGGTGTATTTCCGTGGTGCCTTCAGCTTTCAAGGCCGCCAGCACCAGCGCGGCGGACGCGCGCAGGTCGGACGCCATGACGGGGGCGCCGCTCAGGGTTTCCACACCGGAGATGACGGCGGTGCCGTTGTCCACCTTGATGTTCGCGCCCATGCGCTTGAGCTCGGAGCAGTGCATGAAGCGCTGCGGGAAGATGGTGTCCTTCACCACGGAGATGCCTGGCGTGGTGGCGAAGAGGGCGGTCATCTGGGCCTGCATGTCCGTGGGATAGCCGGGATAGGGAGCTGTTTTGATTTCCCCGCATTTGGGGGTATTCCCGGCAATGATGGTGACGGTGTCCCCGCGTTCGTTGAATTCCACGTGGTGGCCGCATTTCCGGAGCAGGTCCGTCACCACGGCCATGTGCTCTTCACAGACGCGCCTCAGGGTCACGCCGTCCCCCATCATGGCGGCGGCCACCATGAAGGTGCCTGCTTCAATGCGGTCCGGAATGACGGTGTGGTTGCAGCCGCGGAGTTTTTCAACCCCTTCAATGACGATGCGGCGCGTTCCGGCGCCCTGGATATTGGCGCCCAGCTTGATCAGGAAGTTGGCCAGGTCCACCACTTCCGGCTCGGAGGCGGCGGATTCAATGACGGTGGTGCCTTCCGCCAGCACGGCGGCCATCATCAGGTTGTCCGTTCCCAGGACGGTAGGGCCGTGATCCCCGCTCAAATCCACCGTGGCGCCCTTCAGGCCCCCGGGGGCCTCAATAATCAGGTTGCCGCGTTCAATCTGCACCCGGGCGCCCAGCGCCTGGATGGCCCTGATGTGCAGGTCCACGGGACGGTCACCGATGACGCAGCCGCCCGGCAAGGGAATCACGCACCGTTGCATGCGGGCCATCAGGGGGCCCATCAGGCAGATGGAGGCGCGCATCTTGCGCACCTGTTCATAGGTGGCTTCCGAGTGCAGGTTCCTGGCTTCCACGCGCACGTTGCCGCTGGACCTCTCCACGGAAGCGCCAAGCTGGCCCATGATCTGCACCATGAAATTGGTATCGGAAACATCCGGCACACGGCGCACCACCACAGGCTCATCCGTCAGCAGGGACGCGGCCAGAATGGGCAGGGACGCATTTTTGGACCCGCTGATATTGACGGCTCCCCTCAGCGTAAAACCTCCGTGTACAACAAGCTTCTCCATAGTGGGTGGCAATTAGGTGACGGATTCTACACATTTGAGACGTCCATGCAACCCCAAAGAGCCCCCGGAACCGGACAATTTCCCGGAGGTTTCCCTTCCCGGAAAAGGCGGCGGAAAGCCGCAGGGCAAAAAAGACAGATGCCGATCAGGTTCTGTAAGCCAGATTTTGTCCGCCGGCGCAGGGCCGGCTGTGTGGCCATTTTTCTCACGCGGACTGCGGTGAAGCATTCCGCGCGCCCGTTCGTCTTACGGAACGGGTGCGACTAATACCCGGGGATCCGGCGGGCAGGCAACCCTTCCCCTGTTTGTCTTGCATCGCGCGGGGTTTACCATGCCTCCTTGGTCGCCCTCGGAGCGGTGAGCTCTTACCTCCCCTTTTCACCCTTGCCTGAACGGGGATGAACCCCGTCCGGGCGGTTTGTTTTCTGTGGCACTTTCCGTCCGGGAACCCTTGGGAGGTTCCCGTCTCCCGCTTTCACGGGACACGCTGCCTTGTGATGTCCGGACTTTCCTCTATCCCGGCCCGAAGACCGGAACAGCGGCCACCCGAACCTGATCGGCACGGACTACATACGCTTTCAGCGGCGCGCGGTAAAGCCCAAAGCAGGCAAGGAGGGCATTTTTGTTTCTTCACGGCGGGGCGATATCCTGAACAAGGCAGAGCGGCCACAGGATTACTCCCGTGGCCGCTCCAACTTACTACCTATGAAAACCAGCTTGATCCATTGATCCGGAAAGGCTCTCTCCTTCCTTTCCGGAGGACGCAGCCGATAACGGCCCGAATATACGTCACCGTCCCGGAAAATCAACCCCATTATGGGTCGTTCCCCGCCCCGCCTCCAGCGCCTTTCCGGGAAGCCGGCGCCATCCGCCCCGCTCCCCGCCTTCTCGCAATTGGCTTGATTCAGCGGCCAATACAGGGTAGTTCTTCCGGGACACCGCCATGAACCTTCACTCCCATTCCATTCCGTCCCTGCAAGGGGTACTGACCGTACCCGGAGACAAGAGCATCTCCCACCGCGCCGCCATTCTGGGCGGCCTGGCCAAAGGAGTGACGGAAGTGGACAATTTCCTGTGCAGTGAAGACTGCCTGAATACCCTGCGCGCCATGGAACAGCTGGGAGCGAAGGTGGAGGTGCTGGAAGAACGGGAGGGGTACGGCCCCGTCCGCTTCCGCATCACGGGCGTGGCCATGAAGCCCGCGGCCCCCGGGCGGCCCATTGACTGCGGCAATTCCGGCACCGGCATGAGGCTGCTGGCAGGCATGCTGGCCGCCTGCCCCTTTGATTCCGAGATGTTCGGAGACGCTTCCCTGAGTTCCCGCCCCATGGGCCGCATCATGCAGCCGCTGGAACAGATGGGCGCACGGATTGAAGCCCGCGGCGCCAGGCCCGGCTGCGCCCCCCTGTTTATCCATGGCGGACGGGTCCACCCCATTTCCTACACGCTTCCCATGGCTAGCGCCCAGGTGAAAAGCGCCATCCTGCTGGCCGCCATGTTTGCAGACGGCGTTACCACCGTGCGCCAGCCCGCCGTCACCCGTGACCACACGGAACGCCTGTTCCGCCACTTCTGCGTGCCCTGCACCGTGGACGGCCTGGCCGTGGGAACAACCGGCCCGGCGCTCCCCCTGGCCCATGACCTGACGGTTCCCGCAGACATTTCTTCCGCCGCCTTCTGGATGGTGGCCGCCGCCAGCCGTCCCGGCTCACGGCTCACGCTGCGCCAGGTGGGCCTGAACGATACCCGGAACGCCGTCATCAGCGCCCTGAAGAGGATGGGCGTGCGGATGGACATTGCCACCACCTCCCCGGAGGATGCGGGGGAACCGTACGGGGATATCACCGTGTACGGCTCGGACGCCCTGCACGGAACCAGCCTGCTTCCGGAGGAGATTCCCAACCTGATTGACGAGATTCCCATCCTGGCCGTGGCCGGAGCCCTGGGCCAGGGCGATTTCATCGTCCGCAACGCCCATGAACTCCGCGTGAAGGAGACGGACCGCATCGCCACCACGGCGGCCAACCTCCGGTTCATGGGCGTGGATGTGGAGGAATTTGACGACGGCATGATCGTTCACGGCGGCACGGCCCTAAAGGGCGCGGAACTTCCCAGCTACGGGGACCACCGCATTGCCATGAGCTTCCTGGTGGCCGGCTTCAGCGCCCAGGGAGATACCGTGCTGACGGATGCGGAATGCATTAATACATCCTACCCGGGGTTTGAACAGGATTTAAGAAAGTTTATTTAATCCTGTAAGCTCTCCCCCTTTTTCCTCCTTCACTTCCCTGGCGCGGCACCGTTCCCGCCAGCTGGGGAAATTCCATTGGTTGGGGAAGCCTAGGCACTGGCGTGGTTTGACGGGATTAATCCGGCAACCGTTTTCCGTGAGCATCATGCAAGCGCCGTCCTCCGCGTCCCGGATGGATAATCCCTGCCTGTTGGCGCGCAGACGGCAGCATTCGTCAATGAACGCCTGTTCCTCCATATGCAGGAAACGGGAGATTTCCCGCACTTCATCCTCTTCTATGCACACGTCCCCTGCCCAGCGGCAGCACGCGCCGCACCTGGCGCATTCATACCGCACCGCCTTTCCGCTTTCCGTCATGCGCTCCTCCCTAAGTGAAAATTCCCCGGATAACGCCTATGTTCATGTGGGCGTCCCTCCACCGCGGATTATTGACGGCGGTTTCAAAGTCCTGGGGCAATTTCCCGATGGTGCCGGGGGCCTGCGCCAGTCCCGTCAGGATCTGCCTGAGCCTGGAACGGGAGATGAGGGTGGGCTGATTAGTCCATTGGAATACTTCACTGTCAATGATATAACCTTCATCAATCTTGGTGATGTACTTGGGGAAGCGCAGGTGGGGGTTCTGCTCCACATATACGCAGCGGCCGATGGACCGCTTGGAGCGGAACGGATGGAAGAAGCGCCGGAGGCTCTTGACCCAGTCCGGAGCCTCGGACAGCCCTTCCGCGTGCACCCACATGGTAGCCAGCTGTTCCACGGGATAAAAGTAGGAGTACGTGTAGGCGGCCTTGTAACGCGTGCTGCCCCGCCACGCATGACGCAGGCGCACCATGTCCGCCTGGCCGGACGTCAGCAGCTCCAATGCCCGCTTCAACTGCTTTTCCAGGGTTTCCCCGCGCAGATGCTCCCAGATCATGCAGTCATCCTCCGCCAGCAGGATATAGTCCGTATCCAGGGAGTTGACCGCCGTATGGAGCGCCCCTATAAAGCCGCCGTCCGCGGGGGATGCCTCCGCGGCAAGCCCGTAGGAAAGGGCCGTTTCACACACCTTGACCGCATTCTCCGGAAAAACGATGCAGGCCTCGTCAAAATATTCCAGCAGGCCTGCCCTGTCATAAGACGCCAGCGTCATGGCCAGCGTATACGGGGCATTATCACACAGCAGGGCCAGACCAACTTTTTTATCTTGAAAGAGAATTCCCATCACGTAGAACGTTTTTGGAGTCTAAGACAAGAGGAAGCCCGTTTCCAAGCAAAATAATTTTAAACAAATGTACTTTTCTCCCGCCGCTTTCCAGGCAAAGGGAAAAAACACCCCACTCCATTTCAACATCATGAAAGCATACGGTATTTTAAAGAATTCACTGCTGGCGGCAGCCATCGGCTGCGCCCTGTCCAGCTGCTATGACCCCTATTACGACAGTTTCAGCGTATCAGGCTCCTACAGCAGCGGCGGCTCCGGCGCGTCCTACATGTATGACAACGCCGGCTATCCCATTTACGGGTATTACGGGGGCAGGCCCATTTATGCCTATGACACGTTCGGCAGCCCCATTTACTCCATCAGCCTGATCCGTCCGAATTATTATATTCCCACGTGGGGGCCCGCCCCCTATTACCGCGGGCACTACATCCGGCCCCATTACTGCCGCCCCATGGCGCGTCCGCCCATGAAGCCCCAGTACAGGCCGGATCATTTCCGCCCGGACCACCGCCCGGGGGGCAACAGGCCGGTTCCCCAGCCAGGCAGGCCTGGCCACCGTCCGGACTTCGGCAAGCCCGGCAATCCCTCCCGTCCTCCCGCGGTTCATCCCGGGGGCGGCCATAACCGTCCGGACCGTCCCGGAATCAGCCAGCCCGGCGGCAGCCAGGGCAGACCGGACTTTGGAAAACCCAGCCGGCCTTCACGCCCTTCCGTAAGCAACCCCCACCGTCCCGGCGGCAATAATCCGGGCAGTTCGCACCGTCCGGGCATAAGCCGCCCGGAGGGCAACCGCCCCTCCAGACCGGATTTCGGCCGTCCCAGCCGGCCTTCCATGCCGTCATCACGGCCAACCCCGTCCAATCCGGGCATAAGCCGTCCCGTCAGCCCGCCTTCCGTCTCCAGGCCTTCTTCCCCGCCGCCGTCCGCCAGCGCGCCCGTCCGGCCCTCATCTCCACCCTCTGCCGCGCCGTCACGTCCCTCCCCCCGGCCTTCCAGTCCGGGCGGAGCCCATGGCCCGCAGAGAAGATAGCCGCCTCTGCAAGGTTCTTCCCGCAGAGCTTGCCTTGAGAAGATTTAATAAACCGGAAAAAAAGACAGCCCCGTTTATTACCTGCCTCTCCCAGGTAATAAACGGGGCTGAAAGCATGGTGTTCCCCGCCATGAACGGCTTGAGGAGGGGCGGCAGACCGCCTTATTGCTTTTTCCAGCGTTTCAGCGTGGGGAAAAACTGGCTCATTTGAGCAACGGCTTCTTCCCTGGTAAAAGAAGAGCCATTTTCCTTATTGAACTCCTCCACAAATCCGGCGCAATGCTCAATCATCTCCTCCATGGTGCAATCTGAGGTAAAGGCTCCGTTTTGAAAGCAATAGCAGCAATATTCCTCACTGGTGCTTCCGTCATGGCTGGTGCCGCAATCTTCTTTGCTTTTCAGAGGCATGCCGCAGCTTTGGCAGAATGGCGTGTTCATTAAAAGGGATTAAAACCCATCCGCACGCTTTTTTGAAGAAAAATGTTTCCTGGCGGAACAGGGCCCTTACACCCTGGAAAAAGGTATCCTGAGGGCAAACCGGCATCCGTGCCCGGAGCTTTCCTCCAGGCACAAGTCCCCGCCCATGCTCCGGGCCAGCTCCCGGGACAAAGCCAGCCCCAGCCCCACGCCCGGCTGTTTTCCGGCGGCTTCCTCCGCAGACCTGGAAAAGGGGCGGAACAGCTTGCCCTTCAGGGAATCGGAAACGCCTTTCCCTTCATCCTCCACGCGGATGACCAGAAAACGCTTCTCCGCCTTAAGCTCCACTTTCAGGATGCTTCCGTCAAACCGCGCGTACTTGGCGGCGTTGTCCGCCAGATTGTAGACGATCTGCTCCACGGCCGTCATGTCCGCCATCACGGCTTCCGGGTGCAGCTCCGGAGCCACGGAAAGCTGGGAGTCCATGCCGGCGGCCGCCAGCCGGGGGGAAATGCGGGCAATAACGGCGGAGGCCAGTTCCGGGACAGGAATTTTTTCCGGCTGGAGGGAGGCCGAATTTTTCTCCACCCGCGCATAACTCAATACATTGTCCACCAGATGCGTCAGCCTGCCCGCCTCGTTTTTCAGGATGTCCACATAATCCATTTCCCTGCCCTTGGGCACCAGGCCGGAGGAGAGCATTTCCGTGTACATGTTAAAGGTGGTCAGCGGCGTTCTCAGTTCATGAGTCACGGCGGAAACGAAGACGGCGCGGCGTTCGCTCAACCGGATAAGGCCAATCATGAAGCCGATGACGCCGCACAGGGCCAGAATGCCGCAGAACCACGCCATGGCGATGGAATTCCACACCGTGCGCAGGGAGTTGGCGGCCATGGGGAGCAGATTTCCCGGGTTCAGCATGGCGGGAATTCCAGCCAGGGTCAGATAGCTTTCCTCCCGGCCGTCCGCCGGCGCCAGGGTGGCGTCCGGCAAAATATCCGCCACGGATTCCAGAAGGTAGGCGGATAATTTATCCCAGTCCAGCCAGATGCCCTGCACCCATACCTGGCCGTGGTCTGAAATGCGGCGCGTCAGGAAGCATTCCTTCCCCTGCTGCCATCTGGGCTGGAGGGAGGAAATGGAGAGCTCCCTGTAACTTTCCAGAGTGCTGGCGATCCTTTCACGGCGGGTGACGGCCATCTCCGCCAAACTTTCCTGCGGCGGGCTTGCCGGAGCCGCCTTTTTTTCATGGACCTCAAACTGAACCCTCCTCCCGTCCAGAGACAATCCCCCGGCGCCTGTATCCAGAAGAGCCACAATGCCGCCGGAGCCGCTTTCCCGCTTTTTCCCGGCCTTCACGGAATCTGCATATCCCTTCCGATCCGGATTTTCCATGCCATTTACCGCCCTTGAAACGGTCATCCGGCCTGACACCTTAACATCCTTTTTCTCGCGTTGGAGGGATTCCGCGGCTTTCTTTTTTACCTTGACGCTGACATTGTACTCCTGCTGGCTGTTGGAAAGGTTTTTACGCATATTGTAGTCTTCCATTCCCTGCTGGAAGGCCTTCCGGCTTTCTACCGCCAGTTCCTGCTGCACGCCGTTTTTCTGCTGCTCTTTTCCGTCCGCGATGGTTACGGAAGAAATCTGCACCGTTTCCACCGGGGGAGAGACGGAAAAAACATCTGTCTGCGGCTGTACTACTTCCTCTCTGTCAATGGAGGAAGGCTGCGGAAAATTCTTCATGGCGTCCACCACATGGCTGCCCCATCCGGATTTTCCCAGTTGAATGACATATTCCAGACGCTCCGCACCTTTCTGGGGAGAGGAAACTTTCCCCTGCGGGTCTATCTGGAAGTACAGCTTGGCAAACCCGGATAAATCCGGCATGGAGCCCTCCTTCTTGAGGGATTCCGCCAGCGCGCCCCTCTGGAAATATTCTCCGGGAGAACGGTTGTTTTCCCCGGCAATCATGGAGGCCAGCAGGGAATCCATGCGCCACAGGGCCAGGCGGCTCTGCTCCACCAGGCGTATCTGGTGCGTTTCCGCCAGCCTGCGCTTCTCCGCGTCCAGCATGGAATGGCTGAGCCACCCCATCACCCCCAGCAGAATCAGCAGGCAGGACCACAACAGAAGATGGAAGGAAAAACGGCTGCTCATGCATCATCCTCCCAAATGTAGCCCTGCCCCCTGAGGGTGCGGATGACGGCAGCGTTCCTTTTCCCCATTTTTTCCCGCAAACGGGCGATCGTGGTGTCAATGCTCCGCGTTTCCACCAGCCGGGGGTCCATCTTCCAGACCCTCGCCAGAATTTCCTCACGGGTGATGATTCTTCCGGCATTGGCCGCCAGGTGGCGCGCCAGGTCAAATTCCTTGGTCGTCAGCGTCACAGGGCCCTCCTCCAGCACCAGGGCGCGGGTGGCGAAATCCAGATGCCCTTCCGGCAGCATGACGCGGCTGACGGCGCTGGGCCTTTCCGGGGACCGCCTCAGCACGGCCTCTATCCTGGCGAGCACCTCCAGCAGGCTGAACGGCTTCACCACATAATCATCCGCCCCCAGCTTCAGCCCCTTGACCTTGTCCGCCTCCGCCCCCTTGGCGGTAAGCATCAGCACGGGAACGGTAGCCCGGTCTTCCCGGATGCGCCTCAGCAGGTCAAATCCGTTCGCTCCGGGCAGCACCACATCCAGCAGGGCCAGGTCATACTCCTCTGCATGGATCATCTCCAGGGCTTCATAACCGTCCCTGGCGGACAGCACGTCGTAGCCGGACACCGCCAGGGCGTCCGACAGGCCGTTTCTGATGGCATGGTCGTCTTCTACGACCAGAATGCGGTAGCGGTGCATGTATGCAGGGCAATCTATCAAATATAAACGTTCCGGTAAAACCGGTTTTTTCAGAAAGAAAAATCCTGCGGGACCGCCCGTACTCCCGGACAGCCCCGCAGGGCACTCATTTCTTCACTCTGTTATTTCATAGGGGAGTTTTTTCCTTCCGCTCCGTTCTCTTTCACAAAGGAAAACTGCTTTTTGGAAGCCTGCTTCCGTACGGCACGGATAATGGCGTCATCCAGGCTGTCCGGCCCGGCATTCCCGGAAACGCTCTGCTGCGCCTTCCACTTGGCCAGCCATTCGCTGCGCTGCGCATCCAGCTCCATCACCTTCTTTTGCAAGGCTCCGCGCTCTTCCGCCTTCTTTTTCACCACGGCCTCCACTTCTTCCGGGGTTTTGCCTTCCAGTTCCTTGGGAAGCTGCCCGGCGCCATTCAAATTACCCAGAGCCTTGGTTCCGTCCCGTTCATAAAGGTCCACCAGGTCCCAGGAGGTGTTGCGGTACGCTGCCTTGTTGGCCTTCGCCTTGACGCGACCCGCGTAAGCCGTGGATGACAGCTCCTGGGCCAGCCTGTCCTGGCTTTCCTGCTTGCTCAGCCTTTCAGCCTGCACCTCCCGGGAACCGTAGGCCAGATACGTCCCGTTCAGGGAGGAACTCAGCTTGGCAAGCTCTCCGTCATAGGGCGTTTCCGGGTCCGGGGGAGTGGCATTATGGTCAATATTCAGGAAACTGCCGTCCCCTTTCTTGGCTCCGTCCTTCCACAGGGCCGTATCCCGGTCCCCTGCATTCCCACAATGAATGGTGTTGACGGTAATGCCCTTGGCCAGCCCCCGCGCGATGGACTCCGCATACGGCACGCTGCCCTGGTTGAAGGGTTCATTGCCTGCAATAAACACCAGTTTCAGCGCATTGGGATCCTCCGTGTTCCATTTCAGCTCCTTCACGGCCCGGTCAATGACGGCGCCGCAGCATTCCGTGCCGCCGTTGGTTTTCAGCTTGAACAGCTCCTCGGAAACCTTGTCCAGGTCATCCGTGAGCGGAAGCACCTGGCGGATCCAGGCATCTTTGGAAGACAGCCCGTCATTTCCGTACTCATACAGGGCAATCCGGATGTCGGGCAATTTGCCGTTCTGGCGCGCCAGCGTCATGTCATTGACAATCTTCCACAGGTACGTGCGCGCCTGGTTGATGAGTCCGGTCATGCTGCCGGAGGTATCCAGCAAAAGGGCAATCTGGATCACGGCGCGGTCATCCTTTTTTACAGCCGCCTGGTCCGGCGCGGCAGGCGTTCCGGAAGAAGCTTCCTCCTTCACGGGAACCACGCTGATCTTCATGCTGCCGGGAACGGCATCCTTTGCGGTGGTAATGGAATAAGCGGCTTCCTTCACCCCCTCAGCCTTCTCCCCTTTCACCGTACTTATGATGATGCCGGAGCTGGCGCCGTCCCCGCCCATGAACTCCATGGCAGGAGCCGTTCCCCTGGACTGTGTAATGACAACTACCTGTTCTTTTCCCTGAACGGCTGAAATTTCGTCAGAAACTCCTTCCTGCCGGGGCGTCACAATCATTTCCATCTTTCCGGAGTTGTCCTTTTCCTGCGTCTTGATGGAATAGGCAGCTTCCTTGAACGCCCCTGCCTTATCCGTGGGAACGCACCCTGCCCCGGCGGAAACCGCCACTTTCCGGGTGAGGAGGGCTTCCGTCTTTGGAGTTACGCTGATCTCCATCTCTCCCGGAGCGGGACCATTCCTGGTCGTGACGGAATAGGCGCCACTCTTCATTCCCTCAGCCTTTTCCGGTTCAGACGTGCTTATTTTCACGCAGGAGGCGTGCCCCATGGCGGAACTCACGGTAACGGAAGCCACGGATTTTTTCACCTCCTGCGCATTCCCCTGCCGTCCCGGCGTGATGGAGTATTTATCCTTTTCCGGCGCAACGGGGCGCCCGTTCGCGGGAGCGGCAGCGGATTCGCCATGCGAGCAAAGTGCTCCGGCGCCCAGCAGCCCCAATGTACATGCAATAATATGGTTCATGATTGTTGATTATTATTTATTTGTTTGTTCGTTTACGGAAAACTGTTCTGCATCAGCACGGTTTCTCCATCCAGGAGAAGCATCACGGAGCCGTCCAGGGCCAGGAGCCCCTGGCGGTTGGTCTTAACCAGCTTGTCCGCCACGGCGGCATATTCCGGCGTGCCCACCTGGACCGTCCTCACGGCGCGGCCCCTGTCCGGACGGGAAAGCACCGTGTTTTCCATCCAGACCCCGTTCCTGTTAAAATATCCGTTCTGCGCAATTTGCGCCGTATGGAGGAAGGAAACGGCACGGCCCCTGCGGTCCAGCTGGATGTTGTACTTGTTCAGGGTCAGCTCCTTCTTCTTGGCTACGGCATTCTCCTGCAGGGAAATCGCATCCATCCCTTCCCGTGACTCCTGCATCACTCTTCCCATCTGCCCCCCCAGCGGGGAAGCTCCCGGAACGTGCCATGAACCGGAACTCCCGTCATCCGCAAAAAAGGCGGTGGCTGAACTCATGATCCCGAAATCCCGTGAAAGCCGCATAATTTCCTCCGTCAATTCCAGTGTTTCAGGATAATTCCTCAGCTCTCCCGTACCGGAAGAATCTTCCCCCATATCCATCAGGGCCGTTTCCAAACTGCCTATTTTACGCGCGGCCCACAGCCGGGCCACAAAATCATCCTTCATGCTGGCGATGCGCTGCGGGTCCACAGTGATGGAAAAAGTCCATTCCGTGTTATTCCGGTCCACACAGGTTCCCTTGACCAGGAACGGTTCCGTACCTATGTACCTGCCGGCCAGCACGGCGGGGGCGCCGGAATAAATATCCGGCAGCGTCCCGGAGGGAATGGCGTCCTGCACCCTTCCCGGCTGTTCCCTGCCATCCGGAGAACAGACGGTATAGCGGACCTTCCGGAAAACAGGGCCGTACAACTGCCGGAACACCTGCCCCAGCTTGACTTCAAGGTTTTCTCCGGAAAGAACGTAGGACGGCAGCCCTCCGGAAATTTCAGCCATGCGCCTCAGCAGGGGGGCATTCACGTCTTCCCCCACTCCGATGGTGAAAATGCGCCTCTCCGCCTTGTTCCCCTCTCCCGCGAGAGCCACAATGTCTTTTTCAGAAGTGCGGCCGATCGTGGGAAGGCCGTCCGTCAGGAAAAGCACCACGGGCAGCATTCCCTCATGGGAGGGCTGGGCCAGCGCGGCGGACAGGGCCTCATGAACGTTGGTGCCGCCCCTCGCCACCACGGCGTCCAGCCAAGCATGAACCGCTTTCTCCGTCTTTCCGCTTTTTTCCACAGGAGCCGCCTCAAACAGGTTGACCCCTTCATTATAAGTGATGATGTTGAAGCGTTCTCCGGGATTCAGGCCGGAAACAATCTGCTTGGCCGCTTCCTTCATGCTGGCCAGCTTTTCCCCCCGCATGCTGCCGGACCTGTCCAGCACCAGCGTAACTTCCCGCAGGATGGTGTTTGCGCCGGGAGTGCCGTCCTTGCCCACCATCGCCAGGAAATAGCCGTTTTTGCCGCCTTCCGCGTCAGGAGAAGCATAAATGCTGGTATCCGGAGCGGCGTGGGCTTCCCCCTTTTTTCCGCGCGCCTCCAGCCATGACAGGCGGAAGGGCCCGGGGCTCATCCTCTCCTCCGCCAGGGTCAGAACCACGGTTCCATCCTCCAGCTCATGGCGCTTCATCTGATGGGAGGGGGTGAAAACGTTGCCCGGAGCGCCCTTTCCGGGGGCCAGCTCCACCCTCACCGTCCACGGCGCGCCGCCGGACAGGGCTTCCGTTCTGGGCAGGACATAATCCAGACGGTGGTCCGTGGGGGCCAGCAGTTGTTCGTAAACCATGCCCAGTTTCACGGAAGACCGGGGCGGCACCGGAAACACGCTGGTCCGGATGGCGCCATAGCCCGCAAATTCCAGCAGGGCCGGATCTTTTCTGCGCGCCACAATGCGGTCATACAGGCGGCGGGCTTCTGCCGCAGGCATCAGGGACGCCTGCCATGCCGTCTTTCCGTCCCCGTAATAAAATCCCTTCACCACCACGCCTTCCGGAACGGGCAGCAGCAGCTCCGCCTCCGCCGGGGAGGAACCGTCATTGCGCACGTTCAGTTCCAGAGTGGTTACGGCGCTGCGTCCGTTCACCAGAACGCGGGCGTTCACCTTTTCCATCCCCACCGCCTGCCGGACCGCCCGGTCCGCCGGGAGAATGACGCGCCTCTGCGGCAGGATGATGTTCCGGGCAGCCAGCCCGTCATCAGCATCCCGGGAATGGGCCGGAACGGCTATTCCCGCCCATACGGCTATCAGGCACCACATGATGTTCATGCCTCCATGATGCCGGAAAAATCCATCCCGTGTGTTACAATCAGGTTACATTTTCAAAACCTCCTTTCCCCGCGGCTGAAAAATAAAAGAGCCGCCTTCCCGGACCGGGCAGCGGCTCTTGACATTCAATAAAGAGGAATCAATTTTAATGCATCAACCCCGCTCCCAGCAGAACCAGGGTCACGATGCCGATGGCGATGCGGTACCAGCCGAATACGGCAAAACTGTGCTTTTGGAGGTAGGAGACCATCCATTTTACAGCCAGCCATGCGGACAGCCAGCTCACGACCGTTCCCACGGCCAGGGCTTCCCACCCGAAGGCTTCCAGCATCAGCGCCCCATCCTTGTACGCATCATGCGCCGTGGCCGCGCCCAGGGTAATCAGGCCCAGCAGGAAGCTGAATTCCACGGCGGCTTCCACGCTAAGCCCCACGAACATGCCTCCCAGCATGGTCATCAGGCTCCGGCTGGTGCCGGGAACCATGGCCACGCACTGGAGCGCGCCCACCGTCAGGGCCTTGGCCGGGGTCAGGCTTTCAATGGAGGCACCGGAGTTCCCCTCATTGGAACGTCCCTGCCTGGCGCGCCAGGCGCAGTACGCCAGAATCACGCCGCCGCCCACAATCCAGGAATAGGCCACCGTGTACGTATTGAACAGGTACTCCTTGATCAGGGAGGCGCAGCACAGGCCCACCACGGCGGCGGGGAGAAAGGCCAGAATGAGGTTCACCAGCAGCTTCAGCCCGGCGGGATTATTGCCGCGCAAGCCCTGCGCCATGGCCTTCACCCGGGGGAAATACAGGCTCAGCACCGCCAGGATGGCCCCGCCCTGGATGCAGACGGCCAGGGCGTCCAGGGCCTCCTTGCTCTGGGACATGTTCAGCAGGGATTCCGTCAGGAGAAGGTGCCCGGTGGAGCTGACCGGCAGGTACTCGGTCAGGCCTTCCACAATGCCCAGGATGATGATGTCCAGGAGATTCATGTTATGGTGTCAGTTGGATGTGTGTTTTAGTGGTTGTAGGGAGAATTGTCGTTGTTGAAGTCTTCTTCAAACCGGGCTACTTCCTCCCGGGCACGGGCGGCCTCCTTGCGCTCATGCATCCAGGCCAGGATGATGCATATTTCATACAGCGCGTACATGGGGACGGCCATCAGCATCATGGTGGCTACGTCCGGCGTAGGGGTGATGACCGCGGCCAGGATGGCGATCGCCACAATGGCGTAGCGGCGCGTGGCCTTCATCATGTCATAGGTCAGCACGCCCAGCTTGACGAAGGGCATCACCACCACGGGCAGTTCAAACGCCAGGCCGAACATCAGGATCATCTGCGTGGCGAAGGACAGGTAATAGCCGATGCGCCATTCATTGGAAATGCCGAATTCCAGGGAATACGTGTAAAAGAAGGTGAGCACCCTGGGGAGCACGATGAAGTAGCAGAACAGCGTTCCGGCCAGGAACAGGCCGAAGCCGACCGCCATGCACTTGTACAGCAGCTTGCGCTCATGCTCCAGCAGCCCCGGAATAATGAACTGGAGCAGGAAGTACAGCAACAGGGGAAAGGAGATCACCACCCCGGCATACAGGGAAAGCTTGATGGTCAGCATGAACGCCTCCCCGGGCTGGAACGCGCTCATCATCTTGAGGGCCCCCCGTCCCGTGCCGTCCGTCAGAATGGCCTCCTTGGCAAACAGGGATTCCGCCAGTTCCCGCACCGTGGAGCTGGGGCTTCCCTCCCTGATGAAAATCTCCTTCCTGTCCTCCGGCAGGGACTCCGCTCCGCGGAGCACCAGGGCCGCCTCCGTCAAGTCCGCCAGGGACGGGGAAATCTGCCGGAGAAGCAGCTTCCGCTGGGCGCCGTCCAGGCTCATCATGGCCGTGGCCGTTTCCTTGGCCTTTCCCCAGGCGTCCAGCCCGATTCCCGCGGGCAGGTGGGATTCCTCAAACATGTCCCACACCTGGTTGACGGGGCGCCTCAGGATGTCCATCAGATTGGACGCGAACCCGGCGCACAGAATCGTGCTGACGGTCAGGCACAGGGCCATCCTCAGCAGCATGGTGCGCAGGTCGTCCAGATGCTCCAGAAAGGGCTTTTCCTCGTCCTCCCGCTCAATCTGCCACTTCTCCCGCAGACGGAATATGTGCTTTAAAAAGAACACGGCGTTAAATGAACCCTAAAAACCCCTTCCAGGCAAGCCGCAAGGCCGACAACACCCGTAAAAAACGCCTGTCCCCCTCCCCGCCGCAGCGCCGCCCTTTTTGGCATGCACCCCCTGTATCTGCTTGACGCGGGCAGGCAGGCCCTTACTCTCTTACCCATCATGAGTCACGTCAGAACAAGATTCGCACCTTCCCCCACGGGCTACCTCCACATCGGCGGCGCACGCACCGCCCTGTTCAACTGGCTGTTCGCCCGCAAGACGGGCGGCACCTTCATCCTTCGCATTGAGGATACGGACAACGCCCGCAACACGGAGGAAGCCACCCGCGCAATCTTCACCGGCATGGAATGGCTGGGGCTGGACTGGGATGAAGGCCCCATGAAGGGCGGCGACTGCGGCCCCTACTTCCAAAGCCAGCGCAATGATATTTACGACGCCTATTTCAAGAAGCTCCAGGACGCCGGACGCGTGTACGAGGACGACGGCGCCTGGCGCTTCCGCTTTGACCGCTCCAAGCCCGTCACCTTCCATGACCTGATCTGCGGGGACATCACCATTGACTACCGGGACGCCTCCAACACGCCGGACATGGCCATCCGCCGGGCGGACGGCTCCTACATCTTCCACTTCGTCAACGTGGTGGACGACATTGAAATGAAGATGACCCACGTCATCCGCGGGGAAGACCACATCATGAACACGCCCAAGCACATCCAGCTGTTTGAGGCCTTCGGCGTCACTCCCCCGGTCTTCGCCCACATGCCGCTGATCCTGAACCAGGACGGTTCCAAGATGTCCAAGCGCGACGTGGGCGCGGCCCTGGGCACATATCCGGAAGAAGGCTTCCTGCCGGAAGGCGTGATGAACTTCCTGGCCCTGCTGGGCTGGTCCCCCAAGGACGACACGGAAATCTTCTCCCCGCAGGAGCTCATTGAACGCTTCTCCCTGGAAGCCGTCAACCACTCCGCCGCCAAATTTGACATCACCAAGTGCCGCTGGGTCAACCAGCAGCACATCATCGCCCTGGCTCCGGAGGAATTCACGGCCCAGGCGCGGCCCTTCTGCCTGAACGCCGGGCTGCCGGACTCCCCCATTCTGGATGACGCCATCGCCACCGTGCAGACGAAGGTGCAGACGCTGGCGGAAGTGCCGGACAAAATCCGCTTCTTCTTTGAACTCAGCATGGACCCGGAAGCCGTTGCCAAGGTCCAGCCGGAAGCCCTGGAACTGCTTTCCAAACTGGCGGACAGGCTGGAGCAGGAACCGGAATGGGACGGCCACGAACTCATTGGCGTGCTGAAAGCCTTTGCCAAGGAAAACGGCGTGAAGATGGGAGCCGTCATGTTCCCCGCCCGCGTGGCCCTCACCGGGCTGAGCGGCGGACCGGACCTTTCCTCCGTCTTCTCCCTGCTGGGCCGGGAGGAATCCGTGCGGAGAATCCGTGCGTTCTCCCTGAACTGATTCCCGCCGGGAACGGTCCTTCTTTCAAACGCTCCGGACATTCCTCCGGAGCGTTTCCTGTTTCCGTCAGGACAATCCCAGGAAGTCGGAAGGGTTGGCCGTCATCAGCTCCCGCCTTTCCTGCTCCGTGAACGTGTTCCGGAAATTCTCCATGTACTCCCTCATCCCGTCCAGAAAAAGAAGGTTCAGATAAAAATCACTGCCGAACAGGAATTTGCGGCGCACCTGTTCCGGAGCCCTGAGGAAGTACTCCCGCATCTCCCTGAGCCTGGACGCCTCCGTAATGCAGGACAAATCCGTATGAAGGCCGGGGAACTTCTCCATCATGCCGTAAATCAGTTCCGTCCACTCCGTGCCCTCGTCCTGGCAGCCAAAGTGGGCCAGGTTCAGCCGGAGGCGCGGAAAAGCCTCCATTACCTTCTCCCACAGCCGGGGATGGTTCAGGAGTTCCGCCTTCTCCTTCACCCGGAGCTTGTCCGTCAGGCGGTAGTGCCTGAACTCCAGAACGCCGTCATGCGGAACAACCTCTCCATTCCGGTAAACATGGCCGTGCACCGCGATGGAAGGGGAAAAACTGGCAAAACCGCCGCCGGAGCAATGGGCCGTCAGCGGCGCCCCGTGCCGTTCGCAATACTCGTACAGGGCCATCAGCGCCGGGTCCGTAGGGGAATAGCCGTTGGGGCAATACAGCTTGAAGCCGTAAAAACCGCCCTTCCCGCCCAGCCTTGGAACCAGCCTGTCCGTCAGGGGGGAAACGTCCATCGTCCCGTCCGGACCGTGCACGCAGTTGCCGGGGCGGCGCGGGTCCACCACGTAAAACGGAAGCACCCTGCCGGGATGCGCCGCCGCCAGTTTGAGCAGTTCTTCCTCCTGCGCCCGGAACGCATCCCGTTTTCCCAGGGAAAGCCGTTCCGTCTTTCTGGACAGGCGGCGGAGGGCCTGCTTCATCTCCCCCAGCTCCCTTCTCTCCCCCTTCCCGGCGCGGGACGCCAGCTCATCAAGTTCCTTCCGGAGCGCGGCCCATTCCTTCCGCGCCGCTTTTTTTACATTCTTCTTATACCCCTTGCGCCGCCGGAGTCCATCGGAACACCCGGCGCCCTTCATGCAGTAATCCAGGTCAAACATCAGCGGCACGACGGTATTGCAGCCGCCCTCCGCCAGCAGCTTGCCGTAAATATTCTCCGTATCCATCAAGCCCGTCTTGAAAAAACGGATGATCCTCTTCAACTCGCTGATGCCTCCCGCCGTTTCCAGACGCGCCCGCGTTCCCCGTGGACGCATGCGGGAAAGGATGAAATCCATCAGGAGCCTCCAGGAAAGAACCTCGTGGTTGAATAAATGGCAATGGGCGTCTATGGTTAAAATTTCCGGCTCCTTCATACAATTCATGGAATTATTTTCAAATTAACCAATATTCCGTTAAAAAATCAATCATGAAATCAATAAGGGCATGGAATGCCGGTTCCTGAAAAAGCGGCCGGACGAGGCGCCGGAAAGCGCGCGCCTTCCCCCCGCAAAGCCGTCTCAGGCAGCGGGGGAATATAGCCTTGACCGTAATGCCCCCAGCCCCTAGAACTGGAACCGTTCATGAGCATCCCTGATTACCGGACGTTTTTCCGCTGCTGCGCCGCCTTCCTCCTGGCGGGTTTCCTGGCCATGGGCCACGCTGCGGCACAGCAGGCTGAAGCGCCCCCCGCCGTTCCGGAACAGGCGCGGGAAACGCCCCCTGCGGAGCCGCAGGCGGCGGAACCGGACCATACGGAAATGGACACCGTCATCATGGCCCTGTGCCATGAAATAGCCATCCTGAAAAAGAATGAAGAGAAGAGGATGGCTATCCGGGAGACGCTGGTGAAGGAGGCGGACGACACCTACAATTACTTTGACACCAGGGTTTATGAAATGTCCGCCGTGCTCTACGCGCTGGACGACCAGAAAATCTTTACGCTGGCCTTTTACTGCAAGGCCGCCACCAGCCTGGTGAAGCAGTACTACTCCCGGAGGCCGGACTTCCAGGGGCAGGAAGAGCGGCTGGACAAGGAAATAGGGCGCATCAAAAAACTGATGGAATCCCTGGAGGAAGTGAATACGGACAACCTCTCGGAACCGTCCCTGGTGCAGAGGGATGAAGCCCTGTACACCTGCCGCTCCCTGGAGGAAGCCCTTCAAAAGGAAAAGGAGCAGATCAGCTACCTCAAGGAGCTGTTCAACAGCATGACGGCAAAAATAGACATCCTGAACAATGAAAGCGGCAAGCTGTTCACCTCCCTGTTCAACCGGGTATTCTACACCCCGTCCAATGCGGCCAAATACATCTTCCTGAAGCCGGTCAAGACTTATGAAGTGTGCATGGCGGCGTGGGAAACCTCCGCGGACAGCAAGCTCCAGCTCCCGTCGGACCCGCAGACGCTCAAGCACTACGGCTTCATCCTGCTGGGCATCATCTTCTGCTCCTACTGGCTTTCCCGCTTCATCGTCTTTCTCGGTTTCAAAAAAACGCTGGAAAAGACGGGCCACGTCAACAAGCGCCACGCCTTCACCAACGTCACCACCATCCTCATCGTGGCGCTGGTCCTCGTCATCTCCTCCCTGCGCACGCCGGACTACCTGCTGAAAAGCGCGGCCTCCCTGGGCGCGGAATTCCTCCTGCTGGTCAGCGCTATCCTGTTCTCCCTGGTGACGCGCCTCAAATACGGTACCATTAACGCCGGCATACGCATCTACATGCCCTACCTGCTCCTGGGCGGCTTCTTCATGCTGCTGCGCATGTTCATGGCCCCCAACATCATCGTGGACATCTTCATGCCCGTCCTGTTCACGTTGGTCTCCCTCTTTTCCCTGCTGACCTGGGTGCGCCAGAGGCACAAGCTGCCCCGGCTGGACCGCTTCTTCGCCACCATCTCCCTGGTGCTCACCATCCTGGGCAGCGGCCTGTGCTGGGCCGGGTTCAGCTTCATGGCCTTCCTGGTGCTGATGACGTGGATCATGCTCATGACCAGCATCCTGCTCCTGGTGGGGCTGTGGGACCTGCTGCACCACTATGAAAACCACCGCAAGGAACGGAACAAAAAGGACATCGTGTGGTTCCGCCCCTTCGTCTCCAAGCTGGTGCTCCCGTGCCTGGCCATCTTCCTCATCCTGTTCAGCCTCATCTGGCCCGCCGCCACCTTCGACATGGGGGACCTCATCATCAGCAAAATCTTCGCCACCACGGAAGTCAAGGACCTGCTCACCTTCAGCTGGAGCCACGTCATCACGGTCATCCTGATTGCCATCGTGCTCAACTACCTGATCTTCATCGGTAAAAACACCCTGTATGAAATTTACGGGGAGGACTATGAGGTGGGCATCATCCCCACCTTCATCACCCTCTCCTCCCTGTTCCTGTGGGGGCTCTTCGTCTTCACGGCCCTCATCATCATGGACGCCAACTACAACGGGCTGCTGATGGTCATGGGCGGCTTGAGCATGGGCATCGGCTTTGCCCTGAAAGACACCATTGAAAACATCATCAGCGGCCTGTCCCTGATGCTGGGCCGCCTGCGCCAGGGGGACATGATTGAATGCGACGGCTACCGGGGGCGCGTCTCCTCCCTGGGCTACCGCTCCACCATGATTGAGACGCTGGACGGCTCCATCATCGCCTTCCAGAACTCCCAGCTCTTCAACAAGAACTTCCGCAACATGACCCGCAACCACAAGTTCGAATGCTCCAAGGTGGAAGTGGGCATCTCCTACGGAACGGATGTGGAGCGTGCGCGCGGCATCATTCTGGAAACGCTCTCCTCCCTGCCCTTCCTTTCCAAGGTGAAGAAAACCAGCGTGGTGCTGGACAGCTTCGGGGACAGCTCCGTCAACCTGGGCGTATGGGTATGGGTTCCCGTCATGACGAAGGCATCCAGCCTTTCCACCGTGCGGGAAAACATCTATAATGCGTTCAACGAACACGGCATCTCCATCCCCTTCCCCCAGCAGGACCTGTACGTGAAGGAATTCCCCGGCAGGGAACCCGTTCAGGAAAAAGACGCCGCCGCGCAGGAAAACTGAATCTCCACTACAACACAACATCAACCATCCATGTCCGAACCTCTGACTCTACTCGGCTCACAAAGCTCCTTCTTCACCAGCCCTGACGACGCCAAGCTGGAATCCTTCCCCAACCGCGGCACGCGTCCCTACACCATCACGCTGGACACGCATGAATTCTCCTCCCTCTGCCCCGTCACCGGGCAGCCGGATTCCTGCCACCTGGTGATCACCTACGTTCCGGACGAAAAATGCGTGGAAACCAAATCCCTTAAATACTACCTGGCCTCCTACCGCAACTACCCGGCCTTCAATGAACAGATCGTCAACCGCATCACGGATGACCTGGTGGCCGCCATCTCCCCCCGGTGGCTGAAGGTGGAGGGCCGCTTCTCCCCCCGCGGCGGCATCCAGCTCAGCGCCATGGCGGAGCACAACCCGGAAAACCGCCCCCTCTAACGCACCGCCATGGACAAGACGGAAACCGCCGTGCTGCTCAGCGGAGGGCTGGACTCCAGCGTAGCCCTGCACTGGGCGCACCGGAACCACCGCGTGCGGGTGGCCCTCAGCTTTGACTACGCCTCCAACCACGCGGAACGGGAGCTGGAATGCGCCGCCTGGCAGGCCGCCAGCCTGGGCATAGAACACCGCGTGATTGACATCTCCGCCATCTCCGCCCATTTGAAATCAGCCCTCCTCTCCGGCGCGGAAGACATCCCGGACGGCTCCTATGACGAGGAGCTGATGAAGCAGACTGTCGTCCCCTTCCGCAACGGCATCTTCCTGTCCATCGCCGCCGGAGTGGCGGAAAGCTGCGGAGCGCAGCAGCTCGTCATTGCGGCCCACTCCGGGGACCACAGCATTTATCCGGACTGCCGGGAGGAATTCATGGCCGCCATGACGGAGGCCGTCCGCCTGGGGACCTATGCCGGGCTGGGCATCCTGCGGCCCTTCATCCACACGTCCAAGGGGGGCATCGCCGCCATGGGCCGTGAACTGGGCGTAGACTTCTCCCGCACCTACTCCTGCTACAAGGGCGGCCCCGTCCACTGCGGCGCCTGCTCCACCTGCATGGAACGCCGGGAAGCCTTCCGGGAAGCGGGAATCCCGGACCCGACGGTTTATGCGCCTGCGGCGCAGCGGCCAAATACCAGGGATTAAATATTAAAGGAAAACTCCCGGCCTCCGGCCAGTGGAATAAACCTACTCACCTGTCACTTCGGGAAAATGCCCGGAAAGGGCCTTCCGTACTCTTGCCGCCACTTCCTCCTTCCCGGCGTCCGCGTCCACGCGGAGCATCCAGGGTTCATGGATGGAGGCGAATACATTGCGGCAGGCCGCCAGGCCCGCCTCCGTTTCAAAAGCGTCGCGTTCCCCACGGCTCCCGATGCGCTCCAGCGCCACGGAAACGGGAATATCCAGCCAGACCACGGCGTCCGGCACCGGGGCAAACTCTTCATTGGCGGCGCGGATGACGGAAGTATCCACCCCCCGCGCGCCCTGGTAGGCCATCATGGAAAGATAATAGCGGTCCAGCAGGACCCACGCGCCGCGCGCCAGCGCAGGGGCGATCAGCGTCTCCACATGCTCCCGCCTGTCTTTCAGGAACAGGTCTACCTCCTCCTCCACGGAAAGGCGGCCCGTCACGGCGGAATCCCGGAGCATACGGCCCCACTGCCCGCGGGTGGGCTCAAAGCTCTGCACCACTTCCAGCCCCTTCCCCTCCAGATGCTTCCGCAACTGGCCGATGTGGGTGGACTTTCCGGTGCCGTCAATGCCTTCAAAGACGATCAGACGGCCCTTTCTCTCTCCGGTAAAACTCATGACTCAAACGTGTAGCGCTGTCCCGGCACGGGCGCGATGATAGTGGAATCCGGCATCTTGGCGGAAAGCGTATCATGCATCCACTCCACGGCGTCCGGATCACCATGCACCAGAACCACCTGCCTGGGATTCAGCTTCACGGCATAATTGACCAGGGCGTCACGGGTGGCGTGCCCGGAAAAGTCAAAACAATCCACGGTACAGTTGCGGCGCACCGGCTGGCCTTTGGGACGCATCTTCACCAGTTCCCCCGCCGGAGCGGCCCTCAACTGGCCCGCCGGGGAATCCGGATCCGCATACCCCACAAAAAGAATGGCGTTTTTCTCATGCGGAAGAACCTGCTCCGCCATCACGTTGGAGAGCGTGTTCTCCGTCATCATGCCGCTGGAAACCACGTAAATATTACCGGGGGAACATACCAGGGGCGCCTTTCCCTTGCGCGGCAGGGGCACGGTCTTGATCTCCTCCTTCAGCTTGAACTCATGGTCATGCCTGCGGGTCAGCCCGGCAAAACGGTCGTAAAGCAGGGAAACCTTGGCGCTCAACCCGCCGAAGTACACGGGCGTATTGGCGGGAATCACCCCCTGCTGCTTGAAACGGTGGATATTAAACAGCATCTCCTGGCTCTTGCCGATGGCGAATACCGGAATCAGTACCGCGCCGCCGCGTTCCAGCGTCTCCGCGATCGCCTTGCCGAACCGCACCATCTCCTCCGGGCGGGAATAATGGGCGCTGCGCTGGAAGCCGCCGCGCGTGCACTCCATAATCAGCGTATCAACGCCTGACTCCGGAAAATCCGCGCCGGGAATCATGCTCTGGTCCTCAAACTGCACATCCCCCGTATAAAACACGGTGTGGCCGCTCTCGCCCTCCAGCATCACGCCTGCGGAACCCAGAATGTGCCCGGCGTCATAAAACGTAGCCAGCACGTTCTGGCGGAACCCTACGCGGAACACCTCGTTGCAGGACTTGGCATGCCAGGCGTCGCTCAGCCTGTCCAGGTCGTTATGGGTGAAAAAGGGATACTCCACAATGCCCAGGTCCAGCCTCTTGGAGCTCATCACATTCACGGAATTGTGCAGCATCACTTCAGACAGGGCGGCGGCGGCGGGCGTCATGAACACATCCGCCGCGGGCTGCTTCTCCTGAAGCACGGGCAGCGTTCCCAGGTGGTCCAGGTGGGAATGGCTTAAAAAAACGGCTTCCACGGAATTGGGCTCCATGGAATCAAAATCCGGCATGGCCGCCAGCCCCTCCCTCTTGGGGTGCATCCCGCTGTCAAGGATGATCCGGGTGCCGTCCATCTCAAGCAAATAGCAATTGGCCCCAATCTCCTCGGCCCCGCTGATATTCGTAAAACTGATCATTATATGCGGCAGGAGAGTACCCCGCGCCCTCCGCCGTGTCAATGCCGCCTTCATGTTTGCGGGAGCAGGACGGTCCCGTTCCCGGAAATGGCGGCGAATCAAGGGAAAAACCGCCCTGTTTCATCCTCCGCGGAACCATTCAGCCCCGGAATCCGTTTGGCTGGCAGTTCCGTACAAACGTCCTTAGGGCAGCATCATTTCATAATCAATGTAGTCCCCGAAAAAGGCGGTATGGCTTTCGTTCCTCCTTTTCCCGCAAACCTTGAAACCCACGCTTTCATACATCCGCCGGGCGGGAAGCATCCGGGCATTCGTGGTGACGACTATTTTCCCCGCATCCTGCCCGGCTATTCTACGGAGCGCTTCCCGGAGCTGAACCGCGCCGTAACCATTGCCCTTGTGGGATGATATGATGCAATTGTGGCCTATCTCCACATATTCGGGCATCTTCCTCGGGTCCCACGACGCCAGCCCGACGGCCTTGCCATTCAAGACGGTTATAAAACCGTATCGGTCCGCAATCTGCGGGTTATCAAAGAAAAAATCATCAAACTCCTTCCAGTCTGCGCCGCAACAATCTTCCCACCTCCCGTCAAAGGAATAGGCGTCCGACAGTAATTCAAACAACGTTCCCCGCTTAAAGCCGCTTACTTTCCTGAATTCAATGTTTCCGTGGTTCATGAACAAAATAATTAGGGATTAAGGCAACTGGGAGTCCCCGCCGGAAGATTCTCCTTTTTATCCTGCAACAGGCGCAATTTGCCGCTCCACGGCTTGCTCCGGAGAATGCGAACCCTTTCACAATAGGTATCCGACTCCTTCTGCGATTGCCTCAGGACATCCGGATTACGTTGGACATAAGCCATTCTTGCATCAACGGGAACGCTTCCTTCCAGCAATATCCAGAAAGTATAATCCATGATTTCATAAGCCCAGCTCTTTTCCAGCGCCAGCGCCTGTTTTTCATCCGTCATCCGTTCAAGAATGCCGATGGACATTTTTACGGATTTAATAATTTGATGCTGGTAGCTTTGTAAAACGGATTCCTGCAAAAGGGAAAGAGCCTGAGGGGTGTTTTCCTTCACCAGAGAGGGATAAGCTCCCGCATCACGCCACCGCCGGGGTTCTTCTTCCGCTCCGGAGGGGATCAGGAGGGGAATAATCCCGCAGCAGGGCGTGCCTCCTGCAAAAGACGTGAACCCCGCAGGCTTCTTTTCCAAAGCCACGGTCATCGGTTCCGGCAGTTCATGACTGTTAAGGGAAATAATATCAATTTCCCACCTGCTCCGCTTGTGCATGACTCCTGTAAAATAAACGGGAGCCAAATGGAGTGATTCACCATTGATCCAGACGGAAGAATCAACCTGCTCCCTGCCGCTGTCAGGGGGAGAACTCTCGGCTTCACCTGCCAGCAAAGGTGAAAGCACTGCACCGAACAACATGCACAGAGAAAACAAAAACCACTTGTTCATCAGACGATTCCAGCACATCTCAAAAGGGAGTGCAACAAGATTCGGAGAAACGGAAGCAATTCCCCAGGAGCCCTCTCTTTCCCTGCCGCGTTCCCTTGTCGGCACGCCATACCGCTCCTTCCTTTCAGCATTTATTGGCTCCTGATTCTCTTTCCCCCCCTGCCGGTTTAAATGTCATGAAGGGATATCCGGGAAAGACGTTTCTCCTGTCTAACGTAATTACCGTAAACATTCCGCTCTCTTTGAAACGACAGGAAACATACACCCAGCGGCATCCGGGAATTGCTCTGGACGCAGCCGGGGGCGCATGAGATAATTTTTATGTCACCCTTCCAGCCCCCCATGAGCAGCAAGCTTCCTATTCCGCCCCACGGCCCCAAGCAGCAATTCCTGGCCAGAGCCATCAATTATTTCCGCAGCCGGGAAGGAGAACCGCGCCTTTTCACCAAACGCAAGCTTGTTCTCCTCATCCTGACGGCGCTCTACGCCTTTTCCCCCATTGACCTGATTCCGGATTTCATTCCCGGAGTAGGCCAGATAGACGACCTGACCGTCATCGCCTTTGCGTTCCTGGCCATGTTCCTGCCTCCTATCAAAAAGGATGGCTCCCATGAAGACCCGGAACCCTGAGTTCCCGTCCCGTACAACGTTTCATGAGTGATACCCCCCCATCCTCCTTCCTGCATTCCCCTGCTGTCGTCGTTCTGGTTAAAGGCGCCGTCCTGATCGGGGCGCTGGCCGTGCTGTTCTGGGGCGTGCGGTCCTGCCTTACGGCTCCGGTGGAAAAACCGATGGAGGTGGCGGAAAAATTGATTGAAGCAGGCAGGGAGGTAGGCCTCACCCTGATCAACAAGGGGTTTTCCTCCGACCACGGCGGCGTGGCCCTGATCGTGCAGAAGGATGAAAAAGTAGCCAACCTGGTGACCGTGGAACGGACGTTCGAGTATGAATACCGCTATTCCACCACGTGGTGGTGGAGTAAAAAGACGCTGGTCCTGAAAGCGGCCTACCGCGCCCACGGGGGCATCGACCTGGAGGGGCCCGAGCCGCTCCGGATCATCATTCCCGCGGAGAACAAAGGCCCCATTACCGCGGAAGGGCTTCACGGAAAACTGATTTCATGCGAGATGGTGGAAGGCACACTCCGCGTTGTAAAGGATGATGCCGGAATCTGGAACAGGCTGACCCCTGAGGACTCCGCCATCGCCGTCAACCAGTTGAATGAAAGCGCCCGGAAGCACATCATGGAGAGCGATTTAAAACGCCAGGCGGAAGAAAATTTCATGCGCCGCCTCCGTGAGGAAGCCCGGCAGCCGGAAGAACAGCCCGGAAAAGACCGCTGGTTCTGATTGTACGCTCATGGAGCCCGGCAAGCCCCTGTGTCACCTAAAACCAGCGTGAGGGGCGGCGGATATTTTTTAAAAGAGGCACGCCCCGCGGCCGTCTCCCGGTTCAGTTGCCGCAGAAGTACGCGGCGTTCCCTGCCGTTCTTTTATCTTGCCAAAACGCGCTGGGTCCTATAAAGGAACGCACGTCATGGCCAATTTAACATTCACCCCTCCCACGGACGGCGCAGCCGTCACCATGCAGAACGGCAGGCTTTGCGTTCCGGACAGGCCCGTCATTCCCTTCATCATCGGTGACGGAACCGGGCCTGAAATCTGGGCGGCGGCTTCCCGGGTGATTGACGCGGCCGTGAAGAAGGCATACCAGGGCAAGCGCTCCATTGCCTGGTATGAAGTTTTTGCCGGGCAAAAGTCCTTTGACAACCTGGGAACCTGGCTCCCGAATGAGACGGTGGAAGCCTTCCGCACGTACCTGGTCGGCATCAAGGGCCCCCTCACCACCCCGGTGGGCGGCGGCATCCGCAGCCTGAACGTCACGCTGCGGCAGGATCTGGACCTGTTCGTCTGCCTGCGCCCGGTGCGCTATTTCAACGGCATTGAAACTCCCGTGAAGGCCCCGGAAAAAGTGGACATGGTCGTTTTCCGGGAAAATACGGAGGACATTTACGCCGGAATCGAATTCAAGGAAGGGTCGGAGGACGCCCAACTGTTTTTCGACACCATGAACCGCATCTTCCCGGAGCGCATGAAGAAGGTGCGCTTCCCGGAGAGCTCCGGCTTCGGCATCAAGCCCGTTTCCCGTGAAGGCACGGAGCGCCTGGTGCGCGCCGCCATTGATTACGCCGTGGAAAACGGGCGCAAGAGCGTCACGCTGGTGCACAAGGGCAATATCATGAAGTTCACGGAAGGCGGCTTCCGCGACTGGGGGTACGACGTCGCGCGCCGGGAATACGGAGCCCAGCCCATCGGAGACGGCCCCTGGCTGAAGCTCCCCAACGGAATCGTGATCAAGGATTGCATTGCAGACGCCTTCCTTCAGGAAATCCTGCTGCATCCGGAAAACTTTGACGTGGTCGCCACGCTGAACCTGAACGGGGATTATATTTCCGACGCCCTGGCGGCGCAGGTAGGCGGCATCGGCATCGCCCCCGGCGGCAACATCAATTACCTGACGGGCCATTCCATTTTTGAAGCCACGCACGGCACCGGGCCCAAACTGGCCGGACTGGACAAAGCCAATCCCAGTTCCGTCATCCTGTCCGCGGAAATGATGCTGCGCTACATGGGCTGGACGGAAGCGGCGGACCTGCTGATCCAGGCCATTGACCGGGTGATTGCCGCAAAAACAGTCACGTTTGACCTCGCGGAAATGATTCCCGGCTCCACGGAGCTTTCCTGCTCCGCCTATGGCGACAAGCTGGTGGAAGCCCTGAGCTGACCTTTTTCCCCGCCACTTTCTCATATGGCTGCCTTCCCGGTACATGGTGCGGGGGGCAGCCCTTTTTTGCAAAGGAACCGATATCCGGGCCATCCCCCATCAAACATTTCAAATACCATCCCATGAAGAAGAACATGAACAGAATGAACATCGTCTGCCTTGGAGTCAGGGACATGAAGAAAGCGCTGCAATTTTACCGTGACGGACTCGGTTTTAAAACGGATGAGACGGGCGACCACCCGGACGTCGTCTTTTTCAGCACTCCCGGCACCAAACTGGAGCTGTATCCGCTGGATTTGCTGGCAAAGGACATCAACGGAGAGAATCCTCCGCCCATCGGCGCCGGGTTCGGAGGAATTACGCTTGCCTATAATGCAAAAACGAAGGAGGAGGTAGTTGAAGTCATTGAACTGGCGCGGAATGCGGGAGCCAGAATCGTCAAGGAACCCCAGGATGTTTTCTGGGGCGGCTTCCATGGCTATTTTACGGACCCGGACGGCTATTACTGGGAGGTTGCCTGGGGACCGAACGATGAATTTGACGACCGGGACATGCTCGTCCTGTAAGCCGGAACTATTTAAATAAAAGGGCTGCCGCACTTGGATATGGCGCGGCAGCCCCGTCATGTTTCCTGGGAAACGGCGTCAGTCCGTCACGGAAACTCTTTTCATTCAGACGCTCCCCTTTTCCGTCAGTTCGTAGGGTTCCGGCGGAACGGTCCGTTCAGGCGCCGCTTCCCGGGATTTCCGGGAAGACAAAGCGGCGGGGGAAGGTTCCGATAACAACGTTTTTGTCCGGAGCAATGGCGGACGTATTTTCCAAATTCATAGAATGGCATTTGCTTCTATTCCCGCCGCGCATTCAAGAAGTGTAAAGCGTGGGATTTTTCCACGGCCGCCCCTCTGCCCCGCTTGAAACGGGGGGAGGAAAAAACAATGCCGCGCGCCGTTACAGCTCCCGGCGGATGGCGTCCATCTGTTCCGGCGTATAGGCCGCCTTTTCCACGCCGCCGAACTGGCGGCGAAGGAACGTGAGCAGGTTCGCCAGGTCACGGGAATCCGTAACGCCGGGCGGCAGCATGGTGGAATCCCATTCCTTCCCGTTCACCGTTATTGGTCCGGTCAGCCCCTGGAGGATGATCTTCACGATTTCCGCGTCAGGCTTTTCCTTCAGCCATTCGGACCCGGCCAGGGGCGGATAGGTCACCTTGTCCCCCATGCCGCCGTTGCCGTGGCAGATGGCGCATTTGGAAAGGTATACGCCCCTGCCCTTTTCCATCACGGCGGCGGCGCGGGCCTTTTTCAGGCATTCCATGTCCACGGCGGGAGGATGGGCGGCATAATCCGGATGAATATGGGACAAGGCCGGGAGGGAATGGATCCGGTCACGCTTCACGGAGGGCTCCACCCTCCGGAGGGAAGCCAGGTAGTTCAGCAGGCGCTCCCCCCGGCGGGACGGAACCAGCTCCCGGCCCTGCTCCATCCGGACAGGCAGGGCGTTTGTGGATGGTGCGTTCCCCTCTACCGGGCGTTCCTCAAATAATCCGGGCATGGCGGGGCACACGGTCCAGGGCTTTTTGAACTGCGTCTCCCGCGGGTTGTAAAGATGCAGGGCCAGCCATTCCCGGACCTGCGCGGCCCGGAGCGTGCCGCCGGACACGGCGTCTTCATATTCCAGCCTTCCGGCGGCGTATTCCGCCGCATTGCTCAGGTCCGGGCCTATGGCCGCCACGCCCGCCTGCGGGGCCCCTTCCCTGTTGAACTCGGCATCCATGTCTTCCGGTTCACTGACGCGGTAGGGAAAATCCGGGTCCGTCCCGCGGTCAATCGCCGTCTGCCAGTCCCTGCCGGACATGGAACGCCGGATCATCTGCGTATGGCACAGGGCGCACCCCTCCGCGGCATAAATCCGGGCTCCTTCCGCATCCTGGGCGGGACGCCTCACCTCCAGGGAATCCGGAGCCGGGGCATGCAGCAGCACGACGGCGGCCGTCACCAGAACAAGCGCCGCAGGAACGGTAAAGACGGAAAAAAGACGTCCGGGAACCGGAGTTTCCGTTTCCGGCGCTCCGGCCTCCGCCCGCGCCGGACGCCACAGGCAGAGGCTGCCCGCCAGGCACAGGGCCATGGCGGCGGCATGGACGCAGGCAGCCATGCCCACCCAGCCGCTCATCAATTCCGCGCGCCGGGCTACGGGAAAGGCCTGAACATCCATCGCGGCGACCACGCCCACGGCATAAGCCAGCAGCACGCCGCAGACGCCCGCGGAAAACAGCCACCACGCCACGGGAAACCGTGCGGGGCTCTTCCTCCCGGCCATCATCAGCACCGCGGCGGCCAGCAGCACCCATAATTCCGCCTCATGCCACACGCACAGGGAAAACTGCATCAGTTCCAGGCAGGAACCAGAGAGAACGTTCCACGCCGCCAGCAACGCGAGCGCGGAGCAGCCGGATTTCAGCCACATTCCCGGTTCCGGACCGGATTTCATCCAGAATAGTACAACCATCAGCACGGCGGGGAGAGCGGCGCACCAGGCCCAGACCGCTCCGGCCTCCACCAGCGCCCACGGCACGGGAAAACCGCGGAGCCCCGCCAGGCCGCCAATCACCGGAGCCGCCAGCAGCACCACGGCCGCCCAGACGGACAGGATTCCGAACATCCGGCCATGCGCCGCATCCAGGCGGAGGGCCGCCGCCCCCAGGGCGGCAAACATCAGCCCGCAGGACAGGGAGCCTCCCAGGGAGGAGGCGTCCAGCAAGCCGTTCATGGACAAAGCCTGCGTATGCCCCAGAGCCAGGAGAGCGGCCGCCGCGCCCACTGCGGAAGAACTGAACAGCAGACGCACGGACCAGGGAGAGGGCTTGAACCACGCAGCGCACGCCATCACGGCGGAAAGAAGGGCAAAAACCGGGCAAACCCACCAGTCAAAAGGCATCAGGAGCAGGCCGCTTCCGTCACCCGCAGCTATCGTCCCCAGCCCCAGAAGGACGCAGGCATGCCAGAGCCATTCCGCGGGTTTCAGCCATCGCCCCCCGGTTCCCGTCATGCAGGAGAACAGGCAGGGGAAAGCCCAGCCATACACCAGGACGCCGTAAAAGGCGAACATGAGGCGCCCCGCCGACCAGGGGAGCGGAGCCCCCGCCACCAGCCCGGAGGCATGGACCAGGGACCACACCAGCCCTAGCACGCAGGCCGCCGCCAGCCAGAAAAGCGGCAGCCACTCGTCCGGACGGCGGCGGAACAGGGAGGAAACGGAGGCGGAAAGGTTCATCATGATTCGGGAAATACCCTGCGGACGCTCAAGGCCCCCAGGAAGGAAAAACAGCAGATGGCGCCCATCACCCCCAGGAGCAGAACCAGGGGGACCCACGTTCCCCACGCATCCGGCGGCAGCCCCAGCCCGGGGCCGAACATCCAGCACGCTTCCAGCAGGGAGCCAAGCAGCATGCTGGCGCTGACGGCGGCCAGCGCAGACGGGCGGCGCCTCAACGCGGGAAAGAGCAGGACCAGGAAGGGCAGCAGCAGCTCCAGCCCCAGCCCCGCGGACAGGAGTCCGGACCAGCCGGAGGATGCGGCGTCATAAAAGGACATTTCATCAGGAATGGAGGCATACCAGGTAATCATGTACTGGGAGTACGTGATATACGCCTTCACCAGCACCACGGCAGCCAGCATGCCCCCCAGGTGGGGCCAGGGCAGCCCTTTGCCCCCGGCCAGCTTCCTCAGGCCGGCGGCGGCCAGCACGGCAAATGCCAGGGAAACCAGCAGGGCGTAAGCAATCATGTACACGGGGAACATGGAAAGAACGGGCTTCCCGGTGCCCCCCAGCAAGTCAAAGCCCAGCACGCCCAGCACCATGACGGCGGCAATCATGCAGAACGCCGCCGCTCCCCTGTGGAAGGAGGGCTGCCAGACCTCCTTTTCCGCGGACAGGACGGCCCACACCTGGGCCATGCTCCAGGCCAGGACCACCATGATGCCCATGCGCACATACAGCCACGCCGGGTTCCACCACGCGGCATCCGTCAAATCCAGCACGCCGAAGGCCCTGACGCCGGGAAGGGAAATATCCGCAACGCCCCAGTACCGGGCCGCTTCCGGAAAAATCACGGTGGTCAGGCAGCCGGCCGTACCCGCCAGCACCAGAACGCCCGGCAGGAACCCCCAGCATCCCGCCGCCAGCACGCGCCTCAGCTCAATGCCCCAGCGGGCTCCCGTCACGGAAGACAGGCAGAGCCAGAACAGGGTTCCCAGGCACACGCCGGTTCCCAGCATGCCCACGGCCATTCCGGCGACGGCAAACGGCCGCCTCAATTCCTGGAGCCGTTCCCCGGCCACCGTCATGTCATCCCACGGCATGGCCGTAAAGGACTGGCGCATCAGCACGCACCAGAGCAGGACGGAGATGATCCACAGGGCGAGGGCGGCGGAACGCCCGGCCCAGCCGAATCCCGGCCTGTCCCGGTGCTCCCTTCCGGTTGACGATGTATTTCTGTTCATGGACGGTGTTTCTCCTGTTTCATGAAGGCCTGCTCCTCCGGGGAACCCGGCAGCGCCTGAAGCTGGCGGATGAACGCCACCAGGCACCAGATTTCCCGTGCCGGAAGAATGTTCCCGAACGCGGGCATGTTCCCCTGCCCCAGCCGGATGCTCCGGAACATCTTTCCGGGGGAGTAGGCGGCGTACTTTTCATCCCGGAAGGAGCCTATCTGGGGGTAGGTGTCATAGGCCGCCATGCCGCCGCGGCCGCGGCCGTCTGCTCCGTGGCAGACGGCGCAGTGCGCCAGATACAGCGCGCGGCCTTCCGCCAGCACGTCACGGCTGCGGGAAACGCCGCCCAGCTCCAGAGGCATGGAATCCTCCTCCCCGCCCTGCATGCGGCCTGAAGAAAAATAGGAACCGTCCGCGGCAAAGGAATCCCGGCCGCCTCCGCGTTCCATTCCGGCCCCTCCCAGGGACCGGGCCACGGCGCGGGGCGGAGTCAGGCGCACGTTACGGCCTGCGGGGGTAAAAACGGGTTCCTGCACCTGCTGGGCGTCCGCCAGCGGACGCTCATTCATATTGTCAAACAAATGGGGAACGGGATTCCTGCCGCCGTCATCCCGCACCAGGAACCAGGCCGCCCCCAGCACCGCCAGGGCGGCGACCGCCATCACGCCGCCTCTCATGACAGCCCCCCTTCCGCATGGATGTGTTCGCTAGCCTCCGGCTGCAGGGCCACGGCCAGGGCGGCTCCTTCTTGTCCCCCTTCCAGCAGAATGAAGTAACCGTTTCCGTGTTCGTCCGTCCTGAAAAAATCACATTCAAACGCCCAGTCGTTCCACCTGGGGAGAACGGCCCCTTTCAGGAATCCGGCGGCGGTCAGCAGGCCCGCCCCCAGCAGCGTACCTTCAAACACGGGCGGAACGTACGCGGGCCAGTTATCCCAGCCCTGCACCCGGCCCTGGGCCACCAGGGGGTCCGCGCAGAACTGCGTCCAGTAAATCCACAGGGCCACGGCCAGGAACCCGCACAGGGCGCCCGCCACGGCCCACAGGCGCACGCCTGCGCCCACGGCCCTTCCGGCATGGCGGTTGGCAAGCCGCACGGCGGCGCAGGGATAGGGGGCGCAGACCTCCCAATGCACGCCATCCTCCTTCACCAGCCTTCTGACGGCCTGGTAAAGGTCTTCTTCCGAACGGAATGAAAGCACCCATCCGGAGGTGATGCGCCTCTTCTTCATGCGCCGCCCTCCTTGTTCAGGGACTGCTGTTCCCGCACGTCGCACAGGGAAAAGAACGGAGTCACGCGCACCAGCGCCATGTACAGCGCCGTGAACAGTCCCGCGCTCCCGGCCATCATCGCCAGATCCGTCAGGCTGGGGTAATAATCCCCGATGTTGGCGGCCAGCAGGGACGCCTTCAGGGAATTCACCACAATCCAGAAGCGTTCCATCCACATGCCCGCCAGCACGCCCAGGGCCACGACGGCAATCACCCAGCGGCTGGTGCGCAGGGAACGGAACCAGAACAGCTGGGGCAGCAGCACGTTCCCGGCGACCATGGCCGCCAGGAACACGGCATTGACCGGATTCCTGCCCGGGAACAGCTCCGGACCGCCGCCATTCAGCAGAACGGCCATGTGCTCCCACAGGTACATGGCCCCCATCACCAGGCTCAGGGCCAGGACAAACCGGGAACTCAAATCCAGAATGGCGGGAGTGATGGCCTGCCGGACGCCGCTGCCGGACATCAGGCGGCGCACCCCCAGCAAAATCAGCTGGACCATGGCCATGCCGCTTAAAATGGCCCCGCCCACGAAATAAGGGGGAAAAATGCTCTGGTGCCAGCCCGGCACCTGCGTCACGGAAAAGTCAAAGCTCACGACGGAATGGACGGATACCACCAGGGGAGTCAGGATGACCGCAAAAAGGAGGCTGGCCTTCTCATAGGCGCGCCATTGGCGGCCTGTTCCCTGCCAGCCCAGCGCCAGCCAGCCGTACCGCCGCCGCAGGCGCCCCGTACAGCAATCTCGCAGCAGGGCGAAATCCGGAATCAGCCCGATGTACCAGTACAACGCAGAGAGCAGAAAATACGTGCTGACAGCCATCACATCCCACATCAGGGGGGAGGCCATGTCCGGCCAGATGCCGCTCACCTCCGGCAGGGGGGAGGCCATCCACGCCATCCAGACGCGCCCCACGTGCACCACGGGGAAGACGGCGGCGCAGATGACCGCGCACAGGGTCATCTGTTCCGCTCCGCGGGCGATAGGGCTTCTCCATGACTGGCGGGTCAGGAGCAGAACGGCGGAAATCAGGGTGCCCGCGTGGCCCAGGCCTATCCAGAAGACGAAGTGAACGATGTCCAGCCCCCACACCACGTTATTGTTCAGCCCCAGCACCCCCACGCCCTCCGCGGCGATGCGCCAGGAACTCCACCCCACGCCCCATGCCGCCAGCAACGCGCTGGCAAGGAACACGCACCACCATACAGGCCCCAGCGGCCTGCGAACCTCCGCCAGCATGGTCTTCACCGGAACGGCGGCGGAAGAAACGGCTGGTGCTGGTCTGGTCATCATCTGCATGGGCGGAAGCTCGCTAGAGCTTACTTGAGTGCGTTTTCCCGTCAATTCAAAAGGGAAGGCGCGTGACATGGCGCGCGGTTCCCGGCAATGGCGGCGTTACGGAATATCATGCGGAGTGAAAGTCCGTATTCTTTCAAAAAATCTGTTAACCGTTATGGAGAGCCACAGGCCCGTGCGGCGCGCCATGGGTGGTTGAGGACATGATAAACAAACGGGAACTGCGCCGTTTTCTTAACGGCCCGCCGTGCTGGAAACAAGGGGATTCCGGCCCTTGCAACAACCTTTCCACAGGGTAAGGGGCTGATTCGTCCGCCCTGCGGGCTTCAAACGGCCCTTCACAAACATTCAAATAGCTGGAATTCCCCCACCTGGCATTTTAAGATGGGCTGCGCATGGACATAAGCACGCTGACTTCCGGAGCCCTGATCAGACACCCTTCCCGCGGACTGCTTCTCGGAACCGGGCCGTTCCGGGAATCAGCCGCGCCCCCGGAATCCGGTCCCGCCTTTTACGTCAACACGTTCCGGCTGGACGACCCGCAACCCTGGAAGATACCCACCGCCCTCCACTCCATTCCGGAACCCGAAGGCGCCCTGCCCCCCGCTCCGGAAATCCGGTGGGCGGAACCGTCACCGGACGCGTACGCCCAGGTTTTTGCGGAAATCATTGAACAAATCGCTTCCGGGCAGCTGGTGAAAAGCGTTCCCGCCACGCCCCAGTTCGGAGAAATGCAGGCTCCCCACGTTCCACGGGAACTCATCCTGCGGGCCGTCAACGGTTCCACGGTTCATTACCCCTATGCCTGGTGGACGGAGCAGGAAGGCTTCTGCGGAGCCACTCCGGAAACCCTGTTCCACCAGCAGGGCCGCCGCCTGGCGACCATGGCCCTGGCCGGAACGGCGCGCCCCGAGGACGAGGGGGTGTTCATCAATGACGACAAGGAAATCCGCGAGCATGAAATCGTGGCAGGGAGCATCCTTTCCCGCCTGTCCCCCTACGGCAGCGTCACCAGAACGTCCCGCGGCGTGCTGAACCTGGATACCCTGATTCACTTCGTCACGCACCTCACCCTGGAAGCGGACGCCCCCATGCCCCCGGACCACTGGATACGGCTGCTGCACCCCACCCCGGCCCTGGGGTCCCAGCCCCGCACGGAAAAGACGCTGGCCCAACTGGACGACTGGCGTTCACGCCTGCGCTGCCCGGCCCATTTCGGTGCCCCCTTCGGATTCCTGGAGGACGGGGACTTCTTCTGCCTGGTGGGTATCCGGTCCCTGTACTGGCAGGGACAGCGGCTGGCGCTATGCACCGGAGGGGGAGTCGTGGCCTCCTCCACCCTGACGCATGAATGGCGGGAGCTGAAATTAAAGAGGGATACCGTCAGGCACAGTTTCCAGCTTCCGTAAGCACTATACACGGAAGGGATTATTCCCCCGCCCAGCTCACGGAAAGAGTCTCAAATTTGGCCCTCACCGGGATTCTCCATACCCGGCCATCCCTGGCCACGCCGCTGCACGGGACTCCATCCATCAATGCGCTGACGGGAATCCCCGCCGGCAGGCCGTGCAGGACCACTTCCGCGGACTCATGGAACGCGCAGGCGTCCCCCACGCACTTCCAGCCCAGTTCCAGGGAGCTTGAGCCGCCGCGGTACAGGAACTCATGCATGGCGCATTCCCCGTTCCTGTACCCGTAGCCGTCCCCGGCGTCTTCATACAGGTGGGAGGTCGCTTCCGCCTCCGGAGCCCACCAGACGTCCAGCGACAGCGGAGGCCGCGGCAGCTCGCCCGCGTGCTGCTGGACGGGCCAGTGAGGCACTACCGCCCCGCCGCGGACGTATACGGGGAGGAAGGAAAGCGGGCACTTCACCCACACGTCCTTTCCGGTCTCCTCCATCAGCCTGTCCGTGTGGTAGGAATACCAGACGCCTTCCGGGATATACAGGAAACGCCCTCCTTCCTGCGGCTCATGGATGGGGACGACGTACAAATGGTCCCCAAAGAAATATTCCGCTCCGCGCCAGTAGGTATCCCGGTTCTCATGGCATTGCAGCGCCAGGGAGCGCAGCACGGGCATGCCCGTTTCCGCATAACGGCGGAACTGGGTATAGATATAGGGAAGAAGGCGGTACCGCCCTTCAATGGCGGCCTTCACGTATCCAGTCACCTCCTGGCCGAACACCCAGGGCTCCTGCCCGCCGAATTCCCCGGAGGAATGATTGCGGAAAAGGCCGTGGAACGCGGCCATCTGCATCCAGCGGCAGAACAGCTCCGGGGTGGGATGGCCCATGAAGCCCCCCGCATCCGCCCCCGCAAAGGAAATGCCGGAGGCGGCAAGCCGCTGGCACTGGAAGTTGGCCAGCTTCAAGTGCTCCCAGTTGGAACGGTTGTCCCCCGTCCAGGTGGCGGCAAACCGCTGGAGCCCGGCAAAACCGGAGCGGGACAGCAGGAAGGGGCGCCTGTCCGGCGCGTGGCGTTTCATGCCCAGCCAGGAGGCTTCCGCCATGCACTGCCCGTAAATGTTATGGGCCTTTTCATGGGAACAGGGCATGCCGTCATATTCATGCCGCGTATCCATCGGGAACGTGCGGTCCGGAAAAATGACCGGTTCGTTCATGTCGTTCCATAGTCCGCGCACGCCTACCTCCCGGAGGTCATGCCGGAACAGGTCCGCCCACCAGCTCCGGACGGCAGGAGCCGTGAAATCCGGGAAATTGCAGAGTCCGGGCCAGACTTCCTCCGATAAAAGGCTGCCTTCCGCCCGGCGGCAGAAATAATTACGTTCCAGGCCCTCCGCCCAGACCGGGCTGGCCGGATTGATCTTCACGCCGGGATTCACGATCAGGACCGTCTTCACCCCGTCCTCCTCCAGGGAGCGGACCATGCCCGCCGCATCCGGAAAATTATACTTGTCCCACGTGAACCCCTCCTTCTTCTCCATGTAATGGTGGTCCAGATGGACGGCGTCACACGGAATGCCCAGGTCCCGGAAACGCTCCACCAGGTTGTACACCGCCTTGTCAGGGTAATAGCTCCATTTGGACTGGTGGTAGCCCAGCGCCCACAGCGGCGGCAGTTCCGGCGTGCCGGTAAGGCGGGTGTAGGCGGCCACGATGTCCAGCGGGCGGCGGTCGTAAATGAAATAATAATTCATCAGGCCCCCAAACGAACCGAAGGTCAGCACCTTTTCATCCGTAGCGCCGAAGTCGAAGTAGGAGCGGCAGGTATTGTCAAAAAGCAGGCCGTACGCTTTCCCGTCCCGGAGGCTCAGGAAGAACGGGATGCTCTTGTACAGGGGGTCTGACTCCTCATGGAAATCATAATGGTCCGCCCCCCACATGGAAAAATACTTGCCCCGGAGGTTCAGGGCGCAGGGCTTGTCCCCCAGGCCGAAGAAGTGCTCCGTTTCCTGGAGTTTTTTCCGTATCCACACGCGGGCGTCCCCCGTCCAGTCCTTGGACTCCCGGCCAAAGCCGCCTTCATCCGCCAGCAGGGGCTCATCCGTGACAATATCGTAAAAATCCACCTTTTGCTCCTCCGTGCGGATGCGTATCCGCAACAGGGATGTTTCAATGACATGCACTCCCGCTTCGTCATGCTCCCGGATTTCCGCTCCCGGGGCCTCATACGCGGGACTCACGGCATAACTGGGCTCGTCTTCGGGCACCGGTCCGGTGAAATACGTCACGCGGACAATTCCGGCGTCCGCAATGCACACGCTGAGAGTTATTTTAGAAACGGCATTCGTATACTCCCATTTAACGAGCCGCCCCCGGAGAGGGGGCGTTTTCCGCTTTTCAGGGATGTTGGAAAAGGAGCGCATTGAAGCCAAACAGAAGAAAGTACCAGAGCGTTCGATTCAGATTAAATCAATTTTATGACGAACGCAAGATTGAACTAAACCACCGCTTTTCTTTTCATTATTAAGACAAAATTACTAATATTACTCTAGACCGCACATGAAAAATCTGGTTTTATTGCCTTGGTGTACAATACGGCATGGCGCCGCATCCTTCCCGACACCAACAACCCACATCAACCAATGAGCACAATCCGAGTTCTTACATTAGGATGGGAATTCCCACCCCTGGTTAACGGGGGGCTGGGCATTGCCTGCCTTGGCCTTTCCAAGGCGCTGGCAAAAAAAGTGAATTTAAGGGTGATCGTTCCCAAAGCCGATCCCTCCGCCCTTTTCGACGGGTTCCAGCTCACTGGCCTCAACAATGTCTCCTACCGGGAAGTGGAGCAGGTGGACCAGAAATATTCCTATGACAGCTTCGCCCTGGTGGAGCATGCCCCGATTGAACTGGACCCCTACACCACGGTGGAAGGGGAATCCGGCACCGTGCAGTTCACCAAGGAAGGCCGCATCACCTTCTCCAGGACGCATGAAGCTGACCTCCAGCTGTTCAAGAACAAGGAAGACCTCTATGCCGGAGACCTGGCCCTGAAAGTCATCCAGTTCTCCAAAATAGCGGTGAAAGTGGCCATGCAGCAGGATTTTGACATCATCCATGCCCATGACTGGATGACCTACCTGGCCGGGGTGGAAGTGAAAAAAGCCACGGGCAAGCCCCTGGTGGTTCATCTGCACGCCTCCCAGTTTGACCGCGCCGGGGCGGACGCCCGGGGCTGGATTTACGACATTGAAAAATTCGGCATGGAACAGGCGGACGCCGTCATTCCGGTCAGCAAATACACGGGCACGATCGCCAGCGGGCACTATGCCATTGACCCCCACAAGATTTTCCCCATCCACAACGGAGCGGATCCCGTCAAGGTGTTCAAGGGAAAGAAAAAATTCCCGGAAAAGCTCGTGCTCTTCCTGGGGCGCCTCACGGCCCAGAAAGGCCCGGGCTTCTTCCTGCAAATCGCCGCCAAGGTGCTGGAACAGACGGACGACGTACGCTTCGTCATGGCCGGTACCGGGGAAAAACTCCGCCAGCTGATTGAATCCGGCGCATTCAAGGGGGTGGGAGATAAATTCCACTTCACCGGATTCCTGAACAAGGACAAGGTCAATGACCTGCTCTCCATCACGGACATCTACTGCATGCCGTCCGTCTCGGAACCCTTCGGCCTTTCCGCCCTGGAAGCGGCCCAGTTCAACATACCCGCCGTCATCTCCAAACAATCCGGCGTGGCGGAAGTCATGAAAGGAGCCCTGAAAGCGGACTTCTGGGACGTCAACAAGATGGCGGAACACATCGTGCACCTCTGCACGGATGAGGAGCTGTACCGGAAAGTGGTGGAACAGAGCACGGAAGACATCAAGGCTTCCACCTGGGACGCCGCCGCGGACAAGGTCATCCGGGTTTATGAACACGTGCTGAACCGCTGAAAACTTCCCCTTTCAACCCACACGATAACTCACAGCCCTCTCCCCCCTTCCAATGAGCAATATTTCCCTCACTTTCGTGGCACACCAGCCCAACCGGCTGATTCATTACGATTTCTTCAAAATTGGAGAACACGCCTTTTATGAAGATGACGATCTGAATGCCCGCGTGCTCAGCACAGTGGCGGAACGCTGCTATTTCCCGGCCACCCGGCTGATGAAGCAGCTCATTGAACTGACGGAGGGCAAATTCCGTTTCGGGCTGGCCCTCAGCGGCGTCATTCTGGAACAGGCCCTGTACCACAGGCCGGACCTCATCGCCGCCTTCAAGGAACTGGCGGAAACCGGCTGCGTGGACTTTCTGGTGATGCCGTACTACAACTCCCTGGCCTCCGTCTATTCCCCCCAGGAATTCGCGGAACAGATTGAAGAACACCGGGAACTTCTCAAAAAACTTTTCCGCCAGGAATCAGACGTGCTGATGAACACCGGGATGCTGTACTCCAACGCCATTGCGGCGCAGGCGGAAACGCTCGGATTCAAAGGAATCATGGCGGACGGCAACCCTGCCATGCTCAAGGGATTCACCAGCAATGAAGTATTTCTGGCTCCGTGGGTGTACAACACCACTACCATCTTCCGCAACCGGGAACTCTCCAATGACCTGGCCATCATGCGGACTGATCCGGAATGGCCGGAATACCCGCTTTCCCCCACCACCTTCGCAGACTGGCTGACGCACCAGCAGGGCAGCGTCACCACCCTGTCCATGGACTATGAAACGCTGGGCGAACGCCAGTCCGACGCTACGGGCGTCTTTGAATTCTGGCGCACCATGATTCTCGCCTGCCTGGACGCGGGCAACCGGTTCATGACCCCGTCCGAAGTAGTGCAGGAAATCAAGCCCGTCTCCGTCTGTGAATGCACCCAGGAAATGACCTGCTCCACCTTCGGAACCATGTCCCACTGGAACGGCAACGTCATGCAGGATGAAGCCATCCGCAAAATCTACCGGCTGGAAAAACCGGTGAAGGCGGCCAATGACAAGGACCTCACCCACGTCTGGCGCAAGCTCCAGAGTGCGGACCACTTCCATTACATGCAGAAGGAAAACTCCTTCACCCCGTATGCCTCCGCCTTTGACGCGTACATTTACTACATGAACGCTCTGGCGGACCTTCAAATCCGCGTTAAAAGGGAATCACAGAACGCTCCGGTCCCTGCGGCAGTCTCCTAAGCTCCCCTTGGAACGCAGCGGGCATTTGCAGCATTCGGCCTGAAACTGAAAGCGTCAGCGAACGCTCCTCCCCACAACGTACGTTCTCCATCCGTACAATGATTCAGTTTGCTGCAAAGGTTTGCGGCGCGGGAAAGTTTTAGACTATTTTATCCTTGGAATCCGTCGGCAGTCCGGTTTCAGGAATGATCCCATCAGAGGGGCTATCACGACACGCAGTAACGTGGTAAACAAGCGTTCCCGTTCGTTCCTTCTCTTCATTTTTGTTGACCTCGCCGGGAATCCATATTAGAAACATTTAACATTAAAGTTAAATGTAAAATGAATAATCCCTCTTCCCTGCAACCTACGCTCAGAGCCCTGGCTGACCCCACGCGCCGTGAAATTCTGGAAATACTTAAAAACGGCGCCATGCCGGCCGGAGAAATCGCGGAACATTTCAGTATTACCGGAGCCGCTATCTCCCGCCACCTGTCTGTTTTAAAAGAAGCCGACCTCGTCCGCGACCACAGGGAAGGCAAATTCATCTTTTACGATGTCAACCTGAGCGTTCTCCAAGAAATACTGGTCTGGATAGGCAATTTCAAGGCGGCCCGCGAAACATCCTCCGGAAAATGGAACAAAATCATCGGAACCCAGCCCAATCATTAAACGCCATGCAGCCAGCCTCGCCCTCTGCTCAATCTTCCCCATCCTGGTGGATCGGGCCAATTTTCAACGAACTTGTCATAGCCCTGTTTCCCATGCTGACTTACTATGCAGCCGTATCGTCACGGCTGCCCGCCCGCGTCGCCGTCCATTTCAATGAATACGGCATTCCCACCCGTTTTGAGGACAAGGACGGCATGGACGCCCTTCTGGGACTCATTGGCCTGGGAATCCTCGGCTTCCTCATCGGGAAGATTCTCCGTCTGATCATCCTTTTGCCCATTCATTTCAGCAGGAATGAAAATAACAGGCAGATTGGTGCGAGGATAGCCACGTACGCGGAATTCTTCCTGGTCGGACTGTTTTCCTATCTTTGCCTGGCCATTCAAAAGACAAGCCTGACAAATACGGTCAGCCTGGGAGACACGGCCAAAGTCATCTTCATAAGTATGAACATATTTCTTCTGCTCCTGGCCAACGTTTGTCCCAAGATAACTCCCAACAAATGGTTCGGAATACGCACCCCTTACGCCTTCAGTAGTGATGGAGCATGGGTAAGTGTTCAGCGCCTGGGCGGCAGGCTTCTATTCTGCGGAAGCCTGTTCAACATCCTTGTGACGCTTCTCCTGCCCGGCTCCTTTCCTGCAATCTTCATTTTTAACATGGCCTCCCTTCTGCTTCAGGCATTGATCATACTTCTTTGGAAGCCCCGCAGGAACAGGACGGAACCTCCATCTTCATCTGACAGCGGCGTTTGTTGATGACCGGCCTAATCATTGGCTGGAGAAAGAGGCGACACTCCTCCCTCCTCTGCACCGCAGGAAACCATGCCGGATATGAATAACGGGACCACGGGAAATCATCACTCTGTTTGAAGAAAAAGAGATCAAGATTTTCTGCGCACCCCAATCTGGCTCCCTGAGCAGATGCGGAGTGAAATAAAGTTCATGGAGAAGGATTCAGGCACGTGCAGAAAGAAACCCAGTCCAGAAATTTCACAGACCGTTATACCTCAGGGTGCAACAGACCAGTTAAACCCGCGCTTTATCGTGGCAACTCAAAAGTGATTTCCCCTGACGGCGGGACTTTTTGCCAAACAGGCGGCCCCATCCGGGAAACCCGTCAATACCCGGTTGCCAGGCGCTTCAATTTATTGCGCAGGGTGATCTTCTGGGCGGAAGAAACGCGCTCCACAAACAGGATGCCGTTCAAATGGTCGCATTCGTGCTGCAGGCACCTTGCCAGCAGCCCGTTGCAGTCAATCGTCACTTCCCTGCCATCTATCAGAAGCACCGTAGCTTTGACAAAATCCGGTCGCACGACGGAGGCGCGTATCTTGAGCACGCTCAGGCAGCCTTCATGGAAAGGGTGCATGGGACCGTAAGGCTCCAGAACGGGATTGGCGAACATCAGGGGCATGATGTCGGACAACTCCTTGTCTTCCCCGTTCACTTTCAGCCACGTCACGGATTCTTCCTCCTGGGGAATGTCAATCACCACCAGTTGAACGGGAATGCTCACCTGCGGAGCCGCCAGGCCGATTCCTTCCGCGGCGTACATGGTTTCCAGCATGTTTTCCGCCAGAGCTTTCAGGCCTTCGTCAAAATGTTCCACGGGACGGCATTTTTCTTTCAATACCGGACTTCCATACTGTGCGATTTCCAACAACATCGGGAGGGAGAAGTGTTATGTGTTAAGGCGTTTACCGGGCGCCGGACTTGTTGATTTCTATTCTGGCAGGAACATCCCCTGCGTCAATACCCACAGATGTCAGCGCATCCCAAATGCCTACAATGACACCAAACTCCGCCTTCTTATCCACGTCAAGCTGCAGCTTGACCTCAGGATTTTCCTTCTTCAGGGCTTCCAGGGCGGCTGCCAGCTCCTTCATCTCCACCAGGTTCCCATTCAGGGAAATGGAGGATTCCCCCGTCACGGCCAGAACGGCGCGCTGTTCCGCGGAAGGAGCCCCTTCCATGAACTCCGCGCCCGGAACGTCTATCTTCAGCAGGGACTGCGGCTTTTTCCACTGGGTATGGACAATGAAAAAGATGAGCAGAATGGTTAAAATGTCAATCATGGGGACAATCGGCACCCCCATGGTTCTTGCTTTCTTGCGGTAAAACTGCATGGCCGGGTCAGTGTTGGGGATGATGGCAGCGGAAGGAAATCAGCTCCGTCAGCAGGACTTCCATGGAGGCGGAGATGCGCTCCAGCTTGCGGGAATAATAAACGTGCGCGATTACGGCGGGAGTGGCGATGGCAAGGCCGGCGATCGTCGTATTCAGCGCCTGGGCAATCCCCTGGGCAATCATGCCGTGGCTTTCATCCATGCCGAACACGCTGAAAATCTGTACCAGGCCGCTGGCCGTCCCCAGAATGCCGAACATGGGGGCAATCATTACAATCATGTCCAGCAGGGGGAGGCCCGCCTGGAGCATCACGAATTCTTCACGGGCCTTCACCTGGATCATCTCCTTCAGGGAGGCTTCATCCTCCAGGGGGGAATTCAGTGCCTCCAGCACCAGGCGGCCTTCCACGGAATTGGAAGCCGCGGCGATCTTCTCCAGCTCACCGCGCTCCAGGGAGCCGCCGGTGTACTGTTCCACGGCCCGGATCAGCCTGGCGGGGCAGATGATGCTCCTCTTCATATTGAACATGCGGTAAATGACGGCCGCAATGAGGAGGATGGAACAGGCCGCCAGCGGATACATGAAGACGCCGCCTGCCTGGAAGAATATGATGCAATCCTTGATAAAGTTCATAATGATGTATCAGTGAATAGTGTTTGTAGGATGGTAGGTTATTAGAAATTAAAGTCGAAATACATTTCCAGGGACTCCCCGACGAGCGTGCTCTTCACTTCCGGCGGCATCGCGGGAAGCCGCGCGAGCTTAATGGCGAGGAAAGTGAAGGATTTCTGCACCTCACTGGCCCCCACGCGGGAAGTTTGACGCATGGAGGAGACCTTGCCATTCTTGCCGATCAGGATGCGGATGCGCACGGTCCCGGTAACGATCAGGTCCCGGTTCAAGTCACACTGGCGGTACCACTGCTCCCCGATGGCCCGGTAAACCATCGCCTGGTACATGCCCATGGGCGTAGCCTCCACATCCAGCGTGGGACGGCGCCCGAAACTGAATTTGCCCGTTTGCTTGGTCTTCTGCTCATGGGTCTTGAAGCCGGGCTGGCTCTCCGCATTGAACATGGGGTCATACAGGGGCTGCTTCTGCACCGGGCGCGTATTGGGGGGCAGGTTCAGGTTCGGAAGATTCAGATGGGGATTTTCGGCTCCCTTCGCAATGCTCCTGGCCAGCTCCTCAAGGGGATCCGGCTTTTCCGGGCCGCCGGGCCGGGGCAGTGTCACCGCATGGGGAAGCTGCATGGCCCTTTCCTGCGCGGGGCGGCGGTTCTGCCGGGCCAAGCCTTCCTCGCTTGATTTGCCGGGCGCGCCTGTCTTGTTGGAGGAAGGGTCCATGGAATCCGGATGCCCCGCGGGAGGCATGGACGGCTCCAGGGGCTGGGGCGGAACGTTGGCGGAAGCCCCGGGAGCGGCCTCCTTGTTGCCTTCCCGCTCGTGGCTCATATCGCCATCCTGCCTCTCCTGGTCAAAAAGGACAATCTCTCCGTTTTCACGCTCCACGCCGTCCTGCGCAGGCATATCCCTGCTGCTGTCCGGGTCCTTGCGGCCGCCTTCCGCCCGCGTATTCCTGTTGCTCTGGAATTTGGGCGTTTCCGGCCTGGTGGCGCTCTCCTGCTCCTCACTGGTCTTCACGATGGAAGGCTGGCGTTCCTCCGGCGCCTGTCTCCGGCCCTCCTGCGGGGCCTCTACCTTCTTCACCATGCGGGCGCTCACCACCACCTGCCGCTTTTCCGCTTCCGGCGGCCGCGGGGAAACCAGCCATTCCTCCGGAACCAGGTAGCTTCCCGCCAGTAAAAACAGGTGCACAAGCACGGACAGCAGCAGGCACATGCCCCAGGAAACCCGGAACAGTCCGTTTCGCCGTCGTTGCTTGAAACTCATGGAGGTAAAGTTTTCACGGTTCCATGACAAATGCAATGTAGAAAGGAGACATGATTGAAGGACGATTCCGCAATTTAGTATTGCACAAGAGCCCGCTCAGGCCCATAGTTGCTAGCGACCAACCACACGCCCCGACAGGCAAGGCGTCTCTCCTATACATTACCATATACACCTCGTTAACACCCACCCCATATGGCCAATCTCAACAAAGTCTTCTTAATGGGCAACCTGACCGCTGATCCCGAACTGCGCTACACCCCCAAGGGCACCGCCGTCACGGACATTCGCCTTGCCATCAACCGCTACTATGCGGGCGACAACAGCGAACGCCAGGAAGAAACCACCTTCGTGGACGTCACCCTCTGGAACCGTCAGGCGGAAGTGGCCGGCAACTACCTCAGCAAGGGCCGCGGAGTCTTTGTGGAAGGACGCCTGCAACTGGACTCCTGGGAAGACAAGGCCTCCGGCCAGAAGCGCACCAAGCTGCGGGTAATCGGTGAAAACATCCAGCTCTTCCCCCGCGGCGGTGAAGGCGACATGGGCGGCGCTCCGCGCCAGCAGTCCCAGGGCGCTCCTCGCTCCAGCAACTACGGGCAGTCCCAACCCCGCCCGGCCCAGAACTACAATCCTCCCCCCATGCCGTCCAACAATCAGTCTTCCAACGACTTTGGAGATATGGACGACGAAATTCCATTCTAAACTCCAGGAGCTCTCCCCTTCTTTTTCCAGGCCGCCTTTCCTCCGTGTCAGGCGGCTTTTTCATGCCCTGAATTCCGGGGGGAGGCGGCACGCTCCCCATGCGGAAGCGCATTCACAGGAAAATATTCTGCGGAATCATGAATTCCCCGGGAAAGCACGGAAACGCCCAGTGCCCTTCACCAGTTGACGGAGCGCGCTTCCCGTTCATTTCAGCTTGGCAAAACAGGTCCGTCCCGGCATACTTCCCGCGTATGAAAATAGCCGTCATTGGAAAAGGTGGGCGTGAACACGCACTGGTCAAGGCTCTCAAGGAATCCCCCTCCGCCCCGGAAATGTACTGTTTCCCGGGCAGCGACGCCATCAACCGCCTGGCCACCCCCATCCCCGCCAGGGATCTGCCTACGCTGATCGACTGGATGGTTTCCAATAAAGTGGACCTCTGCGTAGCCGGGGAGGAAAGCTATCTGGTGAAGGATGAAGGCCTGGCGAACGCCTGTGCCCGTGTCGGCATCCCCTGCTGGGGCCCCGTGAAGGAAAGCGCCCAGCTGGAAGCCAGCAAGGAATTTGCCAAGGAATTCCTGCTCCGCCACCAAATCCCCACCGGACAGGCCCGTGTGGCCGCCACCCTGGAGGAGGCGCAGCAATTCATCGGCGGCGTTTACCCCACCGTGCTGAAATTTGACGGTCTGGCCGCCGGCAAGGGCGTGGCCGTCTGCATGACCAGGGAGGAAGCGGACGCGTTCCTGAAGGAAGTATTTACGGACAGGCGCTTCGGTGAAGGACGACTGCTGGTGGAAGAATTTTTAACGGGGCCGGAAGTATCCATCTTCGGCGCCCTGGTGGATGACCATTACCTCATCCTCTGCCCGGCGCGCGACTACAAGCGCCTCAAGGAAGGCGACGCGGGCCCCAATACAGGCGGCATGGGCGCCGTGGCCTCACGCCGGCTCGTGGAACCTGACATGCTGGAACGCATTGAAAAGGAAATCGTGGCCCCCACGGTAGCCGGACTGAAAAAGGACGGACTGCCCTACCGCGGCTTCCTGTACTTCGGCCTGATGCTGACCCCGAACGGGCCCAAGGTGATTGAATACAACTGCCGCTTTGGCGACCCGGAATGCCAGGCTGTCATGCCCCTGCTTTCCGGAGACCTGGCCTCCTTCTGCCTCCATGGAGCCAGGGGGGAATTCACCCCGGAAGAAATCTCCTTCCAAAACGGGTGGAGCGTCTGCTGCGTGCTGGCCTCCCGGGGGTACCCGGAAACCTCCCATTCCGGTGACTGCATCCAGGGGCTGGACGACGTGGTGAACGCCTCCGTTTACCACGCGGGCACCAAATGGAACGCGGACAAAAACTGTTATGAAACCAACGGCGGCCGCGTGCTGGCCGTGGTGGCGCAGGGAGAAACCCTGTCAGAAGCGCGCCAGCGCGCCCATAATGAAACCAAGAAGGTCAAATTTGACGGCATGCAGCGCCGTCCGGACATAGGCTTTACCAGCTTCGTCTGATTTTCCCCATCCCCACCCGGCTACCCCATGAAAATACCCGCCCTTCTCTCCCTCCTGCTCCTCTCCTGTTCCGCGTGCCTGATGGCGGACAACGCCGCGCTGGCCGCCAAGGCTCGCGAACAGATAGGAATAACGGTCTCCTATAACGGAGGCTACCAGTCCATCCCCTACCCCAACGGGGATGTTCCCAGGGAAACCGGAGTGTGCACGGACGTGGTCATCCGCGCCATGAGGGCCTTTGGCTTGGACCTTCAGAAAGCCGTGCATGAGGATATGAAGGCCCACTTCTCCAAATACCCTAAAAACTGGGGCCTGAAAACCACGGACCGCAGCATTGACCACCGGAGGGTACCCAACCTCCGCACCTTCTTCAGCCGTCAGGGATGGTCCGTCCCCATCACTAAAACAGCGGCGGACTACAGGCCCGGAGACCTGGTTACCTGGAACCTTGGGGATGCGGTTCCCCATATCGGCATCGTTTCCGACAAAAAGACGGAGGAAGGCACGCCGCTGATCATTCACAACATCGGCTGCGGCACGCAGGAGGAAGACTGCCTGTTCCTTTATACCATCACGGGCCACTACCGCCCCGTGCTGAATGTGGCAAAACAGGATGCCGGTTCCTGAATTCCCCGGCTTGGCGCAGCTGGCCATCACAGGCTCCCGGTGGCGCTCCCCGGAATGGCCCGGCCCACTTCAGGAGCACAGGGTGGAAGCCGTGTTCATCCATCCGGCGCAGGTTCCTTATGCAAGGTCCGGAATGCCCCTGAACCTTCTTGCAAAAAGAGAGGGCTTCCGTCATCATGCATTCATGGTCACACCTGCATTCTCCGATTGTGTCAACAAGCTGGGCGTCGATGAAAACGACGTGATCCCCTTCGGCCGCAACAAGGCCAAGATTTCCCTGGACGTACTGAACAAGCCGTCCGCTCCCGGCAAACTTATCCTGGTCTCCGCCATCACGCCCACCCCTTCCGGAGAAGGAAAAACCACCGTTTCCATCGGTTTGGCGCAGGGACTGCAGGCCATCGGTAAAAAAGCCTGCCTGGCGCTCCGCCAGCCCTCCATGGGCCCGGTATTCGGCCGCAAGGGCGGTGCCACCGGCGGCGGTAAAAGCTCCCTGACGCCTCCGGATGAAATCAACATGCACTTCACGGGGGACTTCCATGCCATCACGTCCGCCCACAACCTGATCAGCGCCATCCTTGACAACGCCATGTTCTTCCACACGCTGAACATTGACGAACGCAAAGTCACCTGGAAGCGCGTCATGGACATGAATGACCGCTCCCTGCGCTCCGTCATCGTGGGACTTAACAAGCAGGGCTTTCCGCGTGAAACGGGCTTTGACATCACCCCGGCTTCGGAAATCATGGCATGCCTCTGCCTCGCTACCTCCTACAAGGACATGGAAGACCGCATCAACCGCATCGTCATCGGCTTCACGTCGGATGACAAGCCCGTGTTCGCGCGGGAACTGGGCATTACCGGCTCCGTCATGGCCCTGCTGAAAGACGCCCTGATGCCCAACCTGGTGCAGACCGTGGAAGGCGTGCCCTGCTTCCTGCACGGCGGCCCGTTCGCCAACATCGCCCACGGCTGCAACTCCGTGCTGGCTACCAAAATGGCCCTGCACTTCGGTGACTATGCCGTCACGGAAGCCGGCTTCGCCTTTGACCTGGGTGCGGAAAAATTCCTGGACATCAAATGCCGCCAGTCCGGCTTGGACCCGGCGGCCATCGTGATCGTAGCTACGGCGCGCGCCCTGAAAATGCACGGAGGCACCGCCCTGGCGGACCTGAAAAACACGGACGTGGCCGCACTGAAAAAAGGCCTCGCCAACCTGGACGCCCATCTGGACGCCGCCGCCCACTACAAGCGGCCCGTGGTGGTGGCCGTCAACAAATTCTTTGACGACTCCCAGGAGGAACTGGACGCCATCGTGGCGCACTGTGCGGAACGCGGCATCCCCTGCGCCATTGCGGACATCTTCTCCCAGGGAGGGGAAGGCGGCAAAGACCTGGCCCAAATGGTGGTGGAAGCCGCGGAAACGCCCTCCACCCCCTTCAAGCCCCTGTATGAATCCGCCCTTCCGGTGGAAGAAAAACTCAACATCATCGCCCGCAGCATTTACGGTGCGGACGGCGTGGAACTGACGCCCGCGGCCAAAAAGAAGCTGACCCAGTTTGAAGCCAGCCGCCTCACGGACCTGCCCATCTGCATGGCAAAAACCCAGAACTCCCTTTCCGACAATAGCCGCCTCCGCGGACGCCCCACCGGCTTCACCGTTACCGTCCGCGACTTTGAAATCGCTAACGGAGCCGGCTTCCTGGTGGCCCTCTGCGGGGAAATCATGCGCATGCCCGCCCTGCCCGTCTCCCCCAACGCCATGCACATCTATCTGGACAACAAAGGCAACGTCCAGGGACTCTGAACAATCTCAACGCAAGAATCAACACCTCACCGCACACCATGAAAATCGCCATTCTGGGAGCCGGGGCCCTCGGCTGCTACTACGGAGCCAGGCTTCAGGAATCTGGCCAGGACGTCTCCTTCATTGTACGTTCGGAATACGGCTACCTGAAAGAACACGGCCTGGAAGTCAAAAGCCTGCATGGAGACATCTCCCTGCCCCATGTCAAGGTATACCGGAACCCGGCGGAAGTTGGGCCGGTGGACCTCGTCGTGGTTGCGTGGAAAAGCACGGCAAATGCCGGGTTCGCCAAAGCTCTTCCCCCGTTGATGGGACCGGATACGGTCGTGGTGACCCTGCAAAACGGCATGGGGAACGCAGAAGAAATCGCCCGCATCATCCCGGCTGACCGCATCTATGTGGGCCTCTGCTTCATCTGCGCCATGCGCGCGGAACCGGGCCACGTCACCCATCTGGAAGGCGGCAACATCCAGTTTGCCCCCTTCGTCCCCTCTCCGGAAGGCTCTGAAAAGGCCCGGGAACTCTCCGAATTGTTTGCCAGCGCCGGCATCAAGACGCGCGCCTTTGACGCCGCGGAGCAAATCCAGTGGTACAAGCTCGTCTGGAACATCCCGTTCAACGGGCTGTGCCTGGCGCTGGGCGGCATCAGCATTGCGGAACTCTATCAAAACCCGGAAAACGTCGCCCGGGCGCGCCGCATCATGGAGGAAGTAGTGCAGGCGGCCAGGGCCCGCGGCTACACCCTGCCTGACGATCTGGTGGAATTCCACCTTTCCCGCACGGAAAGCATGGGCTCCTTCATCCCGTCCAGCGCCGTGGACTACAACGCAGGGCGCCCCATTGAATATACGGCCATCTGGGGCGATCCCCTCGCCAAGGCGCACCAGGCCGGAGCCTCCCTGCCGGAATGGGAACAGCTGGACCGTGACATCCGCAAGCGCCTGAATATGGACTGATTCTCCTGATTTTGTTCAACTACTCTAGAGAAGATGCAACAAGCCTATTATTCTAATGATATACACTCATTTTGTACCCAATCTCTAGAAGAAATTTTAGGTCAACTTGCTGTTAATAACTCATTTAACTTAGAACAAAATCTGCGTGATTCATGGATTCACGAAATCAAATTACTCCAACACGTTCTTCAAGATCTTCCTACTGGTTCACTGGCCTTTGAATACACAATTCCCCGTATTGGAGAACGGATAGACGTAGTGATAGCCTATGCAGGTATTCTCTACATCCTTGAATTTAAAGTAGGAGAAACATACTATCCCAGATACGCTAGGGATCAGGTAGTAGACTATGCCCTGGCTCTTAAATATTTTCATCAAGAGAGCCACCATAAGAAAATTATCCCTCTTGTTGTTTGCACTAACGCTCCCCCTAAGGAACATGAACTTAAAGCATACGAAGATGGAGTACATCACCCTCTTTTCTGTAATGCTGATACTTTAGGTCCCACCTTAAGAAAGCTTACTGATCAGTTATTTGATGAGGAGTTCTCTTTTGAACAATGGCTAGCTTCACCATACATGCCAACTCCAACCATTATTGAAGCAGCACAAGCGCTTTACCGTGGGCATGATGTTAAAGAAATTTCACGGAGTGATGCGGGAGCTTACAACTTGAGCCGTACCACACAGACACTGAACCGTATTATTGATCAAAGTAAACAAAACCATGAAAAATCTATTTGCTTTGTCACAGGAGTGCCTGGTGCAGGAAAAACGTTGGTAGGTCTTAACATTGCCAATGAACGGCATCAATATGATGAACAAGAACATGCTGTTTTTCTTTCCGGTAATGGTCCATTAGTTTCTGTCTTACGAGAAGCTCTGACGCGGGATGAAGTTACACGTTCTAAAGGTGAAATTACAAAAACAGAATCTAAAAGAAAAGTTTCTGCCTTTATTCAGAACATTCATCACTTTCGTAATGCAGCCTTACCTCCCACTACCAAAGCTCCTGCGGAGAAAGTAGCCATTTTTGACGAGGCACAACGTGCTTGGACAAAAGAACAAACGGCTAAGTTTATGCTGAAACGCCATGGCCTTTCATGGGACATGTCTGAACCTGAATTTCTAATTAGTGTAATGGACCGCCACCAAGATTGGGCAGTTATTATCTGTTTAATCGGAGGGGGGCAAGAAATCCACACAGGAGAAGCAGGATTGCCTGCTTGGTTTGACGCGTTAAGGGAACGTTTTCCCCATTGGAATGTTTATGCCTCTCCTCAAATCTCTGACACAGAATATACGAGAGGAACCTCCCTTAAAACTTTCTTTAAAGGGTTACCTCTTTATGAAACCACAGACCTGCACCTTTCTATTTCTATCCGTTCTTTCCGGAATGAACAAGTCTCAGCATTTGTAAAATCACTCTTGGATAAAGATTTGCCAGCAGCCCAGCACCTCTATTCTGCCCTCTCATCTAACTATCCCATTGTGCTTACTCGTAACCTGGAAAAAGCGCGTCAATGGATACGAGAGCAAGCTAGAGGAACAGAACGTTATGGAGTCATTGCCAGTTCTGGGGCCAAACGTTTACGCCAATTTGGAATTTGGGTACAAAGTAGTATTCAGGCAGAAAACTGGTTTTTAAATGGTAAGGAGGACGTCCGTTCTTCCTATTTCCTGGAAGATACGGCCACGGAATTTGATATTCAAGGCTTGGAAATTGATTGGGCCATTGTAGCGTGGGACGCAGATTACCGCATTGAAAACGGACATTTTAAATCTTACAACTTTACAGGATCTAGCTGGAAAACAGTAGGTAAAAGAGATGCCCAGCTCTATCTTAAAAATACCTACCGTGTCTTATTGACACGGGCCCGACAAGGATTTGTGATCTTTATACCAGAAGGTTGTGACGCGGATTTGACTCGGCAATGCTCCTTTTATGATGGTATTTATTATTATTTAAAGGAAATAGGAATAAAGGAGCTATAAGGATTACCAGGAAGTATTTTTTCTTGAGGTGAACAGCTGAATCATTCTGTATACTATCATGCTGAAAACCATCGTCATTTTCATCATTGCCCTGCTGGGCTTCGGCATGATCCGGCTGCCTTTGCAGAACCATATTCTGGAACAGGAGAAGGCGGCGGGGCTGCTGGATGACCCGGTGGAGCTTTCCTCTTCCGATTATCTGGAACAACAGCTCGCCATGGTTTCCCTGGGCGGGCTGCGCTCCCTGGTAGCGGCCGTGCTGAGCATGGAGGCCTTTGACTGCTTCCTGATTTCCGACTGGACCAATCTGGAACGCCGCTACAACCAGATTACCTCCCTCGCCCCCCATTCCGATTTTTACTGGGATAACGGTTCGTGGCATTTGGGAAACAACGCCTCCTCCAGTTACCTGGACAATAAACGGCTTTCCCCCATGGAACGCCGGGAAGGATTCCGGAAGTACATCCAGAAAGGCCGCCATTTTCTGGAAAAAGGCGTCAGCGTCAACCCCGGCAGCTGGTATTTGCAGTCCCTGCTGGGCAACATGTACAGTGATACCTACCGGCAGCCGGATTTTGAAAAGGCGGCGGAAGCCTACCGCAAGGCCCGGGAGCTGGGCGCTCCCCCCCTGACGGCCCGCAAGGAGTTTTACGCGCTTGCCCGCGTTCCCTCCAAATCCCGTGAGGCGCTGGAACTGGGCAAGGAATTGTTCAAGGACCCGCGGAACCGGACACCCAGCCTGGTGAGCAATATTTTCGTCCTGGAAAACAGGCTGAAAGTTCCGGAAAAGGACCGCATCCCCTTCCGGGAATTGTTCCCTACGGATGAGATCGCCCGCGACCTGATGACCAGCCACCTGGCCAATTCCCTCAGATACCCCGTGGACGGCCTGAAGGAGACTCTGGAGTCTTTACCGGAAGAAAAGACCAAGACTGAAGATCAAAATCCTGAACGGGGAAAACTTTAGTCCCCGGCCTTTCGTATTTAGCATTTATTTTACGGGCCGCGCTTGGCAAAGCCCCGGAAAGATGCTATGCTTTTTGCCCGCAACATCATGAGTAGAATAGCCCTGATCAGTGACATCCATGCCAACCTGCCCGCTCTGGAAGCGGTGATGAAGGATATAGAACAGCTGCAATGCGATGCCGTTTACTGCCTGGGTGATATTGTAGGCTACAACGCCAATCCTTCCGAATGCCTTGAATTCATCCGCGCACGCCAGATTCCCACCGTGCGCGGCAACCATGATGAGGAAGCCATCGGGGAGGACAATCCCGCAGGCATGAATCCCGTGGCGTACAATGCCCTGATGTGGACGCGGCAGCAGCTTTCCGAGGAACAGAAAAAATGGCTGCGCCGCGCGCCGTTCCAGCGCATCCTGCCCAATGAAATCGTTCTGGTGCACGCCACTCAGGACAAGCCCAATTCCTGGTCCTACGTCACGAATGTGGATACGGCCACGCACAGCATCAACATGCTGCGCGACAACCAGTTCCTGTGCTTCAACGGCCACACGCACGTCCCGCGCACCTTCATCCGCCATGAAGGGAGCATCCAGGAATATGAATCCGGGGATATCCAGCTTCTCAAGGCCAACAAGTACCTTATCAATGTGGGTTCCGTCGGCCAGCCCCGGGACGGAGACCCCCGCGCCGCCTACGGCGTGCTGGATGTGGACAGCATGGTTTACTACCAGCGCCGGGTGGAGTACGACGTGGAGGAGGCGCAGAGGCGCATCCTGGACGCCGGGCTTCCGGACATGCTGGCACGCCGCCTGGGGGAAGGCATTTAGTGTTCCGCCGCCCTTCCAGGATCATGCAGGTTCAGCCCTCTGATCCCCTGCGGCATTGTTCATTGTTTCTCCGCCCCTCCGCACCGGCATTGAGAAAAACAGGGATGCCCGCATGTTAGCAAAGGCTCACAAATTTGCATTGCTACTTGCCTCGCATGCCACAAACCAGTAGAGTTCTGCGCGACGAATGAAGACCTATATCATCAGACGACTCCTTCTCATGCCCCTGACGCTTCTGGGGGTCACGTTCCTCGTCTTTTGCATAACCCGCTTTGTCCCGGGAGGTCCCATTGAGCAGATGATGCAGCAGCAGAGCATGAGCGCCCTGTCCGGCCAGAAGGCGGGCTCCCAGCGCGGAGACAACAACCTGAGTGAAGCGGATATGGAGCGGCTGGAAGAACAGTACAGCCTCCAGGAGCCCATCATCACCGCCTATCTGCAATGGCTGGGAGTGCTTCCGAAAAAGATTTTCATTTCCCGCGAGGAATTCGGAGACATCGGCGGCATGGAACCGTCCGACAAGGAGGATGAATATTCCGGCATTTCCGATACGCACACGCGGATCAACCTGAATGAAACCGGGGAGCAGGTCGTTGTCGTCCGTCCGGACAAAAATTCCGGGAGCGTGAAAGACGCCTTCTTTTCCGGCACTCCGTCCCGGAAAGCCGCCACGGAAGGCTGGACCGTGGACATTGAATCCCCCATGGACCGGGCGGAACGCTGGGCGCGCCGCATGAGGCAGACGGACAATACGGCAGCCGTGCAGGACAAGGCGAAGAGTTATGCGTGGCGCGCCGTGATGTACAAGACCAGCTTTGACGGCCTGCTGCAGGGCACCATGGGCAATTCCTTCAAGTATAATGAACCCGTGTGGGACATGATCAAGGAGCGCATCCCCGTTTCCCTGTACTTCGGCATCCTGAGCGCCATTATCACCTACTCCGTCTGCATTCCCCTGGGGGTGGTGAAGGCCATCCGGCACAAGAGCCTGGTGGACAACATCTCCTCCGTCCTGATTTTCCTGGGGTACTCCGTCCCCGGCTTCGCCCTGGGCGCGGTGCTGGTGGTGTATCTGGGCGCGCGGCTGGAATGGTTCCCGCTCTGCGGCCTGACCTCGCCGGATTTTGCGGACATGGGCTTCTGGGGACAGGCCGGGGACCTGCTGCACCATACGGTGCTCCCGCTGATCTGTTACGTGGTCAGCTCCTTCGCCATCACCACCATGATGATGAAGAACAACCTGATGGACAACCTTTCCTCCGACTACATCAGGACGGCCATGGCCAAGGGCGTGAGCTTCAAGGGCGCCGTCATCAAGCACGCCTTCCGCAACTCCTTCATCCCGATCGCCTCCACGCTGGGCAGCCTCATCAGCCTCATTGTAGCTGGCTCCATGCTGGTGGAAAAGGTCTTTGATATCCAGGGCTTCGGCATGTTGAGCTACCAGGCCCTGATGGACAAGGACTACGCCCTGATCATGGGCACGCTGCTGCTTACCTCCTTCCTGATGGTGCTGGGCAACCTGCTTTCAGACATCATCGTGGCCGCCGTGGATCCCCGCATTAAATTTGAATAACACACATGGTTAGAAAACTGGCATACCTTCTGGTCATTCTGGCGGTCCTCACCGCCGTGGGAGAGCTGTGCGGCCTGCTCCTGCCCACACTGAGCTGGCCCTTTACCGTCTCACGGGAAATGAGCATGCTTAACATCGTCTGCACGGACCAGAACAACGGCGGCCTCCTGACGCCGCAGGGAAAATTCCTGTGGTTCGGCTGGGCCTGCGTGCTGGTCATGGCCGGAGTGGGGGTCTGGATCATGCTGAAAGGCCCGCGCCGTTTTAATCCCACGCCCATCACCAGGCGCCGCATCCAGCGCTTTAAAAGCATCTCCCGCGGATATGTTTCCCTGATCATCCTGCTGGTGCTGACGCTGCTGGCCTGCATGGACCAGTGCCTGGTGGGCAAGCGGGCGCTCCTTGTGGTCCAGGACGGTTCCTGGTACTTCCCCGCCATCATGCGCAAGGTGTACCAGGGTTCCACCTTTGGCCAGACCGGGGACTTTGCGGATGCGGAAGCCAATTACCGCGAACTGAAAAAACAGGCCGGACAACCCGGCAAGCCCTCCCTGGTCATCATGCCCCTGGTTCCGTACGATCCCACGGGGGATTCCACCAATCCCGGTTCCGAGGCCCTGGTGGTAAATGAAGACGGCCTCGTCTGCGAGTCCAGCGGCAAACCATACTCCGGCCTGGCCTCCCGGCTGCACAAGGATGAAGAAGCACTCCCCCACGTCAGCTACAAATTCCGAAAGGGAAAAAAGGTGGACCGCGCCACCGGCTGGCTGGAAGACCGGACGGAGGTGTACAGCGCCACGTATGAAAACAACCAGATCGTGGCGGAGCACTACAGCGGCCCCGGCACCAAGGAGGACTTCCTGAAACAAACGGACGAAAACAAGATCAGCCGCATCTTCTACCACCCGGCCCCTCCCCTCAAGGGCGGCCACCTGCTGGGCACCAACACCCAGGGCGCGGACATCCTGGCGTACCTGTACGGCGGGCTCCAGGTGAACATGAAGGCCGCCATCTTCTATCTCCCCATCGTGTACTTCATCGGCATCACCTTCGGGATGATGATGGGGTACTTCGGCGGCATGTTCGACCTCGGCATGCAGCGCCTCATTGAAATCTTCTCCCAGGTTCCCTTCCTGTTCATCATCATGATCATTTCAGACATGGTGCCGCTCCAGATGAAGGGCATGTTCCTGATCATCAGCCTGCTCATCATGTTCGGGTGGATGTCCATGACCTACCAGCTCAGGACCTCCACCATGAAGGAAAAGGCGCGGGACTACGTGGCGGCCGCCCGCGTGCTGGGGGCCTCCACCAGCCGCATCCTCTTCATCCACATTCTCCCGAACCTGGTAGCCATTCTGGTCACGCTGGTTCCGTTCAGCGTTTCCGCCCTGATCCTGGCCCTGGCCTCCCTGGACTACCTGGGCTTCGGCCTGCCGGATACGTACGCCAGCTGGGGGCGCCTGCTCAATGACGGCCTGGCGGACCTCTCCGCAAGCTGGGTGGTCACCTCCGCCTTCGCCGCCCTGGTAATCACGCTCTTGCTCGTCACCTTCATCGGAGAGGCTATCCGCGAGGCCTTCGACCCCAAGAAATTCACCACCTATAAATAACAAAAGACATCCGTTCCTCCACATACCCATGCTCAAGCTGTCCTCCATCCTCCGCACCCTCCTTTCTTCCGTGACGCTGTCCCTTCTGCTGGCAGCCGGCTCCGGCTGCAAGGATTCCTCCCAATCCCAGGGGGTGGGCTGGCAGCCTAACGTGCCTTTCGGCACGCTTCCCCCCGGGTTTGACTCCTTCCCGGAACGGTGGAACAAGCAGATCAATGACCGCCTGGCAAGGGAAGAAGCCGCCAAGCAAAAGGAAATCAAGAACCTTCGTGATCAATTCTTCAAAGAGGAAGACCCCAAAATCAGGGAAAAGCTGCAAAGCAAGCTCATTGCGGATGAAGCGGCCCTGTCCGTCATCCACCGCAGGCAGACGGAAGGAGACTACATCAAGTTCAAGACTCCGGCAGACATCCCCCGGGACCTTAAATGGGAAGACGGGATGGATAATCCGGAAATAGGCGACCCGAACGCCAAAAAAGGCGGCGTGCTGCGCCAGTGGGCTCCGGGGTCCTATCCGGACACATTCCGCCCCAACGGCCCGAACAGCAACAGCGGCTTCCGCGGCCCCCTGTATGATGAAATCATCATAGGCCTCGTCTCCATCCATCCGGTCACCGGGAAAATCATCCCCGGCATCGCCCATAAATGGGCGGAAACCGCAGACAGGCGCACCGTTTACTTTGAGCTGGACCCGGACGCCCGCTACTCGGACGGGGCCAAGGTAAAAGCCATTGATCTGCTGGTGAACATGTACATCCGCACCTCGGAATACAGCCGGGACGTCTTCTACAACAACTTCTTTTACCAGAACGCGTCAAACATCACCATCTACGACGACAGCCACTTCTCCATCACCCTCCCCTTCGCCAAGCCGCTGCTCCCGTACTACTGCACGCTGTTCATCCCTTCCCCACCGCACTTCTACTGCGAATTCGGCCCCAGTTACGTGGAACGCTACCAGTGGCGCGTGCCGCCCACCACGGGCGCCTACGTCGTCAAGCCGGACGGCATCATCCGCGGCCGCCAGGTAACGCTCCAGCGCGTGCCGGACTGGTGGGCCAGGGACAAGAAATTCACGAAGTACATGTATAACGTGGACCAGATCGTGTACAACTTCATCGCGGAACCGTCCAAGGCCATTGAGCTCTTCCGCATCGGCGAGCTGGACGTGATGAACATCACGAAGCCGGAGCTGTGGCACGAACGCATGGAAATTCCGGAAGTCCACAACGGCTACATCAACCGCAGCACGTTTTACACCATTTACCCCCGGCCTCCGTACGGCCTCTTCCTGAACACCTCCAAAGCCCCCTTCAATAACCTGGACGTGCGCCTGGGCTTCCAGTACGCCCTGAACATCCAGAACATCATTGACATCACCTTCCGCGGAGACTACCAGAGGCTCAACTCCTACAACTCCGGCTTCGGCAAATTCACCAACCCCTACATCAAGGCGCGGCCCTACTCACCGGAACAGGCCCGCTCCTGCTTTGCCAAAGCCGGATACACCATCCCGTGCCCGGATGGAATCCTCCGCAAGCCGGACGGCACCCGGCTCACCGCCGCCATCACCTTCCCCAACTCTTCCCCCTCCCTGGCCTCCACGCTGGGCAAGCTGAAGGAAGACGCCCGCAAGTGCGGCCTGGAAATCCAGCTGGACCCGCTGGACTCCACCGTAGCCTTCCGCAAAATCATGGAAAAGCGCGTTCAGGCCTCCTTCATGGCCTGGGGCTTCACTCCGCCCCATCCGATGAACGAGCAGGGCTTCCATTCCCGCTACGCCTATGACGAACGCGGCAGCCTCATCACCTACACCAACAACATCTGCGCCTATGCGGACAAGGAGATGGACAAGCTGCTGGACGACGAAACGAATGCCGCTACGGAAGACGAGCTGCAAAAGGCCACGTGGAAGGTGCAGCAGAAAATCCATGATGAAGCCCTGTGGGTTCCGGCCTGGACCACGGAATTCGTCCGGCTGGGCTACTGGCGCTGGGTCAGGTGGCCTGACAGCTCCACCACGCAATTCTGCCATCCCGTCGTATTTGACCCGATGGAAAGCTACCTCTACTGGGTGGATAATGACATCAAGAAGGAAACGATGGAAGCCAAGCGGGAGGGAAGAACCTTCGAGGAAGTGGACGCCGTGTACGACCAGTACCGCTACATGGACTCCATCGACAGCCTGGACAATAAGGAAGGAAGCGGCAAACTGCCGTCCGTGCCCGTCATTCCGGAAAACGGCGGCCCCCTGGAACCCTCTGCCACGGAGAAATAACAAATGAGCGAACCCCTGTTGGAAATCAAGAACCTGGTCACCGGATTCGAGACGGAATCCGGCCTGCTGAAAGCGGTGGACGGCGTCAGCTTCACCGTACCCAAGGGTACCTGTGTAGGCATCGTGGGGGAATCCGGCTGCGGCAAGAGCGTCACGGCCATGTCCATCGTGCGCCTGCTGCCCCAGCCCATGGGAAAAATCCTGGACGGGCAAATCCTGTTCAAGGGCCGTGACTTGGTCCAGGCGAAGGAGACGGACATGCACGGCATCCGCGGCCGCCACATCGGCGTCATCTTCCAGGAACCGATGACAGCTCTCAACCCTGTGCACAGCATCGGCAGGCAGATAGGGGAATCCCTGATGCTCCACCGGGGAATGAACGCCAGGGAAGCCCGGGACGCCGCCATCCAGCTCCTGCAGCGCGTCCGCATCCCCGCGCCGGAACAGCGCGTGGACGAATTCCCCCACCAGCTCTCCGGAGGCATGCGCCAGCGCGTCGTCATCGCCATCGCCCTGGCCTGTCATCCGGAACTCATCATTGCGGATGAACCCACCACGGCGCTGGACGTCACCGTGCAGGCGCAGATTCTTTCCCTCCTCAAGGACCTCCAGGCGGAAATGGGTTCCTCCTCCATCCTCATCACCCATGATCTGGGCGTCATCGCGCAAAGCTGTGACTCCGTGGTGGTCATGTACGCCGGCCGGGTAGTGGAAAAAGCTCCGGTGGGAGAACTCTTTGCCAATCCGCGCCACGCCTATACCAAGGGATTGCTGGCCTCCATCCCGCAGCTAAGCTCCGTGCGCAAGACCAAGCTGCCCACTATCCCCGGCCAGGTGGCCTCCATTGCTGACTTCGTGCCCGGCTGCCGCTTCTGCCAGCGCCAGGGCGTACCTGTGGAAGAACTCACGGAACGCCCGCCCCTCGTGGAAATATCCCCGGACCACTTTGTGGAAGCCTGCCCCCGCTGCGCAAACCTTTAACCCCCTTTTTCTCCCAGCCATGCCGGAACCAATCTTGCAAGTCAACAACCTGAAAATGTACTTCCCCGTCCGCTCCGGAATCTTCCTGCGGCAGGCGGGCTGGGTCAAGGCGGTAGACGACGTCTCCTTCAGCATCTACCCCGGAGAAACCCTGGGGCTGGTAGGGGAATCCGGCTGCGGAAAATCCACCATCGGGAAAAGCATCGTGCGCCTGCTGAAACCTACGGGCGGCTCCATCCAATTCAACGGAAAAAACATCGCCACGCTCTCCCAGCGCAAAATGCGGCCCCTGCGCCCCCATATTCAAATGGTCTTCCAGGACCCGGCGGAATCCCTCAACCAGCGCCAATCCATCGGCCAGATTGTAGCGGAGCCCTTCGTCATCCACCGCATGGGCACACCCGCCGCGCGCCGGGAATGGGTGCGCGGCCTGCTGGACCGCGTAGGAATGCCGGACAGCGCCATCGACCGCTTCCCCTTTGAATTCTCCGGGGGCCAGCGCCAGCGCATCGGCATCGCGCGCGCCCTCACGCTGAACCCCAGCCTCATCATTCTGGACGAACCTGTTTCCGCGCTGGACGTATCCGTCCAGTCACAGGTGCTCAACCTGCTGCTGGAGCTTCAGGAAGAGCGCAAGCTCTCCTACCTCTTCATCGCCCATGACCTGGCGGTGGTCAAGCACATCTCCGACCGCGTGGCAGTCATGTACCTCGGTAAAATCGTGGAAATGTCAGATGCGGAAACCATCTACCGAGCCCCTAAGCATGCCTATACCAAGGCGCTGCTGGACGCCATTCCGGAACCGGACCCCGCCCGGGCCAACAAGCACCAGCCCCTGCCGGGGGATGTACCCTCCCCCATCAACCCGCCGCTCGGCTCCGCCTTCGGCCACCGCATCCAGCACCCCTCCTATCCGGAAACAGTGGGTGCGGACCTCACCCCCGTGGAAATAGAACCGGGCCACTGGGTAGCCCCGGACCCCTGCTCCCTGGAACCGGAGGACTGGAACAAAGTGCGCCAGAGGTAGAGCCGGAACCAGAAACGTCTCCCAAGTAAAAACCGGGAGTCCACCTGGTCGGCAACCGCAGCGGACTCCCGGTTGGGATATTTCTTAACTATTCCTGTCGGCAGGAACCAGTACGGTAACACGGTTTTCCTCGTCATGGACAAGAATCACTTTCCCCATGGCTCCATGATTCCCGGCTGTCCCTCCCTCCCCTGAGGCTCCCGGTGTTCCTCCGGTTCCTCCTGCCACAGAACTGCTGCCACCGTCTCCTCCCACACCACCTTTTCCACCTTTGCCTCCACTGCCGCCGTTCCCTCCAAGTCCTTCATGGGGATCAGGAGACTGAATCAACTGTACAGAACCGTCAAGGGTCCAATAATGGATGGTAACATTCGCTCCGGAGCCCCCGGCGGCTCCTTTGCCACCTTTTCCTCCTTTCCCTCCGTTACCGCCGTTTCCCCCTTCGCCTGCGCCATCCCCTCCATCCTTTCCTCCTGTACCACCTTTGCCTCCTTGGCCTCCTTCACCACCATCTCCTCCGTTGCCTCCCTTACCTCCATAACTGGCTACCAGGACATCCCCTTTGATGGTTGCCACCGACATGGAAACAGGAGTCGGATTAGAACCGGCAATGCCGTTACTGCCATTTCCTCCATCATGTCCTGCCGTACCGTTACTTCCTTTTTCCCCTGCCGACTTACTTCCTCCATCAGCTCCTTTTGCCCCCTGGGCACCGTCTCCCCCGTCTCCGCCATCTCCTCCGTCTCCGCCACCCTCTCCTGTAAATACAAAGGAACCTTTCATGTCGGGACGTCCTTCCTGCCGCAGATAATCTGATTCCAAATGAACCAGGGCTCCCTTCTTGGAGATGATCTTTGCCCCTTCCTCAAGAGTAATACTGTCGTAATGAAGCACAACCGGATAAGGACTGGAACCTGGATCAATGATAAGGGGATGGTCCTTGGTCACCACAATACTTTCTCCTGTAAAACAAGCAATTTTCATGGGAAAATACTTGCGGTTAAGTACATCCTCATAGGCTGCCACCTTCCGAGAATCTCCGTAAATATAGGCTTGGCAGACACGGCACAAAATGGCTTTCCACCTTGCGGGTAAATCCTTCCACACCGTATGATCATAAGTGGAATCCCATACGGGGAATTCCAGTTCTTCAGAAGAGAAAACTCCCAAATCAAATAAACTGTCGTCGCAGCCTGTCAACTTTTTCAGTTTCTGAATGCTGTCAATTTCACAAATCACGGGCGGGGGACCATTATTAAGCGAGGAATCCGGCGAAAGAAGGAATTCTCCCTTCTTCGTGTCTGTCCTCAGGGAACCCTTTGACGGTTCATGGAAATCCAGGGATTTCCAGAACTCACTGCGGGCGGATTTTGATTGGCCCAAAATGGCCTGCATTTGTACTTCATGCTGGTCTTTATTCATGATATGTTATTTCTATTATTTTTATATTCAATGGCTTGATCATGGCATTGCATTGACGGACAATGGTACCGAACAACCGCCATGCGATATGAAAAACCATGGAGGTTTTTACATTATTCACATTACATTATCCTCATACAAAAACAAACAATTATCATTTTAAAATGTAAAATATTTATGAAGAAACAAAGATTAGTTAATTTAAAACTGCCATTAAGCCGCATTCAACCTCGCATCGGCTTGGGAGAAAAAAGATATGGTCGATCCCTCTCTTGAAAGCGATCAATAGATACGCCAGGCGCCGGAACAAAACTTACCGGCCATCTTAAAAACCACCCTCCAAAAACTGTACGGAGCGTATTTTGCGTATCCCAGCCATCCCAGCTTGGCCCAAAATGACTTTTCCCCTTTCGAATAATCCAGGAACGGCTTAAAAACTGAAACTTCCGGAGCGCGAAAGAGTACAGAAAATAAAAACCAGCCTCCCTCTAAAGGTACCGTTTACACATAAATCCGCGGCACGCGGGCGCTGATGCTGGTCAGCACATTGCTGGGAATGGTATTGGCGCGGCGCGTCAGCTCCTCCCAGCTCACATTGGGGCCCATGATCTCCACCAGGTCCCCGGTCTCCACATGGTCCATGTAGGTAACGTCCACCATAATCTGGTCCATCGTAACACGGCCCAGCACGGGACAATACTGGCCATTGATATACACGCGGGCACCCTGGTTGGACAGGTATTGAAGATAGCCGTCCGCATAGCCGATGCCGATGGTAGCCACCTTCGTGCTCCCCTTGGTGATATAACAATGGTTGTAGGAAACGCCGTGGTTGCCCGGCAGCCTGCGGATCAGGGTGATGCGGCTGTACAGGGTCATGGTGGGCTTCAATTCCTTGTTATAGGGGGAAGGCATGGGGGAAAAACCGTACAGGATTCTCCCCAGCCTCACCATGTTGGCGCAGGGAACCTTGTAATTGAACACGGCCGCGCTGCTGCACAGGTGCCGGAACTCATACTGGTAGCCGGAGGAAAGCTCATTCACCGCCTCCGTAAAACCGCTGATCTGTCCGTGCGTGAAAGAAATATCGTCAGAAGCCGCGGATAAATGGGAAAACACGCCTTCCAGATGAAGGTGGTCCAGCTTCCTGAGCTTCTCCGTCAGGCTGTGCAGTTCACTGGGCAGAAAACCGCTGCGTCCCATCCCGGTATCCACGCCCACATGGACGTGTACGGGCTTGTTATACAGGGCGCCCAGGGAATTGAAATGCTCCGCCTCTTCCATGCTGGAAAGAGCGGCGCGCCAGCCGTTCTGCACAATCTCCTCCCGTTCTCCGGCAAAACAGGGCCCCAGAATAAAAGGGCACGTCTTGACGCCCGTATCCCGCACCCGCGCAGCTTCCGCCACAGTCGCCACGCCGAAAAAGGCGCACCCTTCGTTATCCAAAGCCTTCACCACCCCCTCAAGACCGTGGCCGTAAGCCTCCGCCTTCACAATGGCCATCTGCCGCTGGTCCGGCATAATGCGGCGAACGACACTCAAATTATGCCGCAGCGCGTTCGTATCAACCTCGGCCCAGGCTCTGGGAGGGCTTGTGCAACTCATGCCCGAAGTGTAGAAAGGCGCACCATGCTGTACAAGCCGGAAATCAGCCACCTTCCTACTTTCCGGAAGGGAGCCCGGAAAAAATGCCCACCCGCTCACAGTAATGAATCCGGGAACATTGACGGAAGAAAAACCACGCCTCTTTTTCACCCGCCTTCAAAAAACTCCTTGCCAATCTCCTGCTTGAACGATATATTCCCTCCCGCACTGCAAACGCGCGGTTAGCTCAGTGGTAGAGCACATGCTTCACACGCATGGGGTCACTGGTTCGAAACCAGTACCGCGTACCATCTTTAATCCCCGCAAGTTTAACGACTTGCGGGGATTCTTTTTTCACCTCGCTTTTAGAGTAGCCACACGTCAGGCCACACGTCAATGTGGAAAAATGTTGTGTTGGGGCCGCAGGAATGGCAAGAGATGGACATGCGCCAGTATTTCGAGCCGACTGATTACGCCCATCTGTACCGGGAAAAGAATTCCGGTATTTACTATGCCCGCATGGATTCCAGGCAGGGAGGCCGAAAAACAGTGAGACGATCTCTCAAGACAAAGGAACTGACCGAGGCCATTGCCAAAATGGCGGCTTTTTTGCAGGAGATGGGGGCCGATACTCCAGCCATTGGGAATGTCTCTTGGTATGTAGCAGTGGATACCTACATAGCCCGTCAGAAGATGCGGCCCAATTTAAAGCCTCTGGCATTACAATCCATTCTCTTATTTGCCAGACATGCTAAGGAGTTGGTTGCATCTGACGTACCGGCAATATCCATTACGCCTCACATGTGTCGGTTGTGGTGGGCGGCAAAAACAAAAAATAACACGCCAAGAACAGCTAATGGAACACTTTGTGCTATACGGAAGATATTTTCCATCCTGATTGAGTCTGGTTCCGTCAAGGAAGACCCTACCTCCAAGTTGGAGCTGATGAGGGTAAAGCCCACTGATTTTTTCATTCCTGGTAAAGATGATTTTGCCCGGATAGTTCAAGAGATTCGGAGAGCTCCCGTATTACGGGGCCACACAGGCAAGAAGGCGTTGGAGTCTCCTGCTGCTGACATGGTGGAATTTTTGGCATATTCAGGCTTGAGGATTGAAGAGGCCAGACGCCTTACATGGGGCGACATTGGCCCCAATGTTGTGAAGGTGCCGGCCATCAAGCACGCAGTGAAGCCAAGGATGCTTTATATTAATCCGGCATTACAGGGCGTGATTGAAGGGATGAAGAAGCTACGTGGTTATTATGCAGCGACGGATTCTGTATTATTACTCGATAATCCCCGGAAAGCACTGACAAATGCCTGCACCCGGCTTGGATTACCACACATGAGGGTGCATGATCTTCGCCACTTCTTCGCCACAACGTGCATCGAGCAAGGGGTGGATATTCCGACTGTGGCAAAGTGGCTGGGGCACCAGGACGGAGGCGCCCTTGCCATGCGGGTATACGGACATCTCCGTGACGAGCACAGCAAGGAACAAGCTTCAAAACTCAAGTTCTGACAGTCATTTCTGAATTACTTGATTTAGAGCGGTATTTATTTTGATGCCGGTGTGCCATGGTTGAGGCATGGCAATGACAATTCCAGACCAATATCAGGTCAAGTACACAAATAAGTGGGGCACGCTGCTTCAACAGACGATCGCCCGTTTCCGAAATTACACGAGCACGGATACAGGACTTTCCGGCAAGGTTGTTTTCATGGACCAGTTCGGCTTGCTGGACTTCGATGAAAAGACGTCCCGTCTTGGCAAGACTGTCCTCGATGAGGCGCCGACAGACTGCCGCTCCATGCGTCCGCGTATTTTCACCAAGGCCATCGGCTATGATGAATTTGACGGCACGCAACTCGGCAATATCGACGTTCCCGTCAGCAAGACAATCGAAGGTCTCCGGGCCGCCGCCGGGCGCCGCATGGACGACGTAATGATTTCCGGCTTCCTGGGCACGAATTACATCGGTGAAGACGGTATGAAGGCAGTAGAGCTTCCTTCTGATCAGATTGTGGCAGCCAATTACGTAGAGACAGGCTCCGCCAAAGCGTCCAACCTGACAATCGACAAGCTGCGTGTAGCCCTTCAACGGTTCCAGGAGGAAGAGGCGTGGGGTCAAGATTCCGAAAATTACGGCGATCAGCTAGTGATTGCTGTGACCAGTTCCCAGATCATGAGCCTGCTGCGCACGACGGAGGCAACTTCCGCTGATTTCGTCAATGTGAAGGCATTGGTGAATGGGGAGATTGATACCCTCCTTGGCTTCAAATTCATTCGCACCCAGCGCCTGCCTTTGGATGAGGACGGAAAGACGCGCTCCTGCCTGGCCTGGGTGAAGAGCAAGGCGAAATTCGGACTTTGGGAAGATTTCAAGGTGAAGCTTTCCGTTCGCGACGACATGGAGGAAGCCCTTCAAATCCGCGCCAAGTTCGCCTGTGGGGCCACCCGCCTTCAGGAAGAAGGCTTCGTGAAAATCCTGTGTGATGAATCTGCAAACTAAGGAAGGGAATCAAGTACAATGACTACATTTTTTTCCGACATTGCAGGTAAGCAGAACCAGATCATTAACGGAACGGGCCCGCTGACGGCATCCGGCCAGAGTGTAAGCGGCAACGTGGTGATGGCCCGTGCCGTAGTGACTTTGACCGGGGCCGAAGTAACCGGTGACGTGATGAATTTGGTGCGTCTTCCCAAACATGTTGTGGTCCTCCCCAATCTGTGTTCGGTGACTTCCGAGGCAACCGGCCTTACTGTGAAAGTCGGAGATGGACGGGATTCTTCCCGCTACGCCAGTTCCCTGCCCATCTCCACGGCTAAAACGACCAACGGTTTTACGGGGGGCACGGATGCCATGGATCCTGTGCCGACGGAGGAACCGTGCTGGATGACCGCCACAGTAGTCAGCGGAACGGCGGCTGCTGGCAAGAAGGCTGTGTTCTGTATCGCATACATTCTTCCATAAACCGGGAAGGAAAAGAGGAAGTAGGGCGGCGGGAAGTTGATTGGTTTTCCTCCCGCCGCATTTCCACCCACGGAAAGAAGCTATGACGGAGGTAGAAATTTGCAATTTAGCATTGGACCGGCTTGGAGAACGGGCCGTAAGCGACGATGAGTATGCCCAGGCAAAGGGAGTCCCCGCGGAAGGAAATGGGAATTTCACCCCTTCCCGTCTGCCAGGGCGCTTGTGAGCAATTATGAGGTGGCGCGAAAAGATGTGCTGGTACGCGTCAGATGGTCTTTTGCTATGGGATGGGCGTTACTTCCCAGGTCCAGTAATAACGCCGTGATGCCTGCCTCCATGGCGGCAGCCTACGACCTTCCGGAAGATTGCCTGCGGGTGTGTGATGTGCCGGCAGATCGGTTTGTGCTGGGTGGACGGGTTTTATTCACCGGTCAAGATGCGGGGGACATGCTGAAGATTTCCTATGTCCGGGATATTAAAGAGGTGGATTTATTCGACCCGTTGTTTGTGGATGCCCTGGCATGCCGTTTGGCTATTAACGTGTGCATGTCCATCACAGGGCGCCCCCAGTTACGGCAGGCATTGATGGAAGAGTTTCTGAAAGTAGTGCTCCCGGACGCTGCGTTCGCCAATAAGGTGCAGGATTCTTCCAATGACCAGGACCCCCTGGATTTGATACGGGGCATGAGTCTCAAAAGGAGGAGGGGTTTACCATGGAAGTAACCCGTTTTACTCTGAATGGTGGCGAACAGTCGCCATATATTGCAGTGCTTGTCGAGCTGGAAGCACACACGCGCGGGTGCAGGAGCGTGTTGAATATGGAATTGCTGCAAACCGGAGGGGCCAAAAGGCGCCGTGGGATGCGTCATGTGAGTAATTTGGATAAAATTCCTCTTGGCATGTCCTCTGCCACGTTGTCCGACGGAGCGAACGTTCTGCTGCTGGTTTACGATGATGCCGTGGAGATTCGCGCCACGGATGGGACCCTTCCGATGAATCATTCCCACGGCAATCCGGATGACGGCAGTCCGCGCAGCGGTACCCCAGCGGCTCTCCGCATAAATCGTCCACCAGAACCTTGAGTCCGACAGCCAGCCTGCCTTGTCGGTCGACCTCCAGATTCTGGACGACATAACGGTGCATGGCCCGTTCGACGAGCATCAGTTGGTGGCCTCCGCATCGGGGGCAAGTGAACTGGATGATATTTTTCATTGCTTGTATCTCGTTTGCATTGCTTGTATGCCTCTTTTTTGCGACTTTAGTCAACATAAAAATCTCATTATGATCTCAGAAATAGGAATGTTATATAACCATATTGCCATTACAGAGCGATAATGCTACATTCCGAAGCATGGCAGGAGTGAATCAGGATGAGCTGAAAATGAACGTGAAGCTGTGGCTCAAGGCCAACAACTTCGATTATTCATGGCTCGCCGAACGATGTTTCGTGACGGAAGCGACCGTCCGCAACTGGATGGCGAAAAAGCCCATTCCCGCCGCCAAGGAACACATCATCCGGGAACTCATCAAGCAGCTCCCGTTGACCCTTCCGAGCCGGGTGCAGGTGGAAGAGGAAACGCTGATTACCCTAAAGCTCGATCCGGATACCCGCAAGGTTCTTGAGAAAAAAGCCTTCTCCCAGGGCAAGACCCTGAAGGAGTTCCTGGCCGACGAAGTGCCGAGGCTCGGCAATCCCCCGCTTGCCTGATTGTATGGATGTCTCTGGCTTCGCATTGCCTCCGGGAACTCTGCTGGGCAATTACAAGTTGCTCAAGGCGCTGGGCCAGGGAGGCTTCGGCATCACTTACATCGCCTGGGATAATCAGCTCAGGCGCAATATCGTTCTCAAGGAATGTTTTCCTCTGGGATTGTGCAGCCGGGACTCGGATACGGGAGAGATCATCCCCTTGCCGCACGCATCCATGCAGGTCTACCGGACGGCCATGGATTCCCTCCGCAGAGAGGCTCAGACTCTTGCTTCGCTGAACCACGAGAGTATCGTTCGGGTGTATGATGTCTTCGAATCCCATGGCAGTATTTTCTATGTGATGCCGTGGCTGGAAGGCGGTTCGCTGCGGGAACGCATGGATGAAGCAGCCAAGGGGGCCAGCACGATGACTACGGAGCAAGCCGCCGAGTGGCTTCTGCTCCTGCTGGATGGGCTGGACTATCTGCATGGCAGGGGGATTTATCATCGCGATATCAAGCCCGGCAACATCCTCTTTGACGAACGGGAGCTGCCTGTGCTGATCGACTTCGGGGCGGCGCTCAACAAACCGGAAGCGGCGTATACAATCACTCAGAGAGAATTCTCCTATGCATACGCCTCCCCGGAACAAATCACCGGGAAAGGAGCAATCGGCCCATGGACGGATTTTTATGCGCTGGCCGCTACCTGGTACGAGTTGATCTCGGGAATTTCCGTCGAACCGGCCGACAGGAGGCTGATGCGGGATGATGTCGCCCCGCTCTCGGGCATGAAGTTTCCTTTGCTATGGACCCGGGAATTGCTGGCATCCATTGACAGGAACCTGCGGCTCAGGCCTGAAGAGCGTTGTCAGACAGCCGGACAATGGAAGGAATGGCTGCAACAGGGGAAGCCCAGAGGATTACGGAAAACGGGAGCTTCCGGAAAATCCGTTTCCTCCGCAGTCACTGTTGCCGTCATCATTCTTGCACTTGCCGGCGTATGGCTATGGTAACAGTCGTCCCGGACTGACGTTCCTTCTTCTGCATCCCGTCCGTCCGAACAATGGGCAGCCAAGCCATCTCAAGAATTCAAAGACGCCCTGGACAGAAAAATCCGAACCTACTACAAATTGGATGACTACCTTGGCAAGGCGAAGGAATACGAACGAAAAGTCGAGACAGTGCAACGCCAGTGCCTCAAGGAGATGGATGAATTGAAACAGGAGCTGGAAAAGGAGATTTTGTCCCTTGCAACCTACAATGACGCCATGGATTACCTCGACATCATCGGGAAGAGACATGATACATTGATGAAAAAATGGGGGACAACCTGTGATGAATTGAATAAGGGGTATCTCAACGAAGTCCGACTGCCCCTGTCAAATATCACTGATAATGTCATTGCCGCCTATCCGGCTGAAACCAGGGAGGAGGAACTATTGCTTCCTGCCATGGAAGACAGGATTCAGAAAGAATGCAATGATGCGCTAGTGGCAGCATTTTTCTGGAAGTTGAATGATGTTATCAGTAAGGACTCCACGGATCAAATGAGCTTCCTGATGAACATGGCCCAGAAACGGGCACAGGAATTACCCGTTTCTCAAGAATGACGATACGTCAACAACCCATTGTCAATAATGGGTGTCAGAAAATCAAAAAGTGCGGGGGACAGAATGCTGCTGCTTTCTTCAAAGAAAATACATCACCATATACCGAAGCGTTTAACGGCCTGGGGCTGAAAATTACTTGCGGCCCTTCTTATTCTCCAGCTTTTTGATATCCTGCTCCAGTTCTTTCACATAGTCCTGTTCCGCCTGATGTTCAGCCTCCAGCCTGCGGCGTTCCTCATAAAGCCGGTATTGCCCCCGAACATGCGTCTGGGCCTGCTTCTTTGACCGCTGCCCCTTGCCTTTCAGTACACGCCTTCCCATGAGACGAAGCAGTTCGTTAAGCTTGTCTTCCCACTCATGCAGAAATATCTCACGGCGGTTCTTTGCTTGATCCTCGACAAAGTCCAGGCACAGGGAGGTCAAACGATTGAAATCGCTGATTTCTTCCTCGTTAAGGTAGTTCTTTGCGACCGTAACATCACTGACATGGATTCGGTCTCCAACCCAGCTGGTCAACCCCATGTTGGGCGCTGATGCGTCTGCCCGAATCATCATCAATTCCGCAGCACTGTGTCCGGTAATGGCATAGTGCAGTTTGTTCTGAATCGAGCTGAAAAACTCCGTCGTTTCCTTTCCGGACGGCATATAGTCAGCCGCCATGGCAAAAACATCCTTGATGCGCAGGTACATGCGCCGTTCGCTGGCACGAATGTCCCGAATACGTTCGAGCAATTCATCAAAGTAGTCCGGCAACGGTGTCGTTCCGGGAATCGGCGGGTTCTTCAAGCGTTCGTCATCAATAGCAAATCCCTTGATCATGTATTCCTTCAGGCGCTGGGTCGCCCATATGCGAAATTGAGTGCCCCGTATGCTATTCACCCGGTAACCGACGGAAATGATCATATCGAGGTTGTAGAAGATAACAGAACGTTTCACTTTCCGTTTCCCTTCGAATCGAACTGTAAAGAAATCCTTTACAGTTCCATCCTCTTGAAGCTCACCTTCTTGCAGAATATTCGCAACATGCTGCCCGATGTTCTGTTTACTTGTCTGGAACAGTTCAGCCATCATCTGCTGAGTCATCCACAAAGTCTCATCATGGATGCGAAGATCCAGACGGATTTTACCATCCGGAGAAGTATACAATAGCAACTCTCCGGGAACCGGATTTTCATCTTCTGTTGGTAGATGGGTCATACCTTGTCTTCTTTTCGATCAATCCATATTGCAGCCCGAATAATGACAATCATTCTGGCACAACAAGCCTAATGGAGCATAGCAAAACTGACATGCATGCAAAGCTCAAAGCTCACATCATCTGACGACTTTCATCAAAAGGAATCGTAACGAAAAGAACGGGACAAGATTTATAGCTATGCCCAATGTGAAAGTTTTGAACTGTCGCAAATTTTGCGACAATTGATTTTCTTGCGATTCTGTCGTAACTAAAAGAAAGCCCCCATGAGAGAGACTTTCTGATGTTCCCTGTCCTACACCTGCCACACATCCTCCGTGGGAGGAGTCAGAGATACCCCGTCACCCGGCATGGACATACTGACCATACGGACACTGCGGCTCAGCCATGAGAAGAGTTCCGTGAACTTCTGATCGTTGATCTGCATGGGAGGACGGACCGGGCTGATGCAGGAGAGCTCTGACAGGTCAGCACGACCGATACCGAAGACGAACACGCTGAGCTTGCGACTGGCCGACAGTTCTTTCAGGCGTTCCTGCAATTCCCGATGCCGGGTACTCGTCGGTACGCCGTCTGTCATCACGACGAGCCAGGGCTGGTAGTATTCCACTCCGTGTTCCCGATAGATACGTTTGCGACTGTCGAGTTCGGCCAGAGCCAGTTCAACAGCTTCGCCCAAGAGCGTTTCATCCTCCTGCGACGCGGTGATCCTAAGCTCACTGTCAGATTCCCGGATCGGACCGAACTCCTTCACCGTCGCCACTGTCCGGGCGAATGTGATCACTGCTACGTCAGCGGCCAGTTTTGCCAAAGGATCGGCGAGAATGTCGCTGACGAACCGCTGAAGACCAGTATTGAGTTCATCCATCCGGGTGACGAGATTATCTCCCGTGACGATATTCCAGTTGATTCCGTCGGAGTGCTCCTGACGCAGGATGTGTTGGTTGTCGCCCCGGATAATGCCGTTCATACTGCTGCTGGCATCCAGCAGGAAGAGAACGAGAAGCCGGGCGTTGGTGTTGTTGCCGAACTCGCGCATGGCGGCGAGCTGTTCCTGTCTGGTTGGGTGTGTCGATGATGATATAGACATGGTTAATTCGAGTTAATGGTTGGTGGTTGAATTCCGGAATGCCTGATTCAACGCGCTACGACGTCGTATGCAGAGCTTGCATAAAGATTTGGCATGAGATTGCCGTAAACGCCGTGCGACATCGTCTGGAGCCTCCCGGAAGCGAATCCCGCAGTCCGTACAGATGTTGGGTATCATCTGTTCCATCAGATTGCGGGGTGGACAGGGGCGGTCATGCAGAATCTCCCGGTAAATGGGATGATCTCTTCTGCCGTCCGGCTCCATATCCCTGAGGTATTGCTGCAAACAACGCGCCAGATACCCCGGTATGACGCGTGGACGCAAATCGCGACGCTGGACACAGGTGAAGTTGTGACCGAGGGCATCACGGAGCTTGCGGGGGAGATACGACCAGACATAGCGTCCGGGGGTATCGGGCGGGTAGAATCCCGTCGGAGGCTTGTACGAAGCAAACGGGTATGGCAGCACTCCCTTCCCGACGGACTCCAGCATGTCTTCTTCACTGCCTTGCCGGGCAAAGGGAGACAGGCCGAGAGCCAATGTCATGAAGAGCAGGACGGACAGGGCGTAGGCATCGTGGCTGCGGGTGCGGAGGAAGTCTCCGAAGTTGCCGTGAAGCTCCGGTGCCCGGAACTGTTCCGTGCCGACGGAACAGGGATAGTCTTCGATCTGGAAACTGTCAGCATCCACCCAGCAGACGGAGCCATCAGGAGAAACCATCACGTTACCGGGATGCAGATCACCTAGAACGACACCGTATCGATGCAGAGTATGGACTGATTCCGACAGGTTCAGGCATAGCCTGGTCAGATCGTAACGAGTCCATGATGGGAACTGTTTTTGCAACAGCTCCGCATGAAACGCGAAAGCCCCGAGCGGAACACCGTCCGCCCGGGGCATCAGTACGCCGACAAAGCGCCGCAGTTCGTCGTACAGGATCTCACGCCACGGGGAACGAATAGGCCGGGAACACATCAGCCGAAGCTTCTGTTCGCGCCAACGCATCCGTTGGTTCGGGTGGTAGAGCTTCGCTACAAGTGGTGATGCCGATGCGGCATGGGCAGTGAAGACGGAACCTTCACCTCCTTCCGCAATGAGCTTCCCGAGAACGATTCGTTTCCCCCGGCCTGAGAACAGAACATCTTCGGTCGAGTACTTCCTGCCATTGCCGCAGAGTTCTTCATCCAGCCGCCTCACCTGATGGTGGAGTGTGTAGATAGGCATAAATTAACACAATGTATTGGTATTGTATCAATTATATATAACTCACGATATTTCCGTTTTACAAAGTGGCCAAATGGGCCGTCCATTGTGTGATCCGTATGACAGAAATACCTTGTCAAATAAGGCTAAAAACGGACTGAACGTGTACACAGATTGGGGACGTTTCATAAAATTTACACGACTCCTCCTGAAACAAATAACCCCTTCCAAGCTGTTAACTTAAAAAAAAGTATTTTTTCATCCGAAAAAATCTACTCTGTACTCCTTTCGATCCCAGAGTTTACTTGATAAGTTTCCGAATTAACCTATCAGAGAGGTGAAGCGGTAGGGGAAACGAATTAAAGAGTATCGCCGAGCGCTTCTCTGAAATTTGTTTTCACAGGAGCCTTGATTCCTCCGGAGTTTGGTTGGGTAATCTGGTTGTTGTCTGGTGGGGTATAAGTACCTGTATGTTGGGCAATCATATTCTTCAATGTCTTATTCACAGAATGCTGTGAAGCAGCACTCAGCAATGAAAAATCCGGAGTCCATGTTCCGTCAGATTGTTTGGTAAAATGGCCGCGAACAAGGATGCCGCTCCCCACAAGACGAGAATCAAGCATAATGGTTTGAGCGATATCAGCTTCATGTACGATATCCACGAGGCGTTCTTTTTCATGAATAATTCCAATTTTACCGGGAAGGCCAATGGGATTGACTGTATAGCCTTTGAGTCTGGAGGAAGATATGTGTCTTAGCACATATTGAACAGTGGCTCCTCCCAGAGAATGCCCGACAAGAATAAACTGGTGTTTGGGATATTTTCCCAGAAGTTCGCGAGTAACTCGTAAGGCTACTGTAAAGCGCCCCATGTGTTCCAGCTTCTCATCAGAAAAAATCATTTGCCCATCGTCCAAGGCATCGGCAAGAGTCATGCTGCCCCTGAAAAGAATATAGACCGTATTCGTTATTTCAAGGTTGCCGGGATAGGGGGAATTCAGAGAACGATTCGCCTTGGCCATCAAGGCATAGGTCAATCCCCCATCGTTCAGGTTCGGTTTTTCCAGAAGGAAATATCCCTTGTCCTGCAGACGAGTTAAATCATTGCCCCAAGCGTTCGCATCCAGATAGACAAAGGAAGCCATTTCCGTCATATCAATCAATTCCTGCCGCTCCTCGTAAGGAAGAGTATGAAAGAGGGTCATGGAGTTCCAGGGCGATTTGTCTACTACTTCCTGTTCAAAGAGTTTGATAAAAACTCCAAAGACGATCAACATCATAGGAATGTACAGGAAAAATGCGACAAACGGCCCGAAGCTCTTTGATATGATCTGGTAAGGTAGCTTTAAGAGCGTGAACGCGGTTGACCCGAAAAATTTGATTAATCGGGCAAATACGGCAAAAATACCCATAGCATTCAATTATCTGCTTCGTCCCTCTTGTTCCCGGCTGCGTTCCTTCTCTTCGAAACGTCCCTGCTTTTCTTCCCGAAAGCGATCTTGTTGAAACCGTTCACGTTCCTTTTGGCGTTCCTTCTCGGCTTCCTCATGTTGTCTGGCTCTCTCTTTTTCACGGCATTCCTCCTGCCACTGACGATATTGCTCTTCCTTTGCCTCTTGAGTCTTACGTTGTTCCTCCTCCCATCTCTGTTGTTCCGTGTGGTCGTCTTCCCGGCCCTGGTTCATTTCCTTTCGATTTTCCATGCTCTCTTGCCGGGCTTTTTGCTCCATGGCTTTGGCACGATCCAGTTCCATTTGGGCTTCATGTTCCTCCTGTTTGGCCTTTTCCACCTCATTATTCAGTTCTTCAAGCTTTTTCTGATGTTCTTCGAGGCGTTCGTTGAAGGGACGTCCATCATCCGGAAAATTATCCTGATGTGCATTGCGTTTAGATTCGAGATTTTTGTGTTTTTCTTCGCATTCACGTAAACGATCTTCTGCCTGTTCTCTCATTTCCATGGCTGTCTGTTTATTTTCTTGTGAAATTGTTGCTAAAATAGGGGTTGGAGGAAGCTTTTCCAGAGAACATGTGATCGCTGTAATAAGTAAGGCGTTCCGCCAGAATGGGAGGAATACCCTGGACGAAAGTGAGCACAGCTTCGCGATTCAGACGACGAACTTCGTCTGGATTGAGAAGTTTTCGTGTAATTTCCGAAAATGATTCGCTTTCACTCTTATTTTTGACAAATTCCGTAAACTTGCCGCTTTGACTGTGAGAAACGGATTTGCAGGTTATGGTGGCCGCCCCCAGCATTTCGGAGATATACTTGGCCGTTTCGTGATCGTTAATACCGAAAAACTGCTGAATCTTGGCATTTGCCAGAAAGGTAGGCCAGTCGTGTTCATACAGTGCTTTAAGCTGGGAAAGATCCTGCCATACCATCCAGATACTCATGCCGTATCCGGCCAGCAGACTCACCGCTTGCTTCATCATGGGCAAAGAACCCAGCTGGGCCATTTCGTCCAGCATGAAGAGAACAGGACATCCGTCTACCGGTTTCCGGCTGCACCTGGTCATGGCGGACATGGCCATCGTGACCCACAGACGAATAAGGCGCGAATAGCGTACCAGATGCTGCGGAGGAATAATCATATAAATGGAAACCCCTCCTATGTTTTTGAGATCGGCTAGGTCATACGTACCGATACCACCGTCATTCATATCCCCCAGAGATTTGCAGGCCAGCCCCGAATCCAGGAATTCCGTGTGCTTGAGGGCATTGGATATGATGCTCTTTAATTCTTCATTGCCGGTGGAGAGGATTTCATTGCCCGCACGGCTCAGCAACCCTCCTACAGCAACCTTATCCTGGCACATGGCATCCAGAATGAAATTCCCAATGACGTGGAAAGGTTGAGCCAGTAACTCCCGTACTTCGGACAGATGACGCAAGCGGTGCGGACCTTTCCCACAGATAACGGCAAGAATAAGTCCTCTGAGCAGGGTACGGGCCTTATCATCCCAGTGCGGATCCTTGGCGCCGGCATCGCGCACAATGATGGCATCGGCAATATTGGCGGCGATATCGCCCAATTCCGGATTTTGGGTGAGATAGGTAGACGTTGGTTTCCGATAGTCGACAAGGCTGTCAAGCGGGTTAATGCTGTCCGTTTCTTCCGTCATCACATGGAAAGGATCCAGACAAATGATTTCCTGACGGAACATTTTGCGGCGGAAGTCAGCCGTAATGGCGTAATTTTCCCCTTTCGGGTCAATGACCAGTACAGAGCCGGGATAGTGCAACAGATTCGGAACTACCAGACCTACGCCCTTGCCGGAACGTGTAGGAGCCACTGTAATGATATGACCATCACCTGACCACCCCAAAAGCTGATTTTCATGTCCATTGCTGATCAGGCTGAACAAACCGGACATCAGTGAACCCATGGAAGCCTCATAGCCCTGACGTATGCCGGATACCAGTTTTTCCGGATTGACCAGACGTCCCAGCACCATGCAACGATTAGCCGGTTCCCGTTCCACAAAGTCCCGTCGAATTCGGCTGTTGATAAAACAATCCGGCGAGTGTTGGAAATTGGGGAAAGTAAACAGGCCTTCCTCTGCCAAATCGTGAGCATTCGCCCATCGGGCGCTCCCGTAACAGTCTGTATTTTTATTGGCCATACGTATATCATTTGATTCCCGTCATTCTCTTCTGTGAAAAAATCCACAGAAGAGGATCTTCTACGCGCAAAGCCGGCTCCTTTGTGCTGACGCCGAAGAAAAGCTTTCGAGTGAATGCTTTGCAGGCTTCCATAATGTTCACATCAGCCGCTGCCACCCAACTTTCCATTTCACAACTCACCGTTTCCATTTCTTCCTGATCAAGCGAGCCTCGGTACGAGCTATCGTGGCATACCAGACGTTCGGTTGTTTTCAGTCTCCAACGGCCTGTGTAATTGATGTCCGGGCAAGCCAATGTATCAAGTTTGGAAACGGCAACAGCCAGCGGTACTGTATGACATGTACGACTCATTTTCAGGAGGATACGATGGGGTTCCGTTCCGTTCAGAGGCGGCAAAACGATGTTGGTTATTTCCAGTTCATTCCGCAGCGCTTCAACCTGCAAAGGATCTACAAGACAAACAATACCCGAAAGCGCTGTCATGAGGGCGGGAGAAAGCTTCTCTTCGGTGACTTCGGCAAATACGATCAGGCGGCCCTTGTCTGACTTTTTTTTACGAATCAGATACATGGAATTTTTGCTTGAGCCAACATCTTGTTCCATAATCGTCCAGCCGCATATCTCACTAAGCTTGCGAAGTTGATTGATCACAGCGCGGATATAACTGCTTTTTCCTGAACCGGCCGTACCGGCAATGGCTATGATGAGCGGCTTGCCCTCTCTGTTAGCCGATATGCCCCCTTTACAAATCGGGCACGCACGGAATGACAGGATACGGTCGCAGATCTTGCAGGTACTTTTGTTATTTCTGGTGCATGAAATGCTTGAAGGTGTACCGCCGATTCCCAGCTTTTGCAAAACGGAAGGGGTGGGGGGAGGCAATTTATCTCCGCAAGAAGGTTTGAAAAACAACAACTCCTTGTCGTTGATTTGCTTGTAACAATGTGGGCAATATAATTCGCCAGCCATATGTTTATTCTATGGAAAGAGATTTGCGATTGAAAATCAAATCATAGTGTGAGTCTTCAGATACAAAGGGCATGAAGCAATTACCGGTTGCAACCATGTTATCCGGAATGGAGACTGATGCCCGGGATTGTCCGGAGGCTTCAACTGCCAGAGCTTTCTTCCCATCCTGTCTGGAAAGAGGAAATACGCGACGAGCGCACCGTACCTCCATGGCAGGAATGCCTTTTTTGCTTTTTACTTCAAATACCCACCCTTGACCACGTTTAGCTATCCGGCAGTTCACCCTGTTCCCTCCGCCCGGAGCGGGAGAATACACGTTGCGTGGGGCAGACCAGCTTGAAGAGGACGTACTCCCCACTTGCATGAAAACGGAAAAATAATAATCCTTGTCTTCCATGACGGGAATAATGAGCTCATGTGCCTGTTCGGAGCCGTTGCGTTTGCAAGTACGTATCTCATTGGCATTCAAATCATCCAGATTTTCCGCAAATGATTTGTTTCCATAGGCCACGGTCACTTCACTGCAGCCTTCCGGCCAGGTCCATTGGAGGTATATTCGGCCTGGATTTCTGCGCAGGCGAAGATTTTGCAATCCGCCGTGCCGGCCCGTACATATGAGAGCAGTATCACCCTTGATCACCAGAGGAATGAGGAACTTCCCGCAGAGATTGATTTCTCGAAGTATGGTAACCTGGGCATCCTTGTCGGTTTCTCCGACTGTTTTGAAACGATTGGCTGTTACTATGCTGCCTGGGGTAATCGGCACTTTGTCGGAAACCATCCAGCGCACTTCATCAGCGCCGGAAGGCAGTTCCCAATGAATACGGATATCTGTTCCCAAACATTTGTAATTCCACTGGTCAAGTTCCAGTCTCGGCGGGGGAAGTTGAGGCGTACCGGAACCATGGGCGTTTAATTCGTGTCCGCTGCCATACAATACCAGCAGATATCCGTACTGCCGGCCATTGGTCAATCCGGTATCATGAAAACTGTTACTGCCTCCATCAACCGGCAGGCGTGTGCCATCATTGATGGATTTAGGTTCTCCCCCTTCTTTTCGGATGAGAGCGGCAGACCATCCTGCCGGTAACGCGCACCATGTGAGCCGGGCGCTGCCATCCCCCATGGAAATATGGAAATCCGCCTCCGGCAGCACCATGCCCTTGCCGCCCGCAAGGCTCTTTAGAATGCGCTTGTTCACTACGGCAAAAACGGCATAGCCATATTCCACGCCAGGTTTTGCCAGCTTGTCCGTACAAGGGGAGGACACACTGCCGCCAAGCTCTTCCCCATCATCCGGACTAACGGGAATCCCATTGCGTTTGCGACGCAGCATGTAATTGATCGGAGTACCGTTGGCATCCGGCAGGCGGTCAAGTTCATTTCCTTGATGGCGAGCCTTGATCCAGACGATTTCCAGCTCTTTTCCTGATGCCCGCACACTCTTGATGACCGGAGGTTCCAGCGTATCCAGCAATTTGGCTGTTCTGGCTTTTCCCAGTTCATCCAGAAGCGCACGGGCCGGCACATAATCCGGGAAGGAACGCAGAATTCCTTGTATTTCTTTCTGAGCCGTATCTAGTTCTTCACTGCTTCCCTTGAGATTATTTCCGCATTTTTCCAGACTTTCATACACTTTCCGGGCAGCATCAAAGCGAGTACCGCAATGACATTTCGAGCTTGAGGCCTGAATGAACTTTCCGCATTTCGGGCACATGATACGGAATAATTCACCGCATTGAGAACATCGGCTGCTGTTGGCTTCATTTCTGGACTTACACTTCGGGCACTCCGTAAATTGTTCCTGCCACGGAAAAGGGACTTTGTCCTTGCCCTGACAACACCGGCGGTATACCAGCCACTGCGCGTCTGCGGCATCCAGCCCCTCGGCGCATAGGGTATCGTATAACCTGGTGTAGTATATGGGCGATATGGTACCGGGTGAACCCTCCACATAGTTTGGAAAGGCAGCAAACACACGTTCGCAAATTTCCTGCCCCCGCCATGCGTAATCGTAACGTTTCTTTGATTCTTCGTTCTTGAAGTATTTGGCGCCAATAGTCGTAACCTCTACCTTAATAGTATTGACCGGATTATTGGCGGATCCTCCCTTGTTGGGTTCACTACTCTTATCCGAATTGATTTTGAGCAGTTGCTCGGGCGAAAGAGAATTCTTGCAATTCAGATACTCATAAATACTAGCTTTTCCCGCAGCTTCCAGGCAACATTTCAATTTCTGAATATCACGAGACGCAGAAATCAGATGTACGGGATGACTGTTTGCCGGTTTGGGAGGGACACTGAGAGCTTTACATGATTTGTCAACCGCCTGACTGCTGATGACAATGCCCAGTTCATCGGCAAGAGAGGAAACCGAATCTATTTCCAGCTGTACATTATTGCAGATGTTCCGGAAGATTGCCCTGGAAATCTGACCGTCGACAGCGGCATTTTGCAGGAAATTTTTGACCCGTTTTTGTTCATTCTTCAGGGCTTCTTCTGCCTGCTTTTGAAGAGATTGAGGATTTGAAAGAACCTTTTCCATCTCGGGAACGGCTTCCATCCATGTCTTCCGCAAAACATCATCCTGAGGGGCACTACTCCACTCGGCAGTGCATTGCTTGAGCCTGGCCATTGCGTTGTCAACATTGGTCTCCAGAGGATCAAGGGATAAATTCAGGATTTCAAAATAATTTCTTTTTTTCATATCCGTTTCAGCAGGAAATAAAGTGAGTGGAAAACTCTCAAAAGAGAAGTTATTCGATGGTAACTCGCTCCAACTCTTTCCGCATGGCGTTCAGTTGTTCCGCCGGAATTGTACAAGCCGTCTGAACTTCTCCTTTGATTTCCTGACCGGAGGCAGGATCCCGTGAGAAGATGGTGAGCAGCCCGCTTTCATCCAGCTTGAAAACGGTTTCTATGGGAGACTCAGCCGGGAGTCCCGGTTGAATAGGCAGATTTCCTTCCCAGATGAGACGAGCGTCGTTGGGATCAATTCCTTCTCTATTGAGTTTTCTCTCTTCTTCGGGTGTGGCTGGATATTCAACCAGATTATCCACTACTTGTATATGTACGGTACTTTGATTGTCTTCAATAGTATAACTGGGCATGTTTGCTTCGACAGGCAGGTTGGTATTCCGGTAAATGAGGTTATAAATACGCGACACCTTATCGGAGTAACGGAGTAAAATTTGACCGAAGCTGCGGCTGCATACATTGGAACATGGAGTCAGTATGTTGCTGACCGCTTCCAGGGTAAATCCGCTGTCATCCGCCAACTCCTGAAGCTTCCCTTCCGTTTCCAGCGTAAATTCACCGGTATCGTCTGTTTCCAGAGTGAATCCATCTCCAATCTGTTCGCGCATCAGATGAGCCAGTGCGGAGATAGCTGCACCCTTGGCTACCGATTCGTCCGGATCATAGGAAATGGGAGTAATCCCCAATTCTCTTTCAACTGCAACGGAAACCTGAGGCATGTAGGTACTGCCTCCCACCAGAATGATTTCATCGATTCTGTTTACTCCCTTTCCCCGGGCAATATCCAGGGCGCGTTTCGTTCCACTGATTGTACTTTGAAGAAGGGATTCCGTCTCTGAATCAAATTCTTCACGTGTGATGTGGGCGTACAGTTTTTCGCCTTCGAATTTATAGGAAACCTGTGCCTCTGTACGAGATGTAAGTGTTTTCTTGGCCTTTTCAGCTAATAACTGCATATCCTGACTGGCGGCAGGGTCAGACAAGAGGTCGATTGCGCTTTCCGACGACATCTGCAAACGGTCCACCAGCATTCCTTGCATGACTTCATCCCAGTTTTTTCCACCCAAGTGATGATTGCCATCGGTACAGACTACATTCAGTCCCTTGGGGGAAACATTAATAATGGTCACGTCGAAGGTTCCTCCACCCAAATCGTAGACCAGAATATTGCGTTCTTCGGCATGGTGGTTTTGGGTGAGTCCATAGGCCATGGCGGCGGCAGTGGGCTCATTGAGTATTTCCAGAACATTGAGGCCGGCAATCTCCCCGGCCGCCTTGGTGGCTTCGCGCTCCTGATGGGAAAAGTAGGCCGGACAGGTAATAACCACATCCTGAATTTCCTGACCCAGACGCTCGGACGCATCATTCACCAGTTTACGCAGAATGCAGGCCGAGACCTGCTCCGGCCTGTAAGAACCCTTTGAACAGGAAAAGCGGTAGTTCTCCGAACCCATTTCGCGTTTAATGAAGGTACACACTTCGCCGGGACTCATGGAAGCCTCCTGCTTGGCTTCATCGCCTACGACAATTCGATCGTCATCGAACCAGACAACGGAAGGCGTCGTGCGTTCGCCTTCACTGTTCAGCAAAACCTGGGGTCGGCCATCCCTGCCCACATATGCCACACAGCTGTATGTTGTGCCCAGATCAATTCCCACGGCTATCCTGTTCATGATTTATGTTGGTTAATCGACCATCTCCAGATCGGCTACAACTTCCTCCAGCTTTTTCCGTTCTTCTTCACTGAGGACTCCTTCTACCTGGAAGGGCACAACAATTTTCTTGTCATTAGTAACATCCCGGGCAGTCAATTCGAGCCGGCCTTCAGGATCCAGCGCGAATGTTACTTCAATAGGAGCCCCTGCGGGCAAGCCGGGAGTCAATTCCATGGTTGCTTTACCAAGTTCCAGGCAACAGTCCAGATCCGCCTGTTTTCCCACAATGTTATTGGAATAGACGATGAGAGGCAGAGTGGCTGCATTAGCGGCAGAAACAGGGAAAGTTTGAGTATTGTTACAAGGAACTTCATTCTGTTTTTCGATCAGGTTGTAACAGACAAATTTACCTTCCTTGTTCTTCACCCGAATACCGATACTTTTGGAAGCCACCGTAATCATCTCGGTGTTAACCGCAGTTTCAATCGTTTCAGGTGCCAACGAAAATTCGTCTGCAACTTTCTTATTTGCCTCGTCTTCGAGTTTTCCTGTCGGGGTATCGGGATTTTTTTCCTTCAGATCTTTAAGAACCTTTTCATAAAGATCCCTGATAGCCTTATTATTCCCATAGAGGGCAGCGCCCTTGGAAACAGCATGGTTGGGCTCATACAGTTTGGGCTCTACCCTCAAAGTGTCCTTGTAGCGGCTATTAACCATCTCCATCACCTGCGGCATATAGGTAGAACCGCCGACCAGCAGGAATTCATCTATTTTTTCCACACCTGTTTTTTCACGAGCCATGGCAATCATGGCATCCGTGAATTCTATCGTACGGTTAAGCAGAGGCTGAGTCGCTTCATTGAATTCCTCCCGAGTCACACTCACCTTGCTCTTGCTGCCGTCGCAGCAGGTAATGCGGGCAGTAGCTGTTTCTTTCTGGCTGAGACTCATTTTTGTCTTTTCCACTGTCGTGATCAAGGCAGCCCTGGTTTCCGGGTCGGCCATCAGGTCACCTGCCTCGGGGTTTTCTATGAGAAGCTTTTCAAGCAACAGGTCACGCAGAGCGGCATCCCAGTCAGCCCCCCCCAGCTTGTGATCTCCATCGGAGCAAATGACCTTTACTCCCTTGGGAGAAATCTCCACGACGGTCACGTCGAACGTACCGCCGCCCAGGTCATAGACGATGATCTGCCTTGTCTCCTGTGTTTCTCCCTGATCGTTTCCGGTTATCCCCATTCCGTAGGAAATAGCTGCGGCAATGGGCTCGTCCACAACGGCCAGTACATTGAGTTTTGCCAGTTCGCCGGCTGCTTTCGTGGCCATGCGTTCGGCTTCATTGAAATAGGCAGGGCACGTGATGACGACATCCTTTACTTCGTGGCCGCTCATTTCAGCGCCTTTCACCATGTATTTAAGAATGAGGGAAGAAATGGATTCGGGAGAATGTTCCTTATCCAGGAAAGTTTTACGCCAGGTTGTTCCCATTTCACGCTTGATCAGGTGGACAAAGTTATCCGGATCGGTATAGGCGGATTCCTTGGCACCTTCCCCGACGACAATACCGCCATCTTCAAAGAAGACGGCGGAAGCTGTAATGGAACCGCCGTCCGGGTTATTGATGATTTCAACATTGCCGCTGTCGCCCACATGGGAAATGGCGGAATACGTGGTACCCAGATCGATACCGTATACTTTGATTTTAGTGTTTTCGCTCATAATGAAAATATGTGTGATGTCATGGAATGGATGGCAGAGGAAAAAGTGATTATTCCGTTGCCAGTACGTAGACGGCTACTTTTTCGGGGCGGATGACTTTTCCGTCTTTTTCGAATCCCCAGCGCAAAGAGGCCTGAATGGTTTTGGCCAGGGAAGGATCGTCGGTCACAACGGTCTTGAGTACGCTGTGGCGTTTGTGATTGAAAGCGGCCCCTGCTTCGGTACGAAAGGAATCGATGTCGTTGTTTTCGAGCAGGTCGCGCAGGTCTTCGGCATGGGCCAGGACCAGTTTCCTGAGTTTGGCATAGTTTTCCGGAGTGGCTTCCAGAGCGCTGTAATGTTCGGCGCTTCGTTCCGCGCCGTCGATCTCAGCAATAAGATCCATCACGATAGCCTTGTTGAGTTTTTCATGTGTTTCACGGCGGTAGGCATCGAGTTCCTGATATTGCCTGTCAATGATTTCCTTTTTGGAGGCATCATAGCGCATTTTGCTGTTGAACTCTTCCTGAAGGCTGGATATTTGCGATTGCAGGGTGGTCAGGATATTCAGTATGGGAGTCTGGTCAGCTGTCGCCTGGTGAGGGGTTGGCTCTTCAATGACGGACTGAGGAGAAGAATCCGGAGCAACTTCCGGAGAGGATTCCAATTCTGGGCTTGTCTCCGAATGAGTATCTGACGCAATTTCCTCCGGCGCGGCTACAGGAGCAGACTCTGGTGAGGATTCCACTTCAGCATCTGATCCGGTTTTACTCTCCGGTGTGAATTCCTGCCGTAGCTCGACTTCGGAGACGGAGTCTTCTTCCGGCTCCATTTCCTGTGGAGATTCCGGTTGATCCTTCTGCTCCGGAGCGGTTTCCGGAACGGAAGAACCTTCCATACCGGAATTTTCTATTATGATATTTTCTTCAGCTGATTCAAATATGCATTCGCTGATGCAGTCTTCTGGATTATCCTGGTTAGTCATGATGGTGGTGTATGAATTGATGGAGAGGGAAAGATAAGTGCGGGATCAGGCGGGAATATTTTGTAACAGCCATTTGGCGAGAGCGTAAACGCCGGGACATTCGTTCAATTCCTGGTCGCTGGAGGAGATGGAAAAAAATGCCGTATTTCGGAAAAGATCGGCTTTTCCAAGAACATCAGCCCATTGGAGGTCATGAAGGAAATGACGGCAGGCAGCTTGATCCGCACCGGCATCAAGCTCACATGCTCCATCAAAGGGCAGAATCTTGCCATTCGACCGGATGACCACGGCGCATTTAAGCTTTTGCAATCTTGCTTTGTAGGCCGTGCTCATCAGTTCATGCCACTTGTCGAAGGCTTGTGCAAATGAGGCGCTGCCAGCCGTTTCTTCCACCACAAAAACGGCGCCTTGCAAAAAAGAGTAGAAGGGCATGGCATCCAACGAATTAATAGAGGCCGCATCGCTTCCTTCGAAATCGCAAATTTGCAGACAAAGCGCAGGTTGTTTGTCGTTTCTCTTGCGGCTGAGCAACAATTCGATGTAGTTGTATCTGGGTTGAGTGCGGGTAGAATTGATGCGAGGAGTATCGTACGTGTACCATCGGGGTACGGATACGTTTCCCAAGGTTGAAACAAGGGCTCGCAAAAGAGAAGTCCTTGTTGTATCCGAACCGGCTACACAGGTGACAGGCAGCATGCGGACCCCATTTTCATTCGTTTCTTCGCTGGAAAAACGGGAAGTTTGCAGTTTAAAGAAAGATAGAGGAAGAATGAAGAGTGCGGACAGGAGAGCATATGCAGCCAGAACAGCCAGAGAAACGATCGGGCGCATGATGTAGACTTCCACCATGGATACCAGCCTGACCAACAGGTTTCCCTGACCAGATAGCTCCCGGTAAACCTTGACAGGGGCAACGATGCTGGTTTTACCGGCTCCCAGAAGTGTTTGCGACCAGATTTGCAGAGCAGTGTTCAGTCCCTTGCTTCCGGCATATTTGCGGCGTGCAATACGGTTGAACGAGAGAATATTGGACAGAACCATTCCCAGTACCCACAGGCCGTATCCTGCGTAGAAACCGTACTCGATCGAGATATCCGCCACTCTGCGCGTCTCCTCCTCCAGATAACCGGAGATGATAAAACCATACAGCAACGAAGCGCCGATAAGAAGAACAAAGGCGAGACGGACAAAGTTGATGCTGGACGGTTTATTCATGTACCGTTATCACGTAGGAGACAAACGCAATGAGGAAGCTGGCTACATATTTCCCAGTTCAGCCTCAATATCTTTGATTGCCGCGTTGATCGATTCCTTATCCTGCAGTGAGGAAGAGGCTTCCTTGCGGGCTTGCAACTCGTTACGTTTTTTCAGAAGATCGTCTCGAGTATTAGCGTAACTACTTGTCGTCTTTTTTATCTTATTGTATGTCGCTTGTTTGACCGACTGTTCCGACAGTAGACTTTGACGGCGCTCCATGGCCTTATCGGGAGACCAGAAAATACCTCCTTGGGTGGGATCTCCGGTAGTGCTGCAGGAGGAGAGCAAGGTACAAGCGACAACAAAAACGCTTGTTAGACAGAGGTGATTGTTCGTATTCATAAGAAAGGCAGGTTCATTAAATGGGAATTTTTTCGGAAATATAAGATTCGTGTCTTTACCGGGCCTGGTGGAGCCAAGCCCGGTAAATAATTTTTGACTTTTATGCAGAAAGGGTAGAAAGAGCTTTCTTGTGTTTTGCCAGAGAATTGATTTCATGACTGAGCGTGCTGATCTTGCCTCGCAGAGCGATTTTTTGATTGCCGGAAGCATTATCGGCTGCTTTTCGCGCCAGGGTTACTTCTTCATTGAGAATAGAAATGCGCTTATCGACTTCCCTCGTCATTTTTTGTGATTTTGTTTTGACGTCGGAAGAGGCGAGATTCCTTTTTTCTTTTTTCAGATTGGCAATAGACTGAGCCAATTCCGCGTTTCTGGATTTCGTCTGTGCAATGAGCTTGTCCATAACCTGATTGCTGTGTCTGATCTGTTCTTCTACACTGGCGTATTCTTTTTTCTGCTGGACAACGTAATCCCCCCAGAACCAGCCGGCGATTGCGCCAATGCTCCCCCCAATGGCAGCTCCGATAACAGTAGATTTAGTATCACCTCCTATAGCCTGACCTGCCAGAGCTCCCACACCAGCTCCGCCAGCTGCTCCTATTCCTGTAGCCTGAGCATACGTCTTTGTTGTATCTGACATGTTGGCACAGGAACCCAGACCGAAGGTTAGTACGCCGGCTTCCATGAGTAATACGAATGATTTCTTAAAGTAATGTTTGTTGTTCATGTTTATTGGTTGTTGCTGATAGTTTTCTGTCGGGAGTATTCAATGGGGGTGAAACCTTTGCTTAGTTCGGCAGGAGTATCCTGAATGTCATCAGACAATCCTGTGATTTGACCCTCCGCATCCAGCATGACAACGGTCTTGCCATACACATCCAGCCGCGCTCCGTCTGCATCCAGAAAGATTCGTCTGGTATTTATTTCCAACATCCGGTCTTTTCTTCCTACGGAGGCTAGCCTGACAACGCGTACGGGAAATCTGGCAAGGAACCCGTTCATACTTTCCAGAATATCGTCACGGGATGTTTTGATATCCAATGACATATTAAGGATTTCTTCTGAAAACATGGTAGAAATGGATTCTCCCTCAGGATACCTGCCGACCAGAAGGTGCAGCATATGATAGGCCTTCTTTTCCAGTAATTCGGGGGTTAGTGCTTTCGGTTCTGCTTTCGGTTCTACTTTCGGTTCTGCTTTCGGTTCTACTTTCGGTTCTGCTTTCGGTTCTGCTTTCGGTTCTGCTTTCGGTTCTGCTTTCGGTTCTACTTTCGGTTCTGCTTTCGGTTCTACTTTCGGTTCTACTTTCGGTTCTACTTTCGGTTTCGGTTCAGAGGAAAGTGGAGTTGCCGGGTCAAGAATTATGGGAATGAACTCTTCTGGTTCCTCGATCTGCCTGTTCAGTCGATCTGCAATATTGTAGTGGTTAAAACAGAAAACAGCAGCCATGCCGGCCAGAATGAAGAACGGCAGCAGAGGACCGGTTTGTGAGAGATAACGAGCTGTAGAATGGGGCAAACCGCAATGGCTGCACACATCGCCTCCATGCGTTTGATTGCAAATACATTTAACCAGTTGACCCGATCCCATAAATTTTCTTGTCGGAGAATACGATACAGCATTCATAATGCTGATTCCGTGTTTATTCTTTGATAACCAAACATTAACAGGAATAACCCATGACAATTTCATCCATAATTCACGGAAGAATCAGAGAAAAAAATCCCCTTAAATCCTTCCCAATTATTTCAAAAATATCATTTTGATTTTTTTTTTTTGACATCAGCATTATGAATGAAGAACTCACTGAAAATCTCATTGCAAAAGAATTACTGAAGAAGGTCGACCTTACACAGTGCGATTTGGCTCGTCTTATACTAGAAGCTATTGAAAATCTGGGGAATTTGGCTCGGGGGCTCAACCGGGTAGAACTGATTGTTCTTCTGCGCAACACGTTGCAAAAAGGAGTGTCCGTTGTAAAATCTGCCACTCATACAGTCACTTTGGAAGTAGCAGCCTGGGCAAGTGTCGATGCCCGGAAGGATTTGAGGCCGTCATCGAAAAGAGACTTGCGCCATTTCGTTCGTCGGATTCTACGTGTCGAGGGTGTTGCCCAATTGCCTTTGCGTTCCATGACTCCTATTCAATGCAAGAAAATTTTAGAGACGGCATTCGGTTCAAGTCCAAGCAGTTATACGAAGGGTCGCGTCATTCTTCACAGCATATTTACTTACGGCATTCGCCAGGAATGGTGTGATGTAAACCCGGTAATCCGCATTGAAGTGCCCAAGATAAAAGAAAGGTACATTGAGCCGCTTTCCCTGAAGGATGTGGAAAAACTGAAGGAAGCAACTACACGCCCCGAATTCAGGAATATGCGTTTTTCCTTGAATTTGATGCTTTACGCCGGAATCAGGCCGACTGAGGTAAGCCGTTTGCAGAAAACTGACTTCCAGTGGGATGAGCGTCTGGTAATCGTGCGGTCTACCATCAGTAAGACTGGCGGCGGCAGAGCCGTACCTCTAAGAGGGATTCACAATATCAGGAAGAAAGACCGCTATATTCCTCGAAATTGGAAACGCAAATGGAAAGCTTTGCGCAGAGTTGCCGGTTTCCAGAGTAACTGGGTGCCCGATATTTGTCGCCACACGTTTGCAAGTTATCACGCTGCTTATTTCCGAAACCTGTCGGAGTTACAGATGGAAATGGGACACCGTGACACCTCACTATTGAGGAGCCGCTATATGGCTCCTGTTCTGCGAAAAGATGCTGCTGCGTTCTGGCGAGAAGCTAAATAGTAAGGCAAGGGACTCGGTATGCGAAACCAGAACGCAAGTGCTTTTCCTGGTGCCTTACCTGATGGTGAAGAGCATATAGAGGAGTCATGAGTACATGATGGCAGATAATAAACCGTCATGTATAGATGACATGGAGGTGGAAAATATTTCAATTACGATTGATAAAATCGCCGTTGATACAGAAATCATCAATCATAATTGAAACGATTATCAGGAATGCGCCTCTATAATTTTTCTCTGAGGTACGATAGTCTCAAGACTTTCATCATTGTCTTCCACTTTTTTCCTGATTCCAATTCCGAATATTCCCCTATGGAAAGATTGAGAATCCGGAAACTTAGAGTTCAGGTAAGTTACCCAATGCATTTCGAACGTTATCCCTGCCCAGTTTGACATATCGGCTATGAACTTCTGCTGAGTCATGGCCGACGATGTCCTGTACCATGGCCGGGGGAACATTTGCCGCATGCAACATGGTGGCGGCAGTCGCCCGCAGGGAGTGAAAGGACAGAACCGATGCTTCTCTGCGCCCGGATTTGTAATTAGGGTCTGGTGCCTTACGGGATGCCTGAGGGTGTGTATCCCTTAAGCCAGCCCGGTACAGGATTATGCCGAACTCGCTCGATAAGCGGGGCGATCCCTGGGCTTCAAAAGAAACGGCGGCACGGGGGTGTACGAAGGTATTTGATGATTCAGGAGGCGTCAGACTGTTGATATGTTTCAACAGAGGAGGAATGATGGGGATGACAATCTGGCGGCCTGTCTTTTTGGTCTGGAAGTGGACCACCTGCTCCTGAAGGTCGATATTAGCCCATTTCAGCAGGGCAATGTCGCCGAGACGCTGACCGCCCGTATACAAGGCAAAGCGGATCATGCTTTTCCACTCGGGGTCTGCCAGATCCACGATTCTCTGTAATTCCTCCGCAGAAAAGGCCTGCCTGCCGCTTTCCTGCCTGCGGCGTTTGACGATGTTGACGTCATCCGTCGGGTCAATGCTGATGTAGGCTTTCTTTTTGGCGTCTGCAAAAATCCGCCGAAGCAATTTCAGGTGTTTGTTGACCGTTGCCCCGGAACGCTGTTTTTCTGTAGTGTTACGGAAGTCGACAATGTCTTTTTGCGTGACAAGGTTGATCTCCTGATCAGACCGTTCCCCGAACCATGACAGGAACGCCTCAATACTTCCCCTGTAAGCAAGAAGTGAATTGCGGCTGATTCCCCCGGACTGGTTGTTGAGCCATTCTTCAAAGACTTCCCGAACGGTCTTTACCACTACGTTATTCCCCGTGATCCGGGTATGAAGATCATTCAGCACCTTTCTGACCTGAATCTCTGTACGAACCTTTTTTGTCTCTTCCTCGAATTCATCAGCTACGTCCTGAGCCTTTCGACGATTGCCAGCCTTGGCTTCTATTTTAGTCGAGCGACTAATGATCCTTCCCGTTTGAGGGTCTTTCCATTGTGCAAACCAATACGGAGAGCGTTCTTTCTTACGCAGATAGGCCATATATTAGTGGCATACATAGTGGCATACCGCGCCCTTGTTCAGCCCAATTCGCGGCTGTTCGTATTTTTCATAACTTATTGCATTATGAACAAAACAGAACATTTGTAAACATGAGCGAACACCCATGGTCGGATTCACTGGTTCGAAACCAGTACCGCGTACCATCTTCTTAAACACCCCGGAATCCAGCATTCCGGGGTGTTTTGCGTTCGGATAGGATTAATTAAACAAGTCCTGTTTTGCTGCATGTTGATTGTCTTGTCATCTACTCCCTGCAGGGATAGCATGTTCCCAGCATCCCACATCTTCTGCCATGCCGCTTTTTAATTCGAATTCCAAACTGGAAATACTGAACCAGATCAAGGAAACTCCGTTCAAGCTGGAACGGGAAATTCAACATCTGGTGGAAGCGAATTTGAATACACTGCTTGGGCTGGAATTCGTCAAATCCGAGTTCACAATCTCCGGTTCCGTTCAGCAACTGCGAATTGACACGCTGGCTTTTGACAGGAAAAACAAGGCTTTCGTCATCATTGAATACAAGCAGGACAAGAGTTTCAGCGTGGTCGACCAGGGGTACGCCTATCTTTCCGCGATGCTTAACAATAAGGCCGATTTCATTCTGGAATATAACGAATCCCGGAACGAGCCGTTGAAACGCAATAGTGTGGACTGGTCCCAATCCCGCGTTATTTTCATTTCCCAAGGTTTTACCCCTTATCAAAAAGAGGCGATTAATTTCAAAGACCTGCCCATTGCCCTATGGGAGATTAAAAAATACAGCAATCAGACCATCAGCTTTGAAGAAGTCCGGAAGCTCAACGCAACGGAAAGCATTAAAACGGTTTCATCTGAAAACAGCGCCGTGAATGCCGTCAACAAGGAGGTCGTAGTCTACACGGAGCAAGACCGCCTGAAGGGGATTCCGGAAGAGGTGCAGGATATTTACAACAGCCTCAGAGAAAAAATTCTTGATTTGGGGAATGTTGAAATCAAGGCCACCAAGCTTTATGTCGCCTTCACGGTCAACGGCTCGAATTTCACGGATATCGCCTTGCAGAAACAAGGCCTGAAACTCTGGATCAACCTTCCCCAGGGCGAATTGGATGATCCCTACAAACTAGCCAGGGATGTTTCCAGCATCGGCCATCACGGCAACGGCGCGTATGAGTTGACTGTAAAAAATGCGGACAAGCTGGATTACCTCCTTACCTTGATCAAGCAGTCTTATATGCAAAAAGCTTAAGCCGCCTGATCGGGGAAATTCCCTCTCTCCGATTGGAAACAGTGCGCCTCATGCCACGGGCATTGACTTGCCGGAGCGTGCCCCGTATTGTTTCTGTCCTTCATGTCTGCGCTGCTGATCACGTCTCTTATTTGGGCGTTGTCATTCGGGTTGTTGGGAAACTTCCTGTCTGACCTGCCGGCCAGTTTTGTCGCCATGGCGCGCATGGCCGGGGCACTGGCCGTTTTTATTCCTTTCCTGCGGAAGACCCCGCCGCGCCATGCCCTGGCCATGATGGGCATAGGTGCCGTGCAGTTCGGGGGAATGTACCTCTGTTACATTGCCGCCTTTCATTACCTGCCCTCCCATCAGGTAGCCCTGTTCACGGCTACAACTCCCATTTACGTTGTGCTGGCGAGCGGACTGATCAAGAGAAAGCTGGCATCCCTTCACATCACGGCCGCCGTTCTCGCCGCAGCAGGCGGCGCAGGCATTCTCTGGAACGGATACACTGCCGGCAAGGGAGTTTTTACGGGCATTCTTCTGGTGCAGCTTTCCAATCTCTGTTTTGCGGCGGGCCAGATAGCCTATGTGTCCTTGAAGGATTCGTGGTTCAAAGGCGGCGAGGCTTCCAGTTTTGCCTATGCCTATGCGGGAGCCCTGCTTGTTACTTTGCCAACGGGACTTCCCGCAGGGCTGGCATGCTGGCAGGATATTTCAGCCCCGCAATGGTGGCTGCTGGCCTATCTGGGCGTGGTAGCCTCCGGGGTCTGCTTTTTCCTGTGGAATTACGGAGCGCGCAGAGTGACGTCCGTCAAGCTCGCCATCATGAACAATCTCAAAATCCCCCTGGCGGCGTTTACCTCCCTGATCCTGTTCGGAGAGAGCACCAGCATTCCTCTGCTTGCCCTGGGCAGCGTTCTTATCCTGGCTTCTTTCCTGGTTACACCCGTTTCTCCGGAGAAACGCCTTTAAGAATAAGCCCGGCGTTAAATACGGCAGCTTATTATTCTCCTTTCCCTCTCCCACGTGAACCATGACACGGCGGTCCGGGATTCATTTTGAACCGGAGATGGAATGGGCAGGTCTTTTCTGGAGGTAATTTTTTCTTGTTCATGTTCAAGCTTTCCTCCCATTTTTTTCCATTCCTGTGCTTCCTGATGGCACAATTTTCTCTATCCCTCGCAAAAAAGGTGGAATACGATTTATATGTCCAGAACGCTCCGGTCAATTTTACCGGGGTCACGCGCCCGGCCATGACCATCAATGGGAGCATTCCCGGCCCCACCCTGCATTTTACGGAGGGGGATACGGCCGTGATCCGCGTGCACAATATGATGGATACGGAGACGTCTTTCCACTGGCACGGCCTGCTGGTGCCCAATGACCAGGACGGCGTGCCGTACCTGACTTCCGCCCCCGTGAAGCCCCACACCACGCATACCTATACTTTCCCCATCATCCAGAACGGCACGTACTGGTACCATTCCCACAGCGGCCTTCAGGAGCAGAGCGGGCTGTACGGCGCGTTCGTCATCCGCAAAAGGCCCGGCGCCCCGGCACGCAGGATGGAGGATGCCCTGCCGGAGTATACGCTGGTGCTGAGCGACTGGACTAATGAGAATCCCAACGAGGTCAACAGGAAGCTTCACACGGGTTCGGACTGGTTTTCCATCCGCAAGGGGAGCGTGCAGAGCTACTGGGAGGCCCTGCGCGCCGGCTACCTGGGAACCAAGCTGACCAGCGAATGGAAGCGCATGAACGCCATGGATGTGAGCGACGTGTTTTACAACCGCTTTCTTCTTAACGGTACTCCGCAGGCTTCCCTGCCCCGGCTGAAGGGCGGAGACCACATCAGGCTGCGCATCGTCAACGGGGCTTCCTCCACGTATTTCTGGCTGAGGTACGCGGGCGGAAAAATCCGGGTGGTGGCCAGCGACGGCAAGGACGTGGTTCCCGTAGATGTGGACCGCATGATTATTGCGGTTTCCGAGACTTACGATGTGATCCTGACCGTGCCGGAGTCTGGCAAATCCTTTGAGTTCCAGGCGACGGCGGAGGATACCACCGGCTCTTCCTCCCTGTGGCTGGGCCATGGGGAGAGACAGCCGCTGCGCCCCTTTCCCAAATTGAATTACTTCAAGAATATGAAGCAGATGAACGGGATGATGACCATGGGCGGGAATATGAAGATGATGAAGATGAATTCCGGCCCCATGCCCCACCAGATGCATCATCATGGCATGTCCGGCGGCATGCCGGACTCCCATTCCAGAAACATGGGGATGACGGGCATGAAGTCCGGCTCCTCCCATGGGGGAGACCACGGCAGCATGCAGGAGGACGGGGAGGGAACCACCCTAACGTATGACATGCTGAAGTCCCCCTCCCGCACCAATCTCCCTTCCGGCGTGCCCGTGAAGGAACTGCATTTCATGCTGACCGGGAATATGAACCGCTATGTGTGGAGCATGAACGGGAAGACTCTTTCAGAGACGGACCGCATCATGATCAAGGAAGGGCAGAATGTACGCATTATCCTGACCAATAATACCATGATGAGGCATCCCATGCACCTGCACGGCCATTTTTTCCGGCTGGTGAACAGGCACGGGGATTTTTCACCGCTCAAGTTCACGGCGGATATCCAGCCCATGGCCACCCAGGTGATTGAGTTCAATGCTGCGGAGAAGACGCGCGGCAACTGGTTTTTCCACTGCCATATCCTGTACCACATGATGAGCGGCATGGGCCGCATTTTCACGTATGAGGATTCTCCGCCCAATCCGCAGCTTCCCCATCCCATGCGCGCGCTTCAGCACGTTTATGATATGGACCGGATGTGGTACTTGACCGTGAATAATGATTTCGCGTCCAATGGGAACATAGGGGACCTGGAGTTCGGGGGCACCCGCTGGAGCATCCAGGGAGAGTGGCAGATAGGCTACAAGGATACCCGCGGTTACGAGGCGGAGGGACGGTTTGGAAGGTACATTGGAGAGAAGCAGTGGCTTTATCCCTATATCGGCGTGGATTGGACCTACCGCAAGGGGGAGGCGGGTGAACGCAACATGTTCCGCCAGACCACCAGGAAGGACCGGGAAGTGGACGGCACCCTGGGCGCCCGGTACACGCTCCCCCTGTTCCTGATTGCGGACGCGCGCATTGACACGGACGGGAAGGTGCGCCTGCAATTGGAACGGGACGATATTCCGCTTACCTCACGCCTGCGCCTGTCCTTTTCCCTGAATACGGACCGTGATTATTCCGTGGGGCTGCATTACATCCTGACCTCCCACCTCAGCATTTCCACCAATTATGATAATAACCTGCACTGGGGCGTGGGCCTGATGCTGACTTATTGAACGTTTTCCCTCGATTTTCTCCTGTTCCATCCGGGCAATCCCCTGTAGCATTCCTTCATCATGTCAGAGATGATGAATTGGCAACAGCTTTTGTCCGATATTCGGTGTGGTTCATCGCACCAGAGCACCACACGTTCGCAAAAGGAACGGAATGAATATGACAAGGATTATGGACGCGTTTTGTTCTCCAGTGCTTTCCGCCGTCTTCAAGACAAAACCCAGGTCTTTCCGCTGGGACGCAATGATTACGTGCGTACCCGCCTAACGCACAGCCTAGAGGTCGCCCATATTGGTTCCTCCCTAGGCATGCGGGCGGGTAATTTGCTCCGTAAAAAACGGAAAGAACTTAAATCCATCATTGAACCTTCCAAACTGGCCACAATCGTTTCCACCGCCTGCTTGGCCCACGACATCGGCAATCCGCCTTTTGGCCATTCCGGGGAGGACGCTATTGAGACCGCTCTCAAACGGCACGATCTGGAGCTGCCGTTTGAAGGGAACGCCCAAGGATTTCGCATCCTTACCCGAACAGGCGACCCGATGGAAGGCAAAGGCCTGAAGCTAACGTCAGCCGTCCTGGGTGCTTTCATGAAATATCCCTGCACCCAATCCTATTCCGCAGCCGTCGAACAAGGCTGCATAACGGCAATCAACAAGCTCGAATGCAAAAAATTCGGTATTGGGGAACAGGAAAGGGAAGCTGCTTCCTTCGTGGCAGACCATCTGGGGCTGATTCCTCGTTCCGCTCAGGATGGAAAAAACCTTTGCTGGTGCCGCCATCCCCTGGCGTATTTGATGGAGGCGGCAGACGACATTTGCTACCGCATTGCAGACATTGAAGACGGTTATTTTTCCGGGATTCTAGATTTCAACCATGTTAGAAAGTTATTCAGTCCCTTTCTAACAAAAAAGGAACTCCAATATATGAAAGATTTGATCCAAAAAAAAGAAGAATCTTCCTGTGTTCACTACATGCGAGCTCTTGCCATCAATAAAAGCATCGACGCCGTCGTGAAAACTTTCATAATGTATGAAGAAGATCTTCTCCAAGGGAAGATGGCAAAGTCTCTGATTGAAACCTCAAAATTAGCCGACAGTTTGAAAAAACTGTATGATGATGCAAAAGAGAATGTGTACCAGAGCTGGGAAGTGATTCAAGTAGAGGCAATGGGGTATAAAGTACTAGGTGAACTGATCGACTTTTTCATGGAATGGGTAAACAATCCAACTTCTGGACAATCTAAAAAAGTAGCTATTCTGCTTCAAGCAGCCAAAGTTTTCAAGGATAATGAAGGGAGGGAAGCTCGGGAAGCACGCCTAACACACATGCTTGATTATATCTCCGGCATGACGGATTCCTTTGCCCTGGAGACCTACCGGAAATTGACCGGAATTCTGTAATTCCCGCCGCACTCCGTTGTTCAAAAGGCGTTCAGACCGGTCCTCCGGCCGCCTCAGGCGCAGGATGTCCTTGGAAAAGTGGCAGGGCCTTTCTTTTTCCGGAGCAGGGAACAAAAAAGGCTGCCCCACCCGGGGCAGCCGTCCTTAACACAATGATCATGGATTTCTCCACTATTTCATGAAGTTGTTAAAAGCAGAAGTTGGTCTCTATGTTTTTCAGGCGTTCCCTGACGGCCTCCGGAACGGCTTCCTTTTCCTCCTGCGTATTGTAGGGGCCGGAGTACAGGACTTTACCGGAGGCGTCCGTCACATGAACGGTCGTGCCCGTCTGGGAGCTGGAAGACACCACGATGGTTCCATTGGCATCCGACATCTGGACGGAAGACGAGCTCTGCCCTCTGCCGGAAACCTTGCCCATGGGAGGCATGGGCATCTGGTGGAGCCCCTGCAGGCTCCGGAGCATTTGGGCCGCCCCGGGCGTCAGGTCCATCCGGCTGATGATGTCATCCATCCGGGAATCATCAATGGCGGAGTCCTTCAAAAAATCATCCATCATCTGCTGCATGTCCAGAATGCGCTGCGGAAGAGCGGCCCGTCCGGCCATTCCTGAGGGTGGTGCCATTTGGCGCCGTACGGAGGGGACCACGCGCGGCTGTGTGCGGGGGTCTCCCTGGGCCGCGAGTATTTCCTCAGCGGAAAGCGTTCCTCCATCCAGCGTGATGTCCGCCGTTTCCCGCTTGCCCTTGCGGTAGAAAACCGCCGTGACCTTGTCTCCCGGCACTTTGTCAGTGAGGGCCTCCGTCACGGACTGCGGACCGGACAGGGAGATGTCCCCCAGTTTGACAATGACGTCATTTTCCTTGAGTCCGGCCTTGGCGGCGGGGCTGTCCGGCATGATCCGGGTCACCAGCACTCCGGGGAATCCGCTCAGCTCCAATTGGGCCACAACCGCCTGCGGCACCGTACCGGGCACAATGCCCAGCCTGGCGGGCCTGGAGGAGGGGAGAGGCTTGGTCTGCGGGGTATATGGCGTCAGGGGCGGAGGTTGAAGGGGGTCCGTACTTCCGGCGGGCCGGTCAATGGAATATCCGGAGCCCGAACCTATCAGCAGTCCCAATGTCAGAAAGATACAGGTTTTCATATCCATGTGAGATAATATACAGCATCCGTCCGTGCAATGTTCAAAATTTACACATTTTTTTTACAGCCGCCCCTTCCCATCATGGAGCGCCGGAAAAAACCGCAGAAGGAAGCGTCACGGAAATAAGGGAGCCGGACCTCCAGGCGGGAAGGCTCTTTTTCCAAACGGGGCCTCCGGAGGCGTACTCACCTGTTGCTTCAGTTGCCGCAGAGGACTGCGGCCTTCCTGACTGCTCCCGGGCGCAACGAGTATCATGTGAACAACCGGGCAATACCCGCTTATGGCCGCGCTGGCGGGAGCAGGAGATTCCGGCCTGCGCAATATCACAGACGGCAAACGGAAATAGAAAATTCCTCCACTGCGCTTAGACGGCAGCCTCTCAGTATTCCTTTTCAGGAAGAATCCTGCGGATGACGGCGGGGGCGATCACAGGCACGCGTTCATCACCACCCTGCAATTCAAAAAGGGTAGGCTTCCGCAGTTCCCGTTTTTCTCCGGGGATCATCGGCGCCTGCGCCTTTTCAACCCCGGCTTCCACGCCGTTCCCTCCGGCTACCGTGCCGCCGGGCGGCACCAGCGTATTCTGGACAATCAGAACGGCTCCCACGGCGGCGGCCACGGAAATGCCGGAAATATAGACCAGCCGGCGCCACAGGGGCATTTTTACCGTTTTTTCCCGCTTCACTTCTCCGGCATAGTCCATGGCACGGGCCATTTTGCACACGGAGAATTCCAGGATGGACGAGGCGGAAAGCCTTTTCAACCGGGTTTCCATTTCACGCTCGGATTCAGCGCACATCAGGGAACAGCACTGTTCCCGGTACAGGACCCTCGCGGGAGAAGGGCGTAAACGTTTCAACAGGGATTCCATCTCACGGATTTCTTCATCAGAGATTTCATCATGCCGGAGGCGGGCATTCAGGGGAAAGATTTCCTCACACCTTCCGGCCAGGCGGGAAATCAGTTCATCGGATACGGGAAGGGGCTGCATGGCTGCAGTACCGCCGCTTTCCTCCCCTGCGGCGGATGATGTTGTTTCATGTTTCATAAGAGTGGAGCGGCATTAGAGTTGGTCTTTTTTGTTTCTCAGCGCCTTGCGGAGCAGGTCGATTCCATAGCGGTACCGGCTCGCCACCGTGTTCTGTGAGATTTCCAGCGTTTCCGCAATTTGCTGAAAGGTTTGTTCCCCCCATATTTTCAGGACAATGACCTCTGAGAATTTGGAGGGGAGCTTCTTGAGCTGCATTTCCATGAACTGTTTGAGTTCCTCGTCCGCCGCGGCGCTGGAAAACCAGGGGTCCGCATAAACATCCCCGTCCTGTTCGGCGGCGCAGGCTTCATCCTCCCTTTTCTGGCGCCGGTCGGATTTGCGGCCATAGTCCACCGCCAGACGCCGGATGGAGGCAAAGACATAGGAAAGCCATGCCTCCTGCCCTCCCACAAATTCCCCGGAAGCTTCTTTCCGGGCCAGCCGTACCAGGGCATCCTGAAGGATGTCTTCCGCATCTTCCGGAGAACGGGACTGCTGGCGGGCAAATAGCAACAGTTGAGCGACGTACCTCCGCAGCCATTCATCCCAGCTCAGCAAATGGCTGTCTTCTTCTTTCACTTCCTCTTCCCTGATATAGGCGGACGTATTCATTTCTGCATGTTCGGTTCCTTCATCTACCATAGCGCAGCAAGTTCATTTTTTTGTTTAAAATAAAAGATGGAATATAGTTCTCTTCTTCACGGGAAGAGGGGAATGCCTTCCGGAACAGGGGTTATTTCCCCTTATTGATTACTTTCTGCATATTGCCGATCCATGGCTCCAGCTTCTTGGCCGCCTGGGATTCCGGGTCGGCGTCACGGGCCATTTTCAGATATTCCAGGGCCTTGGGATAATTGCGCTCCAGCGCATACCCGTCACTGACGTATTTGGTTATTTCCAGGCGGATCGCCGGCAGAATGTCCTGCTTCTCCAGCATTTGCAACGCTTCCTCCCGGCCCGCGCGGATTTTTTCTGCGGAAAAGGGGCCCGCATACTTTTTGTAAAACCGCTCCATCATGAGCCGTTGCGCCGCCATGGTTACGGCTTTTTCTGCCTTTCCGGCAAATCCGTATTGGTCTTCCGGGTCCAGGACGGAGATTTCCGCGATTAATTCCTTTTGATAAGGCTGCAAGTCCTCCGGAAGCAGCTTGAGGGCCTGAACCAGTTTTTCCAGTTTTTCCTTTCCTTTCAGCGCGCTGGCCGCAGCCACGGCTTCTTTCAATTTCAGCCTCGTCTCTCCGGCAGCTTCCAGTTTCTTCAAATATTCCTCCACGGTCCTGGAGGGCCCCACTATTTTGGCATAGGGAGCGCCATTCCCCTCCATCATCAGGACGGAGGGAAACACGGAGATTCCGTAACGGCGCATTAATTCCTCATGAAACTTGAGCTTTTCCGGGGGCATTTTCCCCTCTTTCCTGGGAAAATCCAGCTCCACCAGCATGAAGTTATTGTCTTCCGCGTATTTGGCGAAGGCCTCCGCATCAAAAATATTTTGGCGCAGATAAATACACCCCGGGCACCAGTCGGAGCCGGTAAAGTCAACCAGCACCGGCTGCCCGCTTTTACCGGCTTTCTCCAGGGCCTTGTTCCAATCCGTCTCCCAGACGGGAGAAGCGGAACAAATCACAGCAGAAGCCAGGGAAAGAATGCCAAACGCAGGAATATATGAATTCTTCATCTTGTGGGCATCATAGCACCCTCCCTGCCCTTGTCATTCTTTTTCAGATATTCCCGCAGCCGGAATGCCGCGCCTTCGGGTTCCCTACTGCTGTGAACGGCGGCGGATGTCCTGGCTCAGGCGCATGGCGCAGAAGTCCGGACCGCACATGGAACAGAAGTGGGCCTTTTTGGCGTTGGCATGCGGAAGCGTCAGGTCGTGGTAGGAACGCGCCTTCTGCGGGTCCAGGGAAAGGTTGAACTGGTCCTCCCAGCGGAATTCAAACCTGGCCTGCGCCAGCGCGTTGTCCCGCCACTGGGCGGAGGGGTGCCCCTTGGCCAGGTCCGCGGCGTGGGCCGCCAGCTTGTAGGTGACTACGCCTTCCCGCACGTCCTCCCGGTCCGGAAGGCCCAGGTGTTCCTTCCGCGTCACATAGCAGAGCATGGCGCAGCCGCGCTGCCCAATGATCGCGCCGCCGATGGCCCCGGTGATGTGGTCATAGCCGGGGGCTATGTCCGTCACCAGCGGCCCCAGCGTATAGAACGGGGCTTCCATGCACCATTCCAGCTGTTTGCTCATGTTCTCCGCAATGAGGTGCATGGGCACGTGGCCGGGCCCTTCATTCATGACCTGGACTCCCGCCTTCCATGCGCGCATGGTCAGGTCCCCCTGCACTTCCAGCTCCGCCAGCTGGGCAAAGTCATTGGCATCCGCCACGGAGCCGGGGCGCAGTCCGTCCCCGATGGAGACGGCAATGTCATAAGCCGCCAGAATGGAACAGATTTCATCCCAGTGGGTGTAAAGGAAATTCTCCTGTTCATGAATCATGCTCCACTGCGCCATGATGGAACCTCCGCGGGAAACGATGCCCGTCATGCGCCGGGCGGTGTGGTTCACGAACCTGAACAGCAGGGCGGCGTGCACCGTCACATAGTCCACGCCCTGACGGGCCTGTTCCAGAAGAGTGTCGCGGAAGATTTCCCAGCTCAGGTCCGCCACCTTGCCGCCCACCTTTTCCAGCGCCTGGTAGATGGGCACGGTCCCGATGGGCACGGGGGAGTTCCTCAGTATCCATTCCCGGGTGGCGTGAATGTTCTTTCCGGTGGAAAGGTCCATCACGGTGTCCGCCCCCCAATGGATGGCCCAGCGCAGTTTTTCCACTTCTTCCTCAATGCTGGAGCCCAGGGCGGAGTTGCCGATGTTGGCATTGATTTTTACCAGGAAGTTGCGGCCTATGGCCATGGGTTCGCACTCCGGATGGTTGATGTTGGCGGGAATCAGGGCGCGTCCGGCAGCAATTTCATCCCTGACGAATTCCGGCGTAAAATAAGCGGGCATCCGGCAGCCGTTCCGGCGCTCCGGCGCGTGCTGGTGGTCCAGGCGGTCACGGGCCACCATGCTGGACGGGCCGAACCCCTCCCGCGCTTCCAGCTCGGAAGGCCGCGGCATCATCGTCAGTTCATCCAGTGCGGTCTGGGCCTCTTCCGGGCGGCTCTTTTCACGGGGGTAGCGGTCATATACCGCTTTGAACGCCTGTTCCCTGCCCAGATTTTCCCGGATGGCTACAAATTCCATTTCCGGCGTAATGACGCCCTGGCGGGCGTAATGCCGCTGAGTCACAGGCGTGCCCCCCGCAGCCCGGAGGCAGCGGCCCTGTTCCGTTTCAACCTCCTCCACATCTCCGCGGGCCCGTATCCAGGCGGCGCGCAGGGCCGGCAGCCCCTGCTCCGCCGTTCCTTCATAAGCTTCATCCCCCCACGGGCCGGAACAGTCGTAAACGCGCACGGGCGCGTTTTCATGGGTGGCGCCGTCAGGCAGCAGGGTGTCGCTCAGGAGGACTTCCCTCATGGGGACCTGCACGTCCGGATGCAGATGGCCCGGAACATAAATGCGGCGGGACCCGGGATAGGACAATTTGGCGGTATCGTTCATGGCATGGTTGCTCTGTTCAAGTACCGGCAACGGGGGAAAAACAAACTCCGCACAAAACGGGCACGCCCGCTTGATCGAACTCCCTGCGGCGGAATTATCCGCATCAGGTTTGAAGGGTTCCGCGCAGACGGCATGCCGCCGCGCAATCTCAGCCTTTATATTGTCTGGCACCCCTGCCGAACTTGGAAGAAAAGTACCACGGCATCCGGCGGCATCCAAGCGTTTTCCTTCCTTCCGTGCTTTAAACCGGAAAAAGAAAGACCTTTTTTCGGCTCGTCAGCTCGGGGAAAATGGGATAAAAATTTTTTACAGGCCCATCAGGCCGCCAAATGCAACCTTCCTCCCCCCACGGGGTTTATACAAGGGAATTTCATGGACGAAGCACAACACATGCCATCCGCCGAACCGGACGAGGACGCCCAGCTGATGCTGAGAGTCAGGAATGGCGACGCTTCCGCCATGGAAATGCTGGTCCGCAAACACCAGAATTCCGTGTACGCCACCGTGGCCCGCATGCTGAACAATGGGCCGGAGGTGGAGGACATCGCCCAGCAGGTTTTCATCCGCGTCTGGAAAGGAGCCGGGAATTATGAACCCTCCGCCCGGTTCACCACCTGGATGTTCACCATCCTGCGCAATCTGGTGTTCAATGAAGTGCGCCGCCAGAAGCGCAAGCCCACCACCTCCGCGGACGCCATGGAGGAGGAAGGCGGCATGACCGTGTTTCTGGAGCCCTCCCAGGCTCCGGATGAGGCCCTGGAGCATACCGAACTCCAGCGGGCCGTGGATAACGCCATCGCTGCCCTGCCTGAAAAGGCGCGCCTGGCCGTCCAGCTGCGCCGCTTTGAAAACATGCCTTACGAGGAAATAGCCCGGACGCTTGACATGACGGTTCCCGCCACCAAAAGCCTGCTGTTCCGCGCCAGGAACATGCTGAAGGACGCGCTGGCTTCTTTTCTGGAGTGACCGCCGGGAAACAGGAAAACGGGGTTATCCAGGCAAAGCTTTTTTACAAGGCCCGGAACCTCTTGTTCCCAAGTAGCGCGGCCATCAGGAAACACAGTGAAGGAACACATTGCCGCGGCCTGAAAAAACACCGCCGCATGGGAGCGGGGGTTTTGGAGGAAGTCCTGCCCAAGGACCACCGCCACAAAAACGGGCCGCTCCCGGAAGGAAACGGCCCGTAAACGATTAACGGGAAGCGGCGTCAGCGCGCACTGCCCGCATTGAGAACCTCCTTGTACGGGATTTTCAGGAAGTTCAGCGCCCCCTGGGATTCATACAGCACGCCCACGTGGTTTTTATCCACGGGAGCCAGGCAGGAATAGCCCCAGCCGTTGCGGGCGTCGTAAAGGAGCCACTTGTCCTCCGGCCATGAACCGGCGTCATCCGTGGAAGCCTTCAGGGTCATGTGGGAACGCCCGGAGGTGGTGTTGGGGTTGGAGAACAGGACCACCCTGCCCGCGCCCGGCACTCCGTCCACGGCAAGCAGGCTGCCCTGGCAGACGGGTTCCCTCAACTGGGGAGTGCGGTTGGTGGGGTGTTTTTCCCATGTTTTGCCCAGGTCCTTCGTAACGCCCACCACGCGGGAGCCGCCCCAGTTGCAGCGGGCATTGATCATGATGGAGCCGTCTTTCAACTCAATCACCTGGGCTTCCGTCGTCTGCTCATTGACGCCCGTGCCGCAGTGCCAGGTCTTGCCCTGGTCCTTGGAATAAACGATGGTGGACCACGGCACACCCTTGCCGTCCCAGTACTGGGCGGCAAAGACCAGCGTGCCGTCCTTCATGCAGATGCCGTTGCCGGGGCCGTTGAACAGAATGCGCCAGTCCTTGTCCTTGGTCTGTTCCGTAATGTTGATGGGCTTGGACCAGGTAAGGCCGTCGTCATCGCTGTACGCCAGCGCCAGCTGCCCGCAGGCATCCGGGGAATTGTCTCCGGACTTGCTGCCCCAGATGGAGTGCTTGTGGCTCCAGAGGGCGGCTGCCCAGACGCGGCCGGTCTTTTCATCCACCAGAATGGCGGGGTCCCCCACGCCGTTGGTAGCGCCCAGGGAGGGATCAATCTTGGAATCGTCCATGGCGATCTTGACGTCGGACCAGGTGCGGCCTCCGTCCGTGGAGCGGCTCACGCCCACGTCAATATTGGCCGGCAGGTCGTTGGAACGGTCATAGCGGATATCATACACAGCCAGAAGGGAACCCTTTTTCGTCCGGACCAGGCCGGGAATGCGGTAGAATTTGGAATTGAAATCCCCGTGCTTCACTACGGCAACGCCGATGCGCTGCGCCACCGGGGCGGCATTGGCCACCTTCATCAGCTTGTTCCCCGCCACAACGCTGGCCGGGCGCACCACCACCCTGCCGTCCAGGGAGGCGCCTTCCTTCATCGTCACGCAGGCCCACAGGTAATTGTCGCCGGGATCCAGCTCCAGTTTCCCCTTCACGGGAACCTGGGGCTTGGAGGCGCCGGAAAGCTTCACCGTGCCCAGTATCTGGGAGGCATCCACCTGGAGCGTCTTCTCTCCCTGGAGAACGGGAGGTGCCTCGTCTCCCCGCATCACCGTCACGGATTCAATGTCGGAAAGCTTCGTCGTGCCCGTGAAATCCAGATTGACGGCCGTCAGGAACTGCGGATTGAGGCAGCCGTCCGTTTGAACCTTCAGGGAAAGAACGGGATTGCACGGAATGCGCACCATCACCGGATAGGCGGAAGAAGCCATCTCCACCTGCGGATTCACCTTCATGGGAATGCTGGGCACGATGAACAGGTCATCCAGCCTCAACCCCTTGTTTTCCGGAGATGTCAGCTTGAACACCAGGGAGCGCGTTCCGGCGGGGACATGGGTCTTTATCTTGGTATTGAAGCCGCCCGTCCTGATGTCCTTGCCGTCATAAATCTTCTTTTCCCCCTTGGGCCCTACGGCCACAATGGAGAATTCAAAGGGGGCCTGCCCAGTCCAGCGCTCCGCCCAGGCGGACAGCAGAACTTCCTTGGACGGGGTATCCTTCAAGTCCAGCTTCAGTTCGGTATCCTGGCCGCCGAACATCCGCAGGGAAGATTTCCCGGATTTTCCTCCTCCCCCGATTTCCGCCACCCCGTCCCGGCAGGACATGGAGCCGTACTTGGTGGAAAGCGTCGTAAACTTGCCGTGTTTGGCCTGCTCAAAGCTTTCCGTGCCGCGGGCGGCGGGAACAGACATGCCCAGGGCACACAGCAGGGCAAGCCCCGTTAATGTATTCAAAGATAAACGCATCGTATTTATGGTGTGTTTCGCAGGACAATACGCAACGAACCGGAACAATCTTGCCCGGAGCTGCGTCATTGCCAGCCCGTTTCCTAACACACGCTTTTCCGCCGCGTCCAGCCTTGCCTGGGAGGCATGTAGAAAGACCAGTCCTCAACCTTCCGTTTTTCCACTGGAAGGAACCGCCGGCTCTATGGAAATCACGGGACGTTCCGGAAAGGAGCTGGAATCCCGGTGCATGTAGTAATGGGACCAGTGAAGGACAACCTTGTCCCCCGGCTTCAGGGCGGCTACCTTTTTCAGGATGTCCGCCCCCTGCAGGATGGGCTTGTGCGCCGGATTAACGTCAATCATCAACTGCTCCTGCTTTTCATCCCCGTACTTGCCGGGTTTCTGGTAATCCAGATACTTGATAATCCGGAAGGCGGCGAAATCCTTGGCGTGGTCACACTTGTCCGGACAGAGGGAGGTAAGGAACCTGCACTTGCGGTGAATAATACCCGTAAACTCCGCCTCCGCCACATGGTCTGACAGCAGTTCTCCGGACGGCAGCGTCACGCCGCTTTTTTCATCCGTCTTTTCCGGATTGGCGACGGGGGAATCTTCCGCCTGAACGCCCCAAAAACCGGCTAGCCCAAGACAAACGGCAAGAATGCACTTCTTCATCAGCCCATCCTTAGCCGCCTCGGAAACAGGAGTCAAGGAGAAGCCGGGTCTCCCGTGAACGCTGACAGGATATCCCAACCCAAACATACCGCTTTGTTTTATTTGTCAACATGTTGGATGATTTCTAGACTCTTTTCCGTTTCCAGATTGACGCACCGCCGTCCTTGTGAGAGATTGACAAAAGCAATATGGACAAAAACCGTACCTCTACCGTGCCGATCGTTCCCAAACAGTACCGGCTGCCGTTCTTCATGCTGGTCTCCTGTTTTGCGCTGTGGGGCCTGCTGAACAACATGACGGACAACCTGGTCCCGGCATTCAGCAAGATATTCATGATCAACGCTTCGGAATCAGCAGGGGTGCAAATCTCCTTTTACGGGGCGTATGCGGTGCTTGCCATTTTCGCGTCCATCCTGCTGGAGGAATTCTCCTACAAGGCCGGCGTGCTCATCGGCCTGGGGTTCTACATGATCGGCGCGCTGTGCTACATTCCCGCCGCCATCGGGCAAAGTTTTGACATTTACCTGGTAGCCATCTTCGTGCTGGCGGGCGGCCTCTCCATTCTGGAAACCACCTGCAACCCGTTCGTCCTCTCCATGGGGTCCCAGGAGACGAGCGTACGCCGCCTGAACTTCGCCCAGGCCTTCAACCCAATCGGCTCCCTGACGGGCATCTTCCTGGCCAAATACTTCATCCTGGCGCACTTGAATGATGCGGACATGGACACCCGCAAGGCCATGGACCCGGAACAACTGAACGCCATCGTCAGCGACGAGCTCTTCTGGGTGTGCGTTCCCTATGTGGGCCTGGTCGCCATCGCCGCCGTCATCTGGTTCTTCTTCTGCCGCTACAAGTCCGACGATGAAAGCGTGCCCACCCAGGAAAACACGCAGCCCCTTTCCTCCAAGCTCGGCCGCCTGGGCCTGTGCGTCGCTTTCATCCTCATTCCCTTCCTGTTCCAGTACTACTCCACCTTTGAATTCAGCATGGTGCAGCAAATCCTGATCATGATGATCGGGCCCATCGCCTTCCTGCTCATCATGCCGGACTACCGCTGCCAGCTCATGAAGCTGGTGAAGCTGCCGCGCTACTTCTGCGGCGTGGTGGCCCAGTTCTTCTACGTGGGCGTTCAGATCGCCGTCTGGACATGGACCATCAAGTACATCATGTCCGTCTTCCCCGGCATGCAGGAAGCGGCGGCCTCCAACTACTACATCTTCTCCATCGTCCTGTTCATCGCCTGCCGCGCCATCACCACGGCCCTGATGAAAAAATTCAACCCGGCCAACATGATGTCCCTCTTTGCCATTGCGGGCATCCTCTGCTGCCTGGGCACCATGTACCTGCCCAAGGAAATCTCCGTCTGGACGCTGGTGGGCATCTCCGGCTGCATGTCCCTGATGTTCCCCACCATTTACGGCATCGCCCTGCGCGGACTGGGTTCCGAAGTGAAGCTGGGCGCCGCGGGCCTCATCATGGCCATTCTGGGCGGAGCGGTCATCACCCCGTACATGGGCTCCTTCATTGACAACACCACGGTGAAAAACCAGGTGGCCTACTTTGAATCCATTGACCGCCCCCTGATCGCGCAGGCGGAAGCAGCGGACTCCCGCAAATCCGTCTCCGGCGCCATGCTGGCCCTCTACAAGATGTCGGAAGCCAATCCCGCGGGGGGGGAAGAACAGGCCAAAGCCGCCGCCAAATTCCAGAAAAACCTGGATACCTTCCTTTCCCTCCATACTCTGGACGGGGAAGCCTTTGACCAGGCGGCCAAATCCCTGCCCGGCTGCTCCGGCCTCAAGCCGGAAGAACTGGCGGTCTTCAAGGCCAACCTGGACCGCCTGCCCGCCCCCGCCGGGAGAGAACAGCAAATTCAGCAATTCTCCCTGATTCCGGCGCTCACCACGCTCTCCGGGAACCAGGCCGAGGTACTTGGCAACCTGATTTCCGACCCCCTGGACATGAAGCAATTCCAGACGGCCCAGGAAAACTTTGTGGAAAAAGCGGTGCGGTCATCCTTCTTTATTCCCATCATCTGCTTCGCCGTGGTACTAATTTACGGCTTCTTCTTCCGCAACACCCATTTGAAAAAGGAAGAGGATGCGCCTGCCCAGGCCTGAACCAGCTTCACATCACCTACGCAAGATATGAAAACAGCATTACCAACCATCGGTATCCGCCCCACGATTGACGGCCGCCGCCTCGGCGTCCGGGAATCCCTGGAAGATCAAACCATGAACATGGCCAAGGCGGCCGCGGCTCTCATTGAGGCCAACATCCGCCACGCCTCCGGCGAACCCGTCCAGTGCGTGATCGCAGACACCTGCATCGGCGGTCCGGCGGAAGCCGCCGCCTGCGCGGACAAGTTCAAGGCCAACAACGTCGGCGTCTCCCTGGCCGTCACGCCCTGCTGGTGCTACGGCAGCGAGACCTTTGACATGGACCCGTTCACGCCCAAGGCCATCTGGGGCTTCAACGGCACGGAACGCCCCGGCGCCGTGTACCTGGCCGCCGCCCTGGCCGGACTGAACCAGAAGGGGTTCCCCGCCTTCTCCATTTACGGAAAAGACGTTCAGGACGCTGGGGATACCTCCATTCCGGAAGACGTGGCTGAAAAAATCCTGCGCTTCTGCCGCGCCGGCCTCGCCGTAGCCACCCTCCGCGGCAAAGGCTACCTCTCCATCGGCGGCTGCTCCATGGGCATCGCCGGCTCCATCGTGGACCAGTCCTTCTGGGAAAACTACCTGGGCATCCGCGTGCAGGCCGTGGACATGACGGAAGTGCGCCGCCGCATGGACCAGAAGATTTACGACGAAGCGGAATTCGACCTCGCCATGCAATGGGCGGACGCCGTCTTCAAATTCGCCGAAGACAAGAACCGCCCGGACCTGAAGCTGGACGAGGCCGGACGCCGCAGAACCTTCAAGGAAAGCGTGCTGATGGCCATGATCTTCCGGGACATGATGCAGGGCAACCCCAAGCTCAAGAAGATCGACCGCGAAGAGGAATCCCTGGGCTACCAGGCCATCGCCGGCGGCTTCCAGGGCCAGCGCCACTGGACGGACTTCTACCCGAACGGAGACATTGCGGAAACCCTGCTCAACTCCACCTTTGACTGGAACGGCCCGCGCGCGCCAATGCCCTTCGCCACGGAAAACGACTCCCTGAACGGGGCCTGCCTCCTCTTCGGCTACCTGCTCACCGGACAAGCCAATGTCTTTGCGGACGTGCGCACCTACTGGAGCCCGGAAGCCGTGAAGCGCGTCACGGGCTACAAGCTGGAAGGCCACGCCAAGGACGGCATCATCCACCTCATCAACTCCGGCTCCGCGGCCCTGGACGGCTGCATGGCCTGCACGGACAAGGACGGCAAGCCCGTCATGAAAAAGCACTGGGACGTGACCCCGGACGACGCGAAAACCATGATGGAACAAGCCGTCTGGTGCCCCGCCAACCGGGAATACTTCCGCGGCGGCGGCTACTCCGTCCACTACGTCACCAAGGGCGGCGCGCCCGTCACCATGATGCGCCTGAACATCGTCAAGGGCCTCGGCCCCGTCCTCATCGTGGCGGAAGGCTGGTCCGTGGACCTGCCCGCCAAGGTGCACAAGACCCTGGACGAACGCACCGATCCGGGCTGGCCGACCACCTGGTTCGCCCCGCGCCTGACCGGCAAGGGAGCCTTCACGGATGTCTACAGCGTCATGGCCAACATGGGCGCCAACCACGGAGCCTTCACCTACGGCCACATCGGTTCCGACATCCTGACGCTGGCCTCCATGCTGCGCATCCCCGTATACGCCCACAACATCCCGGACGACCAAATCTACCGTCCCTCCGCCTGGGGCCTCCACGGCACCGCGGACCCGGAAGGCGCCGACTTCCGCGCCTGCGCCAACTACGGGCCATTGTACGGAAAATACTGAAAACGAAAGGTAACAGTTAATAGGTAATAGTTAACAGCTTCGGATAAAACATGGCAGAAAGTCTCGTTTCCGCTAAAAGCTTTTCTTTCGCGGTCCGCATTATTCAATTATGCAGGCACTTGAAAAAGCAGGACGTCGAGCGGGAATTGCTCAGCCAGCTCATACGTTCCGGTACGAGTATTGCCGCCAATTTATCCGAAGCTGTCTACGGGAGCAGCAGAAGGGACTTCTTTTCCAAAGCCCGCATTGCCTTGAAGGAATGTTCCGAGACGCATACATGGCTTAAACTGCTGCATGCCACCGGAAGCCTGACGGAAACGGAATACTCCTCTATCAACCAGGACTGCACGGAAATCCTTAAAATGCTCATTTCTATTAACAAAACAGCTCAACAAGCTCAACCGGATTCCTATTAACTTTTCACTATTAACTCTTAACTCATGTACTCCCTCTGCTTGGACTGCGGCGCGACGAACGTGCGCGCGATGGTTGTGGATGAACAAGGCGTCATCGCGGGGAAGGCCTCGCAGCCGAACGCCACGCTGCCCGGTGAGGAAAATCCGGAATTCCACGTCTGGGACGCGGACCGGATTTTCAAGCAGCTCTCCGAATGCGCCGTGAAGGCCCTTGAGGGCCTGGATGTGACACAGGTGCGGGCGGTAACCGTCACCACCTTCGGCGTGGACGGCGCGCTGGTGGATACGGAAGGGCGGCAGCTTTACCCGGTCATTTCCTGGAAATGCCCCCGCACGGCGGAGGTTATGAAAAACATCGGCAAGTACATCTCCCAGGAAGAGCTTGACCGTATTTCCGGCGTGGGCGCCTTTGCCTTCAACACCATTTACAAGCTCGTCTGGATCAAGGAAAACCGCCCGGAACTGCTGGAAAAGGCCCATGCGTGGCTCTTCATCTCCAACCTCCTGGCGTACAAGCTCACCGGCGTCATGGCGACGGACCGGACCATGGCCGGAACCTCCCAGCTCACGGACCTGGAAACGGGAGACTTCTCCCCCGTCATTCTGAACCGCCTCGGCCTGCGCCGCGGCCTCTTCCCCCCCACGGTGGACGCGGGGGAGACCATCGGCGTCCTCACGCCGGAAGCGGCGGCAGCCATGGGCATTCCCGCCCTGGCGGGCCTCCCCGTCATTTCCGCGGGGCACGACACCCAGTTCGCCATCTTCGGTTCCGGCGCGGACAGGGACCAGCCGGTCCTTTCCTCCGGCACCTGGGAAATCCTGATGGCGCGCTCCGCGCAGGCCCGGCTGACACCGGAGGACTACGCGGACGGAGCCACGGCGGAATTCGACGCGGAACCGGGCCTTCTGAATCCCGGCCTGCAATGGCTCGGTTCCGGCATCATTGAATGGGTGAAAGCCGCCTGCTTCCGCGGTGAATCCTACGATACCATGGATGCGGAAGCGGCCGCCATCCCCCCCGGCTGCGACGGCGTCACGATGGTTCCGGACTTCCTGGCTTCCGGGGACCGGAAAGGCTCCATCAACGGCCTGGTGCTGGGACGGACGCGCGGCCACATTTACCGCGCCGCCATGGAAGCGCTTACCTGGCGGCTGAAATCCCGCCTGCGCCGCCTGGAATCCGTGGGCGGCTTCAAAAGCGAATTCCTCATCCTGGTGGGCGGAGGCGCCAGAAACAGCGTCTGGACCCAGATGCGGGCGGACATCCTCCGGATCCCCGTGAAGGTCTCTGAAGTATCTGAAAGTACCGTGCTGGGCGCATCCATGTTTGCCTTTGCGGGCGCCGGGGTGTACTCTACGCCGGAGCAGGCCAGGGACGCCTTCGGCATCACTTACCGGACGTATATGCCGGGCCCCCAGGAAACCGCCTACGAAAATCTTAACCACTAACACGCAACTAAATATGTCAGAAGACTGGTCAATCTCCCCTCCCCTCCCGGACAAGGTGTTCCCGTGGGAAAAATACAACCCCGTCACGCGGGAGGAAGTGAACGAATTCTTCCATTCCCCTGAAATCCTGGTTATCAAGGAACGCATGTGCGACATAGGCCGCCGCCTGTGGAACCGCGAATATGTGGACGGCAATGGGGGCAACATCTCCGTGCGCGTGGCGCAGAACCTGCTGCTCTGCTCCCCCACCCTGTGCTCCAAGGGCTTCATGACCGTGGAAGACATCTGCATGGTGGACATGGACGCGCGCCAGAAGGCGGGCATACGCCCCTCCACCAGTGAGGTGAAAACGCACATCGCCATGATGAAATCCGTGGGCGTCAACTCCTGCATCCACGCCCATCCCCCGCACTGCAACGCCTTCCTGTTCGCCGGGCAGGTTCCCCCCTCCGGCATCAATCCGGAAGCGGACATCTTCCTGGGCCACATCCCGCTGGCCCCCTACGGTACGCCCGGTTCTCCGGAAACGGCGCAAGCCGTGGCGGAAGCGGCCAAACAGTCCACTGTGGTCTTCATGGAAAACCACGGCGTGATCGCCGGGGCCCGTGATGTAGAGGAAGCGGAATGGTTCATGGAAAACGCGGACGCCTACTGCCGCATGGTGCTGATGGCCGGACTGCACAAGGCCCCCCTGAACCAGGTGGGACCGGAGGGAGTGGATGACTTCCTGGCTATCCGCAAAGCCATCGGCTATGCCGTTCCGGAAAACCAGCCCCTGTACAATACGGAGACCTACGCCGGGTACAAGCTGGGCAAATCCGGCAAATAGCCTCTCCAGGCATGTTACGATTAAAGCCATGCGGGTTCCCCGCATGGCGGGCGGCATATTCGCCCTGGATAACAATTCCCGCATGTTGTTACTTTACTCCCTGGAAGGGGTCCTGTTAAACATGCACCGGAATGGTATTCCGCCTGAACCGGAAAAAGAGCTGGGGAAAAGAATTCAAGATTAATACTTCCTGAAACAATTTCATGGAAGCTACACCCTTGACGCCTGCCAACACCACCCTCATTCCTGCTGGACGCATTATCCTTCCGTCTGGGTTGCGCTGACGACGGCCGCATGGGGTCAAAAGGTGGAGCGCGGGCGGAACATGGCTGCTCATCTTTTCCATGAGCGGCTTCCTGCACCTTCTTCCGGACTGCGCCACGGGGAATATCCCTCTCCTGGCTCCGTGGTCCATGCGGCTTTACGCCCTAGCCACCGTTCCGGCGCAGCAGCACCTCTGGTGGCTGAACTTCCTGCAGCACTGGTCTTTTTTACTGGAATTGCACCTCATTGCCGCTTCCGCCTGTCTCATGGTTTCCGGGAGAAAGAAGTCGTCATCTCCATGGAAAACTCCGTTTTTCCCAGGAAAACAACACGAATGATGCGCTCCGCTTTTCCTCCTTTCCGGAAAAACGGGCAGGATGACAGCTCCCGCCGCAGACAGTTCCGCCGCCGCTGAACCGTTTAAATATTTTTTCTTCAATGCCTTGCCGTTTAAAAAACCGTCCGTGGAAGAAAACGGCCCTCTCCGCCGCACCACTCCGGTGCCATCCTCCTCCCGGTTTTCCATTCCCCTTGAATTCAGAAAAACAATATTATAAATAATTCAAATTCATCACAATTAACACCAATTTCCAATAGGGGACGGAAAAATATTTTCTGTTCACTTTCAGAAAAATTTCCGGATGGAAAAGAGCCATTCAGATAACCGCAGCAAGCGTGACACGGAAAAGAAACCTCTTTCCTTCCCGGAGGAGCACCGGGCTACATTTTTGCCATTATTGAAGCGTTTCTTCACTTTTGAATCTGCCTTAACTTGCTTCATCATGAATATTTTATGATCATATTCATTTTCATCGGATTCGCAATCCGTTCATATTTTTAACGATATAAAAATTTCCACAAAATAGATTTTTTTATTTCAAACGGTCAAAGCCGTTTAAAGAAATAACGCTTTGTGTATGAGCATCTCACGATTTCCTCTCCTGTCCCGCCGGAAAGAAGAAAAATATCCTCTTTTCCGTGGGCGCCCCCGGGAAGGAGAGGCGATTCCGTTCGCCGTCAAAAAGTTTGTCCGGCATAACTCTTTTTTAATCAAACATGAAGCCTGTCTCCGGATTGCGAATCCGGTACTCCCTATCCATTGAAAAAACAGATTGACACTAACAATCTAATTCTATAGCTTAATTAGAACAAAAGACCAGAAATAACATTATTCATTTATAATCAACAACATATAAAAACACCTATATCCCTTGTCATGAAACTGCATTTACCTATGACACTCTTGGCGGCTCTCCTCGCCAGTTTTTCTCTCACCCCTTCCGCCACGGCCGCCGAGCTGGCCTGGGCCGGAACAGCCGGCAATAACGTCTGGTCCCTGAACGGAACTCCGGATGATTCCCCATGGGCGGACAATGCGGTTTACACGGATGCGGATACCGTTATTTTTGGAACCATTGACGGCCAGGACCTTGTTGAGGTGATCCTTTCCGGAACAGTGACGCCCGCAGGGCTTACCTTCAATTCCGACACCACCAATTACACGCTGAAAGGGGACGGCGCCCTGGCCGGAAACGGTCCCCTCACCAAATCCGGAACTTCCACGCTGAGGCTTGAAACGCTCAATCCCGGCTTCTCCGGAACCATCAACCTTAACGGAGGCTTTCTGGAACTGGGCGCTGACGGCGTGCTGGGAACGGGAAAGATCAGCTGGGGCGGAGGAACCGTCAAATACGGGGAAGGCGTTACCACGGACATTACCAATAACATGAGCAATGCCGCAGCCGGGAAGGATGTCATCCGGGTGGATACCAACGGCAACGACGTAGTGTGGGCTGCCGTCACCCGCAATAACTTTGCGTACGTCAAAAGCGGGGAGGGAACCTTGACGATCAAGCCCACCTCCGGAGGAATTACCTACGGGAAAAATTTCACGATCGAACAGGGAACCCTGGCCTTCGACACTTCCAAAGGCACAAGCACCTTCAACGGCCAGCTTGGAGGAAGCGGAGGCCAATTTGAAAAAACAGGCTCAAACGCCCTCATTGTCAACTCCAGTACGGCCCTTGCCAATTACCAGGGCATCGTGAAGGTCACCTCAGGAACCCTGCAGCTGGGAGCCGCCAACGGCAGCAAGCTGGAATTCACGGGGGCCGACATCGTGGTGGGAGACGCCATGCTGACGCTGAACGGCAACAACGGCAACCATCACTCCGTTACCAACAACATCTGGCTGCACAACGGCGCTGAAATCTACATCAGGGACGCCTCCGACCCGAACGGGGATTCCTACCAGTACACGCTGTCCGGCAATATCCGGATCGGGGAATCCGCCAGCGACGTCGCAGACATTAAAACCCAGTATGCAAAGACAATCGGATTAACCGGGACGCTGAGCGGCGAAGGCACCCTCCAATTCCTTGCCGGAAGCGCCGGAATAGATGATCTGGCCAACAGGCAGCTATTCATCACCAGTGAAAACACAGACTTCACCGGAACAGTGAACATCGGCTCTCCCGACGGGACCGGAGACGCGACCACCAAGAAAAGAGCCCTGGTGCTGGCCCATCAGAACGCCCTGGTCAACGCCACCGTCAACCTGTTCCTTGAAGGCAGCTACCTGTGGGTCAACAATGCGGACAAAACCGCCAACATTGCCGGGCTGAACGGCCAGGGCACCATTGAAGGGAAAAGCTCCGGCGCGGCTGCGGACAATCCGGACACCTTGAACCTGGTCCAGAAGGATGAACTGAATGTCTTTACAGGCACCCTTGCCGACACCGTCAGCCTGGTCAAATCCGGAGCGGGAACCTTCATTTTTGCCGGGACCAACAACGGACGCATCACTTCCACCGGAGGAATGCTGCAGCTGGGTAATGCAGCGGGAGACTACAACGCAGGAAATATCAGCATTACGGGCGGTTCCCTGAACCTGGGCGGCGCCGGAACGATCACCAACGTCAGCGCCTCTTCCCTGGCCTTCGGCGCGGGCGTCAATGTCTTCATGGACATCCAGGGGGCCGAGCACGACCAGCTTACCTACACGGGAACGGCAGCCGTTGAACTGAACGGCCTTACCTTCAACATTGACCTCTCCGCCTCCACGGAGACGGAATACCTCCTCTTCACCACCGCCACGGGCAGCTTCATCAATAGCGGGGATTTCAGCTTCATCGGGCTGAACCGCGGCGCCACTGCCGATGTTTCCCTGTCCAATGACGGAAAATCCGTGGTCCTGAATGTAACGGACAAGGGAGAAAACGGCAATCTGGCCTGGAACGGCGCCGGGGAAGGCATCTGGACCACCAGGGGAGAAACCGGGGCCGGTTCTCCCTGGAGCATTACCGGGAGCGATGACAACAAATTCTACACGGGCGACCACGTCACCTTTGACGGGACCACCGCGGCGGACAAGCGCCATGTCACTATTTCCGGCAATGTCAGCCCCGGTTCCATGACGGTCACGGAGGACGGCTACGTTTTCGGCGGCAGCGGCTCCATCACGGGCGGCGGAAAACTGACGATGAATGCGGACGGCACCCTGACGATCAATACGGCCAACTCCTATACCGGAGGAACGGAGCTCCTTAAAGGCAGCATCGCCCTAAACAACGCCCAGGCTCTGGGCACGGGAGGCGTCACCATGGCTGCTGGAGCCGGACTCATCCTGGGTAATTCCGTCACCCTTGCCAATAACATTTCCATGACGGGCGACGGGCTCTTCACCGTGGCCGGAGACGGCACGGCCACCCTGGCCGGAATTCTGTCAGATACGGCGGACGGCTCCGCAGGCAAACTGGTGAAGGCCGGGACCGGCACCCTTGTACTGGGGAACACTGCCAACACCTACACGGGCGGAACGCAGGTCACCGGGGGCTCCCTGTCCTTCTCCGGAAAAACCACGCTGGGAACAGGAGGCGTCACCGTAGAAGAAAACGGCACCCTGCTGTACGCCATTGACAACAACAGCGGCGGCCAGGACGGCTCCCTGTTCACGAATGCCGTGACGGGCACGGGAACGGTCGTCCTGAACAATACGGGACAGGATGAAACCAACATCAACAATGCCATATTCAGTGGATTTGAAGGAGAACTGGTACTGCGCGGCAACCAGCGCTTCAAAGGGGCTAATGGCAACAACCTGAACGCCAATCTGGACATCACGGTGGAAGCCGGCACCCATCTTTACATGAACGGCGGAACCTGGGCACAGGATTTTACGATTGCCGGGACAGGCACCGGGACGGGAAATGACAGAAACGGTGCACTGCGCATGGACGGCGTCACCATCACGGGCAACGTCACCCTGTCCGCTGACGCCAATATCATTGTATACAGCACCGGAACTTCCACCATCTCCGGTGACATCATCGGCAACGGCCATGTACTGACGTTCCGCACCAACGGCGCCGCAGGACAGAAACTCCAGCTCTCCGGCGCCAGCATAGCGGCCGGTGGAATCAAAAGCACCCAGGCCGGAACGCTCATTCTGGGCGGCGGCGCGGGAGACGGCAGCAAGGACACCGTCGCGGAGCTGGGGGCCGGAGGCTTGAATCTAAACGCGAACACGGTACTGGAGCTTAACAACGTCACCATCCGGGCCACGGAGCAATGGGCCCAGAACGTCGCCTCCAACACCGTTACCCTGAAGTCGGGAACCGCCAATACCATTGACACCAACGGAACGAATATCACCTTCAATGGAAACGTGGGAGGGGAAGGTTCCCTTGTCAAGGAGGGGGACGGTACGCTTTCCATCGGCGTAGGAAGCAATTACACCGGGGACACCACCGTCAGCGGCGGCCTGCTGAATATGAACGGGGCGGCCCTGACCGGAAACATTTTCCTGGGTTACGGCTCCCTGGCGGGAGCGCAGAATGCCAGCGGAAACGTCTCCATCCGGCAGGATACTCCCGGCCAGGAACCCTCCGCCGTTTCCATGGGCGGCATGTCCGGCACCAACCTCAAGTCCTTCCAGGGAGCGGCCAGCCGCACAGGTGACCAGGCCACCCATGTCACGGACATCGGGGGCGGGAATATTTCCCTGTCCGGAAGCACGCTGGGCATCTCTTCAGGCATGGTGGGCAGCGGCAGCGGAGAGATATTCTCCTTCTCCACCGCCGCGGACGGCACCGTCACCCTTTCCGGAGACTTGCTGCTCCAGCTGACGGATGATGCGGCCGCCGCCCTTCTGGCGAACCTGAACGACGCCTCCATCCGCATCACCAACGGCACGCTTAATCTGGAAGAAGGAACCACGGTGGACTTTGATACGCCCTACCATATTTTTGACTCCATCTTCGGCTCCGGCGTCACGTCCCGGGGAGGCTCCCTGGTGCTGTCCCCCCGGGACGGAGCACCCGCCGCCGGCTGGCTGGTGCAGAACGCCGGGGACGCCCCCCTCACCCTTCAGGACAACAGCAAGGACATTGTGGAAGCTCTGGAGGGCATCCACAACAACGGGGTCATCAATATAGACATGACCGGAACGCAGGATCTGCACCTGAATAACCTGGAAGGCGCGCTCTCCACCGCCATGGTCAACACGGGGACCAATACCGGCCTGACCGTCGTCCTGGGCAACACCGGAGACATCACCAATTCCACCTATCAAGGCTCCATTGAAGGAGACGCCGCCATCCGCAAGGAAGGCGCCGGGTATACCATGAACATCGGCGGCAACGTCCGGACAAGCTACCTGGATGTGGCTGAAGGCGCCCTGAACATCGGCGGAAAGCTGACGGCGGCGCATGCCGCAGTGGCGCAGGACGCCGCCCTGAACCTGACCGGTAAAGGCAGCGCCATTGAGACGCTTGACGTGAACGGCTCCCTGGCCCTCGGAGAAAACGCCCAAGCTGCGGCCAACAGCCTGTCCACGGGAGCAGGTTCCTTCATTGACCTGGGGAAAGACTCTGAACTGACTGTTCTTTCCTCCACGGCGCTTGCCGCAGCCGTCACGGGAAGCGGAACATTCACCGTCAGCGGAAACGGCAGCGTCTTCTCCCTGGCGGAGGGCGGCTCCATCAGCAACGATACTACGCTGGCCCTGCGGGACGGAGCTTCCACCACCGTGGACGGCACGCTCAGCCTGGGCGGCCTGGCGGGAGACGGCACCGTGAACCTTAACGGAGGAACGCTTGAGCTGAACAATGCCACGGCGCTCTTCTCCGGAGACTTCCAGGGCGCGGGCGCCATCAGTAAAAACGGAACCGGCACGCAAACCTTCACCGGGCCCGGCTCTGCGGACGTCAACCTCTCCATCAACGGAGGCACCCTGGTGCTCAAGGGGGACGGCCTGACCTACGGACAGGTGCACACGGGGTCCGGAGCCTCCCTGAACCTGGTTTCCGATACGGGAATGCCCCATTTGAAAACCAGCGGAGACTTCAGCATGGGCAATGGCTCCACGCTGAACATTTACATGAATGCGGGCTCCACCTCCGGCCTGGGTACTGCCGTATCCTCCACCGGAACCGTCAGCGTGGGAGATGCCGCCATCAACCTCTACAATACCTCCACCTCCTTCAGTGCAAAAGACCGCAGGCTGGACCTTGTCCTGCTGGAAGGGGCAGACGGCACGGCGGCCACGCTGGGAAGCGGCTACAAGCTCACCGCCGGATTCCTTTCCCTGCTCTACAACCTGCGCCTGGAAGCGGAGGGAAGCGACATCTTCCTGCGGGGAGACGAACGCACGGAAAATCCCTATCTGGATGCCTCCACCACCCATAACTCAACCTCCGGGGGAGCGCTGCTGGATGCAAGCAAGTGGCTCATTGCGGAAGACCAGACTTCCAATCTCTACCTGATTTCCGACTCCATTGCACGGGATATGGAAAACGGAGACATGAACTCCGCCACCCGCAAGCTGGCGGCGGCGGCAGGCAGCACGGTCAACGCGCTGGGCACGGCCCAGAAGGACGCCCTGCGCGACCAGATGGGCTGGATCAGGAACCGCACCACCCTCATGGGCGTCAACCCCGCCTACATCAACGAAGACCTCCCCTACTTCCACATGTGGATGGAAGGCACGGGCTCCTACGCCAAGCTGGACACCAAGGGGGATGAAAGCGGCTACCAGCTCACCACCTGGGGCGGCACCGTGGGCATGGACGTGGACCTCAGCGACCACTTCACCATGGGAGCGGCCTTCACGGCCAACTACGGTGACCTGACGGCCAGCGCGGCGGACACGGCGGACGGCCACCTGGACAGCTACTACGCCAACCTCTTCGGCCGCTACCAGAGCAAGCGGTGGGCCCACACATTGATCCTGACGGGGGGCTGGAACGACGCCAAGCTCAACCGCACGGTGGATTACGGCGCCGGAAGCTATGACGCTAATGGCAACACCAACGGGTGGGGCTTTGGAGCGATGTATGAGCTGACTTACGACGTGTACCTCAATGAAGACAAGAGCAGTGTCTTCCAGCCTCTGTTCAACGCCTCCATCGTCAAAACCAGCATGGACGGCTACACGGAAACGGGAGCGGGGAACGCGGGCCTGAATGTAGGCAAGCAGGACTGGACGACGGGAACGGTGGCGCTGGGCGGCCGCTGGATGGGGCTGGCGGGAAGCAACATCTTTGGCCGTGAGGCTCTGGTGGAGTTCCGCGCCAACGTGGCCCAGGACATGGGCGACCGCCGCGGAGAAACCAATATAGGCTTCCTGTCCAATCCCGGCTACACGCAGACGGTGAGGGGAGCCAAGGTAGGAACGACGGCCCTCCAGATCGGAGCCGGGTTGAGCGTGCCGGTGGGAACGCAGGGAACGGTGTTCGTCAATGGCAATGCTGACTTCCGTGACGGGGCCAACTCGGTGAACGGAAGCGTGGGCTACCGGTATGACTTTTAAGAAGAGTTGAGGTTTGAGAGTTGAGAGTGGAGATTATCCGCTCTCCGCACCGCCAGGGCCGTTCCGGCATTGTCCGGAACGGCCCTGCTGTGTAAGGAAATGGCAGTCTCCGGAGAAGATGGACGTCATGGACCGTGTGGACTGAAAGGACAGAATAGAAGAAAGAAAATGGTGTCCATCCTGTCCATGAAGTCCATTCTGTCCACTAATCCCGCCGCTCACTCTCCACTCTACCTTCTGCGCGCCGGAGCGGCGGCAGGAGGAACAGGGGCCTTCCCGCCGGAGAACGGCGCAAAGCTCCAGGAAACATTGCTCAATGGTCCCGTGCCGCGCACCTGGAACAATCCCCCGGCCAGCAGGAAGACGGGGGAGGTGATCAGCCCCGGCAGGCCGCGAAGCCTGAGCTTGAAATCCGAATTGACCTGTAAATCGGCAAGGCGTATCCAGCCCCCCCCCTCCAGGGACATGTTGCTCCCCCTGGCCACGAAATTACTGGTGCGGATGTAGCCCTTTTCTATGGAGAAATCACAGTCCGCCCTGGTGATCTTGTAATTGATCAGATGGCCCAGCCCCGGAATGTAGTTGGAGAGGGCCTCTCCCAAAAAGCCGAACAGGGGGATTTCCACCAGGTCACCGTGCACCAGCGCAGCTTCCCCCTTCGCCTGGATGGAGTTCATGTTCCCTCCCTGGGATGAAAATTCAATGGCTCCGTGCACAGTGGCTTTCTCCATTTTTTCTCCATAAGACCTCCCGATGGAGGTCAGGTTCATGTCCTGGAGCACAAAGGAGCCGTTCAGGGCGTCCCCCTTGTCAATCTGCGCCAGCACGCGGCCCGTAAAGGAACCGTCCCAGATGGTTCCTTTCAGTTTGTCCACAACCACCCATTCCGGGGAAATCAGTATTTCCCCCGTGGCCCTCCCCAGGTCCAGCGTGGTTCCCAGGAGGGGATAGCGGACGCGCCCAGCGGAGGCGTCAAAACGGATGCGCCCCTTCATCAGCTTCATGTCATCCCCCATGGGGAACATGCCGCCGCCGGAAAGCGTCACGGGACGCGTAAAGACAAACTCCTTCAGCACCTCCGCGGCGCTGTCGGAAAACATGCGCATGGTATAGCCGGGGTAGGCCTGCCCTTCCATGCCCAGCACTTCCACCGTATCCTGCACGAAGCGGAAATCTATGCTCTTGGCCTTGAGCGTGCATTCGGAGGGGCCGCCGGACAGGCCGGCGGAAGACAGGTACCCCCCGTTGGAAACCACCGTCGTCACGTTGGTCAGCACCAGCTGGTCCGTCACCAGGTGGGCATCCGCCCGGGCGGATTTCAGGTCCACGCCCTTGTACCGGGTATTCGTGGCGGAAACCGTGGCCTGGATGTCGTACGCCTTTTCCAGATTGTACAGCCCCAGCGTTCCCTGGAAGGAAAGCTCCAGGCCGGAATCCTTGCGAAACACGAAGCGGCTCATGAAAAAGTCATCATCCTTCATGCCCAGCAGATGGTCAATGGTTTCCAGAGGAACCGTGGACTGTCCCATCACGAACATCTGGCCGTCCAGAAAGCCATTGGCGAACAATTCAAAAACGCCCTTCTCCAACTCTATCCGGCAATTCTGCACAAAGAGCTGGTTGGGTCGGTATTCCACCTCCACGTTCGCCGTCTTGACGGGAATTTTATTCCACGCCAGGTTCTCCGCACTGATGCGCGCACGGACCAGCGTAGGTTCCACGGGCTTTCCTTCCGGCATGTCCAGCCTGCCGTGCACCCTCAGGACCGCTTTTTCCGGCAGCTTCAGCTTCTCCGGCACCGGCACCAGGTTCCCGCCCAGGGCGACCAGCAGCTCAGGCTTCAAGTCTGATTCCAGCGTAAAAACAAGGTCTGTCCCGAGGTAACTGCCTTCCAGCTTCACATGGCCGTCCTCCCTCGCCAGGTCCAGCCCGGTGACGTTGATGGAGCGGCCGATCAGTTCCCCCCTGGCGGAGGCGGTCGCGAACTCCACCCCCTGGTAGGATATGTCCGTCACGGCGGCTTCCACCTGCAGGCGGTCCACCCGGAGCGGCCCCTTCCAGCCCCTGCCCATGTCCACGGTGCCGTACACCTTCAATTCGGGGTCCCCCTTAATCTCCAGCGTGGGGGGCAGCTTCACATCCTCAGGGGCAATGGACCGGGCCATGTCCAGCATCGCATGCATGGGCAGCGTGCTGTGCACGTCCACCTTGATCTCCCCGTCCACGCCCATCACCTTGCCGGAAAAACTGCCGCCGGGATGGCGGATATCCAGATCCGTCACATAAAAGTTGCCGTCCTCGTAGCTGAAATCGCAGGAGGCCCGCTGGAATTTTTCCCCCAGCACGGAAAAGGCCCCCATGGAGCCGGAACCCATCATGTTTACATGCTCCACGCCCTCCCAGTTCTCCGTGAACACGACACGGCCGGAAACCTGCACATGCGGCTCGCTCAGGAACTTCATTTCACGCGGCACCAGGGCTTCATCAACGATGGCCACGGCCCAGGACACCAGGGGAGCCGTGCTGCGCACATCCCAGATCAGGGAGCGTTTTTTCAAGTCGGCCTGGAGGGAAAGATTCACAAAGCCGGCCGTTTCCGCATCCCGCATGGTGAAGCGCTTGGCCATGATAACGGAATCCGCGTAATCCCCGCTGAACTGGAAATCCTTGACCCGGATTTTCCCGTACCTTAGCGAAGGAGCCTGCAAATCCATCCCCACGCGCACCCCTCCCTTGGGATCGTCGCTCAGGATGACGGCCAGAGCGGGCGGGGCCTCTTCCGGCCACTTGACGCGGTCCAGGTATTTCAGCACCTGGTTCAGCTGTTCCCTGACGGCGGCCATGTCCCCGGCCGTCAGCGTAAAATCTCCGGATTCCCCCTGCCCGATGGAAAAAGCCCCCTGGGCAGTCACACGGATGCCCTGCACCACGGCGTCCGCTTTCACAATATCCACCATGTCCGGTCGCCCCAGGTCCAGCTCCGCGTTCAGCCCCGTGGTGGAAAAAACTCTTTCCGGCTTTTCCGCATCCACGGGCAGGCTGATATCCAGCCCCTTCACATTCAGCCGTTCCGGAGACACGTTCCCGTCTATCAGCTCCTTCCAGTTCAGGGCCACATCCGCCTCATGCAGCAGGGCCACGGAACGGCGCGCCTCCGGCGGAGATTCCGGGTCCAGCAGGGACACGTCCTTCAAGGTCACGACGGCGCGGGGCCACAGGGAAATCTTCAGCGTCTCTATATGGACGGGAATGCCTTTTTCCAGAAGGGCCTGCTCTACGCGCTGCACCACGAAGGAGGGAGCCCCCCAGATGGCGACATAACAAATGCAGCCCAGCACCACGGCGCACAGCAAAATAATCACCGTGGGAACCAATCCCTTGATCCATCTCATGAATGTCCGCTGAGCCATACGCCTTGTATTGTTTGTACAGGTACCTCCGTAAGCTACCTTAAAAGAAGAGACATTGCACCACCAATTTGTGTTGCCGATTTATTTTACAACTCCGGAAATGCTGTCATCCGTGTTGAACGGCCCGGCGTTCCGTCCGGTCAAACTACAGACCGGATGAAACCCGGTTTGAATATACCAACCCCATCAATCATGAACATCATTATTGACCGTGCATCTTCCCGTGGACATGCCAATCACGGGTGGCTGAATACGTACCATACCTTCAGCTTCGCCAATTACTTCAATCCGGACCGCATGCAGTTCGGAGCCCTGCGCGTGCTCAACGACGACACGGTTCTCCCGGAAGAAGGCTTCGGCACCCATCCCCACAAGAACATGGAGGTGATTTCCATCCCCCTGAAAGGACAGCTCCGCCACGGGGACAGCCTGAACAACAGCCATACCATCACGCGTGGGGAAATCCAGGTGATGAGCGCCGGAACGGGCATCCAGCACAGCGAATTTAACGGCAGCTCCACGGAACCCCTGGAATTCCTGCAAATATGGGTCATTCCGGACCGGGTGAACACGCCCCCCAAGTACCGGGATTACGACATCAAGCCTCTGTTGAAGCATAATGAGATTTCCACCTTCCTGGCTCCGGAAACGGACATCTCCATCATGCAGCAGGCCTGGTTCTCCTGGGCGGAGCTGGACCGCGGCGTGGAACGGGAATACAAATTCAAGTGCCAGAACACCGGGGTGTACGTCTTCGTAATAGACGGAGAGATCAGGATCGGAGACACGGTGCTGCACCGCCGGGACGGAGCCGGAATCACGGATACGGATTCCATCACCATTGAAGCGGTCCAGAACTCAACCGTTCTGCTGATGGAAGTGGCCGTCTGACCTTCCCGCCGCCGCGCCTAAGGAGCGCGCCGCCTTCCGGCCCCGCCCGCCCTGAAAAGCCGGCGGGTTCCTGCGTTATTCTCCTTCAGCCTTGCTTCTGCCGCGCAGAAAGTGGCCCACACCCCATGCAAGCTGCACCAGCCCGTAGCACAGGAAGCCCAGCACCACGCTGGAAACGATCCAGCCCGTCAGGAACTCCAGGCTGACCATGCCGATGCTCAGCCCGTCAAACGGAGCCCAGGACCATTGCTGCACCGCCGTTTTAAGCATCTGCCAGTTTGCCCCGGATGTGGGAAGGCCCACGCTGGAAAAAAGGAACCACCCCAGCCACCACTGGCCCGGAATGGCAAAAAAGGTGAAGCCGGGGGGGGAAAGCCACGCCATCAGGATGGCTACGGGAATATTCCCCTTGCGCCACAGGCAGGCAAACACGCCCCACAGGCTCTGCATGGGCAGCGGGGCAATCGCCGCCGCGGCGCCCCAGGCGGCGCCCGTAGCCACGGACTGCCTGTTCCAGGACCAGTAAACATGGTCAAAAATCCTGGCGGAAAGGAACTTGCTGGTCCACGATTTTTTACGCACCTCCGTCAGCAGGTAGAGCCTGACCTTGCGCATTAATTGCCTGTAGCGGTGTTCCATTCGCCGGAAAGTCTCGTATAAATCCGCGCTGAATCAATGGTAAAATGCTCCAGCGCGCGCCATGGCGCAAATTTGCAGCCAAATGCCCCCTGCGCGCGGTTTTTCTTGATTCCCCATGCGGTTTCATGAAATACCTGCGTACGCACCTTTCTTCCGAATTATGAGCAAGCAACGACTCGACGTCCTTCTGGTTTCCCGCAATCTCGTAGAATCCCGGGAACTGGCCCAGAGGCTCATCATTGCCGGAGAGGTGAGCGTGGGCGGCCACCCCTCCACCAAGCCGGGCCTCAAGGTCAATGAAGACGCGGAGATCGCCATCAGGAACCGCCCCCGCTATGTCAGCCGCGGCGGCCTGAAGATGGAGGGCGCCCTGAACGCCTTTCCCGTCTCCGCGGAAGGCAAGGTCTGCCTGGACATCGGCGCGTCCACCGGAGGCTTTACGGACTGCCTGCTCCAGCACGGAGCCGCCAGGGTCCACGCGGTCGACGTCGGCACCAACCAGCTCGTCTGGAAACTGCGGCAGGACCCCCGCGTCATCGTGAAGGAGAAATTCAACGCCCGTTACATGACTCCGGAAGACATCGGGGAGCAGGTGGACCTGATCGTCTCCGACGTCTCCTTCATCTCCCTGAAAAAAATCCTGCCCGCGGCCTTCCCCCTGCTGAAGGAAGGCGGGGACGCCCTGGTGCTCATCAAGCCCCAGTTTGAGCTCCAGCCGGAAGACATCGGCCCCGGCGGCATCGTCCGGGACCCGGCCCTGCACCAGCGGGCCGTGGACTCCATACGCGCCTTCGTCACGGAGGAGCTGAGCCGCTCCTGGATGGGCTGCGAACCCTCCCCCATCACCGGAACGGACGGCAACCATGAATTCCTGGCCTGGCTCAAGTAGCCCAGGCCCTGTTCCTGCGAGGCATAACGCGCCCCCGGAACGCCGCAGCAGGCGGTCCCGGCCAATTGCTACTGGTTAAACCGGCTCATGACCGTTTCAGCCATTTTTTCAGAACTGAACGGGTCCTGGCCCGTGATCAGGTTTCCGTCCGTCACTACCTCCGGCATCATCGGAATCAATGACTTCTTGTAATCAGCCCGGCGTTCCTTCAGCGCGGATTCCAGGTCGAAAGGCACCAGCTTTTTCTTTCCGGCCAGGCCTTCCTCAAACCAGCTGAATCCCGTGACCTTTTTATCTTTTACCAGATATTGTCCGTCCGAGAGTTTCACGTTTAATAATCCGCATACGCCATGGCAAATGGCTCCAACTACTTTATTGTTTTCATAGTGGTCTTTAATGAGCGTTTGCAGAACGGCATTATCCGGAAAATCGAACATCGCGCCGTGGCCGCCCGCCAGATAAATGCAGTCAAACAACTCTCCGGAAACTTCATCCAGGCTTTTCGTGTGCCGCAGCACATCCCGGAATTCGGAATCATCCCAGTATTCTTTGGAGATTTTATCCATGTACATCGTTTTCAGGCTCATGGGATCGACGGGGGTGTCACCTCCCCTGGGGCTGGCAACGACAATATCATATCCCCGCTTTTTCGCGCTGTCGTACATGTGGGCAAGCTCACTGAGCCATAATCCCGTTTCCTCTTTTCCGTCCGGAAACATTCCGGTTCCGGTTACAACCATTAATATTTTCATTTGTTTCATCTCTCTGTTTCTCCTGTTCTATATAACAGCCGGCTATCATCTGTAATTTTTGAATGAACTATTAATTACACACTGCCGGGCATATTTTATTTTTCATCTATTGGCAGTTTCAACCATGCACGGAAAATGAAACTCTTGTCAATGCGCCACTTCATCCTAATAAAAAGCCGCTGCCGGTTAAATGGCCAGCCTGCCGTCCCCTTTTTAAAGGAAATTCTTAGCAGGAATTCCGGGAGGCCCTCCGGGCTTCAGAGCCGCTTCCCGAAGCAGGAAAACATGTTGCGCCAAACATCAAAACACTTTTATTTCCAACACAATAAACAAGCACCTCACCCCTTTCATCCTTCCGGTCCAGCCATGGAGGGGGAAAACGGGCTTCCTCCATTTCCCTCCGCCCCGCGAACACCGGAACAGCCACGGCGGTTCCGCGCCTCCCCCAATGACACACAATCTTCATTCACGGAACCGGGCCCCTGCACATGCAGCGCTCCTCCCCGGTAACCACCCGCCGGAAAAAGCAGATTCCGCCTTCCTTCATTCCATCAAAAACGCCGCCTTTCCGCGGAACCGGGAAAGACGGCGTGTCCGTTGCTGAAACGGAGAATTAAAGCTGGGAAGCGGCGCCCTTGTCCAGAAGGAACTTGGCGTTCGGATGCTTCTGCAGGTAAGAGGCGGCCACATCCACCGTCACAGGACCCTGAACGGCTTTCTTCACGATGGAAGCCTTCTTTTCCCCCCAGGCCATCAGGGCCACTTCACGGGCGCCCATGATGGTAGCCACGCCCATGGTGATGGCCGTGGTGGGAACGTTTTCCACACCGCCGAAGGCGGGGCCGGCGTCGGAGCGGGTCAGTTCGTCCAGGTGCACCTGGCGCGTAATGGTGGTATCATCGGAGCCGGGTTCATTGAAACCGATGTGGCCGGTGCGGCCGATGCCGAGAATCTGGAGGTCAATGCCGCCGCAATCCTTGATTTTCTGTTCATAGGCGGCGCAGTGGGCGGCAATTTCATCACCCTTGACGGTTCCGGAGGGCAGATTGATGTTTTCCGGCTTCATGTCAATGTGGTTGAAAAGGTTGGTGTGCATGAAATACCAGTAGGATTCCGGATGGTCGTGGTCCAGGCCGCTGTATTCGTCCAGATTGAAGGAGATGACGTTGCTGAAGGAAAGGCCTTCCTCCTTGTGGAGACGGACCAGTTCCGCATAAAAAGGCAGCGGAGTGGCGCCCGTGGCAAGGCCAAGAACCACGTTCCTGCCTTCAGCGGCGCGCTTGCGGATGAGTTCCGCAACTTCTCCTGCCAAAGACTTGGCAGCATCCTGGGGAGTTTCAAAAGTTTCTACTTTCATAACGCGCCTCATTTTACCGTGCGGGGAATCTTTTTCAATGGAATAGTCCCGGAATCATGCACTTTGATGCGCTTGAGCGGAAAATTCCCGGAAACGGAAGCTTCCCGGTTCCGGGAAAAGAGGCCGGGAGCGTCCCCGCCCGCATTACCCTTGAACTTTCCACCCTGATCATGTATTGCCTTTCCTGACATGGCAGGTTTGATTATTTCTCCAAGGGCACGCCTTTTCCAGGGGCACGACTGGGTTTACGGCACGGAAGTGCGCAAGGTGTTCGGCAATCCCCAGCCAGGGGACGTGGTGGCGCTGAAGGATTTCAAGGACCGCTTCCTGGGGTCCGCCATGTTCAACCCCCATTCCCAGATCGTCGCCAGGCGTTTTTCCCGCCGCAAGCAGGAACTGGACGGGGACTTCTTTTCCCGGCGCATCAGCCAGGCGGTGGAACTGCGCCGCCGGTATCTGCCGGAAGAAACCCTCACGCGCCTCGTCTGGAGCGAGTCGGACGGCCTCCCCGGCCTGATCGTGGACCGTTACGCGGATTACCTGGTCGTGCAGACGCTGACCGTCGCCATGGAACGCCGCCTTCCCATCATCCTGAACGTTCTGGAAGACCTGCTCTCCCCCCGGGGGATCATTGTCAGGAATGATTCCCCCATGCTGGCGGCGGAGGGCATTGAGCCTTCCGTCCGCGTGGCGCGCGGGCAGGAGCCGGAACCCTTTGCCGCACGCAGCGGCAGCGTGCAGTTCATGATTGACCTCCAGACGGGGCAGAAAACCGGACTGTACCTGGACCAGCTGGACAATTACGCCGCCGTGGCCCGTTTCGCCCGCGGACGCCGCGTGCTGGACTGCTTCTGCAACCAGGGCGGCTTTGCCCTGGCCTGCGCCCTGGAGGGAGCCGCGGAAGTCACGGCCGTGGACGTCTCCCAGGACGCCATGGACGCCGTGGCGCGCAACGCAACGCTGAACGGCGTCTCCATCCAGTGCGTTACGGACAACGCGTTTGACTTCCTGAAGAAGGAGGCCGCCCTCGTCCGGGACGGCGGGGAGCACAAGTGGGACCTGATCATCCTGGACCCGCCCTCCTTCACCAGAAACAAGAAATCCGTGCATGACGCCATGCGCGGGTATAAGGAAATCCACCTCCGCGCCATGAAGCTCCTGGCGCCGGGAGGCATCCTTTCCACCTTCTGCTGCTCCCACCACGCCGGGGCGGACCTGTTCCGGGAGAGCGTTCTGGACGCCGCCATTGACGCGCCGGCCACCCTGCGCCTGGTACAGCAACACGGCCAGAGGCCGGACCACCCGGTTTTACTGAACATTCCGGAAACGGAGTACCTTAAGGGCTTCACTTATGAACTGCTTCCCGGCAGATGATTTTGTTGCAATAACAATATCCTTCCGCATGGCCTGATATTGTAAAGAATACGATGTTGTTTTTCCGGAATAAAAACAATCGTTTCAATGAAAAAATACTTGCTTATCCCTTTTTCCTGTCCTATATTGCGTTTCGAGCAGGTGAGCGCTCGTTAAAAAAGCTCTCTGGATCTTAACGGATCCAGTTTCATAGGGTAGTTGGGGCGCCCCGGTCGTTTTACGACCGGGGCGACTTTCTTTTTCAGGGAATGTCTGGAATTGCATCTTTTCAATCAGGCGGTTTTATAGTAGGTTGGTTGAAATAACCCACATTTCCCCTCATGCATCCTGCCGTAGAACAAATCCGCCAGTACCTGCAATTGATCGCCCTGCAATTCGTGCAACACCCGGAACAGGCGGAATTGCGCGTTGCGGAATCCCCGCAGGGAGACGCTGTCCGCTTCCGCCTGATTCTGGAAAAAACAGACGTGGCCCGCATCATCGGCCGCAACGGGATGACGGCCTCGGCCATCCGCTCCCTGGCGAAGGCGGCGGGGGAAAAGCACGGCCTCAAGGTCATCGTGCACATGCTTTCCCATGAAGAAGCGGCGGAACAGCCGTAAGGCCACCCGCCCCTATAATTCCACATCCAGCACCAGGGCCAGCAGATTGAACGGGTCCGGCGTCTCCACCCGGAGGGCAAAGCGGGACTGCTCATCCATGCCGTAGTTGTGGATCATGCGCACGTAGCCGGAATAAGGCTCCGCCACGCCGTACCTGCCGGGCTGGAAATCCCTCCACGCATCCGGGTGGCCCGTTCCGTACCGGAACTTCAGCGTGCTTTCGTGAAGCAGCGCCCTCGCGCCGAGCTGCTTTTTAAACCTGCCCAGCGTCTCAAGCGTTTCCAGGGGCATCGTCCTCACTTCCGCCGGGGCGGCCAGCCCTACAGACACGGCTTCCCCGTCCCTCCTGCCGGGGCAGGCGGCATTCCCCTCCCCGTCAATGCTAATGGGCATACATGCGCCGTCCCCGTCCAGCAGGAGGGCGCCGCATCCCGCCAAATGCTCCAGCCCGGACAAAGCCTCCCCCCGCACCACGGCTTCCGTGCAGGCGTCCAGGCAGGCATGGCCGTCCGCCAGGCGCTCTATGGTGATGCAGGCCCGTTCCCCCTCCCCGCGCGCTACGGCAAACCACACGTCCTCATCCGGAGTATCACGGGAGCCGCGCAAAGCCGCCACGGACAGGATGCGGCCATGTTCCAGGCGGTGGGCGTGCCACGCCGCCACATTCTGCTCCCTGTTCAGCGTCATGCACACGGCGGAGCCGTCCCCCAGCACGCACCAGACATGGAACGCCGTGCTTCTCTGCACCGTCCAGTCCACAATCCCCGCCTTCAGCAGATGGCCGGACAGCAGGCTGACGTCCCGCGTCTGGTAGCCGTCAGCCTCCAGGGAATAAAACAGTTCCCGCACCATCATGCTTCCCTGCTGGACAAAGAGGAGGCTGTTTTCCACCGTCAGGGCGTCCAGGGAGGCGGAACCCACCCCGGAATGGCGCTGGAATTCGGCATTGGCCGCGCTCAGCCCTTCCGAGTTGGAGGCGGACAGCCGCCACTCCCCTTCGCTGGTGCCGATCATCAGCCCCCGCAGGGAGGCAATCCAGGAGATGCGGTTCTGCTGGGAGGCCGCCATCGTCAGAATCATGGCGGAATCCGCCGGAACACCCGGAGTAAACGCGGAAAAATCATCCACCCGGCTGGCCCACAGCGTCTGGGGCTGCCCGGGAGTTCCGCCGAACCACAGCCGCCCCTGATGGAATTCCACCGTGCACGGATACCCGTTCCGGACGCCGAACGCGCCGAAGGACCAGTCATTGGTCTCACAATCCCCCAGCGCGTAGTAGGACAGGTGAAGGGCGTTCGTGAGATACGCGCTGCGGGGGGAAACGTATTCCTCCACCACCATTTCATGGTCAAAGGAGCCTGCCGCCGCCCGGAGCACGGGCGTTCCCGCAGAGGCCCCGTTCCTGTACGCCATCAGGCGGATTTTATAATAGGATAATTCCTCTTCATTGCCGCTCAGGGAAAAATTGTTCCGGAAGCCGTCCTTCTGCTGGAAGCTCTTCACGGAGTGCCAGACCAGGGAGGGCTGGGCGGGGAGGTAATTGGAGCCGTCCGGATACCCCCGGCACACTTCCCACTCCGCATCCCAGGTTCCCGTGGTTTCCAGCGTCCACGCGCCGCTGACGTAAACACGCGCGCTGGCATCGGAGCCCTTTTCAAAAAATGCCGTGTACCTCTCCGGGCGATTCACGCCGGGCTGGTAGTCGGTCTTCCTGCTGAAATCCCGGATGCACGTATAAGCCTGCCGCCAGCCGTCCTCCCGGTCCATGGAGAAAGTCTCCCCCTTGTAAAGGTCCCGGTCCAGGTTCGTCAGATGGTAAAAGGGCATCTGGGTCCCCTCCACTACGGATTCCCCGTATTTCCGGGTAATGCGGAGGAACTCCCTGCCCTCCATTTCCGGCGTGAAAACGTCTTCGTCCGCACTGGCCAGCAATCTGGCGGCACTCCCTTCCCTCACCATCCGGCATTCCAGCCTCACGGCATTGAACAGGGAGCTTTCATAAGGCATGCCGGAAAACTCCAGCGCCTCCAGCCGCCAGTCATCGTCCGCATGGCGGGAAAGCGTCATGGGCGGGGTAGACGGCTCCACGCAGTAAATCACATCATTCAGCTGCTGCAACCGGAGGTTCCTAACCTGTTCGTCCGTCTTCCAGGGAGTGGAGGTTTCCAGCACGCCGCCGTCCGCATCCCGCAGGGGGGAGCCGTCCTTGAAATACCGGATGTAGCCGCGCCCCGCTTCCAGCATGAACTGCACGCCCGTGGAGTATTTGAAGGAAACCAGCCTCACGGCCCCTTCCGCGCATCCCGCGCGGGCAACCAGGCGCGTTCCGGGCCTGCGCCGGAGGCCGCCGAAGGGGCTGACCAGGAAATTCATCAGCCGGGAGGCGCCGCGGGACACAGGGTCCAGGTCGGCGCGCCCGGCCAGCCACGGGGTCAGCTCCCCGGCCGTAAAACTGAGCCGCTGTAATACTTGTTTTGCCATATTCCTCCCCATCAAAGCAGGGAGGAGGAAAAGCCGTCAACACGCCTGAAAGGTTTTCCGTCTTCTTCCGGATGCGTTCCGGGCATGGCCCGGTTACAGGGCAATGGCCCACAGCACCTTCAGGTAACGGCCTTCCGGGTACGTGCTCAGGAAGGGGTGGTCCCAGCCGGGGCCGGTCATCGCCATGATCTGGAGCTTGCGCCCCTGCCGCTGGGCGGCCTTGATGACGGTGTGCTCAAATTCCGCGGGGGAAAGCAGGCCGGAACAGGAACAGGTGACGAACAGGCCGCCGGGCCGCACGCATTGCAGCCCCAGCATGTTGAGGTCATGGTACTTCTTGATGCCTTCCTCATACCCCTCCCTGCCGATGATGAATTTGGGCGGGTCCAGCAGCACGGCGTCAAACAGCCGCCCGTTACGCACCATCTGGCGCGCGTAGACAAAGGCGTCCGCATGCACGAAGTCGATACGCTGCTGGTTGATATTGCCGTTCCTCTTCGCCATGGCGATGGCCTTTTCATCCAGGTCCACGCCCGTGACTTCCGCGGCGCCTCCCAGCATCTTGGCGGCAATGGAAAAGCCGCCGCTGTAGCAGCACAGGTCCAGCACCGTGGCTCCCTTCACCAGGGAGGCGAATTTAAGGCGGTTGTCCCGCTGGTCACAGAAGAAGCCCGTCTTGTGCCCCTGGGCGAAGTCCACTTCATAAGTGATGCCGTTCTCTACAATCTTCACCAGCCGGACGGGAGCCGGGGATTCCGGGGCGTCTTCCGCGCGGATGCCCTCCATGCGGGCAATGCCCTCATCCACCTGCACCACGTGGCGCTTTGTGCCGCACAGGCGGTGCAGCAGGGGCAGCCAGCGGTCCAGCCTCTGCCAGACGGCCAGCGTGCTTACCTCCAGGCTCAGCACGTCCGCGTAACGATCCACCACCAGGCCGCCCAGGCCGTCGGAGTCACCGTGCAGCACGCGGTAAGCGTTGGTGGTTTCATCCAGGCGCAGAATATCCCGGCGCAGCTTCACGGCGCGTTCCAGGGCGGCGTCCAGGTCCCGTTCGGTAAAGGCGTCCTTCCCGTGGTATACCACGCGCAGAGGCGTGCGGCTGGCTTCATTCCAGAAGCCGGAGCCGAAGAGCTCCCCGTTCTTGTCATAGACATGCACCAGGCTTCCCGGGGCTATTTCCCCGCTCACGGAGCCGAGCATGCGGGGGAATACGGCGGGATTGTACGTGAAGTATTTCAGTTCCACCCACGGCGTGAGCCATTGTTCACTGCCTTCCGGTGACTTGTTGACAAAAAGGTTCTTTTTGGGAGCCGTGCGCGGGCGCCCCGGCTGGGAGCGGCGGTCCCGGTAGGCGGGCCTGGGGCGGGAATCGCTAGAATCACGGGAATTGCGGAAATCGTTCATGAGATGCGGGAGAGGAAGGTTGGATCTGAGGCATAGCGGGCCACGGCCAGGTCGATGGCCTCTTCATACGTCCTCACGGGCCGCTCCATCAGGGAAGCGAGCCGTTCGCAGGACATGGCGGTATGCCGGGGCCGAGCATCCCTGAAACCGGCCTGTTCGTCGAGCTTTTGTTCCGCCACGGGCGGCAAAGAAGGCAGTAGCCCGTGCTTCACGGCGCATTTCAGAGCGGCCACGGCATATCCGTGCCAGGAAACGGGCTCCCCGGACTGGCACAGGTGTAGCACGCCGGAAGCATCGCTTTCATACGCCAGGAAGCGCAGCCACCCGCACAGGTCCTCCACCCACGCGGGCATGGACCATTTGTCCGCCACGGCGGAGAGGGGTTCTCCGTTCAGCGCCTTCCGCAGCACCATCTCCGGGAAGGAAGGCCGCTCCGGATTGCCGAACACCCAGGAAACGCGGGCAACCAGCGCCTCCGGCATTTCCTCCCGCACGCGGAGTTCCGCCTCCAGCTTGGATTCTCCGTACACGTTCACGGGGCGGCACTTGTCCGACTCCGTTTTCAGGCCGCCCCTCCTGCCGTCCAGCACGTAGTCCGTGCTCAGGTGGATGAAGCGCATGCCCTCCAGGCGGCAGATGCGGGCCATCATCTCCGGCGCCATGGCGTTCACGCGGTGCGCCGTCTCCGGATCGTCCAGGCAGGCCTCCAGGCCGCTCACGGCGGCGCAGTTCACCACGTGGGTGGCGCCCGAGGAAAGCAGCACGTTTTTCAGGGCTTTTAAATCCTTTAAATCACACGCGTTCCGTCCGCATCCCACCACTTCCATGCCTTCCTTTTCCAGATGCGCCGCCAGCCGGCTTCCCACACGGCCGCCCGCGCCGAACACCAATGTTCTGTACATGACACGGAGCTTAGCCATTCCCCCTCCAAAATCCAATGAAAACCTTTTTTCATCGTGACAAAAGATTGAAAGGCTGTTTGAATTAAAGTTGTGTTTTACCATGAATATTCTTTAACGGCATGCGGTCCGCTGAACGCCAGAGCCGCGGAAGTATGCAGGAAGGGAGCCCTCATTAAAACGGATGAAGGCGGGTACGGCTGCATCCAGCCGTGGCCGGAGCTGGGGGACGCCACCCTGCAGGAGGAACTGGATGCGCTCAGGAAGGGAAACCCGCTGCCCCTGGGCGTCCGCGCCTTGGAGTGCGCCCGGACGGACGGGGAGGCGCGCGCGAAGGGCGTCAGCCTGTTTGACGGCCTCCACATCCCCGCCAGCCACGCCACGCTGCCCTCCTGCGTCAGCCCCGCCACCATCCGCATCATGGAATCCAAGGGGTTCAAGGCCGGAAAAATCAAGGCCAGCCCCAACCTGGCGGCCGCTCTGGAACGGCTGACCATGCTGGCCTCCATGGTCCCAGCCTGGCGCTGGCGGCTGGACTTCAACGGCTGCCTGAATGAAAACGATTCTCTTAAATTCTGGAAATCCCTGCCCCACCACCTGAAAACCCGGATAGACTTCATTGAAGACCCGTGCCCCTTCTCCGTCCAGAGCTGGGAAAGGCTGGTGGACGCCGGCATGCCGCTGGCCCTGGACATGGGCTCGGACTCGGAGCACCAGCCAGCCATCTCTTCCGACCTGCCTATCATCCGCATCGTCAAGCCCGCGCGGGAAGCCACCCCCGCGCACCTTTACGAGCCTCCCGTCTTCACCACCGTCATGGACCATCCCGTGGGCCAGCTCTGGGCCGTCTACCAGGCCGCGGACTACTACCGCAACGCCCTGCCCACGGAAATTCCGCTCTGCGGCCTCTGCACGCACCTCCTGTTTGAGCCGGACCCCTTCATTGACCAGATGGGCGGCATGAACCCGCAGGTAGCCGTTCCCGCCGGAACGGGGCTGGGCTTTGACGGGATGCTTGAGGCCCTGCCCTGGAAAAAACTTTGACGGGGCGCCGCGCTCTCCCGGAACTTCGTCCGGACACAAAGAAGGCATGAAGCGGAACGCGCTTCATGCCTTCGTCATTTACCGGGAATAACAGCTGGAAAAGCCCTTTACTTCGGCTCCGTGGAGAACTTGAGGCCGGGATACTCCTTCACGTTGCAGCCGGGCGTTTTGGGGTTCACCTGCACCGGAACGAACGTGAACATCCACCGGCGCGCGGAATTGTTGCTGGGGCTCTTCACCAGCACGCGGTTCCAGCCCTTCTTCAGGGGAACCATGGAAGGCTCCCGAAAATGGTAGTTTTCATCCACCAGCACGCCGCCGTTGCGCGGCTTCTTCCATTGAGGGGGGGCAATCTCCTGCCCGTTCACAAAGAACCTGGGATTCGCGTGGAACCACTTGCCGGGGACGCTCGCCGGGCCGTTGCGCCAGTCGGACGTGGCCCAGGTATGGCCGCTGATCCAGAAAGGCACCGTCTGCGCCTTCGGGGAATAAATCCAGGTCTGCGCGTAATAGGTGTGGTTCTTGTGGGGATAGGCCCCCATCTTCGCTCCGTTGAACAGCGTCGGGAAATCGCAGTAATGCTTGAAGATGATGGTGGCTCCGGTGTAGGCGTCCTTGGACCACTCGTAGGTAACGCCGTCAATCTCGTAGGAATCCTTCATCTTCCCGGTCTTGTTGTCCGCCTCCGGGGCGAATTCCGTTTCCGTCTTCCCGCCGTTGGGAATGGGGCCAAGCAGCTTCCACGGAATATTGGCCTGCCGCACGTAATTGAACTCCTTGTTCACAAAAAAGCGGTCCCGGATGGCGAGCACGCGGTTTTCATACTCCGCAAATCCTTTCAGCAGGGGGTCCCCCTGCACAGGGAGGTTGGAGAAATACTTCATGTACTCGTCCTGGTTGGGGTCTCCCTGCACCTTTTCATGGGGATTGTTCCACAAGGGCTCGGAAACGAACGCCATCCCTGCGTAAACGGGCGTCTGGAGAACCTGGTTGCGCGGGTCCGTAATTTCCAGGTCCGGGAAGGAGCACAGCATCATGCCCAGGCCGTCCGCATTCTGGAACGGGCACGCCCGGCGGAAATACATGGTCATGGCCGTTTCAAACGGATCGAGGTGGTTCAGGTAGGTCTCCAGGGAATCCACGTATTTGGCCCCGTTGACAGGCCATGCACCGCGGTTCTGGCGGCCGGACCACAACTGCAGGATGGAGCCGTTATAGCCCTTAGGCGTCAGGCCGGGGTGCCACCTCATGGGCGTGCGGCCGCAGGACTCCACCGCATTGATGTATTCCTTCAGAATGTCATTGTTCACCTGCTCGTCCTTGCCGTGGGCCTCGTCCGTGCCGATGTGGATGATAGGCATCTTCTCCTTGGGCACCAGGGCGCACATCTCCTTGATCAGGGCCACCAGGGCCTTGGTGGCCTTTTCATCGCTCATCTTCACGTTGAGCGCCTTCCGGAACGCCTGGCTGTGCCCCGGCATGTCCATCTCCGGAATCAGCAGGATGTTGCGCAGGCGGCAGTACTCCACGAGCTGCTTGAACTCCTTCTGCGTGTAGAATTTGCCCGGCATGCGGGTGAAATTCTTGGGATCATTCAGCTCCGGATAAATCTTGGATTCCAGCCGCCAGCCGGGATGCTCCGTGAAATGGAAGTGGTACACGTTCAGCTTAAGCTGCGCCATGGAATCCAGCTCCTGCGCGATCAGGGGGAGCGGCATGTAATTGCGGCCCACGTCATTCATGAACCCGCGGATTTCAAAATCCGGCCAGTCCACGATGTCGCAGGCGGCGATGGTCGTCGTCCCGCCGCGGCGCAGGAGAAGCTGCTCCAGCGTTTTCATGCCGTAATAAAACCCCCTGGTGTCCGCCGCCGTAATCAGCGCGCCGCCGGGAGTCACGCGGAGGGAATAGGCCTCTTCCTTCAGTTTGGGATTCTCTGTTCCGGCCTTCACCTCCCCCTTCACGAACTTGATGGCGAACGCCCCGTCCGGAGCCACCTTCACCCGGTGGTCCGCCAGAAAGGACTTCAATTCGGAAACGATGAACTTCATCTGTTCCGGATAGGAAGTACTGGACGGAGACGGGGCCAGGATGCGCACGGACTGCACGGGAATGGCCTTGCCGTCCCAGCGGAGCTGCTGGGGCTTGGGGACCAGCGGCGGCTGGTCCGCCGGGAACAACCTGTAATTGGCTCCGTTCGCCGGGAAGGAGGGAGCCGTATCCTGCCCCCACGCCCCGGCGCACGCCATGCACATCCATGCAAACGATAATAAAAGGAACTTCATGCGGGTAATAATACGCCCGCAAAGGCCCCTGCCTGTCAAATCTATCGTGCTCCACAGCCCGGAAAACGGGCTCCTGGCAGCGGTTTTTGCAAAAAGACCAGAACCCGCGCCTACATGACGGAGGGAGGCTGGACAGCCTGCACGGCGGGGTGGTCTTCAATCTCCCCGGTGGTTCCGTTCACGGCCACGCCGCGGCGCACGGCGTAAAGCCCCGCTTCCTCCTCCTTCTTCCCGGCCACAAAGGCCCAGTAGTAACTGTTCCGGTCATGGTAGCAGGCCCACTCTCCGCTTATGCCGGGGCGCGCCTCCATCAGCAGGGAATAGGAATCCGCCGGGGAGACCTTGAACCCCCGGGGCGTCTCCAGCCCGGAGGAGGGGAAGGAGCTGATGTCCCCCCTCCAGACCAGGTCCAGGGGGGAGGTGGACAGCAGGCCGTCCGCAAGATGGCTGCCCGCCAGCATCTGCCCGGTACCGAGCATGGGCAGGCAGGAAGAGCACAAAAAGGCGGTTCCGCAGACGGCGGCGCAAAGAACGGGGCGAAGGGATAGAGACATGGCGTGTTCCTGAAAAAAGGCGGAAAGGAATCAACTACCAAAAACCTCCCCAGTCAATCAAAAACAGGCCTCCCGCCCGCTGCGGCGGAAAAATGCCCGTTCCCCGGACGGGTGGACAGCTTGACAACCCCTCCGCGCATTTCTATAGTTTGCCTCCCGTCTGAAAAGGAGGTCCGTTCATGGCAGCCCAGTCACGCAACATCGCAGAATTGGAAAACGCATCCGTATGGCGTCTGCTGGTCCAGTACTCCCTGCCCTCCATCGCCGGCATGGTGGTGTACTCCCTGTACAACATCATTGACAGCGTCTTCATCGGCCACGGGGTGGGCCCCCTGGCCCTGTCCGGCCTGGCCGTCACCTTCCCCATCATGAACCTGACCTTTGCGCTGGGCACGCTGGTGGGCATCGGCGGGGCGGCCATCAGCTCCATCCGGCTGGGCAAGAAAGACCAGGAGGGAACGGAGCGCACGCTGGGGAACGTCCTCATCATGAGCCTGATCGCCGCCGTGGTGCTTGTCACTCCCACGCTTCTCTTCCTGACGGAAATTCTGACCGCCTTCGGAGCCAGCGGCCAGACGCTCACGTACGCGTACGATTTCATGCTGGTCACCCTGCTGGGGCTGCCCGTCACGTACGTTTTCTTCAACCTCAACCACGTCATGAGGGCCACCGGCTACCCGAAAAAGGCCATGGGCTCCACCCTGCTCTCCGTGGGGGTTAACATCATCCTGGCGCCCATCTTCATCTTCTGGTTCAAATGGGGCATCACCGGGGCCGCCCTGGCCACCCTGCTTGCCCAGGTCACCGGCATGGTGCGCGTGCTGCTCCACTTCTCCGACGCGGCCAGCACGGTCCACTTCCGCCGCGGCATCTGGGAACTGCGGAAGGCCATCGTCACCGGCATCCTGTCCATCGGCATGGCTCCGTGCCTGGTGAACGTCTGCGGCAGCGCGGTCACCATCGCCATCAACAGGCAGCTTGCGGACCACGGGGGGGACCTGGCTATCGGCGCTTACGGCATCATCAACCGCATCCTCATCCTGTTCGCCATGCTCGTCATCGGCCTCACGCAGGGCATGCAGCCCATCATCGGCTACAACCACGGGGCCATGAAGCCGGGACGCGTCCTGCTCACCCTCAAGTACGGCGTGCTGGCTGGAACATCCTTCACCACGCTGGGCTTCCTGGCCTGCGTCCTCTTCCCCCGCGGCATTGCCGGGCTCTTTACGGATGACGCCGCGCTCATCAGCCTGGCGGCCAACGGCCTCACCATCTGCGTGCTGGCCTTCCCGCTCATCGGCAGCCAGATCATCATCGGCAACTTCTTCCAGGCCATCGGGAAGGCCCGGCTGGCCATCTTCCTTTCCCTGACGCGCCAGATGCTCTTCCTGTTGCCGTTCCTGCTGGTGCTGCCCAGGTTCTGGGGCCAGGACGGCGTCTGGGCCTCCCTGCCGCTGGCGGACGTGCTCTCCTTCATCGTCACCCTGCTCTTTATCCGCAGGTTCCTCAAATACTACCGGCTGAAAAACAGGCACTACCTGGACCACAGCCCGGGCGGGGCGTGAAACCATTCCAGAGAACGGGCACGGGGCAGTCCGGCCTTGATGAAAAGCCCTCTTTTCCAGCTTTCCACGCGTTCTCCGCGCCATTTTGCAGGACATAACACCGGCAGTATGCCGAACGCGCCGCGCTTTTAGGACTCTATTTTGTTGACGGCTTCGTGTGAAATCATCATGCGGAGCCCCGCCCGGCAGACGCCAGGGAACCGCCTTCCCCATCAGCCGGCCTCCTGAAGGCGGAACAACCCGAACGACATTTACAAGGAATCTGACAAAATGAAAAACGGAATCATGATGCAATATTTTGAGTGGAACCTGCCCAACGACGGGCAGTTCTGGAACAAGCTGAAGGAAGACGCCCCCCATCTGGAGGAAATAGGCGTCACAGCCGTCTGGATTCCGCCGGCCTACAAGGGCAAGGAACAGAACGACGTGGGCTACGGCACCTACGACCTGTTTGACCTGGGGGAATTCGACCAGAAGAACACGGTCCGCACCAAATACGGCACCAAGCAGGAACTCCAGGACGCCATCAAGGCCCTTCATGAACACCATGTGGACGTCTACCTGGACGCCGTGATGAACCACAAGGCCGGAGCGGACTATACGGAAAAATTCATGGCCAAGGAAGTGGACCAGCAGAACCGGGACAAGGAAATCACGGACGCCTACGAAATCGAAGGCTGGACCGGCTTCAACTTCCCCGGCCGCGGAGACAAGTACTCCGACTTCAAATGGCACTGGTACCATTTCACCGGCACGGACTACGACGCCGCTACGGAGAAGACCGCCATCTTCAAGATCATGGGGGATGGCAAGGACTGGAGCGAGGGCGTGGACGAAGAAAACGGCAACTATGACTACCTCATGTTCGCCAATCTGGACTTCGACCACCCGGAAGTGGTGAAGGAAATGGAAAAATGGGGCGGATGGGTCGCCAGGGAACTGGACCTGGACGGCATGAGGCTGGACGCCATCAAACACATCAATGACGAGTTCATCAAGAAATTCCTGGCCGCCGTCCGCAAGGAGCGGGGAGAGGATTTCTACGCCGTGGGCGAATACTGGAAGCAGGACCTGGACTCCCTGAACGATTATCTCAAGGAGGAACGCTACAAGGTGGACCTGTTTGACGTGCCCCTGCACTACAACATGTACCAGGCCTCCAAGCAGGGCCGTGATTACGACCTTTCCAAGATTCTGGACGGCACCCTGGTCCAGAACCACCCCACGCTGGCCGTCACCTTTGTGGACAACCATGACTCCCAGTGGGGCAGCTCCCTGGAATCAGCCGTGGAAGACTGGTTCAAGCCCTCCGCCTATGCGCTCATCCTGCTCATGAAGGAAGGCTACCCCTGCATCTTCTACGGGGACTATTACGGAGTAAGCGGCAATCCTCCCATGCACCGCGGCATCATCGACAACTTGCTGGAAATCCGCAAAAACCATGCCTTCGGGGAGCAGAACTACTACTTTGACCACCCAAACACCATCGGTTTCACCCGCGTGGGGGATGACGACCACCCGCATTCCGGCGTGGCCGTGCTCATCTCCAACGGAGAGGACGGGGACAAGGTGATGAACGTGGGCAAGCAGCACGCCGGGGAAACCTGGAAGGAAGCCACCGGGAACGTGGAGGAAACCGTCACCATTGACGAGGAAGGCAATGGCCAGTTCCTCGTCCACGGCGGCAACGTGGCCGTCTGGATTCCGGAAAACGCTCCGCAGGACCCCAAGCAGGACGCCAGGGTGGAAGACGAGGAATAAATTGAATGATTGCCCCGCCGGCAGGCAAGCCGGAGCGGGCGTGGAGGAACGGCCTGTCCCGGCACCGGACCATCTTTCCGGAATGCGGGTCAGGCCGTTCTGACTTTAATCACCAGTTTACGGAGAGCCCCTTCCCCGATGCAGCCGGCATGGGCATCCTCCGGGAAAAAGACGGCGAACTGCCCCGGCTTCACGGCAAAAGAGGTATCCGGCGCATCGTCGTAATGCTGCGCGTCCTTCTCCGTGTTGAACGGCTCGGAAGGCTTTTCCAGGGCAGAGCGGTCCTTCCACGCAAACCCTTCCTCCCGGGTGAGGGGCACATGGATGTCTATGAACCTGTCGTGCACTTCCATGCGGGCCTTCTCCGGCTTCTTCATCACGGGTTCATTCACCATCACAACCAGGGCATCTTCCTCCAGGACGTGGGGTCCCGGCTCCAGGGAAGCCGGATCAGCCCCCCTCACAAAATCAAAAGCCCGCTTGAACAGCGGATTCAGTTTCTCGTATCGGGCGGCGTCGGAAAGGGAGGCAATAATCATGGCGGGGGTCTTGTCTGGAACGGTCTTCATTGTAATGCGCCGCCGCCAGCCGTCAAACCCTTTGGCCCTCCCGGCGATCCTGCGCCCTTTCCCCGCAGTCCGGGGAGTACATGAAAAGAGGCGTACTCTTCCGCCGGAAGAAAAACTGCCGCGTTCTTTCCGCCGTTCTTCTCCGGAACAGAGATGAAAAAACGCCCCTCTGTTTATTCACATGTTATCATCATGTTATTCACTGATGGATGTTCACGCGTTTTCAGAACCTTCCCCTCCCTGAATCCCGTCAAAACGCTTGTCTTTCCGCGCCTGGAAGTATATTAGAGTAACTGTAAGCCATCAACTGCACAATGATCACACAAAAGAACCCATCCAGCTCCTACCGGCCTTCCTATGACCGCACTCCCAAATATACCGTGAAACAGGTTGCGGAAATGATGGAGATGTCCGCCTACACCATCCGGTATTATGAAAACGCCGGATTGATTCCGGATGTGGACCGCAGCGGAGGCAATGCCCGCATGTTTTCGGACTACACCCTGGGCTGGCTGCGCCTGGTTCACTGCCTCCGGATGACGGGCCTCCCGATTGAAGGCGTCAAGCACTACATTGACCTGTGCCAGGAAGGGGACACCACCATTCCGGAACGCGCGGAACTGATTTTCAAGCAGGAGAAAAGCCTCCGGGAACAGCTCCGCATCCTGAAAAAACAGATGGAAGTCTTGAAATACAAGAAGAAATTCTACCAGGACCTGCTGGACAACCGCAGGCCGGACAGCTGTAATCCGCTGAACCATGCCAGCGCCAGCGAACCGAACATCGCTCCGGAGGAATAGGCCGCTCCCTCAAAACCGTAAAAAGGAAGGGCCGGGAATTCCGTTGGAATCCCCGGCCCTTCCGTGTTCCCGCTCAGGAAGAAAACGCCCCTTTCCCTCTCCCCGGGAAAAGGAGGGACCGCGGGGCTGCCCCGGCGTTTTTATTTGCTGCCCGTGGCTTCAGCATATTCAGCATCCGTCACGGGGCCTCCCCACGCCGTCCTGTTGGAAGCCGCCCTGGGCGTGATGCCAAGGTGCACGAACCCACTGTCCGGCGCCGCGCCGTGCCAGTGCTCCGTATTGGCCGGGATTTCCACCACGGAACCGGGCGTCAGGCGCCGGGCGGCCTTGCCGCGCTCCTGGTAGTATCCCGTGCCTTCCGTGCAGAACAGCACCTGCCCCACGGAATGGCTGTGCCAGTTGTTCCGCGTGCCGGGGGCAAAGGTGACGTTATAGGCGGACATGTCGTAATCCCTGTTGTCCACCAGCATGGCTACCCAGGCTTTTCCGGTGAAATTGGCCGGAGCCGGCTCCCCTTTGGGGAAGGCGTCCTTCTTCCCGGCAGCGGCGGATACGGCCAGAATGGCCTCCACCTGCCCGTCAGTCAGGCCGTTGTGCTTCCCGATGCGGATGTGGGAGTTCAACTGGCTTTCCGTGCCCGTCATGGCGGACAGGGCCGCAATGGTGGCCAGCTCCCGGGTCTTCCAGTCCATATTGTCGCGGCCGAAAATATCTCCGAACAAATGCGCCTTCAGGAACTCGTCAATGGCCGGGGCGAACAGGAATAGCTCCCCCTTCACCGGAGCGCCGCAAAGCTTCGTCTGGTTGGCCGTGCCGAAGTCAATGCTCTTTCCGGCGGGAGGCGCTCCGGCCTCCCTGCCCACCGTATCATTAATGCCGCGCGAGGCCCGTTCCTTCGCCAGAACCATCAACTCATTAAGGGCATTCAGGCTGCGTGGAAAACCGCAATAGGCATACATCTGGACCAGCACCTCCTTGAGCTCGTTCAGGGTCAGTCCGGCATCCAGCCCCGCCGTTAGGGCGTTCCGCAGGCCGGGCATGTCGCCCCTGGCCGTATGGGCACTGATGGCGGCAATCTGTTGTTCTTTTGGCGACAAGGCGCTTGTATCGTTATTCATGGTTTGGGCTTCTGAAAGGTTCATCAGACAGGCAAGGGAAAAAGCCATTCCCGCAAGGGTTCGTTTCATAAGGAGCATTATTTGTTGATGGTGATCGTGTCATTGACCCACTTGACCAGCGCGGGCCTGGCCGTCCGGATCCCTTCCCCGGCAAAGGCTCCCCCCTTGAGAACGGTGGATTTGGGGCACAGCTTCCGCACCTCGTCCCCGCAGCGCGCCATGCCGCCGCCTCCGTGCGTCACAAACGGAATCACCGTCTTGCCGGAAAGGTCGTGGCTTGCCAGGAAAGAGGCGACCGGAGGCGCAATCGTGCTCCACCAGTTGGGACTGCCGATGAAAATCACGTCGTACTTGCCCATGTCCTCCACCCTGGCGGCCAGCTCCGGCCTGACGCCTTCCTGAATCTCCTTTTTGGCCTGTACCGTACATTCCCGGTACCCGGACGGGTAAGGCTTGACCGGCTTGATTTCAAACAGGGTTCCGCCCGTCGCCTTCTGAATCTGCGCGGCGGCGTACTTCGTATTGCCGCCCCATGAATAATAGGCAATGAGAACCTTGGAGGGTTCAGCGGAAACCTTGGGCTGTTCCTGTCCCGAGCATCCGGCCCCCGTCATCAGGGCGACCGCCAGCGTGCATATCATTGATGTTGTTTTCATAAGTTAGAAGCTATAAGTCAACATGTTTTCCCCCGTCATCTCCGGGACTACGCCCACTCACTCTGAACTCTGAACTCTCCACCCTCAACACTCTTATTCCTCTTTCCGGAGCCGGATCAGCACGATTTCCGAAGGAACGCCGATGCGGATGGGAAAGCCGTTCCAAATCCCCGCCCCGTTGGAGACATACAGCTTCATACCCCCCACCGTGTACAATCCGGACACAAAGCCCTCGTTGAACCGGGCCACCAGCCGGTCAATGCCGGCAATCATGCCGCCGTGCGTATGGCCGGAAACCTGGAGGTCCACGCCGTGCGCGGCCGCTTCCGGGGCCAAGCGCGGCTGGTGGGAGGCCAGGATGCGCACCCCCTTTTCCGGGGCTCCCACCAACGCCTTGCGTATATCCGGCTCCTCCTTCCCCATGATGCCGGCCACAGGATCCGTCACCCCCGCCAGCACCACCGCGCCCCCGCCCGTCTGCACATGTTCATTGTGAAGCATACGGATGCCCAGGGTGGGCAGGAACTCCATCCACTCCTCATAACCGGAATAATACTCATGATTGCCCGGCACGCCGAATACCCCGTACCTGGCCTTCAAATCCGCAAGCGGCCTCAAATCATCCCCGTGCACGGGAACCGTCCCGTCCACGAAGTCCCCGGCAATAATGACGATGTCCGGATTCAGGGCATTCGTGCGTTCCACAATTTTCCTGATGCGGTCCGCCCGCGTGATGCCGTCCACATGAAGGTCCGCCAGCACGGCGACTGCCAGGCCGTCCGCCCCATCCGGCAGATGGTTCACGGAAATCGTTTCCTCCTTCACCCGCGGCACCCCGGTGCCTCCGGCCATCCCCACGGTAGCCAGTACGGCGGCGAAAGCCAGCAGGACAAGGTTCACCCGGTTGCCGATGATGCGGAACCGTTCCATCCTCTTCTTCCGCAGGCAGAACAGAACCAGCAGGTACAGGAGGCGCGCCGCGTCCGCCGCCAGCAGCAGGAAAAAGAACAGGAAAAGCACGGAGAACAGCCATGCGGCCGCCAGCAGGACGCCTTCCGGCAGAACCGGGGAGAAAAACATGGGGCCGCCGAACAAATGCAGCAGATGGAATTTGAACGCCGCCACCGCCAGAAGGACAGAAAGCAGGGCCTTCCAGCCCCATTTCAACCTAAGCGGCAGAATGGCGCGGCAGAAAACGTAAACCGCCAGCAGTGCTCCGAAAATCAGTATCATGTGTCTCTTGCTTAAAATGGCTTGAACCCCGCCGGAACGGGAAGAACGCTGTCCTTCCCCTGTGAACAACCGGCAGACGGCTTATCATGTTGAGTCCCTCACCGTAATCAGCTCCCTTCAAAGTCAGCCGCAGAACCTCCTTATTTCAGATGCTCCTGAAAGAACTGCTCGATTTTGCCGAAAGGAATAACCCCGGCTTGATTGTCATAGAGATCCACATGGCTCGCGCCGGGAATGATCATCAGCTCCTTGTTATCCCCCTTCAATTTCTTGAAGGCATCCTCGCTGAAATAGCGTGAATGGGCTTTTTCTCCGTGAATCATGAGCACGGCGCTGCGGATTTCCCCGCTGTACGCCAGGAGGGGCATATTGATGAACGAGAGCGCGGAGGTGGTATTCCATCCGCCGTTTGAGTTGAGCGAACGCTTGTGGTAGCCGCGGGGCGTCTTATAGTAATTGTAGTAATCCTTCACGAATCCGGGGGCATCGTCGGGCAGGGGATCGGGCACGCCCCCCGCGAGCGCATAAGAACCGTTTTTTGCATCGGCGGTGCGCTGGGCATTCAGTTGTTTGCGAAGCTCATAACGGGCGTCGGCGTCCATCGCGTCGAAATAGCCGTTGGCGTTCACTCGGCTCATATCGTACATCGTGGACGCTACCGCCGCCTTGATGCGGGTGTCGATAGCCGCCGCGTTCACCGCCATGCCGCCCCACCCGCAAATGCCGATGATTCCGATGCGTTCGGGGTCCACGTCGTCGCGTGTGGAGAGGTAGTCGACGGCGGCGGAGAAATCCTCCGTATTGATGTCCGGGGAAGCGACATAACGGGGTTCCCCGCCGCTTTCTCCCGTATACGAGGGATCAAACGCGATCGTTAGAAAACCGCGCTCGGCCATCGTCTGGGCATAGAGCCCGGAAGATTGTTCCTTCACGGCTCCGAAGGGGCCGGAAACGGCGATAGCCGGCAACTTTCCGCCAGCCTTCCGGGGGATATACAAATCCGCGGCCAGCGTAATGCCGTAGCGGTTGCGGAAGCTTACCTTGCGGTGGTCTACCTTGTCGCTCTTCGGAAACACCTTGTCCCATTCCTGCGTTAAATTCAGTTTTTCGTTCATGATCCTGTCCGTGTTGGCGTTATTATTTTCAGCAGATAAGCTCCCTGCACAGCAAATGCAGGCGGAGAAAGCCGCGCAAAACCTTTTAAATGAATGCCCTGTCATCTTTCTAATACTTAAGGTGAATTATTACTTTCCGTAATTGATCAGGTACAGGACTGATTCGGGGTCCTGATGGCACAGGAAAAGGCTCTCTCCGCGGTCCAGCCTGGCGATGGCCCCCATGTCCTCCTGGGAAAGTTCAAAGTCAAAGACGTTGAAATTCTCCTCCATCCTTTCCCGGTGGGTCGTCTTCGGAATGACGATGACGCCGCGCTGGATCAGGAAGCGCAGGGCCGTCTGCGCCGGAGTCTTGCCGTACTTCTCTCCGATGTCCTTCAGCACCGGATTCGTGAAAAATCCATTGCGGCCTTCCGCGAAGGGCCCCCAGGATTCCATCCTGGTACTGTACTTCGCCATCAGCTCCCGGGCCTTCACCTGCTGGTTGAACACGTGCGTTTCCACCTGGTTGACGGCGGGCTTGATCTCGCAGAACTCCGCCAGGTCCACAAAACGGTCCGGATAAAAATTGCTCACGCCGATGGCACGGACCTTTCCGGCCCGGTTAGCCTCTTCCATGGCCCGGTAAGTGCCGTAATAATCGTTGAAGGGCTGGTGGATGAGCAGCAGGTCCACGTAATCCGTGCGCAGCTTGCGCAGGGACTCGTCAATGGAAGCCTTCGCCTTTTCATACCCGCCGTTGGTAATCCACACCTTCGTGGTGAGGAACAATTCCTCGCGCGGCACCCCGCTCTTCTCCGCCGCGCGGCCTACGGCCTCCTCATTGCCGTAAATCTGGGCCGTATCAATGGAACGGTAGCCGGCGCCGATCGCGTCCAGCACGCAGCGCTCGCACTCTGCGGCGTCGGGAATCTGAAAAACTCCAAAGCCCAGGATGGGCATGACAACTCCGTTGTTTAATGTAACTTCTTCCATAACTGTTTCTGTTTTTTATTATTTTTGATATTGAAAGGGAAATACTCCGTTAAACGCCCTGCTGCGGTTCCAGCTCCTTCAGCTCATACTTCCTGGTACCCAGGCCTATCTGTTCGGCGTAATCCACCGTGTGCCGCCCATGGCGGCTTTCAATGCGCTCAATCAGGGGTTTGCTGTTGTCTCCGGCGGAAGGCTTGACGGCGTAAACGAGGTCCAGGCAGGCCTGGTCCAGCGCCACCGGGTCAAGGGAAGCCAGAATGCCGATGTCCTTCATCTCCGGGTCATGGGGGTGGGCATCGCAATCGCAGTCAATGGACAGCTTGTTCATCACGTTGATATACAGAATCCTGTCCCCGAAGTAATCGGCCACCGCCTGAGCGGAGGCGGCCATGGACTCCAGAAAGTCGTCCTGCGCGGCCAGATTGTTCCACACGGCGGCAACGTCCCGCGTTTTTCCGGCGGAATGGATGTACGCCTTGCCGCTTGCGGAAGCCACGCCGATGGACTGGTTCTTGATCACGCCGCCGAAGCCGCCCATGGCGTGCCCCTTGAAGTGGGCCAGGTTGATCATGAAATCATAATTCTTCAAATGGTTCCCTACGATATCGTATTCCAGGTGCTTCCTGTCCTTCACCGGGATGGTGAACTCTCCCTCCGCGTCCATGATATCCACCCTGGCAATGTCGGAAAAACCGTGCTCCTTCGCGGCACGGAGGTGGTCCTCCGTCCAGGACCGCTTGCCGCCGTAAGCCGTATTGCACTCTACGATGGTGCCGTTCACGCGGTGCACCAGGCCCTTGATCAGGGCCGGACTCAGGAAATTGCGGCCGCCCGGCTCCCCGGTGCTGATCTTGACGGCCGCCTTTCCCGTGGCCGGACGCCCCAGGGCCTCGTAAATCCTTACGAGAGCCTCCGGAGAAATCTCCTTTGTCATCCATACCCTGGAAGCTCCGTTCTTCTCCGCGGCCGCGCCCAGCGCATATTCCGGCAAGGCCAGGCACGCCAGGGCCGCGGTGGAAGACTGGAGCCACGCTCTTCTCGTCATATTGTTTCTCATGGCAACTTGATTGTTTGTTCTTGATGATCGTTCTTCGCGCTCTCTCCAGTGAGACCTTTCAGGCCGCCGGACGCGTTCATGTTCCGGAAACGCGGCCGCCCAGCGTACGGCAGATTCTTTCCACCCCCTCAATCAGCAGTTTCCGGGGACAGGCAATGTTCAGGCGGATGAAACAGCCCTCCGATTCCCCGTACATTTCCCCGCCGTTGACGAGCACCCGTCCCTCTTCCTCCAGCAAACGGACAATTTCCGCGGAGGAAAGCCCCAGCGCGGAGCAATCTATCCAGACCAGGTACGTTCCCTCCAGCGGCAGCACGCGGAGCTGCGGCAGGCGTTCGCCCAGCATGTCCCGGAGCGTCTCGTAATTCCCGTAAAGGTAAAGCTTCAGCTCCTCCAGCCAGTCCTCTCCGCCGTTGTAGGCCGCTTCCAGAGCATCCACGGCGAAGGAATTGACATCGCACACCTCGTTGATGTTGATGGCCTTGTCAATCTTCCTCCGAACCTCCTCATCCGCCGCGACGATATTGGCGATCTGGATGCCCGCCAGATTAAAGGCCTTGCTGGGGGAAATGCAGGTGACGGAATGGAGCAGGGCCTCCTCCGAAAGGGAGGCGAACGGCATGTAGGGATGGCCGGGATACGTCAGCTCGCAATGAATCTCATCCGCCACCACCAGCACGCCGTTTCTCCGGCAGATATCCGCGATCTTCTCCAGCTCCGGCCTCATCCAGACGCGCCCGGCGGGATTGTGGGGATTGCACAGGAGCAGGAGCTTGACGGCGGGATCCGCCGCCTTCTGCTCCAGGTCCTCCGCGTCAAGCGCGTACCTCCCGTTCTCGTACTTCAGCGGGCTGGTTTCCGCCACGCACCCGTTATTGCGGATGGAGGAAAAAAAGCAATTGTACACGGGCGTCTGCACCAGCACCTTGTCCCCCGGAGCCGTCAGGGCCCGGATGATGGCGGACAGCGCGGGCACCACCCCCGTGGTGTAAATAATCCACTCCGGACTGATCTTCCAGCCGTGGCGGCGTTCAAACCAGTTCATGACCGCCTCATAATAGGAATCCGGAACCCGCGTGTAGCCGAAAATGCCGTGTTCGGCCCTCTTCCGGATGGCTTCCGTCACCGCCGGAGCCGTGCGGAAATCCATGTCCGCCACCCACATGGGCAGAATGTCCGCCCGGGGCATGGAATCCCACTTGTAGGAATTCGTTCCCCGGCGCGGCACAACGGTGTCAAAATCGTACTTCATGCTGCTTCTCCCGACTGCGTTTTTCCCGTTTCAATGGAGCAGTTGGCCGGAGCCTTGCAATGCTCGTCCAAAATAACCTCCCCGTACTCTTCCGCCACGATGCGTCCGCTGCGCGGGTTCTTGACGCTGTGCACGCGCCCCTTGATTTCCGCCTGCACGGAGGAATATTCAAAACAAAGGTCCGCATCCTCCCCGAACGTGCAGTTTTCCAGCACCAGGTTCTCCGCGTAGCACAATGCCTGCGTGCCGGAAATACGGCAATTCACCAGGCGGAGGTTTTTGGAATGCCAGCCCAGGTATTCCCCGTCCACCACGGAATCGTACACCGTCACGTCCTCCGTATTCCAGAAGGCGTCCTTGGAATGAATCTCCGCATTCCGGATCACCACATTCCTGCAATACTGGAAGGAGTAGTTCCCGTTCAGCCGGAAACCGTCAATGTCCATATTCTCCCCGTGCATGAACAGGTAATCCCCGTGCTCCGCCTGTACGTTGCGCAGCTCCGCGTTCCGGCAGTGCCAGCAGCATTCCAGGGCGTCCGTCAGGACCACGTTCTCCAGAACCATCCCGTCCATGTCCCGGAACATCTTGGGGGCTTCCACCCGCGTATCCTTCATGCGCAGGTTCCGGGAATACCAGATGGCGGCTCGGGCGCCTTCCCTGAACAGGCAATTCTCAATCAGCAAGCCGTCGTTGTGCCAGAAAGGGTACTTCCCCCGGAACTCGCACCGTACGGCTTCAATGTCGGAGCATTCCTTCAGGGCGGACTCTCCCGGATAAATCGTGACGTCTTCCAGCCTCAGATGATGGGAGGCAAACAAGGGGCGCTCCCCCTCGTAGGAAGTATTCTTAATCATTTTCTTGGTCATGGTGATGGGTTGGTAAAATGTTCTTTTGGAATTCATCATATGCGTTTAAGCGGCGGCAATCGGCATCCGGAAAAGGAAGACCGGGAAAAAGACGGGGAGCGGCATTCTCCGCATTCCCGGCCTTCTTCTTTCTTCCTTCAGGCTATTCCTTATAGTAACTGTAATGCAAAGGATTTTTAGCATTTTCTCGTTCATCATTTGTAATGTATTCATAATTAATAAATATTAACTGTCATAAAGATCATTTCATGAACCGTGAAATCATGAAAACAACTTCATTTTTCAGGTTCCCGGCACGATATTCCCTTTCTGTACGCCATGGCGGCCGCAGGGGAAAGCGCGCGCCCTTTCCCGGCGGAATCTTCCGGAGGCGTTCTCCTCACCAGCGCGATGCTCCCCAGGATGATGAACAGCCCGGCCATCCGCGCCCACGTCATCCCTTCCCCTCCCGCCGCGCACCCCAGGACGACGGCCACCAGGGGGTTCACATAGGCGTGCGTGCCTACTTCCGCCGCCGGACGAACCTTCAGCAGCCAGATATAGCTGGTGTACGCCAGGACGGAGCCGAACAGCACCAGATAAAGGAGTGACAGCCACGCGGAAGCAGGAACTTCCTCCCAATCCATGTTCTCCGGCTCCTTCCGGACGAGGGCCCAGCACCAGAACATCACCCCCGCCGCGAGCATTTGCCACGCCGCCCCGCCCACATTGTTGACCGCCTCCTCCGCGCAGGAACGGTACTTGGCGTACAGCGTCCCCAAAGCCCAGGAAACGCAGCCGAAAACCAGCAGCAGGATACCGTGCGCGCCCTGGCCGCCCCCTTCCTCCCGTCCAAGCTGCTCCGCGAACAAAAGGCCTACTCCCAGGAATCCGGCCGCTATCCCCGCCAAAACGGAAATGCTCCGGAAATTCCTGCGCCACATGGGAACATCCAGCGCGATAATCCAGATGGCCGTGGACGATGCGATGATCGCCACCAGGCTGCTGCTCAAATACTGCTGGGCCAGCATGACGACGGCCATATCCACGAAAAGGAGGATAATGCCGCTGACGGCGGACTTCCGGACCAGGGGACCCCGGAAAATATCCTCCCCCCTTGCCCGCCCGGCCAGCAGCAGAAGGAGCCCCGCCGTGCAGAAGCGCATTCCGCCCAGCAGAAACGGAGGGAACCCCTGCAGCGCCGTCCCGATAAAATAATAGGTGGACCCCCACACCACGTAAATCATCAGATACGCGGTGATGACTCCCAGCCGGCCCGGCGGCTCCGTGATTGGATAAACAGCCATTGGAAAACCTCCATGAACTCTTTACTTGTTAAAAGGAGCCGCCTTCCTTCCGGGGAAAACCGGAGTCTTCCGGAACAACCGGAGCCTTTTCCCGTACGTCAGCATGCGCCAGCCCCATTCCAGGGGGCCGAACAGGCAGAACTTCAGCCAGACGCGGCTGAACAGCGCCTGGAACAGGAAGACGGAGGCAGCTACCAGTTCCACCTGCGCCAGCCCCAGCCGGGCCCCCAGGCGGAAGCCTATTCCGTAAAACAGGACGATGCCCAGCACGGACTGCCCGATGTAATTGGTCAGCGCCATCCGCCCGGGAGCCGCCAGCGCCCGGAACAAGGAAGCGTCTTTCCGGCGAAGGAACCACAGGCAGAAAACGGACACATACGCCAGGCTGAGGGGAATAACGCTGACGGCATACAGGAAGGCCCCGGCCACGGGCCCGCCGCCCAGCAGGTGAAGCGCATGGGCGGCGTACAGGAAGGAAAGGGGCAGCCCCGCCAGAAAACCGCAGCGGCATACCCTCTTCAACAGCGTCCGCCGCCTCTCCAGATTCGCATAAATTCCGTTCCTTCCCACATACAGCCCCAGCAGGAACAAGCCCAGCACCTTGAAGACGCGGTTGCTCTCCAGCAGCTCCTGGACGCGGATGAACGCCCCGGACAGGGTGAACTTCAGAACGTCGGAATAATGTTCCCCGTCCACCAGCCATCTGCCGAAATTCGCGTCCGTAATCCCGCTGAGGCCGTTGAAATACCGTACTGCGCCCCCCACCGGGGCGGCGAGGTCAAACCGGTAGCCTGAAAAAACCTTCAGGGCATCCATGAGAACGGGGCAGAAAACAAGCGCGGCGGCAATCGCCAGCAGCTTTCTGTCCGGCACATTCCGGAACAGCGGCAGCAGCAGGCCGGCCAGCGCATACAGAAGCAGGATGTCCCCGCTCCACAGGAGCATCAGGTGCAGCAGCCCGATCAGGGCCAGAAGGCCCATCCTGCGGTAAAAAACGGCGATGCCGTCGCGCCCCTTCTCCATGGAATGGGACATCATGATGGAAAAGCCGATGCCGAACAACAGGGAAAACAGGCTGTAAAACTTGCCGTCAATAAACACGTACTGGAGGAAGCGGACCACCCGGTCGATTCCGGCGGTGGGCATGGCGGAAACAACCTCCGGACTCTGGAACGTGTACAGGGAAAACTCTGGAAAATTCGCCAGGCAGATGCCGAAAAGCGCCAGTCCCCTCAAGGCGTCCAGAATCACGGAACGCTCCCGCGTGCTGACGGGTCCCATCCTGTCAACGGGAGGCATCCGCCCCTCCTTTCCCATCTCCGGGCACTGCAACGCACGTATTCAATAAATATTTTATTTTCATATCATTACAAAAAGCCTCATGTATCTTTAATATCTTTTCTCCCAAAAAAATGAGGCAACAGGCCCCTGCCCGGGAAAAACAGCCTTCTCCCGATTCCTTAAAAAAGGAACGCTGCCCCATCCCGGAGAACCGGGATAAAAACCTGCCGGACAAACCGGAAGGTCAGCGTTTCACGTCAATGGTCACGCGGATCTTTCCGGAAACATCCAGCGCCTTCATCCCTTCCCCGTCCACGCTCCCCAGAATCACCAGGCCGCGGGACGGCTCGAAGGCCTTCCTGAAAATGCACAAATTGCCCCACGGGGCGTAATAGGCGATGGCCCCCCGGAAGGGCTTCCCCATGGCCGGAGCCCCGGCAGTGGACAACTTGCCGGGCAGAGGGCTGATCTTCTCGGTATCGCCGTAATCCTCCAGCGTCAGCGTCAGGGGAAGCCGGGCCACGAAATCCCTGGCGGCGGCATTGTCCTGAAGAGTGGCGGCAATTTCCTTTTCTCCTGCTTTAATCGTAATATTCATGGTGTTCGGGGATGGCTGGGGAGTCTCCGGCTCCGCGGCGCAACAGGGGGCAAGGAAAGCCCCTGCCGCGTACAAATATGGTAATAATTTTTTCATCGTCTATATTTTAATAGGAATGGCTGCCCGGCAGGATTGAACGGGACCGGGAATCCCCGCGAAGAAAGAAAAAACGGCTGCCGGCCTTCTCCGGCAACGGAAGGCGCACCACAGGCAGGGGAGAAGCCGGAAACATTGCCGGAGCTTTTCTTCCCGCGGCGCCCTCATCCCCACCCGGGAAATCGGACGCCGCGGGAAGCTGTCTCACCTATCCTCGCTGGGCGCAAAAAACATTCTATATGAAATCCGGTTGATATTATTCCATGGGCGGTTTTACGGCTGATCTTCTTTAGTGGGGAAAAAGGCTCAAACCCCTATCCCCATGATTCTGGCCTGCTTCATGGCCGGATTGCCCTTGATGCCGCCCATCTTCCAGGCCCCGGTGCCGTAAACCACGCCTTTCTCCACCGCCCCTTCCAGGCAGTCCAGAAAACCGCGGAAGCACTCCACGGTGCGCTCCATATTGGCCCGGTTATCTTCCGCCGCGGCCAGAATGAAATAAAACTCCTTGTCACGGATGTCCAGATAACGGGGAACCGTGCGGTCGATAAACGTCTTCATCTGGCCGCACAGCGTATAAAAATACACGGGAGTGGCCAGCACGATGGCATCCGCTTCCAGCAGCTTGTCCAGCAACTCTTCCATATCGTCCTTCTGGAGGCAGGCGTGGGTGTCATGGCACACGCCGCAGCCGCGGCAATAGCCGATGCGCTTCTCCGCCAGGCGCACCTTCTCCACGTCATGCCCTGCGCCCCGCGCCCCTTTCATGAACTCATCGCACAGGAGGTCGGAATTGCCGCCCTTGCGCGGACTGGAGGAAATGATTAAAATCTTCTTGCTCATGGTACAAGCTCCCCGGCTTACAGATAAGACTTCCGGTAAATGGAAACGCAATCCTCCACGGACAGCTCCGCGCGGTCGCACTGGAACAGGAACCCCATGGTTTCCCGCGCATTGTGAGCCATTTTCCCGAACTCCTCCGGCGCAATGCCGTAATCGCTCATGCGCAGGCCGCTTACGCCGCAATCCCGTTGCAGCCTGTCCAGCATGGTGATGAAATCCATGGGGTCCGCCGCCTCCGGCATTCCCATGGCCTGCGCCATGCGGACAAAGCGTTCATCCGACACATGCCGTTCAATCAGGTGCGTAAAATACGCCTTGCTGATCATGATGAGGCCGGCCCCGTGGGGCAGCCCCTGATGGTAGGCGGACAAGGCATGCTCCAGGGAATGCTCGCTGGTGCAGCGGCCCACGCACATCACGTAGCCGGACAGGGTATTGCCGAAGGCCACATGGGTACGGGCCTTCAGGTCGGAGCCGTCGGCCACCGCCCTGGGCAGGTAGCGGCTGATATGCTTAATGGCCTCCAGGGCGTACATGTCGCTCATCAGGTTCGTGCCGTTGGAAACGTAGCCCTCCACGCTGTGGAACAGGGCGTCAAAGCCCTGGAAGGCCGTGAACAGCGGAGGAACGGTAAGCATCAGCTCCGGGTCCACGATGGAAAGCGCCGGAAACAGGTCCGGATGGACAAAGCCCGTCTTTTCATGCGTTTTCTCGTTCGTGATGACAGTGCCCGCGTCCGCCTCCGATCCGGTGCCGGCGGTGGTGGTAATGGCAACGATCGGCAGGGGCCTGTTGGAAACCGGCTTCCCCTTCCCCGTGCCGGAGGGAATGTAATCCCAGTAATCGCCGTCATTCACTGCGATCAGCGCGATGGACTTGGCGGCGTCCATGCAGCTCCCTCCGCCCAGGGCGATGATGAAATCGCAGCCATGTTCCCGGGCGAACCGGCCTCCGGCATTGACGGTTGAATTCAGGGGATTGGGTTCCACTCGGTCAAAGACGGCGCAGGCGATTCCGGCCTTGTCCAGTTGCCCCGTGAGGCGGTCCAGATAACCGTTGGCCCGGGTGGACTTCCCGTTGGAAATGACGATCATGGCCTTGCGGCCCGGCAATGCTTCCACATGCAGGTTATCCAGTTGCCCGGCCCCGAAAAGAAGCCGGGTGGGCACATGCATGAGAAAGGCGGAATGGGTATGGTTTGACATGATGACAGGTTGGTTTAACGGCCGCTTCCCGGACTCCCGGAACACTCGTCCGGAAACGGGAAGCAACACACTACCTATCATCTAAAAGGTTACACCTGCTCTAATGAAAGAAAAATCTTAAAAATAATTTTATCTTCATTTCAAATAACTTATTACCAAATATTTCCGACACAAAAAAAATAATTAACCCCTGCCGTTTCCTCCTCAAAAAAGAGCCGATTTCTATTCATTCCCCCACCGCCACGGAGAAACTCCGCAACAATGGAAGCTCATCCGGACTCCGGTTCCCCACTGGAACCTTTCATGCTTTCGCAAGCCGTTTCAACCGGGGGAAAACGGACCCGGCTTCATCAAACGCAGTCCCTGTTTATTTCCGGGAGCGGCGCCACAAAAAACCGCTCAGGAACTCCGGCCAGGGTCCGGCTTACGGCCTTATGGAACAGGAAGACTTGGATGCCTGCAAATCGGAATTGTCCATTTCTACGGCCAGCCAGAACACGCCGACGGCCAACAGGCCGAAAGCACAAGCCCCCGCGACGGAAAGAACGGTCATCACCATCTTCTGCCGTTCCGCCTTTGCCCTGCATTGAAGGACCAGCGTTTGCACTGCGCCGCAGACTGCCCCCAGGCGGCCGCGCCATCCTTCTTCCCCGGAGGGCTGTCTTTTGGGATGCAGGTCGGACCTCATCATCACGGAATACGGGAACGGCTCCGGCTTCATCATGGAAATGTCCAAAGGCATGTACTTCATGACTTCTTTTTTAACGATATTCGTTAATCAGTCAACACATTTTTCACGGATTTAATTTACTTCTTTTTATCGACAATTCACGAAAATCGTGTATCATCAAGCCATGACACCGACAAAAGGGGACGTGAAAAACTGGCTGAAAGCCATCGGAAAGGACCGTGACTGGCTCGCCAGGGAATGCGGCACGGAGAAAGGAACGGTCAACAACTGGCTTTCCCCCTCCGGCCCCTTCCCCTCCAACGCCATTTTAAAAATCCACTCCCTGATGTCCCAATACGGGCCGGTTCAGCCGGAAAATGAGGCTATCCAGACCAACCGCCTTGTGCTGGAAATCACGGAGGAACGCATGAGGAACTATGAAAGGGCCGCCTCTGAAAAGGGAGTTCCCCTGCGCCAGTGGCTGACCGAGCTGGCGGATGAAGCGGCGGACGTGCGCCAGCTCCGGCCGGAACGAACTCCCTTCGTTCCGCTGGCGGAACAATTCCCGTCCCCTGGCAGGCGCGAATACAGCACGCAGATTGTCGGCAACATCGCCGCGGGCTCCCTTTCAGAAAGCGATACCGTCCCGTCCACCATTTACATGGAAAGGCCCCTGGGCAAAAACGAATACGTGGTCCGCGTGGAAGGAAAATCCATGGAACCCCTCATCCCGGACGGCGCGCTGGTGGTCATGCGGCGCCATACGGCCCCGCCCGTCCCGAAACCGGGCACTATCGTGGAATACAACGACGGCCGCGGAGTGACCCTGAAAAAACTGATCCGGAGGAAAAATGCGGAAACCGGAAAAACGGAATACCTGCTCCAGCCCCTCAATCCCGCGTTCAAGGATATTGCCCCCATGGAGGGAGGCAGCATCTCTGGAATATACGTGGAAACGCTCGCGAACTACCGCAAGGGGTAGCCTTCTGCCCCATCATACAGGAAAAGGCGCTCCCTGTCCCCCATCCACTCCCGCCTCTAAAGCCGTCTTCCCTCCCTGCCCGGCGGTGATTCCCCCTATTCCCCCTATTCCCCCTATTCCCCCTATTCCCCCTATTCCCCCTATTCCCCCTATTCCCCCTATTCCCCCTATAAAGCCCTATGATAAAGGACAATGGATGAAAGAACTTGCAGGGTGGAATGGTATTTGATTAGGTAACGCGAAAACTGCGCCTCCGGATGATTTCTCCCCTGTACGGGGCTATCCGTAGCGGGGAATGGGCTGATACGGCGGACACTCTCTCAAAACAAAACAAAAACAACATTAAAAAACAGCTTCTCCTATGTCGAACTCACAGAACTCTCCCATCCCACCCGGAAGTGAAAAACATCACTACCACATTCTTGACGGATTGCGCGGGGTGGCCGCCATTGTCGTCGTGTGGTTCCATATCTTTGAAGCATACGCCACCAGCCATGTGGACCAAATCATCAACCACGGCTACCTGGCCGTTGACTTCTTCTTCATGCTGTCCGGGTTCGTCATCGGTTACGCCTACGACAACCGCTGGAAAACGATGACGACCGGGGAATTCATCAAGCGCCGCCTCATACGCCTGCAGCCCATGGTGGCGATAGGAGCGGTCATCGGCGCGCTCATCTTTTATTTCCAGGGCTGTTCCGTATGGGATGTGTCCCAAGTCGCGGTCATCTCCCTGCTGGTCGCCACCTTCGTCAATGTCCTGCTGATTCCGTCGCCTCCCGGCCTTGAAATCCGGGGACTGGGAGAGATGTACCCGCTCAACGGGCCAAGCTGGTCGCTATTCTTTGAATACATCGGCAACCTTCTCTATGCGCTGTTCATCCGGAAACTCTCCACGCGTTCCCTGGCCGTGCTGGTGATCCTGGCCGGATGCGGCCTGGCTTCCTTCAGCTTTTGGGGACCCAATGGTGACATCTGCTCCGGCTTCGCCATGACCGGCACGGAATGGACAGGCGGCTCCCTGCGCCTGCTGTACTCCTTCTCCGCGGGGCTGCTTCTGTTCCGCCTGTTCAAGCCCGTCAACATCAAGGGTTCCTTCTGGCTATGCGGCATTTCCCTCGCCATCCTGCTGGCCGTTCCCCGGCTGGGGGGAGAAGACGCCTTCTGGATGAACAGCCTCTATGAAACCGTGTGCTTCGCGGTCTTCTTCCCCCTTATCCTCCTCTTTGGCGCTTCCGGAAAAATCACTGATCCCTATACGGATAAAATATGCCGGTTCCTGGGCAGAATCTCCTACCCCCTGTACATGGTGCACTACCCGTTCATCTACCTGTACTATGCGTGGGTGAAAAACGGAGACCTCTCCTTCTCTGAATCCCTCCCCGGCGCTCTGGCCGTCGTCATCGGAAGCATCCTGCTGGCTTGGCTCTGCCTGAAGTTCTACGATGAACCCGTCCGGAGCTTCCTGGCGAAGCATTTCCTGAAACGGAAAAATAACCGCAGCCTTGAACCTTCATCTTCCGTACTCCAAAAAAAGACGGACGGCTAAAAGCCGCCCGTCTGAATGCGAACCAATGTTCGCCTCTGTCGGTTGATGCGGACAGCCGCTTCAAGCGTTACTGCCCATCAGCCCAGAGCAGGCCATGACCGTTATTTACATCTGCCTCACGCTTGGACAGTTTGCGTGATGACAACTTTTTCATAGGCTTTAACTCCGGCCGCCGCATGGTTGCCATCCGTCGCAAGGATGAGCGAGCCATGCCGCGTTTCTTCCGCAGCTCCGGCTGATACGGTCACGACAGCGCCGTTCTTCCAATGCTCCGCACCTGCGTCCAGCCAGTCGGGCTTTGAAACCAGCGTCCATGCAGAACCGACGCCGGAATTCAGCGTCAACGAAGAGCTTCCCCCGGCAGAAGGCAGATCAATACCGGATAAAGGAGCATTCGAATTGCGCTCAACCCATTTGGAACGGGAATAGGGAAGCGGCTGCTTGCCGAGCCAGTCCCTCAGCTTGTTATCCTCCACGTGCGCTATGGCGGAATAAATTTCACTGTTGCCATGAAACAGCAATTGAGCCTCAGTGATGGCGTAACCCTGTGAGGCCGGCGTAGCAGCGATAAGCTTCAGTTCTCCCGAGGGCGTCACGTAATACACGTCCAGATACTGGTGACGGTAGGCATAAATGAGGCGTGCCATTTTAACATTGTAAAATTCCTCCGGCATATCCCATTCATAAACGCTCAGCACCCCCGGAGCCACGGCGGAATTCGAGAGCCTGGAATGATATTTCACCCGGAATTTGCGCAGAGCACTGTCGATTTGAAGACTGATATAAATGCCGGCGGCATTGCCTGTTTGCCGTATGGTATGGGCATAGGCATAATGATCTTCCGGAGGAGCGGTAAAATCCGCAAACGTGCATGAGCCCACCTCAAAAACGGCCCGTTCATCCGGAACGAAATTGATTTGTACAACGACCTTGTCCTTGCTCCACCATCCCCACGGGTTTCCGGTGCCTCCCACTTTTACTGGCCTTCCGTCGGCAGGCCTGGAGATATTGAACCCCATAGGCCCCTTCTGCTTAACCGTCGCGTTGAAGGCGCTTATCAGAGGTATGCAGGAACAAGCCGTCACCTTCGCGAGCATGCGCCCGGTTTCCAGTGCGTCGATGTTACGGGGCCGTTCAAAACCACAGCCCCGTTGAATGTTTCCACGCCTGCGTGCGTGTTGTTGCCGGTGTAAGTACCGGATGCGTCAGGAATAGCGGCGGCGGAATTCCAGGCCGTACGCTCTTCTTCCGTAAGATGCATCGTTGTATTCCCGGTATGTCCGGTTACTTCCTCCTGGGATGCCAGGGTGACTCCATTGAGAATATTAATAGTATTCATGGTTTTGTTTATTGTTGTTACTTGTAATGAAGTGGCATGACGACTCTGCTGCCTTCATATTCATGATGGTAACTCCAAAAACATTCTCGCTCGCGAAAAGCCTGCGGTCTTCCCGGATTTTGACAGCTTCAACGGTTAGATAGCTTCTATGGTGGTTTCCACAGGAGCCCCTTTTTCCAGCCGGGGCAACCGGAATCTGATCCAGCCATCCCCTGGTTTAACGTGTCCTCCATTTTCCGAATACACAGCAATCATTGCTGCCACTTCAAAAAAATCCTGTATCTGTTGCAGAAAAATAGCATCCTGCATGAAACGTTAAATCAGGCCCCCCGTCCAGGATTGTATGAACCCGTCCGGTTTGCTTGGATATTAATTATTACCGTCAACCTTCACTGAATTGACGAATTCGCTGAGCTTTCGGAAAAGTACGGTTAAATCTCTAACCGATGTTCCCTTAGACGTCTCTTCGCACTGCTGCAAACTCATGAGCCAGTTATTCAAAATCCCCATATATGATCAAGATTTTCTTAGATTTTCCTAGAATGATTAATGGATAATATATTTTTATAAAATACAAAATAACAAAGAAAAAAAAGCCATTGATACCCTATGATGTCTCTACTCAAAAATCACTAAATAGTCGATGTACTCTGATTCATTCCCTAGGAAAAAGTTGAGAGGTCGATATCGTCAACATATTCGCCCTCAAAAGAATGGACCTGTTTACACTCCCAGTTACCCTAAATTAGTTTTTCCAAAATTCGTTCAGGGCAGATCGTACTCTCAAGCACTACACTGGGGAAATTATATTGTATTGTTGTAAAAAATCTTCTATATTAGAGCAACGCGTTTCCGATGAAAATCCACCAATCTCAACCAAAGGATCATTTTCCTGAAGAAAATGTTGCAAAACCTTTTCTACGTTGGGCTGGAGGGAAAAGCTGGATAGTCAAGTATCTACGCCCTCTTTTGAGCGAATGTTCATTTGTCAACTATCATGAACCCTTCTTAGGAGGAGGTTCCGTATTTTTTTCTCTCACCCACCATGGTCGCATATTTTTATCTGATTCCAACCGAGAGCTTATTGAAACTTATCTCAGCATACGTGATAATGTTGATGAAATAATTTCCTTATTAAGGAAATATCCTAATGAAAAAGATTTTTATTATAATTTACGCGATTCATCTCCGCCCTCTCTGGTAGAAAAATCTGCACGGTTTATATACCTAAATCAAACGTCATTTAATGGTATATATCGTGTCAATCTTAAAGGAAAATATAATGTCCCTTATGGGTATAGGAATAAAATTGTTTTGAATGAAAATGTACTACGAAAAGCCAGCGCTAAATTACAAGGAGCTGAATTAATGTGTTGTGATTTCGAGTCAACACTTTCTCGCATTGAAAAAGGAGATCTTATTTTCATAGATCCTCCGTATACGATCTCACACAATAATAATGGATTTATTAAATACAATCAAAAGATTTTCTCATTAGAAGACCAATATCGTCTTAGTAATTTAATTGATAAAATTAAATTAAAGAAAGCTTTCTACGTGTTAACTAATGCCGCCCACAGTAAAATATCTGAAATATTTAACAAAGGCGATTTATTAATTCAAGTCAACCGAGCTAATTTACTTGGTGGAAAAAACGCTCAACGGGGACATGTAGACGAATTCTTATTTACTAATATTGTTAGATAAAATTATGAAAAGAGAAGAAGAGAATTGTCTCCAAAACAAACTTGTAACAGGCCATGAATTGCGAGCACAAAAGAAAAGACGCCGAAGCGATTATCTTAGTGAAAGCATCCCCCTTTCTGAAATCTCCGAACGTGAAAAAAAAGGATGGTCTGTATGTAAGTACTATAAACAAAGTGCCCGTATAATCAAAAAAAAATCTCAAGACATGGCATTTGAAGATCAAGTCTGGAATATTTTTGCCGATATGGGGTTTCATTACATGAATAAAGATAGAAATTTTGATCTTCCTTATCACAAATCAGATGCTAAATTAACCAAACAAATTGACGTATTCGCAGTAGATGATGAATGCGTATTGTTGATTGAATGTAAATCAGCACCAGAAGGTCCGAAATGTGGCAATTTCAAAAAAGACATTGAGGCTATCAGTGGATTTCAAAAAGGAATAATAACTAATCTTAAAAAGAATTTAAAACTAAATAATCATAAATTCAAATGGATTTTAGCAACTAATAACTACTATTTATCAAAAAATGATCAAGATAGATTGAAAGAATTTAATATCCTACATTTTGATGAAGATGTATTAGAATATTATAGGGAATTAGCAAAACATCTTGGATCATCATCTAAATTCCAATTATTAGCAAATATATTTCGTAGTAGCGACATACCTGGAATAGCGAACAAAATACCGGCTATATCTGGGAAAATGGGTGGGTATAAATATTATTCCTTCTCAATAGAACCTGAAAAATTATTAAAAATTAGTTATGTTCTACATCGAAGTAAAGCAAATGCAGAAATGATGCCTACTTATCAGCGCCTTATTAAAAAGAGTCGCTTACAGTCAATTCGACAATTTATTGATGAAGGCGGCTTCTTCCCTAACTCTATCGTTGTCAATATTGATACACGGAGAGCCCTACAATTTGATCAAGCTACTACTCAGGTAGAAGACACAGAGTCCAAAATCGGCATTCTGCACCTTCCTAAAAAATATGGAAGTGCTTATATTATTGATGGACAGCATCGTTTGTATGGTTATACAGACACCAAATACAGCAAATCAAATACTATACCCGTAGTTTTATTTGTAAACCTGAGTCGTAAAGATCAAGTAAAGTTATTCATGCAAATTAATGAAAATCAGAAATCTGTTTCAAAAAATTTAAGAAATACATTAAATTCTGATCTACTTTGGACTGATGAAAATAAAACAAATCAGGTAGTGGCTTTAAAACTTCACCTTGCGCAAAAATTAGGAGAGACAAAAGATTCTCCTCTATATGATCGTATTTTGGTGGGAGAATCAACCAGCACAGCGACAAAATGCATTAGTATTGATTCCATAAAAATAGGATTAGATTCTAGTAATTTTTTTAATATATACACAGACCAAACACTTCGAAAACATGGGACTTTTGATTTAGGAGATAATGATGAAACAGCTAAATTATTATACTCTTTTTTAGTAGGTTGTTTTAGGCGTGTTCAGAAAAATTTGACTACAGAATGGAACCAAGGCAAAGACAATGCCGGTTATCTTACAATCAATGCAGGGATTATTAGTTTACTCCGTATTTTTAATGACATTGCAGATACTATTATTACAAAAGAGAAGCTAGATCCTAAATCTGTCAATATGTCTACATTTCTAGAGTCCGTTGATTACTACCTAGATCCATTATTGCATTTTTTGCAGGGGCTTACTCCTGAAGAAAAATTAGAATTAAAAGGATGTTACGGTACAGGAGGTCGAACTAAATATTGGAGAATACTACAAAGAGCAATTCGTAATACAAGAGAAGACTTTATTGTTGATGGATTGGATGAATACTGGAAAGATCAATCCAAAACATACAATGTACAATCTCTGGATATTATACATGAAATAAGAGAATGGATGACACTTACATTTAAAGAAGCTCTTATGAACAAATATGGCCCAAATGATTGGTTAAAACTAGGTATACCTAAATCTGTTTTTACAGATTTACATAAAAGAGCTACCGATATTGATTATCAGAAAGCTTCTGACGAACCTAAAACTGACCCTTGGAATTGTCTCCAAATTGGAGATTATCGGAAAATTGCACTTTACGGAGATAATTGGAGTTCCCTATTTGAAAAAATATGTACAATACCTGGAGATGAAAAGCTAATCGGCGGCAAAGATAAAAAAACAGAATGGATAAAGGAACTAGATAAAATTTCAAAACAAGATTTCACTAGTTATAGTGTAACTACAACTGAATATGAATTCTTACAAAAGCTTGAAAAACTTATCTTAGCGACCAGTTAGCGGAGGAAGAATGAGGAAGAATGAAATTGCCAAGCCTCTTCACGACCATAAAAATCCAGTCTATTCTTGAGTGGGCCTCTTTCATTCTAAAATGGAGACTCACAACCACTTCTCTTGGAAAAATGGAGCGGATGATGGGATTCGAACCCACGACATCAACCTTGGCAAGGTTGCGCTCTACCCCTGAGCTACATCCGCTTGGATGGGTCAGCGAACCGGAATTGGCCGCTGGAGGGTTTATACGCGTGCGGCGGAAAAAAGCAATCTTTATTTTGGAATTTTCCCGTCCCGCGGTCCTTCCTTGTCTGCCGAACTGTATCAAAGTGTGGCTTATAAATGAAATTCTCTCGTCAGACGGAGGGACAAATTCTATGCTGTGGCGGCATGAAAGAATTGCTCATTACCCTTATTACGCTGGCAGGCCTGTTCATCGGCATGCATTATCATGATTCCCTGGCAGGAGACGGACAGGCGGACCAGCAGAAGACGGAAGTTCCCGCTTCCGTCCAATAGCTCCAGGCAATGATGAATACGGCCTTCCGGAAACCCTGTTTTTCCGCCATTCTCTGCGGCACAGCCCTGCTGGCGCCTTTTCCGCAGGCTCCGGCGCAGTCTGCGGACGGCGCCGGAATCCTTTCCACCACGCCACAGTCCGTAGAAGATCTCCAGCGCATTGAACACCAGCTTCAGCAGGTGCTACCCAGAGTGCTTCCGGCCCTGGTCTGCATTGAGGTGAATAATGGGAGCGGCTCCGGCATCCTGGTCTCGGAGAAGGGGCTGATTTTTTCAGCGGCCCACGTCGTTGACAAGCAGGGGACCGTGCTCAAGATCATCATGCCGGACGGTACGCGCCTGCTCGGAAAGACCACGGCGCAGAATAGCGAGTCCGACGCCGGCCTGGCCGAAATCACCACCAGGCTGGACAAAGACCTTCCCCGTGTAGAGCGGACGGAGAAACTGCCCCGTGTAGGAGACTGGGTGTTCGCTCTGGGCCACGGCGGCGGACTGGACCAGAAACGCGGCCCGATGGTGCGCCTGGGCCGCGTGGTTTCCCTTAAGAATGGCGTCATCCAGACGGATTGCAAGCTGATCCGCGGGGATTCCGGCGGCCCTCTGTTCAACTTGAACGGAGAGTTGATCGGCATTCATAGCCGGGTTGGTTCCGGCCTGGAGGATAACCTCCACGTTCCCATGAAGGATTTCGACGCCCTGATGGAACCTCCCACCGGAGGAAAAGCGCCCCTTCCCCCGTCACCGGAACAGGACAGTTAAATCATTTATTCCCGCCGGTTATGAAACTCCCCTCCTGCGCATACCTGCTTCCCGTGGCCTGTTCCCTGTTTCCCTCCGCCGTGGCGGAAGGCTATAACGGGAGCCTGGATTTTGAACAGCGCATCAATGGAAAGACGGTTCTGAAGACTATTGAACCCGTCCGCGAACGCCTTCAGGAGTTGAGCGCCGTTTTCTTTTCCGGCCATGACGTGATGGTTTACGGCATTGTCCTGAGTCCGGACGGCTATATAGCCACCAAGGCTTCCGAACTCCACTCCCACCAGAATCCGGTGATCCGGATAGGGGCTGCCAAGTACAGCCATTTCAAGGAGATCGGCACGGATCCGGCCACGGACATCGCCGTGGTGAAGGTGGACGCTTCCGGCCTGGCCGCTCCCGGCCCCGTCAGCAATGAGGCTCACATGGGCATGCTGGTGGTCAGCAACGGTTCCACCACCCGCAGTTCCAGACGGGCCCAGCTCGGCACGCTCAGTGCGGCGCAGCGCCCCATCCCGAACGGTGATACGGCCTACATGGGCGTGATTTTTGCCGCTCCGTGCTCCATTCAGGAGGTCGTCAAGGATGGTCCAGCCGCCAGGGCCGGAGCCATGGACGGGGATGAGATTCTGGCCGTGGACGGCACCCCCGTCACCACGCTGGAAGCCATTTACCCCATTTTGTCAAAGAAGGAGATCGGGGAGAAGGTAACGCTGAAGGTCAACCGCAAGGGCAACAAGGTTTCCTACGCCATCACGCTGGGTTCCCGGCGGAAGGCGCTGGGGGAGGATACGCCCCAGAATTCCAATGACCTGATCAGCGGGGGCTTCAGCAAGCGCCGGGATGATTTCCCCATGGTTCTACAGCATGACACCCCTTCCCGGTATACGCTGATGGGCGGCCCGCTGCTCAACCTGAAGGGAGAGCTTATCGGCATGAACATCGCCAGGGTGAACCGGGCGGAGAATTACGCCCTTCCCATCAGCGTGGTTCAGGAAAGCGTAAAGCGCATTTTGGAGAAAGCGCAGCAGCCGGAGAAGAAGCCCCAGGGAGATTCCTGAACCATTTTCCGCTTTTTCCGGCGCAAAAAAACGCGCGGGAGACAGTTTACCCTCCCCCGCGCGGATTCTGAAAAAAGAAGCCAGGCTTACATGCCCGGCACGTCCGCGGCATCCGGCACCGCCTTGGGCTGCACAGTGGGGTCATAGTGGACGGCTCCGGTCACGCGCACGCTGCCGTCCGGCAGGAAGACCATGGAGGGGGAGCCCATCACCTTCTTGTAGTATTGGAGCTTTTCCATGGTTCCGCGGCAGTTGATGCGGGAATACGCTCCCAGAAGCGGAGTGGTGGGGAAGAAGACGTGCACGTTCGCCTTGCCGTCCACCATGCACTGCGGGCGCGTGGTGCCCAGCCAGTCTCCGATGCAGACGGCATTATACGCCACGCCCGTATCCGGGTCTTTCGTCTGCACGTACAGTTTCTGGATTCCGCGCACGGCAATGGTGCAGATGGAGAAGGTGCACCGCTTGGCGCTGGCCGGAATGGCTACGGTCTGGGACCACATGGGGGTGCCGGTCCGGACGGCGAAGAGGGATTTCTGGGAGGCGAACATGTCCTTCTGGTTGGGCATTTTCACGACAGCCTGCACATGGTAGTTTCCTTCCCGGGAGAGGTCATAGAAGTGGCGCAGGTCAATTTTGCGGGAGACGCTCATGCCGGCGGGAACCTTGAGCGGCGGGAACATGGCAAATCTGGACTGGGGAAGTTCCGCGCCCGCGGTGGAGTGCTCCACATGGATGTCCAGCCAGGAGGAGTATTCCTGGCTCTTCAGTTCCACGGGCACGCCGGAGTTGTTGGTCACGGTCAGCCTCATGTACATGGCCTCCCCGCTGAGGAAGGTTTTCTTTTCCGGAACTACTTTCACGTAAATCTGGGCCAGGGCCCCGGACGCCCCCATCAGGGCCAGCAGCAGCATTGCAAGGATGTGTTTCATGGTATTGGTATGTCGAGTATGTGTTTTTAAACAGGTCAGCGGACGTCCCGCACGATTCTGAAGCCCAGGTTGTCCCGGCTTTCTCCGCGGGAACGCAGGTATTCCACCCGGTTGGTGATGCCGGGGTGCTTCCAGTCCCCGCCGCAGGCCACCGGGCCCGGCGGTTCCTTCACGCGCGCGGGGTCTTTTTCCATGGAGGAGGTCCATTCCATCACGCCGGAGGCCATGCCGCACACGCCCGTTTTTAGATCATAGTCATTGCTGTACCGGTCAATCACCAGGGTTTTATCCCCTTTTTCACCCGTTTCCAGCATGCTTCCCAGGGCCATCCATTCCCGGCGCGCGGGCAGGCGGTAACGGGGCTCTCCGGGGGGCACGGGCTTCCAGCCCGCATACGCCCAGGCATCCCAGAAGGTGACGTTGACGACGGGGGAACGGGGCGTGATTTTCCTGCCCTTCCATTTCCCCCCGGGAGTGTTGGCCGCCGTCCACATGGCTTCCCAGTCTGCGGGAACGTGGGTGGCGGCCTGCTTGTCCGGCTGGTCCGGATGGGAATATTCCTCCCTCAGCTCCGGAGTAAGGCGCGCCCACTGGTCCAGAAACAGGCGGTAGGATTCCATGGTAATTTCATGGGCTCCCACGATCAGTTCGCCGCCGCCGGGAAGGTTCACGCGTACTTCCGTATGGTCGCTGGCGGAGAAATCAGGATAGTGTTTCGGCGCCGGAGGCGGTGCAGGCCCGGAGACTTCCTCCCCGGGGAGTGAAAGGAGCACGGCACCAGCGGCTATTCCCGCGCCCAGCAGGCCCGCTCCGGCCCAGAGCATCCATTTTCCGGTTTTTCCGCGGGGTTCCACGGGAACGGTATAGCGGTGGGTGGTGGCCCGCGGGGAGAGCCCCAGTTGTTCGCGGACCGCGGCAATCAGCTCCATGACCTGGTCCCACTGCATCGGCTTGCCGTTCTGGCCCTCCCGCATCCATTCCAGCAGGGTGCGCATGCGGGTGGTTCCGGGCACGTCCGGCGTCACCAGGGGCAGCAGGTCCGCCCCCAGGCGCTCCATCTGCGCGCGGGATATTTCTTCATGAAAGTCACCGGGCATGGCCGTATTCATCAGCCGCACGGCGGACTTGTCATCCAGGAAGATGTGGCGCGGCTCCATGACGTTGAAGGCGGTTTGCAGGCGTTCATACCTGCCGCACATGCCGCCGACCGTTTCAATCACTTTCAGCAGGTCCTTCATGGACAGGGCCTGGCCGCGGTCCAGCATGCACTGGAGGGAGGAGCCTCCCAGCTGTTCACTGGTGACGAACCAGTACCCCTGGGCCTGGGAGGCCTCATAAACGGTGCCCAGCACCGGGGCGGTGACAGCCGCCCGCGTGCGGGCTTTCATCAGGAATTCCTCCACGCTCACGCCCTCCGCGTTGTCCGGTTCCAGCAGTTCCAGGAACACGGAACGGTCCATGCCCTGCTGGATGGCCTGGTAGAGAATCCCTCCCCGCGTGCGGCCGATGAACGCCACCAGCGTGTAGTCTCCAAAGTTGTGGGGAAGGTCAAACATGGACAGTTCAGGCATCAGGGGGGCAGAAGGGAGTCATAGGTGTCGGAAACCGGAGACGCCTCCACCGGGGGAAGCAGGCCGCCGTCATAAATTTCAGGCATGCCGGAAGGGGAGCTCTGGTTCATCTGTTCCAGCAAGAATAGCACAGGGGGGGAGGCATGGCAATCCATCGGTTCACCCTTGTAGTATAATTTGGCGGTATACCCGTAATATTTGAGGCTTCCGTAGGCGATCGTCTCCTCCTCCGTCAGGGGGGGCATGTAGTAGGTCACCTCCATGATTTCCTCCCCGTCCGCCCAGTCCGCCGGTTCCGTGACGCACCGCGAGGAGGGTTCCGGAGCGTGCGTCTTTTCCACTTTTTTTCCGTTGACCTTGTCAAAGAACTGGACGATGACGCGCAGGTCCTCCGGCCTGACGTTCAGGCCATCCTTCATCAGAATGGGGACAATCAGCTTGACGCGCTCCCCGGCGGGGCATTCCGGGTCCCGGTATTCCAGAATGGTGCCGAAGGACATATCGCCCCGCAGGTCCGCCGGGCTGGAAAAACCGGCCTGGAGGTGCCGGGCAGCGCGCGCGAAGTATTTCCCCGCTTTCTCCCGCTGGGTGTATACCTTCAGGAAAAACTCCCGGGATTTATCCGCATTCCGCAGCCATTCATATGTGAGGCCGTAGTAATAAAGCACCACCGGGCTGTCCGGCTCCAGCCTCATGGCCTGCTCCAGCTTCACCACCGCCACTTTCAGGTCTCCGTCAATCTGGGCATACCGCGCCGCCTTGACGAGTTCCGCCACTTCCTCCGTCATGGGCGGCATGGCTTCTGCCGGGTCCTCCGGCGCCCGGGGGGCCTGGGAGGAAACATCCCCCCCTCCCGGCACGGCAGCCGCCACGGCGGCGGGGTCCGGATCGTCGGCCGGATCAGACAGGTCGGCATCCCGGAGCATTTCCTCCACGGAACGGGGTTTTTCAGAAGATGTTCCCGGTACGGCGGCCACATCCGCGGGGTCCCCGTCTTCAATAGCGGCAGACGGGGCCTGAGGGGCGGCTTCCGCCGCAACGGCCACGGGCATTTCCACCACTTTTTCCACCACCACGGTACGGGCGGACAGGCTGAAGGAGACGCCCACCATCAGGAGCAGGATGAAGGCCAGCGCGCCCAGCGTCCAGCAGGCGATGCCAAACGCACGGTCACGGGCGTTTTTTTCCGGTAGGGAGAACTCGCTCATATGCCATGCTCCGCATGTTCCCCGCCATCCTTCCGGGCAGACGGGGTGTCCGCATCCGGAGCTTCTTCATAATCAACTACCTCTCCCCGGTAAAGGGACAGAAGGGCCTTCATGAAATCTTCCGCGTTGTTGGGGGAGTCCTCCTTGCGGAAGCCTCCGTAGGTCAGCCCGTCCAGCCTGATCCGGGCTCCTCCGCATTCCGGCTTCAGCGTCGCAAGGGCCAGCCCCTTCAGCTTCCACCGGCGCAAATCCAGACGGGCAATATCCTCCACGCGGAAGGTTTTGCCGGCAGCCATCACCTGCCCTTTGTTGAGGGCCATTTTCCTGCCGCGCGTCCTGACCAGGAAGAACAGGGCCACCATGGCCAGCACCATGCAGACGCTTCCGGCCACCCATTGTTCAAAAATCTTGGAGGCGTCATACGGATGGTCCTCCGGCTTGATCGGGTAGCGCATTTCTCCGGAATAAGATTGCCATGCGGCGCTCCACCCCTTCCCCGGAGCGGACATCAGCCCGTAATCCGCCAGCACGGCGGGCCATGCCGTTGCGGTCCTGTCCACGCCTGAGGGTATCTTGTACCCCTCAGGGAATTCCACGGTGCGCGCCATGACGGTACGCTCCCAGTCATCCCGGGACGCGCCGTTTCCGCCCACTTCACGGTCAAAGAGGGCGCCGGCATCCACAAATGCCTTGTGCATGAAAAATTCCAGGTTTTTTTGAGGATACCCGGTGGAGGCATCATAATAAAAGTACACTCCGAACCCCAGGAACATGAGAGCCATGAGAACCGCCCTGCCGGTGAACCACATGGTCGGCTTACATTCTACCGTGTCAGACTGCATGTTCCTTACATACCAACAATGCCATGCCCTTGACCATAAAAAAAGCGCATGCCATCCACCTTTGCGGGAAAGAGGGGCGGATTCCTCCCCGGCAGAGGGTCCGGACATGCGGCGGGGGTGGATAAAACGCCCCTGCATTCCGTTCCGGGGATGTACTTGGAAAATCACTTTTTACCTTCTTCTTGGCTTGATTTATTTTGTGAAAGTTAAATAATAACACGCGCAGGGATTGCCTGACGGGGCCATATTGCCCGGAAACGCCGTAATCCACTGCATTCCCGTATCCCGGCACGCATCATTTTTACCGCATATGAGACCAAGCAATCCCCAATACCGCCGCATGGACGCCGATCCCGGTTTCAATCCCCAGGCAGACGACCAGGTGGATTCCGACATGGAACAGGCCCAGCTGAGGCTGGAACAGCTGCGGAAGGAGAAGGAGGAGGTGGAAAGCTCCCGCCGCCGTTTGGAGGAAAGCCATCTGCGCAAGGCCCGCTTCATGGACCAGCAGAATGAACTGGGAGACCGCATGGTGAATGCCGCGGACCTCATTTCCCGGGAGGTGGAGAGCCTCCGGCAGGAGAGCAATGAACTGGAACAGATTCACATGACCCTGACGCGCAGCCTGAAGATGCTCAGCACCGTGCGCCCGGATGAATGGCCCATTGAAAATACGGACAACCTGATCAGCCAGGGCCAGCAGGTCATTGACCGCTGCGAGGAGGAGTTCGCGGACGCCGTCCAGCAGTGCGCCCGCATGCAGCACACCAAGGTGCTCACGGGCGTGCGCCGTTCCAGCAAGGTGCGCATCAGCTCCCGTGAATTCATGACCCAGTTCCTCCAGGGCCTTTCCTTCCACCTTCCCCTGCTCCTGATCGCCCTCATCATCCTCTTCTTCATCTGGATTTTCAGCCCCTCCGCATCATGATTAAAAGAAAAGCCAAACGCCGTTCCTCAGAACTGGCAGAACTGGACCGCGCTTCCCGGGAAATTGAGAACCGCATCCAGGAATTGGAAGCCTCTCTCAAACGCCCCGCGCAGCAAACGCGCATGCGCCTGGACCGCAATACCATGCCCCCGCCGGACCGCGTGCGGGAAGGCACCCAGAACCGCGCCCTGCGCGCCGTGGTGGCCCGCGACGGCCGCGCCACCAACATGAGGCGGGAGCTGCGTGAAAATTTCATGCTGCTGGGCCTGCTGGTCTGCGCCATCGCCGCCTCCTTCTGCTGGATTGTCCGCCTGCTGGAACAGCAATAGGCCTCACCCTCCCTTTCTCTTATATATTACGCACGTTCCCACATCATGAGCACGCCCCAAATTGACGTAGCCTACATTGCCAAACTGGCGCGCATCGACCTGACGGAGGAAGAAGCCGCCCTCTTTTCCCAGGACCTGGACAAAGTCCTGGCCTATATCACCAAGCTGGAATCCTATGACGTCACGGGCATCGCCCCCATGAACCATCCCCTGCCCACGATGGACGTGATGCGCGAGGACGTTCCGGAACCCGGCCTTTCCCAGGAGGAAGCCCTTTCCAACGCCCCCCAGCAGTCCCAGGGGCAGTTCCGCACGCCCAAGGTGGTGGAATCCGCCTGACCTCCTCCCGGTCCCTCCCTTTTCACGTTTCAACCGTTCTTACCCCTTTCTTTCCATGTCAAGCATTCAAGGCACCCTGGCCCAGTGGCGCGACCGCCTGCGCCGCAAGGAACTTTCCCCCGCCGACCTGGTCAACCTGACCGCGGACGCCATTGAGGCGGACCAGACCACCAACGCCTATATCTCCTTTGACCGTGAGGCCGCCCTCCGGGCCGCAGCCGCGGCGGACACTGCCAGCCCCCTGGCCGGCATCCCCATCGCCGTGAAGGACAATATCAACGTCCTGGGCCAGCCGACGCGCTGCGCCTCCCGCCTCCTGGCTCCCTATGCTTCTCCTTATGACGCCACCTCCATCCGCCTGCTGAAGGCAGCGGGCGGCATCCCCCTGGGCCGGACGAACATGGATGAATTCGCCATGGGCGCCAGCGGTGAAAACTCCGCTTACGGCGTCACGCGCAACCCGAACGCTCCGGACCACATCCCCGGCGGTTCCTCCAGCGGCTCCGCCGCCGCCGTCGCGTCCGCCACCGCCATCGCCGCGCTGGGTTCGGACACGGGCGGTTCCATCCGGCAGCCCGCCGGGCACTGCGGCATCGTGGGCCTCAAGCCTACTTACGGACGCGTCTCCCGCTACGGCCTGGTTGCCTTCGCCTCCTCCCTGGACCAGATAGGCCCCATGACCCGGACGGTGGAAGACGCCGCCATCCTGCTCCAGGCCATCTCCGGGCACGACCCGAAGGACTCCACGTCCGCAGACCAGCCCGTGCCGGATTTTGAGGCCGCATTGGGCCGCGACGTCAAGGGCCTAAAAGTGGGCATCCCCGCGGAATATTTCACCTCCGGCAACCATCCGGGCATTTCCGAGGCCGTGCAGAACACCGTGAAGCAACTGGAAAGCCTGGGCGCGGAACTGGTGGAAATCAGCCTTCCCCACGCGGACGCCGTGGTGGCCGCCTATTATATCATTGCCTGCGCGGAGGCTTCCTCCAACCTCTCCCGCTTTGACGGCGTGCGCTACGGCAAGCGGGCGGAAGACGCCAACGGCCTGGTGGAACTTTTCTCACGCACCCGTGAAGAGGGCTTCGGCCCGGAAGTCAAGCGCCGCATCATCCTGGGAACCTACGTGCTCAGTTCCGGCTACTATGACGCCTACTACTCCCGCGCGCAGAAGGTCCGCTCCCTGGTGGCCAAAGACTTTGCGGAAGCCTTTTCCAGGGCGGACATCATCGTGGGCCCCACCTCCCCCGCGCCCGCGCCTAAAATCGGAGACTCCGCGCTGGACCACCTCCAGACCTACCTGGCGGACATTTACACCATCCCCGCCAACCTGGCCGGGCTGCCCGCCATCTCCATCCCCTGCGGAGCCGTGAAGGAAGGGAACCTGGAACTCCCGGTGGGCTTCCAGATGATCGCCCCCCATTTCCGGGAAGATCTTCTGTTAAAAACCGGATTTGCCCTTGGGAAATAATCGGAATTTTTCAACGCCGGCGCACGGCAGACTGTCTCACCCGCTACTAAGAATCATGGACACCCGAGAATTCAACGAAATTATCGCCGCGAACTCATCGTGGATTTCTGCTCTCAGAACGGAGGTTGGCAAGGTGGTCATCGGCCAGCAGGCGCTGGTGGACAGGTTGATCCTCAGCCTCCTCTGCAAAGGGCACGTTCTTCTGGAAGGCGTGCCCGGCCTTGCCAAGACGCTTTCCGTCAAAGCCATGGCGGGCACGCTGCACGCGCAGTTCGCCCGCATCCAGTTCACGCCGGACCTCCTGCCGGCGGACCTGCTGGGCACCATGATCTATAATCCGGAGGAAAGGCAGTTCACGGCCAAGAAAGGCCCGATCTTCGCCAACCTTATTCTGGCGGATGAAATCAACCGCGCCCCCGCCAAGGTGCAGTCCGCCCTGCTGGAAGCCATGCAGGAACGCCAGGTGACGCTGGGTGAAACCACCTACCGCCTGCCGGACCCCTTCCTGGTGCTGGCTACGCAGAACCCCATTGACCAGGAAGGCACCTACCAGCTTCCGGAAGCCCAGCTTGACCGCTTCCTCTTCAAGGTGCTGGTCACCTATCCCACCCGAGAGGAGGAACTCCAGGTGCTGGACCTCATGGCAAGCTCCGCCAAGCCGCCGGAAACCTCTCCGGTCACCACGCCGGAACAGGTGGCTGCCTCCCGCGACCTGGTGAACCAGATTTACATTGACGACGCCGTGCGCGGCTACATCGTGGACCTGGTGCGCGCCACCCGTTTCCCGGAAACGGTGGACGTGAAGCTGCGCGGCCTCATCCGCGCGGGCGCATCCCCCCGCGCCACCATCAACCTGGCCCTGGCCTCCCGCGCCAACGCCTTCATGCACCACCGTTCCTTCGTCACCCCGCAGGACATCAAGGACCTGGCCCATGACATCCTGCGCCACCGCATCCTGCTCTCCTATGAAGCGGAAGCGGAAAACATCACCACGGACGACGTCATTGACCACATCCTGACGAAGGTCCCCGTGCCGTGACGGCAGAAGGCGGGCGTTCCCCCGCCCTTATCCTTCAGGCCCTGCGGGGCACCTCGTTAAAACCTGATTGAACTCAAACAGGGAGGATTACTTCATGGATAAAGCCTCAGACATTCTCAAGCGCGTGCGCCGCATTGAACTGCGCGCCAGGCATCTGGCCACGGAAAGCTTCGCCGGGCAATACCAGTCCGGCTTCCGCGGCCAGGGGCTGGATTTTGACGACTTCCGGGAATACATGCCGGGAGACGATCCCCGCTTCATTGACTGGAAGGTGACGGCCAGGATGAATTCCCCCTTCGTGCGCCGCTTCCGGGAGGAACGGGAGCAGGCCGTCATTCTGGCGGTGGACGTCAGCGGCTCCATGCACTACGCCTCCTCCGCAGCCCGCGCCTCCAAACTGGACTACGCGGCGGAAGTGGCGGCGGTGCTCGCCTTCAGCGCGGCCCAGAGCGGGGACAAGTGCGGCCTCCTCATTTACGGGAACAGCCACTCCCGGTACATCCCCCCGGCCAAGGGTATCAAGCAGACCCTGCGCATCGTGCGTGAAATCGTAGCCAGCAAAAACGACGGGACCGACCAAAGCATCTCTGACGTGGCCCGCCAGCTTGTCCTTTCCCAGAAAAAGGCGGCCATGGTCATCATGATCAGTGACTTCTGGAGCGAGCACAACAAGGCCGCCCTGGGCCAGCTCAATTTTAAGCATGATTTCATCCCCATCCGTGTGGCGGACCCCATGGAACTTCACCTTCCGGACGCCGGGCGCGTCATCCTGAAAGACCCGGAAACCAGCCGGAGCATGTTCCTGAACCTCTCCCGGCAGGATGTCCGGGAAGCCCACGCCAACGTGGTGCACCTGCACCGCGAAAAATGGACGCAGGACTTCCGCCGCCTGGGGATCGACTTCCTGGACCTCCAGACCACGGACAACTTCATGCCGCCCCTCCAGGCCCTCTTCTCCAGAAGGTCCCGTAAATTCTCACGCTAACCCCCCTTCCCCGCCAGCCATGCCCGCTCCCGCCACCTTCCAGACTCCCCCCACGGCCATTCCGGAACCGCCGGCCTTCCCCACGCTGATGGAAACGCAGTCCCCGGACGCCTACCTGCACGCGGGCTTCTGGGATACGTGGGGCATCTGGATCATGCTCTCGGCCATCCTGCTGGCCGTCGCCATCGCCGTCATCGTGCTCATCCGCAGGAAGGGGCGCACTCCTGCCGTGCCGCTTACCCCGGCGGAAACCGCCATCCGGGACATCACGGCCCTCCGGGAAACCCACCCCACCCTCAGGCAGGCCGCCGTGGAATTCTCCCTGCTCCTCCGCAAGTACCTGGTGGGGGAAACCAAGGACCCGGCGCTGTATGAAACCCAGCAGGAGTTCAACCGCCGGGCGGACGCGCTTACCGCACTCCCCTCTGAACTCCAGACCCCCACGCGCGACCTGCTGGACCGCATGGCCGCCCTGAAATATGAACCGGACACCCCGGAAAACGACTCCCTGGTCAACGAACTGGCGGACGACACAGTCCAACTTATCAATGACATCGAGGACGACGCCCGGCGCACGAAGGAGGAAACGGACCTCGTCGTCAAAAAACCTGCCGCACGCTCCAACCAACGCTAGCACACCATGACGGAACACTTCCAATTCGCACAACCTGAATGGCTTTACGTTCTTCCCTTCATCTTGTGCCTCATCATCCTCCGCCGCAGGCGGGGCGCGGAAGGCTCCATCACCTACCCCACCGTGCGCTTCATCGCCTCCCTGGCGCGCACGCCCCAGTCCCTGGCCGGGAAAATAGGGGCCGTCTGCTTCGTGCTGGCGGCAGCGGCCATCACCATCGGCCTGGCCCGCCCGCAGAAGGTGGAGGACAAAACCTTCCGCACTGTCAACGGCATTGACATCATGATCGCCTTTGACCTCTCCTACTCCATGGAGACGCCGGACATGGTCCTTAACCGCATGCCCATCAACCGCCTGGTGGCGGCCAAGCACGTCATCACCCAGTTTGTGGACAGCCGTCCGGACGACCGCATCGGCGTCGTGGGCTTCGCCGGGAAAACCAAATCCTTCTGCCCCCTCACGCTGGACCACGCCCTGGTCAACAGCATCATCCGTGACTTCCACCTGCGCATGATCCAGGCGGACGGCACGGCCATCGGCTCCGCCATTGCGGCGGCGGCCACCCGGCTGGACGACCGCAAGGACACCAAATCAAAAATCATCATCCTGGTGACGGACGGCGCTTCCAACTCCGGCCAGATATCCCCGCTGGTGGCGGCGGAAAACGCGGCCAAGCTGGGCATCAAGATTTATACCATCGCCGTGGGCACGGAAGACGGCACCCTGGCGAACGGCATGGTGGTGCAGAGTGAATTTGATGAACCCACCCTGCGGAAAATAGCCCAGATTACGGGCGGGGAACACTTCCGGGCCACCAACATGGCCTCCTTCAACAAGGCGTTCACCTCCATCGGCAAGCTGGAAAAAAGCGAGGCCAAGGTGCAGACCGTCCGCCACATTGAGGAATACTTCATGTACTTCCTTGTCACGGGCGCCGCGCTGACGCTTCTGGGCCTCTCCCTGCAAGTGCTCAAACCCGCCCCCGCGCCGTAACACCATCCCTTCCCCGCCATGACCTTCCTTTATCCCTACGTTCTGTACGCGCTTATCCTCCCCGCCCTGCTCGCGGCGGCGGCCTGGTGGCTGTGGCGCCGCCGTTCCAGAAAATGGGAAGTGCTCGTCTCCCCGGAATACCGGCAGGAGCTGGTTCACGCTCCGGCCACCTGGCACCGGGTGCTCCCCGTCATCTTTGCCGTGCTGGCGTCCATCTTCGCCATCCTCTCCGTTGCGCGCCCGGTGGACGGATACACGGAGGTAAGGGAAATTCCCAAATCGCGCAACATCCTGATTGCCATTGACTGCTCCCGCTCCATGCTCAGCAAGGACGCCTCCCCCACCCGCCTGGGAAGGGCTAAAACCGCCGCCTATGACCTGCTGGACGCCCTGCCGGGGGACAACTTCGGCATCATCATCTTCTCCGGGGACGCCGTTCTGCTCATGCCCCTCACCCATGACCACAACGCGCTGAAGGAAACCATTGAACAGCTTCAATTCGGCTGGGTCTCCCAGGGGGGAACCAACCTGGAAAACGTCGTTCGGCTGGCCCTCCAGACCTTCAAGCGGGACAAGGAGGCGGACGCCAGAAATGCCCTGGTCATCCTGAGCGACGGTGAAGACACCGTCAACATCACCTACAAGACGGCGGAAGCCGCCAGGCAGCATGAACTCATCATCGTCACGGCGGGCATCGGCACCACCATCGGTACCACCATTCCGGATGAACAATCCCCCTCCGGCCTTTACCGCGACCGCCGCGGCCAGCACGTCGTTTCCAAGCTCAATCCGGAAAGCCTGCAATACCTGGCCCGGCAGACGGACGGCCAGTATGTGCAGCTCTCCGACGGAGCCGCGCTCAACCGCTTCGTCAAGGACATTGCGGACCGCCTGGACGTCACGGAGGGGCGGGAGGAAGTGCGCCGCGTGCCGAATGACCGTTACGTCATCTTTGCCGTTCCGGCCCTGATCTGCCTGATCCTCACCCTTCTTGCCGGCACCCGCTGGCGCTCCTTCCGCCGTTCCGGGCGCCGCGGCATGGCCGCCCTGGGAGCCATGCTCCTGCTCTCCGCCGGACTGTTGGGCACAGAGGCGCGTGCGGACACGAGCGCCCTGGATAACGTCACGGACCTGCTGCGCACGGGAAAAACGGAGGAGGCAGTCAACGCCATTGACGGAATGCTTTCCGCACCGGACCTGGCGGAAGAAACGCGCCAGGCGCTGGAATTCGCCAAAGGCTGGCTGGAACGGAAGGAGGGCAACGCCAAGGAAGCCGCTGAAGCCTTCTCCCGGGCGCTCCTTTCTCCCAAAGCCAGCCTCCAGGCGGACTCCCACTTCAACCTTGGCAACCTGGAAGCCGCCCAGGCTAGGAAAACCATGACCTTCTCCGGGCCGGAAGAGGAACAACCGAAGCCCCAATCCTCCTCCATTGATGACCAGATCAAGGAAATAGACGCCCGGCTGGCAAAAATTCCCGTGGCAAAAGAACACGTCAAGGAAGCCGTCAAACGTTTTGACGATGCCATTAATGCTTACCGTTCTCATGAAGGAGCCGCTGCCAACAGGGAAGACATGCTGCGTTACGACAAGGCGCTGGACGAATACCGCAAACAGCTTGAGGAATTAAAGAAGAAATTGGAAGAAGAAAAGAAAAAACAACAAGAGCAGCAGGATCAGCAGAACAAGGATCAGCAGAACAAGGATCAGCAGAACAAGGATCAGCAGAACAAGGATCAGCAGAACAAGGATCAGCAGGACAAGGATCAGCAGAACAAGGATCAGCAGAACAAGGATCAGCAGAACAAGGATCAGCAGAACAAGGATCAGCAGAACAAGGATCAGCAGAACAAGGACCAGCAGGACAAGGACCAGCAGGACAAGGACCAGCAAAACAAGGACCAGCAAAACAAGGACCAGCAGGACAAGGACAACGCCCAGGGCCGGGAAAACCAGGGGGACCGGAATGAGATGAAAAACGCCCCGCTGCCCTCCTCTCCGGAAAAAGACAAGCTGCCTGAAACGCCGGGAGCGGAACAGCCGCAGCCCCAGCCGCGCCCGGAAGGGGACAAGCCCGTACCAATAGCCACGCAAAAGGAAAGCAAGGAGGAAAAGGAACGCCGTGAAGCCAGGGCTATCCTGATGGAACGCAGGGATATTGAACCCGGCTGCCCCGTTCCCCAGCGCTCCCCGGAAATCCCCCCGGACAAGGACTATTAACCCTCATTTCCTTCATTATTAAAACCCTTCAAACACCCCCGCAACATCATGAAAAAATTGTTCGCCATTCTTTCACTCTTCTTCTGCATGGCCGTAACGGCCATGGCGCAGCAGGTGGTCACCACCTGGTTGTCTGACGCCGTCGTGCCGGGAGAACAGACCCGCCTGTTCATCATCCTGACGGACGGCAGCATCGCCCGCCAGGACCCGCTCCCCAGGGTGAAGGGGGCCAGCCTGCGCTGGGTCAGCCAGGGCAACTACATCCGCTGGCCCGGGTCCCCCAACCAGTCCGCCTTCCTGATGGCTATTGAAGTCACGCCGGATGAAGTGGGCACCGTGGAAATCCCCTCCCTGACCCTCCAGGCCAACAACGGGCGCACCTATACCACGCTTCCCCAGACGCTGACCGTTTACCCGTACAGCGCCATCCAGTGGAACACGCTGAACATGAACGGAACCACTGTGCCATACGGCATGCTGTGGCATGTGGACAACCAGAAGCCCTACGTGCACCAGCCGGACCGCTGCGAACTGAAAATATACGCTCCGGAATACATCCTGGAATACACCGCCCCAACCATCACCACCTCCAACCTGGCCACCTGGCGCTTTGAACCCACGCTGGTGGAACTGCTCCGCGGGCAGCCCCGCGGCTCCGTGCTCTACAAAGGCGTGAACTGGAATGTCATGACCTTTCAGAGCACCCTGTTCCCGCTGCGCGCAGGACAAGTCACCGCGGCAGGCACCGTCACGGCCCGCGCCACGCTGCCGGAGGCGGATCCCCTCATCGCCAACTTCATCCGCTCGGAAGTACTGGTGGAAATGTCCATTCCGGAAGTAAAAATCACGGCGCAGGAACTCCCGGAGGGAGCTCCCGCCTCCTTCACCAATGCCGTAGGGGAATTCCGCATCTCTTCCAGCACGGATGCACGGGACCTCAGCGCCAATGAACCCATCACCGTCAAGATCAAGGTGACGGGCACGGGCAACATCCACAGCATCGCCTGCCCTTCCCTCACGGACGCCTCCAACTGGAAGCTCTACCCGCCCAACAAACTGGACCCGGGCCAGAACACCCGCACCATCCAGGGAACCGTGGAATTCCAGCAAATGCTGCGCCCCATTGCCCAGACGGATGCCATCCCACCCTTTGAACTCACCTTTTTTGACCCCAGCACTCAACAGTACAAAACCGTAACCACCGCCCCCATTCCCCTGGAATGGAAGGCCTCCGCCATCACCGGAGCGGCGGCCGGAGCCGCTGCGCCCGCCACTCCTCCCCCCGCGGGCACCATTCCGGTAGCGGACATGACGGACATTTACGGCCTCATGCCCGCCTCCGTCATGAATGCCCTGACCGCCCCGGCCCACTGGGGATGGTACTTCCTGGCTTACATCCCCGCCGTCGTCCTGCTGGGCATGGCCCTCATCCGCTACATCCGGAAAGTCCAGAAGGAAAGCTTCACGGCCAGGGAACGCATGCGCTCCTTCAGGAGGCTCGCCTCCACCCCGCGCCACGCCAGCTCCACGGAATTCCTGCGCGCCGCGGGCAACTTCATTGAAAGCTACATTCCGCCCTCCAAACAGAATGAAGAAATGAAAACGATCCTTCAGCTCCGGGATGACAGGGCGTTCAAGCCTTCCGGCTCCGCGGACGAACTGCCCCATGCGGAACGCCAGAACATGCTGCACTCCATTAAAAAAGCCATCGCCAAGCTTCCCGTGCTCATCATGGCTGCCGTCCTGGCCCTGTCCCTGGCCGGAACAGCCGCAAACGCGGAGGAAACGGACAATCTGGGCGTACAGGCCTATGAGCAGGGGGAATACGCAAAAGCCGCGGACTACTTCAGCAGGGAAAGCTCCAACCCGGACCTCTCCAGGGCGGAACGCGCCTATGCCTGCTTCGGCGTCGGCAACGCCTACTACCGCATGAATAAGCCCGGACTGGCGGCCCTCAACTACCGCCGCGCGCTGGAGCTCTCCCCATACTTCACGGAAGCCAGGTACAACCTGAAATTCATTGAACGCAAGGAGGGAGCCATCCTGCCGCCGGACACCACGGAAAACCAGTGGCTCACCTACCTCAGCCATGATGCGCTGGGCCCGGTCTCCATCCTTTCCGGGGCGGTCATGCTCACCTTCCTGGCCCTCCTGACCGTTACCCGCAGGCACGGGGCGCTGCTGACCATCCTGGCCACACTCAGCGGCCTGGTCACCGTGGCGGCCATCATGAACTACATCATGTACCCTGAAACGCCGGAATCCATCCCGGCGGACCGCCTCCTTATCGTCACGCAGAAGACGCCCGGCAGGCACGCGGCGGACCTGGCCAGCCCGGCCATCATCACCCTTCCGGAATCCACTCCGCTTATCCTGCGCGCGGAACGCGGCTCCTGGTACTACGCCAGCACCTTCCAGAACACGCCCGTCTGGATTCCCAGGACGGACGCCCAGCCGCTGTAGCCTCCCGCCCTTCCCCCCTTGCAAAAGGCCGTTCTACCGGACACCAGGCTTTCCGGAAGAACGGCCTTTGTCCATGCCTGAACGGAGTTGTTGCAAGCACACGGCAACGGCGCACTGAAGAACCGGGAGATGCCCTGATGCCCAAAAGCCGCCTTCACGGGAGCTTCCGTCTTTTCTTCTCCCCATTTCCGGGCGGATGGGGGAACCAAGGCGGAAGTATCAGGAGGGGGAAAAATCCGGGAATGCCGGAAATCCAACCGCTTTAAACAAAAAACAGTGAAGGGGAATAGCGGGAAAACCCGCCCATCCCGCTTCACTCACAACCGGACGGCGGCATGGGGTTACCAGGAATCCAGATGAACTTTCCTGCCCGGAGGCGGAAAAGCCTCGTCCAGCAGCTCCAAATCCCCCGCAGTCAACTTAATGGACAGGCTGTGGTAATTCTCCTGCACATGCGTGACGGAACCGGCCTTGGGAATAGCAATCATTCCGGGCATCCGCATAATCCAGGCCAGCGCGATCTGCACCGGGGTGGCCTCATGCTTCAGGGCCAGCTCCACCAGAACGGGATGGGAGCACAAACGCCCTTCATCCGCCGGAGAATAGGCCATTACGGGAATATGGCGTTCCCGGCACCAGGGCAGCAGATCATACTCCACGCCGCGGTGGGATAAATTATAAAGAATCTGGTTGGCCGCGCAGCTCTTTCCGCCCGGCACGGCATAAAACCGTTCCATCTCCGCTACATCCATATTGCTGACGCCCCATGACTTTATTTTACCCTCCTGCTGTAGCTCCAGCATGGAAGCCACCGTATCTTCAATGGGATGGGGGCCGCCCCAGTGAAGCAGGTATAAATCAATAAAATCCGTCTTCAGCTTCTTCAGGCTGCGTTCACAGGCGGCCTTCGTTCCGGTTCTGCTGGCATTGCCCGGAAGCACCTTGGTGACGAGGAAAACACGGTCGCGCAATCCGCGGATCGCCGCGCCCACCAGATCCTCGTTTCCGTACATTTCAGCCGTGTCAACCACGCTCATGCCCAGCTCGATGCCGGCACGCAGCGCCCTGATCTCTTCAGCCTCCCTTAAGGCTGATTTTCCCATCTTCCAGGTTCCCTGCCCCAGGGCGCAAACCTTCCGATGGTCCGGAAAAATCACTGAATGTTCCATTGCCGCTACTCTTTCTACCTGATCGTGCACGTTCATACTGTATAAACCTTTGACAGCATTCGTGGAAAAAAGATCAAGAATGAGGACGTTTCCCTCATTCATCCCGGCTCCCGCTCAGCCAGTTCTCCCGGTCCAGCGTTAAACAACGGATACGTAAATTTTACACAACACGCTCATAATAAAAGAACTTTCATATCAAAAAAGAACCACGCGGAACATGCCGCCGCAATATGGTCCGCGCCGCCGTCCTGTCATACCTGCGCTGCCGGGCATGCATTCTCCGACTGGTAAAGCCTCCCAATGGCATTGGCTTTCCGCACGGTTCCTTGTTCCTGCAGCGTGTTTTACCCACGCACCCGTGAGGGTGCGACTATAGGCAGTTACAATTCTTTTATAAAGTTTTAGTTTCAATCCACGCACCCGTGAGGGTGCGACCCCGCATCAAGGCTGCATTTTCTCGGTTGGTAATGTTTCAATCCACGCACCCGTGAGGGTGCGACGGCCAAGGCGGAGTCATCCGTTTTTCCGACATGGTTTCAATCCACGCACCCGTGAGGGTGCGACCTTTAAGGAGTCAAGTGAGTCTTCCGATTTCAAGTTTCAATCCACGCACCCGTGAGGGTGCGACCCATGCGTGTCAGCAGCTGGTCCATGTTCTCCATGTTTCAATCCACGCACCCGTGAGGGTGCGACTTTTTATTAGTTGTTGTGCCCCTTGCTTAGAGGTTTCAATCCACGCACCCGTGAGGGTGCGACAATGTTCAAAAATCCTTTAACTTTAACGTATAAAGTTTCAATCCACGCACCCGTGAGGGTGCGACATGACCGGGCGCAAGGGGCAAAGCCCATTCCTCTGTTTCAATCCACGCACCCGTGAGGGTGCGACTCAGCGCCAACTGATCCCCGGCCTTGTTACACCAGTTTCAATCCACGCACCCGTGAGGGTGCGACACTGCGTAAACGGCAACGCCTCCCAGCCGTTCCGGTTTCAATCCACGCACCCGTGAGGGTGCGACAAATTCAGAGTCCAAAAGAAGGCAGTGATGGCTGGTTTCAATCCACGCACCCGTGAGGGTGCGACTTTCTGGGTATATCGGTTACGGAAGTGCTACAGTAGTTTCAATCCACGCACCCGTGAGGGTGCGACGGGATGGCTTCTTGCGTGGCGAGATATTCAAGAAGTTTCAATCCACGCACCCGTGAGGGTGCGACAACATTTCATCCACGATTGCCATCCCGGCGGCATGTTTCAATCCACGCACCCGTGAGGGTGCGACCCGCATCACTCCCTTAATGCTGGATGATTTCAAGTTTCAATCCACGCACCCGTGAGGGTGCGACGGGCAGATATGGATGACGGGGAGGGCTTCCCCGTGTTTCAATCCACGCACCCGTGAGGGTGCGACAGCCTGGGGGTTTACAGGTTGATTATCAATAACGCCGTGAGCGTTTTGCGCCAACCTCCCATGCCTATGCATGGATTCCAGGCCGTAAAAAAGAGATCATTGTTGTCAAGATATGATTCCCAACGGATTACAGGAATCGCCGGTGTCCCGGGAATTTCCTGTGAGCTTGGGGTTGGCGCAAGGGAGACCGGACACTATGCTTTTTCTTCTGTAAAAAGCAACCGTCTCCGGCAACCTGGGCCTGTGCACGATGCAGGGGCATCCTAACCCGCGCCTTTTCCTCCGTCCAGAATTTTACACAGTCCTTTTCCCGGGAATACCGTTTTCCCCGCCCCTTCATACAAAAAGCGCTTCAGGAGCATTGCTGCCGTCCTGAAGCGCCTTTGGGAAAACATCCGAACTTTTACATGATGCTCTTGCGCGTCCACTTGTTCAGGCTCAACAGCCATACCAGCACCACGGAGATGGCGGAGGCCATGCAGCCCAGCAGGGGAATCTTCACTGCCACGGGAAGGCCGCCCAGCCCGATGAAGTTCACAAAGTCATAGGAGCACTGGACAAAGAAGAAGTGGCACAGGTACACGCCGAAGGTCAGCGCCGCCAATTTGCCCAGCCACGGACGCGGCTTGATCCTGAGCCTGCTGATGATGGCAAAGATAGTGAAGGTCATCATGAAGACGTTGATGCCGGAGAAGTACCAGATGACTTCCAGCTTGGAGTACTGGCCGGGGAAGTGTTTCTGGGTTTCCAGGAAGCCGAAGAATGTGATGGCAAAACCAGCCAGGAACAGGGGGGCGGTGATGGCGAACATCTTTTTCCAACTCCAGTCAAGGGGGTATTTAACCAGATAATGGGCCAGCACCATGTACCCCAGGAAGCCGGAAAAGTTATAGAACATGCCGTACGGGTTCCAGTCGCAAACGCCCAGGATGCCCATGTTGCCGTAATTGCCTTCATAACCCAGCGCCGGAGCCAGCATCTGGATATAGGGGAGGGTCATGCTGAATATCCAGATTCCCAGGAAGATTTTCACGTCTTTTCTTTTGGCCTGCGTCAGCCAGGCGCTCATGATGGGCATGAAGAGGTACAGGCCTACCAGCATGTACACGTACCACAGGGGGGTGGTGTCATAGTTGAAGTTGAACAGGAAGGTATACAGCTTCTGGACGGTGGCGCTCCAGGTGTAGGTGTCCATCACGATGTTGGGGCTGGCGGTCTGCACGCCTGCGGCAAAGTAGCCGAAGTAGAAGAGGGGAAGCAGCAGGGACCACACGATGAGCGGAATCAGCACCCTTTTAAGGCGCCTGGCATAAAAAGCGCCCATTTCCATGGTGACAGGGAAGAGCAGCACGCCGGAGATCATGGCGAAGAGCGGGACGCAGGGACGCACAAAGCTGCCCCAGAAGACGGCTGATTTGAAGTTGAACGTGCCGTCAAAACTGCCTACGAACGGGTCGCAGCAATGGGCCAGGACAACGAGGAAACAGGCCAGGATGCGCAGGAAGTCAACCCATGCGATGTGGCTGCCGTGTGAGTTCAATGGTTGGTTGGTGCTCATGGAAGTGTGATAGAAAAAGCGCCGCAGCGTTGCAGACGTTCCGGAAAATATACCCGTTTTCCGGAAACGTTCTATCACAAAATGGGGAAAAGAAACAAGAGGCTCCCGGAAACAGGCGTCCGGCAGCGGCGGAAGCAGGGAAAAAGAGAAAAAACAGTGGAAGACGAGCGGGGAAGCTTGCACGTCCTGTTGTTTTAAGAGGTCTTTCCCATCCAACAGGCACAAGGAGCGCCGCAGGGGCCTGCGGCGTTCCCATACGCTTTTCTTTCTTCCCGTCCCCGGCAGTTTTTCACGCCCCGGCCGTCTTGAAACTGCCGGGAGGCGGAATCAGGTTGCCGTAGCGGTGGACGGTTTCAGAGACGGCCTGTTCCCGGAAGTAGCCCAGCAGTTCCAGGCGTCCGTTGGCAAGCACCGGGCGGTCCAGCACTTCCACGTCACGGGCGCGGGCGGCGTTCGCCAGGGTCTCGGAGATGCCCGTTCCGCGCAGGAATTGCACGCCCTGGGCTGCCTCCGGCATCCGGTCGATGAGCTCGGCTTCCGTCTCTACCGTCAGGGAGGCATAGTAGCCGTTCATTTTCTGAATCCAGGGATGGCCTTCCTCCACGCTCAGGTGCAGGGCCGCTCCGCACAGTTTCGCGCCCAGCAGCAGGATGGCGGCATCATCGTCAGACATGTTTTCCACACGGGCCAGTATCCCCTTCACGGGTACGTAACGGAATGTGTTGTTTTCCCCGTAGATATGGGAGGGGTTATGCTCCACGCCGAATTCCTCCATCCACCATTTGGCCTGGGAGCCCGCGGCGGAACGGATGCGCTTGGCGCAGTCCGGCAGTTCGGAGCACAGCTTTTCCACCAGCCCGGTAATGCGTTCCCCCGGCGTGCGCAGTTTCTGCGGGAGCGCCTTTTCCTCCCAGCTTCCCAGCATGGTGAGGTAGTTGGGGCCCCCGGCCTTGGAGCCGGGCCCCATGGAGGAGTGGTTCCACCCGCCGAACGGCTGGCGGCGCACGATGGCTCCGGTAATGACGCGGTTGATGTAGGCATTGCCCACCTGCACCTTGCTTTTCCAGAGGGCGATTTCCCGTTCATCCAGGGACTGGAGGCCTCCGGTGAGGCCAAATTCGGAGTCGTTCTGAATGTCAATGGCTTCTTCCAGGTTTTCCGCGCGGATGATGCCCAGCACCGGGCCGAAGCATTCCGTCTGGTGGAACCAGCTTCCCGGCTTCACGCCCAGCCGGATGCCGGGCGACCACAGGCACGGGTTGTCTTCCGAGGGTTCCGGCTTGAGCAGCCATTCCTCCCCGGGTTCCAGCTGCGTGAGCGCCCGGAGCAGGTTGCCTTCCGGCTCCTTGATGAGCGGGGTCACTACGGAGTTGACCTCCCAGGAGCCGCCCACTTTCAGGCTGGCGGCGGCATCCTTCAACTGGCGCAGAAAGCCCGGGTTGTCATAAACGGATGCTTCCACAATGGCCACGCTGGCGGCGGAGCATTTCTGCCCGGAGTGGCCGAAGGCGCTCTTTACCAGGTCTTTCACGGCTTGGTCCGGGTCCGCCGTGGCGGTAATGACCATGGCGTCTTTTCCACTGGTTTCAGCCAGTACGCGCAGATCAGGCCGCAGGCCGCGCAGCATCTTCCCGGTGCGGTAGGAGCCCGTCATGATGATGCCGTTCAGGCGCGGATCCATCAGGAATTTGTGGGAAATTTCATTGCGCGGCATCGGCATGAACTGAAGCACGTTCCTGGGCACCCCGGCGCGCCAGAAGGCCTGGGCAATCTGCCAGGCCGTGTAAACGGCCAGCTCCGACGGCTTGAACACCACCGTGTTCCCCGCCATCAGCGCGGCGGCGATTCCCCCCGTAGGAATGGCGAAGGGGAAGTTCCAGGGAGACATCACGCAAACGGTGCCCAGCGGGGTCATTTCCACGCCGTCATTCATGCCGTCCCGGTCCAGCCCTTCCGCATAATAGCGGCAGAAGTCAATGGCCTCACTTACTTCCACATCCGCCTCCGTGGGCACCTTTCCAGCGTCCCGTACCATGGCCGCAATGGCCTCACCGCGGATTCTGGACAGTTCCTGCGCCGCCTGGTGCAGGATTTCAGCACGCTCACTGACGCTTTTGGAAGCCCAGGAGGAGCGGGCCTTGTCCGCCGTGTCCAGCGCGCGTTCAATCTGGTCAAAGTCCGCATACGCGAATTTGTAGGAAACTTCATTGTGGCGTGACGGGTCGCGGCCCACGCCCCACAGGTTGGTGGTGATTTCCTCCCCGTTGACAACCAGGGGAATCTCCTCCCCGGATTTTTCTTTTTCCGCGGCAATCAGGCCGTTGATCCATTCCGCATTCTGCCTCAGGGACCAGTCCGTATCCCGTTCATTGGCAAAGGCATCCCGGTAATGCGTGGGCTGTACGGGGTCCGCGGCGCGGTTCTGCGTGCGGTTGGGGCCGTACTTCACCTCGTCCTTTTCCTGGCAGGCCTTTAAAAACCGCTTTTTCTGGGCTTCCCAGCTCCGGGAACCCGGCGTCATGCCAAAGAGGTCATGCAGGAAGTTCTCCTCACTGGTGTTTTCATCCAGCCGCCGCACCAGGTACGCAATCGCGCTGTGAAAGTCTTCCTTCAGGACCACGGGCGCATACAGCAGCAGGCCGTCCGCCGCCTGGCGGATGACGCGCGCCTGGTGGTTCGCCATCCCTTCCAGCATTTCAAATTCCACGTAATCCCGCACGCCTTCCCGCTCACGCAGGAGCATGGCATAGCACAGATCAAAGAGGTTGTGGGAGGCCACGCCGAACTGCACGTATCTGGCATTCTCCGGCATGCAGCCGTAATGGAGCATCCTCTTGTAGTTGGCGTCCACCTGGGCCTTCGTGCCGTACGGGGCCTGCGCCCAGTCATGCATGGAGGCCTCTACCTTCTCCATTGCCAGGTTGGCGCCTTTCACCAGGCGTATCTTGATGCGCGCGCCGCCCTGCTCCACGCGTTCCTTCGCCCAGGCGCACAGCTTCATCTGTTCTTCCCAGGAATCCGGCAGGTAGGCCTGAAGGACGATCCCGGCTTCCAGATGCATGAATTCCTCCTCCATCAGCGTGCGCTTGAACGCTTCCGCCGTGAGGTGAAGGTCCCGGTACTCCTCCATGTCCAGGTTCACGAACTTGGGCTTTCTGGAGCCGTCCGGCAGCGTCACCGCATTCGTAATGGCCGCCCGGTACAGGATGCGCAGGCGCTCCTGAATGAGCTTGACGGTTTCCTCAAAGGCAACCAGATGAATCTGGCTGAAAATGGCTGAAATCTTGACGGAGATGTATTCACAGTCCTTGTCCCCCAGGCGGTCCACGACCTGCTGGAGGCGGTGATGGGCCTCGCTCTCACCCAGAATAGCCTCTCCCAGCTGGTTGATGTTCATCCGGATGCCGGCCTTGCGCCTGCGCCGCAGGTGGGAATGCAGCTTCCCGTCCTCCGCCGGAAGAATGACGTTGGAGCTTTCCTTCCTCAGCTGGCTGGTAATCATGGGCATCACCACGCCCGGAAATTGTGCGGAAAACCTGCCTCCCAGCTTCATGGCCAGGCGGTCCGTGGCGGACAGGTACCTGGGGATGCCGTAGCCGTCCAGCAGGTACCGGAACAGTTCCGCGCCACGGGCAGAGGAGGAGGGGCGGAATACGCGGTCCGCCAGCGCCAGCGTAAATGCCTTGCCCGCCGGATCATTCATCATGCGCTCCATCTGCTGCGCCTGCTTCTTTTCCTTCCTGCGCATCCCGGCATTGGATTGTTTCAGAATGGATTCCGCCAGTTCTACGGCCTTGGCGGCCAATTGCTGGTCAGTCCATTTGTCACGGCTGGCCGCCGCCATCATGTCCGGGATGGATGAATCTGTCATAACGGTCCGAAGACTAGCCCCTGGCATGGGCAAAATCAAGCCAATTTGCCCGGCCCTTCCTGTGGGGCGGAGAATCAGGAAGAAAAAACGCACTCCTTGATTCCGTGGAGGGAGCCGGGCCCCCTTCCTGTCCGGTTCCGGAATTTACGGGAAAACCGGTTCAATCATACCGGGCGGCAGCCAGCCGCGCCCTCCTGAGCTCCTCCCGGAGCTGGTGCGCCCGCCTGCCGCAAACGCTGGAGCGGTCCATGTCCCGCACTTCCTCCAGCACGGCAATCGCCCGGTTGAAGGCCTCCTCACTCTCCGCATTGTGGCCGTCCCGGTACAGGGATTCCTCCAGCCGGACCCAGAGGGGATGCACCATGGACAGCAGAAGCAACTGCCGCTCCTCCACGGCCAAGGAAGGATCAGCCGCCCTGTTCCGCCATGTTTCCAGGCATTTACGGATGGCAGGGGCTTCACTGGCCCGGAAGGATTCACAGAGCAGATCAGCCGTTTCCCGGTTTTTCTCCAGCCGGAGCGCCGCAGCGCGGGCGTTCAGGAAGGCAGGAACTTTACAGTCCAGCTTTTCCAGGCGCTTCATGGTTCCCGGATAGTCCCGGAACCAGGCTTCCGCCGGGACCTGCTCCAGAGCCCGGCAAATGGCGGCGGCTTCCTCCGCGGGCTCTCCGCCCTTCGGAACATCATTCACCACGGTGACGGGGCGCACGCGCTGCGCCTTCTCCGCCAGTTGGGCAATCCTCCCCGGGAGGGAGGCGGCATCCGCCCCGCCTTCCATCACATCAAACACGCGCCCCCGGGTATCAAGAAAAACCACCGTGGGGAGCACCCGAACGCCATGCACCGCAGCGCGGGACAGGCTGCCGCCCTCTTCCCAGTCTTTCAGGGCGGCACGCTTAGGAACCGTGACAAACTGCACGTCACGCACCTTCCCGTCCAGCATGCGGCGTTCTTCCGTGCCCGCACGGAGCGCCTTTACCCAGCGGGCTTCCGCCGCTCCGGGGTCCGCAGAACCGTATACCACCAGCACAGGGGGCGGCGGCAAGGAAGCCGCAGCACAGGGGGCGGGAGCATCCTCCGTTTCCGCACGGCCCGGAACCGCCGTCACCAGCGCCAGACAGGCGGACGCTATTACCGCTGCAGCCCTCATGAACGTAACCGGACTTCAGGCACGCCGGATGGTGATGCGCTTGTAGCGGCCGTCACCTTCCTCAGATTCCGTGGCAATGCCTTCCATGGATTGAAGGGCATTGTGCACCAGGCGGCGGTGGTAGGCATTCAGCGGCTGCATTTTCATGGGCTTGCCGCTCTCCTGCACGCGCTCCGCCAGGGAACGGGCCTTTTCCAAAAGGCGCGCCTCATTGCGTTCCCGGTAATGGTCGCAGTCCACCTTCACGCGGGGGGCCTCCTCCATTTTCCGCTGGACCATGCGGTTGACCAGGTACTGGAGGTCGTCCAGCCTGTCCCCGTCTCCGCCAATGATATACTGGCAATCCGGGGAAGAAATGTTCAGGCAAATAATGCCGTCCGTCTCCGTTATTTCAATATCCGCGGAAAAACCCAGTGAAGCCAGAAGGCTCTTCAAACTCTGTTCAGCTATTTCTTGCACCGTCATAACCTGTTAACAACTAATAAAAAATGTTCCGTACCGGAAAAGCCTGCGCCGCGCAGCAGGAATGACCCCTCCGGTAACCCCATTGACAAAAAAATCATAACCTATTTATTCCCCGCGTCTATGAAAATTTGTGGAAGCTCCGGTTCATTTACGTATGCAGGGGATTTTATCCATTCCCGTGTTCAGGAGAATTCCGGCGCCGCTTTTGAGGCCCCGCGGCTTTCACCTCTTCCGGCCCCTCCGGCTTTATTTCATCCTCCCCCTTGTTCAAACGGTACTTCCGCACCATGAGCCGGCGGCGGGATTCATCCGTATAACACCGGGACACCACGGCGCCGTCCTCCTCCACGGCAACGGTACCCAGTGAAGCGATGATGCACCCGACCTGCTTCAACATGGGGGAGGCCGTGATGCAGCTCCGGGAATCTCCGGCATGCGCCACCTGTGAAATGCGGAACACACGCAAATGAAAGGCCCCGGCTCCGGCCTCATGAACCAGGAGCAGCTCCGGCATGCCGTCCCCATCCAGATCAGACAGCCGCAGGGCCGGATCCTCCCCCACCCTGGAACCGGCGAATATCCCGACAATGTGGGGCTGGTCCTCATCCTCTCCGCGGTAATTCATTTCCGCCACCAGATAGAGGGAATTTTCACCAGACCCATGGGCCTTGTCCACATACAAATGCACCCGGCTGACCAGTCCGGCAGGGGCGTCCGGGTATTGCGGAAGAACCAGGCTTTCCACCGGGTCCAGATGCAGGGAGCGCGGAGGCTTGCCAAACGCCGCCTGAACCTCCACGGCCACATCCCGGTTGTTCCCGGCCTCCTGAGCCGCTCCCATCACAGGCAGGAACACGAGTCCAATGAAACACGCTTTCTTCATAAAGTTCATTTTTTAGCATACTACTCCTTCAAGTCGAGTCCATTCCGGAGAATCTCACCTGGACTTCCGTGGTTAAAAGCAGTCCCTGCCGGAAAAGCGCCCCTGCCCGCGTAAAACCTGAAGAAAAGCCGCAAGACTTGCGGCCAGATAAAAAGGAACCCGGGCGCAGGAAATAAGCTGTGGGCAGGAACGCATGCCAATAAAAACAGGGGTGATCCACGCCTTCCGTTCCCCGCAACTTAAATCATTCCCTTCAAGCGCCTTTTCCGGATTCTCCATCATCTTTTCCGTACCGGACTGACAAAACCGGCCGGAACATCCCGCGGAAAAACAGGGTCCAATCCTCAACCCATGTAAAAATTCAAACACATCAAGGGACAAACCAATGAAAAAAAAGACCCAGCAAATGGAAGAACGCTACGCCCCCTTTCCGGATGGAACGGAAGCGGAACCCCACTATACAGATACTATTGACCCGGAGCTGATCAAGCCCACCCCCAAGCCTACGCCGCCCAACGCGGAACCCTCCGCCCCCGGCTCCATGAAAATGCCGGACAACACTACGGAAAAAACCAAGGACCTGGACACCATGCGCTCCAACGGCATGAACCAGCCCCTTACAAGCAACCTGGGAGTAAAAATAGCCAATGACCAAAATACACTTAAAGCCGGAAGCAGGGGCCCCTCTCTGCTTGAAGACTTCCATTTTCTGGAAAAAATGGCTCATTTTGACCAGGAGCGGATACCGGAACGCGTGGTTCACGCAAGAGGTTCCGGGGCACATGGCTATTTTCAGGTATACAAATCCCTTTCCAAGTACACCAAGGCGGGCTTTCTGCAGGATCCGGGAGAAAAGACTCCGGTCTTTGTGCGTTTTTCCAACGTGCAGGGCTTCAGAGGATCTCCGGATACGGTGAGGGACATCCGCGGCTTCGCCACCAAATTCTATACCAAGGAAGGCAACTATGACCTGGTGGGCAATGACACGCCCGTCTTCTTCATTCAGGACGCCATCAAATTCCCGGACTTCATCCATGCCGTGAAGCCGGAACCCCACAATGAAATGCCGCAGGGGCAGACGGCCCATGATTCCTTCTGGGACTATGTTTCACTCCAGCCGGAAACACTGCACAACGTCATGTGGCTCATGTCCGACCGGGGCATCCCCAGAAGCTACAGAACCATTGAGGGCTTCGGCATCCATACGTACAAGCTGGTCAATGCGGAAGGGAAAAGCACTTTCGTCCGCTTTCACTGGAAGCCGGCGTATGGCAAGAAATCCCTGATCTGGGATGAGGCCCAGGCGTTGACAGGGCGTGATCCGGACTTCCACCGCAAGGACCTCTGGCAATCCATTGAAGGCGGAGACTATCCGGAATTCGAGCTTGGCCTGCAGCTTATCCCGGAAGAGGACGCGGATCAATTCGACTTTGACATTCTGGACGCCACCAAGCTCATTCCGGAAGCGCTTGTCCCCGTGGAAATCGTCGGCAAGATGGTGCTGGACCGCAACCCGGACAACTTCTTTGCGGAAACGGAACAGGTCGCCTTCTGCCCCGCCAATACTGTGCCGGGCATTGATTTTTCCGACGATCCACTGCTCCAGGGCCGCATCTTCTCCTACAGCGACACCCAGCGGCACCGCCTGGGAGGAGCCAACTTTACGGAGATTCCCATCAACCGCCCCGTCTGCCCCTTCCACAATAACCAGAGGGACGGCTTCCACCGCATGCAGATAGACACCGCCCCCGCCAATTATGACCCCAACTCCATCGGAGACAACTGGCCGCGTGAAACGCCGCCGGAAGACGGCGGCTTTGCCACCAGCCCCCAGCCGGTAACGGGAGTCAAGGAGCGCCTCAGGAGCCCCTCCTTTGCGGAATACTATGCCCAGCCCCGCCTGTTCTGGATGAGCCAGACTCCCGTGGAGCAAAGGCACATCATTGACGCCTTCAGCTTTGAAGTAGGCAAGGTGACGCGCCCGTACATCCGGGAACGGGTGGTAGACCTGCTGACGCGCATTGATCCGGACCTGGCCGCCGGGGTAGCCAAGAACCTGGGCATCGAACTCACGAAGGAACAGCTTAACCGGGAACTTCCCAAGCCGGTCTGCGGCCTGGAAAAAGACCCGGCCCTGAGCCTGTATGCCAAGCCGGACGGCAACCTCAAGGGCATGCGCGTTTCCCTGCTCGTAGCGGACGGGGTGAACCTGAAGTCCGTGGATGAAATCTGCGACGCCCTGAACAAGGAGGGAGTGCATCCCCAGGTGCTCGCCCCCCACATGGGCTCCGTCAAGACGGAGGACGGGGAAGACCTCCACGTGGACGGAACCCTGTCCGGCAATCCGTCCGTGCTTTTTGACGCCGTCATCGTCCCGGAAGGAGCGCAGAGCATTCAGACGCTGCTGATGAACGGAGACGCCAAATACCACCTGCGCCAGGCATACCGACACCTGAAGGCCATCGGCCTGCCCGGTGACGCCAGTGAAATGCTGGAAGCAACGGACCTGCCCCAGGACATGGACGATCCCGGCCTGCTTACGCCTAAGGATACCAAGGCGCTGATGAAGCCCTTCATCACGGCCATGAAGCAGCACCGTGTCTGGGCCCGCGAACCCAGGGCGCTGGACTTCGGAGCCTGATTCCTGCCCATTCAGGAACTGATTCAAATATAATCATAAAACAGGGGCTGCCCACCAAAAGGTGAGGCAGCCCTTTTTTATCCGCAACGCCAGGCACCCGAATAATGGTTCAAGTAAATTGAAGCGGAAAGGATAGGCATTAAAAAGAAACCCGGGAAACCAGTCCCGATAAACTGGATCGAAGTAACATTCCTGCGGTCTTAACGTTACACACGGGATGATTTTTCTCCGGACTGGGCATAGATTTTCTCCGAAGTGGTTTTCAACCGTTTTCTTATCCTTGAAAAGTAAATCACTTACGGTAAGCACTCTATGAATCAAAATCCAGAATCCGGAGGAAAGGAAAAAGAATTGAGAGGAGTCTTGACCGTTGAAGAAGTCAATCCGCAGGGAGGGCGCAAGCTTTTCTTGCAAGGATGATCCGGAGTTCACCATCATGGACAAGAAGGCGGCAAAGTTGTTCAACTACCTCACTACAAACGACAACAATAAACAGAAATCATGAATAAAATTACCTCTATCAACGGGATTTTACTAACACCTCAGAATGATTTTTATCAGCATGAGAAAAACAATTCCGCTCACATCACGGAGGACGAACGAACGGCCTGGAACTCCAAGGCTGAAGCATCTGAAGTTAATTCCAAAGTAAGCACGGAAGCATTCGACGCCCACAAAGCGGACGCCACCGTCCACATTACGGAAGAAGAGCGCAGCCAATGGAATGCTGCTCCCAAAGTGGATGAGAGCGGCAACATGACGCTTGCAGGAAGCCTGACGACAACGGGAACCTATAATGCTAACGGCGGCATCAACATTGGGGGGCCTGTAACATTCGGCGCCGTGCAGATACCTGCTGATGTCCTGCCCTCCCTCTACAAGGCAGCTACGCATTATTACGCCTACCAGTATGAGTGGACACGGGAAAATATTATACGAGATTTTTGCGATGGCACAATTATTACCGCCTTGCCAGATGATATGCCGGAGCCAGCAGCCCTGACCGCATTGACAAATGGAACTAATCTTTTCACTCTCTCCAAGCTGACCCGCCTCCCGTCATCATGGAGATTCCCTAATTTAACAATATGCACTGGGATGTTTAGACAATCTGACGTTGATGAGGTGACGATATCGTCAACAAATATTACCTCATGCGATACATTGATTTACGGTGCTGCCAAATGCCGCCGCATTCATATGGACTTTGGCAATGTAATGTTCTTGTCCTACATGGCGGAGGGCGCGGGTCTGGTTGATTTTAAGCACAATCTAAAAAATGTAACTAATGTCAACAACGCGTTTATGTCCAACAAATCTATGGTGGAATTCGGCTCCGCATTACCGAAGGCCATGTACGCCACCAATTTTATGAGTTGGAATTTCAATTTGAAAACATGCCGCTATCCGGTTGATGCAAATGGCCAGAGCATTTATGAGAGTGGCCTGGATCAGGCATTGGATGCCGAAGGAAATGGCCTGTATGCCTATTTGACCCTGCCGGAAATAGTCGCCGGAGGGAATGCGTTTCATGCGACGCAACTGGATCTTCCTACCGCATTGAGTATCATCAATAGCTTGCGGATGTCCGCTGACGGGATAACTGGAGCAACGTGGGAATTGACCATTGGAATCCATGTGGATCATAAATCGGCTCCCGAGCTTCTTGCAGCCATAGAAGGAGCCACGCACCGCGGGTGGACTGTTACGGTTCAATGGAATGGAACGTCTACGTCCAAAGCCAAAATCCGGCAGTTGGAAAAGGTATGGTGTAAAGCCGTACCGGGAGAAACCGGGGATTACGTAGATCAGAACGGAACGCGTTATATTGTTGACTGGGGACATCTGGTAATTAGTAAGACCATGAAGAACGAAGAACTGGGGTACAGTTCCTTTGATTCCCTTGATGACGCCCTTGATCAATGGGGGCTAACGAAGCAGAGAACTGAGTCGTTAATATAATTCTTTCAATGAAAACCGTCTGGTTGATTTTCAATTTGCGAGGCCGCACCTCCCGGATAGGAAAACGATCGCGGAGTTTTTTCACTGCGGAACCGGAGCTTTTTTTACTCCTGTTCATCGGTTGGAATACCGGCACATATATTCCAAATTGTTGTCGGAGGAGGTGTTTAGTATAACACTTCATGAAACCTGGTGTGCCCTGATGATAATCTTTTCCGAGTCCGGTCATGCCACGGAACGGTTTGAATAAAAATTGCAGCAAATTCATTTTTCAACCAGTTGATAAGCGGCTATCTCAATTTTTATTGAGATAGCCGCCAATCATTTGTGGTATAATTTATTTGTCTTTCATGGAAGATTTCTTATTGCCTGAATTAATATTTATATTGAAACTAACATGTTTTATGTTTGATGCCATCAAAAAGAACAGCAATAGAGTAAAACTCCATTCACAATCACTGAAACCAGCCACGGCAAGAAAAACAGCCAACTTTTGCATGAACCTAATTTTATTCATTTTATGTGTTTTTAAATTTCATTCCTCAAGAAAAACATTTCCTGAGAAACTTGCCCTCAAGGTTTTGCAGCTTCCGAAAGCTTCAAAATTTCATAAAGTACTTATAATAAACAAAATATAATAATTCCCAAATTTCAACTGCATATCATTGCATCAGCTTCTGCCAACATAATTCCCACCACTGGCATTAAAAAAATCCTATACCTCCTCCATTACAATTCTTGTCCAGCATTAAATAATTTCTTATATCATGCTTTAATAATAAAAAAGGCCGCACATTCAGAGTGCGGCCTTTTACTTAAATTTTATAAAAGAAAATCTTTGGTACACGGAGAGGGATTCGAACCCCCGACCAACTGCGTGTAAAACAGCCGCTCTACCACTGAGCTATCCGTGCATGAGGTGGCGAGAATATATACCGGGGAACCCGGACCGGCAAGGAGAAAATGAGAAAAATGCGTCCTTCCCTCCCCTACCTGATGTCCACGCGCCGGAGCGCGCGGTAGTGCAGGATGATGAAGAGGACGCACAGAACGGCCTCAGACCAGTAAAAGATGTCCAGAGCGTCCCGCCCGGAGGTGAAGCCGTAGGAGTGCAGCCCCACGCCCAGCATGTTGACCCCCCACCAGGCAAAGGCGATGATGACGCCGCCCACCACGTTGCTGAAGTGGAGCAGCCAGGGGGAGAGCCACCCGGCTTTCCGCGCGTGAAGTACGACCAATTGCCACAGCACGATCATCAGCGCCCCGTTTTCCTTGGGGTCCCAGCCCCAGAAGCGCCCCCAGGATTCATTGCCCCAGATGCCGCCGAAGACCGTTCCCACCAGCGTGAATACCAGGGAGAAGCACAGGATGCCGTAGGCCATGCGGTCCAGGGACAGTTCCGTTTTCCTGCCGATCAGGCGCAGGGGGGAGGCCAGCAGGTACACATGGGAGAGCACCGCCGCCAGCAGTCCCGCCGCGTACCCCAGCACAATGGTGATGACATGGGTGGAGAGCAGGAAGTTGGAGCGCAGGATGGCTACCAGCGGGTCCATGTGGTCCACGGCCTGGGAGGATTCATACAGAATGCCCATCTGGCAGGAGAGGGCCCCCAGCACCAGCCCCGCCGCCAGCACGATGCCTTTTTTGCTGAACAGCTCCGCCACCAGGGCGCAGAGCACGCCCATGCAGGCAATGAAGGCGATGGTTTCATACGTGTTGCCCACCGGGGATCTCATGGTGATCATCACGCGGATGGCCAGGGCCGCCACAAGCACGCCGGTTCCCGCCGCTCCCAGCAGCCACGCCAGGCTGAACCCGCCGGGCCGCAGGCAGTGCCGCCACAGCGGAGCGTTGGCGGAAGGGCGGAAGAGGGCGCAGAGCAGCAGGCACACGAATGCCGCTACAAAGACGGCCAGGGAGACGTAAAGAGGGTCCAGGCGGTAGTAGAAGATTTCCCTTTCCAGGCTGTGCCTCGCCCCGGCGGAGGCGGCTTCATTGGGCTGCGCCAGTTTTTCCAGCAGCAGGCCCTCCGCCTTCATCCGCAGTCCGGACGCATCCTTCCCTTCCATGCCGATGGCCTTGCGCTCCAGCAGGGAGGCCATCGCCAGAAAGGCCCCGGTGGATTTGTCCGGGGCAGCCGTCCACAAGTGTTCCCCATTCCGGCCCGCAGACGGGAACCATTGGGGGAATTCCATCCGTTCCATGGCGGAGGGGTCTTCCAGCATGATCCGGGAGCCGAGCATCCACCCGCGCACCACGTCAAAGTTGCGGGAAAGAGCCAGGATTTCCTTCTGGGCTTCCGTGAGGCTCCCTTCCCCCAGCATCCGGATTTCCCGGACGGCACGGGTGATTTCATGCCAGCGCTCCGCAAGCTGCGCGTAGGAGTATTTTTTCCGCTTGTCCGCCTGGTCAGGCAGGTGCAGCTGACTGACCACCTCTTCCCGGTTGACCAGAAAGACGGGGTACTGCTCCGCCAGTTCCGGACGGAACATGCAGTCCAGCATCCATTCCACCGGGGAGAGCTTCCTTTTCCCCTCCGGCGTATTGATGGAGAAGCTTCTTTTGCCCAGGGTCCGGAGCAAATGAAAACCCGCATACGTAGAGACGGGCTTCAGCCGCCCGCCATCCTGCACGGCCATTCCCCCGGCGCGTTCCACCAGGAAGGAGGACCAGGGCACGTAGTTCTTCACTTCAACCAGATGAGCGGCAGGCCGGGCCGCCAGCATGCCGACTCCGAAGATGGCGGCCACCAGCAGGCAAACGCCTATCAGCCGCAGGCGGCGCCTTCCACCGGGAACCAGCGGTTCCGGCTGTTCCTTGGCCGCCTCCGTTCCTGCGGGAACCTGCCCCGGCTTGCGGCGCAGGTATCTTCCGAAGACGAGGCCGAAGTGCCACAGCAGCCCCGCCGCAATGATGTAGGAGGACCATTTGGGCATTTGCTCCAGGGGATTGTGGGAGGCGCGGAGAATGGAGATGAGCCTGCCGGGGTGCAGGGAGTCCTGCCCCCAGCTCATCTGGTACAGCGTCCAGCCGGAGAGGCGCAGCGGCTCATTCATGCGGATGACGGCGTCATACTGGCCGCCGGATTCCGGAAAGACGGTTACCTGGGATTCATAGGATTTGGGCTTGGAGGTGCCGGGATAGAATTCCGGCACAAAGCGGTTCAGGCGCAGGTCAAACGGCAGGGCCCGCTCATGCACGCGGTCCCCTTGGGGCAGTTCCACCTGGTCCACGGCCACCGTCATTTTATTGCCCAGCATGATGCCCGCCAGCAGCAGCAGAATGCCGCCATGGGCCACCAGGATGCCCGCGTGCTTCCACGTCCACCTGACGCGGAACATGCCGCCTATGAGCAGGTTGATGAACAGAAGGGTGCACGTGATGCCCATGCCGGGCAGCGGGAGGGAGATGAGGGAGTGCTCCCCGCCCAGGGGAATCAGCACATACGGCGCGCCGAAGAAGGATTCTATGGCGGCTTCCGTCCCCATGGAGGAGGACAGCCGCACCTGGTGCAGCGTGCCGGCAAACGTAAGCACCAGCAGTATCAGCATCAGGGCTATGCCCAGACCGTAGCTTCCGGCAAATTTCCAGAGCCGCCGGCCATAGTCCCTCCATCCCGTATTCGTGTGCTTCCTGTCCATCAGTGTAACGCGTCCGTATGTAAAAAAGGCGGGACCGATCACACGATCAGCTCGTGAAACCGGCCCCAATCAAGTTCTTGGAGAAAGGAGGATTAGAAGTTGTCCGCCAGTTCTTCAAAGTGCGCCTGGGGATGCACGCAGGCCGGGCACACCTTGGGGGCGGTGGCTCCGGTGTGCACGTAACCGCAGTTGCGGCACTTCCACTGGATTTCCTTATCCTTGGCAAATACCTTGCCGTCGCGCACGTTTTCAGCCAGCTTCAGGTAGCGGGCTTCATGGTGCTGTTCCACGGTGGCAATCTTGCGGAAGGTTTCCGCAATGGCGGGGAAGCCTTCCCTGTCCGCCACTTCGGCAAACGTGGGGTACATGTCGGACCATTCGTCATGCTCGCCGGCTGCGGCGGCCAGCAGGCATTCCTCCGTGGATTCCAGGGGAGCCGTGCAGACAGTGTGGGTCACTTCAATGCAGGCGTCTTTAAGCAGTTTGAAAAACACCTTGGCGTGTTCCTTTTCATTGTCAGCCGTTTCCAGGAAGATGGCCGCAATCTGCTCATAGCCGGCTTTCTTGGCCACACCGGCAAAGTAGGTGTAACGGTTGCGCGCTTCGGATTCCCCGGCAAACGCCTTGAGGAGATTCTTTTCTGTTTCTGTGCCTTTGATGGATTTCATAAATTAGTCATCTGGTTGCGTAAGCGGGATTATCCTAATGGGGACTTGCCGAAAAACAAGCTTTTATTGAATGAATCTAAAAAATCATTTTCCTGCCGATTTTCCGGAAAAAGCCTCGCGCCACGGGTCATCCAGCCTGCCCGGAATGTTGTCCAGCTCCCGCAGGATTTTTTCCCGTTCCCGGGAAATGCGCTCCTGCTCCGCGGAGTCAGGCACAGGCGCCTCCCCGGGCATGGGAAGCAGGCCGTCCGGCGTCTTGCCGCTGTCCGGGGTAATCGGAGGGGTAATGTCCTTGTTGTCTTCATCCGGTTTGGGGGCCGGATTGTCCGGGTCCTGGTCATCCTTCTTCCCGGAGCTTTCCGGAGCGGCCAGGTTGCGGTACAGGAACACCAGGTCCCCCGCCTCCACGGCGCCGCTGCGTATGTCCGCCGGAATGCGCGCCCGGCCCAGCCGTTCCTCCGTCACGACCAGGTTGGCAACCCTCCGGTTTTCCTCCAGCCCCGGAGACTGGGAGATCAGCACGGTGCCCGGCTCATAAACATTCCCGGCCAGCGCGATCAGCACATAGTTGTGGCTGGGGTACACCTGCTCCACCTTCCCCACGTACACCGGGGGCCGGGGGGCCTTTTTAACAGGCTTCACCTGCTGGGAGCAGGAGGCGCCCAGCAGCGCGCACGCCGCCAGGACCGGCAGGGAAAGGAAGCGTTTCATGGGAGGGAGCAGTTTTTTGTCATTTATTCCACCAGCACCTTGCGTGGACGGTTGGTATTGTCCGCAGGCGCAATGATTCCCCGTGATTCCAGCAGGTCCATCATGCGGGCCGCACGCCCGTACCCGATGCTCAGGCGCCGCTGTAGCAGGGACGTGCTCACCTTGCGCTCAATGAGGGCCACTTCCAGGCATTTGGAGTAGCATTCCTCCTCCGCGTCGTCCAGCGGACTGTCCGCCCCCCCGTGGGAAGGCTCTTCCAGGGATTTCTGAACCTCTTCATGGAATTTCTGCCTAGCCTGGGAGGCGCAGTGGGCCACCAGGGCTTCCACCTCGTCATCAGAGATAAAGGCGCCCTGCGCCCTCTCCACCTGGGCGGAACCCGGCGGCAGATACAGCAGGTCCCCCTTGCCCACCAGTTTTTCCGCGCCCTGCCTGTCCAGAATAACGCGGCTGTCCGTGCCGCTGGCCACCTGGAAGGCGATGCGCGTAGGTATGTTGGCCTTGATGGTCCCCGTGACCACCTGCCTTCTGGGCGTCTGCGTAGCCACTATGAGGTGGATGCCCGCGGCGCGGGCCTTCTGGGTCAGGCGGCCGATGTTCGTTTCAATATCCGCGCCCACCGTCTGCATCAGGTCCGCAAGTTCGTCAATGATGATGACGATGTAGGGGAAGCGTTCAGGGATGACGCCGTCATCATCCAGGTCCAGTTCATCATCATCTTCCGCAGGCCATTCCCCCTGGGATTCAAATTCCCGGGCAACGGCTTCCGCCAGGGCCTCGTCCCCCTCCCCGTTTTCCGGTTCTTCAGGTTCTTCCGCTGGCGCGTCCGGCGGACGCTTGTTGAAGGCTTCAAAGTTGCGCACGCCCACCTTGGCAAAGCAGTGGTAGCGGTGCTCCATTTCATTTACGCACCAGCGCAGGGCATTGGGCACTTTCTTGGGGTCCGTCACCACGGGCACGATCAGGTGCGGCAGCTTGGAATAGGGCTGCATTTCCACCACCTTGGGGTCCACCAGGATGAGCCTCAGTTCATCCGGACGGAATTTCAGGAGCATGGAGGAGATAATGCTGTTGATGCAGACGGATTTGCCGGACCCGGTGGCCCCGGCCACCAGCAGGTGCGGCATGGATGCCAGGTCCCCGATCACGGTGCGGCCATACACGTCCTTCCCCAGAGCCAGCGGTATTTTCTTCTTGGGGGAGCAGAAGCCGGGGTCCTGGAGTAGTTCCCGCAGGGGCACGGCCACCTTCTTCCGGTTGACAATTTCAATGCCCACCGTGTCCTTGCCAGGTATGGGCGCCACGATGTTCACGCTTTCCGCCTTCGTCGCCAGCGCAATGTCCTTGGCATACTGGTCAAAGGTGTTCACGCGCACGCCGCGCGCGGGATAAACTTCATAGCGGGTGATGGTCGGGCCGCGGGTGATATCCCCCGGCGTCACGTCCACGCGGAATGTCGTCAGCGTATCAATAATCTTCTGCTGAATTTCCAGCATTTCATCCTTGTCCTCCTCCGTGGGGCCGTCCGGCTTTTCCTCATAATGCAGCAGTTCAAAGGGGGGAAGCTCATAATTGCGGAATTCCTCCGTGGGCGGGGTGGAGAGCTTGGAGAAGGGCTGTTCTTTGGGCGCGGGCTTGATTTCCGCCGGTTCCGCCACGGTAATCCTGGGCTTGGGCGTCAGGGGAAGATGCCCCTGCGTGCGCGGAGCCCGGGAGGGCGCGGCAGGCTTCGCAGGGGCCGCCGCGGTGACTTCACTGTATAAACCTTCCAGATCGTCCCCGGTACGCTGCAGGCGGGCGGATGAGGAAGCCCTGCTCTTCCGGTCCGGCCTGGGGGCGGACAGGGCAGCGTCTTCCATGCTGGCCCTTACGCGGGCTGCCTCCCTGGCAAGCTGGTCGGACCGCCGCTTCATCTTCTTCTCCTTCCGGTTCATGCGCCACACGCGCCATTCACGCAGCACGGCACGGAACAGCGGGCGGGGGTGCATGCCCGCCGCGTAAATCAGGGCCGCCAGGTAACCCAGGCCGGAAAAAACCAGCACGGCAGAGGTGCCGGTCAGGGGAATCAGCAGGCTGGTTCCCAGCAGATAGCCCGCCAGGCCGCCGGACCCCGCCACCTGGTGGCGCGCCACCCATTCCTCTCCCGGCACATGCCCGGCCGTCAGGAACAGGCACCCGCACAGCAGCAGGAAAAGGCCTCCATATACCATGCCCCGGGGCAGTCTTCCACGGTGCACCAGACGGTAAAAGCCCCACCATTCCAGCAGGATGACCAGCATCCAGGCCATGCCGCCCAGCGCCCAGTAAAGAATTCCCGCGGCATACAGTCCCGGCACGCCCAGCACATTGGATGTTCCGGGAACCACGTGCCCGGACTTGTTTAAATAACTCCAGCCTATTTCCCGCACGTCAAACGTCAGCATGGCCGCCAGCAGCGCCGCGCCGCCCAGCAGGGACACGACGCCCCACACCATTCCTATCCAAACCGGGGGGCGCTCCTCTCCATGCTCAAATGCATGATGCTCCTGCACATCCAATGCCATACCTGTTTTCCATCTTAACAACTCCGCGCGCGCAACTCAAGGCTAAACAAAAGGCGGAAGGCCGGGTGGAGAAGAATTTACTTGGAGGTGACGAAAAACAGAGTTCCATGAGAGAAAAAACCAGGTAAACGCCCGTCCCCTCCTCCCCTTCTGACGGCTCCGTGCATACTCCTTCCATTACCTGTACAAACGCCGCCATCCCCCTTCAAACCAATACAAGCACAGCAATGTCCAATTCCGTCTTCCTATCTTACTGAATAAGTTAATTCAACATTCTTTCTATTATAAAAAGACATGTTATTCAATTCTTCGCCTTCCGGTACAAAATATCCAGCGGATTGCAAATCCTATCAAAATAATAGGGTAGAATAAATTTTATTGTAAACCGCTTTATTTCATTATGTTACATATTAAAAATATTGGTTTGCGTTAAATTTTTTTACTTTTTTAAGACTCGGGGAACTTAAATAAGTAATTTTTCTTTAATGATTACTATTGACATCGGATTTGCAATCCGCTAATTCTGCCGCGGCGCTTATGTACATACATATCTGCAAACCGTTTCTTGGAAGTCTCATTGCCGGAACTGCTCTCATTATCCTTCTTCCGCTGCTACTGACCGTTTCGGGACTTCTTGTACTTTCTACAGGGAAATCCCCGTTTTTTCTGCAAACGCGCGTAGGTTACAGGGGAAGGCTGTTCAAGATCATCAAATTCAAAACGATGACCGACGAGAAGGATGAACACGGCAACCTGCTCCCCGATGAACAGAGGATGTTCCGGCTGGGGAGTTTTCTCCGCCGCTCCTCCCTGGATGAACTTCCCCAGTTAATCAACATCCTGAAAGGAGACATGGCTTTTGTAGGCCCGCGGCCCTGGATTCCCTCCCAGATGGCCGCCTTCCCGCCCAGCTACTGCCAGAGGCGCTGCTCCGTGCGTCCGGGCATCACCGGCATGGCGCAGATCCACGGCCGCAACGGCATCCCCTTCTACCGCCGCCTCTGCTATGACCTGATTTACGTTAACAACATTAATCTGAAGCTGGATCTTGCCCTTATTTTCCAGACGGCCCGCACGGTACTGATCCGTGAAGGAATCCAGCAGTGCAACGAGGCATTCCAGAACAAGCTGGGGAAAACCCTGGTTCATAACGATCTTTCCCTGCCTTCCTCCACCCCCTCTCCCAACCGCTCGTTCTAACTCCCTTCATCCAACCTCTCTCCAACCAATGAATATACACCACCTCATCAGTAAAGCCGCCGTCTGCTCCGCAGTCCTGGCCGCATCCTCTCTCCTTCCTTCCTGCGTCAGCCCCAAGGAAGTCCTCTACATCCAGGACGTCTCCGGACAGACGAATGAACGGATCAAGGGGAATTACCAAACCCTCATCCAGAAGGATGACCAGCTCTCCATCACCGTGAGCAGCAAGCAGCCTGAACTGACCGCCCCCTTCGCCGTCTCGGAGATAGGCTCCAACACCCAGGGCGCCTCTTCCCGGAAGGGCTACCTGGTGGATTCAAACGGCTACATCGTTCTCCCGGTCATCGGCAAGATCAAGGCGGCCGGCAAGACCTGCTCCCAGCTGGGGGATGACATTGCCGCCACCCTGAGGAGCAGGGATTACATCAGCGACGCCTCCGTCAACGTTCAAATCACCAACTTCAAATTCTCCGTCCTGGGCGAGGTGGCCTCCCCCGGCACCTACACGGTGGACGGCCAGCGCCTGACGATTCTGGAAGCCATCAGCCGCGCCGGAGACCTGAATATTGACGGCAACCGGGACATCACCCTGATCCGGGAGACCAACGGCCGCCGCCAGATCGCCACCGTGGACCTCCGCAGCAAGGACCTCTTCCAGTCTCCCTATTACTACATTCAGCAGAATGACACCCTTTACGTCACGCCTGCCGAACGCAAGATCAACACCCGCAGTGATACTGTCCAGTACATCGGCTGGACGGCTTCCGGCCTGGGCCTGATCCTCGGCATCGTCGCCCTGTGCGCCCTGTAACCACACGCTGCCCATTCCTCCGGCTTTCCGTTCGGCGGAAAGCCGGCACCTTTCTTGACCGCTCCCTCTTTTATGCCAGATACTTCTGCTCCCCCCGCCGTCCCGCCCGCCGAGGAATCAGAATCCTCCCTTTCCCTGGATGTCATTACCGGCATTCTTCTCAGACGCTGGTACTGGATCCTGCTCTTTGCCCTGATCGGGGGCGGCGCGGCCTACTACCTGACCGGCAGGCAGAATTACATCTTTGAAAAAACAGCCAGCGTCATCATGAGGGAGTCCAGCAAGGAATCCACTTCCGACCGCATCAAGGTGGACCTGGGCATGGATTCCGGAGCCGCCAACCTGGCTAATGAAAGCTTCATCCTCCGCTCCAGCACGGTGATGCGGAGCACGGTGGAAGACCTGGCGCTGAATATTTCCTACTGGAAGCAGCAGGACCTGCGCCAGATAGACCTGTACAGGGACAGCCCCATCACCGTCACGTTTGACGGCATCGCGGAGAACCGCTTCTGCAACGTTGACATCACCTTGCAGGAGGGCAACACCCTGGTGCTGACGTACCATGACATCAACGGCAATCCCGTTCAGGAGAAAGGGACCTTCCATTCCCCCATCCATCTTCCCTTCGCCACGGTTACGGTTTACCCCACGTCCAACATGACGGAGACCGTCCCCGGCACCACCATCACCGTGCGCCGCACTCCCGTGAACGCAGCCGCGGACCAGCTTCTTGCCAATTTTACGGTCATGCGCCCGGACGCCAAGGAGTCCAGCATCCTGCAAATGACGCTGACTTCCACCAATCCGGTCAAAGCCGCCGATACGCTGAACAAGCTGATTGCGGTTTACAATGACCACTCCACGGCGGAACGCCGCACCACCGCGGTAAAAACAAAGGATTTCATACGGGAACAGCGCGCGCAAGTCGGCGCGGACCTCAAGCAAGTGGACCAGAAAATGGATGATATTAAGATCAAGAATGATATCATCGCAGACACGGAGGCGTCCATTTCCGCAGACTTCAATGCGGCCCAGACCCTGGATAATTCCATCTTTGAGCTCCAGACGCAGATGAAACTGGCGGACGGCCTGAAGGAAAGCCTGAATGCCCTGGGCCAAAAGGCAGGCCTCATTTCCCTGGATACCGGCATTGCGGATTCCGGCGTCTCCCGCCAGATTGAAGCCTATAACACCGCCTATCTGGAATACCAGAAAGTAGCCGGCAGCGCAGGGGGACAGAACCCCATTGTGATCACCCTGACCAAGAAGATGGACGCCACCCGCAGCGCGGCGGCCCGTTCCCTGGACAATCTCCGCAATAACCAGAAACTTCAGCTTCAGGAACTCACCAAGAAGCGTGAAAACATCGGTAAAAGACTGACAGCCACTTCCGGAAAGGCCCGGGAACTGACGCCCCTGGACCGTGAACACCGGGTGAAGGAGGAACTTTACCTCACGTTATTGAGCAAGGAGCTGGAAAATGACCTGACGCTGGCCCTGACGGAATCTTCCGCACGCGTGCTGGAGGCGGCCCACGGCTCGGACTCCCCCATCGCCCCCAACACCAGGAAATCCGTGCTGACCGCGGCGGCGGGAGGCGCCATTGTCTGCATTCTCGGGTTCCTCGGCCTGGCCCTGCTCAACAACAAGGTGAAGAACAAGAAGGACCTGAACGCCATCACCTCCCTTCCCGTGGTAGCGGAGCTCCCGGCCATGACCAAGAAGGAGCAGAGGCAGGTGGCCCGCATGTTCACGGATGAGCATTCCGTCATTTCAGAGTATTTCCAGATCCTGTGCCACAATGCGGACTCCATGCTTCCGGTCACCCGGAACCAGGGGCACGTCATCCTCCTTACCTCCACCATGCAGGGGGAAGGGAAAACCTTCATCTCCGCAAACCTGGCCCTGGCCTTTGCCAACATCGGCAAACGCGTGCTGGTCATTGACGGAGACCTGCGCAAGGCGTCCCTGTCCAAGCAGTTGGACGGCAAGGGACGCAAAGGGCTGAGCACCATCCTACTGCGCAAGGTGGAAGACCCGTTTTCCGTCATCCGCACCCTGCCGGAACACGCCGGGGTGGACATCCTGTACGCCGGGCCGCACGTTCCCAACCCCGTCACCCTTCTCTCCCTGCCGGAGCTGGGAACGCTCATCCAGATGTTCAAGGAACGCTATGACGCCGTCATCATTGACTCCCCCCCGTACGGCATCCTGGCAGATACGGCCATCCTCGCCGGCCATGCGGACATCTCCCTGTACGTCGTCCGCAGCAACAGGATAGACAAGCGGCACATCTCCACCGTCCAGCAGCTTGCGGATTCCGGCCAGCTTCCCAATTTGGGCTTCATTATCAACGCCGTGGATTTCAAAGCCGGCAGCTACAGTTATTACGGTTACGGCTACCACTACGGCAACACCTCCAAGAACGCTCATTCCTGACCTCCAGCCTTGTTCTCCTCCCTCTTTCAACCCAGGCTCAAGACCACTGAACTCTGTCCTGACGGGATGGACATGCACTGCCACCTGCTGTGGGGCGTGGACGACGGGGCGCACACCCTCCAGGACAGCAGGGACATCATTTCCCTGCTGAAAGCCAGGGGCTTTCACGGCGCCTACTGCACCCCGCACATCATCAGCCGCTATCCCTCCAATACTCCGTCCAGCCTGAAGGCCCGCTTCCGGGAGCTTCTGGACTCCCTGCCGGACCGGGATTTCGACCTCAGGCTGTCGGCGGAGTACATGCTTGACGAGAACTTCGAGCGAATGATTACAGAGGAGGAGCCGCTCAGCCATGACGGCACGCACCTGCTCGTGGAGCTTCCGCAGTTCCGCCTGCCGAACGCGTGGATGGATATGCTCCAACTGGTCCTGGACAGAGGGTTCATTCCCGTACTGGCCCATCCGGAGCGGTACGGAAAGATCATGCCTCCGGAGGAACTGGCCGCCCTGGCCACACGGGGCATCCGCTTCCAGGGGAATATAGGCTCCCTGTTCGGCCTTTACGGGAAAACCTGCCAGGCGGTCGCCCGGCAGTTCCGGAAGGAAAATCTGTACCTGTGGTGGGGGACGGACGCCCACAATGCCAGCATGCTGAAAAAACTGCGCCTGTCATCCTGTCCAGGCCCCGCCATATGAAAATCACCGTCGTCACCGTCTGCCGCAATAGCGCCTCCACTCTCCGGGACACCCTGGAGAGCGTGCTCGCGCAGTCCTGGACCGGTTACGAATACCTGGTGGTGGACGGCGGCAGCACGGACGGCACCAGGGAAATGCTCCAGGCCTTTGAAGAACGCTTCCGCGGACGGCTGAAATGGATTTCCGAACCGGACAACGGCATTTACGATGCCATGAACAAGGGTATCCGCATGAGCACCGGGGACGTCATCGGCTTCCTGAACGCAGATGACTATTACCAGGACAACGGCGTTCTGAAGACCATTGCGGAAGCTTTCGCCCGGCACGGGGCGGACGCCGTCCACGGCAACCTCCATTATATTGACGGAGCCCGTAAAATCGTCCGCACGTGGCGCGGCACGGGCTACCGCCCCGGCGCCTTCCAGCGCGGGTGGTGCCCGGCGCACCCCACGTTTTACTGCAAAAAAGAATGCTTCACCCGCTACGGCGGCTTTGACCCCGCCATCGGCAGCGCGGCGGATTTTGAACTGATGCTCCGTTTCATTGAAAAAAACGGCATCTCCACGGCTTACATGGACCGCAACATGGTGTTCATGCGCCCCGGCGGTTCCAGCACGGCGGGCCTGCGCGCCATCCTGCGCAATACGCGGCAGAACAGGGAAGCCTTCCGGAAGAACCGTCTCCCGTGCCCCTGGCATTATGGCGTCACGCGCCTGCTGTCCAAGGCCGCCTCCACACGCAACCCCCTTCATTACTTTTTCAAAGCCCGGTAACCTTCCCTTTCCTCACTTTTTTCCCGTTTGCACCTCCGTTCCGCCGCCATGAACCTGATCTTTTACTTTGACCACCCCATTCTGCCCCATGCAGGGGGAACGGAACGGGCGGCGTACCTTCTGGCGGAGGCCCTGTCACGGCACGGCCACCGGGTTTCCTTCCTGTCCCTACGGCGGGGGGACTCCCTCCCCGCATCCGCGCCTTACCTTTACCTCCCACGGACAGACACGCTCTCCTGCGCGGAAAACAGGGAGTACGTGGAAACCCTGTGCGCCGGGCAAGGGATTGACTGCATCATCAACTGCGGGGCCAACCAGGACGACTCCTTCTTTTTCAGCCATGAACGCCTTTCCGTGCAGGCGTCCATCATCTCCTGGATTTCCTTTGACGTCCGCACCGGGCTGGACTACTTTTCCGCCCTGCTCCGGAAGGATTTCAGCACCTGGGGCAATGCCGTGAAAACCCTGCTGCGCCGGGCCATCCTCCCGTACAGGAAATATCAGGCCGTGAGCGCCAAGAGGAAGAAATACCGGGACATGTTCCGCGGCTCGGACAAGGTGGTCTTCCTTTCCAGCCGTTATGCGCAGGATGCCCTTCAACTGGCTGGAACGCCGGAAAGGGCGCGGCTGTATTCCATCCCCAACCTGCTGACCTATGAGCCTGCGGAAACGGGATCCTGCCGCAAGGAGAACGCCGTCCTCTACGTAGGGCGGCTGGTGGATTCCCCGAAGAAGGTGGACCGCCTGCTGCATGTCTGGAAGAGAGTCCGCCCCCGGCACCCGGACTGGAGCCTGTACCTGCTGGGGGACGGCCCGGAACGCGCCGCCCTGGAACGGCTGGCGGCGCGGCTGAAACTGGAAAACGTCCATTTTGAAGGCGCGCAGGACCCGGCCCCCTATTACAGGAAGGCCAGAATCCTGTGCCTCACCTCCACACATGAAGGAATGCCCATGGTGATTAACGAGGCTCTTTCCCACGGTTGCATTCCTGTCGCCTTCAACAGCTTTCACGCCGCCGCGGAAATGCTGCCGGACCGGGAGACGGGACGGCTCATCCCCCCTTTCAGCCTGCGCCTGTTCGCCCGGGAGCTGGACGAACTGATGAGCGGTCCCCATGTGCCGCCCCGCACGGACGTATTAACCCGTTACCAGCCGGAAAAAGTGATTCCCCAGTGGCTGGAATGCCTGCAAGAACAACCATGAGCAATATCGTCATCTATCTCCCCAACGAGCCTCTGGGCAAGCAGGGCGGCATGGAACGCGCCACTCATGGCCTGGCGGAAATGCTGCGCGGCGCCGGGCACCGCGTCCTGCTGCTTTGCCGTGAGAAAAACAGGCTGGGGGAAACGTATTTCCCGCCCGTTCCCCTGACCTTCCTGCCTCCGGGCCTTTCCCGCAGGGAGGAGCAGGATTACCTGCGGAAATTGCTGTGGGAGGAAAAGACGGACGTCCTCATTGACCAGACGGAGGGCGGCATCACCGGCCGCTGGGGCATCTTCAAAAACCGTATCCAGATGGAGGAGGACTCCCTGAAGCTGGTAGCCGTACAGCACAGCTCCCAGTATTCGTCCCTCCGTTATTACCGTCTTGTCCACAAGCGCCGGGGCGCACGCACGTTCCCGGGGAAACTGCGGAATTTCCTGTTCAACGCCCTGGCGCTTCCCGTCAAGCGGCGGAGGGCGTGGCGCCTGCAAAAGAGCCTGTTCCGGGACCTGGCGGCCAATTATGACCACATTGTCACTCTTTCCAGCGGCGGCATGGAGGAGTTCCGTCTTCTGGCCCCTGGCACCCCCGCGGAAAAACTGGCGGCCATTCCGAATGCGCTTGCCCCCCTTGAAGACGCGCCCGTACCGCAGGAAAAGGAAAAACGCGTCCTCTTCGTCGGCAGGCTGGACAACTCCGTCAAGGGAGTGGACAGGCTCCTGAGGATATGGGCGCGCGCCGGAAAGGCCCTGCCGAACTGGCACCTGGACATTGTGGGAGACGGGCCGGACGCCGCACGCCTGAAGGAGCTGGCGCAGCGCCTGCAACTGTCCAATGTTTCCTTTGAGGGCTTCCGGAATCCGGCCCCCTATTACCGGCGTTCCTCCATCTTCTGCCTGGCCTCCACCTTTGAGGGCTTCGGGCTGGTACTGCCGGAAGCCATGCAGCACGGCTGCGTCCCCATGGCCTTCAATAGTTATGCCGCCGTGCGCGACCTCGTCATTCCGGACCGCACGGGCATCCTGGTCCGGCCCTTTGACGAGGAGGAGTACGCGCGCCAGCTCATCCGCCTCACGCAGGACGCCCCCCTCCGCGCCGCCATGGCGCAGGCCGGCCCGCAGCATGCAGCCCTCTTTTCCCCGGCGTGCGTCGTCCGGGAATGGAACTCCCTGTTTCAACGCTAACCAGCCAATATTCCAATGAAGATTCTCTTTTGTTTCATGGGTACGCTTAACCCCTCCTGCGGCGGGGTGGAACGCACCATGTGCAATCTGATCCATGAATTACAGGACCGCGGGCACGAATGCACGGTCGTGGGCTGGTACCGGAATGCCCCTTACGCGCCTTTTTCAAATATTCAGAAGATACTGCCCACCGGAGCCAGGGAGCAGCGGCAGCAGGGCTTCCGGCAGGTCATGGAGGAACAGGCGCCGGACATCATCATCCATGACGGGGAACTGCTGGGGGCATATGCCCTTTTTCCCGGCCTGGCCGGGAGAAAGCGCCTTCTGAAGGCCTTTCCCGGAAAAGCTCCGGTCATTATCGACATGCACCACTCGGACATCCGGGGACGCCTCCGCGCGCCTTTCCTGAAAAGAATGTACTACGGCCTCACATGGCGCAGGAACTTTTACCTCCGCATCGCGCATGCGAATGCCTTCGTCGTCCTGTCTGATTCCTTCAGGAAGGATTTTTACGGCTTCCTGCCGGGGGTCCGCAGGAAGAAGATCACCGCCATCCCGAACATGAATTCCTTTGAAAACGCGAGCATCCCTTCCGGAAAAGAAAAGGAAGTGCTGTTTGTGGGAAGGCTGGACAATCCCGTGAAGGGCGTAGACCGCCTGCTGAAAATATGGAGTGAGGTCTGCCGCCGGGAACCGGGCTGGTTCCTCCGCATCGTGGGGGACGGCCCGGACCGGGAATATCTGGCCGCACTGGCTCAGGAATGCGGCTGCTCCAATTACTCCTTTGAGGGCAGTTCCGACCATCCGGAGGAATATTACCGCAGGGCTTCCATCCTGTGCATGACGTCCACCTTTGAGGGCTTCGGCATGGTCCTGATTGAAGGCATGCAGCACGGCTGCGTCCCCATGGCTTTTGAATCCTTTACCGCCGTGCGGGATATCATTGACCCGGACCGGACGGGCATCCTGGTCCCTCCCTTTGACCTGGGTCAGTACGCCGCACGGCTCCTGGACCTCATGAGGGACAGCGGGAAGAGGGAGGCCATGTCCGGGGCCAGCTTCCGGAGCAGCCGCAAATTCAGCAAATCCCGCATCACCGGCCTGTGGGAAGGCCTGTTCTCCGCGCTGGCGGAAACGTCCAGATGAACCGCTCCCTTTTCCTTTCCATCATCCTTTCCTTTTATTTATGAAGATTTGTTTCATCGCCTGGGAACGTTTCGGCGTGGGGGGAGTCTCCCGCGTCCTGACGCGCGTCATGAACGCGCTGGCACGGGAACATGAAATCAGCGTGTACTGCCTGAGGCAGCCCCCCCTGGAAAACGCGTACGGGCTGAACCTGGACAGGATACGCTTTTTCCACCATGAAATGAGTCTTTACGAGAAGATAAGGCGCTCCGTGATGGACAGGCTGGTCACCCGCACCCCGCTGTTCTCCTCCGCCGCCGGAGCCCGCGCGTACGCCCTCCTGCGGTACACGCGCGCCTTTAAAAAACGCCTCGCCAATCATATCAACAGCCAGCGGTATGACGCCGTCGTCTTCGGCTCCGGGTTTGAAGACTCCCTCCTGCTCGCCCTGGTCCAGCCGCGCCTTTCCCCCGGCACCAGGACCATTTCCTGGTCCCATGCGGCGTATGAAGACTACTTCGGGTTCAAGGGACCGCATTTCGCCCGTTACTTCCGCCACGCGCTCCAGCGGTTCTACCGCCGTTTTGACCAAATCATCGTCCTGTCAGACCACGACAGGGAGAACTTTGAAAAGCGGCACTGGCTGAAGACGCGCCGCATTTACAATCCGGCCAGCTTCACGGCCGCGGAACATTCCGCGCTGACGTCAAAGACGTTCGTCTTTGCGGGCTCCCTCTCCTCCCACAAGGGGGCGGACCTGGCCCTGGAGGCGTTTGAGGAGTTCTCCCGCCGGAACGGGGAATGGAACCTGCACGTGTACGGAGAAGGCCCGCTGCGCCCGTGGATGGAGGGCTTCATTCGGGAGCACGGCCTGCAATCCCGCGTGCGCCTGCACGGCAGCCACGGAGCCATGGAGCGGGAATACCCCAAACATGCCGTTCTGCTGTTCCCCTCCCGGTGCGAGGGCTTCGGCCTCGTCCAGATTGAGGCCATGAGCTGCGGCCTTCCGGTCCTCGCCGCGGACATCCCCATCTGCCGGGAACTCATCCGGGACAGCGGGACGGGACGCCTGTTCCCCGCCGGAGACAGCCACGCCCTGTGCGCGGCCATGCTCACCATGGCCGCGGAGGACCTGGCCCCGTACGCCCGGAAAGCGCGCGAACAGGAACCGCGCTTTACGCTGGAACGGATCATCCGTGAATGGAACGAAATACTCAGGGGGGAAAACTCATGAAAAAGCTTCTTCTGCTGGAACCTGTCAGGAAAAAGGGGAACCACCAGTTCTTCATGGACTGGTTTGCCCGGGCGTGGCAGGGGGCCGGCGGCGGCGTGAAACGCAGGCGCGCCATGCCGTGGCCCGCGCTCCTGATGATTGCCCGGCTGAAGCTGTCCGCAAACCTGCCCCCGCTTTCCTCTCGCCGGAATGCCCTGCTGGTTCCCGGCGCGGGCTATCCGGACTCCTTTGCGTGGCCGTACGCCTACACGCATGAAATCGTCCCCATGCTGTGGGACGTGTGGCCCCGGTACTGGCCGCGCCTCATCTCCTCCCTGAAACGCCACCGCGTCCGCACTTTCCTGTGCACCTCTTCCCAGGTCTGCGAATATGTCCGGAAGGAACTGCCCCATGTCCGGGCCGTTCATGTTCCGGAAGGCATTGACCCGGCGGGCTACCTGCCCGGAAAGGACCTCCGGGAAAGGCCCGTGGATATTCTGGAGCTCGGCAGGCAGATGCCCTTCTTCCACCGCGCCGCCGTCCGGGCCTGCCGGGAGCATCCGGAATGGGTCCATCTGTCCCCCGCCGCGGAGGGGCCGCTCCTGTTCCCGGATTTCCGCTCCCTCTGCGAAGGGCTGGCCTCCGCAAAAATCACCGTCTCCTACCCCCGGTGCGACACACACCCGGCCATGGCCGGAGAGGTGGAAACCCTGACCCAGCGCTACTGGGAGTGCATGCTGTCACGCACGCTTCCGGCAGGCAGGGCACCGCAGGAGCTGATTGACCTGCTGGGGTATAATCCCGTTATGGAAGTGAGCGAACGGAACGCCCATGAACAGATCACCCGCCTTTTAACGAATATCTCCTCCTGCCAGGACCTGGTGGATAAGAACTACCGGGCAGCGCTCCGGCACGCCCCGTGGGAGGCGCGCCTGTCCGCCCTGCTGCCGCAGCTGGCCCTGCTGGGCTACCAGCCATGAATTCCCGCTCCGCATGATTTCCCATTCCTGAACCACATGGCACCCCTTCTCCAATACATCAGAAAACACGGAACATGGTCATTCGCGGCCATGGTGGCGGTTGCCGCCACCATGACGGGGTCCATCTCCTTTCTTTCCCCCCTGTATCCGGTGATGCTGGCGGTGTGCGCCGCCGTGTGCGTGACAAAGGCGAAGAAGACCAGCCTGGCCCTGATTCTCATGGCGGCGGCCTGCGTCCTGAGCCTGGTGTTCAACCAGCCGCCCGCCGTTTTCAAGCCCTGGTACCGCCTGGGTTATTTCCTCATCCTCCTGCTGGCGCTCACCCCGCTGACTTCCTCCCGCTCCTTGAACGTCTTCCGCCTGAATCTGTTTCTCTGGCTCATGCGTTTCTGCGTCTTCATCGGCGCAGGGTCCTTCATCGGCTACTTTCTGGGGATCAACTACATGCGCCACAACGCCAGCGGAATGATCAATGTGGCGGGCCTCTTCGGGGGGCTGGTCTGGCAATCCATCACGCTGGGGCTGCTCGCGGGGCTGGGGCTGGTTTACCTGACCGTTGTTCACATGGAAAACCGGAATCCCGGCAAAAAGGAACTTTATATCCGCCTGGGCCTGATGGTCGCCTGCCTGGGCTCCATCCTGCTCTCCGCCTCCCGCTCCGCCCTGGTAGCCACCCTGATGGGGGTGGGCTACGTCTTCTTCATGTACTTCAGGCATTCCCCCAAAAAACTGTTCAGGACGCTGCTGGCCCTGTTCTTCCTGGGAATCATCCTGGCGCCTTTCGTCCAGCACTTCGGCGCCAATACGCTTGCCAAGCAGCAAGCCAACGTAAACATGGGCAGCGCCATATCCTCCCGCTCCCACCTGTGGGAGGACCGGGAGAACGAATTCCTCTCCTCCCCCCTGTACGGCGTGGGATTCGCCTCCCAGAAAATCATTTCATTCAAGCAGTCCCTGGTCACCGGCATCATTGAGCCGGGCACGTCCTACGGGGCCGTCTTCGCCATGACGGGCCTGCTGGGCGGCGCCCCCTTCCTCTTCATCCTGTTCGGCAACCTGCTCAAGCGCCCGTTCCGCACGCCCGGCGCCCCGCCCGTTTCACCGGCGCAGGCGGCGCTGGCCCTCTTCTCCGTCCACATGGTCGCGGAGGGGTACGTCTTTGCCGCCGGCTCCGGACTGTCCGCCGTCTTCTGGGCCACCATCGGCGGGGCCTATGCCTTCCGCAACCTTCCCAATGGAGGAAAATAACACCATGGAATTCGTCTTCTGGCAAAACATGCTCAGCATCCACCAGTCAGCCCTGATCAAGGCACTGGCGCGGAAACATGACGTCCTGCTGGCGGTTCAAACGGATTTTGAAGGGGAGCGGCGCGCCAGCGGCTGGACGGTGCCGGACATGGGGAATGCCCGCATCCTCCTTTCTCCCTCCCCCCGGGAGGCGGAGGAAACCGTGCGCGCCCATCCCGCCGCCATCCATGTATTTTCCGGCATCAGCACTTACCCCATGGTTTACGCCGCCTTTAAACAGGCCGTCCGCAGCGGGCTGACCACCATGGTTTACGCGGAGCCCTACCGCCGCCAGGGGTGGCGCGGCGCGCTGAGAACCTTCAAGTACCGCCTTCTCCACGCCCGGTACGGGAAGAAAATAACGGCCCTGCTGGCTACGGGCAGGCTGGGCGTGGAATGCTACCGCCGCGCCGGATTCCCGGAGAATTCCATTTTTGAATGGGGCTATTTTACGGAATCCGCAGAGCCCGCGGGTACTTCCTCCGCCCCGGCCCCTGCTCCGGGGGAAAAACCGGACCTTCTATTCGTGGGCCAGCTCATTCCGCGCAAAAACGTTCTTCCCTTCCTCCGCGCCGCGCGGCAGTGCGGCGGAGCCTTCCGCCGCTGCCATGTGGTGGGGAACGGTCCCCTGAGGGAGCAGGCCGCCCTGGAGGCGCAGGGCTGCGCGCAGATTTCCCTGCTGGGCACGCAGGGGAATGAAGAAACGCGTAAGCTGATGCGCCGGTGTGACCTGCTCGTCCTCCCCAGCCTGTTTGACGGGTGGGGAGCCGTGGTGAATGAGGCCCTCCAAGCCGGAATGAGGGTGTTATGCTCCACCGCGTGCGGAGCCGCCAGCCTGCTGGACGGCCATCTGCGCGGCGGCACGTTTGACCCGGACCGTCCGGAGAACCTGCCCCGCGCCCTTCAGGAGTGGCTGGGCAAAGGCCCCCTTTCCCCCGCGGAACGGAACGCTATTTCCGCCTGGGCGGAACAACACGCCGGAGGAGCCGCCGCGGCCCGTTATCTGGAACAAATCGCCGCCTGGACGGAGGGCCGGGAACGGAACCGCCCCGTGGCTCCCTGGGCACAGATCAAAGGAACGGAATCATGAAGATACTGCATACCATCGCCTCCATGTCCTCCCGGTCCGGGGGAACCACGGCCTGCACCCGCGAGCTGGTCCGGGCCCTGAACGATGCAGGCTGCCCTACGGACGTCCTCACTGTGGAGGACAGCGCCGGGAGCGCCCCGGAGGAGGAAAGTGCCTTCATCCACGCCGTCCCCAACGACCTGCGCACCCCGCTGGGCATCTCCCGCAACCTGCGCTGCCGGCTGAAAAACTGGCAGGATTATGACCTTTACCACACCAACGGCCTGTGGCTGGACGTGAACCACGCCACCTGCGCGGAGGCCAGAAAGGCGGGCAAGCCCTGCGTGGTCTCCCCCCACGGGATGCTTTACCCCCAGGCCCTGGCCATCAAGCCCGGGAGAAAAAAACTCATGCTGGCGCTGGGCCACCGCCGGGACCTGTCCCATGCGGACTGCATCCACGCCACCTGCCGGGAAGAGGTGGTGCACCTGCGCGGGCTGGGCTTTACCAACCCCGTGGCGGTCATCCCCAATCCGGTGGCCGTGCCTCCATGGATTGACCAGATCCGGCGGAGCACGGGCGGGCGCTTCCGCGCCGGGTTCCTGGGCCGCTTCCACCCCATTAAAAATCTGGAAAGCCTTATCCGCGCGTGGGGCTCCCTCCACCTCCGGAACGGGGAACTCCTCCTCATCGGCGACGGCCCCGCGGATTACGTGGCGCACCTGAAGCGGCTGGCCGCGGAGGAGGGCGGGGAAAGCATCCGCTTCGCGGGCTTCGCCTCAGGGAGGGAAAAATATGAACTGCTTGCCTCCCTCAACGTCCTCTGCGCCCCCAGCCATCAGGAAAACTTCGGCATGGGCATTGCGGAAGGGCTGCTGGCGGGCACCCCCGTCATCGCAAGCACGGGCACCCCGTGGGAGGAACTCCGCACGCGCCGGTGCGGCTGGTGGTGCGGCAGCGGGACCGCATCCCTGGCCGCCGCGCTGGAAGAGGCCCTCAGCCTCACGCCGGAGGAAAGCCGCGCCATGGGGGAACGGGGCCGCTCCCTCATCATGGAAACGTACGCCTCCCACCATGTGGCCGCCAGCATGAAGAGCCTGTACGGCTACCTGCTGGGGCGGGAACCCAAACCGGACTTCCTTGACTTGTCATGAACATCCTCTTCCTGCTTGGGAAATTCCCCTCCATCGGCGGCGTGGAGACCGTCACCACCATCCTGGCGAATGAATTTTCCGCCCGGGGGCATGAGGTGCACGTGGTCTCCTTTGAACAGGCGGCGGAAACGCCCGCCCCCGCGCTGGACAGCCGGGTCACCCTGCACCGCTTAAGCTACCCCGTCTCCGGCCGGGCCAATATTTCCACCCTCCGGGACATCCTTTCCTCCCGCCGCATTGACGTCATCATCAACCAGTGGTGCCTGCCCTTCCACGTCACCCGCCTGTGCCGGAAGGCCATGCGGGGCCTCCCCTGCCTTCTGCTGGCCGTGCACCATAACGCGCCGGACTGCAACAAGAGGCTGGAAGGCCTCCGGATGCGGCTGGCCCGGACGGGGAACCCGGTAACAAGGGTCTTCCTGCGCCTCCTGCTGAAAGGCTGCGCCATGGCTACCGGGGCCAGCCTGCGTTACGTTTATGCCCATAGCGACCGTTACATCCTCCTTTCCGACAGCTTCCACCGGGCCTTCCGGAACATCACCGGACTGAAGAATACCGGAAAGCTCCTGACAATTCCCAACCCCGTCACCGTGGAAAACCGGGAATTCCGCTATGATCCGTCCTTCAAGAAGAAAGAGGTTCTCTTTGTGGGGCGGCTGGAACCCAACCAGAAAAGAGTCTCCCGCGTGCTGGAGACGTGGGCGCTGCTGGAACCCCGCTTCCCGGACTGGACCCTCCGCCTGGTGGGGGACGGCCCGGAAAAGGAGGCCCTTCAGGCATTCTGCGCGGAACACCGTCTGGAACACGTCTCCTTTGAGGGTTTCAGGAACCCTGCCCCGTATTACGAACAGGCTTCCCTGCTTTTTTTAACCTCGGAATATGAGGGATTCGGCCTGGTCATTGTGGAGGGCATGTCCTTCGGCGTCACCCCCATCGTTTACGGAAGTTTTTCCGCCGCCTATGACCTGGTGGACCACGGGAAGAACGGCTGCATCCTGCCGGCGTCCGGCGGGTTCCAGGCGCGGCAGATGGCTGACATGGCCGCCGGGCTGATGCAGTCCCCCTCCGCCCTGCACGCCATGGCGCGGGAAGCCGCCGCCAAAAGCCGGAAATTCACGCGCGAACACGTCGTCCGCCAGTGGGAGGAAGTCTTCCGCAATAACACGCCCACCCCCTAGCAGAACTTCATTCAGCCACCTCATGGAACAAATACGGAAAAAAACAGACATTGTGTTCACCATCAGCGGCAAGCTCCTGGCTTCCTGCGCCGTGGCCTATATGGCGCTGCCTACCATCCTCTTCCTGCTGGGCTGGGTCAGGCCCCTGTTCTCCGTTCCGGCGGCCATGGCCGTGGCGGCGGCTTCCGTCCTGCTGTGCGTAAAGCTCCCGGTCCCCTCGCTTCATTTCACCAGGCGGCAACTGGCCGTTTACCTCTGCGCCCTTCTTCTTTCCCTCCTGTGGCTGCTGGCGGGGGGCATTACGGGCGTGGTGCTCCAGCACGCGGACTTTGTCGTCCGCAACCCCATTTATGACACTCTCATCCGGTGTGACTGGCCCCTGGTGAACGCGGAAGGCAGGCACTTCATTTACTACCATGCCTTCTGGCTGCCTCCGGCCCTGATATGCAAATGCTTCTCCTGCTCGGACGTCTTCACTGTCAACTACGTTCTGACCGCCTGGATTGAACTGGGCCTGGCGCTGGCGCTCACGGTCCTTTGGGGCAAATTCCGCATGGCTACCCTGCTCTTCCTGGTCCTGCTCATCTTCCAGGGCCCGCTGGACGGAATAGTCAGATGGAGCGTGCATTTATTCAACCCGCAGGGGCAGACTGCCCATGAACTCTACCTGACGGTGCTGGCCTTCTTCGGCGGCGTGGCCTCCACCATGCAATTGCACTACACCTTCCACCATACCACGCTGCTGTGGCTGTTCGTCGCCATGGCCTTTGCCTGGAACATTCCGCCCCGCTACCAGCTCTTCCTGGCCTCCCTGTGCCTGCTCGCCTCCCCCATCGGTTCGCTGGGCCTGCTGGTCTTCATCGCCGTCCGCGCACTGGTCCGCCACACTCCCGCCAGGCAGTATTTTTCCTCCTGGACGGTGCTGGCGGGCGGCGCGCTTGTCCTGCTGGCGGGAATCTACTTCACGAGCAGCAACGGGAACAACCGCATCCGCCTGACGTGGGAGGATTCCCCCTTTGACCTGCTCCGGCACGGCGGCTGGAAATTCTGGGGCGCGCTGGCCGGGTCCTGGCTGCTGACAGTCGGCGCTCCGGCAGTCCTGCTGTTCCGCCGCTTTAAAAAAGACGCCCTCTTCTGGACCGCGCTGACCGTTCTGACCCTCACCTACTTCATTTACATAGGGTCCGTGGGCGGCTACAATGAATTCTGCTACAAGGCCTCAAGCGTCAGCTTCTTCTGCCTGGCTCTCCTTTTCACCCGCATCTTTGCGGAGCCGGTGGGTACCCGCCCGTGGCGCGCCTGGTGCGTCTGCTACCTGGCGCTGGCGTCCCTGCCCAGCCTCTCCGTCTTCGCCAAGGCCGCGCCCACGCTCGCCTTCACGGAGCCCGCGCGGCTTGCCAACATGCAGCGGCTGTGGGAGGGCCACCTCCACCATCCGGAGCATCCCTGGAACGCCCCGCTGTGGGGCAACGGAGAGGGAGCCGCCTTCCGGGCCGTCTATTTCCAGAAGGCGGGCCAGTCCGCGGACGGCCCGCTGAGCCCATTTTCCACCGGAATAAGAACGGACATGGAGCCTGCTACCGCCCCGCGGCCATAATCACCTTTCACCATTTACTCCCATCCTCCGCCATGGATCTTTCCCGTTACCAGGAACACTACTCCCTCAGCCACCGCCTCAAACGGTACGGCTGGTACATTGTCAACCGGACCCTCTTCCGGATCATGGTCACCAACACCATGAAAGTCCCCCGGAATCTTCTGCTGCGCCTGTTCGGGGCAAAAATACCGCTCGTCTCCCTCGTGTATCCCAGCAGCAGGATCTGGGCGCCGTGGAACCTCTCCATGGGGGAATACGCCTGCATCGGCCCCGACACGGAAATCTACAACAAGGCCCCCATCACCATCGGGAACCATGCCGTCATCTCCCAGGGGGCTTTCCTTTGCACGGCCTCCCATGATATCTCGGACCCCCGCCACCCCCTCATCTGCGCCCCCATTACCGTGGAAGACCAGGCATGGGTGGCGGCCCAGGCCTTCGTGGGCATGGGGGTGACAATAAGCAATGGAGCGGTGGTGGGAGCAAGATCTGCCGTGTTCAAAGATGTAGAACCATGGACGGTTGTCGGGGGAAATCCTGCCAAATTCATTAAGAAAAGGGAACTCTCAAACAATAAGGATTAGAATATGCCTGCCATCTGTTTATCTATCATCATTCCTGTTTATAATGCGGAAGCTTTCTTAAAACGGTGCCTTGACAGCATCTTATCACAAAATATTGATAACATTGAAATTATATGTATCAATGATGGCTCTACTGACAATAGTAGGGAGGTCCTGGATCAATATCAAGTTGCATACGGCCCGGTTATAACTGTCATCAATCAGCCAAATAAAGGAGTTAGTGCCGCGAGGAATGCAGGGATAGATAAGGCGACAGGCCAATATATTATGTTTGTAGATGCTGATGACTACTTACTTCCAAACACATTAAAAACCGGGTTATCCGAAGTACAGGAATTTGATTCTGATTTGACGATATTTAGTACGCAGCATTCCACAAGAAATGGAAAATTGCATACAAATGTGACAGCAAAGAAACAATATAATTCGCCGCTGGCATGTTTTAAAGTCCTTCTTGATTTAGATGATCTGACTTTTGGTTCTCTATGGTCTAAAGTATACAAAAAGGAGATTATCAAACAACATAACCTGAAGCTTGATCCCCAGTTAAGGTTGCATGAAGATGCATGTTTCAACTATTGTTATTTAAAAAAATGTACATGCGTACAAACACTGCCATTAGTCCTCTATTGCTATGATATAAGTTTTTCAAATACCACTTGCAAATTTTATGGAGATGTATTTTTTAGCTGTGAAAAAATACATCTTGATGCTATAAGGGATGTCTGTAATTTTTATGCAAAACAGTATTGCAGCGAAAATTTTACAACTATTCTTCTAGAAAGAAAATTGCAAGTTTTCTCATATAATATCGTATTTCAGATCTATAACCTGTTCCGTTCAAGGGAAAATAAAAAGTATTATCATCTGACACGCCTGTCTCAATTTGCAAATGAGCAATTTCCAAATTGGAGTTACAATCTTGAATCCGGAATACCAAAAATTGTTGGCATTCTTTCTCGTCATCATCTATTTATATTATACTTATTCCTATCACTCGTCTTCTTTGTAGAAAGAAATAAGAAACAAAAGAAAATAAAAAATAATTATTTTCTTTAGCCTTGCCGAGACCGACCTCTCCGATTCTTCCATTTTAGATCATTGATAAACAACATCAGAATTTTATCGTTATCATCTGAATACCGTTGATAGAGAATAAAAATAGCGTGACAAGGCTACTCTATATAAAATCTCGAAATAAAATATGCTCGACCTCTCCGTCATCATCCTTGCCAAGAATGAGGAACTTCACATCCGCCGCTGCCTGGAGAACATCCTCCCTGCGGCCAAAGAGGTTTTCGTCATCGACTGCTTTTCCACGGACAACACCGCCGCCATCTGCCGGGAATACCCCCGGGTGCAGGTCATCCAGCACGAATGGCCCGGCCTCTACGCCCCGCAGTTCAACTGGGCGCTGGACAACTGCCCCATCACCACCGCCTGGGTTCTGCGCCTGGATGCGGACGAGTGGTTCATGCCGGAAGCCCTGGAGGAACTGAAGGAAAAACTCCCCTCCCTGCCGGAAGACGTCACCGGAGTCATCCACAAGCGCAGGCACATCTTCCTGGGCCGGTGGATGAAGCACGGCGTTTACCCCGTCAAGCTGCTGCGCCTGTTCCGGTATGGCGCGGCCAGATGCGAACAGCGCTATATGGACGAACACATGGAACTCTGCCGCGGGCGCGCCGTGGAGTTCGAGCACGACTTCGTGGACGAGAACCTGAACGGCCTGGGCTGGTGGGCGCACAAGCACGTGGACTACTCCGCCCGGGAGCTGGCGGACCTGGAAGACATCCTCTCCGCCGCCGCCGCGGACTCCGGCATCAACGGGCAGGCGGAAAGGAAGCGCGCCATGAAGGAACGCTACGCCCGGCAGCCGCTCTTCTGGCGCTCCTTCGCCTACTTCTGCTACCGCTACTTCCTCAAACTGGGTTTTCTGGACGGCCGGGAAGGATTTTTGTGGCATTTCATGCAGGGATGGTGGTACAGGACCCTCGTGGACGCCCGGCAATTTGAGAAACAGAAAAAAGACTCCGGCAAGACGGCGCGCTGACCTCCCATTCCTTCCCGCTTTTCCATGAACCCCTTCTTTTCCATCATCATTCCCGTTTACCGTTCCGGCCCCTTTCTCCGGGACTGCCTGGATTCCGTCAGGAACCAGACCATGACGGACTGGGAATGCATCTGCATCAATGACGGCTCCCCGGACGGGAGCGGCGCCATCCTGGACGAATACGCCCGGAAGGACGCGCGCTTCACCGCCATCCACCAGGACAACCGGGGCGTGAGCGCCGCCCGCAATGCGGGCCTTTCCCGGGCGCGGGGAACCTGGACCGCCTTCGTGGACGGGGACGACTCCGTGGAGCCGGACATGCTGGCCTGCCTTCATGACGCCGCCCTCCGCACGCCGGAAGCCGCGCTCCACTGCTACGGAATCAGCAAGGACTTCCACACGGGCAGCCGCCTCATCCGCACGGAAACCACGCTGCCCAGCCGGGACCAGTACATTCCCGCGGAGGAAACGGGCGCCTTCCTGCGCTACCTGCTCACCAGCCTGGACATGGAATCCGCCTGCAACAAATTGTTCCGCACGGAGCTTCTGAAAAAAAACGGCCTCCGGTTCAACGCCTCCGCGGTGGTGTTTGAAGACTTCCAGTTCGTCCTGGACTACTTCTCCGCCTGCGCTCCGGGCATCAACCTGGTGAAAAGGGCCTTCTACCACTACCAAGCGCGGGAGGAGGAAAACGGAGCGGCCAAGCGCAGCCGCTTTAACCTCGTGCAGGACATAGACACTCTGGTAGCCAAGTTCCTGGCGTGGACGGACGCCCTTGCCATCCCGCGGGAAGACGCTTCCGCAGTCAGGAGCTACATCCTGCAAAAGACCAACGTGATCTTCCACGCCCTCCGGCAGCAGCCCTACGCCTCCCGCAAACAGGTTTTCAGGGATTTTCTTTCCAGCGGGCTTGCGGCCCGCAAGGCTGAACTGCGCCTGTGCGGCCCGTACTTCCACCTGGTTTGCCGCCTGCTGGCCGCGCGCAGGTACCGCATGGCCCATCTCCTGCTGAAAACAAGGCATCTTTAATGCCGTGCCCTCTCAACCTTCCACTCTCCTTCCCTTTTCCAGCCATGCAAGCCGCCATTGACAGCGCCCTTCCCCCGCACGCAGCCGCGCCCGGCAAGCAACGGATTCCTCAAGTGGACTACCTCAAGGGCATTCTGATCACCCTGATGGTCCTTTTCCACCTGTCCTGGTTTTCCACGTACTACCTGGACGTCACGCGGTACGTGTACGTCTTCCACATGTCCGGTTTCATCATCCTTTCCGGCTTCTTTGCCAATACGGACAAGACCCCGGGCCAGTTCCTGAAAACATGGCTGGGCATTCTGGTTCCGTACCTGGTCTTTGAATCGCTGTACTACCTGGCCCTGGCCCATCTGCCCGCCTCCATTCCCGCCAGCAACCGCCTGGAACCCGCGTTCACGGCCTTCTGGAAAACGCTGCTGCTGGCCCCGGCGGGAACGTACTGGTACCTCTATCTCCTGGTGGTGTGCCTGGGCGTTTATTATCTCGTCTCCCGCATTCCGCGGCTCTCCCCTCCGGCCCGGCTGGCCGTAACCGCCGCTATCCTGGCGGCGGTTTCCTGGCTTAACCCGGCGTTCCAGATGATTCACGTCGCTTACTTTCTCCTGGGGGCCTTCTTCCGGACGACCGGGCTTCCCATCCTGAAATGCTTCTTCCCCACCCTGTGGGCGGCTGTCCCCGCCGCCGCGCTCTGCCTCCTTTTCCCCCTCCCCGCCCGGGACGGCATGCTGGGGCTGTGCCTGTGCATGCTGACGCTCAGTTTTCTGGTAAAAACGCATGACTTCGCGGGAGAAGCCGTCCGGCGGCTGTTCACCTACCTGGGAAGGAATTCCCTGTCCATCGTAATCTTTTCCCCAGCCTTCACGCTCCTGTGCAAGCCGCTGGCCCCGGTGCTGGCCTTTGATTCCAGCAGAATCTGCTTTGCCGTCCTGTCCGTGACGCTGGTGCTGGCGGCCTGCCTGGGAGCCACCGGACTATGCGACGCCCTGGGCTGGAGCAAGTTCCTGTTCTTCAAAAAGAAGATGTACTCTCCCGTTGCCCTTTCCGTTGAACCGGCCGCCCCCCTGACTTACCCTTCATGACCCTGGACGCACACACCCCCCTGTTCAGCATCATCATCCCGGTGTACCGGAATGAAAAGCAGCTTGCGGCCTGCCTGGATTCCATCCGGAGCCAGACCCTGGAGGATTGGGAGTGCATCTGCATTAATGGCGGCTCTACGGACGGGAGAGCGGATATTCTGGACGGCTATTCCCTGCGGGACAAGCTCCCTTCAGGCATTCCACTTGCGGCAAACAATAATGTTCCGGCCTGCCGGGGCAGGATATATAAAAAAGAATTTCCGGTAAAAAATAAGATAAAATTCCCGGAAAGATTCAAATTTGCGGAAGATCTTTATCTTACGGCCCAATATTTCTGCATTTGCACCTCCGCAACCGTCATCAGCAAGCCTTTTTATCAATATTCCACCAACGGGGAAACCGGAGCTACAAGCGGCTTCTTCAACCGGAGGAAACCTCCGGAGGATTTCCGCACCGCCCTTCAACCCGTCCTGGATTTGAGCAAATGCCTGAACGGGCGTTCCCCGTACAGCAGGAACTACTTTCTCCGGAACAAAAGCCTGCTCGCCCTGTTCACGCTCTCCTATTCAGACTATAAATTCATTTCAGACAGAATAAAAACCCTCTATCCGGAGCATGAAAAAATACGCAACACTTGCAAACCAGCCTCTGATACTTTACTTTTTTCTTAAATCAAATTACGGGCGCACCTTTAAAAACTGGCTGGCCGGCAAAAAGCACATTTCCACATGAATAACATCAAGAAGGAAACCCGGATGACGAACCCTCTCTCAAGCGGCGGCGCGGCAAATGCCTCCGGCCTATGCGCCTCCGCCGGCCCCTGTTCCTGCGCCCGGCAGGTGCGGAACGGATAAAACCCGCCCGCATTCCTTTCCAGCCCTATGCTCCAGCCCCTCGTCAGCATCATCATTCCCGTCTTCAAGGTGGAGGAGCACCTGCGCCAATGCCTGGATTCCGTCCTCAGCCAGACGGTGGAAGAATGGGAGTGCATCTGCATTGACGACGGCTCCCCGGACGGGAGCGGCGCCATTCTGGATGAATACGGCGCCAGGGACGTGCGGTTCCGCATCATCCACAAGCGGAATGAAGGCGTATCCGCCGCACGCAACCAGGGCATGGAACTGGCCTCCGCGCCCTGGCTGACGTTCGTGGATTCCGACGACTGGATGGAACCTGACGCGCTGGAATGCCTGCTGGCCTCCATGAAGGAAAGCCGCGCCGACATGGCGGTGTGCTCCATCTTCATTCACCAGTCAAACCGGGAAGACGCCTATACGGAAATTCCCCACCGCCCTCTTGGAAATCTTCCGGAATGCCCGGTTACCAATGAGGCCTTTTCCGGCTCCTCCCTGGTGGACGTATCCGTTTGGGCCAAGCTCTTCAAAACGGAAACCGTCAGACGTAACGGGATTCATTTCATCCCGGACCTCAAGGTTTCAGAAGACATGGAATTCTCCACCCGGCTGCTCTGCCACTGCAACCGCATCTCCATCATTCCGCGCCCCCTGTACCATTACCGGACGGGCCATGAAAGCAGCATCATGAACAATCTCATGAACGGAAGGATGAGCACGGCGGATTTCATCAACTCCATCAGGGCCATTTACCACCTGTACCAGTGCGTTCCCCGGGGCCTGCCCGGGAAGGAACGCCGGGAACGCGTCACGGGCACGCTGCGCAGGGCCCTGGCGGGGAAGAACTTTTACGGGCAGGTGCTCCGGCGGCTTGCGCGGGAAGACCGCGCGGCCATCCTTGGCAGCACCGCCTTTCCTTATTCAACCTATCTGCGGAAGGGGAAAAAAATGACGTCACTGCGCCTGATGTTCCGGCATTGGAGAATGCAGGCGGGCATCGGAACGCGGCTCCTTTCCCTGCTGAATAGAATCAGAACCCCTTTCCAGAGCGGACGCCCATGAAGATAGGCATCATCACCATTCATTACTCATTCATCACCAGCAATTACGGCTCCCTGCTGCAATTGTACGCCATGCAGCGCGTGCTGGGCGGCATGTCCATTCAATCCGCGCTGATCAAGCAACTTCCGGCTTTGCCCCCCGTCCCCGCTCCCCCCACCTCCCGGCAAAAGCTGGCCTACTATCTTCACCATCCCCTCCGCTTCCTGGCTCGCTGCGCGCGTTCTCTCGCCCCCCGGAGAAAAACACCCCTTCCTCCCCCGCCGTTCGACGCCTTTCTGGAGAAGGAAATCCACAGCCTGCCCCCGGTCTTCCGTCCGGGAGAGCTTCACGCGGAAAAATTGGGCTTTGACCTGTACCTGGCGGGAAGCGACCAGATATGGACTTCCTGCGAACCGGAAAAACTCCTGGACTTCGCCCCTCCCGGCAAGCGCATTGCGTACGCCGCCAGCGCCGCGTGGGGAAAACAGACTCCGGAATGGTTCGCACATGCGCGGAGGGAATTCCCCGGATTTGCCGCCATTTCCGTGCGTGAAAAAAACGGAGTGGATATCTGCCGGAAAGCCGGAGCGGAAAAGGTGGACGTGGTACTGGACCCCACCCTCCTGCCGGACCGCCGCGAGTATACAAGGCTGCTGGAAGGCCGCCCCCCCTACCTGGCCGCCCCTTATGTGCTGGGGTACTTTCTCAACATAAGCAGCCTTTCCCAATTGCCGTGGAAACAGGTAAAAGCCGTGAGCAGGAGGATGCACGCCCCTCTTCATGTGGTTCCCCTCCAGGGGGCGGAACACTGCATTCCGGAAAAATACGCCATCACCCCGGACCCCTACCAATTTTTGCAGGCTTTTCAGGAAGCCTCCTGCGTCATCACCAATTCATTCCACGGGACGGTATTTGCCATCATCATGCAAAAGCCTTTCCTGACCATCCTCCAGAACGGACACACGGCCACCCAGAACGCCCGCGTCCTTTCCCTTCTGGAAGCCTTGGGCCTGGAGGACAGGATATACTGCCCGGAACAGGGCTCCATGAACGCGCAACTGGAGCGCCCCGTCAACTGGGAAGCCACGGAACGGAACCTGGAAGCCCTGCGCCGCCATTCCATGGACTTCCTGGGGAATGCCATTCAACAATGCACCCCCTGTCCCCGCCATGACTGAAGAAAACAGCAACAGGCGCATTGCGCGCAATACCATGCTGCTCTATTCCCGCTCGCTGATCAATCTGCTCATCGGGCTGTACACCTCGCGCCTTACGCTTGACGCCCTGGGCATAGCGGATTATGGGATTTACAACGTGGTGGGCAGCCTGGTGGCCCTTTTCGGCCTGTTCAACGGAAGCCTGAATACGGCCATCAGCCGGTTCATCACCTATGAGCTGGGAAAGAACAACCACGAGAAGCTGAACAAGGTTTTTTCCTCCTCCCTGAGCATCCTGTTCCTCTTTGCCCTTGTCATTTTCATTCTGGGGGAAACGGTGGGGCTTTGGGCGGTCAATTACCACATGGTTTTTCCCGCGGACCGCATGACGGCCGTCAACTGGGTTTACCAGCTCTCCCTGATGACCTTCCTGGTCAGCGTGCTCAACGTAGCTTACTCCGCCACGCTGGCGGCCCATGAGAATTTCCGCATTATGGCGTCCGTGGACATCACGCTGACCGTGGTCAAGGTCGTCTGCGTGATCCTGCTGTACTACGTCCCCATGGACCGGCTGATTTACTTTGCCGGGTACTGTTTCCTGTTCACCCTGGCTTCAAGCGGCTTTTACATCTTTTACTGCAAGAGGCATTACCCGAGCTGCCGCTACCGCCTTATTCTGGACAAGCCCTTCCTTAAAGAAATGGGAGCGTTTTACTCCTGGAACCTGTTCGGTTCCGTGGCATGGTTGCTGAAAGGGTCCGGCATCAACGTCGTCATCAACCTCTTCTTCGGGGTTCTCATCAATGCCGCCCAGGCTGTGGCTTCCCAGGTATCCATGGGGGTGACGGCCCTGATGGGGAGCTTTTCCAGCGCCGTGCAGCCCCAAATCATCAAGAGCTATGCCTCCGGCGACTATGGGCATATGTGGAAACTCGTCTTCAACGGAACGCGCTACAGTTTCTTCCTGCTGGCCGTGTTCATCATCCCGCTGTGCTTCAACATTGATTTCATCCTGTCCCTCTGGCTCAAGGAAATCCCCACGTACACCAATATCTTCATTATCCTTTTCCTGACGAACGTCCTGATGGAAAGCTACTCCTCCTATTTGATCACCGTGATGCTGGCTACGGGTAAAATTGCGTTTTACCAGGTCAGCGTAGGCACCATCCTCCTGCTCAATATTCCCTTGAGCTATCTGGCCTTCAAATGGGGATACGGCCCCACAAGCTTCCTGGTGGTATCCATCCTGCTGACGCTCGCGGCGTCCGGCCTTCGGCTTTTCCTGTTAAAGAAAATGTTCTCCCTCTCCATCACGTTCTTCGTCCGCTCCGTTTTTCTTAAAACGCTTTCCGTCGTCCTTCTGATCTGCGCCTTGAATTCCGTTCTTCTCTTCCTCTTCCCTGATATTCCCTACGGCAACATCATCATACTTCTCCTGTCCTGCTGCATTTCCATGGCGGGCATTTACTTCCTGGGCCTGACCTCCACGGAACGCCGTATTGTCCTCCAGCAGGCAAGAAAATATCTTCATTGTTAATCTTCATCCACGAACATGATCACTCTGGAAAGCAAACAGGACTGCTGCGGCTGCCATGCCTGCGTGACCATCTGCCCCCGGAAATGCATTTCCATGCATGCAGATGAAGAAGGTTTCCTGTACCCCTCAACGGATTTGAATCTCTGCGTGGACTGCCATTTGTGCGAACGCGCCTGCCCGATGATCTCCCCTCCCGTCCCGCCATCTACCGTGCCGGATGGAGGGGACTCCTCCATCAAGGCCTATGCGGCGCGGTGCAGGGATGAACGGCTCAAAAGCAACAGCGCCTCGGGAGGTATCTTCCCTGTTCTGGCTGAACAGGTGCTGAAGGAAGGCGGCGTTGTCTTCGGCGCCAGGTGGGATGAGGATTTCATGGCCGTGCGCCATGATTTCATCACAGACATGAAAGATTTGCACCTCCTTCAGGGCAGCAAGTATATTCAATCCTCCATGGGAAATGCGTTTCTCCTGGTCCAGGACTTTCTGAAACAAGGCCGTAAGGTCTTATTTTCCGGAACTCCATGCCAGATTTCGGGTTTAAGAAAGGTCATCCGGAAGCATTCCGATCGGCTGATCACCGTAGATGTTGCCTGCCACAGCGTGCCTTCCCCCAAAGTCTGGCAGGCCTTTTTCCGCGACCTGATGTCCAGAAACAAGATTTCCGGGGCAACAGGCGTTTTCATGAGAAAAAGGACCTTTGATCCACAGCGCGGCTGGAGATGTGATTCCTTTCTGGTGGAATCAGGCCATTCCGGCAAACCTGCATTCCAGGATTCCATTTACCAGACTTCCTACGGACTCGGTTTTCTGGAAGGACTCTTTTCCCGCCCATCATGTGAACGATGCCCCGCCAAAAACATGGCAAGCGGCAGTGACATCACCTTGGGAGACTTCTGGGGGGTGGAAAATTATTTTCCGGACTTGTCCATGCAGGAAGGCCTTTCCATCATAATCTGCAAATCGCCGAAAGCTCATGCATTGCTGGACTTGGTACGTGATGCCTTTTCCATTTTACGGTCCGCGGAATATGAACAGGCCGCAACTCATAACGAAGGCCTGCGTTTTGACCCCAGAAAAAATCCCGGTCGGGATTCTTTTTTCCGGCGATTGGTTAAATGCCGGTCTGACCGGGCCGCAGTCAGGCTCATGGACTCCTATTTCAAGCCCACTCTTTTCACAAAAGTGAAAACAAAGCTGAAATCCATCTTGAAACGCATCATTTTAATGAGCTCCTTCCGGAACCTTATCCACTAATTCAATATTTATTTCCGACCCCGTTGAAAAACTCTCTCAACATGGAAATACCGAAAAAGCGCGTCGTATGGATTGACGTATCAAGAGTGCTTGCAGCGCTCCTGATCATGTACGTCCACCTGTCCTCCCCCCTGCTCAAGACAACGGGAATCCATCTCTTCTACAATGGCAGGGTTCCCTTCTTCCTGGTACTGGCAGGGTACTTCCTGGGCAGAAACATCACCTGGAACAAGGCTTTTGACCGGGCTTTATGGCTATTTATCCCGTACATGCTCTGGAACGTGCTGTACCTGTTCCTTCTTTCCCGCCACGGCGGCAGTTCCTTCCAGTTGGCGGACCTGGCAGGCATCCGGGACGTCTTTCTGCCCGGCATGGACATCTTCTCCTTCGGGAGCGAGCCTCATGACGTTCCCCCCATCGGCCCCTCCTGGTTCCTGCGGGACATCATCATTCTTACCCTGCTGACGCCGCTGCTGGCCCGCATTAAAATACTGCTGCTGCCCGCGTTGCTCCTCTTTTTCTCCTTCTGCAACATGGCTCCCGATCCTCTCGTGACGCTCTCCGTAGGGTCCTGCGCCTTCTACCTGCTGGGCGTCGTGCTCAGCTCCCGCCGGATTGACGACATCCACCTGGTGTTGAACAAAAAATTCGGCATCGTCTTCTGCGCAAGCATTCTCGTTTCCTCCGCGATGGTTCTGCTGCACTCCGCCGGAATCCTCTCCCTGTGGACGGAAACGGTCGCGGGCATGCTGCTGGGAGTCATGCTGGTTATGTACGCGGGCATCTGGATGGAAAAGCGCCTTCCCGGCGTGGCCGCCAGAATAGCCCTGCTGGCTCCCGCCTGCTTTCTGACGTTCATGCTGCACATGCCCATTTACAAATGCCTTCCTCCCTCCATGAAATTCGGCGCGTTCGCCCTGTTCACGCCGTTGCTGACATTCACGGCCATTGTGCTGTTTTACGTTGCCTTGAAACGTTTCGCCCCGTTCCTGCTGCCGTATCTGGCCCATGTTAAACGGCCGTCAGGAAAGCCGTCGGCTTAAACCCATTAAAAACAAGCGGCACGGCCATTTCCGCCCGGAGGAGCCTTGTTATCCCATGGCCGCTTTCCCCGGATACGTCCGCCAGGGTCCCTGCCCTCTCTGCAAACATAGCGGGGCGGGACCTGAACGTGCACGGAGACTTTAATTCCAGCAATAAAATTGCGGGGAACCGGGAACGCCCTAACGTGGCAAACAAGGACTGCGAGCCGCAGCAAAAACACTGCCCACGGTTTTTTATTCATTTCTGATAACGGATAAAGTCCCCAGAAAAGAACGGAAGCCAAATGGCTCTGTCCAAAAAAACAGCGGCCTCTTCGTGAAACAGCCGCATTCATTGACGGCATTCATCCTTTATTGTGTTCAATAAGGACATTCATTGAGCGATTATCAATCATACTCAGCTCAAAATCTTTGATTCACCATTACAATGAGCAAAGTTCCCCACATGGAAGAACCTCTTGTGGATATTCTGCAGCTGGGGCGTTGGATGGCTGAAAATCATATCAGCCGCTCCGCGCTGGCTTCAGCCATTGGCATGAACAGAAGCGCCATTGACAATTATTTTGTCAGAAAAAAACTCTCCCGCCACGCTCAAATCCTCATCAAGCGGTTTATGGAAGGCCAGGAGGCCGTGGGCGGCGCCCCTCATGAGATTTCCTCCCTCATCACGGTTCCCCTGAGCAACAGGGTACTCAACCTTGCCATGAAGGCGGCCGTCCGGCAAAACCTCACGATGGAGGAATTCCTGTCACGGGCTGTGGAAGCGGCCGCGAAGAACCTCACAGACGGAGAGGACGGAGCCCAATGAACCGCCGGAAAGAAGTGACCGCAGACGCGGCAGGCTCCGGCATGGACAACTCCGCGCCCCTGGTACTGCCCATGGGTGGGCCGGTCCATTCCAGAAACTACGGCATTGATTTTCTCAGATGCCTGTCCATGTTCTTCGTGGTTCTTCTGCACGTGCTCAAATGGGGGGAGGCCGGCAATCTGGCCAACAACACCCTGGGAACTCCCAATTACGCCGTTTCATGGTTTCTTGAGCTCAGCGCCTTCTGCGCGGTCAACAGTTTTGCGCTTATTACAGGTTATGTGGGCGTCAGGGTGCCGCACCGCATTTCCCGTTTTATCAATTTATGGTTTCAGGTTTTCTTTTACACCGTTGGAATAACCTTTTTATTTAAATGGCTCATGCCGGGAAGCGTAAACCTTAAGGGAATGTTCCAGGCCTTCTTTCCCGTTTTGCGCATGGCCTATTGGTACTTTACGGCTTATGCCGTCCTTTTTTTCTTTATTCCCTTCCTGAATACGCTCATCCGTTCCCTTGGCAGGGAATCCGCCAAATGGCTTTGCCTGCTGATCTTCATTATTTTCTCCCTCCTGGCCACCATCTCCGGAAATGAAGACTGGCTCAGCCACGGCGGATACAGCGCCATCTGGCTGGGCTGCCTGTATGTTGCGGGAGGCTGCATCAGCCATTTCCAGTTATGGAGCACGTTAAAGCGGCCCGCGTTTTATTACCTCCTTTGCTGCCTTCTGGCTACGGCGGGCATGCTGGCATGGGATTATCTTCCCTTCCGGCAGGGCATTTCGGAAAAACTCTTTGCCGTTTATACGGCGCCGTTCTGCTGCCTGTCCTCCTTCTTCCTGCTCCAGGCCTGCGCGCGCATGCGCATCACCAGCAGGGCGGCCATCCGCCTGATTTCCCTCCTTGCCCCGTTTTCCTTTGCCGTTTACCTGATTCACTCCAATCCCCTTGTGTGGCATCATGTCATGAAGGGACGGTTTGCCGTGCTGCAGGATTCCCCCTGGTACATCATGGCCGCGGGAGCGCTGGGAATCAGCCTGGGCATCTACCTGGCATGCAGCATGATCGACTCCGTCCGGAGCGTCCTGTTCCGCCTGCTCCATATCCGGGAACTCTCCGTTAAACTGGAGGCTGTCCTGTCAAAATTGAAGCAATGGATTCTCCGGAGCATTCCATCATAACTTCCGGGCCTAAATTTAACTGTAAATTCTTTCAATTTCCTAAAGAATGTCTTGCGGAATTGAACGGCATCATTATTATGGCCGCAAAACATGCAATATACAACTATTACCTCTGCCGTGTGCGCGGCGGCCTTCTCTCTCTCCGGCATGGCCTCCGCAGATATTCATGTCCCCCTGCGGGCGCTGAATGCATCCTATGACGCCTCCCGCCCGTTTTCCGCCATGCTGGCGACGGGCTATGCTACAGAATACATCAGCCGCGGCCTTTCCTTTGAGTTTTCCGGCACCAACCACGTGATTCCCGTGGCGGCCGTCGGCTCCTATGACCTCAATGACAAATACGCCCTGCTTGCGGGGTTGAAATACGAGTGGCTGACCCAGAACAACCTGACCCACAGCCACATCGGCATCTCTGATGAATCTACGGCCCTGCTGGGCGTCACCCGCAAGCTCAGCGACTATACCATGGTTTCCCTGGGCTACCAGTTCGTCAACGGCGGCCTGCCCGGCCTGATGAACGGCCACCTGGGCCAGACCTCCGGCTTCCCGGCGTTTGACCACGCCCGCGCGGAAGAGCACAGCTTCGTCATGGACCTCCATCACGACTTCGGCAAGGGGCTTGAAAACTTCTTCTGGGACTGCCGCGTCCAGTACACCTTCCGCTGGATGTCCGGCTGGTGGTTCACCAACACCCTGGGTTACAAATATGACTTTAACCAGGCCGTCTCCCTGATCGTAGCGGGAACGTGGAATGCCACCGTCGGCTATTTTGACCGGACTTCCATCAATGACAACGGAACGCAGGGCATCGGCGTGACCGTGGCCGTCCCCTTCAAAACCGTAGACCGCCTGGTCCTCACCCCGTTCATCAGCACCGTCTGGCTGGGCAACGGCGGCAGAACGGCCAACCACCGCATCTATACCGAACGTTATTCCCTGGGAGCCCCCATCCAGATCTACCATAACTTCACGTTTGTGGCGGGCCTGGGGGTTACCTACTCCTTCTAAGCCTCCATTCATCCATACCCCTGCGGCCCCCGGCGCTTCCAAGCAACGCGCCGGGGGCCTGCTTCTCTCCCCTGCCATGCCCCTGTCCGCCGTTTTCCATACTGATTCCCTCCAGGAACAGGTTGCCGCCCTGGGCGACGCCTTCGCCATTGCCGGGGAATTCCTCCATTGCGATACCATCAACAGCGGCCATATCAACCTGACCTTCCGGGCCACCTACCGGAAAATGGACGGCACCACGGACCGCTACATCTTCCAGCGCGTCAATGACGCCGTCTTCCAATGCCCCCGGGACGTGATGCACAATGTGGAAAAGGTGACCAACCACATCCGGTGGAAAATGCTCCGGGTGCTGAAAACGCCCTTCCGCCAGACGCTTAACCTGTATTCCGCCCGCGGAGGCCGCAAGTACCTGGAAATTCCCGGCTCCGGCTTCTGGCGCTGCTACAACTGCATTGAAAGCACCCACACGTTTGACGTGGCGGAACATCCCCGCCAGGCTTATGAAGCGGCCCGCGCTTTCGGCGCCTTCCAGCAGCTCCTGTGCGACATGAATCCGGAGGATATTCATGAGACCATCCCGTTTTTCCACCACACCCGCAGGCGCTTTGACCGCCTGGAAAAAGCGGCAGCCCGTGATTCCCGCGGAAGGCTGGACTCCTGCCGGAGGGAGCTGGAGTTCATCCGCCGCCGTGAACGGTACGTGGACGTTCTGCTGGACCTTCAGGAACAGGGGGAGCTCCCCGTCAGAATCGTGCACAATGATACCAAGATCAACAACGTGATGCTGGACAAGGAAACGGACAAGGCCGTCTGCGTCATTGACCTGGACACGGTGATGCCCGGCAGCGTGCTGTATGACTTTGGAGACATGGTGCGCACCATGACCTCCCCCGCGGCGGAAGATGAGGAAGACCTGGATAAGACCTTCCTGCGCATGCCCATGTTTGAAGCTGTGGTCAGGGGATACCTGGACGCCGCCAGGAACTTCATCACGCCGCTGGAAGTCTCCAAACTGGCCTTTTCCGGAGTGCTCATCACGCTGGAAACCGGAATCCGCTTCCTGACGGACTACCTGGAGGGGGACGTTTACTTTAAAACGGAGCGGGACCGCCACAACCTGCACCGGGCGCGCACCCAGCTCAAGCTGGTGGAAAGCATGGAAGAGCAAATGCCGGAAATGGAAGAATGCATCCGGCGCTGTTTTCATGCGGCCTCCCACTGACGGAAACCTAATTAACGGACGCCTGATTTTGTGATCGTCTCAGAACGCGGGTGTTTGGTATACTCCCGCGCATGTTAAAAAATATTTCTCCCCTCATCAGCCCCTCCCTGCTGAAAATCCTGGCGGAAATGGGGCATGGCGATGAAATCGTCTTTTCAGACGCCCATTTTCCCGGCCATACCTTCAACCCCACGGTACTGAGGGCGGACGGGCTGGGAGCGGACGCCCTGCTGGCCGCCGTCATCCCCCTCCTTGAACTGGACGCGTACGCCACTCCCGTCATCATGATGGCTCCGGTTCCGGGAGACTCCCTGGACCCCGCGGTGGAGGCCAAGTACCGCAAGGCCCTGAACTATGAAGGAGACATTGAACAAATGGAGCGCTACGCCTTTTATGAACGGGCCAGAAAGGCCTATGCCGTGGTCATCACCGGAGAAACCGCCAAATACGGCAATATCATCCTGAAAAAGGGCGTTACCCCCATCTCCTGACACTTGCCTACGCAGACAGACAAATCCATGCAGTACGACTTTGACGAAGTGATCGACCGCCGCGGCACCGGCGCCCTGAAATATGAAGCCCTGCTGCCCCGCTGGGGCCGGGATGACCTGCTCCCCCTGTGGGTGGCGGACATGGACTTTAAAACGCCCCCGTTCATCATGGAGGCCATCCGGCGCCGCTGTGAGCATGAGATCCTGGGGTATACCGTCAAGCCGCGCGCCTTCTTTGAAGCCATCCGGGACTGGGTGGGGCGCCGCCACGGCTGGAAGGTGCGCGCCTCGGAAATCGGCTTCGCGCCTGGCATCGTTCCCGGCATATCCAGCGCCATCCAGTGCTTCACGGAACCGGGGGACAAGATCATGATCCAGCCCCCGGTGTACCATCCCTTTGCCATGATTATCCGGGAAAACGGACGGGAAATCGTGAACAACCCCCTTATTCTGGAAGAAGGGCGCTACCGCATGGACTTTGACCGCATGCAGGAGGCCGTCCGCGGCTGCCGCATGTTCATCCTGTGCAATCCCCACAACCCCGGAGGCCGCGTGTGGAGCCGGGAGGAACTGCGCCGCGTGGCGGAAATCTGCGCGGAAAGCGGCACGCTGGTTGTCTCTGACGAGATTCACGCGGACCTGGCCCTCCCCGGCCACACGCACACCGTGTTCGCCACCGTCTCCGGGCAGGCGCGCATGAACTCCATCACCTACATGGCGCCCAGCAAGGCCTTCAACGTGCCCGGCCTGGGCAGTTCCTACCTGGTTTGCCAGAATCCGGCCCTCTTCGGGAAATACCAGAGCTTTGTCAGCGGCAGGGAGCTGGCGGAAGGCCACGTCTTTGCGTATGAGGGGCTCATCAGCGCCTACTCCGGCCCGGAAGGGGAGGAATGGCTCCAGCAGGCGCTGGACTACATTCAGGAAAACATCCGCTTCATTGACCGGGAACTGCGCCGCCGCATGCCCAAAATCAAGGCCATGATTCCGGACGCCTCCTACCTGGTTTTCCTGGACTGCCGGGAACTGGACCTCTCGCAGAAGGAGCTGGTGGAATTCTTCGTAGACGGAGCGCATCTGGCCCTGAATGACGGCTCCATCTTCGGCAAAGAGGGAGAAGGCTTCATGCGCCTGAACGCGGGCTGCCCGCGCTCCATCCTGGAACGCGCGCTCAACCAGCTGGAAGAAGCGTACCGGAACCGCGGCTTCTGACGAGAGAAGCTTCAAGGCCGTCCGGCACGGTTGACGCCAGCAGAGGGAACGCCTGGTTTCCGACCGGTCACAGCCGGAGCCCGGGAAAAGAGTTGGAAAACCCATTTACACGGGAAAACCATCACTAAATGGTTGTTCCCAGGGAAAAATGGATTACGATGGCGGATGATATGAATAGAATTGCCTTTTCCGTTATTTTTGGGTTTTCTCTGATAACTACCGCACTGACAATAGGTTCAACTGGTGGAGATGAAAAAATGGTTGCCTTTTTCTCCCTCCTGCTTGCTGTTGTTTCATTCATCTTTTTCATCATTTCCTACGCGAAGCAGAATTAACCCTGTTCACATCAGGCACAGGCACGGTCAAGCGCTCTTTTCCGCGCCATTCAGGGGTTGTCCGGAAAAAACTGAGGGGAACGCCGCAGCCTTTTGTAGTATTAAAAAATACACGGTTAAAGGCTACGCTCAGGAGAATTCCCCCCTTGTTCATCTTCGTTCTCCTGCGCTCATTTTCTTTTCAGTTGCAGCAAGGGCCTTCCACGCTCCTGACGGCTTGCATTCAAACACGGCCTTTCGCTTCCCAAACACTGGCAGGGAGTGACTTTACTTGCAAAATAAAAGGAAAGGAGTATCGTTCCCCGCATGTACTACATCACCACGGCCATTGATTACACCAACGGACCGCCCCACATCGGGCACGCCTATGAAAAAGTCCTTGCGGACGTTCTTGCGCGCTGGCACCGGATGAAGGGGGAGGAAGTCTATTTCCTGACCGGGGTGGACCAGCACGGGCAGAAAGTACAGCAGACGGCGGAAAAACTGGGCATTACGCCGCAGGAACACGTGAACAACATCACGGCCAAATTCCTGGCCCTGTGGGAGCGCCTGGGCATCAGCAATGACGGGTGGGCCTCCACCACGGACCCGCGCCACAAGGCCTGCGTGCAGAAAATCCTGACGAACCTGAAGGACAAGGGGCAGCTTTACAAAAAATCCTACAAGGGATTCTACTCCGTGCGGCAGGAACAATTCCTGACGGACAAGGAACGGGACGCGGAAGGCAACTTTGGCCCGGAATGGGGTGAAGTGGTGGAACTGGAGGAAGAAAACTGGTACTTCCGCCTCACGGACCATGTGGAGTGGATGAAGCAGTTTATGGAAAAGAGCAGCAGCTTCGTTCTTCCGGCCTTCCGGAAGGCGGAAGTGCTCAACGCCATTGACTTTGACTCGGACCTCTGCATTTCCCGCCCCAAGAGCCGCCTTTCCTGGGGAATCGAACTCCCGTTTGACCCGGAATTCGTCACCTACGTCTGGTTTGACGCCCTGATCAACTACGTCTCCTTCGCCGGTTATCTGGCGGAACCGGACAGCGGGCTACCGGAATTCTCCAAACTCTGGCCTGCGGACTGCGAAGTGATAGGCAAGGACATCCTGGTGCCCGCCCACGGCGTGTACTGGCCCGCCATGCTGCACGCCATGGGCTTCTCCGATGAGGAAATGCCCACCCTGCTTGTGCACGGATGGTGGAACATCAACGGGGAAAAAATGTCCAAGTCCATCGGCAACGTGGTGGACCCCAACCTGCTGGCGGAACAGTTCGGCCCGGAACCCGTGCGCTATTACCTGGTGCGGGACATCACCACCGGGAAGGACGCCAACTTTGACGCGGACCGCCTGGTCATGCTGTACAATACGGAGCTGGCCAACGACCTGGGCAACCTGTGCAACCGCTCCATCAACATGACGCGCCGCTACTGCGACTCCGTCATCTCCGGAGAAGAGGAGTATGATGACGAGGCCTCCAAGGCCCTGCGCGTCACCATGGACCAAGCCGTCACCCTGTTCTCCAAATCCATGGATGACAACATGGTCTCAGACGCCCTGGCGGCCCTGAACGCCCAGGTTTCCGCCTGCAACGCGTACATTGAACAGCAGCAGCCCTGGCAGCTTGCCAAGGATGAGGCCGCCGCGCCGCGCCTCCGCTGCGTGCTGCGCCACCTGCTGGAATGCTGCGCCCAGACGGGCTACCTCATCGGCTGCGTCCTGCCGGACGCTTCCGCCCGCATCCTGGACCAGTTGAACGCCGCGGACCTGTTCCGGGACCGCACGCCGTCCTCCCTGGCCTGGGGAATCCTTCCCTCCGGGCACCGCATCAATGACCCGGCCCCCGTCTTCCCCCGCATTCTCTCGGAAGAGGAAAAGGCCAAACTGGCTGAAAAAGCGGCCAAGGCGGCCAAAAAACAAGGCTGATTCCCGTGAGTTCCTCCGCTTCCTTCGTCAAATCCCTGCTGGCCCAGTGCTGCCTGGGCGGCATCTGTGAATGGGTGGTCTGCCCCGGCGCGCGCAACATGGCGCTGCTCCAGGTACTGGCCGCCGCGGAGGACCTGGTGAAATGGACCCACTTTGACGAACGGTCCGCCGCCTTCTTCGCGCTGGGCCGCATTCAGGACATGGGGTTGCCCGTGGCCGTGGTCACCACCTCCGGAACGGCGGCGGCGGAACTGCTCCCGGCCGTAGTGGAGGCATACTATGAGCGCCGCCCCCTGCTCCTGCTCACGGCGGACCGCCCGGCGGACTACCGCGGCTCCGCCGCTCCGCAGGCCATTGAACAGGCGGACATCTTCGGCGTTTACGCGCCCACGATTGACCTGGAAACGACGGACAGCCTGCCGGAAGACATTCTGGAAGACTGGGATTACGCCTCCCCCCTGCACATCAACGTCTGCCTGCCGGACCCGGACCCCGCCTGGAACCCCGGCGACTGCGACCTTTACCCGGCGGAACCGCCGGAAGACAGCGGCTTCCGCGGCTCCCTGGCGGAACTGGCCCGGGCCCTGCGCTTCAAATCGCGCGACGGGCTGGTGGTCATGCTCGGCGGACTGGACCCCACGGAACAGGCTCCTGCCCTGTGGCTGGTGAATGAACTGAAAGCCCCTGTGGTGGCGGACGCCACCTCCGGCCTGCGGGAGGAACTGGCGCACCTGGCCCTGACGGACGCGGACGCCCTGCTGCGGGAAAACCCGCCCGCCGTCCTGCTCAGAATAGGGGACGTGCCCGTGGCCCGCTTCTGGCGTGACCTGGAGGACATCCCCTCCACGGAAGTTTTTTCCATCACCCGCACCGGTTTTTCCGGACTGGCCCGCCCCTCCACCGTCGTCACCGGAGGCCTGGAAGACATTCTGCACGCGCTGGGGGATGTGGACACCGTGGGGGACGTCAACGGCCTGCGCGCCATGAACAAGCGCAAAAAAGCCCTGATGGAGGAACTGCTCATCACCTGCCCGGACAGCGAGCAGGCCATGGTGCGCGCCTTCTCCTGCTTTGCCGCGGACGGCGACTGTATTTACCTGGGCAACTCCATGCCCGTGCGGTACTGGAACAGCTTTGCCCAGACGGCCATCCCCACGGAAAACGTACGCGCCAACCGGGGGGCCAACGGCATCGACGGGCAAATCGCCTCCTTTCTGGGCGTCTCCGCCCGGTGCTCCCGCTCCTGGGGACTCGTGGGAGACCTGACTGCCATGTACGACTCCAACGCGCTGGCCCTCCTACCCCAGCTGGACAAGGGAACCCGCGTTCTCGGCGTCATCAACAACGGCGGCGGCGGCATCTTCCGCGCCCTGCCCGGAGCGGCCAGCCATACGGAAGCCATGCGGAAGCTGCTCGTGCAGCCCCACGCCCATTCCTTCAAGGCTATTGCGGAACAATGGGGCATGCGTTACCTGGCGGTCCGCACGGCGGAGGACTTCGACCAGCTTGACTCCCTGGCTGAAAACAGCCAGACGCTTGTGGAGCTCATCCCGGACACGGAGCAAACGGAACACGTCAGAACCGCGCTGGCGGGAAGTTGAAGATACGGTTTGCTTGCCGGCGTGGTTGCTAAATTCCTCCGTTGCGCTCCGCATGGAATTCAGGTATGAAGAGCGGGCAACCGGGATATCCCGGTTGCCTGGAATGCGCCGAATGAAGCCCGTCCCTGTCTACAGACGCATGGAGCGTTGCAAGCCATAACCGCTTTTCCGTATTGATGCGGGCAGCAGCTTCACAGCCTCTCCTGTTACCCTCCGTCAACTCAACCTGCCCATCCCGGCGGCGCGGGCTTTTCCCGCTGCCTTTCCGCATACGGTGCAAAACGGTACAGGAGTTTCAGCATCCGCCGCTCTTCCCCATTCCGCGCTTTCCTCTCTCTTGCCGCCATGGCGGCGGCATCCATGCGCGGCTGGAAAAACCAGGATTGCTTTCTGTCCAGCACTCCATCCCGGTAGACCAGCAGGGCCGTACCGTGACCGGAAGCGTCGTAAAACAGGCACCGGGATTCCTTCTTCTCCACATTCTCATTAATTTGCAGGGAAGGATGCGGGCCGCCCTTTTCCGGAAAGTACATGACGGAAACGTAAACAGCCTGCTGCCGCCCCTGTTCCCGGTGGTCCGGGAGCTCCTTGTCCGGCAAGGGAATCTCCTCTATTCTCCACCAGAGTAGACGCCCGTCTTTCATGCCCCAGGTATGGCGGGTATACGACCGGAGGCCGGAGAGGGCCCAGGATTCATCCCTGCATGCAAAAAGCCCCTCAGGTTTGTGGGAAAAGGTCCACTCATTGAAGTTCCGTCCGTCCGGGAAGGAGACGTCGCAAATTTCCCCCATCCTCTTCCCTTTCGGGTCAAAGCAATAGGACGTGCGGTACAGCGCCTTGGCCCTGCCCGCCTTCCACGCGCCGTATCCCAGCCTGACCACCGTGGAGGAACGGTGATCCACCGTCACCCGGCACAGCCCCGGAAAGAATGGCTCCGGAATGCCCACCTCATCAAAAAGAATGAAGGACACGGTGCCGTCCAGGTGAACCTGCACCGCTTTCCAGCCTTCCTCCTCCTTCCAGGCGGCATCCGGCACCAGGCCCAGGCCGTCCTTCTTCGCCTTCAGGGCGCAAGGATCATTCGCCAGCCGTCCCGCCGCCAGATAACGGTCACAATCCTCCCAAGTCCGGGGAACAGCCTCTTCCCACTTCTCCGCCAGCATTTCCGCCATCGGCAGGCAGTCGGAAGACGGGAGCACGGGAGCAGGTTCCGCCGGAGCGGCGGAAAGCGCCCAGGCGGATGAGGCACAGACAGCTAAAATAACATTCAACAAGGCAGCACCATGAACAGACATGTCTGCCCATTTCATACGGCAGGAAGCCCCGGTCCGCAATCCTCTTTTCCGCCTCCGGGCATATTTGAAGCGAAGCGGTATCCCTGCCATTAAAAAACCTCCCTGCCCGGCAAAAAAAACCGGGCGGAACATGACGTTCCCCCGGTTCCGTGCAGCCAGCGGCATGCGTTTTCCGGCCCTGCGCCGGAGACGGTTAAAGGTAGCTGCGCACCACGCCGGAGACGCGCTCCCGGGCGGCGGCAATGCGCTTGCGCAGTTCAAGCGTATAGGCCTCCATGTCCCGGATGGGGGACTGGGCCACTCCGGAGATCATGGCCGCCTGGGCCACTGCCGGGCATTCCCATTCAATGATGCGGGGATCAATGGGCTTGGGAATCACGTAGTCAATGCCAAAGCTGAGGGGAGCGCCCCCGTAGAGGTCAACCACCTCCTGCGGGACAGGCTCCTTCGCCAGATCAGCCAGGGCGCGCGCGGCCGCAATCTTCATCTGTTCATTAATGACGGTAGCGTGCACATCCAGCGCGGCGCGGAAAATGAATGGGAAGCAGGAGACGTTGTTCACCTGGTTGGGCCAGTCGGAACGGCCGGAACCCATGATGCAGTCCGGACGGGCCTTCTTGGCGTCCTGGTACGTGATTTCCGGGTCCGGATTCGCGCAGGCGAAGATGATGGGGGAAGGAGCCATGAGCTTCACCATGTCCTGCGTGAGCAGCCCCTTGGTGGAAAGCCCCAGGAACACGTCCGCCCCGGTCAGAGCTTCATCCAGCGAGCAGTCCTCCGACTGGGAGAACTGGGCCTTGGTGGCGTGCAGGTCAATGCGTCCGGTATGAATCAACCCCTTGGAGTCAAACATGTAAATGTGTTCACGGCGAACGCCCAGCGTCATATAGAACCTGGCGCAGGAGATGCCGGCAGCCCCGGCTCCGACGACCACCACCTTCATATCTTCCAGCTTGCGGCCCGTCAGTTCCGCGGCGTTCAGGAGGGCCGCGCCGGAGATCACGGCCGTGCCGTGCTGGTCGTCATGAAAGACGGGGATGTTCATTTCTTCCCGCAGGCGGTCCTCCACCATGAAGCATTCCGGGGCCTTGATGTCTTCCAGGTTGATGGCGCCGAAGGTGGGCTCCATCGTCTTGATAACCTCAATCAGCTTTTCCGGCTCCTTCACGTTCAGCTCAATGTCAAAAACGTCAATGTCCGCGAACACCTTGAACAGGACCCCCTTGCCTTCCATCACAGGCTTGGCGGCGTCCGGCCCGATGTTGCCCAGGCCCAGCACGGCGGTGCCGTTGGTCACCACGCCCACCAGGTTGGAGCGGCCCGTGTACAGGGCGCTCTGGGAGGGGTCCTCCTTAATGCGGAGGCAGGGTTCGGCCACGCCCGGGGAATAGGCGAGCGTCAAATCCCGCTGCGAAAAGCAGGGCTTGCAGGGCAGCGTCTCCACCTTGCCGGGGCGGGGCTGGGAATGGTACTGCAAGGCATCTAATCTGATATCGGAACTCATGATCGTAATGAAAAAACGGAAAATCGAGCCTTGCTTGCACCACATAATCACCATGGGTTCAAGCAAATAATCATTTAATCGCGTCACACGCCGGGATTGAAAAACGGCTTTTTACATTGAAAGAGGCCTCCGGGTGTGGTAATAACTAGCCGGATTATCAATTGCCTCGTGACCATGGAAACTACGCCTCCACTGCCTTCCGGATTTAACATCAACGGCTATCTTATTCAGTCCCTGAAGCAGACGGATTCCCTCTGCCACGTTTACTACGCATCGGACGCCAACCACGTCCAGTACCTGGTCCGCGAGTTCTGCCCGCAGGGTCTCGCCGTGCGCGACCCTGAAAGCGGAAAACTGCGTTATCCGGAAACCACGGACATTGAACAGGAAGTCCTCCCCCTGAAAAACGATTTTGAAGCCCAGTTCCGCACCGGCTCCCTGGGAGAAATTCCCGCCCTGGGCACCCTGTACCTGGTTTATGCCCTGCCCGGCGTCCATCCTGGCGCGGAACAGCCCGCGGCTCCGGCTGGACCGGTGGAACCCCTCCAGCGCGACCAGAGAACCTTGGCCACTCCCGGTCCGTCGGCAGCCCCGGCACACGCCATCCCTCTTCCCCAGGCCCGGAAAAAGAAAAGCTCCGCCGGGCTATGGATTCTCCTCCTGATTCTGCTGGGAGCCGCCTACGGCCTTTACCATTACACGCAGACCCCGGCAGAAGACCCCGCCGCTCCGCAGGAGTCCGCCAAGCCCCAGCACAGGAAGGAAAAGAAGGAAGCCCCCAAGGCGGAAAAGAAAGCCGCCCAGCCCGCCGTGGAGGCGGAAGACCCCTTTGAACAGGAAACCGCCGCCGCGGAAAACAATGCGCCCGCTGCGGAAGAACAGCCGCAAGAAGCCCCGCCCGCAGATGCCCCTGCGGAGGAGGACGGAAACGATTCCGCCGTTTCAGCCGATGAACCTGCTCCGGAACCTGAAGAAGCAGCGGAAGATTCCGAAGCGCCCGCTGCGGATGCCGCCGCGGAAGAAAAACCGGAACCCGCCGTTCCCGCCAAACAGAAGGAAACTCCCTCCGCCGCCCCGGCGGCACACGCCGCCGCCAAGCCTGCACCCGCTGCGCGCCCGCGCGGAAAAGCCGTAAAGCAGACCACCAACATGGGGGACGTGAACGCCTACGTGAAGAAATTCGCCAAGGCGATGACGCTCAACCAATGGAGAAAGCAGTACGCCAACATGTACACCAGCTGGTTCGGCGGCAATGAAGAAGTAGCCAAGGGCTGGATCACCACCTTCGGCCCGCTGGGCTTCCGCGCCCGCGGACTGGACTCCTCCTGGCCGGACGCCAATTTCCGGAGCTTCGTCCCCAAGCCCCTTCAGGATCCCAACGGAGAACCGATCGCCAACATGTACGTGGTCACCCAGGTGATTGAAGGCTCCCCCGCAGAAAAATACGTGAAGGAAGGCGACGTCATCCTGGGGATTGACGGCCAGCCCTTCAAGACGTCCCTCAGCCTGGACGTGCCGTACGGCCCCTACCAGCACCAGGACAGGCGCGGCCTGGACATGCACGCGGGCCTTCTGGTGGACAAGGCTGAAGGCGCCGGAAAAATCACCCTCAATGTCATCCCCGCGGAAAACGTGGAAAAAATCCAGGGCGTTCCCCCGCTCTGGAAGGAAGTCTTCCGGGAGGAACGGGCCAAAAAGCCCATTGCCCTTTCCATTCCGGTAAAGGGCGGGCAGCAGCTCCGCCTCCATGTGGATGACGGAGGCAACGGCATCGGCAGTGACGGCTTTGAATGGTCGGACCTGAGGCTGGAAGGCTCCGGCGCGCCCATTCCGCTGACCAAGCTTAAGCCGCTGCAATACAGCGTGGGTTACGGGGCGGCCAAATACGATCCCGAACGCAAGGTGTGGCTGGCCCACGCCGTCTCCTCCCTGGTCTTTGACATCCCCAAGGGGGACTGGAAGCTGAAAGGCACTGGAACGCCCGGCGGCGCGGCTTCCGTAGGCGTCACGGTGCAGGTGGGCGGCTCCTCATCCCTGCCGGATGAAGTGAAAAAATACGTGAAGAATGTCACGTTCAAGATCCCCCAGCTGGGCACGTACGCGCCCGGTTTCCCCAAAAACTGCGCCAAGAGCAAGGCCGTGGTCCACATGATGAGTGAATGGCTGGCCGCCCAGCAGCGGGAGGACGGCTCCTGGGAGCGCCCGGGCGGCTATTGCGGCAACCATTATGATACGGGCTGGGCCGGACTGGCCCTGATGGCCACGGGCAACCCGAAGTATGACCCTGTCATCAAAAAAGCCGCGCAGTACATCGCCTTCTCCGGCTCCCAGTGCTGGTGGGCGGTCCCCCAGGCCTCCGCGGGCATCTTCCTGTGCGAATACTGGCTGCGCTACCGGGACAACTCCGTGCTCCCGGCCATCCGCAACGGCGTGCAGCGCATGAAGAATGAAGTCCTTTACGGAGACTTCGTCACCGGGCACGGCATCCATCCCGGCTACGCGGGTACGGGCGTCAGCATCGGCGGCTCCCACATGTGCCTGTTTCTGGCGCTGGCCAGCAAAACCCCGGCACGGACGGAAGACGACGTGCTGGACAAGATGATGGACCATGCCCAGTCCATCTGCCCCACCGGCATGGGCCCCTACGGCCGCATGACGGAGGCCTTCACCTTTGAGCCCAACCGCCAGTGCGGGGGCACCTACTCCGGCCGCCACGGTCCGTACTACATTGCCTCCCTCATCTGCGGGGGGCCCGAGCTGTACACCAAGAACAGCCGCATCATGTATGGGGAAGGCCCCATCGGCGGGTGCGACCAGGGCCACTCCTCCGAGACGCTCTCCATCATGTGGGCCCTCCCCGCCTACTGGCGCACGAGCCCGGAAGTGTACTACAAAAACATGGAGGCCTTCCGCTGGAAGCTCACGCTCCTGCGCCCGTTTGACGGCGGCATGATGCAAAACCCCAACCGCCTGGAACTGATGACGGCGGACCCCGTCATAGGTACCTACATCCGCACCAGCGTCTGGATCACGGCGCTATGCGCGGAACGCCAGAACCTGGCGATCACGGGCAAGCCGGAATTCCAGGCCAAGAGCTTCCGTAAGGTCCCCCCCATCATTGACACGGAATCCCGCTTCCTGAATACCTACGTCCGCAACTGGTCCATGGTGAACGCCGCGCTGGGCGCCAAGGCGCCCGGTTCCCTGAAATCCGCCATCCGGGAGCTGAAAAACGTTCCGGTGGAACAGGGCAGCCGCTTCAAGCTCATGAGCATCGTCAACTCCCGGGCCCTCCCCATCGCCAAGGCCATCATGGGCATCCCCGGCCTGGACCAGCTGACCAAGGCTACCTGTGCGGAAATGATCCTGGGCATGGACGTGCGTATCTTCTTTGAACCCAAGCGGAAGGACGACAAGCTCCAGCCGGGGGAATACTCCCTGAACGTGGACGTCCAGCAGCCGCTGGGAGGCCGCGCTCTGGGGCTCCAGCGTGACAAGGAGCTGGAAGGCAAGGCCAACTCCGCCTACAAGTACGACTTTGCCGGCACGGTGCAGTTCAGTGATACAACCACCTTCTCCCCCATGGAGACCATCTCCTGGACTCCCGGTTCCAAATTCGGCGGCCAGTGGAACGTATACTCCTACAAGAAGGACCTCAGCGGCCCCACCCAGCCGGGCGTACAGAAAATGAGCGCTAAAATCAAATGGCGCGTGAATGATCTGGACGTGGAATATGACCGCCCCATCGCCGTGGGCGGCTTTGAAGTGGGATGCGGTGAAAAAGCCCATCCGGTCACCAACTGCAACCACCTGTGGGTGCCGGGCATCCTGATCCGCGACCACGGCAACTGGGGCTGCTCCTTCCACCTGCCGGACGGCACGTACATCTCCGCCGCCTCCCAGGGCAACCAGATTGAGGTGTATGATGAAACGGAGAAGAAGAAGGAAAAAACCTGGGTCTCCCCGAACGATTCCTGCCTGACGCAGGGCTCCCGCTGCCTGTTCCGCGTTTCCACGGACTGGCACGGCCTGGAATGCCGCGTGCGCGAACTGAAGCTGCTGGGGAGCGCCACGGAGGAAGTCACGGATTACAAGCTGAAAGCCTCCACCGGAGGCCATGTGGACACCGCCAAACTGCTGGACCGGGACGCCACCACCATTGAGGAACTGGACGCCTCCCCCACGGAAGACGAGCCCCTGGTGCTGGAACTCACCTTGAAATCCCCCGCCTCCCTGCGCGCCGTGGACATCAAGATTGAAAAAGGCTACAACCGCCTCGTCATTGAAGCCAACAAGGGCGGCAAGTGGATTCCCATTCACTGGGGTTCCCTGGGAGCCGCCACCGCCGGCGTCAGTGATGCGCAGAAAGCCATGTACGCCAATGAGCCGGAGGTGCTGCGCATGCTCCAGCTTCCGGGCAACGGATTCATCAAGTGCATGAGGACGTTTGAACCCGTTACCACCAACAGGCTGCGCGTCAAGCTCTTCCAAAAGGGCGGCAAGGTCCGCCTGGCGGAACTGCACGTGTACAAGGCGGACACCGCCAAACCGGCCGCTTCCAGGCAAATAGCCACAGCCAACTGAAGCAGGACCCCCTTCCCCTCCAGGCGCCGCCGCACCCATGGTGAGGCGGCGCCTTTTAATGGGAATCCGGGAAAATGCCGCATGCCATGCGGAACTCCCGGCACGTTTTTTCCGGAATATCAGTACCTCTGCACGGGGGAGGAAGGCAAGCCGTTCTCCGCGCCGTCATCCGCCAGCCGGCACAGAGCCTCCGCACGGCGCAGGCAGGAATCCCACAGGGAGGAATTTTCCGGGAATGGGAAGCACAGGGCGTCGCTCAGCTTCTCCACCCGTTTGGAGGAATCCTCCCGGTCGTAGGCGTTTATATCCTCCAGGCGGGCGGCCAGACCGTCCAGCCAGGGGAGGGGTTCATGGCAGATCAGGGGGAGGTCGCACCCGGCCCTGAGGGAAAGCAGGGCGGCTTCATCCGGAGCATGCTGCGCCGTAATGGCCCCCATGCACAGGTCATCCGTAAACACTACGCCCTTGAAACCGAGCCGGTCCCGCAGTAGAGTCCCGATTACCCGCCCGGAAAGGGTGGCCGGATAATCCGGATCAATCTGCGGCAGCATGATATGGGCGGACATGATGGCGGGCAGTTCCGGACACAGCGCCAGGAAAGGCAGCAGGTCCGTCTCAAACAACTCCCGTTCATTCAGGTCAACCACGGGAAGACCGAAATGGGGGTCCGCCTGGGCGCGCCCCATGCCGGGAAAATGCTTGCCGCAGCTCTCCACGCCGCCCCGGCGCAGATTGGCGGAGTAAACGCCTCCGCGTGAAATCACGTCCTGGGCGTTATCCCCCCAGCAGCGGCCCGGCAGCGCGTTGGGGGCGGAAGGATCATGGCAGATGTCCAGCACCGGGGCAAAGTTCAGGTTCACTCCCAGGCAGCGGAGCGCCAGGGCCGTCACGGCGCCCAGCTCCACGATGCCGTTAAAACCGCTCCGCCGCGCCAGAGAAGCCGGGGAAGGAAGATTCAGGCCCAGGGCTGCGGTGCGCACCACCCGGCCCCCCTCCTGGTCAATGGCAATGACGGGATGGTGGCGGCAAAGCTTCCGCAGCGTTTCCGTCAGCCTCCGCACCTGCTCCACGGAAGCCACGTTCCGGGAAAACAGGACGAAGCCGGCCGGCTGCAAACGCAGGATGCCCGCCTCCTCTTCCGCGCCCACTTCATGGCCGCTAATGCCGATCAGGGCGGGGAGCATGAACGGAAAAAAGATTATTTGCCCAGGAGGGACGTCCGGGTGTACAGGGTATACACGGGAATACCGCGTTCCTCAATCGCCTGGCGGCCGCCTTCCTCACGGTCCAGCAGCACCAGAGCGGCGGCAACCCTGCCCCCCTCCGCCTCAATGGCGTCAATCGCCTTCAGGGTGGAACCGCCCGTGGTAATAACGTCGTCCACGACGATGACGGTATCCCCCGCCTGGAAATTGCCTTCAATGCGGCGGCCGCGGCCATGGTCCTTCGGCTCCTTGCGCACGGTGAATACCTGGAGCTTCCTTTCTGCCCCCTCCAGGGCGCTGGTCATGCCGACGGCCAGGGAAATGGGGTCAGCACCCATGGTCATGCCGCCGATGGCCGCAACCTCCGGAAAACGGGGAAGAATTTCCTCCTTTGCCAGCTTCCAGCCCAGCGCGCCCACCAGCGTGGCCCCCACAGGGTCCAGGGCGGTCATGCGGCAGTCCACATACAGGTCGGAAACCTTGCCGGAGGCTAGCGTGAAAGTTCCCGTGCGCACGGATTTTTCCAGAAGAATGCTTTTCAGAAGGTCGTATTGTTCGCTCATGAAGATAGGGATGGATGAAATGGCTCCGCCGTGTATAGCAGATGCCCCCGGAATAAGCAACGGATAACAGCATGCAAATCTTGACAAAAAGGCGGAGAGGCTCCATAACCTGCCTGTCATTCCCCCGTTCCCATGAAATCCGGCATACTGGCATTAGTTTCTATCAGTTCCATTCTCGTTTCCTGCAATCCGTACGGAAGGCCCCCGCTCTTTGATAAAATAGCCGGGAAAATTCAGGGCGCGTCCGGACAGGACAGCTACCTGTCCGGCGTGGGGACCACCTCCGGCGTCAACACGGAGCTTCCGCCGGAAGCCCGCCTGGGCCAGGGATACTGGGACCTGCCGTCAGGCATCCAGGGGGAAAAGCACATCATCATTGACCTCAAGCAGCAGAAAGTCTTCTACTACGTAGGCGCCACGCTGGTGGGCGTATCCCCCATGTCCTCCGGCAAGGAAGGCTACGGCACCCCCAGGGGCACCTACAAGATCATCCAGAAAGACGCCAACTACAAGTCCGGCACTTACGGCGTTCTGCGCAGCAGGGCCACCGGAGCCGTGGTAAACGGGGACTATAACGCCCGGTCCAGCGGCGCGCCCGCGGGAACATACTTTGACCCGGCGCCCATGCCCTACTGGATGCGGATTACGGGCGGCTACGGCATGCACGTGGGCTTCGTCACCGGGTACCCGGTCAGCCACGGTTGCGTGCGGCTCCCGGCAGACATGGCCAAGACGTTCTTTGAACACACTCCCCTGGGCACCAAAGTCACCATCCGGTAGCCCACGTCTGCGCCCTCCCGCCGCAGGGATGGCAAAGGCCCCCTTCCAGCTTCCGTAAAACGGGACGTTCCGCGTCCCGGAGGCGTTCCGTTTCATCCTCCGGCTTATGGCACAGCTTCCGCACTCCGGAATTGACAAACGGTTCAGTATCTTTTTAAATACATGAGTCTTTGATCTTTTGATTCGTCATGACAATCCCTCAAACCCCAGCCCTCCCGTCCCACTTCAACATAGGCGGTTATAGAATCACGGCGCTTGTGGAAAGCGGTCCGGATTACAACCTGTACCAGGCCCTTTCCCCGGAAGGCCAGGCCGTGCTGGTGCGTGAATTCTGCCCCCAGGGCCTCGTCACCCGTGACCTGGCCAGCGGGGAACTTTCCCCCGCTCCGGGAAATGAAGCTCAATTCGCCCAGGCGCAGGAAACCTTTGAAGCCCAGTACTCCGCCAATGCGGAAGGCAAGCTGAGGGGCTTCGGCACCGTACTTTTCCTCTACCCGCTGGCACAGCCGCAGGTTCAGGCTGCGGCACAGCCCCAGCCGGCTGTAGCGCACGCCCAGGCCTTGCGCCCGGCCAAAAAGCCGCAGCAGCCCCAGCTCCGGAAACCCGTGGCCGGGCCGATCACTCCCGGCGCGCCGCTGCCCAAGGTAAAGCGCTCCGGCGGCTTCCCCGTTATCACGGTCATCGTTACCGGGATGCTCGTCCTCTTCGGCTTCCTGGGCTACCAGATACTCAAGGACAAAAAGGAACCCGTCGCCAAAACCGTCGCGCCCCCGGTAGTGGCTCCGCCCAAGCCCAAACCCAAGCCCGCTCCGCCCAAGCCGGAACCCGTGGTGGTTGCCCCGGAACCGGAACCCATCGTCGTGGCTCCTGAACCGGAACCTGAGCCCGAGCCGGAACCGGTCGCGCCCGATCTTTCCCCCTCTCCGCAAGTCATCGCCATGGAAAAGGCGCTGCGGGACGAAGCCATGGCCTCCAAGGGCAAATTTTCTGAAAAACTTCTGGCTAAATACCCCCTTTATGCAGAAGCCTACGTGCGCGACTACGTGAAAAAGCGCGGCGGCGCCTTCTCCCCGGACTTTGAAAAATGGCTGAAAAACACGAAGAACAACCGTGAAGTCTTCGCCATGTTTTTCCCGCCGGACCCCAGCGTCGCCACCAATGTGGCCTTCATGATTGATGAACTGGGCCTGGAAACAACGGAAAAATACAACCAGCTCGTGCTGGCCTTTGCGGTGGGCCGCCGCGAATTCGGCATGGGCGCGTTCGACCTTACCCAGCAGGGCCGCTATATTGACGCCTTGGGCAAACTGAACGGCCTGAGGTCCTCCGGCGCCATGCCTCCGCCTGCGGACCTGTACTGCGCCGGAAAACCCCCCGTGAACTGGTACGGGAACGCTCCGCGCACGGTGGATGAAGAATGCTACAAGAAGGTGGAAGCCTACCTGGACCGCAAGAAAATCACGCCCAAGCAGGCTTGGATCAACAAATACCCCACCGTCTCGGAAATCGGGGACACTGCCATCACGGAAGGCAACCTGGCCGGGTTCCTGCATGAATACCTGTACCGCCACGGCCAGCTGAGGCGCAAGAGGGACCCGTTCCCCACCCCGGTGGAATTTTTCACCTACCTGGTGGACAAATATGAAAACTGCAGCAAGCTGCGGGACGTGGACCACAAGCGCGTGGAATGGACCGGCGTCTCCCTGGAAGGGACGCCCTGGCCAGCCATGATGGCCCTTTCCGAAACGCGCCCCCTGCGGGAATGCGACAGCGTATGGGAACGCTACATGGGCCAGCGCGGCCCCACGCGCCTGTGGCTGTACGGCCCCTACCGCATGGATGACGACAAGGAGCCCCCCATCCTCTTCAGCTTTGACCCGGACCCGGAATGGTCCCGTGAATCCAATGAACGCAAGCTCCATGAAGGCGGCGTGTGCGGCACCATGTCCCTCATCTCCCGCAACTCCCAGATTGCCCGCGGCATTCCCGCCGCCCCCGCCGGACAACCCGGCCACGGCAACCTGATGACCACCAATTTCAACGGCAACGGCTGCTGGCTGAGCGTAGGCCAGAGCGTGGACACCCTGAAAGCCACCACGGGATTCTGGTACTTCCGGGACTCCAAGGCGCCGCGCACCGGCAACGCGGAATACCAGTCCGGGCTGGCCCTGTCCATGAACATCGACTACGAGAAATTCATCGACAGCCGCTTCGCCATGAACATCTACAAGCTGGCAGGCAAAAGCTCCTCCACGGAAGAAGCGGAAGACGCCTCCGCCGCCCTTCCCAAGGAATTTACCCAGACCGCCATGAGAACCATCCTCAAGGCCAACCCGTTCTATACGGAAGCCTGGTACACCCTCTTCAAGCAGGCTCCCCAGGACCTCATGGGGGCTACCAAGATGGTGGATGAAGTACGTGAGGCCCTTCCGGACGGCATGGGCATCAGAAAGCTCTGGAAAACGCGCAAATACGTCTCTTCCGTAGGCCGCGGGGACAAAAACGGCAAGGAAATGCTGGCCAACCACGCCAAGGAATACGTCAATGTGCTCTGCTCCGTGATTCTGGAAAACGCCCTGAAGCAGGAACATGACTACAAGACCTTCCAGTGGGCGGACCTCATGTCCTGGCTCAAATCCGAGTCCAAGCGCAACTCCTACCCGGAACCCCAGGCCGCCTACCAGATAGCCTATGCCAAGGCCCAGGGCACGGACAGGCTCAAGAGGACCGTGGACAGGGGCTTCAAGAAAGTCCTCAACTTCTACCGGGATGAAAACAACGTTCTGAACGCTCCCAAGGACGTGGATCAGGAGGAAATGTCCTTCTCCCTGGACGCCCTGTGCCTGGCCCTGCCCAAGGAGGAACTGATACCCTGGATGAAAAACATGGTGGACACCTGCCCGGACGGGTTCAGGTACAAGCCCAAGAACAAGAAGGAAACGAAAATTCACCCCTTCTACAGTGCCCTGACGAAGAACTACATGTCCCTGGCCGACGGTACGGAAAAATCCCGCGTCAAGAAGGAGATGAAGGACTCTTCCGACAGGATTCTGGAACTCTCCCAGAAAAAGAAGGGCGAGGGGGAAGAAAACTCCGGACGCCGCCGGAGACGCTGATTTCCTCCGTCCCCCGTGCATCTTTACGTTCACATCCCCTTCTGCCACCGCATCTGCCCGTACTGCGCCTTCTTCAAGCACACGCCGGCCTCCACGGACATGAAGCTCTTCATCCGTGCGCTGGCGCGGGAGGCTGAATCCCGCGCCGCGGCCCTGTCCATGGACCGCGGGGGGGAAACGGCCACACTCTACTTCGGCGGCGGAACGCCCTCCATGCTCTCGGACACCCATCTGGGGCGCCTGATGGAAACCCTGGACCGGCTGATTCCCGTGGACAGGCTGGACGAATTCTCCTTTGAGGCCAACCCCGCCACCTTTACGGAAAAAAAAGTGCGTTTCTGGCGCAGCCTGGGCATGAACCGTATCTCCCTGGGCGTGCAATCCCTGGATGCGCGCATCCTGCGCCTGCTGGGGCGAGAGCACACGCCGGAACAAGCCCTCCACTCCGTGGAAATGCTGAAAAACGCGGGCATGCCCCAGGTCAACATGGACCTCATGTTCGCCATTCCAGGGCAGACGCTCTCCACCTGGAAGGCCACCCTGCGTGGAGCCGTCCGCGCCGGAACGGACCACATCTCCGCCTACAACCTCACCTATGAGGAAGACACGGAATTCTTCCGGAGCCTGCTCAGCGGGGAAAAAAAGCAGGATCCGGACGAAGACGCGGCCTACTTTGAACTGGCGGAAACCATCCTGGAAACGGCGGGCATGCGCCATTATGAAACCTCCAACTACGCACGGGAAGGCTGCCGCTCCCCCCATAACATGGCTTATTGGAAAGGCGAGGACTACGTGGGCATAGGCCCCGGCGCGGTCAGCACCATCAACGGCATGCGGTACTCCAACACGCGGGATACGGACGCCTACATACGCAGCACGCTGGAAACCGGCCTTCCCCTCTCCGACCAGGAACCCGTCACCGCGGAAGACTACCGCCTGGAACGCATCGCCCTGATGCTCCGGACGGATGAAGGGCTTCCGCTGAAATACATCCTCCCGGAATACCTCCCCCTGCTGGAACAATACCGGGAACTGGGCTTGGCGGATATTTCCCCGGAACAACGGCTCATCCTGAAAGGCCGCGGCCGCCTGCTGGTGGACGCCATTGCCGCGGAGCTGTGCTGAATGGCATTATTTTTCCAACTTAATATCAATAAGTTGGAAATAAATTAAAAAATGTTTAAAATTGATTTCTTGACATTTTTCAATTTTTTATCTTCCATTATACCATAAATAGACAGATATGTTCCATGCATCCGCTGTTCAGCATTTCCTCTATTTCTTTTCTGGCAGGACTTGTTCTCCTGTTGCAGGCCTCCTTTAACCACGCATGGGGAAGTAGTAAGCCGTCGGCATCACCACAGGAGCCCCAAACGTTCATCCTGCCCCTTTACCTGGAATCCGCGCCTCTTTCTGAAAAAAGGCAGGTCTTCCGGAAATCCCTATCCGCCTTTCCTTTTGCTAAAAAGAACCCGAAAATCCATCAATTTGTCCGGGAATATCCGGCTTTGACCTTTGACGAAGGCGTATCTCTTTTCGTTCAACGGACCGCCATGGGACAAACGCCTGGTGATGTTTGTGCCCGCCTCAATGAATTGACAGCCCTGATGCAGCATAAAAATATGCAATCAAGGCAACGCCGCTCCTGCCTTACCGGATTTTTGGAAAATGCCTTTCTCCGGACGTACTCCGCCCGGTACTCCCCCATGGACATGGAAGCTTTATCGCTTTGCGCCCTGATGGAACTGGAAATGGAGGAAGGATGCCCATTGATCCTTCGCTCCCGCATTTTAAAAATTTGGGAAAGCGCGGGGATATCCATGGAAAAAGGAACCGGCCTGCAAAGAAAACTGGCGGCTCTTTTATTTATAAGGACACTGCGGTACGGAAAAGAAGATCCTTATTTAATGGCCCGTTGCGGATACCGGTTAGCCAATCTTTATATACGCATGAAAGAACCTCAAAAAGCCCAGTGGGCAGCATCCTTTATTCCGCCTATTCGGGGCATGGAAGGCTCCCGTGCTTTAATCCGGAAATGGACAACACCCGCTTCCAACAAAAAAAAGCGTAAAAAATAATCTCATTCAACCTGCCTGATCATCATATGGACAAAGCATTCATCTCCCGATGTTTTTTTCAAATGCCGGTTTTGCTTGCAGTTGCCGGCATTGCTGCACTATCTGTCCTCCACGCAAAAGGACAACAAGTTTATGAAGGGAAGACAACATTGGAATATTCCCTTTCTCCGGTTGAAGTGGTAACCAATCTTTCCCAGCTTGCAGATAAATTGAAACAATGCTGCGCCGGAGAACTGAAAATCCCCAATACGACGGAAGTAACCGATCCCAAATCACCCTCCACGATCCCATATAACGGAAAAATTTCTCTCAAGGATTTTAAGGATGAACGTATTTCCCAACCTACCACGGTTGCCTGGCTTTCCCTGATTTCCGATGACGGCTGCGACATCACTTATACTACGGAACAAGGAGAAAAAACAGATTGGCTGAAGGAACATGGACAAGGACATGACATTTCCAAAGGACGCCGGGACTGCCCGCATGTCCTGAAAGCGGGATCTTATCAATTCCAAATCAAATATTCGCAAACCTATTACAATCCCAAACCGGGCACAAGTGACCTGGACGGCATCAGCCTTGTAGTCGCTCCCATTGTCGTTGATGTGTGCCTAGGGGAAAAAACGGCGCCCGCCCGCAAAAGCCATCTCTTTTTGGAGAAAAAAACCCAGCTCCGGCTTGCTATTAATAAAACTTACCTGGCGAATGGCCCTTCTGAAGATTCCGGAGGCGTCCCCATCAAATGGGAAGCTCAAACTTACTCCAAATGCCCTCAGCGATTTAATGGAGTCATTCTGGCACGCAACCATACGTTCCAACCCAACAATGGCGCCTGGAAAACCATCGGCAAAGGGCCATGCATCACCTATACTCCGGCAGAAGTAGAACTAATCCGTGTAACAATTGGTGACAAAATCTTTTATTATGAAGGGATTCCCAATCGACTGGGTGAAATTTACTGGGCCATCCGGCCCTGCCAGGGCTTGCCCATGGCAAACCATCATTTTCTTCTCTTCGTTCCCGACGACCCGGAGAAATTAGATCTCCCGAACCCCGGACTTGCCAACTGCACCGCCATCCCCAGAATGAAAATCATCACTATTGGCGGGGATGCAGGGCCGGAAATCAGGTATAAAAAGACGCTTCAGCCGTATTCTTCCCACGGAATAACTAGATACAAAACCGTGTACACTCCGCTGTCCTCCCCGTTTAAGCAAGCTAGTGCATACAGTAAATATGCTTCATGTCTAACTAATATGGTCTATCATAAAAACGACCAGCCAGACATACTAGCTGTAGAAAATTGGTACAAAAATCAGCACAAACAACATTTTACTAACTTCACAGATATTATTGGCGTGAAAAATAAAGAATACTTCCAGAAGGTTCTTCATTTCGCTCAAAGTTACGATGAACAAGAACGGTATTTTACAAATCCCCTGACCAATCATGACCCCAAAAATACAGATAATGGTTCAAATTGTGCATCGCTCGTCGCCTCTATTTTACAATATACCGGAGCCACTTGGGAACAAATACGCCAAGCTGCCGATACAGACGGAATTGATGTAGGAGACCAGCATCTTATTCCAGCCAACCATTTCACCCCATAAATTGATCTTTTATGATACATTTAAAAATTACAACATTTGTACTCCTTGCTCTTGTTTACTCCTCAATTTGCCATGGAGATACATGCCATATCAACGGAGTAAGCCAGGAAGACCTGAAAAACCTTTCTTACGACCCTCCGAGCAACGAATTGCTCTCCAGAGAACAAGACAAAAAGGCATGGCAGACTTTCACTGAAAACTATGAAATCCCCATCCGCAAGGTGCAGAATTGGTACAATTCCATTGTCGATAAAGAATCCGCTGATGCCGCAGCTGATTCTTTCAACAAGGATGTTCTGCCTATTCTTAAAAAACTCACAGGGCGTTCTGCAGATATGAAAAAGCAGGCACTTGCTATTCCAGCTTCTCCTGAAATGCAGAAGTTCATATTTTTACGTATCTCCCAGCTGCAGGGACGACTGTTAATTATTTTTCTGCCTATGCAAAATGAAGAAAAAGTGAGCCCTGAGACATGCTACCACGGAAGCAGCAAACTTTTTGAAACTATTCTAGGTTTAACATCCCCCTCCATGATAGATATCTCAAAGTTTATTGAATCACAGAACGAATCCCAAGAAAGTTTTGAAGCTGCTTTCGAAGGACCATGGGCTGATATTCCATCTTCTTAAAGAAGCAGTTTCCTGAATTGTGCTGATTGCTATTTCCTGCCCCCCTCCCCTGTCAAGTTGGTAAGGAAGAAATTCGTGTACTTGCTATTCAATTTTTCTCTTTCTTTTATTCTTTTGCCTCACTTACGTGCTCGCATCCTGGAAACGCCACAGATCAATAACTTAGCTGTTACGCAGGGAAAAGTTGCAGAAGAAAATGTTTATTCTCCTTCATTCAGGAACCCTGCCATCCTTCAATATTTGACGATTATGAAATACTCCATCATCCTTACATTTGCATCTCCCCTCCTTATTTATTGTTCAGCATGCCATGGAGACGAATGCCAAATTAACGGACTGGAACCGGAAGTATTGAAAAACCTTTCCTATGAACCGCCCGGCAAGGAATTGCTTGCCAATGAACAGAATCAAAAAGCATGGCAGACATTCGTTGAAACCTATGAAACGCCTGTGGGCAAGGTACAGGATTGGCACAATTCTATTGTTGATAAAAATTCTGCCGATGATGCAGCTAAATCTTTCAATACAAAAGTTTCGCCCATCCTTAAAAAACTTACAGGGCCTACCGCCAAGATGAAAAAGCAGATTCTGTCCATTCCTTCATCAGCGGAAATGCAGAAATTCATCCTGCTGCGTATCCTACAACTTCAAAGTCGGCTGCTCGTCATTTTCCTCCCTATGCAGGCTGAAAGAGAAACAGATGAAAATACTTGCTATCGAGGCAGTACATTGCTTTTTGAAACAATTCTTGGACCTAATACTAAATCTGCTCAGGACATTGCCCAATTTATTGATTCCCAGTATGAATCCCAAGAACACATAGAAGCTTCATTCAAAGAGCCTTGGTCCACGCCCTCCGAATAAACTCATTAACAGGGTAGCTATTCCAACCTTTATTCCGCGCAAAATGTGAAAAATACGGGAGGTTTCGCTTTTGGAGGATAGCAAGCTAACACGGAAATACATCCTACCGGAATTCCATCCGCTGTTGGAACAATACCGGGAACTGGATATGGCGGACATTTCCCTGGAAGAAAGGCTCCCCCTGAAGGGCCGCGGCCGCCTGCTGGTGGACGCCATTGCCGCGGAGCTGTGCTGACGGAAGGGATTTTTCCCTGTAAAAAACGGCGAACCCCGGAATTCATGAAAAGCTGTCATGGAAATATTCAGGCCGTACAATATTATTCTTGGCATTTTATGATTCAGAGGCTATCTTTCTTACAGACAACGGTGTCTGCGTATTCGAATTTTGCCTTCTAATCCCGGCTCTTCGGGAATGCATTCAGGAGTAATCAGAGCACATTGTCTTTTGATCATATGAACACAAAAATGTACGTAGGGAATTTGTCCTTCAATGCCACCGAACAGGACCTGATGGATTTGTTTGGTTCCCATGGCGAAGTGACGGAAGTATTCATTCCGACCGACCGTGAATCCGGTAGACCCCGGGGTTTCGCATTCGTGACCATGGAATCCGCGGATGCCATGAACAGCGCCATTGAGGCCCTGAACGGCAATGAATTTCAGGGACGCCCCCTGGTTGTCAATGAAGCCAAGCCCCAGTCAAACACGGGCGGCGGTTTCCGCGGCAACGGCGGCGGCAGACGCGACAATAACGGCTACGGCCGCAATCGCCGCTAAGGGAAATTGAGGGAAGGGCATTTGCCTCTCCCTGATCACCACACTTCCAGTAAGGCCCGGTGCTTTCATGCTCCTGGCCTTATTATTTTTTATAGCCATCCACGGCACATATCTTTTCTTCCGGACTTCCCTGCTGCATGGTCCGGAAGATACTCCCGGCGCCATTTAATGGATGGAATCTCCGGCTAAGCCGCTGCATTCCGGAGGACTGTTTTCCTCCCAACAGGGATTTCCCGCCGCGTTTAATCTATCCGGAACTGGCGCGCCATCTTCTTCAGCCACCAGTCCCGGTGCCGCATTTCATCCCTGCTGCGTTCCAGTTCCCGCAGCTCACTGCCGCGCAGGCCGCCCCTCATGTACCGTTCATCCAGCTTGCGCGCTTCCGCGCGCGTATCCTTCCGCAGGGCTTTGTAAAACTGTGCTCCCGTCACCAGACCGGTGGCTGCTCCGCCCTGGCCCACCAAGTTCATGTAAAGCTTCCTCAGCCTGTTGTAATCCTCCACCACCCGGTTGTATTTCAGCGCGGCGTACTGGTAGCGCTCTTTCCAGTCCTCCGGACCGGGATTGACTAGGCGGTCCTCCACGGAGCCGGGTTCCGGCACGGGAGCCGGGGGGACCTGCCCGCCGGAGGGCATAGGCGTGAGAGGGGGAGGCTGGGGAACGGGGCGGCGGCTTGTCCCGGGAATGCCGCTACCCGTCATGGAAAGGGGGGAGCGTTCCGTCAGCAGGCTGTCCATGCGCACCTGCTCCAGCGTTTCCAGCAGATGGGCACGCTCCTTTTGCAGGGAGGCATTGGAATCACGCTCTTCTGAAAGAGATTTTTTCAGCGTCCCCATGCTGCCGGACATTTCCGAATAGATCAGCGCGTACGCCCCCACGCACCCCAGCAGAAAGCCCAGGCCCAGCATGACGCCCCTTTCCCGCCAGGGTCCGGGACTGCCCCCCGGAGCCGGTTCCGGAACGTCCGGCTCCGGCTCATCATGGGAAACAGTCAGGTAGTGTTCCAGCGGTCCCTCGTCAGGCATGGGCTTGATTCAGGGTTGGGACGTGAAAAACGCCGGTTCAGGCCTGTTCCGGGCGGATGCTGTCCGCGCCGAAGTACGGCACGAGCGCTTCCGGAATGCGGATGGAGCCGTCCGGCTGCTGGCAGGATTCCAGCAGGGCCACGTACAGGCGCGGCAGAGCCGTGCCGGAACCGTTCAGCGTGTGGCAGAACTGGTTCTTGCCGTCCGCGTCCTTGTAGCGCAGGCGCATGCGGCGCGCCTGGTAGTCCGTAAAGCAGGAGCAGGAGGAAACCTCCAGGTACTGCCCCTGGCCCGGAGCCCATACTTCAATGTCATACGTCTTGGCGGAGGAAAAGCCGAGGTCGCCCGTGCAAAGTTCAATCACACGGTAGTGAAGCCCCAGCTTCTGAAGAATGGATTCCGCATGGCTGCGAAGCACTTCCAGCTCCCGGAAGGAGTCTTCCGGCTTCAGTATCTGCACCAGCTCCACCTTGTCAAACTGGTGGATACGGATCATGCCGCGGTTGATGCGCCCGGCGCTCCCGGCTTCCCGGCGGAAGCAGGGCGTGTACGCCGCCATTTTGACGGGCAGCTCGCTTTCCTGTAAAATGGTGTCCCGGTACAGGTTGGTCACGGGCACTTCCGCGGTGGGAATCAGGAACATCTGCTGGTCTTCCGTGCCGTACATGTCTTCCTCAAATTTGGGGAGCTGTCCGGTGCCTTCCATGCACTCCCGCTTGACCACAAAGGGAACGCCCACTTCCTGATAGCCGTTCTCCCCGGTCTGCGTGTCCAGCAGGAAGTTGATCAGGGCCCGTTCCAGGCGCGCGCCCGCTCCGCGGTATACCACAAAGCCGGAGCCTGTGATCCGTGCGCCGTCTTCAAAGGAAATCATGCCCAGGTTCGCGGCCAGCTCCACATGGTCCTTCGGGTTTTCAATGGCGGGTTTCTCTCCCCACAGCTTGACTTCCGGGTTGGCCGTTTCATCCGCGCCCACGGGGCATTCCAGGTGCGGCAGGTTGGGGATGTTCATCAGCAGGGAGGTGAGCTGGGCGGCGTTTTCCTCCGCCATGCGGTCCAGCTCCCGGATGCGGTCCCCGATCTCGCGCACGCGCGCTTCAATGGAGGAGGTGTCCTCCCCTTTCTTCTTGAGCATGCCGATCTGCTTGGAGGTGGCATTCCGCTCGGACTGCAAAGCCTGCTTTTCCGTCTCGGCATTGCGGCGCGCTTCATCGCACGCCAGAACGTCATCAACAAGCTTCCACGCTTCCCCGCTGCGGGGCTTCAGGCGCGCTTTCACTTCTTCCGGATTTTCTCGTATTACACGGATATCAAGCATAACGCGCACAGCTTGCACTCCATCCCTCCGCCACGCAAGCCAAATGAACGGACTTTCATGGAAAAACTTCACGCGCAACAACCTGCCTTGCACCCCGGCGCGCCACGGTTATTCTGAAAACGCGCAAGGCGCGCCGCATGCCCATGCGGCAACACCATTAACCGGGCGCAAGAGGGCTGTTTTCCTGAGAACGGGGAAAGGGGCATCCTGCGGATTTGCCGCAGGGCATGCGGCGCCTCTGACGGCCTTTTGATGATCGTACGGGAATGCTTTTCCGTTCTCAGCAGGTTAATTCATCCCCCATCCTCATTTGTTCTTGAAGAGTTCGAACGGCAGAGGGTAGTGTAGGAACACTATGCAACAAACCGCACGCGCCGCTGTCCTGACAGCTCCCAAGACATTTGAAATCCGTGAGTACCCCATTCCCGCCATCGGGGATGATGAAATGCTGATCAAGGTGGAAGCCTGCGGCGTTTGCGGTACGGACGGCCACGAGTACAACCGGGACCCCTTCGGCCTCTGCCCCGTGGTGCTGGGCCATGAAGGCACGGGTGAAATCGTGGCCATGGGCAAGAATATCACGAAGGACACGGCGGGCAATCCGCTGGCCCTGGGGGACAAGATCGTCACCTGCATCATTCCCTGCGGCACCTGTGACGCCTGCCTGAATACCCCGGCCCGCACCAACCTGTGCGAGAACGTGGGCGTGTACGGCCTGATGCCTGACGATGACGTGCATTTGAACGGCTACTTCGGGGAGTACCTGGTCATCCGCAAGGGCTCCACGTTCTTCAACGTTTCCGGCATGACGCTGGACCAGCGCATTCTGGTGGAACCCGCCGCCGTGGTGGTCCATTCCCTGGAACGCGCCAAGTCCACCGGACTGCTCAAGTTCAATTCCGTGGTGCTCGTGCAGGGCTGCGGCCCCATCGGCCTGCTCCAGATCGCCGCGCTGCGCACGCTGGGCATTGAAACCATCATCGCCGTGGACGGCAATGATTCCCGCCTGGAACTGGCCAGGGAAATGGGCGCCTCCCGAACCTACAATTTCACGCATTACGCGGACCTGGACGGCCTCCTTGACGCGGTGAAGAAGGACAACGGCGGCCGCCTGGCGGATTTTGTCTTCCAGTGCACGGGCGTAGGCAAGGCCGGGGCAAACGCGTGGAAGTTCGTGAAGCGCGGCGGCGGCCTGTGTGAAGTGGGCTTTTTCATGGACGGCGGAGAGAGCGTCATCAACCACCATTACGACCTCTGCAACAAGGAAGTGACCGCCGTGGGCTCCTGGGTGTACTCCCCGCAGGATTACCCGACTACGTTTGACTTCCTGAAGCGCGCCTACGGCATCGGCCTGCCGCTGACCAAGCTGATTTCCCACCGCTTCAAGCTGGATGAAATCACGGAGGCCCTGGAAACGAACGTCCAGATGAAGGGCATCAAGATTGCCGTCATCTGCGGCTAAGCGCAGATTCATCTCCTTTTACCACACCGCCGTTCCTCCGGGAGCGGCGGTTTTTTACGCCATTTTCTCCAGTGGGGAGCGTCACTCATCCACCCGGAGGCAGCTACCCTCCCGGCATGCCCCGGAGAAAATCGAGGCCCCATTCACAGCACTGCCTTTCCACGGGATACCCGGAATACATGACTCCGGGTTCCCACAGGGTCACTTTCCCCACCGTTCCGTGATGCCGCCATAGGAGTCTATGCGGCGGTCTCGGAAGAAGGGCCAGATGCGGCGGTGGTCTTCCAGAGCGACCAGGTCCAGGTCCGCATACAGGATGGCTTCATCGCTGACGGGGGCCTTGGCGACGATTTGGCCGTAATAGTCCGCCACGAAGGACTGCCCCCAGAATTCGCTTTCCCCTTCCGTCCCCACGCGGTTGACAGCACAGACGTAGCAGCCGTTGGCCACGGCGTGGCCGCGCTGCACGGTTTCCCACGCGCAGTGCTGCTGTTCCCCCAGAAGGGGTTTTTCCTCCGGTAGCCAGCCGATGGCCGTGGGGTAAAAGATGATTTCCGCCCCCTGCATGGCCGTCAGGCGCGCGGCTTCCGGGTACCACTGGTCCCAGCAGATGAGCACGCCGATGCGCCCGAATTTGGTCTCAAACGCCTTGTAGCCCAGGTCGCCGGGGGTGAAGTAGAATTTTTCCTCAAAGCCCGGGTCCTGCGGTATGTGCATCTTGCGGTACATGCCCAGGAACGTTCCGTCCGCGTCCACCACCCAGGCGGTATTGTGGTACAGCCCGGTGGCGCGCTTTTCAAAGCCGGAGGCCACAATCACCACACCCAGCTCCGCGGCCAGCTTGCAGTGGGCTTCCGTCAGTTCGCCGGGGATGGGTTCCGCCAGGTTGAACAAGTCGCATTCCTCCGTCCTGCAGAAGTATTCCGTGGTAAAGAGTTCCTGGGTGCAGACGATCTGCGCGCCGCTGGCGGCGGCTTCCCGGATGGCGGCTTCCGTCTTTTCCTTGTTCACGGAGGGCCGGGCGTCTGCGGACAGTTGAATGAGTGCGATTTTCGGCATGCCCTTTCCTTACCCCGTTTCCCCTCCCATTCCAAGCAGGGAAAATGAATGCGGCGTGATTATTTGATGGAAAAGGGCATGAAAAGTGTTATGTACATGCAATATGGAACCCACCACCCCATCTCTGCCTGACGACGACGTAGCCGCCATTGACCGGCTCGGCGCCATTTACAAGGAGCTTTCCGCGGAATTGAGCAAGATCATCATCGGCCAGCAGCGCGTCGTGGAGCTGCTGAGCATCGCCCTGTTTTCCCGCGGGCACGCGCTCCTGATGGGTGTTCCCGGACTGGCGAAGACGCTGCTGATCAGCTCCGTGGCAAAAACGCTGGACCTCAGTTTCAACCGCATCCAGTTCACGCCGGACCTGATGCCTGCGGACATCACCGGAACGGACATTATCCAGGATGATTCCGCAGGAGGAAAGCGCCAGTTTGAGTTCATCAAGGGCCCCGTGTTCGCCAACATCGTGCTGGCGGATGAAATCAACCGAGCCCCCGCAAAAACCCAGTCCGCCCTGCTGGAAGCCATGCAGGAGCGCCGCGTCACCGTCATGGGTCGCACCTTCACCCTTCTGCCCCCCTTCTTCGTGCTCGCCACCCAGAACCCCATTGAGCAGGAAGGCACGTACCCCCTGCCGGAAGCCCAGCTTGACCGCTTCATGTTCCTGATTGAAGTGGATTATCCCACGGAGGAGGAGGAAATGCGCATCGCCCGTGAGACCACCGGAAACCGCAGCGAAGAGCTCAAGCACGTCCTTTCCGGGGAGGAGATCATCTTTTACCAGGACCTGGTGCGCCGCGTGCCCGTTCCGGAACATATTTACGAGTACGCCGTGAAGCTGGTGCGCTCCACCCGCCCCTCCCTGGAGACTTCTCCGGAATGGGTGAAGCAGTACGTGGCCTGGGGCGCAGGCCCCCGCGCCGTCCAGTTCCTCATTCTGGGGGCCAAGACGCGCGCCGCCCTCCAGGGCAGCTACATCGTCCGCAAGGAGGACATTGACGCCATTGTGGAACCCGTGCTGATGCACCGCGTGGTCACCAACTTCGCCGCGGAGTCCCAGGGCATCACGCCCCGCAAGGCCGTGGCGCGCCTGGCGGCGGAGGTCTGACCGCCCCCGCGTTACCTACTCCCTTGCCCTGCCCACCCATGAAATACCTGAACCACGACCTGCTCAGCCGCCTGGGGAATCTTCCCCTGGAAGCGCGCCACAGCATGACGGGGAACGTATCCGGCCGCCACAGGAGCGCCAACCGCGGCTCCTCCGTGGAGTTTGCGGAGTACCGCAAGTATGTGTCCGGGGATGATACGCGCCGCCTGGACTGGAAGGCGTACGCCCGGTCAGACAGGTATTACATCAAGGAGTTTGAGGCGGATACCAACCTGCGCGCCTACATCGTCATGGACCTTTCCGGCTCCATGAATTACCACCCGGAGCAGGTGGAGTCCAAGTACATGCGCGCGTGCAGGCTGGCGGCCAACCTGGCTTACATCGCCATCCGGCAGGGGGACGCCGTGGGGCTGAGTTTTTCCCGGCAGACGAAGGACGGCGCCACGCTGCACATTCCGGCCTCCCGCCGCCCCGCCCACCTGAACGTGCTCATCAGCCAGATGGATACGCAGTACCCCAAAGGGGAAACCGTGCTGGCAGAGACCCTCCATGAGCTGGCGGAGCGCGTCAGCCGCCGCGCCCTGGTGCTGATTTTTTCCGACCTGTTCACGGATACGGAGGAGCTTAAAAACGCCCTCCGCCACCTCCACTTCCGCAAGCATGACGTGGCCGTGTTCCATCTGGTGGACCAGTTGGAAATTGATTTTGACTTTGACCGCCCCATCCGCTTTGTGGACATGGAGGGCGGCGGCTCCCTGATTACGGAGCCGGACCTGATTGCGGACGAGTACCGCGCCATCGTGGCCAGTTACCTGGAAGAAACGCGCCGCATCTGCACGGACATTAACGCGGACTACCGCCTGGTCAGGACCGGAGACGCCCTGGAGGACGTGCTGACCGGGTTCCTGATGGGCAGGCAGAAGAAGAAAGCGGGGAGATAACCTCCCGGCTGTCTCACGGAACGGTTGATCCCTCCGCGGAACGGGTGCAGGATTCCTGTGCGCTTTCCGCAGCCGGAGAGCGGCGGCTTCCATCCCTTTTTCCCATTTTTTTCATCTCGTGGACGCACCCGTTAAAATGATCGTGGGCCTGGGCAATCCGGGCAAGACTTATGAAGACACCCGCCATAACGCGGGCTTCATGGTGCTGGACCGCCTGGCCGCCGGGTGGGGCTGCGTGTTCAAGACGGACAAGCAGCGCAAGTGCGAGCTGGCGGCAGGTCCCGGCGTCCTGCTGGTGAAGCCCGCCACCTTCATGAATGAATCCGGCCTGTGCGTGGGGCCCATGATGCGCTTCTTCAAGCTGGACCCGCGCAGCGTGTTCGTCATCCATGATGAGGTGGATTTTCCGCTGGGCGTCATGAAACTGCGGGAAAAAGGCTCCGCCGGAGGCCACAACGGCCTCAAGTCGCTCATCGCCCACATGGGCACCCAGGAATTCCCGCGCCTGCGCTTCGGCATCGGCCTGCCGCGCGGCAAGGGGGAAATGATCGGCCACGTGCTGGGCAAATTCCGCCCTGAGGAACGCGAGCTTCTGGACGTGATGCTGGGCAAGGCGGCGGACGCCGTGCTGTATACCATGGAGCACGGCCTTACCAAAGCAGGCAACATCTTTAACGCCGCACAGGAACAGTAAGCCGTCCGGCACGCCGCAAGCCCCTTGCGGCAGTTAACATATGCACATGGGGGGAGCGCACGCTTTTTTCCTTAAAGCCGGCGCACCCTGCCGCCGCATGATGATTCCGTTGCCGCAGGGCCCTGCGGCATTCCGCCGGCGTTCAGGAAGATTACGGGGAGCATGCCTTCTTTTTTCTCTCGTCAACAGTGTACGGTATTGCTAAACAAACGGAAATCCGTTAAGGTTCTTGCACGTTTTTCTCTCTCCCGGGACACATCCTGTTTCATCTTCATGGCTGAATTAAGTTCACAAGCTCCGCGCAGGCACATGCAGGCCAACAAAAGGCGCCAACCCAAGGCGAAGCCCCGGAAACGCTTCTGGAGCTTTGTCAAGAAGCTGATCCTGTGGTGCCTGGTCATGGCGGTCATCGGCGGGGCCGTAGGCTACTTCGGCTTCATGATGGCCTGGAAGCGCTATGACAACTGGGCGGCGGAGTTTGACCTGGAACGCATCAACGACCTGGAAAAACCTAGCATCATTTATGACCGGAACGGGGAGGAGATAGGCCGCATTTATGTGGAAAACCGCAGTTATGTCACGCTGGAAAAGATTTCTCCGGCCATGGTTAACGCACTGATCGCCCAGGAAGATTCCCGCTTCCGGGAACATCCGGGCTACGACTTCCTGGGGATTCTGCGCGCGGCGAAGGAATACCTCCATAACAGCGGGGACGCCAACCAGGGCGCCTCCTCCATTACCCAGCAGCTGGCCAGAAACGCGTATGACCTGAAAAACCGGGCCAAGGCCAGGAATGAAGGCAGCTTTGGCCGCAAGTTTGTGGAAATAGCCCTGGCGCGCCGCATTACGGAGCGGTACAGCAAGGACCAGGTGCTGGAGTTTTACCTGAACCGCGTCTACTTCGGCAGCGGGTTCTACGGCATCCGCGCCGCTTCCCTGGGCTACTTCGGCAAGGAGCCGGCGGACCTGACCACGCGGGAGGCAGCCTCCATCGCCGCCCTGATCAAGAACCCGAACGGCCTTTCCCCCCTCAATAATCCGGAAAGCAACCTGAAATGGCGCAACCATGTGCTCAACCGCATGGCCAAGGAAAAATACATCACGGCGGATGAAGCGGAACGCCTTTCCGCCATGGACCTGGGGCTGGACTCCAAACCGCTGAAACGCGGCGTTTCCCACATTTACGACCGCATATCCGCGGAGATCACCGCCTACCTGGGGGAGGAGCGCGTGAATGCCGCCGGGCTCAAGATTTACACCACCATTGACAGGAAGCTTCAGGAGGCCACCGGAAAAGCCCTGGAACAGGCACTGGAACATATTGAACAGCGCCCCGGCTACCGCCACCAGAAGGCCGCGGATTACCACAGCGCCTCCGGAGACAAGCCGCGCTATCTGGAAGGAGCCGTCCTGGTGGTGGACAACCAGTCCGGCGCCGTTCTGGCGTACCACGGCGGGCGCGACTACACCAAGCGGCAATATGACGCCATCAAGGACGGCGCCCGCCCCACCGGCACCGCCGTGCTTCCTTTCCTGTACGCCACGGCCTTTGACACGGGCAAAAGCCCCGTCACCCACATTCTGGATGACGCCATTGACAACCGCCTGACGGGCATCGGCGGGTCGGAGGGTATTCTGGGAGAATGGGGAGCGGAAAGCTCCAAAAACCGTTATGAGGGCATGATTACAGCCCACCGCGGCCTGTCCGCCTCCAAGATTGCCGCCTCCCTGCGCATGGGCATGGACATGGGAACGCCGCCCTTCGTGAAAAAGCTGACGGATTTCGGCATCCGCAAGCCCGTGCGGGAAGCGGGGAGCACGGAAGTGAATCCCGTTTACCGCCCCAAGATCTTCGTGGGAACGGAACCCGCCTCCCTGAAGGAGATGACCCTGGCCTACACCGCCATCCCGAACGGCGGCTCCCGCCCGCAGGATATTTATTACCTGGACAGGATTGAGGATGAGAACGGCCAGCTTATCTGGGAGTCCACCCAGGCCATTGAAACCCGGAACAATTCCCAGGTGCGGAAAGGGGCCACCTCCACCGCTACGGCCTTCCAGCTTCACAACATCCTGCATTCCTCCCTGAAAAGCGGCTCCGCCCAGCGCGTAGCCCCGCACCTGCCGAAGGATTTCAAGGGCGGCGTGAAGACGGGCACCACGTACGATTTTGCGGACAACTGGCTGTTCGGCTATGACAGCCGCATCACCTGTGGCATCTGGGTGGGCTTCCTGGAAGGGAAAAAGCCCATTTACAACGGAGCCTTCTCTTCGGATACCTGCGCCCCGGTGCTGGGTACGGCCATCACCACGGCGGAACAATTGTTCCCCGCCGGGGAACTGGCCCCGCCCCCCAGCGTGGAGAGGGTGGAAATCTGCCTGACCACCGGGAAGAGGGCCACCCACAGCTGCTATGACATTGACCCGGTAGACAAGAAGTACCGCCGCCACACCATGTTTGAATACCTCCGCAAGGGGGATTCCAGCCTTCCCTTCTGCGACCTTCACGGGGAGGACATTTCCGCCCCCGTCTCCCCCTTCACGGCGCAGAACCGCATTCTCCCCCTGCCGCCCATCCTGCCCACCAAGGCCATCCTCCAGGGGGACGACCCCTACCACACGGAGGTGAACCAGGCGCCTGCCAACCGCAACTTTGAATTGCTGAGCGCGGGAGAAAACGTGCCGGAGGCTCAAGCTCTTTCCGCGGACCCCGTTTCCCAGGACCACGCGGATACGAACATCACGCTGCCCGCGCCCAAACCCATCAACATTCCCGTTCCGGAATTCATCCACCTGTAACTCCTTTTCTCACTCATGCCCTCCCCATCCCAGGATACGGTAGCCTGCACCTGCCCTTCATGCGGCAACCTCTTTGCCGTGGAAACGTCTTTTCTGGGACGCCAGGTCACCTGTCCCATCTGTTCCGCCCCGGTCACGGCCCGGAAGGAAGGGGAGGCCGCAGCTCCGGCACCGGAGGAAAAGCCCTCCCGGGCAACGGAAGAACAGGCGCCCGCCACCCCGGCACGGAAGCCGGAACCTGAACACTCCCTTCCGCAGAACAACGCGCAGCCGGAGGAAAAAAGCCCCTCTGCCGCATCCTCCCCTGTCCTGGCCCCTCAAAAAAAGGCGGACAGGCGCAGCATCACCGTTCCCGGCGCTCCCGCTCCCGCGGAGCACACCACAAAAATCCGTAAACGCAAGGAACAGGGAAACGCCGCGCCCGCCATCACCACCGCCCGCAACGCCTCCCTGGCGCAGGCGGAGCCGGAATACAAGCCCACCGCCATGGAGGCCGCCCGCACCGAGCGCCGCCCCACCTGGCACATCTGGCTGTTTATCACAGGCCTGGTTCTGGCCTCCCTGGGCGTGTTCATGTTCCTGCGCGGCAGGGACATGGAAGCGGAAAGCTCCAAGATTCTGAACATTTCAGACCGGTTTGTGGACCATGAAGCGGATTTCTCCCCGGAGGTGAACAAGGACCTGCTGAGAGAACTCCAGCAGAAGGAACAGCAGTACCGCCTGGCCGTCCGCTCCCGCAGCGGGGATGACCGGGAGGCGGAAGCCGTATCCGCCCACATCACGGCGGCCATGAATGAGCTGGCCCTGTACTGCATGGCCAAATCAGATGAAGAGAGGCTCAATTACGTGATGGACCCCGCCGCCACGCGGCCCAAAATGAAAAAGTGGGCCGCTTACGGGCAGTATAAGGATTACCTGCCCCAGGAAGCGGGCAAGAGCTCCAAGAACGGAGACCTGCTTCAAATCTCCGTGCTGATGGATGACAATACCATGCATCCCGCCGTCTTCCTGTATGACCGGGATTCCGCCAAGTGGAAGCTGGACTGGGAGGCCTGGGAGGGCTATTCCCCCATGGTCCCGGCGGAACTGGAAGCCAAACGGCCCTCCGCGCCCGTTCCCGTCAGGATAGCCCTCAGCATGTCCGGCCTTTACCAGGCGCCCTTCCTGGAGGAGTCCTCCGCGGAAAGCTACCGCAACACGGCCTACGTCAGCTTCAGCCTTGAATTCCCCAACGGCGAACGCCTGAACGCGTACGTGGACAGGTATTCCCCCCTGGCCCTGGAGCTGACCAAGCTGCTTTACAACGGCCCCGTGCGCGCCTGCGTGCTCATCCGCTATCCGGCGGACCTGCCCGGCAACCAGTCCGTCATTATTGACAGGCTGCTGTACTCCGGGTGGATGAGTGACGCCACCCGCAGCCTTCTTCCCACCGCCAACTGACAAATCCAGAACCGGTCCCCCGTCTTTCATGAGTTCCAAAGCACTAGCGCAAACACAGGACAAAGCCCTCCAGCTCAATCTGGCCACCACCATTTACGGCACCTTTGCGGAAATCGGCGCCGGGCAGGAAACGGCCAACTGGTTTTTCCGTGCCTCCGGGGCCGCCGGCACGGTGGCCAAGACCATCTCCGCCTATGACATGACCGTCAGCGACACGCTGTACGGCCCCGTCAAGCGCTACGTCTCTGAAGAGCGCCTGAAAGGCATGCTGGATTACGAGTTCACCCAGCTCGTCAACCGCCTGGGGCCGCAGCGCGGGAAGGACACCCGTTTTTTCGCCTTCTGCAACACGGTGAAGGTGAAGGGCTACCGGGATAACGGACCGTGGCACGGGTGGATAGGCGTGCGCTTCCAACTGAAGCCGGGGGCGGAACCTTCCGACCTGATCATCCACGTGCGCCTGAATGATCCGGACCACGACAGCCAGATGAAGGACCTGGGCATCCTGGGCGTCAACATCCTGCACGCCGTCTTTTTCAAAAGGGACCGGCTGGAGGAATTCATTGAATCCCTGATAGACAATCTGGACCCCAGGCTGGTGGAAATAGACGTCGTCCGTTTTGAGGGCCACGGCTTCTCCATGGTGGACAACCGCCTCTTTGCCCTCCAGCTGGTTCAGTCCGGCCTGACCCCCGCTACCCTGTTCCTGGCAAACGGCCAGGTGGCCCAGGCGGCGGACGTGCTGTACAAGCGCCCCATCGTGCTGATGAGGGGCAGTTTCAACCCCGTCTGCAACCTGCATCTGGAGGTGATGTCGCAGGTGAAGAAGACCTTCCTCACCCACATTAATGAAACCCAGGCGGACCGTTGCCTGGAGATCTGTGAAATATCCATGAACAACCTGCTCCGCGGAGACGATGTGGACCACCTGGAGTTCCTGGACCGCGCAGACAGCCTGAAGGCCCTGGGCAAAAACGTGCTGATCACCAAGATGGCCCGGTTCGACAACCTGTCGGAACTCCTCGCGCGCTACACGAATGAGCCCATCGCTATCGCCCTCTCCATCGGCCTGCTGAATGAACTGTTCAAGGAAAAATGGACGGAGGACATCCCCGGCGGCATCCTGGAATCCTTCGGCCGCACCTTCCAGAACAAGACGCGCCTGTACGTCTCCCCCTGGCTCAACCGCAAATCCGGGGAATTCGTCACGGCCCGCACCTTCCGCGCCCCGGAGCAGTACGTGCACCTGTACCAGCACTTCCTGGCCAACGGCCTGGTGGTGGACGTCCCCTTCTTTAACGAATTCCTGCTGCGCCACACGCCGCGGGACATCCAGCGCATGATTGCCGCGGATGAAGACGTCTGGAAAACGCTGGTCCCGCAGGAGGCGCACCGCTCCGCCCTGCACTTCCGCTGACGCCCCGGCCTCCGCGCCGCCCGGAAGGTTTGCCTGTAATATCAGGAAAACTTAATAACTTGGTAAGATTGTCTTGCCATAAGGCGGGAATATCATTAAGGTCTTCGAGTTCCATTTTTATCATGAATACCATTATTATCGGCTCCCAATGGGGCGACGAAGGCAAAGGCAAAATGATCGACTTCCTGACGGAATCTGCCGACGTGGTTGCACGCGGCCAGGGCGGCAACAACGCCGGCCATACCGTAATCGCCAACGGGAAGAAGTATATCCTGCACCTGGTCCCCTCCGGTATCCTGTGGCCCGGCAAGCTTTGCGTCATTGGTAATGGTGTGGTGCTGGACCCCATCGGCCTGGTGGAGGAAATCAATGAACTCCGCGGCCAGGGCGTCTCCATCACGAAGGACAATCTTCTCATTTCCGACCGCGCCCATGTGGTCCTTCCCTTCCACAAGGAAATGGACGCCGCCCAGGAATCCTCCCTCGGCAAAAAGGCCATCGGCACTACCAAGCGCGGCATCGGCCCCACGTACGCGGACAAGGCCCGCCGCATCGGCGTGCGCATGGCGGACATGAGGGACCCCCAGATTTTTGACGAAGTGCTGCGCCGCCGCATCAAGATGGCGAACGCGGAAATGGAGCGCATGGGCCTTCCCGCCATGGATGAAGAAAAGATGGTGAAGGAAGTGACCGCCGCCGCGGACGTGCTGCGCCCCCACATCACCAACACCATCCCGGTCATGCATGAAGCCGTGACCTCCGGAAAGAGCATCCTCTTTGAAGGCGCGCAGGGCGCGTACCTGGACGTGGACTTCGGCACCTACCCGTTCGTCACCTCCTCCAACACCTCTTCCGCCGGCGCCTGCACCGGCACGGGCGTGCCGCCGCACAAGATTGACCGCATCATTGGCGTGTGCAAGGCTTACACCACCCGCGTGGGTTCCGGTCCCTTCGTCACGGAGGATGAAGAAATCTCCAACCACCTGCACAGCATGGGCCGCGAATTCGGCGCCACCACGGGCCGCCCCCGCCGCTGCGGCTGGGCTGACGGCGTGCTGCTCCGCTTCTCCGCCATGTTCAACGGTTTTGATGAAATGGCCATGACCAACCTGGACGGCTATGACAAGTGCCCGGAAATCAAGATCTGCACGGGCTATGACCTGGACGGTGAAATCCAGGCCTATCCGCCCGCCACGGTGGATGAATGGGAACGCTGCAAGCCCGTGTATGAGACCATGCCCGGCTGGATGCAGGACATCTCCGCCTGCCGCTCCTGGGAAGAGATTCCGGAAAACGCCAAGAAGTTCGTCAAGCGCATGAGCGAGCTCATCGGCTGCCCCGTCACCACGGTGGGCGTGGGCCCCGACCGCGAACAGACGATCGCCGTGAAATAACCCGGGGTTCCAAAACCTCCTTTAACCTTCAGGGCCGTTCCGTCACAACCGGAACGGCCTTTTCATATTCGGGAAACCGCCGGAGTCTTCAAGATACAACCAGCCGGGCACAAGGACCTCCGGTCCTTGAAAAACCCTGTCACCGAAAAAGAATTCCCCTTCACCGCGCTCCGGATTTTATATGATACGCAAAAGCCGGAAGGCCGCCGTTCCCGGCTGGATGCCCCTGGACCACCAATTTTTTTCTTCCCAATCCCTTTTCCCTCAAGCCCGGAACGTGACGGCGGATTTAGAAATTCACACGGATGTACGGAGTAAAGCGGTTTTCCCTTTTTCCGGAAAGACGGGAAAAAACAGGTATTCGTGTCAGCATTTCAACTGAGTTATGACACTTCCGGGCGCGGCCTTGTCTGATTGTCTATATGAAACATGTCATGCTCCCCACCTTGTGCGCCGCCGCCGTCGTCACCTCCTGCAATCCCGTCCTGGCCCAGCAGGTCCCTCCGGTGACGACCACGCCTCCCTACCTGAACACGGAACGCGGCCTGCGCGTGAAAGCGCTGGAAGGCCGGGAGATAAGCCCGAGCCTGTTGAAGGGCATGCGCCCGGAAGAACAAATCACCAAGAGGACGCCCGGCGTCCCCACCAGGCCCAGCGTGCTGCTCCAGCATGAGGGCAGGCCCTCCACCCCCGGCATTGAATGGTTTGCGGCCAAGCCGCTCAAGATGATGCCGTATTTGGACAGTTCCTACGTCTTCGGCAATACCTGCGCGGAACCGAACGCCTGGATACGTGAAGACATGATCTCCACCGGGGCGCAGAAGATTAAGACCGCCCTGTCCAGGTACGGCATCACCTATTCCGCCCAGTTCGGCTTCAATTACACGGGCCTGACGGGCGGCGGCCTGAACGGGAAGACGGATTTCCCCTCCTATAACGGCTCCCTGCTGACCAATATCACCATTTTCCGCAATAACTCCACGGGCAGCGGCCTGTACCTGGCCTCCGAGTTCGACTTCGGCAACGGCTTTGATTTCAATGAAGGGAGCAAGGGCCCCGCCACCACCCTGGGCTCCCTCCAGAATCCCACCAGCTCCTTCCAGGGACCGGACCCCCACCTCAGCAACCTGAGCCTGGCGTGGGTGGGCGCGGGCGGCAAGCTCCTGCTGATGGCGGGCCAGCTGGACACCACCAACTACATGGACCACAACGCCTACGCCAACTCCCACAATAACAACCTGACCAACAGCGTCTTCGGCAACAACCCCATGCTGCCCCTGACGGATAATTCCCTGGGGTTCCATTTTGCGTGGCAGCCCACTTCTTCCTTTTATGTAATGGGGGCCACCGCCGCCAACAACATGACCCAGAACCATAATCCGTTCAAGAACCTGAACTCCGACAACTGGACGAACGTGCTTGAATTCGGCTACGTGGCGGAGGACTTCTGCGGCATGGGTTCCGGCGTGTACCGCCTCCAGCCTTTCTTCACCACCAGCGGCGGGGATAACGGCGGCGGGGTGGCCGTGAACTTCCAGCAGCAACTGGGCCGCGCCAGCCACCTGGGCTGGTTCTTCCGCGGCGGCTGGGCCAGCGATGACGCCGCCACCCTGACCGGCGTGCGCGTGGCGGCCACCACCGGACTGGTTCTTCTCTCCCCCTTCCGGGGCAAGGGAGCTTCCAATGACGGGTACCTGGGCCTGGGCTTCCTCTGGCAGCAGGGCGCCAAAAAGAACGGGCCGTACGTGAACAAGAATGAATACGGCATTGAACTGACGTACGTGGCGCAGGTAACGCCCACCATGACGCTCCAGCCTGACATTCAGCTGGTCAAGAATCCCGTGAACGGCCGCAGGGGCCAGACGGCCATGGTTTTCCAAATCCAGAACGTCTGGTCCTGGTAAGGAGGCGCCCGGAAAAATTGGAAAATATTGATCGCATTTCCTGAAAATCGTGTCTAAATGGAAACGATTTACTTGGACCACGCACATGAAGCGCACTCAGCAACCTTCCATGCAGGAGGCGGAGCAGGCCTCCCTGAACCATGAGATATTAACCACCTGGCGCCCGGGGGAGACCCTGGGGGAACACATGGAGCGGCGCGGAGTCAGCCGGCGTGAGTTCAACAAGTGGTGCCTGAAGATGATCGCCCTGATGGGTGTGGCCACCGTGACGGGAGGCGTTTCCAACGCCCAGGAGATTGCGGACAAGATGGCCGCCCTGAAACGCCCGGTGGTCATCTGGCTCCAGCTCCAGGAGTGCACCGGGTGCCTGGAAAGCACCATCCGCAGTTATAACGAGGAGATCGGGGACATGGTGCTTTCCGCCGTCTCCATGCCTTACGTGGAGCTGCTGATGGCCCCCTCCGGGGACGCGGCCAACGCCGCGCTGGAAGAGGCCATCAAGGAACCCCATATCCTCGTCATCAACGGTTCCGTCCCGGTCAATGACGGCGGGGTGTACTGCACCGTGGCCGGGGATACGGTGGAGCACATGCTGCGCCACTGCGCGGAAAACGCCTCCTACATCCTGGCGGTGGGCTCCTGCGCGTATTTCGGCTCCATCCAGGCCGCCCGCCCCAACCCCACCGGGGCCGTGGGCATCCGGGACATCCTGACGGACCGCACGGTGATCAACGTGCCGGGCTGCCCCCCCATCGGGGATGTGATTACCGCCGTCATCATGTACATCCTCACCTTTGACCGCGCCCCGGAATGCGACCTGGAGACGCGCCCCCTGATGGCGTACGGCACCCGCATCCATAACAACTGCCCGCGCCGCGCCCACTTTGACGCCGGCCAGTTCGTCAACGTGTTTGACGACGAGAACGCGCGGGAATGCTTCTGCCTGTACAAGGTGGGCTGCAAGGGGCCGGATACGTTTTCCCCCTGCCCCATCGTGAAATGGAACGGAGGCGTCAGCTTCCCCATCCAGTCCGGCCACCCCTGCATCGGCTGCACGGAGCTGTACTTCTTTGACCGCATGACTCCCTTCTACAAGACGCTGCCCAACGTGAACGGCTTCGGCGTGGAGGCGTCCGCCAACGTGATAGGGGCGGTGGGCGTAGCGGGCGCCGGCGCGGCCATCGCCGCCCATGCCGTGGGCTCCGCCATCCATTACAAGCGGCAGCACATGAAGGAGGAGGCGAACGTGTCCCTCCCCGCCTTCGGTGACGCGCCCGGCTCCCCGGACAAGGAAACGGAAGAATAAAACAGAAGCCCTTACCACCAGATTACCATGAGCAATTACACATCAGCGGACGTTCCGGAATCCAGCCGCGTAGTCATTGACCCCGTGACGCGCATTGAAGGCCACCTGCGCGTGGAGATGGAGGCCGGAGACGGCGTGATCAAGAACGCCTGGACCTCCACCACGCAGTACCGCGGCATTGAGGTGATCGCCTGCAAGCGGGACCCGCGGGACGTATGGGCCTTTGTGGAACGCATCTGCGGCGTATGCACAGGCACGCACGCCATTGCGGCCCTGGCCGCGGTGGAGGACGCCCTGCAATATCCCGTGCCCGTCCAGGTGCGCCTCATGCGGGACCTGGTCAGCGGCGCGCTGGGCATCCAGGACCACGTCATCCACTTTTACCAGCTCCAGGCCATGGACTGGGTGGACGTGATGTCCGCCCTGAAGGCGGACCCCAAGGAGACCGCCGCCATCGCCAAATCCCTTTCAGACTGGCCCCTGTCCTCCGCCACGTATTTTGCGGGCGTGCAGCAGAAGCTGAAGGATTCCATCGCCCACGGCCAGTATTCCATTTTCACGAACGGCTACTGGGGCCACCCGGCCTACAAGCTGCCGCCGGAGGTGAACCTGCTGGGCGTGGCGCACTACCTCCAGGCCCTGGTCTGGCAGCGGGACATGATTAAGATCCATACCATCCTGGGCGGCAAGAACCCGCACCCGAACTTCCTGGTGGGCGGCATGGCCTGCGCCATCAACATGAACAATGACCAGGCCATCAACCAGTTTTCCCTGAGCTACCTGAAACAGCTCGTCCAGACCTGCCATGACTTCATCCACAAGGTGTATTATCCGGACATCGTGGCCATTGCCGGATTTTACAAGGATTACGCCCACATCGGCGCGTCCAACCCCAACTTTTTCTGTACCGGGGACCCGTCCGAAATCAATACCGGAGCCCCCGCCGGCAAGGGAACGATCAAGCCCGGCGTGCTGCTGAACGGGGATTATAAAAACGTGCTTCCCTTTGACCAGGACAAGATCAAGGAATTCGTCACCAGCGCCTGGTACAAGTACACGGAAGGCCGGGACGCGGGCCTGGCCCCGTACGACGGGGAGACGAACGCGGATTACAACGGCCCCCGGCCGCCCTACAAGTGGCTTTCCGACCACCCGCAGTACACCTGGGTGAAGGCCCCGCGCTATGACGGCCACGCCATGGCCGTGGGCCCGAACGCCCGCATGATGATCGGCTACGCCCAGGGGGTGCCCGCCATCGTGGAGCGGGTGGACGCCGCCTGCGACAAGCTGGGCATTCCCCGTGACAACGCCTTCCTGAACTCCACGCTGGGCCGCGTGTACGGCCGCTCCCTGGACGCCCTGATCAACGTGGACATGATGGTGGACCAGCTCCAGGAAATGACGGACCGCATCAAGAATGGAGAGACCGCCACCTTCAACCCGGAAAAATGGGAGCCGGAAACCTGGCCCTCCTCCTGCAAGGGCGTGGGCTGGGTGGAAGCGCCCCGCGGCAGCCTGAGCCACTGGGTGCGGATTGAAAACGGCCAGACGGTGAATTACCAGGCCGTGGTGCCCAGCACCTGGAACAGCTCCGGCCGCGACGCGGAGGGGCAGATGGGGCCGTACGAGTATTCCCTGGCCCATACCGGAAAACACCCGCTGGTGGACCCCACCCGCCCGGTGGAGCCCCTGCGCACCGTTCACAGCTATGATCCGTGCCAATCCTGCGCCGTCCATTTGTTTGACGAGGAAGGGGAGGCCATTCTGACCAGACAGGACCCGTGAAAACGATTCTCATAGACAATGACCTCACCCTGGTGGTGGAGGACGCCATTCCGGCCACCCCGGCGGATACGCCGCAGAAGGTCCTGGCCCTGGCCGTCTGCGCCTCTCCGGACGGCAGCGCGGACCCCGGGGACCTGGCCCTGCTCCACGCCGCCAAGGAGCGGAACGTGGCGCTCCCATATGCCCAGCAGAAGGACTCCTGGGAGGCCCCCTCCCGGGAAAGGCCGTACAGCACGGTCATGCTGAAAGCCACGGACAGGGAGGACGCCGCCCCCTTCATGGTGGCGCGCGGCAGCCTGAGGGCCCTGGAAAAATTGTGTGAGGCGGGCCACCAGGAAAGGGAGCGCATCGGGAAGGCTTTTGAGGAGTTTTCCTCCTCCGGCTTTGAACCCGTAGCCATCGCCGTGCACCGCCCCGGCGCTCCGTGGCAGCTGCTGGGCGTGGTGCCCATGCACGCCATGCGGGACGTGCGCAGCCTGGCCAAGGCCAAGGCGAACTTCCGCTACTTCCACGTATGGGACTGGCCGCTGCGCGTGCTGCACTGGACCTGGGTTTTCTGCATCATCGGCTTGGCGGCTACCGGCATCTGCATTGCGGAAGGGTGGTTCCTGAAAATGGGGGACCTGCACGGGGCCTTCCAGTTCGGCACGCTCCGCTTCGTGCACTACGCGCTGGGGTGGACCCTGGTGGTGGTGATGATGCTCCGCTTTTCCTGCTTCTTCATGGCGTCCAACAAGTACCAGAGCTTCCGCGCCCTTTTCCCCATTTCCAGGCAGCAGTGGAAGGACCTGTTCGCCACGGCGTGGGACTACGTGTGCGCCCGGAGCGCCCTGGCCCCCCGGTACATCGGCCATAATCCCCTGCAGCAGTGGACGTACACGGGCGTTTACGTCCTGTTCACCACCATGGTGGTGACCGGGCTGGCCCTGTATGCGCTGTACGAGCCGCGCCACTGGTTTTACCACTGGTTCATGCCGCTGAACGACCTGATAGGCATTCCGTACGTGCGCCTGGTGCACCTGATCGGCATGTGGTGCTTCATCATCTTTGCCATGATCCATGTGTACCTTTCCGTCCTCTCCGGGAACGTGGACCGGGACGGCACCATCTCCTCCATGTTCAGTGGCGGCCGCTGGCTGCGCAAGGGCGTCAAATTCCGGGATGAATAACTACCTTTCCCCCGCACTTTCCATGGAATCCGAGGAATATACGGAAGAACTCCGGGGCTGCCCCGTGAAGGGAAACGCCTATCCCGTGCTCGTGCTGGGCGTGGGCAACCCGCTGATGGGGGATGACGGCATAGGCGTGGAACTGGCGCACCGCCTCCAGGAGCGGGATTACGGCCCCCTGGTCCATGTGGAGGAAGGCGGCACGCTGGGCATGACCCTGCTGCCCCTGCTGGAAGACGCGGATACGGTCATCCTGCTGGACGCCGTCAGGACGGGAGCCCCTCCGGGGAGCGTGGTCACCCGGAGCAGGGATGAAATCCCGCGCCATTTTTCCCATGTCATTTCACCACACCAGATCGGCATGAAGGAGGTGCTGGGCGCGGCCCAGCTGTGCGGCACCCTGCCACGCGCCATCACGCTGGTGGGAGTGGAGGCGGGGCATACGGACTTTTGCCAGCCCATGTCCGCAGAGGTGCGTGGTGCCGTGCCGCAGGCGCTGGAGCTGGTGGAAACCCTTATTTCCCGTGCGCTGGCGGAACAGGACGCGCATGCATGAGGTAGGCATCATGGAAGGGGCGCTGGACATGGCCCGGCAGCTCATGGAAAAGAACGGGGGAACCCGGCTGATGCGCGTGCACATGACCATCGGCAGCCTGAGCGGCGTGGTGCCGGAGGCCCTTCAATCCGCCTTCCTGGCCCTGAGAGACGCTTATGCGGCGCAAGACGCCGCCCTGGACGTCACCTGGGTGGAAGCCCTGTGCCATTGCGACGCGTGCCGCGCGGATTTTTTCTTCACGGAACACGGCTACATCTGCCCCGGCTGCGGGGACCCCGCCCTGGCCATCCTGCGCGGGCGGGAGCTGGAGCTGACCCGCGTGGAGTGGGAGTAATCCGCCATGCGGAAAACTGCGTTTTCCCCCGCCCGGAAGAAAATAAGGTAAATTTACCCGAACATTTCTCCCTTCCGGACGGTCTAATACCATTGGCGCGCATCCACCGCGCCGCGAACGCCAACCCAGCTATAGGACCAACGCCATGAGCAATATCAACCCATTCATTCTAACAGGGATGATGCCGCTTTCAGCCTCATCCATGAACCGCGTCTCCTACATGTGCCCGGTCACCATCAGCAATGACGTGGTGCAGGGCCAGACAGACATTCAGGATTCCCTCACCGTTGATTCCGGCGGAAATCTTTACATCATTAACGCCCCCGTTTACGTGGGCGGCCCCAACCAGCCGGACCACGGGCACGGCACGGCGCACCTGATCATCCGGAACGGAGGCACCCTGACCCTCCTGGGCAACCTGCCGGACCACATGACCGTGTTTCTGGGCAGCAAGGCCAAGGGAAGCCTGGAGATCAACGGAGGGCGCCTGCTGATGGGCCAGGGGCGCATCCAGGGCTCCAGGGAGCACGAAGGCAGGATCGTGATGACGGACGGCTGGCTGTTCGCTTCAGAGGTGGACCTGCCCGCCGAAAACTCGGAACTTGTCATTAAGCACGGCCTGATGCGCATCAGGAAGTTCTCCGGGAACGTCTCCACCCACATTTACGGCGGCGTGCTGCACGTGAAAGAGGAGGCCCATGCCAGCCGCATCCACCTGGTTGACGACGGGGTGCTGCTGCTGGGCAGCGTCACCAGCCAGCCTTCCGCGGACGTGATGGCGGGCGCGGGCATCAATTTCCGCGGGGACGGCGGCGCGCTGGTTATCCGGGTGCCCCATCCGGAAAACGCTCTGACGCGCACGCGGGAGGCGGAGCACGTGTTTGACGAATTGCTCAGAAGGGGCAAGCTCTTCCATGACAGCGAACCCATGACCAGCTTCCTGGGGTTCAACATGCGGGAATTCACCGGGCATGACAGCCTGACGTATGCCGCGCTGCGCCCCGCCGCCCAGTTGCGGGCGGAACAGAACCAGGTCACGCGCCTGCTGCACTCCTTCATGTACGGCGGCAGTGAAAAGGAACTTCCCATCTGAACCGCGCCGGGACGAAAGCCCCCTGTACAAAAAAGCCGCCGGCAAAAAACGCCGGCGGCTTTTCCATGTAGTTAAAACAGGAGGTACCCGTTATTTCAGGAACTTGATCGTGAGGGGCATCACGTAATCGTAATCCCCGTTAGCCACCTTGACGGCATTGATGATGGAGAGGACGAGCCAGGCAATCACCACGATAATCAGCAGGGGAATGCCAATCAGCACCATGCACAGGAGGAGGCACACAAGCGTATAAATCGTCCAGGAAATCTGGGCGTTCAGAACATTCTTGCCCAGACGGTCCACCAGAGGATTTTCATTCTTCCAAATCAGCCAGCAGATCAGCGGGGCAATAATGTTCACGCCTACTGATGATCCAAAAAGGAGAGACACCAGCGGGGAAACGCCCGTAATGACCGCCTGGGTGGCATCAGGCTTTTTTTCAGGAGCGGGCTCCTGAACCGGTTCCGGCATTATTTGTTGTTCTTCGTCCATAAAATTCAAGGCGGTGGAGAAGCGGGGAGGGAACGGAACCCTTTTCCATTCATTTCCGCTTCAGTCCATTTCTTTTTCCCACATTCCGCCCCGTAGTCAAGCTCCCAGACCGTTTCCCGGGTATAAAAAGCCTGTCCGAGCAATCATCCTTGCCTCCACGGCGCCAAGGAGCTACACATGCAGGCCATGACCAACGCCCTGATGCCGCTCACCCTTTCCGTCTGCCTGGCGGCCTGTTCCCCCTGCGTGCCGGAGATTCTGCCTCCCGCCTCCTCCGTCACCCGCCGTGAAGCCCTTGAAATCAGCAGGGCTTACACCGCCATGGCCTGGAAGGGCTCCTCCCGGAACATCCGCCATGGAAAGGACCCGGACGGCATCCGCATTGACACGCCGGACGCGGATGCTCCCGGCGGCCATGCCGGCGCGTGGTGGCGGCCCGGCAAATGTTCCACGGGCATGCCGTACAAATGGGGCGGCTTTGACACTCCGCGCCAGTTCGCCGCCCGTTTGAAGGCGGACGCCGCCAGCGGAGGCGCGCCTGCCGCCGCCGGAGACATGGGAACGGCGGAAAAACAGGCGGCGGGGGATGCAGCCGTCAGCCGCTTTGCCGCCGGGGTGGACTGCTCCGGCTTCGTCTCCCGCTGCTGGCGCCTGGACAGGCCCTTTTCCACGCGGGAGCTTCCGGCTCTTTCCGTACCCATTCCCTGGGAGGAACTCCGCACGGGGGACATCCTGATAGCGCCGGGATGCCATGTGCTCCTGTTCATCCAGTGGGAGGGAACGGAAAAAGGCAGGTTTCTGGGAAGCGAGGCAGGCCCCCTGCCCGTCTGGAAATGCGGGGAGCACGTTTTCAGCCGCCCCAGCCTGGAAAAGAACGGCTATCTTCCCATGAGATACAAGGGCATGCTGCCGGCCCGCGGCCCTTCCAATGCCTGTTCCGGAAGCAAAGAGCGCCCCGCCATCCGGAGATGACGGGGCGCTGTAAAAGCCACGGCGCAGGCCGCTGCATGGAACAGGCAGTTACTGCGGCTGCACGTTCACGTTAAACACCTTTCCCTGGAAGGAAGAACCCAGTTCCTTCAGCGGGAGCACAAAGGTGGAGCGCACCCCCTTGGTGCGGGGTTCAAAGTTTTCGTTAGGGTTGCGGAAGCTCTTGAGGGTCATGGTCCCCGCGGGCTGCCCGTCAATGAGCAGGCTGGTTTTCTCCGGTTCACCCACAATCTCAACCTTCACCTTCTTGCCGACGGGCAGCTTGGTTCCGAAGGAGAATTCCAGGGAATCATCACGGCGGAAGCCCATGGTGCCATCCTTCATGACGGCGAACAACTCCCCTTCAGGGCCGGAAAGCAGCACCTGTTCCTTCCCTTCCGGAGCGGCGGAAAGCTCAAGCTCCATGGTGAGGCGGTAGTTGGGCCCCAGGGCGGGCTGGTTCAGCTGCTGGGGCAGTTTGCCCGGAACCACGGAGAAGGGCTTGGAGTCCTTCCACTTGTGGAGGGGGTTGGTGCGGGGGGCTTCCCCGATGGTCTTCACCAGTTCACGGTGCTCTTCAAAAGAATCCGGAGCCTTGGCCTTGCCCCACATCTTCTGGGACAGCACGTCCATGGAGCCGGAAATAACGCCCCAAATGTCATAGGGAGCATAGCCGGAATGCTTGAGGTCCGTTTCATCATTCCAGACGGCAAAGGTCGCGCCGATGAGCTGGGGATGGCCGGAAGGCAGGGTTTCATTCCCGACGCGGTTGGGAATCCAGTTGTTATAAAGTCCCTTGTGGTTCCTGTCCATGCGGTAATAATTGGCGTAGGGCACCACGTACAGGGCGCTGTCATTGGTATTGATGACGTCGTAACCCAGGTTCACGGCTTCCCAGGCCCTCATCCATCCCGTACTCCAGAGGTTCATCTGAACGCCCTTGCTCACCACGGGGGTTTTGCCGGGCTTGGTGCTCAGGCTGCCCCAGATGCGGGGGGTATAGCCGCGCTTCAGGGCGTGCTTCAGCACGGCGTCCGCAAAGTGGCGGTAATCTTCCTTGTCCCCGTAAAACTCGTCCGCGCCCACATGCACCACCTTGCTGCCGAACACCGGGCGTCCCAGCTTGGGGTCTTTCAGCAAATACTCGTCAAATACCTTGCCCACCAGATTGATGGTTTCCGGGTTGGCGGCGTCCAGCATCTCGCTGCGGCGCTTTTCATGGTTCATGGGTCCCTTGTAAATAAGGTCCGGGCGCAGGCGGGTAAAGGAAAGCGCGTGCCCTGGAGTGTCAATCTCCGGAACGATGCTGATGCCGCGGCGCGCGGCGTAATCCACCAGTTCAACAAACTCCTTCTTGGTGTAGAAAAGGTCCTTGGCCGTAAGGGGAACGCCGTCCTTGCCCTTCATGTTGGACTCCAGGCGGAAGGCGGCATAGAGCTCCTTGAACGGGTCACGGCCCTTGTCCACATACATTTCATGGAAAATGAAGTTGTTGTTAATGACCAGGTGCAGATCGTTCATCTTGTACCAGGCCATGGTGCGGATCACGTCCTTCAGGTAGCTGAGGGGATACGGCGTGCGCGCAACGTCCAGCATGAAGCCGCGCAGCTGGAAGCGGGGGAAGTCCACCGCCGTGCCGCAGGGAACGCTGCCGGGCGTCTGGCGGAGCATCTGCAGCAGGGTGCGCGTACCCCAGAACAGGCCGGTAGGGGTGGCCGCGCCAATGCGGATTCCGTCCCTGGTCACCTGGAGCCGGTAGCCTTCCCCGCCCAGATTGCCGCCCTTGAGCACGGAAAAGGAAATATCCGCCTTGGCGCCGGGAGCCACAAACTTGACCTTGCGCCCCAGCACGTCTTCCATATCCGCCGCAAACGTTTGCGCCAGCTCCTTTTCCGGGCACGCTACGGTAACGGTATTCCCCAGCTTGTATTCACCCTGGCCGCCCTTCCATTGCAGGATTTCCGGGATAATCCTGGGCTTCGGGTTGCCCTGGGAGGCGTTCGGAGCCTTGAGCATGATTTCATAATCCTTGCTGACGGCTTCCTTGCCGTCCTTGGTCACCTTGAAGCTGACGTTGACCGGAGTGTCTGAAATGACGGGAGCTATTTTCCCCTTGCTGTTGATGAGCTCTTCGTAATCGGCCCCCAGCAGCTTGATCTGGGCTCCGGAAGCGCTGGGCATCGGCAGCTGCCTTGCGCCCGCTTTCACCTCAGGGATGGAAAGGGAGTTCGCAATCTGCTGAGCATCCTGCCCCATCAGCGGAGACGCCGCAAAGGCGGCAAGCATCAGGAATATGTTCTTCTTCATTATGTTGGTTTGTTCCGGGGAAAAGGTAAGTCCGGGGTTTGTGCTAAGAAATACGCGGCTTTCCTTCATTTCTTGCACGGAAGCAGGAAAAAAGGCCGAGCGCCCCTTTCATATAACACAGGCGCTCCCCCATGTCTATTTTGAAAGAGCCGCGCTGCCCGGGAACGGTTGCCGCAGGGGACCGCGCCGCTCCTTCACGTGCGGGGATTAAAAAGGGAGATGCCGCTTGCACGGCATCTCCCGGAAAGTTGGCCTGTCCCCGTCTTCCGGCGGGAAAACGGATCAGGCGCGGATGTCAATCACCTCACTGGCGGGGAAGCGCACCTTGGCCTCCCGGGCGTAATCGTCATCCTGCGCGCGGTAGCCCAGGGCCACGCTCACCACGGAGCGGTACGGCGTGCCGTCCAGCCCCAGGATCTCATCATACTTTTCACGGTCCATGCCGCCGATGGTGCAGGAATCCACCCGCAGGGCGGCCGCCGCGCTGAGCAGGAAGCCCACGGCAATGTATACCTGGCAGTCCAGCCAAGTGTGCATTTTTTCCGGCGTCAGGGATTTTACGTAGCCAGTATAGAAATCAGCGGAGGAAGCCAGCTTTTCCGCGGACGGGTGGCGCGTGAACTCAATCTGGGTCAGGTAGCGGTCCACATCCCGCTGGGTGGCCGTCCTGCGGGCGCACAGCACCACGTAATGGGAGCAGTCCTCCACCTGGGACTGGTTCCAGGAGACTTCCCGCAGGCGCGCCTTTAATTCCTTGTTCGTCACCACCACAAATTTCCAGAGCTGGAGGCCCAGGGAAGACGGGCTGAGGCGCAGGCTTTCCGCCAGCGCGTGCCACGTGGGTTTCTCAATACGGGCATCAGGGTCAAACTTCTTGCAGGCGTAGCGCCATTCAAGACCGTCAATGTATTGTTCAGGGGAGATCATAACAGGTGAGACAGGATGAACGCTTAAAATGTTTAAAGAACTTCCCTTAAAACTTCAATGCAGCGGGCATTTTCCGCGGGAGTGCCTATGCTGATGCGGATCCACTCCGGCAGGCCGTAGCCGTCCTGCGCGCGGACGATCACGCCCTTGGCCAGCATGTCGCTGAACACCTTCCGGCCCTGCCCCACCTTCACCAGGATGAAGTTGCCCTGGCTGGGAATCCATTCCAGGCCCATTTCCCTGAAGGACTCTTCATAAAAACGCATGCCCGCGGCGTTGTTTTCCACCGTGCGGCGCACGTGCTCCGCGTCCGCCAGGGCGGCCAGGGCGGCCTCCTGCGCCAGCACATGCAGGTTGAACGGCGCGCGCGCCTTATGCAGCATGACGGTGACGTGTTCCGGTGCCACGCCGTAGCCCACGCGCAGCCCCGCCAGCCCGTAGGCCTTGGAGAAGGTGCGCAGCACGATTACGTTGCGGCCCTCCCGCACGAACTTCAGCGTGTCCGGAGGGTTGTCAGAAAACTCCCGGTACGCTTCGTCAAAGCACACCAGCACATGTTCCGGCACCTTGTCCATGAACTCGTCAATCTCCTGCTGGGTCACGACGGTGCCCACGGGGTTGGTGGGATTCGTGATGAAAATGATGCGCGTCCTGTCCGTAACGGCGTCCAGAAAGCCGTTCAGGTCATGCGTCCAGTCCGGCTTGTTGGGTACCTCCACGTACGTGGAACCGAACAGCTGGCTCATGACCGGGTACATGGAAAAGGCGTGCCTGGCGGCCACCACCTCCGCCTGGGGGTTCAGCAGGGCATGGCACATCAGTTCAATCACCTCGCTGCTGCCCGTTCCCACCACGGTCTGGCCAAACTCCACGCCGCAGAACTCCGCAATGGCGGAACGCAGCCGGAAAGCCGCGCCGTCCGGATAAATATTAACGCCGGCAGCCGCGCGGGCAACGGCCTCCACCGCCTTGGGGGACGGCCCCAGCGGATTTTCATTGGACGCCAGTTTCACAATATCATGAGGGTCCAGGCCCAGTTCCCGGGCCGTCTCCTCAATCGGCTTGCCCGGCTGATAAGCCACCAATTCCAGCACATGCTGATTTGCGAAACTTTCAATACTCATAGCGGCGGAATGTTACCGCCATTCCCCCCTTCTGGCAATACGGATTTCCAGCCGGGAAATTCCCCTATCCCCGTGAACCAAAGGGAGCCGGCTCCCCTGCCCGCCCGGGGCGCTCCGGCGCTCAAAGACCGCCTTACGGAACGTACCTGCCCGGCATTTCCTCCCGCGCCCGGCGGGTCATGGCCGTGATGAGCTCCGTTTTCCCTTCCGTATAAGCGTCACGGTTGAACTCAAACTTCTCTTTTAAAGAGCGTTTGAGCGCGGCGTATTTCCGCGCCTCTTCCGGGTGGGCGGCCAGGTAGTCCCGGAAGTAGAGTTCATCCCAATCCCGCCAGGGGCGCACATGCAGGTGGAAGGCCTGCCCCCGGAAGCCTTTCTCCGTATACCCCTTCACCAGCACCAGGCGCATCTGCTCCTGGTCACGGTGCATCTCCCGGTAACCGCACTTCTCCACCAGGGAAGGAATTTCAAAAACCAAGGAATCCGGCCCCACCTCCAGCAGAATGTCAATGGTGGGTTTGGCCGCCAGGCCGGGAACGGATGTACTGCCGAAGTGGGAAAGGCGCCGGATGCAATGGCCCGGCACGGCGGATTCCAGGGCATCCTTTTCCCTCCGGTAGATTTCCGCCCATTCCGGCCTGGGATCACTTAATATAACAGGGAACAGCCGCCAAAGCTCTTCAAGGTTCATGGAGGGCAAAGCGGATTCATCCGGAAGACGGCTGGACATTCCCGGAAGATACGGGAGACGGGGGGAGAAGTCAATTTCCCCGGCGCCCCTGCCCGGCAGCCGCCGGGGAAGCGCATCCCTTCTTCCCGGATTCCCCCGCCTGCCCTGCCCGTTCCCGCACCGGGGGCGGCACCGCAGCGCCTGGTATCCCGCCACGACAAAGGCGAAGGCGGTCACCGCCAGGAAGGAGCGGAACAGCCAGGCCAGCAGTTCCCAATAAATCTCTTGAGTCATGCGGAAGGTTTTTTACCGGAGGACGATCCGTTGCCCACATCTTCCCGGAGACGTTTGACAGCAGAGGCAATCAGGGTAGCTTTATCCAGCAGGCAACGGTCCACCTGGAGAGCTTCGGCTTCCGCATCCCGGAAAAAATGGACGGATAACGGCATTTTCCCCTTGATTTGAATTTTTTTCTGACTCTTTTTTTTATTTCCCGCCTTCATAAAAATCCTTCTTTTGGTGCAATAATGGCCTCAACAGCCCTCTTACGCTGCCATAATGCACCTGAAATGGTATTTCAGTCAACGAAAATATACCATTAAAGTTACCTTTTACAAAAAAGGTTGAAAAATCGCACCATTCCCGTTATAAATTATTACATGAGTGAGAATCAGGATGAACTCAAGGTGCAGATCAAGGCTTGGCTGAAAGCCCAGAACATCCCGCGCAATGAATTTGCGGCGGCATGCTTCGTCTCCCCCAACACGCTCCGCAACTGGCTTGCCAAGGTGGCCATTCCCAAGGACAAGGAAGCTCTCATCCGGCTCATGATGGAAAAGACGGAAGGGGAGAAAAAACTGAAGGAGGCGGCAAGAGCCAATTGGAAACCCTTTGCCGTTCTGCTGAGCGCAGAGGATTACAAGCTCATTGAAGAAGCCGCCAAAAGAGACAACATGACGGTGGAGGAATGGGCAGAGGCCACCCTGATTAAAGATGCCCAGAAGAGGATGAAGAATTATTACGACGACGAGAGCAGCATCCTGAACGATACGCCCATGGCCGCGGAAATTCCGGAGGAATACGGAGCTCCCAAATCTTCTTCCCCTTCCAGTTCTTCGTCCTCCGCCCCCTCTTCTCCCCGCCGCAAACCGCGGCGGTAAACTGCAGGGGATATGAAACGCCCTTCCGGAACAGGAAGGGCCTCCCTCTGACGGTTCCCTTGACTCAAATCCCCCGGCGCCCTGCGGTTCCGGGGGATTTTTATTCCGGCACCCGGCGTGCCGCAAGGGTTTGCGGCAACTGAACCGGGAATGGGCATGAGCGGACGGTCTTAATTTAAAAGGCGCGGCCTGCGGGCCATGTTGGGGAAATTACCGCAAAGGGTTGCTGTGCCTCAGTTTGTTTTTTCTTGCCTGGCATGTCCAGGGAGTTCTATCATATTAATGATGAGACAACTACTCTGCCTGCTGCTCCTTTCCGCCTTCTGGCTCCCGCTTTCCGCCCTGGCGGAAACGGTCCAGCCCCCTCCGTCCATTGCCGTCAGGATAGTGCATCCGGACAGCCTGACGCTGGCCCGGGAAGGGAAACCGGCCCCGGAAGGGTACACGCCTTATGTGTATGAATTCCTCACCCGCGACGGAAAAATGCAGCGGGAACGGCTGTTTCTGAAAGACGAACCTGTCATTACGGAGAGGGAGGTGGAACGGGCAGACGCCGACCTGAGCACACCGGGACAGATCAACATCACCCTGAACACACGGGGCGGAAGGGAGATGAAAAAGACGACCTCCGCCATGAAACTGGGGCGTGACCGTCTGGCGGTTCTGGTCCATGGAAGGGTAACCATGGCTCCCGTCGTGCAGGCCATTCTTTCCAATACCTTCGTCATCTCCGGACTGGACAAGGCAAATGAAGCTGAAAACCTGGCTGAACTGCTCAACCGCAGGGCTGCCGCCGGAAAGGCTGCTTCCTTTACTCCCCGTGACCTGGCACTGTATGCCGTTCATCCGGACAGCGACCGGCTGGTGAAGGAAGGAACGCTCTCCGTACCGGGCTACCGGCTTTGGAGCCGCCCCGGCACGGAGGAAGGAAAGAACGCGGAGAAGGAATACCTGTTTCTGGGGAACGTCCCCATCGTCACCGGGGATTACGCCCAGTCCGCACGCCCCAATCCGGATTATCCGGGGCATCTGGACATCGTCTGGAATGAAGATGCGTACAGGAAGCTGGAACAGGCCTGCGCCGCCCTCCGGCCCGGCAAGGACAGAATAGCCGTGGTCCTGCGCGGAGACATCCTGTCCACGCCCGTGCTCCATGGAATGCCCTCCCACAACACCCTCATTTCCGTACCGGGGGATGACCGCCGGCTGGATGACCTCTGCACGGCCATCAATACCCAGCTTCCGCCGCTCACGGAACAGCAGCAGAGGAAAGCGAAAGAGGAGCTGGCCGTTTATCCCGTGCATCCCCGCAGCGCGGAGCTGGAACAGCGGTTCCTCCCGGAACTCCGGCAGGGGAAAACCATTCATCTGAAAAGCGGGTTCCGCTCCGTCCCTTACACCCGCCCTGATTTCCCGGAGCCTGTTCCATCCTGGGCCTTCATCCGGCAGGAATCCCTGATCGGCCCGGAGGATGTCCGGTACGCGGCACGGGAACAGGACGGAACCATCATGTACAGCCTGCTGCCCCAGGCGTGGAAGAAGCTGCGTTCCTTCATGGACGGAAGTCCAGCGGGAACCGTGGCCGTGGCGATTGTCTTCCAGGGGAAAATACACCAGGTATTCAACATCAAAAACAACTTGTGGCAGATGTGGGGAATCCCCCTGATCACTTCCATTCAGCCCATTTCCGTCATTTGCATTCTCACTCCGGAAGAGGAACGGCGCATGCACCGGGAATTCCTGTATCACGTCTTCAGGGATATGCTGTTTCCCGTCAGCCCGTGGTTCTTTAAAAACTGCGTTCCGTTCCGTACGCTGGGTGAACAGAAGCCTTTTTTAATGATTGATTCCGGCCTGGACCGTCCCTGATTTTTTTGCTCGAACCGGGGGCGGGGCTCCGCTATATTGCCCCCCGTTATGGCAACACCGGATTTTCATTACCAGGATCCTTTTCCCATTGAAAAGGATGACACCCAGTACCGCCTCATCACGTCCGACTACGTGAGCGTGGGGGACTTTGAAGGGCACCCCATGCTCAAGGTACAGCCGGAGGGCCTGCGCCTGCTGGCCGCGGAAGCCTTCCATGACGTGGCCTTTTTCCTGCGCCCCGCCCACCTGAAGCAGGTGGCCGCCATTCTGGATGATCCGGAAGCCAGCGCCAATGACAAAAGCGTGGCCCTGACGATGCTCCGCAACGCGGAGGTGGCCTCCGCCGGAATCCTGCCCTTCTGCCAGGACACGGGCACCGCCACCATCGTGGGCAAGAAGGGCCAGCAGGTCTGGACCGGCTGCGATGACTGCGAACAGCTTTCCCACGGCGTTTACGACGCTTACACCCAGAACAACCTGCGCTATTCCCAGACGGTGGCGCTGGACATGTACACGGAAAAGAACACCGGGACCAACCTGCCCGCCCAGATTGACATTGAAGCCGTGGAAGGCATGAAGTACTCCTTCCTCTTCGTTGCCAAGGGCGGCGGCTCCGCCAACAAGACCTACCTTTACCAGGAAACGAAGGCCCTGCTGAATCCGGCCACGCTGAAGAAGTTCCTGGTGGAGAAGATGAGCACGCTGGGCACGGCGGCCTGCCCGCCCTACCACATCGCCTTCGTCATCGGCGGCACGTCCGCGGAAAAGTGCCTGAAGACGGTGAAGATGGCTTCCACCAAGTATTATGACAACCTGCCCACCACGGGCAACGAGTACGGCCGCGCCTTCCGCGACCTGGAGCTGGAAAAGGAACTGCATGAAGAAGCCTGCAAGCTGGGCCTGGGCGCCCAGTTCGGCGGCAAGTGGTATGCGCTGGACGTGCGCGTCATCCGCCTGCCCCGCCACGGAGCCTCCTGCCCGGTGGGCCTGGGCGTCTCCTGCTCCGCGGACCGCAACGCGAAGGCCAAGATCACGCCGGAAGGCATCTTCATTGAGCAGCTGGAAACCAACCCCGGACAGTACATTCCGGAAGCGCTGCGCATGACCTCCAGCGAGTCCGTCTCCATTGACCTGAACCGCCCGATGAAGGAAGTGCTGGCGGAACTGAGCAAGTACCCCGTCACCACGCGCCTGAGCCTGAACGGCACCATCATCGTGGCGCGCGACATCGCCCACGCCAAGCTGAAGGAACGCCTGGAAAAGGGTGAAGGCATGCCCCAGTACATGAAGGACCATCCCGTGTACTACGCCGGCCCGGCCAAGACCCCGGAAGGGTATCCCTCCGGCTCCTTCGGCCCCACCACCGCGGGCCGCATGGATTCCTACGTGGACCTGTTCCAAGAAAACGGCGGCTCCATGATCATGATCGCCAAGGGCAACCGCAGCCAGCAGGTGACGGACGCCTGCCAGAAGCACGGCGGCTTTTACCTGGGCTCCATCGGCGGTCCCGCCGCCATCCTGGCCAAGGACAACATCAAGAAGGTGGAACTGCTGGAATACCCGGAACTGGGCATGGAAGCCATCTGGAAGATTGAGGTGGAGGATTTCCCCGCCTTCATTCTGGTGGACGACAAGGGCAACGATTTCTTCGCGAAGATCCGCGAAGGCTGGGCCTGCGCCGGCTGCGCCCATTAAGCCGCGCCTGATTTTTTCTCCCTGTTCCGCCATGCCGCGCGGAACAGGGATTTTTTATGGCCCCTTTACGGGAAAACTCGTTTCATCCCCCTCCTTTTTCCTTTAAGCTTTTGGGTAGATTCTCCCGAACATCCCCGGCCTGCCGTTTCAAGCATTCATTAAATCCGGAAGGAGGAAGAAGCGCAGATATGAATAGGTGGAATCCTCCACCCGTTACAGGGAGAATCTCCAGCCTTCAAAAAACCGTTTGCAAGACATTGCCGGAAGTTTTTCCCGCTTGACTATTTATGGAAATTTTTCATAGTGGTTCCGGTTAGTATCATACAAATCACATTTACCTCTAATAAATCGCCCCGTCCTGCTGCTACAGGACGGGGCCTTTCGTTAGCTGAACATTACAATGAGTAACTCAATCAGCCTGGTTAGTATGATACAGTAATTCACATGGTACACCTCCTTTTTAATCCGGGATCAACCCGGCGCGGAGATTTTACAGAAAAACAATATTATTTCAAGATTTTCAATTTCAGCAAATTTCCCCGTCCCGGAGAGTATTCCTGTCTTTCCGCGCCATTCTCCCATGCCCGGGGCAGGCGTTTCAGGGAAAGAACGGCAATAGAACCCGTCCATTCCAACAACTCCGGAGATGGCCGCCAGGCTGGCAGGGCAAGGCGTTTACCCATTGCAGCAGATGCCCGGAAAGCCCCCAGGCCGGGGAACACGCCGGATACACAGTGCATCCGCTTCACGCAAGCAGGGAATAAAGCAGCATCAGCGCCAGATTGGCCGCGGCGGCCAGCAGCAGCCTGCCCGGCTTCAAATACCGTGCCTTTCCCAGGAAAACCGTCAGCACCGTGAAGACGGCATACAGGGAGATCCACATCAGGAAGAATTCCGTCAGATTCCTTCCATTCCCGGGATTGTCCAGGGGCATTTTCCAACCGGAAAACAGGAGGGGCAACGCCGGAAGCACGGCATAAACGGCATATACCCAGTTCCTCACCACCGGCCTGAAGACGACTGTCAGCGGGTCCCTGCCAAACAGGATATTCCTGGAATGGACGCTCTGCACCTTCTCCTTCCGCAGGGCGAAGGGAAGGTAGAGGAGGAGAAGCATCGGCAGCAGAACAGGCCAGGCGTACCAGACCGTGGCCGCCCCCAGCATGAAGACGAAGAAGGCGGTAAAAATGATGGGAATGCCCGCCATGAGCAGGAAAAGGAGGCTTGTCCCGCGATCCGATTTTTCTCCCATTTTCAGGAAGGACCATGAAAGATAGGCCATAGGGTAAACGGCTGGTTTTTCAAAGGTTGACAGAATTCACACCCGCACGCAAGGAAAAGCCGCCCACCGCCGGCCATATCCATAACGAACTCCTTCCGCATACGGAAAACGGGTACGCAGACAGACTCTGATTGGGATTGCCCGCCGCCCCTTCCCACGCTATCCTGCCTTCATGGCCTACCGAATCTGCAAATCCATTGAACTGGAAAGCGGGCACCTCCTGTCCAAACACCCCGGCAATTGCAAATTCCCCCACGGCCATACGCGCTCCGTGGAGATGGTGTTCCGGGCGGATACGCTGGACGCCAATGACATGGTGCTGGATTTCAAGGCCGTCAAGCAGATGGTGGGGGATTTTCTCCAGCAGTTTGACCATTCCCTGTGCGTGAATACGGAAGACCCCAATTACGCCGCCTTTGTGGCCGCGTACGGGGAGCGCATCATTCCGTTTGACCGGGAAGACCCCACCAGCGAGGTGATGGCGCGCACCATTTTCAATTTTGCCCGGCATGCGCTGGAAAAAGCCAAGGAAGGCTGCGGCGAATACCCCGTGCGGGACTGCGTCACCCTGGAGCGCGTGCGCGTTTGGGAAACCAGCAGTTCCTGGGCGGAATACGGAGAATAGCAGGGACAAGCCCCTTCCCGCCGGTCACACGATCCGCCGGAAATGCCGTTCCAGCCGCGTTTCACGGCTTGCCTTTCAGGACGGTTACCCGGCGCGCTGGCAGTTCCCCGGGAAATTCGACCAGATAAAAATCCTCGCTTCCGGGCAGGCTGCGCACGGCGGCTCCCTCCACGACGGGCCTGCCTCCCTCCCGGTAGATCAGGACGCTGGCCGAATCCTTCAAGGTAAAGGTCATTTTCCCGTCCGTACGGATGATTCCCTCTTCTATGCAGGCGGGGGAAAGGTATTTGTCCGGATTGCCCAGGACCGCCCACCCCTTTTCAATAGGGGCCAGAAGGTAGAAGATGTCCTGCATGACGCCGTTCCGGAGGCTGGGCAGGCTCAGGGGAATTCCCCCGTCCGGCAGTTTGACGCCCTTCCGGTTTCTCCAATCATAAGCGGCCAGCCCCTCCGCGGGAACGCTCCAGGAGGAAGCCGCTCCCGGCCCCTGCATCATGGAGGGGGCCCATTCATATACGGAAGGCAGCAGCCGCCCGCTGCGGGTGGTAGGTTCCGTGTTCAGGTTATAGTACGCCACGGCCGCGCATTTGTTGTGGAGCGGGGCAATGGCGCCGTACAGGGAGGCGCTCTCCAGGGGATGGATGAAGCAGGATTCCGGCAGGGCCACGGCCGGAGCCAGGGGGCGCAGGATTTTCCCCTCCCTGTTGACCAGGGGCCAGATTCTGCGCGGCTGGAAGTCCTCCGGCTTGTCGGACAAATAGACGGGGGCGCCGGAGAGCGCCTTGGAGAGGGCCATCACATCCCCGCAGACGGGATCGGAGGAATGGAACATGTCGTGGTCCGGCCACACCGTCTGCCCCAGAAGAAGAGTGTTGGTATAAGACTGGAAAAGGTGGCTGCGGGAGGCGTCCAGGTTGTTCAGGGAGTAGTCTATGCTGCACCGGGTGACGGGGCTGGTTCCCGTGTTGAAGATATGAAGCGTTCCCTGCGCCATGCAGTTGATCATGCCCAGCAGCCCGGAAGAGTCCACCGCCCGGTTCAGGGACCGGGAACACCAGACCGACTGCCTGGCAGGGTTTCCGGTGCCTTTCACCCTCTTGAGGTATTCCGTCTGATAGTCCACCTTGACAAAGTCAAAGCCCTTCCCGTCCCGCCCGCGGACGGAGTTCATGAAGTCCATGTAGAATTCCTGCGTGTCTTTCATGCTTTTTCCGGGAAAATACGTACCGCCTTTCCGGATGAACCTGGAGTCCGTCCCCAGATCATTGTTCACGTCAATGCCGCCCTTGTCTCCATAAAAGCAGTGCCACAGGCCCATCCACCGGATTTTGCCGGGGCGGGAAGAATCACGCTGTTTCAGGAGGGGGGCCCATCCCTGCGGGAATTTTTTCCCGTCAGGCAGGAAGGAGCGCAACTGGAATTGCCTGCTGGTATTCTGGAACCCCGCGTCCACCAGCAGCCAGCGTACAGGGAGGGGGGAGGTATCAATGGCGCGGGAGGCGCGCAGAAGCAGGTCCGCATTAATGTTCCGGCGGTACTGTTCCCAACTGCACCATCCCAGGTAACGGAAAGGCTCCGGATACCGGGCATCCTTGGCGCATCTCCAGAGGGACTGCCCCTTCAACCGCGGATGGGAGGCGGCTTTTCCCCAGGCCACGCGCATGGCTTCATACAGGTTGCGGGAAAGAGCGAAGCAGAGCAAGGGCTCCTTTTTATCCTCCATGGCTTCAGTGCCCAGGGTCCCGCTTTTCACCTTCAGCGCGTTTCCCTCCGCCTCCAGCCAGGAGACGGACCCGCTGCCGCACAGGGGCAGCATGACGAGGTAATGGCCGTTTTCCAGCCGGAACAGGGCCAGCATGCCGTGGGGGTCCGGACTGCCTCCGGCAGCCGGGTTCCGCAAGTTCAGCGCACGTTCCAGTGAAGCCGCGCTCCATGGCAGCACCCTGTTGCATCCGGACGGCCAGCGTCCGGCTTCCGCCGCAAACCATGTAACGCTTTCATAGGGAGGAAGATTAATCCGGAGTTCATATTCTTCCCCCTCCACGGCGGGAGTAATTTTCCCGGCGGCGGAGACTTCCAGAAGAACGGGAACCTTCTCCGTCCCCCGGATGTCCAGGGAACGCCCCGTTCCCCCCGCCGGACCCGGAACGGGGGTCAAGACCACGCCATTCAGGGAGCCGAAGCCGCCTTCCGCCTTTACCGTGAAAGCCAGGGAACGGGAATCAGGAGAGACCGTGACCGTCCTGTTGAAATAAAGACCGCGTTCATTTTCCTCCGTCCCGGCGGCACAGCTTCCGCTGACGGACAGTCCCGGAACGCCGTCCACGGCAATCGTCATGCGCCCCGCTCCTTCAGCAAAACGTCCCGCAAAGATTTCAAGCTTGTAGGCGCCCGGCTTCAGGTTGGAAAAAGTCCATGTCAGGGAGCCGTCTTTCAGAAAGATTCCATCCCCCGCGGCGGAGGCAGGCCACTCCGCCACTGCCGTTCCGCCCAGGGCCATGCCGGGAACGTCCTCCGCCACCCGGGCATATTTTTTCTGGGCCAGTCCGGGCGTGCCGTACATGCCGCCCTTCCCGGTGACTGCCAGGGAAAGGGGAGCCGTGCCCGGACCAGCTCCCAGAGAAGAAGCGGCAAAAATGGCAGTCTGCCCGGCTTCTCCGGAAGCGGGATTGTCCAGGTACAGGAGAATCTTTTTCCCGGCAGCTCCGTCCTGGTCCTTCAAGGCGACCTGGTGCCAGCCTTCCCGTTCCGTGCGTCCCGCATAACGGCCCAGATCAAGCCGCAGGGATTCCGCTCCGGCGGCGCTTGAAGCCAGAACGCAGCAAACCGCACAAAGTAAATTAAATATATTCCTTGAAAGAGCCTCTTGCCAATTGGTCCGGAACAGCATCATTTTTTTACTTACTTGCCGGCAATACGTTTTCTTTCATTGAGCCATGCATTTCTGCAATTATGCCCCGAACCGTACAGAACCGCCAAAAGAGCGTTTTTCGGCGGCTACAGGATTTCATCCCTTACCCGCATTCCTTTTTGAAAAATCCGGCGGCAAAGCAGCCTCCGCCGGGCGGGGCTTCCGCCCGCCCATTCTTTAAAAGGGATTGATGGAGATCATGCGTTTAGGCGTCTTGTGCCCGTAGGTGGAGGAATACACATCCGTAATTTCCCGGGACCATTCGTCAATGGTGCGCTGATGGTGGGCGTATTTTTTAAAGTCCTTGGCATCCACGCCCAGCAGGGAGCTGTGGTCTTCCTCGTAATCCGCAAATTCAGAAACGATGCGGCCGTTTTCATCACGCAGGCGCCCCGCCATGGCAATGTGGCCTTTCTTGATAAATCTCTTGACCAGGCCGCCCCCCTTGATGCCGCTCAACGCCGTGACAAAGATGCCGGCCTTGGCGTTCGTGGGCGTGATGGAGATGATGGCGAGCTCCAACGTGTAGGCACCCCTGGTGCCTACGGGGACCATGTCAAAGTTCGGGTTTTTGGCAACTTCCTTCTCCATGCTGTCCGTCACGCTCTTCTGGAAGTACGCCGCCAAATTGCGCAGGGCGTCAAACCCTTCACTACTCTCCGGCCTCACATCCATGTGAACCGTATCCACCGGAACGACGGCCATCATCACTTTTTTGCCATTCACACCGTTTACCCTGTCATTCCATATCTTGTCATCCGGGGCGTTCCAGTATGCATCAAAGGGGATGTGGGAGTCCTCATTCTTCACATGATGCTCCACAAATCCCGTTTGGGGCACATGCTTGAAATTGTTGGAGCAGGCCACTACGGCCATGCCGCCGAGCAGGACGAGCGTTATCAGGGAAGCCAGAAACAGAAACCGGTATTTTTTCATAAACAGGCAATCAGCTAGAGTCATTTCATACATGACCCGGCATCTTCTGTCAATAAAACCCCAGGAAACGGGACTCCCATGAGCGGAAACAGGCGGAGAGGCGCGGAATATTCCGGAAACCAGATTAAAAGAACGTCCGTTCCGGGGAGGCCTTAATCGTCTTCATCCATGGGGCGGTATTTCACGGCCAGTTTTTCCAGGAGCTTCAGGGCCAGGGCCGCGCGGCTGCGGAAGGATTTGTAGTCCCGCGGGTCGCAGTCGCTCCAGGCGCGTTCGGCCAGCGCCAGGGCGCGGGGCCACGCCATGTATTCCACCAGCCCCATATTGTACAGGTATTCCGTCCAGATGTTGGCCTGGAGGCCGCGCACCCTGGCGGCCTCCTCCGGGGAGAGTTCCGGCAGTTCATAGCCGTACACCTGCCTGAGCGGTATCAGCCCCCCGATGGCCTTCGGCTCCGTGGGCGCGGCGGACTGGTAGTAGTCAAAGTAGAAGTGGGAACAGGGGGCCAGGATGACCGGGTGCCCCTTTCTGGCCGCCGCCGCGGCAAAGTCATTGCCGCGCCATGCCATGACGAAGATGTGCTTGTCCGCCTCCAGTTCCCCGGCCTCATCCCAGACGATGGCGTCATAACCGTCCTTCCGCACGTAGTCCGCAATTTGCTGCAGGAAGTCCCGGCTCAGCGCCTTGAGATCCGTCTCATTCAGATTCTTCAAACGGTTCTGGCAGTACCGGCATTTTTTCCATGCTTCCGCGGATACCTCGTCATGGCCCAGATGGATGGGGGAGCCGGGCGGGAAGACGGCCTTGAGTTCATCTACCACGTCTTTCACAAAGCGGAGCGTTTCCGGACGCCCCATGCAGACGGCGTCCCGGCCTTTTTTGCCTTCCACGGGAAAGTCCACTCCGTCGCAAATCAAATCCCCGTAGGCATGCATGGCCGCGTAGGAATGGCCGGGAAGGTCTATTTCCGGCACAATGGCGACCTGGCGGCTGCGGGCGTAAGCGATGATTTCCCTCATCTGCTCCTGGGTGTAAAAACCGCCGTAGGTGGCCTCCGGGTCATGCTCCTGGATGGCCAGCTTCACTTCCTGCCAGTTCCATTCCCCGTTGGCCAGCGGCACGCGCCACGCGCTCATGGAAGTGAGGAGGGGGTATTTTTTAATTTCCATCCGCCAGCCGGGGCCGTCCGTCAGGTGCAGGTGAAGCCGGTTGAGCTTGAACAGGGACATGGTGTCAATCATGCGCTTGACCTCCGCCATGGTGAAGAAGTGGCGGGAGACGTCCAGCATGATGCCCCGCCATTCAAAGCGGGGCACGTCCCTGATGGAGAAAACGGGCACGGAGAAGCCTTCCTCCATCCGGTTGGCGTTCAGTACCTGCACCATGCTCTGCCACGCGTAGAAGAGGCCCCGCGGAGACGCCGCTTTCAGGTGCAGCACGCCCCGGCCTTCCTTCCCGGCATCCAGGCGCGCCTCATACCCTTCCCCCGTTCCCGCAGGGGTTCCTTCCACGGAACACACCACGTCTGCAGATTCCCTGTCCCCGGTCATGGAAAGACCGGACAAAACGCCCTGGGCGTTGAGCACATTAAGGAGAGCCTCCACCGCCGGAACATCCTTTTCCGGCGCATAGACCGCCAGCCGCAGCGGGAGACGCGCCACAGCGGACCGGTCAGACCTGCATGCGGAGGGCGCGGGGAGCAGCACCTCCTCCGCCGGGACGGCATTACCTCTTTCCGCATTCAGCAAGCCGGCGAGAACCAGCACAGCCGCCACCCGGTAAAACCGCCTTTTATCCGTCATTCCCGGAGTACGGGAACGCCCCGGCCGTTCTTTCATCTAAAGGAGAGCCGCCGGGGGCTGCCACGCGCCACGCAGACAAATAAAAAGGCGCGGCTGACTGCACAGCCGCGCCTCTGGCCATAACCGTTATTTGCGGCCGCCGAAGAGGCCGCCCAAACCTCCGCCGAGTCCGCCAAGACCTTTCAGGGCGCCCAGTCCGCCACCCATGCCGGGAAGGCCGGGCATCTTGCCGCCCTTACCCTTCATGGAGGCCATCTGCTTCATCATGGCGCCCATCTTGCCCTTGCCGGACATCATCTTGCGCATCTCGGAAAAGTTCTTGATGAGCTTGTTCACCTCCATCAGGGAGCGGCCGCAGCCGGCGGCAATGCGGCGGCGCCGGGACGGGTTCAGCAGGTTGGGATTGCTCCTTTCCTTCGCCGTCATGGAGAGCACGATGGCTTCCATGTGTTTCATCCTCTTAGGGTCCAGCGCGCCGTCCGGAAGCTGCTTTTTGATTTTGCCGAAGCCGGGGAGCAGGCCCAGCAGGCCTTCCAGCGGCCCCAGGTTCTGCATCATCTTCATCTGGTCCAGGAAGTCGTTGAAGTCAAATTTGCCGGACATCATGCGGTCCATGGATTTGGCCGCCTGTTCCTCGTCAATGCGGGCGGCGGCATGCTCCACCAGACCCACGATGTCACCCATGCCCAGGATGCGGTCCGCCATGCGGCCGGGGACGAAGGGGCCGAACTGGTCCAGCTTTTCCCCCTCGCCGGAGAATTTGATGGGCTTGCCCGTCACGGAACGCATGGAGAGGGCAGCGCCCCCGCGGGCGTCCCCGTCCAGCTTGGTCAGGACGATGCCCGTGACGTTCACGGCCCGGTCAAAGGTCTGGGCCACGTTCACGGCCTGCTGGCCCGTGGCGGCGTCCACCACCAGGAGTGTTTCACGCGGGGAGAGGAAGGCGTGCAGGTGGCGCAGCTCGTCAATCAGGGCTTCGTCCACTTCCTGGCGGCCCGCCGTGTCAAAAATCATCACGGTCCCGTTCTGGGTCCGGGCCCATTCCAGGGCCTCACGCGCCACGGCCACCACGTCCCGGCTGCCGGGAGCGGGCTTGTACACGGGCACTTCTATTTGTGCCGCCAGCGTAGCCAGCTGGTCCACGGCGGCGGGGCGCACCAGGTCACAGGCCACCAGCAGGGGGCGGCGCCCCTCGTTTTTCAGGCGCAGGGCCAGCTTCGCGCTGGTAGTGGTCTTGCCCGCGCCGTTCAGGCCCACCACCATGATTCTGGCGGGGTCCGTCAGGTCCAGCCCCACGGCGTCGCCACCCAGCAGGGCGGCGATTTCATCACGGAAGATTTTGACGATCTGTTCCCCGGGCTTGATGGATTTGAGCACTTCCTGCCCCATGGCCCGCTCCTTCACGCGGCCGATGAATTCCCGGGCCACGCCAAACTCCACGTCCGCTTCCAGCAACGCCAGCCGGATGTCCCGCAGGGCGTCCGCAATGTTCTTCTCTGAAATCTTGCCCAGGCCCCGCAGCTTCCGGAACGTGTTATCCAGTTTATCAGCTAAAAGTGAAAACATAATCGTATGATGCGCCAGACTGTGCCACATTTCCCGCCCCCCGTCAACAAGTGCGCCCTGCATGGGACATGATGCTTGACTTGCCGGGGGCTTCCCCCCATCTTTTCCCGCATGGCACCCTTTGACCTGAAAGAGGAAATTTTACGCCTGAAAAAAGAACGCAACGCCATCATTCTGGCGCACAGCTACCAGACCGGGGACATCCAGGACATGGCCGACTACGTGGGCGATTCCCTGGGGCTGGCCTACAAGGCGCAGAATACGGATTGCGACGTGATCGCCTTCTGCGGCGTCCATTTCATGGCGGAGACCGCCAAGATCCTCAATCCGGACAAAACCGTCATCCTGCCGGACGCGGACGCCGGCTGCTCCCTGGAAGCTTCCTGCGACGCCGGGGACCTGGAAGCTTTCCTGAAGGCAAACGCCCACAAGAATTATTACGTGGTGGCGTACGTGAACTGCTCCATCGGCGTGAAGGCGCTGGCGGACGTGATCGTCACCTCCGGGAACGCCGTGAAGATTGTCTCCCAGGCTCCGGAGGACCGCCCCATCCTGTTCGTGCCGGACCAGAACCTGGGCGCCTGGGTAGGCCGCCAGCTGGGCCGCCCCATGGAGTTGTGGAACGGGGCCTGCCACGTGCACATGGAGTTTACGCGGGACCAGATCCTGGCCCTGAAGGAGAAGCACCCCGGCGCGCTGGTGGTGGCCCACCCGGAATGCACGGAGGCCGTGCGCCTGCTGGCGGACCACATCTGCTCCACGGAGAAGATGATTCCCTACTGCACGGAAAGCCCGGCTTCCTCCTTCATCATCGTCACGGAATCCGGCATCCTGCACCGCCTGCGCAAGCTGGTGCCGGGCAAGGAGTTCATTCCCGCCCCCACGGAGCAGTGCTCCTGCAGCACCTGCCCGTACATGAAGATGAACACGCTGGAAAAACTGTACCTGGCTCTCCGGGACCTTTCCCCGGCCGTGGAACTGCCGGAAGACCTGCGCAAGAGGGCGGAAGCCCCGCTGCTGCGCATGCTGGAGCAGTCCAAATCCTGACCTGTTTTCCCCGCATGATACGCCTTTCCGACCACATCGCGGCCGCCGGCGGCTGGCTTTCCCTGGAAGCCTTCATGCAGCTGGCCCTGCACCACCCGCAGGAGGGGTATTACTCCGCCGCCATTGAGAACATCGGGAGCCGCGGGGATTTTTCCACCACTCCCACGCTGTCCCCCATTCTGGCAAAGGCCGTCGCCGCGCGCTGGAAGGAGGCCTGCGCCCGCTGCGGCAAGCGGCTGCCCCTGCTGGAGATAGGCGCCGGCTCCGGAGCCCTGGCCGTCAAGGTTCTGGAACAACTGGGGTTCTGGAACCGCCTGAATACGGATTACGTGATTGTGGAGTCCTCCCCCCGGCTGCGCGAATTCCAGCACCTTCTGCTGGGAAGCCAGGCCAAGATTTACTCCACCATGGAAAAGGCGCTGAAGCACTGCGGCGGCAAAGCCTTCATTTTCTCCAACGAGCTGGTGGACGCCTTCCCGGCCCGCGTGTTTGAGTACACGGAACAGGGCTGGCGGGAAGTGGGGCTTACCGTGAAGGACGGAGCCGTGCGGGAGGAGTTGCGCCCCGTCCGCCAACAGCCGCTTTTCTCCCACATGCTGGAATATGATTCCCAGCCGGGGCAGCGTCTGGAGATTCATGATTCCTACGCACGCTGGTTCACCGGGTGGCTGCCCCTGTGGAGCATGGGGGTCATGACGGTGATTGACTACGGGGATGAAATGGAGCGGCTGTACTACCGCCGCCCCCAGGGCTCCCTGCGCGGGTATAAAAGCCACCAGGTGCTGACCGGGGAGGAATTGTACCGGCACCCCGGCCTGACGGACCTGACGTGCGACGTGAATTTTACGGACCTGCTGGAGCTTTCCCGGAATTGCCTGGGAGACACGGCCACCCTGATGACCCAGAGGGATTACCTGCTCCCCTACGCGGAGAACACGCCGCAGGACGCCTTCCTGACGAATGAGGATGGCGCGGGCGGCCATTTCCACGTGCTGATTCAGGAACGGCTGTAGGATTGCCGCTGCGGCGCTCCGGACAAGTCCAGGCGCACCCCTCCCGGAAACCGGGCTTGCCTGGCTGAACGCAATGCCAGGCATGAAGAACTGCTCCCGGTCCCTTCAGGTAATGGAATTCCTCAAAACATTCATCTTCAATGAATCATAAATCCGTTCCCGCTCCTCTGTCATAAATTTTCCCGCTTTTTGAACACCATGCCGCCACCGGGACTCTAACCTGCATCAGTAACAAACCGGGCGGCGGGAGGTAGAGAGACCGCCACCCATAATGGGGAGTTCTGAGTTTCATAGGTAATATAGTTGGATAAAAACCCGCACGGGGGAAACCCTGTGCGGGTTTATTCATCCCCGCTCCGGACCGCCCGGAAAACAAGGCCGGAACAGGCCGCAGAAAATCATGGCTGAACCAAATTAAGGCTTGAGAGTTGAAGGCATCTCGTTAATCTGGCTCCAGCAAGAATCATCTGTTATCATGGCCACCACGAACGAACCGAATATTTACGAAACAGGAGTATTGGACTCCAACGCGGAAGGCAGTTTTGTCTATACCACCCTGGACGCCGCCATCAACTGGATTCGTAAAAATTCCCTCTGGCCCATGCCGATGGGGCTTTCCTGCTGCGCCATTGAGTTCATGGCCGTGGCGTGCTCCCGGTATGACCTTTCCCGCTTCGGTTCCGAAGTGACGCGCTTTTCCCCCCGCCAGGCCGACGTGATGATCGTGGCCGGCACCGTTACCTACAAGATGGCCCTGGCCGTCCGGCGCATCTGGGACCAGATGCCGGAGCCCAAGTGGTGCATCGCCATGGGCGCCTGCGCCTCCACCGGCGGCATGTTCCGCTCCTATTCCGTGCTTCAGGGCGTGGACAAGATCATTCCCGTGGACGTTTACATTTCCGGCTGCCCTCCCCGCCCGGAAGCCATCCTGGAAGCGCTGCTTACCCTGCGCAAGAAGCTGGATACCCAGCAGCCCGCACGCACCTTCTTCAAGAAGGAGGAACCGCGCGAAGCGAATGCCCCCGTTCCGGTAGAAACGGAAATGCCTCTTGAATAATCCGCCAGCACCGACTGTTTTCATACTGTTCCACCTTTTACCATTCCTTTTTTCATGCCTTCTCTAGAATCACAGATCAAGACCGCCGCAGACAACGCCCAGAAACGCTTTGGGAAAGATGTCATCACGGACCGCTATGAGTTCCGCGGAGACGTTACGCTGACCGTCGCACGCCATGCCGTGGCGGACGTCGTACGCTGGCTGCGGGATTCCGCCGGATTTGACATGATCGTGAACCTTTGCTCCGTGGACAATATGGGGGAAAGCCCCCGCTTTGAAGTCAACTACACGCTGACGCAGGCGGAAACGGGCGTGAACCTGAGCCTCAAGACGAAGGTGGACGACGGGGAGGAAGTGCCCTCCGTCAGTGAACTCTTCCAGTCCGCCAACTGGCACGAGCGCGAAGTGTGGGACCTGATGGGCATTAAATTCTCCGGCCACCCGGATTTACGCCGGATTCTGATGTGGGAAGGCTATCCTTATTTCCCCCTGCGAAAGGATTTCCCGGTTCAGGGCGTACCTACTGAGTTGCCCGGCGTCGCCTTCACGGAGGCAGCCCCCACGCAGGGAGCGCCATTCGCCACGGAACAGGGCCGCTGCCCCAGCGCGTGCCGCGAACCCCGGTCCCATAAATTCTAGCCCATTTTCCAGCTCCGCAAGGCGGGGCCCATCCCATGATCCGACTCCCCCTCATTCTGCCCGTGTGTATCATCAGCCTGCTCAGCGGCTGCCAGGAAGCAAATCCGGCAGAGCAGGAATGGAGGGACCAGTTGTATAAAAATCTGGCGATCGTGGGAGCCAGAAACTGGATTGTCATTGCGGAATCCTCCTTCCCCGCCTATACGGGCGCGGGCATCAAGACCATGGTTTCCGACAAGACGTCCGATGAAGTGCTCATGGACGTGCTGAACATGCTGGAGGAGGAGGCCCATGTGGTTCCCCGCATCATGGTCAGCTCCGAACTGCGCAGCGTTACGGAGGATTACGCCCCCGGCGTCAAGCGCTACCGTAATAATATCAATAAGATGCTTCCGGGACGCCAGCATTTTGAATTGATGAGCCGCACGATCAATTCCCTGATCGAAGACGCCGCCAAGCAGTTCAACGTGCTGGTCATCAAGACAAGGACGTCCCTGCCTTATTCCAACATCTACATTGAACTGGATTCCGGGTACTGGAATTCGGAATCGGAGACGGCTCTCCGCAAGTCCCTGGAGGCCAAGGACGCAGTCAACCGCCGCGCGGCACAGGACAGGGTGCTGGACGTACCCCTCACTCCGGGAGCGGCCCCCGCGCCCGCGCCGCAGGCCCCCAAGGCAGGCACGCAGACGCCGGGCACGCCCGCCGCCCCCATGGACAACCTGCCGGAGCTGCCCCGGGAAAACGGCCAGCCGGCCTCCCCCGCCGGGGACAAGGCTCCGGGAATTGCCCCTCCCCCCATGAAGGACCCGCTGGGCGGCAAGACCTCCATGGCAAGACTTTCATGAACCATCATCATATGGACAAGGCCACAGAAGAGCGCCTCCGCGTAGAGGCATGGGTAGGGGACGCCATTCTGGCGCTGTACGTCAGGGAATGGATTCTGGCGGAGGAAGGAGCGATCAATGGAAAGCTTTTCATCGAATTCACCAGTAATGATTTCCTGCGCCGCACCGGCAACGCCACAGGCGTGGAAGCGGAAATAGGCCGCACCTTCAAGACGGGCGGCCTGGAGGCGGCTTATGCGTGGATTGAGCACCATCTGAAACCCCGCATGGAGGAGCGCTGGCATACCCTGCGCAGAAACGCCTCCCGGTAACCCGCAGCCCCCGCCATGTCCGCCTCCGGAACATCCCTGCCCTGGGACCGGGACAACGGCCCCTGCGTGATGGCGCCGCCCCATTTGAGGGACTGGAGGGAACATGCCGCCGCCTTTCTTTCCCGCCAGGGGCTGGACAAGGCCGTTGCCTTTGCCACCTCCGGTTCTTCCGGTTCCCCGCCCAAAGCCATTTTATTCACCCGCCGCGCCCTGGACGCCTGCGCCCGCGGCGCGCTGGACCACCTGCACGCGGAACGCGGGGACTGGTGCTGCCCGCTGCCCGTCTGGCACGTGGGAGGCGCCATGATCCACCTGCGCGCCGCCCTGGCCGGGACCGCCGTCCACACGCTTCACGGCAGGTGGAATCCGCATGCCTATGCGGACCTGATGAAAAGTTCCGGTGCCTGCTGGTCCTCCCTGGTCCCCACGCAGGTTGTTGACCTGGTCAGCCACCGTCTCCAGGCTCCGGCCACCGCCGGATGCATCATTGTGGGCGGGGGCGCCCTGGACCTGGAAACGGGGCGGAAGGCACGCGCCCTGGGCTGGCCCGTGGTGCAGAGCTACGGCATGACGGAGTCCGGCTCCCAGCTGGCTACGGCCCTTCCCGGTGATCCCTACCACACGGACCGCCTTTCCCTTTTGCCGCACTGGGAGGCGGCAACAGATGAAGGAGGGCTCCTGCGCTTCCAGGGGGAAGGCAAGCTGTGCGGCCGCCTGCTGACGCAGCCCAACGGAGAATTTCTGCTGGAACGGGTGGACCCGCGGGAATGGTGGCAAACCCGCGACCTGGTGCGCCTGGAAGGCCGCCTGCTGACCTTCCTGCGCCGGGCGGACAGGCTCGTCAAAGTCCTGGGGGAACTGGTGGACCCGGACGCCGTCCAGGACGCCCTGCGCCGCAGTGTCCCGGAGGCCGTCGTGGAGGCCGTCCCGCATCCGCGCGCGGGAACCGAACTGGTCGCCTGCGGGCCTTCCGCGGCATTGCTGGAACAGGCCTGCCGTGAATGGAATGCGGCGGCTCCCGGCCCCCAGCGCATCCGTTCCATCATGGAGCTACCTATTCCCCTGACGGTGATGGGGAAACTGGACCGCAGCCGGCTGCAAGCCCTGCTGCGGGAACAGACGGAAAAACGCCGGGAGGTTTAGTGCGGCTACCGCCGCCAAAGGTTTTTCTCTAAAAAATCCGGACTTCATGGACCGAGTGAACACAGTAGAATTACTTTGTCCATTCCGTCACTCCTGCCCATGAATTCCGCCTCTGTTTCCCTCCACCTTGCGGGCTGCCGTACCCGTGCTTGGAGCCTCCCGGAGCCGTTTCATGAGCCTGCTTTAATAAAGAACGTGACATAATAAATAGTTAAACATTCAGTCACGTGAAAAACGCTTGTAGGGCAGAGGTTTTTCCTGCTAGAAAAGAGCTGACCCATGCGTGCCCGTCTTCTGCTTATTCCCTTTATTTTTTCCCTCCCGGTCTACGCCCAGGACGCTTCATCCCAGGCGGCGGCAAATCCCCCCGGGCAGACGGAGTCCGCCCCGGTCCGGGACCTTTCCCAACTGCCCATGGACGGCGGCTGGACGTATGGGGAATTGCTTGACAAGGCCGCCACGGGAGATTTCCGGGCCAACATGCTGGCCGGGGAGTACTGGATGGGGCTTTATTACCTGAACCGCGGGGACCTGCCGCTGGCCTGCCTGGAACACATGCAGCATTTTTTCCGTGACGCGGCGACCGCATCCGGGCATCCGGCTCCCAGGCTCATGATGACGGACCCCTACGGGATTTTCGGCATTTTCAAGGCGCAACCCATGCAGCCGGAGCACGCGGAATGGCTGGAGGCCTGCCGCAAGCTGGCCGGGAAAGGGGACATGGACGCCGTCACCGCACTGTACACCGTTACAGACCTGCCGGAGGCGGAGTTGAGACGCTACCTGGCCCCGCTGGAGAAGAAGGCCGCCTCCGGCGACCAGGACGCGCTGGCCCAGCTCGCCTTCATCAAGGTGGACTGGCTGAAGGAGGACCCGGCCGCCGTTCTGGATTCCCTGATGAAGCACCGGAAAAACGCCAGACCGGTTCTTCTGGCCCGGATGGGGGAACTGGCCCATTCTCTGGCAAAGACGGCTGCCCCGGACCATCCGCGCCGGAAGGAGTGGCAGGAACTGGCCTTTGCGACGCTTTCCAAAGCGGCAGAGGCGGGGCACGCCACGGCCATGACCATGCTTCCCACGCTGCCTGAAGAAATCCGCGGCAAGCTCAGCCATGAATACTTCACGGAACTTCTGGAGAGGGGGGATCTTCCAACCATGCTGGCCCTGATTTCCCGGAGCGCCAATGGACTCCCCAAGCTGGAGAACGGCCAGGTAAAGCTCGTCTGTGACAAAGCCCGGAAGCTGGGGAGCAATAATGCCTGTGCCTGGTACGCGCAGTGGATTTCCGAACAGAAGCCCCCGCAGGAGCAGGAGCTGCGCAAGGCCGCCCTGGACCTGCTGGCCCTTCATGACGAACGGGGCATGCCCTTCCTGAAGGAACCGCTTACCCTGCCCCAGAAAAAGCTCAACCAGCTCCCGCCCTACGCCAAGACGCACAAGGAGCTGGAACTGGCCTCCCAGCTGGGAGACGCGGATTCAAGCGTCCAGCTGGGCGAGCTGTGGAAAGAGGAACTTGCCAACACCATGGATTCCGTGGGGAAGGCCCATGAAGCGCGGGAAAACATGCGCACATGGTACAAGCAGGCGGCAGAAGAAGGCCATCCCCTGGCCAGGCTGCGCCTGGCCCAGATGGAGGACCCGGAGTTGATGGACAGGCCTGCCATGGAACCGGCCAAAACCCTGCTGAATGACTGCCTGGCTAAAGCCGCCTCCGGGGATTTCATCACGCTGAGAGGCATTTCCGAATACGTCACTCCGGAACAGTGGGAAGACCTGACCGCCGTTCTCCGCAAAAAAGCGCAGGAAGGGGACGCCCGCAGCCAGGCGGACCTGGCCTACCTGATGTTGTTCAGCTACAGGAGCGAGGAATCCGGCTACCCGGAAGCCCTGGCCTGGGCCCGGCTTTCCGCCGGACAGGGGGACCCCTGCGGCATGTACGTGCTCGGCCGCGCCCTCATCTATGAATTCGGTCTGGAGAAACGCATGGCGGAGGGGGATTCCTGGATGTTCCGGGGAGCCCTGAAAGGCCATGTGGATGCGGCGGACATGTGGAGTTCCAATAATGAAAACCTCCAGCCTTACAGCGCCATGATGCACGGCCTGGCGGCGCGCGGGCATATTCCCTCCCTGCTTTTCCTGGCCAACCAGGCAGCCTATCCCCAGAATCTGGAGGAAGCGGCGGCGCAGGGCATCCGGCAGAATCCCGCCGGCTCCCCCTACCAGCAGGTGAAGCTGACCCTGAACGGGGCGGATGAAGATACTCCCCCGTGGCTCAAAAAGCCGGGCGCAAAGGATAAGGCGGAAGATACCCTGACGGACGCCGGAGCCGTCCCGCCCTGGATGACGCCGTCCGGCAAGGAACGCCAGGCCCCCGCGCCGCAGGCCATCAACCCGGAGGCCGTGAAGCTCTGGGAACAGGCCGTGGAGCTGGGCAGCCTTACCGCCCTGGACGAGCTGGCCAATTATTATGAAACCGTGGCCGGGAACATGAAAGACCCTGCGGAACGGCAGCAGCTCCTGGCTTCCGCCATGACGGCAGCCACCGCGCTGGTGAAGAAGGAGGATGTGCGCGGCCTCAAGAGGCTGGCCCGGTATTACGAGCAGGGAATCGGCGTGCAGCCGAACAAGGAATTGCACAAGGATTACGTGCTGAAGGCCGCGGAGACCAAGGACCCGGAAGCCCTGGTGGAAAAGGCGCGCCTGCTCATCAAGGGAGAGGACATGGAGCCGGACCCCAAGGCGGCGCTGGATATTCTGACCAAGCTGGAGCAGAACCAGACGCATGCCGTTCCGGGCATGTATTTCCTGCTGGGCTACCTGCATGAGGAAGGCCTGGGAATACCGCAGGATACGGCCCTGGCCTACCAGTTTTACATCAAGGGCGCGGAACAGGATGACGCCAAGTCCATGAATAACCTGGGTTCCATGTATGAACGCGGAACGGGCGTGGCCAAGGATCTGGCCGAAGCCCAGAAGTGGTACGAACAGGCGGCGGAACTGGGGAATGAAGACGCCCGCGCCAATGTGGAGCGGGTGAAGGAAAAGATTAAGAAGAAGGGGAAGTAGCCTGCGTTATCCCGCAACGGGCCTGAAGGGTTCCGGAAGCGCCGCAGTCCTGCGGGGGCGGCCTTAAGAATAAACGCGGGCGCAGAGAATGCGCTTTTCCAGAACATCAGCGCATTTTTACGGATGCGCTGATTGTCCAGCCTGCCGTTCTGCGGGGAAGAGGTGTCAAAGTCCCGGAGCTATTCCCGCGTCACCTTCAAGCGCAGGAAGCGGCGTTTCATTCCACTCTCCTGCACGGGTTCCGCGTCCCGGAATTCCGCAGATGTTTTTCCGGCGGTCTCCACTTCCCCCAGGGATATCCAGCTGACCAGGTCCGGGGAGACTTCCACTTCATGCTTTACCTCCGCCGCCTGCGGATTTACGGGCCACCGCAGCACCAGATGCCTGTTCCCGTCTGCGCCTTCTTCCACGGATACTTTCGTCACGCTTCCGCAGGGTTTCAGCGGGTCCAGGCCCGTGGCGTATTTCATCAGGTTGGTGACGCCGTCCCCGGCGGGGGAGGCATCCGCCGCCGTCCGGTCCGCCGTGGCGTCCGGCGGGAAGGTGTCCTGCACCCACTTGTCATAGCCCGCCAGGTCTGCCCCGGCCTGCGTCACGGTGACGGCGCATTCCTGCTTGTCGGAAGCGCGGAATACCACCGTTCCGGACCGTCCGGCGGCGGATTTGTTTTCCGACGCCGTCAGGATGACCGTGGTCCGGCCCATGCCGGAAGAGGCGGAAACGGAAATCCATTCCGGGGATTCCGCCACCACCCAGCCCAGGGCTTCCTCTTCCATCTGCACTTCCACATCCACCGGCCCTCCGGCGGCGGGAACGGATGCCCCCACCCGGGACAAGCCGAACGGGGAAGCCGTAACGGGGAACGACGTGGAAGACACGTAGCGGTTGGCGGCGCGCAGCAGGGAACGCTGGTCAAAGTAGTTGCTTTCATTCCGGGAGTCGGAGATGTCGCCACCCAAATCCCAGTACATGAAGCCAGCCAGTTTTTGATCACTGATGTATTTGTTTTTCTTCCGCGTCGTGTCTACTCCATTGTAATAGTATTTTTTACCATTGCTGTTCAGGGTGAGCTGGTCCAGTGCGGGATCGTTAAGTTCCTCCTCTCCCTTCAGGTCACGGTACAGCATGGCATCTGTGGCGCCGGAGGCACCAGTTACTCCGTAAAAAGGACCGCTGAGCTGGATTTTGGAATCCGGATACCCCCAGGATCTAAATAAATTACAGGCGGAAACCATGGTGTTATAGGTGCCAGCGCTGCTGCTGGGCCCATAATTCTGGAACGGGAAGAAATCCACAAATTGAATCTTGTCCTTGGGGAACCAGTAGGCCACCGTGTGCAGCGTGATGGTAAAAACAGGCCCGGAGCCGATTTTCTGCCTGATGGCTTCAGCCAGCGCCCCATAGCCGTTCCACAGGGAATCCCCCTGGTAAAGCCATTCAAAGTCCAGGTCCACGCCATCCAGCAAATCGCCGTATTCGTTCAGCATTTCTGCAATTTGTGTGGCGAATTTGTTTCTGGCCGCTTCATTGCCCAACATCTTTTTCCAATCGGAACCGCCTGAAACACAGAGACGGATGTTTATTCCTTCCACTTCTGCCGTGAGTTCGCGCAGATAGCGCAGGTCGCTCACCCAGGAAGCGGTGTCATAGTCTTCTACGTCACTGTCTCCCCAGTAGGCGACAATCTGGCGGTCCGCCCAGGCGTGCTGGACGGCCTTTCCCAGTTTTCCGGCGGCACGGGCTTCCACCCAGATGCGCATCTCGTCAATGTTGCCGACCAGATTGCTTCCAACGACTGCATTGGCCGTCTGGCTGTCCAGATCATTTCCGGCGGCGGCGGCCACGGTTTCTACGGCCGTGTTGTTCAGATAGAAGGTTCCCGTATCGTTATTGCGCACAAAGGCGATCCAGAAATATTCGTTGAGGAGTATGTCGGGCAAGTCGGCTTCCCAGGCCTTGGAGGTTCCCACCTGGATGCGCGCGCGGTAATGGTCAGCCGCCCAAGAGATTGTCAGAGAGACGTTGTCGTTGCCAAACAGAATGAAATTTTCCCGTTCGGCGGAAAGGAGCATGTCAGCCTCAATGGTGAAGGCGGCAGGATCGCCGCCCAGCAGGCCGCCCCCTACACGCATGGAGGCATTCGGTCCGGTAAAGCGGTAGATGCTGGTCCGGGTTCCTTCCCGGGGGAGAAACGTAACGCCGTTTTTTTCCTTTACGTCATTATCCGGCCGCCAGTGAGTGATGGTTCCATCTGCGGTGAGGCCTGTTACGCCGATGTAGATGAGGTCATTGTTGTTAATGATATGGGAGCGGGAAAGCCAGTGGTAGCGCAGGTGGCTATCCCGTACATAAGCTGTCATGAGCATGTACCGGAAGGTATTGTTGTCCGTGACGATGGAGAATTCCGTGCCGGACGGCGTCACCGCCTGGTACGGGCGGGTGAAGGAGCTGCCCGTTTTATCCGCGAATTCCGTCCACTTGGCGTCCCGGAAGTCTCCGTCCAGCCGCCACAGCCCCACCAGGCGGCCATACCTGGGGTGGGCCATGGGCAGCGGCCCCGTCAGGAAAAAGTCGTCCGCCCCGGTCCCCAGCTCCGCATTCCAGAACCGCAGTTCGTCCCGGGCGCCCTTGAACTGCGCAGCCAGCACCAGGCCTGTCCAGCCGTTTTTCATGGAGGCCAGGTAAGGCGCGGCAGGAGCGGTTCCCGCCAATGTTCCGTCCACATACAGGCTGACGTTTTCCGTTCCCAGGGCCACGGCCACATGGTGCCAGGTTCCGGCGGCGAAGGGCTGGCCGGAAGCCTCCACGGAGGCGGGAGCTTCCGCATTCCCGGATTCCAGATGCAGACGGCCTGCGTTCAGGGAGAGCGTGGAAGCCCCCAGGGAAAGAATAGCGCCGGAGGCGGCGTCCCCATCCGGCCTGACCCAAAGTTCACAAGTCATTTCCCCCGTTCCGGTCCAGGCATCCGCAGGAACGGGAAGCGCCACCGGGGAGGGAAGAACGGTCAGCGCCCTGTTGTGGAGCACGCTGACGGGCTTCGGCTCCGGAGCGGGAGGGGCCGGGGTATCATCCGTGCGGACAGTCAGCGCATTCAGATTCAGGGCTCCGGTTCCGGCGGAGTTGCCTTCCTTCACCACGTCAAAAACGAGCGTCCCGGCTTCATCCGCTGCCGCGGTCCATTCCACCGCCATGTAGGTATCCGCGTCCGCCGTGTTGACGCCCCCTTTCCACATCTCTTCCGTGCGGGAACCGGTGGAGGTCTGAAGCGCCTTTACGTCCACATGAGCGCCGGATACCAGGTAAACGGACTGGTACGCGGGCTTGCCGCTGCCCAGGAAAAAAGAAACGGAATATTCCTTGCCGGGCTGCAGTCCGGAGAGGGAAACGCGCACCGTGCCGGCCCGGACCGCCATGCCGTTGGTAAATAGCTGCAAACTCGTATTCAGGGCTTCCCCATGATTCGGAAAGGAGAAGGCGCTTTCCGCCTGCAGCACGCCGCCCGGTTGCCCTCCGCGGGTTTCCCCCTTTTCCCGCCACGTTGAATTGGCGTTGTTATAGCACATGTTTCCCACGCTCGCTTCCGACTTGGCCGTTACCGCCAGATAAACGGAGCGGCCAAACAGCGTTCCGGCCAGCACGGGGGAGGAAGAGGCTTCCAGGTTATTCCTCCGCAGGGGCACGCTTTTCAGCGTGGAAGACGGCGTGACGGTCACCACCCCCATATTCGTCCAGCCCGGCTGTGCCGCAGAAGCCGCATTGCCGAAGTCCACGCCGAAGGATTCCACCGTTCCCGCACCCTGCCCCGGATTCCCCAGAGCGGAGAGAGCCACCGCCACAAGGACGCCGAAGAGAGATTTCTTTTTCATAGATATAAGATTATTAAATAATCTAACAGATAGGCTTCTGCAAATAAAAAATGCCGGAAAGAAGGGATGAAAAACATGGGCGGTTCCATCCCTTCTCTCCAGACATCTCGTCAAAGATAATGCTGAATGCTCCCTAGTTTTTGCGCCGCCGCAACAGCAGCGCCGCCAGTCCGAGCAATCCCAGGGATGCCGTGGCCGGTTCGGGAATGGGCTCGGTTGCCAGCATGAACCCGTTCAAATTAATATCCCCGCTTAAAACATCCGCGGCCACACCGGCGGAGCGTTCATAAGTAAGCGTCACCCGGCCCGAACTGTCTGTGGTGAACGTCCATTCCATCCCCACGCCGGAAGAATCCGTCGTCCCCTGGAAGGTTGAACCGGCCATCGTCCCCGCTCCTTCATAGCCGTCCATCAGGCTGCCGGTGACATCGCTGACACCGCCCGAGAGGGCCATGCTGGTTTTATTGGTTGAAAAGCCGCTGTTGCCCAGAACGTAGAGATAATAGGTGGTATTGGCCGCCAGGCCGTTCAGCGTGAATTGAAGGCCGACGGTCTGCCCTTTCACCCCGTTGCACTTGCCGGAGATGGAAGACTGCGCCATGCTGTCCGGAAACAGGGAGTTCAGGGAGGGTGACGTGCCTGCCGCGTCCAGGTAACCCGCATTCACGGCGGCGGTGCTTTTGTACGCCATGGTGAGCGTGACGTCCTGACCGTCCAGATTGCCGAGAACCACGGACGAGGAAACATTTCCCCCGTTTTTGCTCAAGGAAGCAATGGAGGCGTAGGAGGTGGCTTTTCCTCCCGTAACGGAGGAAGCCTGGGTAGCCACACTGATCCAATCCGAATCCCCGACGGAGGAAGAACCCAGATTAATTTTCAGGGAAGCCGCAGAAGCCGCGGAAACGGCGCCTGCCAATAATAGCAGAATGAATGATTTCTTCATGGTTTTAGCCAATTCACAAGATATATGCCGGATTTGGAATCCGGTATGGATGTTACAGCCGTGAAAAATTGTTCTTCCTGATGCTCTGCAACATTTCCCCATCCCCTTTCCACAGCCTTATACCGCCAGCCCTGACGGCTACCGCCGCCAAAATGTAAAGACAGTTAGTAATGATTGCCGGAACAAAAAGAAAGCCTGTTACATCAGGAACTCCCTACGGCAATTTCCAGGATATTGCCAAGCCCAATTTCCTTAAAACGTTTTTCTTTCAATTTTGTAGGCTTGACTCCGGATTCCAAATCCGTCCGTTTTATAAGCCTATACTGACCAATAAGTTATTTTTTATCATTTAAAACCGGAATATTTATGATTTCCAGACTTGACCAAATATTCCTTTTCTGCATCTCCATGAATTCCATCAATTATTTCGTTTTTCATGGAGGAAGATGGTTGCAGCCACCTCCGGTTCCACATCCGGAACCAGCAATAAAAAACGGACGGTTTCCCGTCCGTTTTCTGGAAATTGAAGTGTTGAACTACCGGATCAGTAGTCCAGTTCACCTCTCATGACCCGGCGCTCGAATTCGGCCACATCCACCACCTGGCCGGTCAGCCGGGCGTGTTCCGTGGCAAAGGCCATTACATGGGAGTGGGCGGATTCTTCAATGGAGGTGGTCATGTCCGCCGGGGAGGGAACCGTCAGCATGTCATCGTAAAGGGCTTCCACCAGCCCCCAGTCACCGCCGCCGTGGCCCTGGTAGCCGCCGGCCAGTTCCTCCAGCTCCACCACGCGGGTTTTACCGCCAAAGTGGGGCGTCACGGTGATTTCACCGGGGCCGTTTTCCTTGTAGAAGGCTCCGGCGCGGATTTTGCCTTTGGTGCCGTATACTTCAATATGGCGCCCCTGCTCAAAGGCCGTCATCGTGAAGGTGCCGGTCAGGCCGCCTTCAAAGCGCATGATGGAAACCTGGTGGTCCGGCTGGTCATTGTCGCACTGGAGGTAGTCCCTGCCCCACGGGGAGGTTTCAAGCCATTCACAGATTTCCTCCGCGGTGGCTTCCTGCGCGCGGTCATAGACCATGCCCAGCCAGCGCTTGCATTCGTCGTCCGTGGCGTATTTGCGGGCGTCCCAGGGGTCTTCCCCCACCGGGGTGGTCCAGTCCGTGCAGCGTTCCGGACGGGGGGAGGAGAGCGTTTTTTTCGTGAAGAAGGTGAGCTCCCCGAAGCTGGCTACGGAGAGGCATTTGCGCCTGCCCATGAGCCAGTAAAGGATGTCCATGTCATGGCAGCATTTGGCCACGATCATGGGGGTGGAGGTCTTGCTGTTGCCCCAGTGCCCGCGCACGAAGGAGTGGGCGAAGTGCCACGCCCCCACGCCTTCGTTGGCGTTGAAGGTGATGACGTCCCCGATTTCCCCGCTGCTGATGATTTTTTTCAGGGTGCGGTAGAACTGGGTGTAGCGCAGCACGTGGCACACGGCCACGCGGCGTTTCAGCAGGCGCGCCAGGTCGCGCAGTTCCAGCGCTTCCTTCAGCGTCTTGGCGATGGGTTTTTCCAGCAGGACGTGGTAGCCCAGCTCCATGGCCTTTTTGCACGGGGCGTAGTGGTAGTCGTCCTGCGTGCCGATGATGGCTACGTCCGCCAGGCGCGGTTCCTCCAGCAGGGAGGCGGCGTCCTTGAACAGGCGGATGGAGTCCCGCTCCTCCTCCGGGGCAAAGTCACGCACGGCTTCCGTGCGCTGCTTTACGGGGTCCGCCGCGGCGGCGATGCGGTAGCGGTTTTTTTGTTCCATGGCCAGCTTCATGTAGGTGCGCGTGCGGGAGCCGCACCCGATTCCGGCGAGAGAGAGTCTTTTTTGTTCAGGCATGAGGATTGTATTAGAGAGATTGATTTAAAGGACGCCGGATTTGACAAGCAGCGCTTCCGCGTCCGGATCACGGCCCATGAAGTCGCGGTAGAGTTCCGCGGCAGGCTTGCTGTTGCCCTTGCTGAGGATGCAGCGGCGGAAGTCGCGCCCGGTCTGCGGATTGAGCACCCCTTCCTTCAGGAAGCGGCTGAAGGCGTCCGCTTCCAGCACTTCCGCCCATTTGTAGGAGTAGTAGCCGGAGGCATAACCCGTGGGGTCCGCGAAGATGTGGGTCAGGCGGCGCGCCACGGAGGGGCCGCGGTGGGTCATGGGCACCCGGTAGTCCGCCAGGATGCGTTCATCCGTTTCCTCCAGCGGAGCGCCCTTGTACCGCGGCCAGTTCACGTGAAGCTCCAGGTCCAGCTTGCCGAAGCAGAGCTGGCGCATGAAGTCCGTGCCGCTCATGTAGTTGCGGGCGGCGCGCATTTTGGAGAACAGTTCGTCCGGGATTTTTTCACCCGTTTCATAGTGCGCGGCGAAGAGGTCCACGGATTCCCGCTCCCAGCACCAGTTTTCATTGATCTGGGAGGGCAGTTCCACAAAGTCCCAGGCCACGTTGGTGCCCGCCAGGGATTTGACCTCCACATCAGAGAGGAGCTGGTGCAGCAGGTGGCCGAATTCATGGAAGATGGTTTCCACCTCCCGGTGGGAAAGCAGCGCGGGCTTGTCCCCCACGGGCTTGGTCATGTTGCCGACCATGAGGCCCAGATGCGGCACGCGGGGCTTGCCGCCGTGCGGGGGTTCCCCCACGCTGAGGTAGTTCATCCACGCCCCGGCGCGCTTGGAGTCCCGCGGATGCCAGTCCGCATAAAAGGAGCCCAGGTGTTCCCCGCTTTCCGCATCATGCAGCTCATAGAACAGCACGTCCGGGTGCCATACCTCCACCGCGCCTTCCGGCACTTCCCCGGGTTCCCCCGGCTTGAAGGCTACTGTGGGGCGCGGCGTGACCGTGATGCCGTACAGGCCGGAGTAGATGGAGAAGAGGCCGTCCATCACCTTTTCCACGGAGTAGTACGGGCGCAGGTCTTCCTCATCAAAGGAGTACAGCTCGCGGCGGCGTTTTTCAGACCAGTATCCGGTTTCCCACGGGGAGAGTTTTTCCACGGGTTTTCCGGTCTTTTCCTCCTTATACCCGCGGACGGCTTCCATGTCTTTCAGGAAGGAGGGTTTCACCTTGTCATGCAGGTCATTAATGAAGTCCAGGGCGTTGGCTCCGCTCCCGGCCATGCGGCGGGAGGTGGCGTAGTCCGCAAAGCAGCCATATCCCAGCAGGCGGGCCTTTTTATCCCGCAGTTCCAGGATTTCCGCAATGAGGGCCTCGTTGTCATATTCCCCGTCCTTACCTATGGAGCAGGAGCCTTCCCACATTTTACGGCGCAGTCCATCCGAGTCCGCAAACTGCATGACGGGCTGCAGGGAGGTGAATTTCTGCGTGAAACGCCAGCGGGGGGCTTCTTCCGTGCCGTGCCCATTGGCCAAGGCGTCCAGCCGGGCGGCCTCCTTCGCGGAGTCCGGCAGGCCGGAGAGTTCCGCTTCATCTTCCACAATGAGCTCCCAGGCGTTGGTGGAGTCCAGCACGTTTTCCGCGAATTTCTTGGTCTTCATGGAGAGCTGGGCTTCTATTTCCGCATATTCCGGCTTCACCTCGTCCGGCAGGTCCGCCCCGCTTTCACGGAAGTCCGCCAGCGTTTCCTGAATGAAGCGCTGCTTGACGGGGGAGAGGTCTTTCACCCAGTCACAGGCTGCGGCGGCTTTCAGGACCGTCCACAGGCACGGGTTCAGCGGCACGGAGGAGGAGAAGGCCACCACCTCCGGCAGCATTTCACCGATGGCTTCCCGCTGGGCGGGTTCATCATTCACGGAGTCCAGGTGCATGGCGCGGCCCCAGCCGAGGTGCAGGTCCTCAGAGGCTTTTTCCAGAGCGCCGAAGGTGTTTTCATAAGTCAGGGAGTCCAGCGGCTGGCCGCAGATGGCCTGAATGTTGGCCCTGGCGCGGGAGATGGCTTCCGTAATGTCAGGCTTGATGGCGTCCGGCGTGAGCCGTGACCAGGAAACCAGGAAGGAGGGGTCCAGATAGGGATGGTTCATATTTGATTGATGTATGTGGTTATTGAAAATGAATGCTTGCCGGAATGTGCAGCGTCAGGAGCCAAGGCGCCCGTCAGGGAAATTCAGTGTTTCACAGGTCTCCATGTTATTTGATCCGGTTCTTTTTCCGAGCTTGCGCAGCGGGAGCGGCATTTTCTTTGCCGCGGGCCTGTTTCATGGTGGCCAGCACCCCGGCGTGGTTGGGGAAGCGTTTCAGCGCCTCTCCGCACATGTCCGCGCACTCCCGGTATTTGCCGCCCCGCAGGTAGGCCTGGGCCAGTTTCCATTCCGCGGGATACGGCACCACGGGGGGCAGCAGCAGGGAGGAATAACGCTGGCTCCGGATGGCTTCCGACATCCAGACATTGGCGGAGTCCGGGAACATCAGGGCACGGATTTCCGAGGAGTAAAGGCTCCCCATCTGAAGACAGCGCGCCCAGTAGGAGACGCTCATCTGGCGCCGGGCCACTTCCGCACCCTCCATGAACAGGCGCAGGATGCCGGACAGTTTGTCAAAGCCGGCCGCTACGGCGCCCGGCCTGCCCTGCCCGGCCGCGCAACAGGCGCCCATGTACTGGGTGACCACCGCCGTCATGCCGTTGCTCAAGTCCGGAAATCCCTTGGGGAGCGGCCCCGGAGACGCTTTCAGCAGATATGCCTGCGCGGGAAGGGAGGGCCGGGCCAGCATCAGGCGCACGGGCAATGTCCTGGCCTCCCATAGTTGAAGGAGCGTTCCGGGAGCCAGCGGGTGTTTCCCGTCCAACGGGACGGAGGCGGCCCTGGAGGCGATGGCCTCCGCCTTTTTGTAATGGCCCGCGCAGAATTCAGAGACGGCACGGTAAAGGATGGAACGGAAGTAGGCGTCATTCAGCGCCCGGGGAACGTTTTCCGTTTTTTCCCACGCCAGGCACAGGTTTTCAGAGGACTGGAAGGCGGCGGAAGCTCCTTCATAATCCCCCGTGCGGAACAGGCAGTGCCCCAGCAGGTGCTGGGCGGAAGCGGAGAGGGGGTTGGCCGCGGCGGCCTTGCGGGCGGTTTCCACCGTTTCCGGAGAGATGACCGGGGCCACCTCCTCCAGCAGGACGCGCATGAACAGGGCCGCCTGGGAGTCCGGGCGTTCTTTCAGGACGGCATCCACCACGCGGACGGCCTCCTTCTGCCCTTCCCCGGGGTTGCCGTTCCCGTCAAAGCCGTCCCGCAGGAGCATGGCGTAAAAGAGGGGGGCGTAGGGATCGCGCTTCCAGGTGGTACAGATGTTTTTCCATGATTCCCGTGCCTTTTCCGGACCGTTCATCAGCAGCACGGCCAGGGCGTCCGCATAGGCGCGCTCCTGTTCCGGGCAGTCCGGGCGCAGCGCCAGCTCCTTCATGCGCTTCATGGATTGGACGCGCTGGGCCTGGAACTCGGGGCCCGCGCCCATCAGGCTCATGCACCGTCCCCAGTGGGCCATCAGGCAGTCCGGGTCCAGGCGGAGGGCGTCATCAAATTTCAGGGAGGCGCGCATGTCCCCGAAGGTGAGCAGATGCGTCATTCCCTCCAGCACCAGAATCTGCACGGCCGGAGAGGAGGAGCCTATCATCATCATCTCCACGCCGGGCGGCAGTACCGCAGGCTGGGCCGGAACGCCGGCGCGGAAGACGGCCTCCCGCCAGCCGTTCAGGGACGGACTGCTCATCCAGTACCCGTGTTCCCCGTCCGGAGCGGCGGAACAGCAGCCCGCCATGGCGGCGGACAGGAGAACATGACGGAAGGAGGCTTTCATACCGGGAAAAGGCTACATTCTGTCCGGAAGCTGGATGCCCAGCAGGCCCAGGCCGTGCTTGAGGGTGCGGGCCGTCAGCTCGCACAGGGCCAGGCGGGAGTGCCGCACTGCCCCTTCCGATTTCAGGACCGGGCAGGCCTCATAGAAGGAGTGGAAAGCGCGGGCCAGGTCAAACAGGTAGGCGGCCAGCACATTCGGGCGGCAGTCATCCAGCACCTGCGGCACCACTTCCCCGTAGCGGGCCAGGAGACGGGCCAGGTGGATTTCCGCATCTTCTGAAAGCTGAATGGGGGCGGACCAGTCCAGCGGGGCGCCGTCCAGCTTGCGGAAGATGGAGCGGACGCGCACATAGGAGTTCTGGAGGTAGGGAGCCGTGTCCCCCTGGAGGGCCAGCATTTTGTCCCAGTTGAAGACGTAATCCGTCATGCGGTTCTGGGAGAGCTCCGCGAACTTTACGGCGCCTATGCCCACGACTTCCGCCACGCGCTTCTTTTCCTCCTCCGGCATGTCCGGACTCTTTTCCTCCACCACCCGGGCGGCGCGTTCAATGGCTTCATCCAGCACGTCCTGGAGGGAGACAGTGTCCCCGGAACGCGTTTTAAAAGGCTTGCGGTCGTCCCCCAGGATGGAGCCGAAGGCGATGTGACGGTAATCCCCGTCCATGCCGCGGCGGCGCTGCGTGGAGAAAATCTGCCGGAAATGCAGGGCCTGGGGAGCGCCCACCACGTACCAGATGGAATCCGCCCCCCACGTCTTGATGCGGTGGTCCAGCGTCGCGAGGTCCGTAGTGGCGTACAGGAAGCCGCCGTCCGCCTTGCGGATGATGCAGGGGTTGGCGCGCCATTCCCCCTTGTCCTGCACCAGGAAGGGGTCTTCATTGGGCGGCACGGAGCCGTCGGAAAACACGCAGATGGCGCCGTCGCTCTCACGGGCCATTCCGGCGGCGATCATGCCGTCCACCAGCGGAGCCAGGGCATCGTTGTAAAAGCTTTCCCCCAGCCAGTAGTCAAAGTGGATGTCAAGCTGGCCGTAGATTTTGGAAAGGCCGGATTTGGAGACTTCCACGCAGCGCTTCCAGATCGCCAGGTTTTCCCCGTCCCCGGCCTGGAGCTTCACCAGCTCCGCCTTGCAGGTATCCAGCAGTTCCGGCTTTTCCTTGCACATCAGGTTCACGTCCTTGTACACCCGCAGCAGCTCGTCAATGGGGTTGGCGGCCAGGGCCTGTTCATCCAGAATGTTCTTCCAGCCCCACAGGATCATGCCGAACTGGGTGCCCCAGTCACCGATGTGGTTGTCCGTAATGACGTTGTGCCCCACAAAACGGGCCACGCGGGAGAGGGCGTCCCCGATAATGGTGGAACGGATATGGCCCACGTGCATCGGCTTGGCGACGTTGGGCGCGGAAAAGTCAATGACGATGGTTTTGGGGTCCTGCACCTTCTCCACCCCCAGACGGTCGTCCGCCAGCATGGCCAGCAGGCGCGCGGCGTAAAATTCAGGTTTGATGCGGAAGTTGATAAACCCGGGCCCGGCGATTTCCAGGGAACAAACGCCGTCCTGCCCCATCCCGTCCACCACCTGCTGGGCCAGAGCGCGGGGATTCGTGCGGCACCGCTTGGCAAGCACCATGGCGGCGTTGCTCTGGTAGTCCCCGAACCGCAAATCCGCGGACGGCGTCACACTGGCGCAAAAATCAGCGGGAAGCTCCTCCCCCAACACCGCTTTCAACGCGGCGGACAACTTTTCTTCAAGAATTCCGGGTATGGTCATGTCTGCTCAGATGAACGGACATTCCACCGCCGTAGTCAAGGCGCAACTGTCATGAAGACATACCTTAATATTAATTTTATCAAAAAATTTCAAATATTTTCATGAAAATCTAAAACACAATAGATTTTATAATTCTCGTATTCAGTCATTCCTTCAGTTTCTAAGAACAACTATTGCTGGAAAATGGACATTGAGACAAAGCTTTTCTCATCTTTACAAGAAATAAACTATGACTTTCTAAATCCATCTTATCAGGATCATAAGATGTACATACCAATGAGCATCTCTTTTCACACGAACAAAATCCATAGTCATCTAAAATTTTTTTTGCTCCACAAGGAGCTTTATCATTACCAGGGAGATTTTCCAATCTATGCGCAGAAAACCCACTACCAGGAACAAGCTTAATTAACCAAGCTTCTGTTCTAGGCATAGGAACAAGAGGAACTCCTCTTTCAGAAATTCCAGATTTAAAAAAACCATTTTCTATCTCTTTTATTATCGTGTCTCTCGCTTCTCTTTTTTTCCGTTCTAAAAGAGTAGAGTTTCTAGTTCTTAAATCTTTATTTGTAAAATCCACATCTGAATGTAATACGGCAATATGACCACCACGTTCTTGAGTAAACAACCCAAGAGTTTCTGCCATTATAGAGATCTTAGGGGGCTTTGCTAGCCGCATCGTAGATTTCCGTTTTTCAGATCGTTTTACCTTACGATAATTTTGAAGATCACTTTTACTAACAATTTGAATATAATTATGCTCTATTATTTCATCAGGATAATAACGAGCCAATATTTTCCATATAATATAGTACAATGGCCCTACTTGAGAACAGTTTCCAAAATCGGAAACTCCCTCTCCATGAACAAAGATAACAGGAATCATTACTTCTCCATGTCATTTACTTGTTCTGCCATTTCAGCCACTTCATCCATATTAAATTGTAACATAGCCTCCCCAGCTCCCAACATTCCAAGTAAATCTCCTACTTTAGGGATACTAAAAAACGGAACTGATTTCGTAATTCCTAATCCATCTTTATAAATGAACTGTACTATCTTCTCAGCATCATCATCTGGGAGAAAATTGAGCAGAAGGGGACTATGTGTAGTTAAAATAACCTGGCAAGGGCAATCATTTAAAAGATAAGAAACTAGTTTTTCAAGAAGATCAGGATTAATACCATCCTCAATTTCATCAATTAATACAGTTCCTTTAGTAAATAAGGTTTCGGCAATAATTGCCAGAACACGGAGCATGCCATCATTTAAATGACGAGATTCCGTCGAAATAAAAGTATCACTTTCATAATGCTCAATCACTTTGAGTTTAATCCCCCCTCCCCGCATAGACTGCGTTTGAAAGCTCATAAAATGAGGATAAAAATTTTCCATCACTTCTGCTATTTGAACCTTCTGTTCATTCGTAAGGCGATGCAAAAAAATAGATAATTGCTCACCTCCAAGCCCTACACCTCTTTTAGGCATTAATCTTGACCGTCTCCTCATTTGCTCGGGAGACAATAAATCTATCGAAAGAATATTGGAAACTTCATTCCACACTAATGAATATGGATCTTGTTCAGAAAACAAACTAATAATAGAACCTCTATAACCTATTTTTCTAAAATCCACATCTTTAGGCCAAATAAGATCAGAATCATGAAGGATTCCTTCTTTAAGTTCCATTAATTTTTCCTGATCTTCCTTTCTATCAACCCATTTAATTTCTTCTTTGGTACATTTTCCAATATTACCGTTATAGGCTCCACTCCATTTGTAATACTCTTCACCTACATCAAATAATAAGCTATATGAAATTAATGGAGACCATGGCTTTCCTAAAAATTTCGTATATAATTCATTTTTTTCCCAGCCTCTCAAATCAAGAAATTTTGAAATCCCCTCTATCTGTGCCAGATTTGCTAAAAAATCCAATCCCTGCAAAACAGTTGATTTTCCCGCACCATTCAATCCAATCAGAACAGTCAATTTTGATGAAAATCGAATGCTGAAATTTTGTAAAGATTTAAAGTTATTTATTTCGAATACAGTCAGCATATTAAAAGGGGGGGCATGATTTAAACAAAATCAATCAACTATCAAATAACAATAGACGCACACTTTGTAAACTATACTCCTTCATAAATCAAGAGAAACAATCTCAATGTGAGACATGCCCATCTAAATTGCCATTTAGTTCCATGATAATGTCAAATCCAAGACATATCTTTTCCGGTAAAAACAACAGGACGGAGATTCCATCCCCGTCCCTCCCGGCGAACCGGGCGTCCAGCGCCCGAATCCGCCTTTTCCGTCAGCGTGCCTTTCCTAGAAGGACCGCATTCTGGAAGCCTTCAGCCAGTCTTCCAGTTTCCTGGAGGCCTTCACCTCTTTTTCACGCTTCTTTTCCGGCACGGACTTTCCGGAGAAAGCCTTCGCCAGAACCAATGCCAGTTTTCTTTTCATTTTCATTCTATTTTTCTATAGGGTTTGCTCCCCCCGGAGCGGAGGCATTCAGGAAGAATCCCTGCCGTCCCCTCGGGGAACGCCGCCTACTTACTGTATAAAGGAAGTTTAGTCCAATAGAAAAAAAACGCTTCCTTGTCATACCAAATACAATAAGTAATTCAGGCCGTACAAGCCTTTAATCAAGAGACTTTTCCAGCAGGTCCGCATCCTTGGCCGCAGAGGGGTCAAAGGGGCGATCTATTTTTTTCATCTCCATTTCCACCCGCTGGTGTGACGAATTGTCCTCCATCATAACGTCCAGAGAACGTTTCAGGGAGGCCAGATTGGAGGTGTACAACTTCTGCCGCGCCGCCGAGCGGGAGGCCAGCACGCCCTGCCGGTCAAACAGGGCCAGCACCGTATAGACGTCTCCGTTTTTGCCGCCGGCGATCAGATTGACGCCAAAGAGGGGGATGTTCCCCAGGAAGTTGTTTTTAGCCTTGCGGTAGCGGTAAGTCCACAGCGTCCCGTTTTTCATGGTGACCGCGTCGGAGGGCTGCCCCAGGACGTCGTAAACGTTCGCCTTGGAGGATTTTCCCGGAACCAGGGCGCCGTAGGCCGCCGGGGACGCCACGGATTTGTTGCCGTAGGTGACGGAACAGGCGGACAGCGCCAGACAAAAGGCGGCCATGGAGGCAAACAGGACGTAACGCATCTGCATGGTGAAAAGGTACGTTGCCGGGGCTTCAAGTCAATCCCTCAGCCCACCATTCCCCTCATGCGCCGGAAATATCCGGACCGGAGGTAAGCGCTCTTCAGGCCTTCCCTTTTCCGCCAAAGTCATATTTTTCCGTTTTCCAGAGGAACATGCGGCGGTAGAGATGGTATTCCGTCACGCAGAGGATGGGCATGCCGATGGTTCCGATGAAGGGCAGTAGGCGGAAGAGGTGGCGGCACAGGTAAAGCACCACCATCAGGAAGCTTTCCCTGAATACGGTCATGTACAGGGAGTACGGGTTGACGAGCGTTCTCTTGTACAGGGAGGAGGCCAGCAGGGGGCCGAGAATGGGGATGATGCCCAGCACCACCACGGCCGCAAAGGTCCACCCCCTGCGCCGGGCAATGTAATCATCATAACGGTCCACGGATTGCTCCCCCTGGAGCACCGCTTTTCCGCAGGCAGGGCAGTTCTGTTCCAGCGTAGGTTCATGGAGCGGCTGCCCGCAGTAAAAACACCGCCGGTAGCTGCGGAGCACTTCCTCATGCCTTTTCCATCCGGTGGCCGGGATCACAGTGCGCAGCCTGGAATAACCAATCCAGTTCAGGGCGCGGGGTTTGGGATTGGGCGTGCCGCACTTGGGGCAGTGCAGGCCGCACGGGTACATCATGGTGCCGCATTTGGAGCAGAAAATGCGGTGGTCGTATTCCCGGCGGCGGCAAAAAAGGTAGTAGGCTCCCAGGGCCAGGCCGCCCAGCAGCCCCAGGGCGATCACCACCCACGGGTACAGCAGGCAGTAGGCCACCAGGTATTCCGTCCAGGAATGGTCGGAGTGATGAATGAAGGATTCCGGGCTGATGGGGTTCTGCGCCACATCCGGAAGCTGGCTTACGTATTTTTCCCCCATGTCCCTGAGCGGCCCGGCAGGGAGCCATTGTTGTATGGGAATGGGTTCTTTCATGGTCTGGCGCGCATGCGGGGTACACCATACAGACAGGTTCCACCCCGGGTTCCGTTAAAAAAGCCTGTGCCATCCAGCATAAAACGCCCCCGCCGGAATAGGGAGGGGAAAGTAGGCCATGCCCGGAAATTCCACAGGGAACCGGGAAGAGGCCCTTTTCATCCGGCCTTTTTCCGTGTAGTATTTTCGCCATGCCTACACTCCGCCAAGCCACCAAAGACGACATCATGCTTATTCATGAACTGGCCGGGCAGGCTTTCCCCGCCACCTACCGGGACCTCCTTTCCCCGGAGCAGATGGAGTTCATGATGGACTGGATGTATTCCCCCGCCAACCTGGAGCAGCAGATGGAGGAGGGGCATGTGTATTTCATCGCCTCCCATGACGGGAAGCACTGCGGCTATCTGTCCGTCCAGCCGGAAGGCCCCGGCGTTTTCCACTTGCAGAAGATTTACGTTCTGCCGGGTTTCCAGGGTCTGCACATCGGCAGCTACCTGTTCCGCCAGGCTGTCAGCTACATCAGGAGCATTCATCCGGAACCGTGCCTGATGCGCCTGAACGTCAACCGCTACAACACCCGGGCGGTGGAGTTTTACCAGCGCATGGGCATGCGGGAACTGGAACGCGGGGATTTCCACATCGGCCACGGCTATTACATGACGGATTACATCATGGGGCTGGATATTGCCTGAAACGCTTTTCCCACAGGAACGGGCAGCCGGGGAGTCCAAGCGGGGAGCGGTCTTCCTTCTTGACACTCAATGCGGGATTCTGCATCATCCATCCTATGAAAACCTTTACTGCCCTCCTTCTGTCCGGGAGCATCGCCGCCATGACGGCCCCGGCTTTCATCCATGCGGCGGATAATGGCGCCGGAGCCAAAGTCACCTACCCTTCCTTTGACGACAGCAGCCACCTCCACGGACCTAAAATCAAGGCTTCCGACCTAAAGGGGAAGGTGGTGTTTTTTGAGTACTGGGGCATCAACTGCCCGCCCTGCATCGCCAGCATGCCGCATTTGCAGGAATTGCAGGATAAGTTCCAGTCCAAGGGCTTTACCGTGGTAGGCAGCCACCGCCAGGGGCCAAGCCCCAGGATCAAACAGTTCCTGGAGGAAAAGAAGATTACCTTTCCCGTTTACCAGGGGCTGGATATTCCGGCGGCCTCCTGCCCGGGCGGCCTGCCGCATGCCGTGCTGATCGGAGCCAACGGCAAAGTGGTTGCCAAGGGGCACCCCACCCAGCTTTACGATCTGGTGAAGAAGGAGGTGATGAAGGCGGAACGCGGCCTTCCCATCCTGGAAGGCGTGGAGCTGGACAAGTACAAATCCCTGGCCAAGACAGTCGTTTCCAACGGCAGCAACATCGAGTCCAAGATTACGCCCCTGCGGAAGAAAACGGACGACGAGGAGGCTCAGGCCGTCTGCGCCGCTTTTGACGAATGGCTGGGAGACGCCAAGGACATGGTGCAGGCCCAGATCCAGTCCAACCCGCTGGAAGCGGTGACGGCCATCACGCGCCTGAAGACGGCGGTGCCCTCCGTCAAGGAGTTTGACGAACCGCTGGCGGCTCTGAAAGCCAACAAGGACCTGCCGAAGCTGGCCGACCTCAACAAGAAGATTTCCGCCCTGGAGCAGCGCAAGGCGAAAGGCCGCAAGGTTTCGGAAGCCGACCTTAAGTCCCTGGCGCAGGCCGTGGACAAATTCGCGGAGTCTGACAATGAAGCCACGCAGACCGTGGCGGGCAACCTGAAAAGGAGCCTGTCTTCACTGGCCGTGCAGGAGTCTCCGGAAGATAAATAAGCCTTTCAGACGAACGGCATTTCATCCGGCACTAACAGGCGTTTACGGACGCCTGTTTCTTTTTTCTCCGGAAGCTTTTTTCTTCTTCCCGGATAAGACATCCGGAGCGGAGAGGACGGAACAGGTTTCCCGGACAAAGGAGGAGAGAGCCCGGTCATCATCCAGCTCCGTCATCAGGAAATGCGGCCTGGCGCCGGGATAGGGGCTGCCCTGCTCCTGCTGCGGGAGCATGTTCAGGCCCGGCTCCGTGATTTTGACGAACAATTGGTTGTCACATACCAGGCCAAAAAACTTCCGGTCACAGTACAGGCCGTATTCTCCAAACATTTTTTTGAAGGAAATGTCCCCGGCATGCCGGAGCTGGAAACAAATATATTCTACTACATCCGGGGAAGAGGCCATATCCCCATGTTCTCACACCGGCCCCGCCCACGGCAAGCAGCAAACGCCTGCCTGCGGACTGCCGGGCTGGAAATCCGCAGTCCAGCAGCCGGAGCCGCGCGCCTTTTTCCGGGGCGGCTGAGCAGGCGGCTTTTACCCGTTCATGCACCTTTTCCACTGCTCGCCGGAAATCCGGCGGCGTTCTAATAAACATTGACACTGACGGCTAAAAACGCCATTAAACACGCCGAAGCAACGGGGAATTCCGTGAGAACCGGAAACAGTCGCGCTGCGGTATCGGGTTACAAACCCTCAGGGAACGTTTTTCACCAGGCGTTCTATCAGCCAGTCCTCCCATTCCGGAGGGTGAAGGCGAGGGGGAGGTTGGAGACCCGGAGTCCGAATATCCTTGCTTCGGTTCACCATACCTCATCAACGCATGATTGAAACATCCTCTTACCTTCCGGGGGCGTTCCTGCCCTTTTCCTCCGTTTTTCTTGCCGGGCTCACCCTGTTTTCCCTGCCCGCGCTTTCCACCGCCCCATGCAGGGCGGAGGCGTCCCCCGCCCCGGCGGAACAGGCGGCAGTACCGCAACAGGAAGGGCTGCTTCTCGTCGCCTTCGGGACCAGCCACCAGGACGCCACCGTCTCCTACAGGGAGCTGGAAAAGGACATGCTGCCCCATTATGCTCCGGACCGCCTGAAGTGGAGCTACACCTCAAGCATCATCCGCAAGAAGCTTGCCGGACGCGGAACCCCCGTTCCCTCCGTGGAGGAGAATCTGGACCGCATGGCCCGCGAAGGCATCCGCACGCTGCGCGTCCAGTCCCTCCACATCGCCCCCGGAGAGGAATTTTCCCGGATGGAGAGGCAGATCGTCAGCTTCCTGGCGCGTCACCCGGACAGCTTTGACCACGTGTTCATCGGCCGCCCCCTGCTGGAAAGCGAGCGGGACAGGGACGAGGCGGTCACGGCCTTTTTACGGCATTTTCCCGCGGAACGGAAGAAGGATGAAGCCATCCTGCTCATGGGGCACGGCCAGCAGGAGGGACGCTGCGACATGGTGCTTTCCGATTTTGCCCGCGAGCTGAATGACCGCGACAACCTTGCGTTTTTCGCCACCGTGGAAGGCACGCGCGGCGTGGCCCCCATCCTGGAACAGCTTAAAAAGTCCGGCGCAAAAACCGTCTGGCTGGCCCCCTTCATGCTGGTGGCCGGAGACCACGCCAAGAATGACCTGGGCGGGGATGAGGAAGATTCCTGGGCCTCCATGCTCAGGAAGGAGGGGTTCACCGTTAAAACCCACCTGAAGGGCCTGGGGGAAAACCCGGGCATCCGCGCCGTTTTCTCCCGCCATGCCCGGACCACGGCGGACGACCTCATGACTCCCAAACAAGCGCATTGACATGTCCTCCCCCGGAAAATTTTATGGAGTGGGCATAGGCCCCGGCAATCCGGAATACCTCACGCTCAGGGCCGTCAACGTGTTCCGGTCCGTGGACATGGTGTTTACCGTGACGGGCCCCAACAGCGATTTCAGCATTTCCGAAGCAGTGGTGCGGTCCGTGGGCGGCGTGAAGGCCCGATTCCACAAGCTGGTTTTCAGCATGTCCCGCGACGCCAGAACCCGGCAGGAGCAGATTGAAAGGAATACGGCCGTTATTGAGGAGGCCCTTTCCCGCGGCCTTGACTGCGCCTTTGCCACGCTGGGAGACGCCATGACGTACAGCACCTTAGGCTATATCCTGAGCCTCCTGCTCAGCCGGAATCCGGACCTGCACACGGAAGTGGTGCCGGGGATCACCTCATACTGCACCCTGGCGGCCCACAGCCGCCAGATCCTGGTGGAAAACGGGGAACGGCTGCGGGTTATTCCCGCCTTCAGGCCGGAGATGGCGGATTCCCTGGAGTTCCCGCCCGGAACCACCACCGTTCTCATGAAGACCTACCGCAGCCGCGCGCGCCTGATGGAGCGCATCCGGCGGGAGAAGGATATCCGCGTTATTTACGGGGAAAGACTGGGCATGCCCGACGAGTTTATTACGGACGATATTGACGTCATCGCCGCCAGGCCGGAAGAATACCTTTCCCTGATGTTCGTCAAGAAGGCATGAACGGCACCAGGCACTCCCGCACCTATCCCTGGAGCCAGCCTTTCCGCTGGCTCTGGCTGGTGCTGGCCCTGGCGGCCTCCGGAGTCATGATTGTGAAGATGCCCGCGGGCATGGACGCCTCCGCATCCGGAAAGCCCCGCATGGCCATGAAGCCCGCGGAAGAAGCCCCGGCGGGAACACGCGGGGAAGGAAAAGGAAAGGAAGAAGCGCCCGTTGCCAGCCCAGCCCCGGCGCCCAAAAAACGCCATCATTCCCGGAGCGCACAGGCTCCGGAAACAGGCGCGGGAAAAATTCTGGCGCGCCTGCCCCAAATAGGCAGCCTGATCGGCCTGGTGGCCCTGGCGGCCTTCATCGGCGGTATTGCAGAAATCTTCCGCTTTCATTTTGCCCTGGGCAAGCTGTTCGGCGGACTGGCGCGCTGGGCACACCTGCCGGAAATCATCAGCCTGTCCATCCCAACGGCCCTTTACTCCAACGCCGCGGCCAACGGCATGCTGGTGAGCAGCCATGCAGAAGGAAAAATCACCCATTCCAACCTGATTGCAGGGGGCATGATGAACAGCTACCTGTCTTTCGTCTCCCATTCCCTGCGGGTGGCGTATCCCGTCATCGGCGCGGTGGGTTTGCCCGCCATCTGCTACTTCGGCTGGCAGATGGGCTTCGGCTTCCTGTTCATTGCGGGCGTGCTGTTCCTCCACCGCAGGAAAAGCCCCCCTGCCGTTCCGGAGGCGGCGGCTTCCGGGGAGGCTCCCGCCGCCGGGCGCCCCTCCCCGGAATGGCGCAAATCCCTGCGGCAGACGTGCCTGCGGGTGCTCGCGCTCGTTTTCCGCATGCTCTGCCTGACGGTTCCCCTGATGATCGGCGTGGAGTGGCTGATGAAAAACGGCCTGTTTTCCTGGTGGGAGGAACACGTGCCGGACTGGGTCAACCGCATTTTTCCCGCGGAGCTCATGAGCATCGTGGCCGCGCAGATGGGCGGCCTGGTCCAGGCCGCCGGGGTGGCCGCCAACCTCCGCAGCCACGGCATGGTCACTTCCTCACAGATTCTGCTTGCCATGCTGGTAGCCAGCGCCATCGGCAACCCCATCCGCGCCCTGCGGCGCAACCTTCCCTCCGCCATGGGCATTTTCCCCACACGGGACGCCCTGACCATCGTGCTCGTCATGCAGCTCTCCCGCATGATCGGGGCCATTCTTCTGATTGCCCTGACGGGCCTTTTCATCCATTATACCCACTGACGCCTCATGACCGCCGCACCTGACATCCGCTGGGACATGCCCCCCGCCGCCATTGAGGCGGAAAGCTTCGCCGCCATTGAACGGGAGTTCCAGGGCTGGGAAGAGGTGCCGCCGTCCGAATGGAAGGTCATGCGCAGGCTTATCCACACCACGGCGGACCTTTCCATTGCCGCGGGGCTGGCCTTCCGCCATGACCCCATACCCTCCGCCCTGGCGGCCCTCCGCGGCCACTGCCCCATTTTCTGTGATTCCAACATGATCCGGGCCGGGCTTTCCGTGGAACGCCTGAGGCGCGCCCACCCCGGTTACAGCAAGGAGGACATCCATTGCTACATTGCCGATGCGGACATCGCCGCGCAAGCCAAAGCCACCGGGAGGACGCGGGCCATCTGCGCCGCGGAAAAGGCGCGCCCCATCCTGGACGGAGCCATCGTCCTCATCGGGAACGCCCCTCTTTCCCTGGCCCGCATCTCCCGGTATGTGCTGGAGGAGGGCATCAGGCCCGCCCTGATCGTCGGCATGCCCGTGGGCTTCGTCAACGTGGTGGAATCCAAATTGCTGACGGGAACCTGCCCCGCGCCCCAGATCGTTCTGGACGGGCGGCGCGGCGGAAGCGCCCTGGCCGTCACCACGCTGCACGCCATTCTGGAGAACCTGCCCGCCGCCTGATTTTTTCCTCATTCTACCCCATCCGCCGAATTCCGTTCCATGTCCTCCCCCCTCCGCCAGCCGCTCCGGAAAGGATTTTCCACCGGGGCCAATGCCGCCGCCGCCATCACGGCCGCGTGGAAAACGCTGAACGGAGAGAACATCAGTGAATCCATTCCCCTGCTTTTCCCGGACGGAGAAACGAGAATGCTCCCGCTGGCGGCCAGTGAACCGGGATTTTCCCGCATCATCAAGGATGGAGGGGACGACCCGGACTGCACCCACGGAGCCGTGATGGAGGCGCGCGTCCGGGCGGCCGTTCCGGAGGAAGCCGCCCCGGAGGATTACTTTCTGCCCATCCGCGGGGCCACCCTTATCCTGCGCTCCGCCGGGGGCATAGGCCTGTGCACGCTGCCGGGCCTGGACTGCGAGCAGCATAAATGGGCCATCAACCAAGGACCGCGGCGCATGATTGCTGACAACCTGGCCCGCTCCGGCATGCGGGAAGGGTGCTGGCTGGCGGAAATCTCCGTCCGGGACGGGGAACGGCTTGCCGGGAAAACGCTCAATCCCCTGCTTGGCGTGGTGGGGGGAATCTCTATTTTAGGCACCAGCGGCATCGTGCGCCCGTACAGCCATGAAGCCTATATTGCCACCATCCGCATCTGCGTGCGCTCCACCCGGCTCTCCGGCTTTGACAAGGCGGTCTTCTGCACGGGGGGGAGGACGGCCGCGCTGGCCAGGTCCCTTCTGCCGGGATACCCCTCCATCTCCTTCATCTGCATTGGCGATTTTATTGCGGAAAGCCTTCAGAGCGCAGGAGAACAGGGCATGGCGGAAGCCGTGGTGGCCTGCATGCCGGGCAAGCTCTGCAAGTACGCCGCCGGATTTGCCAATACCCACGCCCACAAGGTGGCGCAGGATATGCAGCTTTTTCTCCGCACGGCGGAACGCCACGCCGCGCTGGCGGATGAAGCGCGCCGGAGCATCCTGGCCTGTTCCTCCGTACGCCAGGCGCTGGCGCTGGTTCCGGAAGAGGCCCACCTTTCCCTGTACCGGGACCTGGCCGCGGAAGCCCGGCGCCAGTTCCAGCGCCACGTGCCCGGCCTGCCCGTCCGTTTCCTGATCTCCGGTTTTTCCGGCAGCCTTCTTCTCGACATACCTCCATGCCTTCCCTGACCGTTTTTTCCTGCGGCATAGGTCCGCTTCACCCCTCCCCGGCCCTGCTGGGCAAACTGGCGGAGGCGCAGAGCCTGTACGCTTCCGCCGCCCTGCTGAAGGAGTGCCCGCCCTGCAACGCACGGCGCATCCCCATCGGCAGGAACGCGCGGGAACAGGCGCGGGAGGCGCTGGAAGAAGCCCGGCAGGGCGGAAACGTGGTGGTGCTGGCTTCCGGAGACGCCCTGTTCCACGGGATGGGAGGCACGCTCCAATCCCTGGCCTGTGACGGGGACCGGCTGGAATTCATCCCGGCCCCAACCGCGTTCCAGGCCCTGTTCCACCGCCTGGGCATGCCGTGGGACCGAGCCCGGTGCTTCAGCGCGCACAGCACGGAAGATATCCCGTGGGGGGATATTCTGGCCCAGCCGCTTCCCGTCCTTTACGGCGGCCACCCCTTCACCGCGTGCCGCCTGGCCGGGGAGGCCATCCAATTCCACCCCCCGGCGGCTCAACGTTCCGCCGTGGCGGCGGAACGCCTGGGAACTCCCGGGGAACGCATCCTGAAAGGAACCCTGGCGGAACTGGCCCGGGAGGAATGCGCCCCCACCTCCATGCTCCTGCTGCTGCCGGACGAGCGTTCCGGAGCCGCGCCCATCCTGCCGCTGGGACTGCCGGCGGACTTTTATGAAAAGGAGAACAACCTGATTACAGCGGAGGAAGTGCGCGCCGTCATCCTGTCCAAGCTCCGCCTCCCTGCCTGGGGCGTGCTGTGGGACGTGGGAGCCGGAAGCGGCTCCATCGGCCTGGAAGCCGCCGCCCTGCGCCCCGGGCTCTCCGTGTACGGACTGGAACGGCAAGAGTCCCGCCTGGAACTGATCCGCCGGAACTGCCGGAAGCTGGGGTGCGTGAATTACGCCTGCATGCGGGGAGAAGCGCCGGAAGCCCTGGCTGCCCTGCCCGCGCCCGACCGCGTTTTCTTGGGAGGCGGGGGCGCCGCCCTTGAATCCATCCTCCAGGCGTGTTTTGACGCCCTGAATCCCGGCGGCCTCCTGGTAGCCTCCGCCGTAACCACGGAAAGCGAACACCTGCTTTACGGCTGGAACGCCGCCGCCCGCACGGGGATGTTCTCCCTGGACATCGCCTCCGAATCTCCCATTGCCGGAACCTACCACCATCTGCGGCACGGCAACCGCATCACCCTTTTCACCTATTCCCGCGCATGAATACCGCCCGTTTTCCCATCCATTTCATAGGAGCCGGCCCCGGGGCCGAAGACCTGATTACCGAACGGGGCGCCGCCCTCCTGAAGGAGGCGGACGTGGTCGTCTACGCCGGCTCCCTGGTCAATCCGGGGCACCTCAAACGCTGCCGCCCGGAAGCGGAACTCCACGACAGCGCCAAAATGAACCTGGAGGAACAGGTGGAGGTCATGGCCCGCGGGGTGCTGGAAGGAAAGAAGGTGGTGCGCCTCCACACGGGGGACCCGTCCATGTACGGAGCCATCGCGGAGCAATTCGACCTGCTTGACAAAAAGGGCATTGAATCCATTGTGGTGCCGGGAGTCAGCAGCGTTTTTGCCGCCGCCGCGGCCTTGCGCACGGAACTGACCTACCCCGGAATTGCCCAGAGCCTGGTGCTGACGCGCACCCCGGGAAGAACGCCCATGCCCTCCGGGGAAGCCTGCGAGGCCTTTGCCAAGACGGGCGCCACGCTGGCGTTCTTCCTCAGCGCGGGGAAGCTGGATGAACTGGCCGCACGGCTTATCTCCGCCGGGAAATCCCCCGATACGGCGGCGGCGGTAGTGTACCGCGCCACCTGGCCGGATGAAAAGATCATCCGCGGCACGCTGTCCACCATCGCGGCGGAAACGGCGCGGGCGGGCATCGGCAGGCAGGCCCTCATCCTGGTGGGTGACGCCATCGGCGCGCACGGCTGCGGGCAGTCCCTGCTCTACCACGGCCAATTCAGCCACGGCTACCGGAATGAGAAGGAAGACGAACGGTTCGACGGAAGCTGCGCGTTTTACGCTTTCACGGAAAAAGGAGTCCGCAAGGCGCAGGAGATTTCCCAGTCTCTGGGGAAAGCCGTTATCCATTCCGTAGGCAGGGCCGGGGAAACGGAAGGTGTCAAGCGGGTTTCCCCGGAGGACTTCGACCCGTTGCTTGCCCGGCAGTGGAACCTGTTTGACGCGCACGTTTTCATCGGGGCCACGGGAATTGCCGTCAGGAAAACGGCTCCCCTGCTCCGGGACAAGGCCACGGACCCGGCAGTAGTCTGCTGTTCGGAGTCCGGCTCCCACCTCATTCCCCTGCTTTCCGGCCACCTGGGCGGCGGCAACCGCCTGGCGCGCAGGCTGGCCCGCATCAGCGGCGGGGAGGCCGTCATCACCACCGCCACGGACACGCGGGGAATCACCGCCTTTGACGAAGCGGCGGCCAGGGAAAAGGCCTGCGTTCTCAACCCGGACGCCATCAAAACCCTGAACGCGGCCCTGCTTGACGGAGACACCGTATCTTTTCACGGTCCGCAGGAAATCCACGAACGGTACTGGCGGGACTGTCCCCAGGTCATTCCGGCGCGGGCGGATGGAGCGGAAGCCGCGGAAAAACCGCACGTTCCCGCCGTCTATTGGGATGAAGAGCCCCCGGAATCTGCGGGGGGAGCTGCCGCCCTGCTCATTCAGTCATCCTCCTTCGTGCTTGGAATAGGCTGCAAAAAAGGAACGGAACCCGGGCTGCTGCAGCAATACGCGGAAGGCTTTCTTGCCCGGCAGGGAATCTCCCGGTCCCGTATCAAAGCCCTTGCCTCCTGCACGCTCAAGGAGCAGGAACCGGCCATCCTGGCCCTGGCCGCAACATGGAACGTACCTTTCCATGTCTTTGAGCCCGCCGAGCTGGACGCGGTGGAAATTCCCACGCCGTCAGACGCCGTCTTTGAAAAAACGGGGACTCATTCCGTTTCCGAGGCTTCCGCCATTCTGGCCTCCGGGGGTAAAATCAACACTCCTAAAACCGTTTGCGGCGGGAACGTCACGCTGGCCCTGGCGACGTGCCCTCACGGCAGCCGGAACAAGGCCCGTCAAGAATCCGGAAACGTCATCGTCATCGGGCTGGGGTCCGGGTCTCCGGGCCAGCTTACGCCGGAAGCGGCTGCTGCCATGGAGCAATGCACCTGCATAGCCGGCTACACCAAATACTTGGATTTCATCCGGGAACGCATCCACGGGAAAAAGATGATCCAGACCGGGATGATGGGGGAAGTGCCGCGGTGCACGGCCGCGCTGGAAGCGGCTCTGAACGGGGAAAATGTCTGCATGGTCTGCTCCGGTGACCCGGGCATCCTGGCCATGGCCGGGCTGCTCTACGAAATGAGGAAGGAAAACGAACGCTTTTCCCCGGTCCGCATTGAAGTGCTCCCGGGAATTACGGCGGCCAGCATTTCCGCCTCCGCGCTGGGGGCGCCCCTCCAAAACGGCTTCTGCCTGTTGAGCCTGTCCGACCTGCTGGTCCCTGCGGAAGAAATCCGTGCCAACCTGGAGCAAAGCGCCGGAACGGCGCTGCCCGTGGTCCTTTACAACCCCGCCGGACGCAAACGCCGCCATCTGCTGGAGGAGGCCCTGCGTATCTTCCGGAACAAACGCGGTGGCCAAACCCTGTGCGCCTACGTGAAACACGCTGGACGCCCCGCCCAGCAAAAATGGGTGGGGACGCTGGACGAATTCCCGCTGGAGGACGTGGACATGTCCACGCTGGTGCTTCTGGGCGGCCCCCGGACCATCAGGGACGGAGACGTCCTTTTTGAACGGAGAGGCTACGCCGACAAGTACGGAATATCCTGACCTGATCCGGAAAGACAGCATCCGCAGAATTTGCCTGTTTCCCATGAATAAGCCTTTTCACGCCTTCTGCATCGCCTCCACCCAGTCCGGGGGAGGCAAGACCACGGTATCCCTCGCCCTGATGGCGGCGCTCTCCACCCGGGGATTACGCGTGCAGGCCTTCAAGTGCGGCCCAGACTACATTGACCCCTCCTTCCACCGGCAGGCGACGGGATTGCCTTCCTTCAATCTGGATACGTGGATGATGGGGAAAAACGGGGTGCGGTCCCAGTGGGCGCGGCACGCCTCCTGCGCGGACATCGCCATTTGCGAGGGGGTCATGGGCCTCTTTGACGCCCGGACGCCGGAAAGCCTGGAAGGAAGCACGGCGGACTGCGCCCTCACGCTTGGCCTGCCCATGTTGCTGGTGGTTCAGGCGCGGGGCATGGCGGGGTCCATTGCCGCCGTCGTCCGCGGCTTTTCCCAGCACCATCCCGGCCTGAACATAGCGGGAGTCATTGCCAACGGCGTGGGAAGCGCCACGCACGCGGACCTTCTGCGCCGGGCGCTGGCCCATCACGGCATGCCGCCGCTGGTGGCGGCGTTGCCCAGAAACGCGGAATGGACACTCCCGGAACGGCAGCTGGGCCTTGTTCCCGCGGAAGAGGAAGCACGGCAGCAATCCTGGTTCCGCAGGCTGGCGGAAGCGGTGGAAAAGCACGTCAACTGGAAGCTGCTGATGGACATCACGGAAATTCCCCGCCCCGCTCCCCTGAAAGCCTCCATTCCGTCCACCCCTGCCCGCGGGCGCCTGGCCGTGGCACGGGACAATGCCTTCTGCTTTTACTATGAGGACAACCTGGAACGGCTGAGGCAGGCGGGCTGGGAAATCACCTGCTTTTCTCCGCTGGAAGACACCGCCCTGCCGGAAGGAACCAGGGCCCTCTACCTGGGAGGCGGCTATCCGGAAACCTTCGCAAGCCGCCTGGAAAGCAATGAGGCCATGCGGAACGCCATCCTGGAATTTGCCAAGAACGGCGGAGAAATCTTTGCCGAATGCGGCGGTTACATGTACCTGTGCAAGGAACTGGCGCTTCCGGACGGGACAAGCAGGAACATGTGCGGAGTCATTGACGGAACGGCGCGGATGGGGGAAAAACTCCGTTCCCTGGGATACCGGGAAGCCGTGATGGAAACGGAAGCCCCGTTCGGGCTGCGTTTCACCCGCATCCGCGGCCATGAGTTCCACTGGTCCTCCATTAAACTGAACCGCCCCTACCCGCCCCTTTACACGGTCAGGGGAAAGGATGGAAGCCTGAGCGCGGAAGGCGTGGCGGACGGCAACGTGAAGGCCGGCTACATCCACCTTTACTGGGGGCAGGAAAACCATGACCAGCCGCAAACGCCCCAGCCGCGGCAGGGACGCGTCATCCTGCTCAACGGGGCCTCCAGCGCGGGGAAAAGCACGCTGGCCCGGACCCTGCACCGCCTCATGGAGGAGGACTCCATGATTTTTTCCATGGACGACTACCTGGCCATGAGCCGGGGAAGGCATGAAAACGCCCTGGACGCCGTCCGGGAAACCGGACTCCCCTTCATCGAATCCTTTCACGCCGCCATTGCAGAGGCCGCGCGGAAAGGCGCCCTGGTCATCGTGGACCACGTCATCGGCGAATCCCGCGCCTGGGTTCAAGACCTCCTGAACCGCCTGAGCGGCATTCCCCGCGCCCTCATCAAGGTGGACTGCCGGGAGGACATTCTGCTGGAACGCGAGCGGAACCGTACCGACCGGACTCCGGACCCGGCCCATGCGGAGCGTCAGCACGGAAGCATCCACCAGCACTTTCCGCATGACTTCTCCATAGACACCACGGAAGCGACGCCCCGGGAATGCGCCCTGGAACTCATGGGGCAGCTTCCGCCGGAATTCAGGGCGGCGCAGGAATGAAGAGAGGAATGGCCGACGGCGGAGAACAGATTTACCTGAGAGCTTTCAGGAGAGAATATCTTAAAACTCAACATTCCTCTGAGCCTTGACTCCCTGCTGAAAGGCATGCCTGACGCATTCAATCCGGCTCACGGTATCAGCCACGGCGACAATTTCCTCCGGAGCATCCCGGCCTGTCAGAACGACGACCTTTCCAGGGGCAATTTTCTTCAAAGCATCCAAGACTTCCGCAATGGGGAGGAACCCGTAATTCAGGGGGTAAAAAATCTCGTCCAGAATCACGGTTCCCACGGACTCATCCGCCAGCTTCTCCCGGGCCACCCTCCACCCGTCCCGGGCGGCGGAAGCATGGCGTTCGCGGGACTCTTCATCCCTGGCGCGGCCCGTAAACCCTTCTCCGGAACACACTACCTCCGCATTCGGAAACTGCCGGAGGGCCACCACCTCCCCATAGGAACCGTCATGCTTGATAAACTGAACCACAGCCACCTTGCCGCCATGCCCCAAAGCGCGCAGAGCCATGCCGAAGGCGGAAGTAGTCTTTCCCTTGCCGGGTCCGGTCAGAACAAGAATGCGGGAACCTTTCATGCCCGGCATTATACAGCCCCCAACAGCAATACCCAGCCCAAATTCCCATTGATTCCCTGCGTAAAATGCACTACCGGTCTCCGCATTCCCCTGCTGGTCACGGAGAAAGCATCTCCCCCGGCAGCACAAAATTTCATGAAGTACAGGCACTCATGCCATCTCCGCAAACCTGCGGGCAGACGTGAATAGGACTTTACAGAACCGCCCTCCTCACGGTAGCTTATGCCCGCGCTTGTTGCATGGAGAGATGGCAGAGCGGTTTAATGCAGCGGTCTTGAAAACCGCCGTGGGGCAACCCACCGTGGGTTCGAATCCCACTCTCTCCGCCACCTTTCCCTATTTTACGGCGCCTTAATCCGTTGATTGATCAAGGATTTTACTTTTCCGGGCCTTGATCTTCTTCCCGGCGTTTTCCCGAGGCATTTTCGATTCCTGAAGAACCAAGGCCCGCTGATTCCTTCTTCTGGGGCCTCTATTTCCTGATACGGTAGGGAATGTTTTACAAAATACTCATCGTCAGTCTGCCCGGTTCACCCAAACGTGAAACCATGTCCCAGCGCCTTTCCGCCCAGAGGCTTTCCTGGGAATGGGTGGACGGGGTGCGCGTCGCTTCCATGGAGGACATCCCCTGGGAGGAAAGGAACGACCTGGAGGCCTACGGCATTCCCCGTCTCAAGCAGGCTCCGGAATACGTTTGCCGGGCCATCGGGTGCAAGCGGGCCATGCGCCGCGCCATTGACCATGCCGCCACCTGCGCGGAAGACTGGGTGCTTATCCTTCAGGATGACGCCATACTGGCGGATTCTTTTGACGCCAAACTAAAGGAACTGCTCCATCGCGTTCCCGATGAAACCGGATGCGTGCTGCTGCACCGCGTGGGAGGCGGTGTAAAGGAAGTGGACGGCTGGACGCGCGTCACGGGCAATGTGCGCAGCATGACGGCTTTTGTGCTGCGCCCTTCGTTTGCCCTGTCCATGTCAAAAGCCCTCCTGCCGTGGGGAGGGGAAACGGACCGTATCTGGGAGTACCTGGCCCGGCAGGGAAAGATCATTCTCACCCCTGCCGAGCCCAGGCTTGTTTCATGCAACCAGAAGGAAAGCGATATCATCGGCGGCATTCCGGAACTGCATGTTTTTTGGAAATAAAGGAAAGAAAAAATTATCAGGATTCTCTCCACAGAGCTCATAGAATTCGAATTTTTCTTCTTTTCGCCATGAGCAAGAATTTATGAGTTTCTTCTCCCAATAACCTAAAATTGGGAGAAGAAACAGAATGATATCAGTTATTAAAAACCTTATTGATCAACAAATCATTTTTATCTTAATCATGGTTCGTTAACAGGTATTATTTTTTTCCGTGAATCACCTGTCCACTCTGACATGTCTTTGATATATTTTCAATTTCTCCGCTTTTCGCCACGGAACTTATTGAAAACGGATCTTTTTTTATAAAATCAAATTGTTAATGCACTTTCAAATTTACAACATTCAAATATTACTACGTTTCTTCTAGATGGGGAGGAGTTATACTGCATTTCAAGTATCTGTGCTGCATATTCGTATTTAAAATCAAAGGTAAACTGGATGAATAATACATGTTTTTTGTCATTATATTTATAAATCAATATAATATGTCTCGCTCGGAAATCCTGGAGATATAACTCCTGTTTCTTTCAATCTAGAACAAGTCAAGGGACTAAGTGTTCCGATACTTGGATGCGTGGAATATTCACGCCAAGCATCTTGCTTGCAATAAGTTGTTACTATGCAACATTTTGGACATTTAACCATTGAGCGTTGTTTATCGCATTGTCTGAGCGCCGAGTCATACTGTATAGTTTCACAGTCAAATTTTCCTGTTATATAATCTAAAACATCTTCCAATTTAGTTCTTCCTATTGATGAACTATTATCAGGATCTATAGGAGGAGTATATTCCGTTGGTTTATTCGATGGTTTTGTATTTTTATTATTTCTGGGTTTATTCTTAATTTGTTTTTTCAAGAATTTTGCTGCTTTTTGTTGAGAATAGGTATTCATGCGTCTATCCCCCAAAATATCAATATAGTTTATTCCATTATTATTAATAAAGGTATATAAATTTAGTTCATCTTTTTCTTCCAGGGAATCCCTAGAAGTCCACCTCCCGTCTAACGAATTTAAATATCTATAGTTATAATACGACATCCCCAAATCTTCATCCCATACTTCACTGCTCCATTGCAAGGGATTCGACGAGGCCTGTTCTCCATTGGTTGCAACAGCCCCATACGGAGTGTAGTCATAAGAAGCGACACTTTGCCCCTGATCGTCCAACAGTTCGGTAACGATCTTGCCAAAGTCAAAGCCGTACATGTACATCTCTCCCCTCGTCAACAGTGCCAGGGGACGAGTTGCTATCGGTTCTGAAGAGTCCCACAGGATCACGTGTTTGACAGTGGCATTCTGCAACATGTCCAGCGCGGCAATTTGCAGATAGTCCCGATAAAGGTAGCATTCATGTACCGTAACCACTCCATTCTGTTTGACTTTTTTAAACCATCTCCGGTCCATGTAGTCATAACCGCATTCCACTTCCATATTTCCCTGCACGAATTTTACAGGACGGTTGGCAGCATTATACGTTACCTCCCAGACACCCGTTTCCGTGTGAATCAAGGTCTGGTTACCGTTCATGTCAAAGGCGGGAAAGAAGGGTTGTTCCAGTGTTGAAGGTGGAGAGTTGAGAGTAGAGTTGGTGATTCCGGTGTATTGATTGAGGCTGTTGGCTTCGTAGCTGATTTCCCCGTCGATTTCCTGCGCTGTTTTGCGGTTGCCTATATTGTCATAGTCATAGACATAGTTTAGCCCTCCCAGGATTGCCCCCGTCAGTTCGCTGCGGTCATTGTACGTGAAGACATCATTCCTCACGGCTTCCGTACCGCGTTGCTGACTCCGGGTGACAGGCCTGCCCAGGGCGTCATAGGTCTGCGTTCTGGCCACTATGTTTGTGCCGTCTTTTTTGTAGGAGATATGCGTTGCCAAATCCCGGTGCTCTTCATAGGCCAGCTCCCGGCTGACGCCGCCCGGCATGGTCAGTGTGCCCGGCAGGTGTGTGCCGGACAAGTAGGAGTAGCCGAAGGCCTGCATTCCCGCCGCCGTCTGAATCCCTGCGGTGGCGAGGCGTCCGTCCGTTCCATAGCCTTGCACGGCATGGAGAAGGGACGTATCGCTTCCTCCGGTCAGCTCATATCCGGAGCTTCGTCCGCAGGAGTCATAATTTTCCTTCAGACTGTACTCTACCCCCCCAATGGTCACCTTTTCAGTATCCGGTTTGCCGTAGGAGTCATAAGTGATTTCCCTGGTGCCGGAGCCGTCTTTTATTTCCACCAGTCCTCCCAGATGGTTGTAGTCGTAGTGTATGTTCGGCGTTTTTCCTCCGGAGTATAGTTGCGATTTCAGCAGGCCCGTATCTACGTAGTAGGCATGGGTGACGGTTTGCCCCTGGGCGTCTGTCACGGAGGCAACCCGGTTCATGTCTCCGTACTGTGTCGTCACGATACTGCCGTCCGCATAGGTTTTCTTGAGTACCACTTTTTCCTGCCAGGCGTACTCCCATTCGGTCACGTCTCCGTCCGTTCGGAAAGAAGGATCGGTGGTGATCGTCTCTCCTGCACTGCGGAAGGTCGTCAGCCGAATCATGTTGCTGGCCTCATCATAGGCGAAGCAGGCGGGCTGGATGGCTGTTCCATATTCCGCCGTCTTGCGTCCGTATATGTCGTACTTGTAGCAGGTCGTCTTGCCCAGGGCATCCGTGAGGACGGAGGGCTGTCCGGTAGAACGATCGTAGGCTATGGACGCAGCATTCCCTGCGGCATCCGTCACCTGAATAGTCCGACCGGCAATGTCCTTCTTTTCCGTCACGGCGTTGCCGCGCCCATCCGTCTGAATGACCGTGCTGCCTGTGGCCGTGTACGCACGGCTCCAGGTGGTGGTGACTCCGGCATGATCCTTTTGTGAAACAGTGAAGCCGTCCATCACCAGCGTTTCCGCCGTGATGGAGGAAGTAGAAATGCTTTGCTGAACTTTTCTCCTGGTAGCTCCGTTGTATTCCGTCCATGTTGTCGTGACATGGCCGTAGATATCCGTCTCTATCGTCTTGCTTTCCAGTGTGGGGCTTAGTTCGGAAACCAGTTCCTCCCGCGTACTTGTCAGGGGGTAGCCTTGTGCGTTGTAGTCGGTCACGGTCGTTTTCCTGTACACCCCTTCCGTCTTTGCCTCATACGTATAAGCATATTCCTTATATGGGGAGTTGTAGGGAGTGGGGGACGTGGACAGCGGCTGTATTTCCCGGCACACTTCTCCCATGAGGTCGTACTCGTAAGTCGTCCTTACGTCGAGATCCGTGCGTTCGATCATTTGCCCTTTATTGTTGTAAATCAACAATATTTGAATTATCGCATCAACTCTATTTCTTATACTTTCCTTTTGAACCATAATCGGGCGCTGGAACTGGTCAAATATCTCACATTTGATTTTGTGGTTTGTTCCCATGATATAGCCATCAATATGAGATCCATAGGAATCCATCGGGTAACTGAACGTGAGTGGGTATTCCCCCGGCAGAGACTGGGTACGCAGGGAACCATCGTAGTTGCGCTCCGTCACCTGCTGCGCCCCGGTGGGCAGTGTGACCGTTTCCTTCAGTCCCCGGTTAACATAGGTAAAAGTGGTCACTCGGCCCAACTCGTCCGTCTTCCGGACAATCTGGCCCAGGCGGTTATAAATGGCAGCCGTCTGCCGGTGCATGGAACCGATGTAGGTGCCTTCCGTCAACACGCGGCCTACCGCGTCCCGCGTGAAGCTGGCAATGGTCTCCGGGGTGGTGTCCGTCGCAGAGCGAATAGTCTCTACCAATTGCCGGACGGTATTGTAACCGTAGGAGGTCATCACGCCATCCTCATCCACTTCGCGCAGGGGGCCGCAGCACATCCATTCCGTAGTGCTGACGCGTCCGTTGCCGCGTGTGCTCTTTGTCCGGCGGCGCTGCTCGTCGTATTCGTAATCGACTGTAGCAATGAGGCTCCAGTCCTCTCCTGTATGTACGTAGCTTTCTTCCCGTGTTACTGTCCCGTTCAGGGCAATGTACTGGACAGTCCGTTCGCTTCTTCCAGGCACGATAATGCCGTTCACGCGGGTTTCGCGTATAGCCTTGTTGGCGGCTCCATAGAGGGCCGTTTCCTCATACATCCATATCTGCTGTACTCCATCCGGAGCCTGACTCATTTTCGCACGGCCCCTTGCATAGGCTGGTGTGGCCTCGTCTCCATACAATTCTCTAACTTCCGTTTGCGACGCTCCAGATTCCGAGTAATACGCAATCGTTGTCCGGCGTATCTGGGGAGTGTCCATATACGTGTATACTCTTGTCATGATGTGGGCCTCTCCTCTGACACTGGAAAAATAGAAGGTTTCCTCCCGTGCAGGTCGATAATCATTGAAACGCTGGTTTGCGTAGATGGTTCGCTTCGCTACTTCCTCATCAGAGTCTACCCACGGGGAAGCTTCCAGAGTTACGCGGCCCTGCGCGTCGTATTCGTAGCGGGTATATCCGCCGTCTGGCTTGATCTCCAGGGAGACACGGTACTGTTCGTTATACGTGTAGGTAGTCGTCTCCGCCTCCGGAGCGCCATAGCCCTCTGTTTTACTCAGAACCAGCCATCCACCCGCCGTGCTTTTCTTGATCGTGCGGGTGCACGAGGCGGGCGTCTCTTCATTGATGCCTCTGACCGTTTTTATTTCCTCCCACTTACCATCCGGCAGATAGTTCCTTTCGTAGGTGGTGACAATCCGCTCGTCTCCTTCCCCCTCAATGATGGTGACGTTGTTCTCCTTGATCCGACGTTCAATACACAAGGTCGTCTGACCGTTCTGCTGGTTGATGATGTCCATCACCTTTACGGCTCCATCATACCGGCAGGTGTAGGAATAGGTCTTCACCGGGTCGCCCTGGGTGATCCAGCCGCTCTGCGCATTGCCGGAGACCTGCTTAGGAGCATACCATTCAATGTCCAGATGGCCGGTTGACCGCGTCAGCTGCAGCAGCCCCTGGGTGAGGCTCCAGACACTGGTGACTTCCCCCGCGCTGTCTCGCGTCACCTGCACGCTGTTGGCGTAAGCCTCGGCAGACATGGTGGCCCCTGTCTTCGTCGTAACTTCCACGACCTTGCCCGTTGCCACAGAGAACTGCTGTGCGGAACCGTCCGCCCGCACCACCTTGACATAGGCGGGCATTCCCTCTGTGCAGGGCGTCAGGTCCCGGTTCAGGTACTGGGCCAGGGAACCGTCCCTGCGGGTCATGCCCTGGCGCTCTCCCGTGGCGGAACCGGCGGCCGCCTTATAGTATTGGCAGCGTCCGGACGGGCGCTTGATGACTGCTTCCCGGGCCTGGTCATGGTAAGTCATTGTCCATTCCATCGGGCTGTCATAACGGAAAGGGATGCCGCAGTGTATCGGCTCGCCGGCCGCACGCATCCGGGAACGGGTGGGGGGCGGCGGGTCGGGATTACCGCCTACGCCGCCGCTTCCTTCACACTCTCCGGAATTCTGATCATCTCCAAAAGGAATACGCTGACCGTCTTCACCGTCGCCCTGGCTGCAATCCTTGTCACATTCAGTGCAGGTTGGGCATTCTTCCTCATCCGAAGGAGGATCACTGGAGGAGGATTCTTCGCTGTTGCTGCTCTCTCCGGATGGCTCGGACCCAGAAGGTTCAGAACTGAGAGAGGAAGACTCACTACTTGATTCCGAAGAAGACGGAGGAGCGCTTGATTCACTTGAACTGACCGGTGGAGCACTCGACTCGCTGGAACTCGCAGGAGGAACGCTCGATTCACTTGAACTGACTGGCGGAGCGCTCGACTCGCTGGAGCTCTCAGGAGAGGCACTCGACTCACTCGAACTGGCCGGCGGAGCGCTCGACTCGCTGGAGCTCGCAGGAGGGGCGCTTGATTCACTTGAACTGACTGGCGGACAACTGGAAGAAGATTCCGAGGAAGAGGGGGTACTGGACGATGGCGGTGCAGAGGAGGACGGTCCCGGCCACGGCCACCAGGGTTCAGCGCTGCTGGAAGGATCAGGTCCCGGATCAGGTTTAGGATCAGTATCCGGCTTTTCCTCGGAGCTGCTGAAGCCCCATTCCGGGTTTTCCCTGTCGTCAGAGGATGAGGAACTGCTGTCCGGGACGAGTTGCTGGATGTAGAGCCGCTTCAGAATCATGCCGGCGCCCGCCGCGAGGCGGGAGGCGCCCGTATTGTTCGTCCTGTAGGTTCCTGCCAAGGGATAACCGGACGTGGATACCAGAGCCACACAGCCTTCATAGGGGTAGCCCATGGAGGCATAGTGGTGGTGGGTGATTTCACAGTAATAGTATCCCTTTTGATCCAGGTACACTGATTTCAAGGCAGTATTCAGGGTTCCCGCCGATTTGATCATCGTAAAATTTTTCGCCGGGATGGAAAGGGTGATTGAGGAATCCGCATCTATGCGGAAATAGTGCGTCCCAGGTACGGTGACTTTGATATAGCCGTGCCAGATATGGGTGGTATCCTGCGGCTGAGGCACGATCTCCAACCGTGCCGGTGTATTGTCCGGTCCCTCAAATACGTCCCCGGCGAGGGGTACGTTACCCTCGCCCATGGCAATGAAGGGAATATTAAGGGGATCAGTAGGATTTTCAGAATTATTCATAAAAATGAAATTTGATTAGATTGTATTGTTTTATTATCAATTGATTAGGAAATTTATCCTTCATCATTTTTTATTATCTTACCATTTTTTTATTATTCAATTTTAAAAATTAAATGAATCATGTTTTTTAAATATTTTCAGAAATAATGTTTCCATGATGCGTTGAAAATAAACGGAAAATTATACCTTCCCAAGGCCCTCTACACGCTGCCTGCCGTAATGATGCCACTATCCAGGTGCAGGTATTCTTCCGCATCCGGGAATCCCCACCAATGAATCCGCAGAATGCCTCCGGTCTCCGGCAACTCTTCCATGCCCTTTTTCTCAGGTTCCACCTTTTCCAGCTCTCCCAGGTGCCCCCGGTGGTTGATCCATCCCCGTTCCAGGTCCAGTTCTACCTTATCCGTCCAGCCCGGATGAAAGCACAGGAGGGAACTGTCCTTGTACCGGTTTCCCGGCAACCCGACGTTCACCAGCAGATGGCCTTCCTTTCCCGCTTCTTCCAGACGGTCCGGCGGAACACGGGGAGAAAAGAGAAGATAGCGGCTCCGGTTTTTCTTTTCACAATCCAGCGCGGTTTTTTCTTCCAGAGTGTCGTACAAACGTTTCAGCACAAACTCATCCGCGGTCCTGTCAAAGTGTTTCCGGGTGCGGCCTTCATGGATATAGGCTTTCGTCAGGATGGCAGCCATACGCATCAGCGCAGGAGTTCCTCCAAAAAAACCGCCCGCCACATGCGCCATCCACGGCACATTGACAAGGAACAGCGCCGGAGCCAGCAGCTCCTCCCCGGCGCGGTTCACAAAACACGTATCAGCATCAATGAAATAAATGTAGTCATAATAGCCGTACAGTCCGTGTTCTGTCAAAAAGCGGTCGATGAAAAGCATTTTGTTGAAGGCGGTAAACGGCCAGACAGTCTTTCTCTCCGGATGGAACCGGGCTCCCGGCAGCTCCAGGTCCCGGTCGCTGAAATAATGGAAATCCACCTCCATCCCTGGCAGGAAGAATCTCTGGTTGAACGGCAGGCTCACCCTCAGGAAGTCATGGTAAAGGTCTCCAAGGGCCAGCGTAAACAAGGCAATACGATGCATAACAGTAAAGAAAGCAGGGAGTTAATTTTTACGTTTATTGTTCTCACAGCCGCGTCCAGCCTGGGCGGTACACGTCCTCATAATCACTGATCTCCCCAATGAACCATTTTTTCTGAATCATCACTTTTTCCTGGTTTCCCAGCCATGCCCCCCACCAGGAGTAGGAGGAACAGGAAATAACCAGCTCCTGCATCCCGCTCATGGTGCGTAACGCAGGCAGAACATCTTCCTCATTAAGCACCAGCTCAAACCGGGAAGCTCCAGGCACGGTGGACACCAGCTCCAGAGCCTGGCGCGGAGAGTCGGAAAAAATGTGCAGCGTCCTGACATTGTCAGACAGCCGCCTGAAGGCCTCTTCCAGAAATCCGGCATCCGGAGAATGGTACTGGTGAGACAGCTTCTGATAGTCCCCCAGCCTGACGTGCACCCCCGCCTCCCCTTCCCGGCGCGGAGCAGCCAGCCGGGCGTACAGTTTCCTGATTTCCTTCTCCTGGTCGGAAAAATATTTCTCGCTTTGGAAGTAGCCCGCCATGCGCCCCTGCCTTACCGCGGCGGGAATGGGATCATACGAAAAGCGCTTCTCCCGGTACGCAACCGGCCCCTTCTCCCCGCCCGGAGGGCAGGCGGCGGTTTCCGGACCCAGCATTTCATACAAACGGCCGGTTATCTCCTCATACCGCCAGGGGATGCGGCATTCCAGCCCGTGCCGCAGCGCATGGGCATACACGGCGGCAATCTGGAAGAGACGGTTGCCCGTACGCTGCCCCTTGGAAAAGTACGGAGAGACAAATACGCCCGTGTCCTCCTCCCGGAGTTCACTGGAAGAAGAGACGGTTTTTCTCCCGGCGCAGGCCGGACAGGCCAGCGGCGCAGCGTTCCCCGGTGGCTTTTGGGCCTCCAGGCAGCGGCGCCCCAGCAGTTCAAAGGGGAATTCCGGGCGCGCTTCTTTCCGTTCCAGGCCGCATAGTTCCGTCACGGCAGATTGCCCCGGTTCATGAATACTGACGGAAAACGCCGCCAGCTTCAGCATGCCGGACAGGGAGTCTTCCGACCAGAAGGATTGCTGGCCCTCCCGGCCTATCAGGGCTTCCAGCTCATAACCGGGCAGCGGGGACAGTCCGGAGCGCTCCCGCAGAAACCGTCTCCAGGCGATGGGTGCTTCCGCTGCCAGCCTCCCCGTATCCGTAAATGCCAGCCTTAGCACTCCACCCGGTTTCAGCACGCGCCACGCCTCCTTCAGAAAATCCACCAGCCCCACGGGAGACAGGTATTCAGCCACATGCTCCAGGAACAGCGCCTTGACGGTTCCATCCTCCCATGGCAGGGGGACTGTCAGATCGTAATGAGGCAGGTCCACGTTCAGCCAGCCTTCCAGAAAACGGTCCCCGCACCCCGCATGGATGTATTCCGTCCTTGCCTCCGCCTTTTTCACTTTCCCCATTCCGTCTCCCCCTTCCTTCCGCGCCAGTTCCCACAGGGAGGGCATTCCTTCCATGCGTTCCAGCCGCACGGTGGAACCGACAAAGGCCCCGTTCCTCCAGGAGAGTTGTTCGGCTCTCCATACTTTCCAGCGCAGCGTCAGCACGTTATCCGCACCCAGATTCCACCACCCATAGCAATCGGAACGCCGCCTGCGGAAGACGCCGTTCCGGTAAAATAAAAGCTCATCCTGCCAGTGTTCATGCCGTCCCCGGTACGCCGTGACCGGACTGTCATGACGCAGGGTTTCCAGGGCATGCAGCAGTTCCGGAGAACACCAGTGCGCGGAAACGGTACTGTTGCCCGGAGCCGGATACCGGGTATTGGACATGAACAGGCGCGGAGTGGCGTGTGGAACCGCTCCGGTTTCCAGCGCCAGCTTGCCGAAGATCAGATCCTCAGCCCCGGAGCAGGGCACACGGTCCGCAAAGGCGGGAGAAACCAGCTTTTCCATCGTCCGTCTGGAGAGCAGATAACCGGCCCCTCCGCTGGGCGCCATCCGCCTGCCCAGCATCTCGTCCCCGATGATGCCGTAGCGGTCATCGGCCAATTCCGGCAGCCGCGATAAATCCAGGAATGTATCGTCGTCACACTTGAAAAGCCAGTCGAAGTCCTCATGTTCAAGCGCATGGCGGAAGAATGCGAGCACTTTCCGGGGAAGTGCATTGTAGGAGTCCGGCGCATCCAGGCCCACCGTGTCCTTGCGTTCCCTTTCCGGAACATCCCCTCCCAGGAAGAATATGCATTTCACATCCGGGTGGGGATGGGACAGCCAGGTTTCACGCACGGCATTCCTCCGTTCAGAGTAGCCTTGCGCAGAACAGATCCCCACCAGAATTTTTATTTTTTTCCTGTCCGGCTTTTCAACTCCGTCCTCCAGGGCCCCTTCCTCCTCTTCCGTTTTCCCGCAACGGTAGGACAATGGAGCAATGAGGTCTGCGTAAGGAAATTTCTCCAGCCCCTGGAGCAGCGTGGTGCGGGAGTCCCCTTTCATGGAAAAATCATACACGCCGGAGATCTTTCCATAACTGTTGTCCAGCAGCCAGGTTTCCTTCCCCAGCAGGTACGCTCCGATCGCCCCATGAAGACGGTCCGTCAGCACCACGTCCGCCTGATCCAGACAATGGAGGAAAAGCCCGGAATAAAACCGGCCCCGTTCTTCATCCACGGTGCTTCCCCGGGCCAGGCCGGACAGGTCAAACGATTTGCAGCATTCCCGCGCCTGCCGGGACTCCGGACCGGCTTCCGCATCAGTCCGGAGGAACAGCAGCGCCTTTCTTCCATCTTCCAGAAGATGAAGCCCTTCTCCGGCCAGAGCGGCCTTTTCCCGGAATTCCGGGTCATTAAGAATTTCTTCCGGCAGGTTCCGGACAGCTTGCCGCGCATCCAGCGTAAAGGCCATGTCATGCGCCAGCAGGACACGGGCCCGGCGGTTGAGACGGGACAAATAACGGAAACTCCGCTCTTCCCGGCAGAAAACCGTCACCCGTTCGTCCAGCAATTCCGCCACCTCGTCACACTGGTAAAAGGAGCTTGGTAGAATCACCACCCTGCTGACGGCGGGGTTCGCCAGCAGGCGCATGATTTCCGGCACCATGCCGTAGTAGGGGACAAAGGGCCCCCCTCCGCCGTATACCAGCGGAAACGGTTCGCTCCTTTGCAGCGTTTCCATGAAAAACGGGCTGAAGGGCAGACTGTTCTTCCTGAAAAATTCCCTGGTGGCATGGGCAATCAGGTGATCGCCCATATTGCCCGGATTTGGCTGGTAGTAAAAAGGTCCCAGTTCCTTGAGAGCCTGTAAAACCTGGTTGTTGCTTGTCATGGCGGTCACTCCCTGAATCGTTGCATGTTCATTCATACCGGCAGCTTGTTGATTTCTTCAAAAACTTCTTCCCAGCCCGCGCGGGAAGCTTCCTCCCCGCCCAGCTCCCGGCCGCGTTCCCGTGCCGCCTCCGCCATGTCGTCGCGCAGGTTGGGCTCATAGGCCATCTTGCTGGCATAGTAGATGAAATCGCGCTCATGGTCGCAGAGCCAGCCGGTCTTGCCGTGCTCCACCATCTGCCGCCAGCCTCCCCGGTTGTCCACGATGAGGACGCTGCCGGAAGCCATGGCCTCAAAGCCGATTCGTGGCCAGTTCTCTGTTGTGTCGGTGGGCTGGAGGATGATTTTACAGTGACGGTAGAAATCCTGCTGGGAGACCTCCGTCTGGTCCTGCGCCGTCCGTATCCAGTCATACGGCCTGCCTATTTTCTCCCGGCTTTTTCCGCCGAACCCCAGGAACAGCCCGCGCTTGAACACGGGAGCCACAAAGTACTCGTAAATGTGCAGCGTGTTCCTGGCAAATTTGTCCGCATCCTGCCGGGAAATGCGCCCGCAGCCGAAGAATTCTTCCGTCCGGTCCGTGATGAAGGGAAAGGAGTCATTATGAAAATACGGCTTGAAGGTCATGAACCGGATGGCCGGATCTGCGTTCAGGGCTTTCAGTGCAGGCATGTTCTTCCGGAGTACCTCCTCATTCTGGTACAGAAACATAGCGATCTGCCCGTCCTTCATGAGCTCCTTCTCCTTTGGGAACAGCCACGTCATGCAGTTGATGAACACCGTCCGTTTCGTTCTCTTGCGGATCTCCGGCAGGCGCGCCAAAAATTCCGAATTGCAGAATCCCAGGATTGCGTCGTCCGGCTCTAGTACGGACCAATCCCCGGCGGCGTGGATGATGACACCCAGCTTGACCATTTCCAGGTAGAGACGTTCATTGCGGAATCCGTCTCCGGTAGGGATGAGATGAACGTCCACCCCCATTTTTCTCCAGAGAAGAATCTGGTGGTGCAGTTCCGTTCCGGCTCCTCCGTACAGAGACGGGAAACCATTGATAAAAATACGTTTTAGTGAGTTATTCATAAACAGATGGAATAAAATTGATTTTTTTTATAACACGGCGCTAATCCGGAACAATAATAAATATTTCCTTTCAGCGGGCCTCATAAATTCCATCTTAATATTTAACATTAATAAATAATAACCAATTAATTATATAATAACATACAATCTTGTTTTCAGGATTTTTCACCAAGGCCCTCCAAGGCCCGGCATTCCAGCCTGACTCAATCCGGAAATTTTGTTTTATTGTAAAAAACAAATTTTCAACAATTCCATGACCGCTTCATCTTCTACCTCCGCCCTGCGCTGCGCCTTCCTTCTGACCCCTGGCGAAATTCTGGAAGCCGCAGAAGAACTCCACCGCCTGGGATACCAGGCAGAGCCGTATCCCACCACGCAGGATGTATCCCCCCTCCGCGATACCGTGCCTCCCGCGGAGCTGGACTATTTTCTTCCGGCCTGGCGTGACCACAATACGCCCTACGTCCGTTCCCTGCGGAGTTCCTTTGCCAGGCTGCTGACAGATCCGCGCTGGCAGGGGGATGATTTCATTATCTTCGGAGAGAGCGATGCCGCCCCGGTGACGGAGTCCCAGGCACTGCGCCGCGCGCTGGAACGGGAATTGGCCGCCCATCCGGAAACGGACCTGCTACGGCTCTTCCACCATAAGACTGTTGCGCCAGGGGAGCCCCCCGCTTCTCCCGCCCAGTTTCTTTTTTCCCCGTACCTGACAGCCTCCCGCACCAAATGCTCCCTGTACGTGTGGGGGACGCACGCCCTGGTGGTTCCCGCCGCCAGCCGGGAAAAGGTGGCCCGGCTGTTTCTGAACAATATCCTTCCCATAGACAACGCACTGGAGATGGCGGCATCCCGCGGAGAACTGAATATAAGGGTGGCGGAGCACAACCATTTTTACCAGCAGCCACGCACTCATTCCGCAGACAAGACCGTTTCCTATGCCTGGCGACGGCGTAAAATAGCCATCGGCCTCTGCGTAAGAAACCTGATGCACCTGGACCGCCTGGCGGCCTGGTTTCTGGCGGAGCCATATGCGGAGAGCCATTTGTTCATCGCAGTCAAGGGAATGACGGAGCCCGTCTTCAGGAACCTGGTGGAAGCACGGTGGCATTCCGCCATCCAGACAGGGAGAATGACCCTGCGCCTTTTTCCGGAGAAGAACCCGGGTTCCAACGTACTGGACGCCTTCCGCGGCAGCGATGCGGAGCACTATGACCTTTTCCTGATGTTGAGGGAGTCAGATGCTCCCGCGCCGGGCTTTATGGAAACCCTGAACGCCTTTCATTCCAGCATTCCGGAGAATTATTCCGGGTACTATCAAGGGACCGCCTGGGAACTGGCTGCGGATGGAACACCCGTCCGGAAGGATGACGCCTGCGGACAGGGGACCTGCTTCTCTCTGACGCGGGAGACTTTTCTGGCGTTAAGGGAATTGGAAGGGGCGCCGGAACCGGAACCTTGCGGAGATGGAGAACAGGATTTGCTCTTCCGGCTGGTAACGCGGTACGGCAGAAAAAACATGGCTCCTTTCCTGGGCAGGGAACTCCCTGGCCACTTCCTGATTTATCCGTGCGCTTCCCAGCCCGGAAAATGCCATTCCCTGCAAAAGGCCCGTCAAGCTTCCCGGCAATACTTCCGTCATGAAGAGAAACTGTGGGAACATGTGCTGGAACTCCGGCATCCCGGCTGGTGCGACCATTTCCATCTTCTGGGAAAGGAAGGCTGCCGTGCTGCCAATGGAGACCGTGCCTCCATTCAGGAATTCACGGACCGTCAATTATGCGTAAAATGGGACAAATGGGGAGTGGAATGTTTTGTACGCGAAAGCGACGGAGGATTCCGCATGAAACAGGATGCGGCCTCTGAAGCCAAACCGTCCCCTACGCCGGAAACGGCTCCGGCCCCCATCCTTTCACCCGGGACACATCCCACGGCGATCCCGGCAGGGAAGCGGAATGGGGACAAGCCCGCGACTCTCCCTCCATTGCCGGAACTTTCCGCGGAACGCAGGGGAGTCTGTACGCTGGCCCGGCAGGAAACCACGCCGGAAGAACTGCGGGAATGGATCACGTTTCATTTGAAAACCGGAGCATCCGTCGTCGCCGTGTACCTTCCGGAAGAACGGAAGGAAAACAGTGCTGAAACGGATGCCGGGAGGGAAGCGCATAAAATGAAACAATATCTGGACAGCCTGGCGGAAAAGTACGGCGCGGACCGTGTGTGGATACGTCCCTGGAATGGGGATATCCCTGTTTCACAACTCCGTGAGAGCAGTGCGCTCGCGGCGCAGGCGAAAGAAAGGATGCGCCGGGAGGACGGCACGCTGTCAGCCTGTCTTTTCAGCGAACCGGAGAAGACAGGGGAATCATCAACATAACATGAGAAGAGATTTCCCGGAAATTCTTTTCCTCGTATTGCACGCTGCATTTACCGGCGTGAATCACTTGATTTCCTTCTGCATGTAAACGATGTCAAAGGTGCGGCCCAGTTTAAAGCCGATGTTTTTCAGACGCCCGGCATGTACAAAGCCCTGGCTGGCGTGAAAGGACATGCTTTGGTCGTTTTCAGAGGATATTTCCGCAATGATATGGCGGATGCCCTGCTTCACGGCATCTTCCTCCAGACGGCCCAGGCACATCCGGCCAATGCCCTGTCCAAGATGGGAGGGAGCAATGAAGTAAGTGATGGTGGCCGTTTCCCGGAATGTGGGTACGGGCTTATACGCGCTGAGGAAGCAGAAACCCACTATTTCCCCGGTCCGGCAGTCCGCCACGGCATACGCCGGATAACCCTTCACGCGTTCCAGAATATGGGGATAAAAGGATTCAGGCAGTTCCGCATCCGAGAAAGCGGCCGTTCCGTTCATCACGTAATGGTTGAAGATACGGATGACGGCCTGCCGGTGGGAGTCCGCCAACGGTTCAAATACTATTTTTTCCACCATATTCATTGCTTGTTGTTTCACCGCAGTGCAAAGCTTTTCTAAAGAATAGCTTTCATGCTTTTACATCCGTTCCCGTCTCCCTCTCCGGTATTTGCCAACCGCTGCCGCAGGAATAGAAGGGCTTATACGGAACACAGCCTTGCACTTCCTTTGAGACATTTCCAGCAGTAATTCCGTTCCTCCATTTTCAGAATAGCTGATTTTTCCTTTAAAAGCATTCCGGCGCCCTGCAGGCAGGCCAATGTCCTGCCGTTCCCCCATTGATCCCTGTTCTCCATAAAAAGGACCGTTCCGGTAATTCCGGAACGGTCCTGAAAAACAAGGTTTTTGATTTAATGGGTTACACGCCGTCCGGGTTCAATTCCCGGCGGATATATTCCGCCGTGGGGGAGTTCTTTTTGGCTATCTGCTCCGGCGTTCCTTCCGCTACGATGGTTCCTCCGGCATCGCCGGGCCCGGGGCCCATGTCGATGATGTAGTCCGCCTCCGCCATGATTTCCGTGTTGTGCTCAATGACGATGACCGTGTTCCCCTGGTCCGCCAGGCGGTGCAGCACGTCAATGAGCAGCCGCACGTCCCGCGGATGCAGTCCGATGGAGGGTTCCTCAATGAGGTACAGGTCACCGGGCAGTTCCTTGCCTTTCATCAGGGCGTTCCGGCTGACGCGCCGCCCCTTGATGAGCTCCGTCACCAGCTTGAGCCGCTGGGCTTCCCCGCCGGAAAGCGTGTTGGAAGCCTGCCCCAAGGTCAGGTAGCCCAGGCCGGTTTCCGCCAGCAGCTTGAGGGGGTCCGAGATGCGGGGCTGGCTTTCAAAGAATTCCGCCGCTTCCGCAAAGTCCATCTGGAGCACGTCAGCAATGGTTTTCCCCTTGTACCTCACGGTCAGGGTGGCGGCATTATAGCGCTTGCCCCGGCAGGTTTCACACGGCACGTAGCAGGGCGGCAGGAAGTCCATTTCCAGCTTCTGCATGCCCGTTCCCTTGCAGGATTCACAGTTGCCCTGCCCCGTGTTGAAGGAGAAGCGCCCGCGGTCAAAGCCCAGCCTGCGGGCGTCCGCCGTCTGCGCGAACAGGGTCCGTATGTCATCCAGAAAGCCCACATAGGTGGCGGGCGTAGAACGGGGAGTCTTGCCGATGGGGCTCTGGTCCACGCCGTACACCATGCGCAGCGTGTCAAACCCGGAGGAGGTTTTCCACAGCTTTTTCTGATCCCGCGTGAGCTTGTCCCCGATGGCCTGGCGCGCCGCCAGCCGGATGGTTCCCGTCATCAGGGAGGTTTTCCCCGCGCCGGATACGCCGGTGAGCACCGTGAGCCTCGCCTTGGGAATGGCTACGTTCACGTCCTTCAGGTTGTTCAGGCAGCAGCCTTCCACCCGCAGCCATGCGGATTCCTCCTTTTTGGCGGGAATCCTGCGCCTTTTGCCCCGGTAGGGGTGCTGCGGCTTGTGATGCAGGGCCGCGCCCGTTACGGAGTCCGGCATGGCGGCCAGTTCCTCAAAGGTTCCCCGGGCCACCACTTGGCCGCCGTGGATGCCCGCGCCCGGCCCCATGTCCACAATGTGGTCCGCACGCTTCATGGTGTCTTCATCATGCTCCACTACCAGCAGGGTGTTGCCCCGGCGCTTGAGTTCATCCAGCGTGCCGAGCAACAGTTCATTGTCCTTTGGGTGAAGACCGATGGTGGGTTCATCCAGCACGTAAAGCACGCCGCGCAGGTGGGAGCCCAGCTGGGAGGCCAGGCGGATGCGCTGGGTTTCCCCGCCCGAGAGCGTCGTGGCGCTGCGGTCCAGGGAAAGATACCCCAGCCCCACGCGATGAAGGAAGTTCAGGCGCTGCGTGATTTCCGCCACCACGTCACGGGCGATGAGGGCTTCCTCCCGTTCAAATTTCCACCCCTTCACCAGTTCCGCGGCAGCCACGGCAGGCAGGGAGGCGATTTCACCGGGGGTTACCCCCTGAAGCCGCACGGCACGCGCGAATTCGTTCAGCCGCACGCCCTGGCAGGCGGGGCAGACTTTCACTCCCTTGTCGTCGTCCGCCTGGCGAGCCAGGTCCCGGTCATATTTCAGTTCAGCTTCCAGCAGGGATTGTGCCTGGTCTTCCTTCATCTTTCCCTTGCCAACGATGCCGTGTCCGCGGCAAACGGGACACCACCCGCGCGGGGAGTTAAAGGAGAAGGTGTACGGCTCCAGCTCCGGGAAGGACTGCCCGCAGGAGGCGCAGGCCAGCTTGGTGCCCATCAGCTCCGGCCGGCTGGAACCGGGCGCCAGCACCTGTAAAAATCCTTCACCCATTTCCAGCGCGGCATGTACTGCTCCGGCAAGCTTTTCCGGGGTCCAGGAAGCTTCCGGCCTTGAAACAACCAGGTCCAGGTCATGGCTGGAGTAACGGTCCAGCGGCTGAAAGCCGCTCAGGGGGACCAAGGCCCCATCCACCCACATTTCCTCATATCCCTTGCCTTCCGCCCAGCGGGCCAGGTCCGCGTAGTGCCCCTTGCGCCCGCGCACCAGAGGAGCCAGCAACGCCACGCGACCATGTTTTTTCAATTCACGCACCACCAGTTCCACCACTTCCGATTCCGACCTTTTGCCCACCGGAACGCCGCACTGCGGGCAGTAGGCCTGCCCCAGCTTGGCATACAGCAGGCGCATGAACTGCCAGATTTCCGTGACAGTTCCCACGGTGGATTTGGTTCCCCCGCGGGACATGTTCTGTTCAATGGCTACCGTGGGAGGCAGGCCGGTAAGGCGGTCAATGTCCGGGCTTTCCAGTTGTTCCGTGAATTGCCGGGCATACGGGGACATGACGTCCATGAAACGCCGCTGCCCTTCCGCAAAGAAGATGTCAAAGGCCAGGGAGCTTTTCCCGGACCCGGAAAGGCCGGTCAGCACGGTCATTTCCCCGCGCGGCACATCCAGGTCCACGTTTTTCAGGTTGTGGTGCCGCGCGCCGCGCAGGGCCATCACACCTTCCGGTATGTCCATGTCTGCGGATTCCTGCACGGAAGCGTCCGCCGGATCATACACGGAGGGGCGGCCTTCCAACACGTCCCTGAGGTACTTGCCCGTGTATCCCTTCCCGGCGGCTACAATTTCCTCCGGCGTGCCGGCAGCCACCACATGGCCGCCGCCCGCGCCGCCTTCCGGCCCCAGGTCAATCACGTAGTCCGCGGACTTGATGAATTCCGGATTGTGCTCAATGACCAGCAGGGTGTGCCCCTGCTCCACCAGTTCCCGGAACACGGCCAGCAGCACTTCAATATCCGCAAAGTGGAGGCCCGTTCCCGGCTCGTCCAGAATCAGCATCTTGGGGCTGTTCGCTCCGGAACCGATCTGGTCCAGCAGGATTTTGGCCAGCTTCAGGCGCTGGTTTTCCCCGCCAGAGAGGGTGTTCAGGGGCTGGCCCAGGGTCAGGTGCCCCAGCCCTACGCGCTGGAGCACGCCCAGCTTGGACGCAATGCGGGAGGCCTTGGCCCCTTTTTCTCCATTGAAGTATTCCAAAGAGGCCGCCACCGTCATACCGAGAATATCCGCAATGTTCCTGCCGTCCCGGTACACGCTCAGCACTTCGCTCCCGTAGCGGGAGCCGTGGCACAGCGGGCACTGTACAAAAATGTCTGAAAGGAACTGCATCTCCACCTTTTCACTCCCCATGCCCATGCAGCGGGGGCAGCGGCCGTCCCCGCTGTTGAAGGAGAAGAAGCCGGGCTTCATGCCGCGCGCTCGGGCCGTCTCCGTCTCTGCAAAGAGGGAGCGTATTTCTTCAAATACCCCGGCATACACGGCAGGGGTGGAGCGCGGGGTGCGGACAATGGGGCTCTGGTCCACCATCACCACTTCATCCAGGAGCTCCCAGCCCTTGATGGATTTGACATGGGCGGGTTCCTCCTCACACACGCCGCCCTTTTCCACCAGTGCGTTCAGGTAAAGGACATCATGCGCCAGGGTACTCTTTCCGGAACCGCTGACGCCGGTCAGGCAGGTGAACACACCCAGGGGAATATCCACATCCAGCTTGTTCATGTTGTGCCGTGTGGCGCCGGAGACTTTCAGGAATTTGCGGGGTTTGCGCCTTTTTCCGGGCACGGCGATGCGCCGCCTGCCGGAAAGGAAGGCCCCCGTCAGGGATTCCGCAACGTCTCCTATCAGGGCAGGTTCTCCGGAATAAACCAGCTTCCCGCCCTCCCGTCCGGAGCCGGGGCCCATGTCCACCAGGCTGTCCGCCGCACGCATCACCGCTTCCTCATGCTCCACCACCACCAGCGTATTGCCACGCTTTTTAAGGCGGTTCATGGCGGAGATCAGGCGGGAGGTATCGCGCGGATGAAGGCCTACGGTAGGTTCATCCAGCACGAACAGGGTATCCGTCAGGGAAGCGCCCAGGCAGGTGGTCAAACTTACGCGTTCAATTTCCCCGCCGGAAAGGGAGCGCGTGGAGCGGTCGGACGTCAGGTAGCCCAGCCCCACTTCATTCAGGTATTCCAGGCGGCTTCTCAATTCCGCCACGGCATGCTTCAGGCCGGCATCCTCATGCGCGCGCGGCGTTACATACTTGTCCACCCAGGCCAGGAGTTCATCCATGGGCATGCTGGAGAGCTCCGGCATGCTTTTGCCGCCCACCTTGAACTGAAGGGCTTCCGGCCTCAGGCGCAAGCCATGGCAGGAGGGGCATTCCTGGTATGTGCGGAAACGGCTCAGGTACACGCGCACGTGCATCTTGTGCGTGCGGCTTTCCAGATATTTGAAAAAGCCCGTAATGCCGTACCACAAGCCCTTTTCATACATTTCATCCGGGTTTTCCCCGTCCCCGTGCATCAGCCAGTCCCGTTCCCATTGCTTCAGGTCCTTCCACGGCACGTCCAGCCGGACCTTCCGGGAATTATTCCGCCAGCCGCGCATCAGGTCCTTCTTGCATTCGGAAAACACCTTGCTCTCCCCTTCAAAGATATGAATGGCCCCGTCCTTGACGCTGAGCTCCGGCTTGATGCACCGGGTGTAGTCAATGGTGATCACGCGGCCATAACCGCGGCATTCCGGGCACGCGCCCAGCGGAGAATTGAAGGAGAACAGTCCGGGTCTCGGCTCCATCAGCGGGTACCAGTCACCGCGGAACTTCATGGCGGGCAGCCAGATGCCATCCACACGGGGAATCACATGAGCCACTCCGCCGCCCAGGCGCATGACCGTTTCCAGCGCTTCCAGCCTGCGTTCCCGCTGGTCTTCCGCCAGTTTCACGCGGTCCTGGATGACCAGCAAAGGCTCGCCTTCTTCCAGGGTCCAGTCTTCATCTTCCAGCCGGAGAGACTCTCCATGCGCAAAGGCGCGCAAGTAGCCCTGGGCCACCAGGTTCCTTTTCAGCGTGGGGAGGTCCACGGACTCCGGACGCGCCACCTCCAGGCAAATCATCAGTTCCGTCCCGGCGGGAAATTCCGCATGAAGCTTTTCATCAATGGAGCCGGGAGTCTCCGGCCTGATCTCCCGGCCGGTTTCCGGGTCCATGCCCACGGCCAGCCGGGCGAAAACGAATTTCCAGTAATCATTCAGCCCCGTCATGGTCCCCACCGTGGAGCGGGACGTCCGGACGGAGTTGCGCTGGTGCAGGGCAATTGCCGGAAGAATATTCTCCACGGCATCCACATCCGGCTTGTCCATGCGGTCCATGAACTGGCGCACATAGGGGGAAAAGGTTTCCATGTAACGCCTCTGCCCTTCCGCATACAGCGTATGCATCGCCAAACTTGTTTTTCCCGAGCCGGAAGGTCCGGTCACCACCGTCAAACGCCCCAGGGGAATGTCCACATCCACATTCTGCAAATTATGCTCACGGGCGCCGCGGATGCGGATGCGCCCATCCTCACAATGACTCATGGAATAAGTATACCATCAATTTGGAATCATTCCAAGAGATGCGCCTGTCATGAATGATGCCCACCTCTGCCCCGGCGCCTCCCTTCCGCTCATGCCGTAACCGGCTGCTTACACTGCCATTTCCCGTTTCATGGCCATCATTCCAATTCCGGCAGCATGTCTTCCTCCGGACAGGAACGAAAATCTCCGGGGATGGAGGGAAGGGACGATGAAGGCGCATCTTCAGGAATCTTCATGGGCGGCACCCATACGGGCGGCACTCCCACGGGCCGGACATTCCATGGATAAGGCCATCCGTGACCATCTTCCCAAATCCGGAAAGGCAACAGCTCACGGGGATGAAGAGTACGGTTATCCAGTGGTATCTCCAGGGTAAGCAGTGCCCCTTTCAACGCCGGGCACCGAATCTCCAACAGGCCGGAAGAACCATTTTTCCGGCTGCTCACCGTAAACAGGCAGGGCCACGAAACAGCAGCTCCTGCATTACTCCCCGGAGGGAGGCAGTCATAGGTTACTGATTCAATGTCTGAAATCCACCGTCCATGAACATACTGTTCCCTATCCGGCTTGAGCCAGGGAAACAGGTACTCCACGGAAGCATCCAGCACCTCCGCCTTCCTGCTTTTCAGAGAAAGCCGCATCCATCTGAAAAACAGCTCTTCATCATCACAAAAGTTGCGCAGCAGCCAATAACACCCCAGAACGGCAACGGCCCTCCTCAGGAGGGCTGTGTCTTCCCCGTTACCCTCATCATCCAGCCATGCCTCCTTGATCTCACCCGAAACGCGGCAAATTACGTAAAGGCGCAGGGACCGCTGGGGATCTATCCTGTCCAGAACCCCGTCCAAAACGTTCTTCTGCCGTGCTTCCAGGATACATTCTGCCAGCGTGAGACGGCTTTTCCCCTCCCTCAGCTCAAAGGCCGGACTGTGGGCCGTATTAAAAATGAAGGGGTCTTCCAACGGCACCATGCCCGTGGTTGATAAACAGGAAGCGTCGGCTTCAATCACCAGGCGCGTAGCCGGAATCCTTTCAGATACGCCTATCACCAGCATGCGGTATGTTGAAAAGCCGATGGCGCAAGCGGCCAGCACGGCGCACGTCATCCACAGGAAAGGCTTCATTCCCCATTCCTACCACAGGAAAACACGGAGAAACAGAAGCTTCTGTTAACATTCAGATAACAACCCGGGCCTTGAAGGAAAACAGCCACCGCTACTCCCTCTTTTTCTCCCACCCTCCCAATTTCATGCCGCACAGACTGACGTCCACGGAATCCGTCCCCTCAGGCCATGGGACAACAAGCCTGTACCCGTCCGCATAAGGTATCTTTCTGGAAGCTCCGGGGGTGGAATGCGTGTACAGGGCGATGCTTATTTCATCCCCCTGTACGGAAACTTCCGCATACAGGTCCCCCTGGTAACGGGAATCCAGTTCAAAATGCATGAAAAGGTTGCCGTCCTCGTCAATTCCTTCCGACAGCAAGTTCACATCCTGCTGTTTTACGGCGCCGTTTTCCTGGCATCCGGCCATGATGCAGATGACCGGCAGAAAAAGAACAAGCGCGGCGGAATGGAATACTCCATGCATCGTCATTCTCTCCTTTCTCCTACACATTCCTCCAGGATAAATGAAGGTTCAAGGAAAAACGGAAGAAAGAAAGAACGATGCCGCCCAAACCCAATCTATTACGTCATCATGAAGTCAAATGGCGGCCCGTGCTTGCATTTCTACAGGAAGCCGCTAGTATTTTTCGATTCTTAGATCGCTGAAAGCGCCTCTATCTCTCGTCAATTTTCAACAAGACAAAGATGATTAAGTGGATTCTAACCAAGATTGTCGGTACCAAAAACCAGCGTGAAGTGCGCCGCCTGCGCCCCATTGTAGAACAGATCGTTTCCATTGAAGAATCATGGAACGGCAAGGGGCAGGACTTCCTGCTTGAAAAAACCCGTGAATGGCAAGGCTACCTGCACCGCTTCCTCCCCATGGAACTTCCGCCCGTGCGCATTGTGGAAGCTGCGCCGCAGGAAGAGCTGGAAGCCATCGCCGCCAAGCTGAACGCCCGCTTTGAATCCCTGAAAGACGAGTTCGCCGCCCTTCCCGCCGTGGAAGCCACTCCCGCCTCCATTGAAGAGGGGAAGGCCGCCTGGAACAACATCACGCCCCAGTTTGACAAGCTGCGCGAACGCTACCTGAACCAGATCCTGCCGGAAGCCTTTGCCGCCGTCAAACACGGCGCGCGCCTGTTCTGCGGAGAAGAACGCGACATCTGCGGACAAAAGCAGGTATGGGACATGATCCACTTTGACGTGCAGCTGCTGGGCGGCATCGCCCTGCACCGCGGCTACATCGCGGAAATGGCCACGGGGGAAGGCAAGACGCTCGTCGCCACCCTGCCCGTGTACCTGAACGCCCTGACGGGCATGGGCGTGCACGTGGTCACCGTGAACGACTACCTGGCGCGCCGCGACTCCGAATGGATGGGCATGCTCTTCCAGTTCCTGGGACTGACCGTGGGCTGCATCCAGAGCATGATGCCCTCCCAGCTGCGCCGGGAGCAGTACGCCTGCGACATCACGTACGGCACGAACGCCGAATTCGGCTTCGACTACCTGCGCGACAACGGCATGGCCACCTCCAAAACGGAACAGGTGCAGCGCGGCCATTACTTCTCCATTGTGGACGAAGTGGACTCCATCCTTATTGACGAGGCCCGTACGCCCCTCATTATTTCCGGCCCGGCGGTCGTCACCCGGGAACAGCAGTACGACACCCTGCGCCCCGCCATTGAACGCGTGGTGAAGGCCCAGACGGACCTCTGCAACGAACTGATGGCCCAGGCTCTGGAAGCCCAGGAAAAAGGCCGTACCGAGGAAGTGGGCCGCTGCCTCTTCAAGGTAAAGATGGGGCAGCCCCGCCACCGTGCCTTCCTGCGCGCCATGCAGGATCCCGAACTGCGCCGCATCGTGGAAAAATATGAACTGACCCTTTACCAGGATACGCGCAAGAAAGAGCTCTACAAGCTGAAGGAGGAAATGTTCTTCACCGTGGATGAAAAAACCCATGACGCCGACCTGATGGAAAAAGGCCGTGAAGTCATCTCCCCCGGCCACCCGGAGGACTTCGTGCTGCCGGACCTGGGAACCGCCTTTGCGGAAATGGATGAAGACCCCCGCATGACGGAAAAGGACAAGCTGCGCCGCAAGAATGAACTGACCAAGCAGCTTGACGAGACGGGCGCACGCCTGCACACCACCTCCCAACTCCTGAAGGCCTACTGCATTTACGAAAAAGACGTGGAATACGTCGTCAAGGAAGACAAGGTCATCATCATTGACCAGAACACGGGCCGTGAAATGCCGGGACGCCGCTGGAGCGACGGCTTGCACCAGGCCGTGGAAGCCAAGGAAGGCGTGGAAGTGGAACGTGAAAACCAGACCTACGCCACTATCACCATCCAGAACTACTTCCGCCTGTACAAGAAGCTGGCGGGCATGACCGGTACGGCTGAAACGGAAGCAGCGGAATTCCATGACATTTACAAGCTGGACGTTCTGCCCATCCCGACCAACCGCCCCTGCATCCGCAAGGACCAGAACGACCTTATCTTCAAATCCCGCCGTGAAAAATTCAATGCGGTGATCAACAAGATTCAGGAACTCCACGGCAAGGGCCAGCCCATTCTGATCGGCACGGCCAGCGTGGATGCCTCCGAAACGCTTTCCCGCATGCTCAAGAGGGCGAAAATCCCCCATGAAGTGCTGAACGCCAAAAACCACCAGCGCGAAGCGGAAATCGTATCCCTGGCCGGCAAGCGCGGAGCCGTTACCGTCTCCACCAACATGGCGGGCCGCGGTACGGACATTAAGCTGGGCGAAGGCGTAGCCGACCTCGGCGGCCTCTTCGTGCTGGGTACGGAACGCCATGAATCCCGCCGCATTGACCGCCAGCTCCGTGGCCGCTGCTCCCGCCAGGGGGACCCCGGCGCCTCCCAGTTCTTCATCTCCTTTGAAGATGACCTGATGCGCAACTTCGGCGCGGCGGAGCGCATGACCAAGATGATGGAACGCCTGGGCGTGGCCGACGGCGAAGCCCTGGAACACAGCTTCCTGAACAAATCCGTGGAATCCGCCCAGAAACGCGTGGAACAGCGCAACTACATGTGGCGCAAGCACGTGCTGGACTATGACGACGTGATGAACAAGCAGCGTGAAATCGTTTACGGCTACCGTAATGAAGTGCTCTCCACGGAAAACCCGCGCGAAATGATTTACGACATCCTGGAAGAAGTGATCGCCACCCGCGCCCATGAATTCCTGGATCCGGACTCGGAAGGCCTCACCCATCCGGACGAACTGCTCTCCTGGATGAACTCCTCCTTCCCGCTGGGACTGACGGCGGACGCCGCCAAGCTGGAAGAACGCCAGATGGATGACACCATTGCCTTCCTCATTGACAAGGTCAAGGCCACTTATGAAGACAAGGCCTCCCGCGAACGTCCGGAATACCTGGACCACATGGAACGCCAGATCATCCTGGGAGCCATTGACAAAATGTGGCAGGAACACCTGTACAACATGGACTCCCTGCGGGAAGGCGTGCGCCTCCGCGCCCAGGGCCAGAAGGACCCGCTGGTGGAATACAAGTCTGAAGCCTACGACCTGTTCGTTACCCTGATGGAAAGCATCAAGGGGGAAGCCATCGGCAACCTCTTCAAGAGCACCACCAACCTGGATGCCTTTGAAGACTTCCTGGCCAGCCTGCCCCAGTTTGACTCTTCCGATGAAAATCAGGAAGACGGCGCCAACCTGCCGGAAATCGGCTTTGACGGCATGCCTACCGACCTGCTTTCCGCCCTGCGGGAACAAGTCTCCCGTGCACGGGAACACCAGTCCGCACAACAGCCGGAACCGGAACAGGCCCCGGCCGTCATCTCTGACGCCACAACCATCGGTGAAGGCTACCAGCCCGCCACGGCGGAACCCAAACTGGTCATGCCCAAGCGCAAAGTCAGCGTCATTCTCCGCAAGGAGGAAATCTCCGAAGCTCCGGCAGAAACGCCTGCCGCGGGTGATGACGAGGAAATTGCCGTCACTCTTGATTCCCAGGACTTCGCGGAAACCATGGACAACCGGGATTCCTCCGAGACCCGCACGTACTAAAAACACCACCTGCCACTTCCGGACGGAGGAAACGGGCTTTCCCGTTTTCTCCGTCTTCAAGCTTCCGGTCCGCCCTTGACCACACGCCCGCCCAACAAATCCACCAACGTCCGTTCCGTGCTGGAGTATGTCCCGTACTTCCGGGATAAAATCTTTGCCGTGCATGTGGAACGCCCTCTGGTGAATTCCGAGGAACTGGTGGACGCGCTGCTGGACCTGGACGTTCTTCAGGAAATAGGCGTCAGGCCCGTGCTCATTGTAGAAGGAACGGACGCCTCCGCCCTATACGAACATACGCGCGTCTGTGAAATGCGTTCCGCCCTGGTGGAAGCGCCGTTGAAAGGCGGCCAGCTTGTCCAGGAAAGAGTCCGGGAAATTCTGGGGAGGCATCAAATCCCCGTGGTGGCCTCCGGCCGTTCCGGCTCCTTTGATCCGGAATCCGTCCGTATGGCATTCAGCCTGGGGGCGTCCAAATACATCGCCCTGCTCAACGACCACAAGGTTCCCTCCCGTGACGGCCATCCGATTGCCGCCATTCTGGAATCGGAAGTAGCGGGAATGGAAGGAGAAGTAACCCACCGGGAACTGCTGGACCAGGCGGCGGAAGCCTGTCGCGCCGGAATCCCCCGCGTGCACCTGCTGGACGGAAAAATACGCGGCGTTCTGGTGGAGGAACTCTTCTCTGAAGAAGGCGTGGGCACCATGGTCCATACGGACTCCTACCGGGAAATACGCCCCTTGAAGGAAGAGGACATTCCGGAACTCCTCTCCATGATCGCCCGCTCCGTGGTGGACTCCAAGCTGGTGAACCGGAACTATGAGGACATCGCCGCCAGAATGGATGACTACTACGTGCTGACTCTGGACGACAGCATCGTGGGCTGTGTGGCCGTCTATCCCTACCCGAAGCACCGCAGCGCGGAACTGGGCTGCCTGTACATCAAACACCGCCATGAAGGCCGCGGCTATGGTCGGACGCTATGCGAATTCGCCAGAAAAAAAGCGGAGGAAATGGGCATGGAATTCATCTTTGCCCTCTCCCAGAGCGCCGTCCACTACTTCCGGGACCGCATGCACTATGCTGAATTCTCCCGCGACTGCCTCCCTCCGGAACGCCTGCGCGCCCTGGAACTCAGCGGCCGCAAATCCGGAGTCTTCGGGTTGAGGCTGAATCAATAAACAGCTGGCACAACCGGACAAACCAATTATTCAGTCTTCATACGTTTTGGGGCCGTACTTCCCTGAAATAACGGGAAGCTTTTATATCCTTCGTTTCTCATTTACCATCTGTCTTTCTGAAAAACCCTTCTCCTGGTCTTCCGCTGGGCCACTCCTCTCCTATCGCCTGAATGAATCCATCATGGAAGATTTCCCGGTGAACCCTTGGCCATCAATCTAGCAGGCTACCTGCTTATCGGTATCCTGTAGGCCCACTTTGACTGCAGTACGACAGCAAGCACCCCGGAAATGCACATCTTTCCCGGCAGCAGCCTCTGCTACGACTTCAGCACCTTCATGAATGAAAACTTCCTGATGGTCCAAGGCGGCTAATTTTACCTCTTTCTCTACTCCGTCCAAGTTTCGCCGACGTCTAGCTGTACAATTATAAAAGCACGACGTATCAGTTTTCCAGATATAGTTTAGCATGAGAGAGCAACTGCTCTGCATGCTTATACAAGTCAACTAGAGATTCCAGCTTAATCCTCTCTTCATGGCGCTCCTTATCCAGCAATATCAAAGTAAGTTGATGAGGGGTAAATAAAAAACGGCAAAGGGGCTTACGATTATTATCATCCAGCAAAACACCACAATAGCTTTTTGTATCTCGTAAATAAATTCGGGCAGGATCAATAATCTGGGCCAGAATGGCACGCACGATTCTAAACCCTTCCAATTCATCTTCTGTTGTGACAACTCCGTTATCCCTAGTGATTTGCTCTTCTTCTTGAGGCGTAGTATCTGGAGAAGAAGTCAACAAAGTTCCTTTATCTTGCAGCGACATACTGGATGTGGAATCCAAAGCATTTTGTAAACGTTCATTAAGAAGAGTGTTAACCCATTCCCTAAAAGCCTGTCCAACCAGCTGTGTAAACTGATCTTTTCTCTCAGTTGTCAGTACTCCTGAATAAACACGTTTGGCAAACAATCGCACAAATTCTTCCGAAGGATTATCCAATTCTTGAGAAAAACAATTACGTATCTGTTTTTTATACTTCAATTCGGAAGCATTGCTTAAAATATTGTCCTCATCATACAATTTTTTGGCAAATTTCTTAACTTCGTTAACACTCTTCTGGTCAAGCTGAAGCATAGAGAACTCAAAAAAAGGACGTTCATCCATTTTATTTGGCGCTTCAATATCCGTGAAAAATTTATACTGAATTCCATTCGTTAGAATAGCGAACCGTGCATCCGTCACTCCAAAATAACGGAAAAGCTGAGAAGCATGATTAATATTCAGAGATGTACCCGCCGACTTGCACTCTATCAAAACACAAGGTTTCTCATCGCGTACAATCACATAATCTACCTTTTCATTCTTTTTTGTACCCACATCAGCAGTAAACTCGGGAACTACTTCAAAAGGATCGAAAACATTATAACCCAATGCCTGAATAAACGGCATGACAAGGGCATTCTTAGTCGCTTCTTCCGTCTGGATTGATTCCAACAATTTGGGAATACGTGAAGATAAAGTGTTGAGCGTGTCAATGAGGTCCATATCTGTAGGCATTCTCTACAAATTATTCCCTAACAATCAAGTTTATTGTCCCCATTCACCAAATTTTTATACGGTTTCATATCTTTTCTCAAAAGATGTAAAATATATTTCAAAAAAAACAAACAAGCCCCTTAAATCGTTGGATTTAAGGGGCTTTAAAGATGGTAGCAGGGAGGTGATTTGAACACCCGACCAAAGGCTTATGAGTCCTCTGCTCTACCACTGAGCTACCCTGCCGTTAAGTGGTTGGTGCTGGAAAGCGGGGAGATATTTAGCCCGGATCGGAAAGAATGTCCAGATTTTTTTATGGGGCCGGAGCATTTTATGACGACAGCCCGCTTTCCCATCCAGAAAAATCATTGATGATGAATCGTTCTTTTCCTACAACCATTTCCTACGGCTCGCGTTCAAAGCCGTTCCTTGCGTCCGGACGTTTACGGCGCAGGGCGTCATTATTCCTCCAGTCCCACGCCATTTACAGAGTGAGACAGGAAATAGAGGCCCATGAAGATTTTCGGGTCCACCACTTTTCCCTGCCCTATCTGATCCATCAGCCAGCCATGCACCAGCGGAAGAGGAATGCGGTGCACGGTGATGTTTTCATGAGCCACCCCGCCGCCTTCCGATATGCGATGCAGCCCGTCCGCCAGATAAAAGGATACCATTTCGGTGGTCAATCCGGGAGAGGAGGGACCCGTGAACAAGTACGTCCAGGCGTCCGCCCGGTATCCGGTTTCTTCTTCCAGTTCACGCCGGGCGGATTGCAGGGCGCTTTCCTCCCCTTCGTCTCCGGAGATGCCGGCAGGCAGCCCGATGGTCCACGCATGAAGGGGAACACGGTATTCCTCCACCAGCAGCAGTTCGCCTTCCTTCGTCACGGCCACGATCATGACGGCGCCGCTGGCATTGACCCGGCGCACGTATTCCCACCTTCCCTCTTTCAAGAGTTCCAAAAATTTGCCCCGGCAGAGAGACTGGCATGTTTCCCAGGATTGTTCCATCTGTTCCATGATGCAGCCACGTTAGGTTTCCCGCCGCCCGTTGTCAACCATGCGGACCGCCTCCCTCCCGCGCCTTCCCGGACTGCTCCGGCCCGGTCCCTGTAAGTGGTTGATTTCCGGCGGCGTAATCGTGTCCTTTTCGTCACCTAGGCCCGTAACAACATGATAATGCGTTGATATTAAGCAATTCACCGTGTCATGCAAGGAATATACTCAGGAGGACTAAATTATCGGAGGAAGCAAGACTAAAATATTTTTTGGTGTGGAACCCCCGTGGAACGTAGAGCCACGGAACGATGACTCGCGCTGCTTCAAAAAGATATTTTTTCCACAGACGCAAACCAGTACTTTGGCGCTTCCGTCGACCGGGATGTCGAGCTGAAAGCGGATGAGTTCGCCTTCTCCATCCCGATGGACGCCACGAGCTGTCACGGCTGCGGATGACCCTAATCCGGTTCCATCCGCAGGCGGCCTCGTAGCGAGACGGAACGGCCTCACGGCCCCATATAACCAGTAACATTTTTTATTTCCATAACAATGACGCCGCCATCAGAATTGTCAGCCACCTGGTCCAGGATCACAGGAGCCCTGCAAACAATCATGTCTCCGGAGGTGTATGGATTGTGGTTTCCCAAGTTTTCCCTCCTGGAGGATTCCGGCAAGACGCTGACGCTGGTGTGTGACGATCCCATGGCCGCCCTGTGGGTGGAGAACAGTTATACCCCGGAACTGAAGCAGGCCGCCATGCTGGCCCTGGGCACGGAACGCCAGGTCAAGTTTATCTGCGCGGACGAGGTTGCATCAATAACGTCTTCCGAAAGCCAGCCGCAAAAAGCTCCTTCCCGCACCAAAACGCCCCAGGTACAGGATTCCCCTGCCGCCCCGGCCAAAAAACAACGCACCCCGGGAGCACGGGCGTCCCTGAATGATTTGTACACGTTCGATTCCTTCGTGGTTTATGAAGACAGCCGCTTTGCCTACAAGGCCGGCCTGTCCATCGCCCAGTCGGAACGCGCCCTGTTTAATCCCCTGTTCCTGTACGGGAAGTCCGGCGTGGGAAAAACGCACCTGCTCCAGGCCATCGGCCATGAGGTGCTTCACCAGGATTCCTCCGCCAATGTGGTGTACGTTACCGGAGAACAGTTCGCCAATGAGTTTATTGACGCCTCCCGCACCCAGAACGGACAGAGCTTTGCCAAGCTGCGCCGCAAGTACCGGAAGGCGGACGTCCTGCTGGTGGACGACGTGCAGTTTATTTCCGGCAAGGAGAAGACGGTGGAGGAGTTCCTCCATACGTTTGACGAGCTGTTCCACGCCCACAAGACGATCGTGATCTGCGCGGACGCCGCCGCATGCGATATTTCCAACCTGGATTCCCGCCTGGCCGCCCGTCTGGAGTCCGGCCTTACGGTGGAACTGAACCTTCCGGACGATGAAGCGCGCCTGGAAATCCTGCGCAGCAAGCGTGACCGGGCCGGCATGAACGTGTCAGACGAGATTCTGGAGTTTCTGGCCTGCCGCATCCAGAAAAGCGTGCGCCGCCTGGAAGGAGCCCTGCTCCGCGTAGCCACTTTTACGTCCCTGTCCGGGGACATGCCGGACATCGCCAAAATTGAGCAGCTTCTGCGCGACATCCTGCGGGAGGAAAACAGCCGCATCCTGACCGTGGATTCCATCCAGAAGCGCGTGGCGGATTTTTACGAGCTCAAGGTGAGCGACCTGACCGGCAAGCGCCGCCCCAACAGCATCGCCTTTCCCCGCCAGATCGCCATGTACCTGAGCCGCCGCCTGACGGAGTGCTCCCTGAAGGACATCGGCCACGCCTTCGGAGGCCGTGACCACGGCACCGTCATTCACGCCAACAAGCTGGTTGCCTCCCGCATGGAGGAGGACGTGCGCGTGCGGGACATCGTCCTGCGGCTGGAGGAGGATTTGAAGGATTGATTTTCCTTCCCGGCAGCCCTCTCCCAGTATGTTGGAACGGCCGCTGTTCCTTTTCAGCACGCATTGCTTTTCAAGCGGCGGCAGCGTCTCCGCGGCGCAGGGGAGAATAAGCTTGAGACGGGAGCGGTTTGGATTAGAATCACCCTGTTCCCATTGATTCCATGATTCACGCCGACCAGCTTTCCAAAGAGTTTGGCCGCTTTCAAGCGGTAAAGAATGCCTCCTTCCAGATTGAAAAGGGGGAGATCGTAGGGTTCCTGGGGCCGAACGGCGCAGGCAAGACCACGACTTTACGCATGCTGACCGGCTACCTGCCCCCCACCTCCGGCACCGCTACGATTGCGGGGTTCGATATCGTCAAGAATCCCCTGGAGGCGCGCAAGCACCTGGGCTACCTGCCGGAGCACGTCCCCCTTTACGACGACCAGCGCGTGACGGAGTACCTGAAGTTCCGCGCCAGGCTTAAAGGCATTGGGTCCAAGCAGATATGGCCTGCCGTCTCCAAGGTCGTGGAGCAGTGCGGCCTGGAGCCCGTGCGCCGCAAGATGATCCGCACCCTTTCCAAAGGCTACCGCCAGCGCGTGGGCCTGGCGGACGCCCTGCTGGGGGAACCGGACCTGCTGATTCTGGACGAGCCCACCAATGGCCTGGACCCCAACCAGATACGCCAGATACGGGAGCTGATCAAAGGCCTTGCCGCCAACCACACCATTATTCTTTCCACCCACATTCTCAGTGAGGTGGAGATGATCTGCAACAAGGTCATCATTATTGACCAGGGGACGATCAAGGCCGCGGATACCCCCTCCAACCTGACGGCCAACCTCCGCGCCGCCGGCAAGATCACGCTGGAGTTCCGCGGGGACCTGGCCCGGATCACGGAAAAGCTGGAAGCCCTGGAACACGTGAAGAAGGTGATCCATGAAGGCACGGATGCCGACGGCTGGCATACGCTGACCGTACGCGCGGAGGCCGGAACGGATACCCGTGAGAAGGCCGCGCGCCTCCTTGCGGAACAGGGCTGCCCCCTGCGCCATATTTACCGCCACACCCCCACCCTGGAAGAGGTGTTCGTGGAAATGACCCGTAAAGATTAACCTCCCGTTCCTTCCCCATTACCACTCCTCATTTTTCCTTTTCTCCCCATGTCTCCGGTACTCACCATTTTCAGAAAAGAACTCAGAAGCTACCTGACGACCCCGTACGGCTGGGTCATCCTGGCCTTCGTCATGGCTTTGCAGAGCGTTTCCCTGTCCGGCACGCTGAAGGCCTTCCAACTGGCTCCGCAGAAGGAAGGCATCCTGTTCTTCATCCTGCATTCCCCCATGTTCTGGTTTTATTTCCTGTTCATCTTCCCTCTGCTCACCATGCGCTCCCTGGCGGAGGAGGAGAAGACGGGAACGCTGGAATCCCTGCTGACCACGCCCATCAAGACATGGCAGGTGGTCCTGGGCAAGTATTTCTCCGCATACGCCTTTTACATCATCCTGTGGCTGCCCATGCTGCTGTACCCCCTGCTGGCGGACTGGTCCAACCTGATCGTGCAGTGGATTTACGGTTATGATGCAGGCATGGTCCTTTCCTACCGCCTGGCGGACTGGGCCGGAGCGTACGCCATCCTGCTCCTGGTCGGCGCCTGGTTCACGGCCATTGGCATTTTCGCTTCATCCCTGACAGGCAGCCAGATTATCTCCGGCATCATCACCATCGGCCTGCTGGTGCTGATTTTCTTCATGGGGCTTATTCCCGTGGTATGGGGGGAATTCCCCGCAGCGGGGATTTTCCACTACATGTCCTGCTCGGAACATCTGGACCGCTTTTCAGCGGGGCTGATTGATACGCGCCCCATCGTGTTTTACCTGACTATGACCGTCCTGACGCTGGCCGTCACCATCCGCATCATTGACCACCGCCGCTGGAAGCACTGATTCACCCTTCCCTTTCACCCCTTTTTATTTTTATCTATGAGCGAAGCACCAGATAACCACGCCGCGGCCATGGAAGCCCCCCAGCCCCCCGCCCGCAAGGTCAAACGCCCCTGGATGACCTGGATCAAGCTTTTCCTGCTGTTCCTCATCGTCGTGTGCCTGAATTACGTGGGCTGCCATGAGTATTACCGCCGGGACCTGACGGAAGACCAGCGTTACGAGATTTCCCAGCAGAGCATCAACATGCTCAAGTCTCCGGAAATCCAGGACCGCAAGACGCCCGTCAAGGTCACGTTCGCCTTCCTGCGCACCACGCAGAATTACACCCGCATGCGCTCCCTGCTGGAAGAGTATGAGCGCTATTCCAACGGAAAAGTGAAGGTGGAGTATGTGGACCCGCTCCGCCAGCCGAACAAGGCCCGGGAGATTGCGAATATTTACGGGATTGAGTTCAAGAAGAACCTGGTCATCATTGACGCCCGGGAAGATACGGAAAAAGCGCTCAAGACGTTTGAAGGCACCCAGGCGGACGCCGCCCACGTGCGCATCCTCCCCGGTGATTCCTTCGTCGTGTATGCTGCCAGTCCGGACGGCAAGAGCACGAAAGCGGTGGCGCTCCAGATTGAAGACATGATGACCGCCGGCATTTACGGAGCGGCCAACGGAGAACCCCGCAAGATGTACATCGCCGCGGACAAGAGCAATTTCAACGAGGCCCTGAGCAACAGTCAGGAAGAGAGCATCTTCACCACCCTGGCCAAAATTTGCCGTTCCGTCAACCTTCAGCTCGTCCCCATCCGCATGAGCGGCCTGAAGGATATCCCGGAAGACGCCGCGGGTTTCATGATCATCGGCTCCAAGTATGACCTGTCCCCGCAGGAGGCGGAGGTGCTGCAACGGTACTGGGCGCGCCCGAACGCCGCCGTTCTCGTGATGCTGGACCCCCTCCAGGATACGCCCAGGCAGCTGTACCGCTTCCTCCGTGAACAGGGCCTGCGCCCGCAGAATGACCGCGTGATGCTCCGCAACAGGAACAACCGCTCCGTATTTGAGATTAACGCCATTTTCGCGCCCTCCCTGAATTGCACGCGGGAGTTCTGGAATTCCAGCACCGGGCTGGAAGGGGAAAGCATCTCCCTTATCCTGGATTCCGATAACGCGGCGATGGAGCAGAAGCGCATCACGCCGTATCCCCTCCTGGTCACGACGGAGGATTATTACGGGGAAACCAAGTACAATCAGTTTCCCGCCAAGTTTGACCCGCAGGAAGACAATCCCGGCCCCCTGATGATCGGCGCGGCCCTCATCCGCGGCAACGCCGGGGACGTGAACCAGAATAAAACCACCGGGCGCCTGGTGCTGCTGGGCAATACGGACCTACTCCAGCCCAAGCAGATCAAGCCGGAACAGAGGGACTTCATGCGCACGCTGGTCGGCTGGATGACGGACCGTGAGGAGCTGCGCGGCCTCGGCTCCCGCCATGACCTGACCGTCAAGCTGAACCTGGACCGCAACGCCCTGGGCATTCTGGAACTCCTGACAAACATCGGCCTTCCCCTGCTGGCGCTGCTGATTGCCCTGATTATCTGGAACACGCGCCGCCATTAACTCCACCACGCCCATCACCGGAAGCACATGCGCACATTCCGCTTCATCCTTCTTATCCTCGTCACCCTCGCCGCCATCGGCGCGGCGGTGCTCCTGACCGTTGACGGCAACCTGTCCCGCATCATCGGGCGCACCGCCTTCAGTTCCGGAGAACGGCTTTTCCCCTACACCCGGGAGGAGATGAACGAGGTTTCCTGGATGCGCATCAATTGCGTGGGAGACGTGGCTGAATTCCGCCGCAAGCCCAACGGCGTCTGGTGGTGCGAGAAGCCGTGGGACGACCGCATGGACCCCCGCGCCGCAGCGGCCATCCTCCAGTATACGTATTCCACCAGCATTGTGGACGCGCTGCCCCTGCACAAGATTGATTCCGCATCCCTTAAGGAGTTCGGCGTGAAGACCACGCCCGTGACCATCACCCTGAAGGAGATGAGCGACGACGGAAAGCGCTCCTCCACCGTGGCCCGCTACACGCTGGGTTCCCTCGCGCCCTGGCTGGTGGATGATCCGGAAAACAAGACCACGGATGACACCACTTACATGCAGACGGATTTCTACGGACGGGACACCCGCATTCTGGTGGGCACCGGCAATATCCTGCCCTTGTTCAAGTCCGGCATCCGCCAGCTCCGGGACCACCGCCCCCTGCTCCTGCATCCGGCCATGCCCGCCTCCATTGAAATCAACAACCACGGCCAGCGCATCGCCCTGGAGCGGAAGGTTCCCGGAGGCCCCTGGAAAATCACCTACCCCCTTTCCCTGGATACGGACCCGGCCATGATGGATGTGCTGCTGGGCACCCTCCAGAAGCTGACCGCCGTACGCGTGTACAATCCGGAGGAAACCAGCGTGCCGGACATGACGGATGACCAGATCACCTCCGTCTCCATCAGGAATTTCACCGGGCGACGCACGGAAGACGGCAAGTCACTGGAAAAGGAGGAGAATCCCGTCACGCTCCGCATTTACCCCCCTTCCGACAACGGGAGCATGTCCGAACTGGTGAAGGCCACGGTTTCCGACCGCAAGGCCGTGTTTGAGCTGGCGCAGACCACAGAGGCCAACAAGGAGGTGCCCGGCGTGCGCAACATTCCGCTGGACCTGGGCCTTCTGCGCTCCAAGCAGCTCACGGACATCGGGGACTACAAAATAACCGGGCTTTCCATCCGCAAGAGTTTTCAGGATTACCCCACCATCGCCCGTTTTATTCAGGGAGATGAAAAGAAGGGCATCAAGCCCACCTGGCTGTACACGGCGGAGGGCTCCAGCTACCAGGAGGCCAATCCGGAGCACCTGGTCTCCCTGCTGAAAACCGTGAAGCTGGGGAAAGTGGCGGGATTCGCGTCGGACAAGGCCACGGACCTTTCCGTGTACGGGCTGGACAATCCCAGGATGACGCTCACCATGTCCCTGCTGCCCAAGCCCGGTGAAGAGCCCCGCGCGCCCGTGACGGTCTTCTTCTCCAAGGGGACGGACGGTTCCTGGTATGCCCGCCAGGCCGGAAAGCCCACCGTCGCCATGCTGGATAACGCGTACATGAAGGACCTGCTGACGGACGCCCTGGCCTGGAAGAAGAAGAAGCTCTTCTCGTTCAGCAGGTTCGACCTCAAGGAAATGCACCTGGAGCGCATCGGTTCCGGAGGCCCTCTCGCCCTGAAATTCGATCGCCTGGACGATTCCTGGACGGCTTCCAAAGACGGGAAGGATGAAACCCTGAACATTAATCCGAACCGGGCCAACCGCTATCTGGACGAGCTGGAAAAGATGGAGGTGAGCACCTGGCTTCCCTATACCGACGCCAGAGCGCACGAGGCGCTGAAGAATCCCGTTTTCCGCCTGAAACTCATCCTCCAGGTTTACAAGGAGGCGGCTCCTGTCCAGCCCCATGGCGGCTCCAGCGACATCACCTTTGCCCCTGAACCGGAAATGGAGGAAAAAGTCATCACGCTGGAGATCGCCCCGGCGGGAGAGGCCGGATACAGCAGATTTTATTACGGCAGGGTGAATACCTCCCCGAATTACTTTATCCTGAATATGGACGCCGTGCGCCTGCTCGGCGCCAGCCTCTCGGAAGACAATTAACCATTCCTCCCGCATGAGTACTGAGCTGCACACCGTTACCGCTTTTCTGGACGGAATCCTCTCCGTAGATTCCATTCCGGACGCCCCCCGCGCCCTGAACGGCCTTCAACTGGAAAACGGCGGCACTGTTTCCAGGGTGGCCGCCGCCGTGGACGGCTCGGAACAAGCCATTCATGCGGCGCTGGACACCGGAGCGGACCTGCTCCTTCTTCACCATGGCATTTTCTGGCAGTCCATGCAGCCCGTCACGGGCATCGCGTACCGGAAGCTGAAGGCAGCCATGGACGGGAACCTGGCGATTTATGCCGCCCATCTTCCGCTGGACGTCCATCCCGTATACGGCAACAATGCCCTGCTGGCAAAGGCCTGCGGAATCCGGCCATGTTCCAACGAAGGGCTGGACTACCACGGCGTGTCCCTGGGGACGCACGGGGACTTTTCCGGCACGTGCCGGGAGCTGGCCCAGCGGCTGGAAGCCGTCCTGGGCGCTCCCGTGCAGGCTTTCTGGGCGGATTCCCCTGATGCCCCGGCCGGGGACGTTTTCATCTGTTCCGGAGGAGCCGGGGATGACCTGGCCCAGGCGGCGGCCCTCGGCTGCCGCACCTACGTCACCGGGGAAGGCTCCCACTGGAACATCCCCATGGCCCGGGAACTGGGCATCAACCTGGTCTTCGGCGGCCACTACTTCACGGAAACATTCGGCGTGAAGGCCCTGGGGCTTCTTCTCAAGGACGTTTACGGACTGGACTGCACGTTCATTGACCTGCCGCCCGCCGCCTACAGCCACTGACCAAACGCTACGGAGCATGAACCTGACCACGGACGACGCCGACGGGAAAATCCGCCTGGACCAATACCTTGCCGCCCACCTTCCGGAACTTTCACGTTCCAGAATCCAGAGCCTGATCAAAAGCGGGGACGTGCTGGTCAACGGCTCCCCGGCCAAGCCCAAAAGCCCCGTCGCCCGCGGGGATTCCATCACCGTCAGCATTCCGGAGCCGGAACCGGCGGAAGCCCAGCCGCAGGACATCCCGCTGGACATCCTGTATGAGGATGAAGACGTGGTGGTCATCAACAAGGAAAGCGGCATGGTCGTGCATCCGGCAGCCGGCAACCCGGACGGCACCATCGTGAACGCCCTGCTCCACCATTGCGGGGATCTTTCCGGCATCGGCGGCGTGGAACGCCCCGGCATCGTCCACCGCCTGGACAAGGACACGTCCGGCTGCCTGGTGATCGCCAAGAATGACGGCGCCCACCAGTCCCTGACGGCGCAGTTCGCGGCCCGCAGCACGGAAAAACGCTACCTGGCCGTTGTCCAGGGCATTCCCTCCCAAAGCTCCGGCACGGTGTTCACCCACATCGGCCGCCACCCCGTCAACCGCCTGAAAATGGCTGTAGTCAATCCGGGCTCCGGGAAAGCCGCCATTACGGACTACGACCTGCTCTGCGCAGATCCGGCCACGGATTCCTCCCTGGTCCTGTGCACGCTGCACACGGGCAGGACGCACCAGATACGCGTGCACATGCTCCATCTGGGCCATCCGCTCATCGGGGACCCCATTTACGCCAAACCTGCACGGCAGAAGGCCAAACCCGGCAGGCTCATGCTCCACGCGTGGCGCCTGGGCTTTGACCACCCGCGCACAGGAAAGCGCATGGAGTTTGAAGCCCCCGTCCCGCCGGAATATACGCCGTGGCTCCAGCTCTTCCCCAACGGGCTTTACGGAGCCATCCCGGCACCCCGCCCCATGGAGGAAAACGGAGAACGGAGCTGAAGCGATTCTGCTCCAGGAAAAGGAAGAAGCACCACCCAGAGGCCCTTATTTTTTGCCTGCCTCCGGCTTGCAGTACTTGCGCCAGTCCTTCAGCAGCGTGGCCGGATGCCCCGTAATGATGACCTTGCCCGTGCCGTCCACAATCCCCAGCCGCAGAATGGAGCCGCCCGGCTTGTAGCCGGGTATGCCGTTCCCTTTCTTCGGCTTGATGATGGGGAACTTCATCCGCTCCTCCCTGGCCCATGCCTTGGCGGCCTCTTCCGTCTTGTCACAGGAAAACAGCACCAGTTCCACATCATCCGTCTGGCGCACCTTGCGGTAGGTCCGCACCACATGGGGCATCTCCCGGCAGCAGGGGCCGCACCAGCTGGCGGAATACAGGAAAAGGTAATATTTGGCTTTCGGATTCGGCCTATCCCTGGTTAAAAAATCAGCTTTCTCCAGCGCCTTTCCCACGGGAGAAACAGCCGCTTCCGCAGTATTGGAGGCAGGGCTGTCCGCCCAGGCGGGAACAATTCCGGCGGCACCGCATCCGGCAAGCGTTAAAATGACAGAGCAAAGTTTGATAGATTTCTTCATACCATCATCATTATCAATGAATGAAATAGCAGTCAAGTATGATCGTCTGCCGTAATGTAGTCCCCTTCATGCCGTCTACTTGGCGGGAGCATTCAAGTCCACGGCCACCTTCACGGGAATATCCATGGTTTTGACGCCCTTGTTCACCACCACCGCGGCTTTCATTTTAGCGGGCATGTTTTTTACCTGGTACGTATAAGTGCGGGAAGGGACAGAACCGAAGCTGAACGAACTTTGGGACATGTCCATGACCTCCAGCTTGCCGCCTTCCGCGTCAGTCAGCGTTATTTCTTCCACATTAAGCGTGTCGTTGAATTCCAGTTCCACTTCACCGGAAGCCTTGCCCTGCCCCTTAGCGGCCTTCACGGTAATCTCCATGCCTTCCACCTTGAATTTGGCGCCCTTGCGTGCGTCAAATTCCTGGCCGGGCAAAGTCGCGGTTCCCTCGGAAACCTTCATTTTAACCACTCCGTCCAGCTTCAGGGGAAACACGGGCCTCTGTTTCAGCCCCAGGGTATGTTTGGCAAATGCTCCGGAATCAGCAATGCGGGTAAAGAAATTGTCGAATTTGGCTTTTGTCCTGGCGCCGCGGCCATCCGTAACTTCAAGCTGTGAGTCCTCACCGCCGCTAACGAATTTACAGCCCCTGGGAGCAACGAAGCCCAGCACCACCTCCACGGCTTTCTTATTTTTGTTGAATATGTCATCCACCCTGGCAGGATCAGGGAAGGACACGGAGACGCCGGAAACATAAACGTTCACGGGCTCCGCCTTCTGGGCACGGGCCACATGGGAAACGGCGCACGCACAGCACGCCACGGCAATCAGTAACAATGGTTTCTTCATCATGTTGAGGAGGAATAAACCTACCCCGCATCTTCCGTGCAGGCAAGAAGAATCCGCCATGGAGGCAACGCCCCTTTAATCTTGATTTGCCCCCCCGGAACCGCTACCCTGACGCGGCTTTAAACACTCAGCTTTCACAGAGACATGGAGAATACCAACCACGGAGAGGGAGCCTCTCCGGACATTTCCCCCCGGCAGCAGAAAAGCGGAAATCCGGATGAACAGACCGCCGCCCTGGCGAAGGCGCGCCTGGCCATTGACGAGGTGGACGCCCAAATCGTGGAACTGCTGAAACACCGCGCCCGCTGGGTGCATGAAGTCGGGCGCATTAAAAAGGAACATGATTCCCCCATTTTCGTTCCGGAACGGGAAACGGCCCTGCTCAACAAGCTGAACAGCCTGAACGCGGGCGTGCTTCCGGAGGCTTCCCTCCAGGCCATTTACCGTGAAATCATTTCCTGCTCCTTTTTCCTGGAAGGCGGCCTTACCATCGCCTACCTGGGCCCCAAGGGGACCTGGAGCCATCAGGCCGCGCTCAAGCAGTTCGGAAAGAGCTGCAAGCTGATCGCCTGCCAGAGCTTCAAGGACGTATTTGACATGGTTGACCTGGGCAAGGCGCAGTACGGCGTGGTGCCCGTGGAAAATTCCTCGGAAGGGGCCGTCTCCACCGTCATGGACCTCTTCGCCACCTCCTCCCTGAAAATCTGCGCCCAGATCAACCTGAACATCCGCTACGCCCTGATGGCGGACGTTCCGCGGGAGCACATCCGCATCCTGTATTCCCATCCCCAGGCGCTCGGCCAGACGCGGAACTGGATTCTGCGGCACTTCCCGAACGCGGAAGTCGTGGAGACGTCCTCCACCACCAAGGCCAGCATTCTTGCCAAGGAGAACGCGTCCATGGGCGGCGCCTCCCTGGGCTGCCCCCTGGCCGCGGAATTGTTCGGCCTGAATATTCTGGAAGAGGACATCCAGGACCAGCCCGGCAACACCACCCGCTTTGTCGTCATCGGCCGCCAGGACACGCAGCCCAGCGGCAGGGACCGCACGTCCCTGCTCATCCGCATCCAGCACAAGCCCGGCACCCTGGCGGAAGTCATCAACTGCTTCCAAAGGCATAACAACAACCTGATCCGCATTGAATCCCGCCCCTCCAAGGCCATTAACTGGGAATACGTGTTTTATATAGACGCCGTGGGCCACATCCAGGAATCCCCCCTCCGGGAGACCCTTCCGGAGCTGGAACAGCACTGCTCCATGCTGAAAATCCTGGGCAGTTACGCGGATACGGACGTCGTTTGACCGGTCCGGCCTTCCCCTATCCTCACACCATTCTGAAAGATCATGAATATCGCCACGATTGCCGCCCTGGCCGCAGCCCTGGGGCTTCCGGCCTTCTCCCAGCAGGGCGCCACTAAAATCGTTACGGAGAACGGACAACCCGCCCTGGCCCTGGATGAAGCATTTGCAGCCCAGCTGCGCAGCGGAAACACGGCGCCGGATGCTCCCGCTCCGGTTCCCGCTGAATTCTCCGCACCCGTTCCCGTTCTCCCCCTGCCCGCGGACGCCAACCACGCCGCCGTGAAGGAAACGGCGGAGGAACGCAGCCGCCGCATGGAGTGGTGGCGTGACGCTAAATTCGGCATGTTCATCCATTACGGCCTGTATTCCGGGCTGGCCGGGGAATGGAAAGGCAAGCCCGGCGGGTCCGAATGGATTCAGAAGAACGTGGAGGCGGATACGGACTCCTACGCCGCGGAAGCCCTCCCCCTGTTCAAGCCCAGGGAAGGACTGACGGAAGAATGGGCGCAGCTTGCGCAGGACGCAGGATGCCGGTACGTGGTGCTGACCAGCAAGCACCATGAAGGGTTCGGCCTGTTTGACAGCGCCCAGACGGATTACGACGCCAAAAGCGCCATCAACCGGGACATCATCCGGGAATACGTGGATTCCTGCCGCAAACGCGGCTTGAAGGTGGGCCTTTACCACTCCGTCATTGACTGGCACCATCCGTCTTATGACAACACCATCTGCCCGGACCTCTGCTATCCCGCCGGGCAGGCGGAGATGCTTAAAAAGAAGAACATCCCGCGGGACCACGCCGCCTACCAGAAGTACCTGCACGCGCAGGTCAGGGAGCTCATGACCCGTTACGCGCCCATTGACATCATGTGGTGGGATTATTCCCAGGGAGCCATGGAGGGCGCCAGGGGCTGGAAAGCACCGGAACTGATGGACATGGTGCGCTCCATCAATCCCGCCGTCATCATGAACAACCGCCTGTACGCCTACTCCGGATTAAACAGGGACCAGGCCGGCACGCTGGACCTGCGCTGCGGGGATTACATCACCCCGGAACGCTTCATCCCCCGGCGCGGCTATCCCGGCGTGGACTGGGAGTCCTGCATGACGGTGAGCGACAAGTGGGGCTACAACCGGTATGACACCAACATCAAGTCCCCGGAAACCGTCATTGAAAAACTGGTGGAATGCGTCACCAAGGGAGGCAACCTCCTGCTGAACGTAAACCCGATGGCGGACGGCACCATTCCGGAAAAAGTGGCCGCCACCATGCGCGGCGTGGGCCAGTGGCTCAAGATCAACGGAGAGGCCGTATACGGCACGCGGGCCTTTACGGAACTGGACCAGCCCGCCTCCATCAACCGGAACGGAGACATTTTCGTGTTCCTGACCCCGCCGCCGGACAAGGGCCCGGCCCAGCCGCCCAGTGAAGGGACCATGAAGGAATTGACGGAAGGCGCGGAGTACGCCCGCATGCAGCCTCTGGATTCCACCGGGTACGAGGAGGATGAAGGCACAGCCGTCACCCTGCCAAAGGGTTATTCCAAGGCCGTTCTGCTGGGGGACAATACCGTCCTTCCCGCCGTCAACGGCACGGTCCTGTTCAAGGCGCATGAACATTCCAAAACGCCTTGTTCCGTCATTAAACTGAGCAAATAGCCCTCTTTTTCACTCATTTTCCTTATGGAGGAAGACCTTTTTTCCCTGGCGTCCGGCAAACAGACGCCACAGCAGGCGGAGAATGACGCGGCCGCCCAGCCGGACCAGGCGGAGGAAGCCATGCGCCGCCGCGCGGACCACCTGCGTTCCGAACTGCGCCGCCATAACCAGCTGTATTATGAACAGGCGGAACCGGAGATTTCCGATGCGGAGTATGACGCCCTGTTCCTGGAGCTTGAAAAACTGGAACAGGCCCATCCTGAACTGGCTGACTCGGATTCACCCACGCGCCGCGTAGGGGGTGCTCCGCTCCAGGGGTTCAACCAGATCAGGCACACGGTTCCCATGCTGTCCATTGATGACATTTTTGAGCAGCGGGACGCTCCCGTTCCGGATGAGGAACTGGTGGAATTTTACAACAAGCTGGCCAAGACGCTGAAAACGGAGCAGGTGCCCGTCTCCGTGGAACCCAAGATTGACGGAGTGGCAATATCCATCATGTACCGCGACGGGCGGCTCGCTTATGCGGCCACGCGCGGGGACGGAGACGTGGGGGATGACGTGACGGCCAACGTCTGCACCATCCGCAGCATCCCCCCCACCCTTCCCGCTGGGGCCCCTCCCGTGCTGGAGGTGCGCGGAGAGGTATTCATGCCCAATGAAGCCTTTGCCAAACTGAATGAAGAGCGGGACTCGGAAGGGCTCCCCGCCTTCGCCAATCCGCGCAATGCCACCGCCGGGACCCTCAAGCAGCTGGATTCCAGGCAGGTAGCCGCCCGGCCTCTGGCCTTCCTGGCCCACGGACTGGGCGCCTATGAAGGGCCGGAACTGAAGAACGTAAAGGATTTCTGGGACATGTTGCACCGCTGCGGCATTCCCGCCAATGAGCCGGTGTATTATACGGATACCCTGGAAGCCACCCGCCAGGCGGTGCGGGACATTGACAAACTACGCCACGCGCTCCCCTACGGCACGGACGGCGCCGTCATCAAGATCAGCTCCATGGCCACGCGGGCAGCTCTGGGCGCCACGGCGCGCGCGCCCCGCTGGTCCGCTGCATACAAGTTCCCCCCGGAACAGAAGGAGACCCCCCTGCTGGACATCACCGTGCAGGTGGGCCGCACCGGGGTGCTGACGCCCGTGGCGGAACTCAAGCCCGTGCTGCTTTCCGGCTCCACCGTCTCCCGGGCCACCCTCCATAACCAGGATGAAATCGACCGGAAGGACGTCCGCATCGGTGATACCGTTCTGGTGGAAAAGGCGGGGGAAATCATCCCCGCCATCCTGAAGGTGATCCTTTCCAAACGCCCGGCGGATGCCAGGCCCTACAGCATTCTGGAGGCCACCGGAGGCCTCTGCCCCGCGTGCGGCAACCCCATCATGAAGGAAGAGGGAAAAGTGGCCTGGCGCTGCACCAACTTCACCTGTCCGGCCCAGGCCGTATCCGGCATCACCCATTTCTGCTCCCGTTCCGCGCTGGACGTGGAAAGCATCGGCTCTTCCGTAGCGGAAGCGTTGAGGAGCTCCGGGCTGGCATCCTCCCCCCTGGACCTTTTCTTCCTGAAACTGGACCAGCTCGCCAACCTGAACCTGGGCACTCCGGAGGAACCGCGCCGGTATGGGGAAAAGAATGCCCAGAAAGCGCTGGACGCCCTGCAATACGCGCGCGAGCTTCCGCTGGAACGCTGGCTCATCGCCTTCGGCATTCCCCTGGTGGGGGAAGTAGTCGCCAAGGCGCTGGCGGACACGCACCCGGACTTGGAACATGTGGCGGACTCCCCCTACCTCCGGGACATTGTACGCCTGGACGAGCTGATGGAACAAGCCGCCAAAACCAACCCCAACACCCGTGAAAACAGGAAGGCGGTGAAGGAAGGCGCGCTTTCCGCAGAGGCGGTGCAGGAACGCCATCAGGAACTGACAGATGAAATCGACCGCCTGACCGCCCCCTATCTGGAAACGGGCTACCTGCGCAAAAACACGGCCAAGTTCAGCTATGGCTCCGAAATCGGCGTGGCGGCGGCCAAATCCCTCCAGAGCTTTTTCACCTCCGCGGCGGGGAACCATACGATGGACGTTCTGCGCGGCCTGGGCATCAATCCCCAGTCCCAGTCCTACCGGGCCAACCTTCTGGAAATCCCGGCGGGGGCCCTGTCCGGCAAAACTTTCGTCATCACCGGTACGCTGAGCCATCCGCGGGACTACTTTGAAGAACTCATTGCCGCTCACGGGGGGAAGGCCACCGGAGCCATTTCCAAATCCACCTCCTACCTCCTGGCAGGCAGCGGCGGGGGCTCCAAGCGGGACAAGGCCGTCAAGCTGGGCGTACCCGTCATTTCCGAGGAAGATTTCAACAAGCTGATTGCGGATTAAAACCTGCCACCCACCCTTTCCCGCCCCCTGTTCTGCCTGCTTTTTTCCGTGCTCCGCCTGCCGGAAATTTAATTCCGGAATCCTGCAAAAAAGCTTGCTACGGGGCGTCATCTCCCCCCTAATAACCGCGTATGCTGAACCTGCCTAACGCCATCACCCTGACACGGATTGCCCTGGTAGTCGTCTTCACGGCAGCGGTCAGCATAGCGGACCAGTATTCCTGGGGATACCTGGCCGCACTGGTCACCTTCATCCTGGCGGCCTGCACGGACTGGCTGGACGGCTACCTGGCCCGCCGCCTGAACCAGGTTACTACCTTCGGCAAGCTGATTGACCCCCTGGCGGACAAGATTGCCGTTTCCGCCGCATTCATTTACCTGACGGGCGTGGGGCTGTGCCCCGTCTGGGTCACCATTCTCATCATCAGCCGGGAATTCCTGGTCACGGGCCTGCGCCAAATCGCGCAGGACCACGGCGTCATCATCCCCGCGGGCACGTCCGGCAAATGGAAAACCGCCTTCCAGCTGGCTTTCTGCATCGCCTCCCTGCTGGCCCTGACCTGGACGCACACGCCGGAATACCTGCCCTCCTTCCTGGACCAGCTTGCGGCGCTCTGCCTGTGGTACGGGTCCGGAGCTTCCAACTTCCTGTACCAATTCACCCTGTGGGGCTCCATCATCCTGACCGTTTATTCCGGAGCCGTTTACTGCGTGGGCGCGCGCAAATTCCTGCAACGCTGAAATACATCCCTCCGGACAGCCTGTGATGCGCGCCAAGAGAGCCGCAGGCCTTTACGGAAACTGACTTGATATTCCGCAGGAGGGCACAAGCTTTTTTAAAGAAGTAATTAGCTAAATCTCAATCCGGTATCCAGTTGCCGCAAGGACTTGCCGCGCTCCATGCTCCTACAGGCCGTTTCTCCTTGATGGCCGCCAACCGGGTTCCATCTCCAGCCTCTTCCGGAACTGACGGAAAAGGATTCATGACGTGCAGGACGTTTTTATTTCTCTTGACGGCTGTCCTTTGCCGTGTTTTTATGGCCCTGTTCCCGCCGAATGGTGCTTGGTTGTTGATTTTTGATAGTCATTTGCGGTTGGCGGAATACGGGCGTCTCCGTATTGATCCTTTCAGTATCGCTCCTGCGGGCTTCTTTTTGTTCCGCTATTGTCGTGATTCCGTCAGTTCATTGCAGCCGAGGCGCATTCACAGACATATAAACAGACATGGTATCCACCACATTCAGGGAGCTTGGCTTGTCGGCTCCCATTCTCCGCCAGTTGGAGAAACTGGAGTACAAGACCCCCACCCCCATCCAGGCAGCCTGCATCCCCCTGCTGCTGCAGAACAAGGACCTGATGGGACTGGCGCAGACCGGAACCGGCAAAACGGCCGCGTTCGCCCTGCCCCTTATTCAACAATTTTCAGAACATCCCAGAAAGCCGCTTGCCCGCCAGGTAAGGGCGCTCATCCTGAGCCCCACCCGGGAACTGGCCGCGCAGATTCATGACAACATCTGCGCTTATGCCAAAGGGCTGAACCTGTCCACCGCCGTCATCTTCGGCGGCGTGGGCTACGCCCCCCAGTTCAAGAAGCTGGCCGGCGGCCTGGACATTCTGGTAGCCACGCCCGGCAGGCTGATTGACCATCTGGAACGCCAGACCGTCAGCCTGGGCGGTGTGGAAACCCTGATTCTGGACGAAGCGGACCACATGCTGGACATGGGCTTCGCTCCGGCCCTGAAAAAGATCGTCGCCAAAATCCCGAAGAAACGCCACACCCAGATGTTCTCCGCCACCATGCCGGACAACATTCTGCAACTGGCCCAGTCCCTGCTTCAGGAACCGGAAACGGTGATGGTCACCCCCCCGGCCGCCACGGCGGACAGGGTGGAACAGTCCCTCTGCATGGTTGGCTCCCAGGCGGAAAAAAGGCCCCTTACCCTGGATCTGCTGGAACAGCAGGAACAGCCGGGCCGCACGCTCATCTTCACCCGGACCAAGCACGGCGCGAACCGCCTGGCCTCCTTCCTGACCGGAAAGGACCACCCGGCCTCCGCCATCCACGGCGACAAAAGCCAGGGCACGCGTGAACGCATGCTCCGGGAATTCCGTTCCGGGGAAACGCCCATTCTCGTCGCCACGGACATCGCCGCCCGCGGCATTGACGTGAAAGACGTGCAGCTCGTCATCAACTACGATCTGCCGGAAGAACCGGAGGTCTATGTGCACCGCATCGGCCGCACGGCACGCGCCGGAGCCGCCGGGCAAGCCATCGCCCTCTGCTCCCCGGATGAAATCAAAAAAGCCAGGGACGTGCACAAGCTGCTGGGGCGCCTCCTTCCCGTCCACTCCTCCAGCGCCGCCGTACCGTCTGAATTGCAAACGGTTCCCGGCACACAGAGGGAAAGGAAAAACTCCATGCAGGAAAACCGCTCCGCATCCCGCAAGGGGCCGCGGAAAAGTTACGGAAGGCGGAATACCGCCGGAAGGCACGGAAGCCGCATGGGCGCCTGATTTTAATCATTCAAAAAATCTTTTGAACAAAATCAGGGGCTGCGGAGTCTCACTTGCTACAAACGGTTCACCGGACCGTTCCAGTCGGGAAGCTTCAACAGGAGTTTCAATCATGAAAATCGTCTCGTCCATCATCAAGACACTGTGCGTGGGTACCATCGGTTCCCTCGCCTGCCAGGCCGCCATGCAGGCTTACGCGGATGACGTTCCCTCCACGTTTGTGGAAGGCAACTATTCCCCGGAAGTAGCCCGCTACGTGCAGAGCATCGCAGGCGTGGCGCTGGCCTCAGGCATTCATGATTATGACGAAAACGCCACCAGCAGCTACCAGGTTCTGGCTCAGGTCCTCAACAGCGGCAATGCAACTGATTTGCCGGAAGACCTGAAACGGGCCATTGAAATGCTGACCAGCTACGTCCCCGACCCGAACGCGACCATTCAGCCGATTCTGACTAAAAAACAGATTGAGAGGATGGAGCAGATGGCGGACCGTATAGAAAACCTGATGGAGGAAAAGTACGGCGTGGACCTGGAAGACTGCATGAATATCATGAAGCATGCGTTAGGCTCGTCCATTCCGGAAATCCTCCGTTCCTGTGACATGGAAGGCACGCAGCTGCCCACCACCACCGTTTTCCGCCCCAGGCTGGGCAAGGCGCTGAATGAAGCCTATGCCAGGCTTGCCGCGCCAACACTTCCCGCCGCTGGTACGGCGCAGTAACCGGACCCCTTCAAAACGACCGGGAAGATGATCCCGATTCTACGGCACGCGGACCCCGTCAAGGTTCCCTGAATATGAAGCCGCAAGAAACGGAATGATCTTCCCCGTCGCCAGGAACGGAAACAGCACCACTGCCGGCGGCACTACGCAACCCACTCCGGATGTACTCCGATGCAGGGCCGATGCTTCGGAACGCGGTGAAGCGATACGCTCACCCTGTTCACTCCCAAGCAACGGCATGCAACATCGGCACAACCGGAGAAATGCAACCGACAGGCCCCGTCCTTCCCGCACTGCGGCAGGAATGGGGCCTTTTTCGTGCCCATGTGTCCTGGAAAGCCCCTGCTTCTTCGCCTCCGGCATGGGAAATATCTTCCCCACATGGGAATATATTTTTTACACCATCCGTGAAAGAAAGATTCTCAAGCCCCGGTATCTATGGCAAACTAAGGATTCAAATCCTTCCCTACATTTACCATCCATGGATAATTCATCATCACGCCGTCGTTTTCTTCAGACCCTGGGCCTCGCTACCGGCGCCCTGGCTGCCGGTCCCTTTGCCAACGCCCAGGAAGTGGCCCCTCTGGCTCCCCGGAAGATTACCGTCCCGGACCCGAACATCATCGGCCCCATGACCACGTGGCCCCCGCGCAAGCCCGGCGCCATTTACATGGGCGGCTTCAGGGCCCCCAAGCTGGACAAGGTCCGCGTGGCCTTTGTCGGCGTGGGCGAACGCGGTTCCATGCACGTGGGCCAGATGGCCGTCATTGAGGGTGCGGAAGTCGTCGGCATCTGTGACCTGTACAAGGACTGGGCGGAACGCAATGCGGCGCTGGTGGAAAAGAAGACGGGCAAGCGCCCCCCCATTTTCACGGACGGCCCGGAAGACTACAAGCGCATGATGAAGGAAGTCAAGCCGGATGCCGTCATCGTCTGCCCCAGCTGGGAATGGCACTGCCGCGTCACCTGCGACGTGATGAAGATGGGCGCCCACGCCTTTGTGGAAGTGCCCATGGCCGTCTCCATCAAGGAACTCTGGGAAATCGTGAACACCTCCGAGGAAACCCGGAAACACTGCATGATGATGGAAAACGTCAACTACGGACGTGAAGAACTCATGTACCTGAACATGGTGCGCCAGGGCGTCATCGGCGACCTGCTGTACGGGGAAGCCGCCTACATCCACGAACTGCGCGGCCAGATGAAGCAGGTGGACCGCGGCACCGGCTCCTGGAGAACCTACCACTACGCCAAGCGCAACGGAAACGTCTACCCCACGCACGGCCTAGGCCCCATCGCGCAGTACATGAACCTGGCCCGCAAGGACGACTGCTTCGGCAGGCTCGTTTCCTTCTCCAGCCCGGCCCTGGGCCGAGCCGCGTACGCCAAGAAGAATTTCCCGGCGGACCACAAGTGGAACAAGCTGGACTTCGCCTGCGGCGACATGAACACCTCCATCATCAAGACCACCATGGGCCGCACCATCCTGGTGGAATGGGATGAAACCAGCCCGCGCCCCTACTCCCGCCTGAACCTCATTCAGGGCACGCTGGGCACGCTGGCCGGCTTCCCGACCCGCGTGGCCGGTGAAAAGCTGGGCAACGGCAACTATCACGAATGGATTGAAGGCAACGAAAAACTGGCCCCCATTTTTGAAAAGTACGATCACCCGCTCTGGAAAAAAGTCGGCCCGCTGGCCCTGAAGATGGGCGGCCACGGCGGCATGGACTTCGTGATGCTTTACCGCATCATCGAATGCCTCCGCAATGGCGAACCGATGGACCAGAACGTTTACGAAGGCGCCTTCTGGTCCTCTGTCTCCGAGCTTTCCGAATACTCCGTGGCCCAGGGCGGCATCCCCCAGGTGTTCCCGGACTTCACCCGCGGAGACTGGAAGACGACCGCTCCGCTGGGCATCGTTCAGTAAAAAAATCATTCCCTCCCCGGTCTGGAGCTTTTCCGCCTTTACAGCGGGCTTCCAGGCCGGGGCGGATTTCCCGTTCAGAAAACAGGCCGCTGCAAGGCGTGCCTGTTTTTTATTGGCGTGAACAGCGGTTGCAGGGGCAAAAGGAAGCAGGCTGTTCCATTGGCAGCCCCCCTGTTCCTTGATGGAACGGGCACTCACGTTCATAAAGGCGGAGCATGGAAACCCGCAATAAGCATCGGTTCCCTGCCTGCTATTCTTGAAAAAGGCAGGAAAGGAAGAATGACTTGCACCGGGAAGGTGCAACCACACAGCCTGACTATTTTATGAAAGCGCCGGCTCAACTCATTTCTTGAGGATTCTTTTTAGATTGGCAATGTCCAATAACAAATTCACCGTTTCAAAATTCCCCTTGTAAAACACGCCCCAGTTATTGAAGACGCAGGGCAATTCCTTTGCTTTTTGCAGCGTATCCACCCTGATGAGAGATACCGGAACATCGTTCTCTCCACAGTACCGTTTTATGATCTCAATGTTTTGATGCACAAAGGGGCATTGCATATCATAATAAATTGTCAGCTCCCGGCTCTCAATTCTCCCCTTTTTGGCATTCGGCGCAAACCTCGGCGTTGTTCCGTCAAAGGAAAGAGCAAGCAGTTCATAGCCATGACTGGCAGCATCCACCGCCTCAAAGCCGAACTTCTTCGCGAAGGATTGATCGGCAAGCCACGCTTTCTGTTTTTCAGCTCCGAGCATGCAAACGCCTGATTTGCCCTTTTTCCTGGCATCAGCCAGACAATATTCCATCAGCAATTTTCCATACCCTTTCCCCTTGTAGCTGCCGGAAACCCACAAGCAATATATATAATAGTAGTTGTCCCCAAGGATGGGAACCCAGGCCGTCTCCAGAGGGGCATATTCAATAAAAACCACTCCCTTGGCATTTAACTTTCTAAAGACGTGGCCTTCCCTGATCCGGCCGGAAAGCCATTGCCGCTTTGCTTCAACGCCCGGATGGGGGGCCCGGCTACGGATAATGCAGCATAAATGTTCACTGGCCAGATTGTCCGCCGTTAAATTGATAAAATCCGTATTCAAAGGCGCATCTTCCATTCTACTAATTTTAATATCCGCCTGTGGAAATGTCAAAAACTCATTCCGTGCCCCGACTTCCCGTTACAGGCACAAGCCCTTTTGTTCATCCGGGCATCAGCGGGCGCATTACTCCCTTGGCAAATGGGGCGCATTACAACAGAAACAAGGCTGTACCTGCTGAAAAACAACTGTAACGGCGTGAAGGGACACCAGGGGCCCTCAACTGCCTTTGACGGGTGTCTCCGGCGTCAGTTCATACGTCTTTTCCGTGCCATTGGCGGCCACCCGGACGGATTGCGCCACCCGGACGGATTGCGCCACCGGGGAGGAAAGGCGGAACTGCGTTACCCTGCCGTCCTTCCAGTCCATGTCCACGGTAATGTTGCCGCGGGCTTTCAGTCCGCGCACGCTCCCGTTTTTCCAGGCTTCCGGCAGAGCCGGCAGAAGATGCAGGCGCCCGGTGCGGGACTGGAGCAGCATTTCAGCAAAGCCGGCCACGATGCCCATGGTCCCGTCCACCTGCATGGGCGGATGCGTGGTGAACAGGCTGTCCATCATGCTGTGGCGCATCATGCCCTGAAGCATTTCATACGCTTTATTGCCGTCCAGAAAACGCGCCCAGAGGCTGGCGCGCCACGCCCAGGTCCAGGAGCGGCGGGAATCCCCCGTGGTTCCGCGCGCCAGCAGGGATTTACGGGCGGCTTCCGCCCATTCCGGCGTCTTTTCCGGGCTGATCTGGTTGCCGGGATAAACGGCAAACAGGTGGGACGTGTGCCGGTGGCGCGGGTCCCAGGAGCCGCCCGGCTTGCGGGCGATCATCCATTCCAGCAGCAGGCCATCCTCCCCCACCCTGGGACCGGCCAGAAGGTCTCTCTTGGCGGCCAGTTCCTTCCTCCAGGCGGCGTCCACGCCCAGGATTTCCGCGGCCTGTACGGTATCATGGAACAATTCCCAGACAATCTGCTGGTCATGCGCGCAGCCGTCCTCCCTGGGGCCGTGTTCCGGGGACCAGCCCATCGGAGCCACCAGCGTTCCTTCCTTCACGTCCTTCAACTCCCGGGAGATTATTTCCGGCGTCACCTTCCTGTCCTCCGTCCGGAAGTTGCTTCCTCCCGCGTGCAGGGGCTTGAGCTGGCTTTCCCAGAAACGGCAGATTTCCTTCATCATCGGGTAAGCCGTCGTTTTCAGGTATTCCCTGTCCATCGTGAACAGGTAGCGTTCCCACAGATGCAGGGCGTACCATGCGGAAGCGGGCTTGTTCCATTTAAATCCCTGGCCCCCGTAAATGTTCTGGGCCGTCCTGGCCGTCCAGCCCGGAGCGGGCTTGCCGCCAGCCGTCCTGAACTCTTTCTCCTCCCGGGTGATTTTACGCGCGGAGGGCGCCATTTCCCGGATGTAATCCACCAGCGGGTCATAACATTCCGCCAGGTTGGAGGGGAGCACTCCCCAGTAGCACATCTGGATGTTGATATTATTGTGGTAGTCGGAATCCCACGGCGGAATCAGGCTGTAATTCCACAGGCCCTGGAGGTTGGCGGGCAGATTCCCCGGCTGGGAGGAGGAAAGGATGACGTAGCGGCCGAAGTTGAACACCAGTTCCTCCAGATCGGGATCACGGGCGTCCCTTCCGGCGTCCACCGCCTGCCTGTATCTCTTCAGCCTCTCGTTGACGGGGAGTTCCGCCGTGGCGTCCTCCGTCTCTCCCAGGTCCAGGGAAACGCGGTCGTAAAGCTTGCCGTAGGCGCCCCGGTGGGCGGCTTTCAACTGTTCCGGAGCCGCCTTGAGCGCACGGGCCAGAACGGCGTCATTCCTCTTGCGGGGCGGCTCCCCCTTCCAGTTCCGGGAAGCGTCCAGCACGTAATCCGTAGCCAGGGAAACCAGCACGCGGCAGGAATCAGCCTGCCGGACGGTGATGGAGCCGCCGTCCGCCGTGACTTTCCCACCCCTGGGAAGAACGGCAATGCGCGCCTCATAGGTCAATCCGTTTTTCAGGGAACCCTGCATCAGAATCATTCCCCTGCCCCCTCCGGCCGTGGCCGTAATCCTGTCCTGAGGATGCAAGGTCGCCAGGCGGAAGGAGGCTTCCACGGAACGGGGCCTGTCCCCCTGCACCGTCATGGAAACCACCTGGTGCGGAACGCTGGCGAAATACTCCCTCCGGTAACGGACTCCCCCGGAGTTGTAGGACACGGAGGCCAGCGCCTCCGCCACATCCAGCGTCCTTTTATAATCCTGCACGTTCTCTGCTGCCGGATACGTGATTTCCAGCGTGCCGAACGGCTGGTAGGAGCCGAATTTGACGGAATCCGGCCCCTTGTCCTTGGCTTCCGCACTGCAAAAACCTCCGGACCACATGCTGATTTCCGTCAGCTCCAGGCGGTCCTTTTCCACGCCTCCGTAAATGAGCGCGCCTATTTTTCCGTTGCCGATTGGCGTGGCGTCCTTCGCCCAGGAGTTATCCCCGGTTCCCTTCTGGGGGCGCGTCTCCTTCCATTCCGCCGGGCGGTTGAACCGGACTAGGCAGGATTTCCAGGCCGTTGATTCCTCCGCCGCGCGCAGGACGCCCCCGTGGAACAGAACACCAAGAAGGAGAAAGAAGAACGGACGCATATCAAAAAGGTACTACCATATATCCGGAGTCTTTTCAAAGCCATTCTTTCCGCCGGAAAGGCCGCCTCCGGATGACGCCAAAAGCCGCAATTCCATGAAATTTTTCCCCTCCGCGGAACCGTATGTAGGCTTGAGGAACGTCTCATGCGCATGCATCATCCACCATTTTCCCCCGGAGTGGAACGCCGTTCCCCAAAACAGCAAATATTGCCCCACCATGCTTTCCTACTGCACCAACATCCATCCCGCGGAATCCTGGGCGGAAACCCGGGAAGCCCTCCAGACCCACGTTCCCCGCATCAGGCAGGAGCTGGCCGCACTGAATTCCCCCCTGAAGGACCGCCCCCTGGGCATCGGCCTGCGCCTGTCCGCCAGGGCGGCAGCGGAACTGCTGGAAACGCAGGACGCCGTGGAAGACCTGAAAGCATGGCTGGATGAACACGACGCGCGCGTAGAGACCATGAACGGTTTCCCGTACGGGAACTTCCACGGCCAGCGGGTGAAAGAACACGTTTTCCAGCCGGACTGGACCACGCCGGAACGTTTTGAATACACCTGCAACCTGTTCCGCATCCTGTCCCGCATCGGGGATGAAAACGCAGACAGGCTGACCGTCAGCACGCTCCCCGCCTCCCACAGCTGGTTCCATGCGGAGGAGGAGCGCATGTTCTCCCGTCTGGACGCCATGAGCGGATTCCTGGACGTGCTGAGCAGGCAGACCGGACGCCTGATGCAGCTTGGGCTGGAGCCGGAGCCCTTCGGCCATTTCCACGATACGGAGGGTGCCATCCGCTTCTTCAACGGCCTGCGCAACCACTCCCGCCGCCCCGAACTCATTGAACGCCATCTGGGACTGACGTATGACACCTGCCACTTCGCCATTCTGCGGGAGGAACCGGCAGACACCCTTTCCGCCTGGGAGGAAAACAACATCTCCCTCTGCAAGGTGCAGTTCTCCAATGCGCTGGAATGCCGCATACGCGGGGAGGAAGACCTGGAACGCCTGCGCCAGTTTGACGAAGGCGTTTACTTCCACCAGACCAGCATCCGCAACCGGGACTGCACCATGCTTTTCCCGGACCTGCCGAACGCCCTGGCCTACGGGCGGGATTACGCGGAGGAAACGCGGGATTCCCAGTGGCGCATCCATTACCACATTCCCCTGTACGCTTCCCCGGAACCGCCCCTGAATGGCACGGAGGAGTTCATCCTCAAGACGCATGATTTCCTCCGCAGCCATCCGGGCCTGAACCCCCACCTGGAGGTGGAAACCTACACCTGGAGCGTCCTGCCGGACCACCTGAAAATCCCCCTGGCCGCCCAGATTGCCCGTGAACTGCACTACGTTGAAACCCTGTAAGACATGACCCGCATTCACAAACACGCCGCCCTGACCGCCGGATTCCTGCTGCTGGCCTCCGGCCTATCCTCCTGCACCCTCCTTCCCGCGTCCTCCTCCGGCGGCCCGGAAACGCCGCGGACCCTGGGCGCGCGCATGGAAAAGCACGCGAAAGTCCTGCAAAAAGACATCGGAGCCCGGAACGCCAAAAAGCCCAAATCCATGGAAGCCGCCGCCAAATACATCGCCGGGAGCTTCTCGGACATGGGCTATGCCGTCACCCTCCAGCCCGTGGCCGGCGGCGACGCGAAAAAGGGCACAGCCATCTACAACGTCCTGGTGTACAAGCCGGGCCTTTATTCCAACAACCAGAGCATTGTGGTGGGAGCCAATTACGACTCCAGCGAACAGCTCAATAACGGCACCGGGACCGCCCTGCTGCTGGAAACGGCCAGGGACCTCAAGGACATTCCCACCAACCATAATATTTACTTCGTCGCGTACGCGAACGGGGCAGGCCCCGCGGGGAAATCTTCCTCTTCCGGCGCTTACGTGCATGCCAAAGCCCTGAGCGGCAGCATAGGCGCGGCCAACATCCTGGGCATGATCAACCTGGAACCACAGGAACTGGCCGCCGCTGCGGAGCAGAAACAGCCGGAACCAAAATCCCCGCAGGAAGCCGTGCTGTTCATGACCACTCCCCGCGGGAAGGAATTTGCGGGCCAATGCGCCGCCCCCTTCACCAAATCCTGGGAGCAGGCGCCTCCCACGTTCCACCGGGAGCCTGCGGCCATTGCCGGAAATGACCGCCACTACGCGGCCCTGAACATTCCCACGGTTTCCTGCCTGTGCAAATACTCCGTCACGGATTCCCACACGGAAGATTACGTGCACGCCCTGACGGACATGATTCACCAGGTGGCGGACAATGACGCGCCCCAGCCGGAGAAAGCCGCCCCGCCAGAGCCGAAAAAACCCTGACGCCTCTTTCTCCCCCTCTTCTTTTACCGGGACAGCTTTCTTCTTCCATGGCCACCGCCCAGCATCAGCACGGGCATGAAGGAGAGTGCCACCAGCGCAATGACCATCGGCATCCAGTTATCGGAATACCGCTGCATCAGGAAGGAGGTCAGGGAAGGCCCGGCCAGCGTGCCAATGGAGTAGCTCAGCAGCAGAAGCTGGTTCATGGTCACCAGCTCATCCCGTGAGGCCTCTTCACACCCCCAGGCCATGGCGACGGGGTACAGGGAAAACCCGGCCAGCCCCAGCGCGATCAGGGAGGGGGCCATCAGGCCGCCTTTCAGCACCAGTCCGGCGCAGGCGGCCACCACCAGCAGGGACTGGCATTTCATGACGAAGGCGCGCCCGTACTTGTCCGCCAGCCTGCCCATGGGCCACTGGCCCAGAATGGCCGCGGCAATCAGCAGGGCCATCCAGTACCCCACGGAGGAATGGTCCATGCCCTGGTGTTTCAGGAACAGGGGCATCAGGCAATAAATCGTTCCCAGCACCACGCCGGAAATCACGCACCCCACCACGCCCAGGAATACGCTGCGGCGTTTCAACAGCGTCCGTACCTCCACACGCACGGAGGACAAGGCGCCCGCGGAATCAGATTCCAGACGGGCAAACATCAGGGGAACCATGGCTGCCGCGGATAGAAGGCACACCTCCGTCACCACCAGGGACATGTCGCTGGGGAACCAGCCCAGGAGCAACTGCCCCAGCACCGTTCCCAGATAATAAACCACCAGGTAGGATGCCAGCAGAATGCCGCGGGTTTGCAGCGTTCCGGCCCTCAGCAGGGCGCTTTCCACCACCACCCAGACCAGGGCGCAGCTTATCCCCGTCAGCAGCCGGAGGCCGCTCCAGGCCAGCGCGCCGGGAAACACAAGCAGCAGCAGGGTGGACGCCGCGCATAACATGCACGCGTACTGGTAGCTACCCTTGAACCCGGTCTTGCGGATCACCCCTCCGGCCATCAGCGTGCCGGCCAGGTTCCCCAGAAAGAAAAAAGCCCCCACCAGCCCGGCCTCCCAGGTGGCGGCGTCAGACTGTTCCATCCACAGCGGAACCACCGTATTCAGAACGGCAAACGCCACCGTCTGAAAAAGAAGCCCCGCCAGCAGCAGGGCAATAGGCCAGGTAAATGTACGCATCACGATAAAGCGGGGACTATAGCACCAAAGCCGCATCAGTCAACCGCCTCTTCCGCCGGAAATAAAAACAAAGGAAACGCCCCTGTAAATGAATACATAATTCATTGAATATAAAATATCAATAAATTATTTAAAAATATAGGAAACTGTCATATCCCCCGGCGCAGGGACGCGGGCAGAATCTTCATCTGCTCCCGGTACTTGGCCACCGTTCTGCGGGCGATGTTCACCCCCTTCTCCTGAAGCGCGGCGGCCAGCCTGGCGTCACTGAGGGGTTTGGAAGAATCTTCCTCCGCAATCAACCGCCGCATCAGCTCCTGAACGGCTCCGGAAGCCATCGCCTCCGCGCCCGTTCCCGCAGAAGAAACATCCCCTTCCGCCGGAACGCCCGCGCTGAAAAAGCTTCTCAGTTCCTTCATCCCCCACTTGCACAGCAGGTACTTGTCCCGGCACGCACGGGAAACCGTGGACACGTGCACCCCCATTTCCTCCGCTACCTCCTCCATGCCCATGGCCTTCAGCCGGGACGGCCCGAACCTGAAAAAATCCTCCTGCCGCCGCACGATGGCGCGAGCCAGGCGCAGCACGGTCTCCTGCCTCATGTCCAGGGCGCGCAGCAGTTCCTGCCCTTCCCGGAATGCCTTGCGGAGATACTGCCGGAGCTCCCGGCTGCCGGAGCTCTCCGCCATCAGCTCCATGTACCGTTCATTCATGGACAGGCGCGGCAGGTACTCGGAAGTGAGGACTACATCCAGAACCCCGGAAGGCCCTTCCTCCACGATGACGTCAGGCAGCAGATGGGGATTGCCGCCGGGAGCATAGGCGCAGCCGGGATCCGGCGTCAGGCTGCGGATAACTTCAAGGGCCTCCGCCACGGCCTCCGGCTCCACGTCCAGCAGGCGCGCGGCCTCCTCATACTTGTGCGCCGCCAGCTCCCGCCAGCAGCGCTTGACCAGACGGAAGGCGAGCGAACGCTTCAGGCCGCGCTGCTCAAGCTGAATCAGCAGGGAATCCCTCAAATCCGCCGCCCCCACGCCGGGAGGGTCCATCCCCCTCAGCACGGCCAGGGCCTCCTGCATATCCCGCATGCTGAAGCATTCCCGTTCTTCCAGCTCCTGCGGGGACTCCGTCAGGAAGCCGCGTTCGTCCAGGGCGTCAATCAGCAGGAACAGGGCGTCCCGGACGCGCCCGGTAAGCGCGGAATGCTGCGCCTGGGCCGTCAAATGGGTCTTCAGGGACTCCGGAGCCACGATGGATTCATACATGAAATCGCGGCGGGCGGCGGCCTCCGCGGATGGGCGGCCTTCCGCCGTAAACTCGTTCCAGCCGTCCTCCTGCTCGTTCCAGCCGTCCCCGTCCTCCAGGGCTTCCGGAGAAGCGTCCGGCAATTCTTCAAGCATGGGATTGGTCTCCAGCGCGTGGCGGAGAAGCTGCTTCAATTCCAGAGCGGAGGCCTGGAGTATCTGCATCCCCGCCTGCATGGACTGGGAAGCGGCCATCTGGCGCACCATTCCATGCTGCAGGGATACCTCACTCATACCGTCACAAGCTACACCACCCCCCGGAATCTGGCAAGGGGGAACGCCCTGCCGCAAGAGCTGCCCGCGTACCGCAGGAGCGGAAAAAGACCACAACTTTCCTGTAACGTTTTTGAAAACCGCCCGTATAATGAAGGTAAATGAAAACCCTGCATGCACTTGCCTTCTCCCTGCTGGCCACCCTTCTCATGCCGGCCTCTTCCGCGGAATCTCCGTCACCCCTGGCCCCGGTGCCCAGGGAACAGCCCCAGTGGTGGAGGCAGCAGTATGAACAGCAGGTGGAGCAGGTAAAAAACAACCCCTGCGGCGTCCTTTTCCTGGGAGACTCCATCACGGACTACTGGAAAAGAGAAGGAAAGCAAGTATGGGAAAAGGCGTTCAAACCCTACCATCCCTGCAACTTCGGCATTTCCGGGGACCAGACCACCAACCTGATCTACCGCATCACGGACTCCGGCATTCCGGCCCAAACGGAACCCAAACTCTGCATCGTCATGATCGGCACCAACAACACCGGCCATTTCAAGGGAGGAGAAGCTCCGGAAAAAACGGCCATGGGCATTCTGGGAGCCGTTCAGCACCTGCTGGTCAGGTTCCCGGACACCCACGTTCTGCTGCTGGGCATTTTCCCGCGCGGCACGGGGCCGCAGGACAAGCTGCGCCAGCACAATGACAAAATCAATGCCGTCCTGGCTCAGTGCAAACTGCCCCGCACCACCTACGCCAACATCAACAAGCGCTTTCTGGACCCCTCAGGAAAGCTCCTGCCCGGCATCAGCAGGGACAACCTGCACTTCACGGAAAAGGGCTATGCCATCTGGGCGGACGCCGTGCTGCCCTACATCAAAAAATACTGCAAGTAGCCTGGTCCGTCCCACAGGGGAACCGGCAGAAAGACTGTTCCAGGACCATTCCCGCGCACGCACCAGACGCGTTCCGGACAGAACAGGCACGCCCTGTCATCCCGTAAATTTGTCTTCACTGAATTTCTTGTGACGGGGGTCTGTCCACGGATAGCCGGGCTGGACTTCTCCGCCCGGCCCCCGGGAATGTTCCGAAAGCGTTTCCGGCAGTCTTGCCCGGACCCGGAAAAAACCGCGTGGAACAAAAAAATTGCTTTTTCCCGGGGATGTCCTAGAGTGCCTCTCCGCAATGAGCATGCCGCTTGCCGACTTGTTATTCCTGGCTTTTGCCCTGTCCGTAGACGCCTTTGTCGTGGCGTTTACCTACGGCTTGCTCATTAAGCAAAAACGCCTGAGCAACGGCATCAAGCTTTCCGTGTCCACCGGGGCGGGACAATTCCTGATGCCCGTGCTGGGCTTCCTGCTCACGGGAACCGTGCACCAGTACATTGCGGCCTGGGACCACTGGCTCGGCTTTGCCGTGTTCACCTTTCTGGGAATCAACGTCATCCGGGAAGGCTGGAACCACCGCGATGAAGAGGAGCACATGCCCCACGTCACCAGCCTGACGCTGCCCACCCTCCTGGCCGTGGGGATCGCCACCAGCATAGACGCCCTGGTGGCGGGCGTCAGCATCTACCTTTCCTCCGCCCAGTGCGGCTCCTCCCCCACCCTCCACGCCGTGCTTCTTCCCGCTGCCGCCATCGGCTTCACCACCTTCCTGTGCACGGCGGCAGGCTTCTTCCTGACCAGGCGGCTGCACCGCTTCCCCACCTTCCACCTGGAAGCGGGGGCCGGACTCATCCTCATCGGCCTGGGCGTGAAAATGCTCTGCGACCATTTATGCTGAAAGATGCCCCGCAGCGCATGATAAAAATACTGTTCCGGCACCGTAATAAGTCGGAAAACAAACTGGCTCCGGCCCCTTTTTTCCGCTATCCTTAAACAAGCTTTTCCACATGAATATTTCACACCTTCTTCTCTGCACCGCCCTGCTCGCCGCGCCCGTCTGCATGGCGCAGGATCTGACGGAACCTGAAACGGAAGCGCCGTCCGCCGCCAGCCAGCTTCCTGCCCCCCTGGCGCAGAAAATAGCCGCGGGCGACTTTGCCGGGCTGCAAACGGAACTCCGCTCCTCCCTCCTGAAGGCTGGGGAACAAACCAAATCGGAACAAAAACTGCTTCAGGACAAGCAATACCGCCACCTGCTGGACATTCACGAACTCCTGCGCGTCACGGGACCGGACAACGTAAAGGCCGTTTTCTCCAAAAGCCCGCAGGACGCGGCCTTCATCAAGGCCTTTTTACAGGACCCGGCATGGATGGAACTCTACCTGGGCGCGGGCCTGATCCCGGAAAACTCCCCGGAGGGCCTTCAAATCCTTTCCGACATCTGGAAGGCGGACGGCAGGAGCGCGGACTTCCGGGACTACCAGCCCCTCGCCACCGGGCTTGCCTCCGTCTTTTCCACAGGCCCCATGGCGGGAAAACTGAAAACCAACTCCGCCAACAGCAACCCGGTGCGCCGTTACCAGATATTCAAGAAACTGCATCAGGAAAACAAGCTGCATCCCGGCTTCATCAAGCTGCGCCCGTGGGAAATGCGCTTCGTCGTGGGCCATACGTGGGACGACAAATCCTACGAATGGAGCAATGAGCACGTCAACCTCCCCTGGCGGCGCTATACGGACGCCTGCTGGGCCGCCCCCTATACGGGCAACAACTTCTTCGGCGACACCATCCAGGGCCCCCTCTTCTACGTGCCGTGGCGCGACGTCAACACCTCCGCGGAAAACACGCAGGTCATCGGCGGCGTGTGCGGCGGCCTCTCCTACTTCGGCACCATGGCGGCCCAGGCCCACGGCATTCCGGCCTACCCGGTAGGGCAGCCCGGCCACTGCGCCTATGCGGTGCGCGTGAAGCGCGGGGAATGGAAAGGCGGCTTCGGCGGACCGGACGGCGGCATGCACAACCACATTTTCGGCGGACAGGCTCCAACCTCCTACCTGCTGATGGAAAACGTCTTTGCGGACAACGCCAAGGCGGACCAGGCCTACCTGTGGGCCGCGCAGGCCCGCCTGGACGAAGCCGCCGGCAACAAGGACAAGGCCATCCAGGCCTGGGGGGAAGCGCTCAAGCAAACCCCGCTGCACCCGTTCTTCCGCACGGAGCTTCAGCGCCTGCTGATGGAAAAGGAAGGCATGCAGCCCATCGACTGGTACGTGTACGCCAAGGACGCCCTCTCCCACTACAAGGGGAACGGCTTTGCCGCGTTCGACGCCCTGAAGGACGTGCAGAACAAGTTCCTGATGGACATCCCGTCCGAAGACCGGATCGCTTGGTTCCGGGACCTGCATGAAACCATCGCCACCACCCCCACGTCCTGGGCAGTGAAATTCCAGCCCGTGCTGGACTCCCAGTCCGCCTTCCTGACCAATCCGCAGGAAAAGGCGGCCTATCTGGAAACGGTCCTCTCCACGCACCTGAAAACGGGGGACGGCACCAACTTCGGCCAGGCGCTGGAATGGGCCGTGAAAACCTTTGTGGAAAACGGCCAGGCGGATGTCTTCTCCAACGCCTTCGCCAAGGTAGCCCAGCAGACGGGGGAAGCCGGAGCCTCCGGAAAAGCCCCCGACCCCAAGAAGCTGAAGGAAGCCTACGGAAAAGCCATCTATGCCACGGAAATGGCCCGCTCCATTCCGGCCTTCCAGACCCTGAGCAAGGCGGCCGCCTCCTTCTCTGACGCCGATACGTCTGCCAACACGGTCAATGCCGCCATCCCCCAGGGCTGGAAGCTGGTACCCGCGGACGGCATGGTCAGGTGCTCCACCACCTGCCAGTGGGACAGCCCGTGGGACCACATCAACCTGCTGCGCCCCTGCGGCGGCTCCCAGCATACGGACAAGGAAGCGAACCCCAACGTCATTGTGGAACTGAAAAACGGCGTGGACCTGGCCGGGCTGGTGGTCACCAAGCGCAACGGCAACGAAGACCGGATGAAGAAGATGGAGGTCTCCACCTCCACGGACGGAGCCACCTGGTTCCCCCTGGCCGCCACGGAAAACATGCCCAAGGAATGGGTCATCACCGCTCCGGAAGGCACCAAGGCCAAGTGGATCAAGGTGGAAGCCAAGAACGCCCAGCCGGAATTCATGCACCTGCGCCACATCCTCGTTTACGAAAAATAACCCCTGCACCCTTTTCCATTAACGCCATGTTTCATCATCTCAACATCGTCCCCGGCCTGCTGGCCGCAGCCCTCCTCCTGTCCGCGCCCGTCCAGGCGGCCCTCCCGGCCTACAGCGCCGTGAAGGACGAGGCCAAAACCGTCAACAAATACATGATCGTCGTGTGGGCCGGCACGGACTGGTCCCCCAAATCGCGTGAAGTCACCCGCGCGGTGGAGCACCTGGCCAAGGACTCCCCGGAACCCGTCCTCTGGTGCATCCAGGATGAACGGGAGGAAATGACGGAAGAGGAAAAGAAGCTGCCCAAGCCTCCCGGTGAAATCTGGAACATCCCGGCCATCCAGGTGGTTTCCCCCGCCGGCGGCATGGTCTTCCTGTCTGAAGGCGTTTCCAAGGAAACGCTGCCCGCCGTCATGAAGCAGGCGCTGGAAGCCGTGAAGCAGCAGGAAAAGGCCAATGCCCTGTGGGAAAAGGCGGACGCCTCTTCCGGCGCGAACGCAGCCCTTCTTTACGGGGAAGGCCTCCAGCAGCTTCCCCCGTACGCGGCCTCCGCCAGGAAGGACATTCTGGAAAAAATCAAGAAGGCGGACCCGGAAGACACCAGGGGCATGCACTTCAAATACACCTTCAAGCACCTGCCCTACATTGAAAAGGTGCAGCGGATGGTGGAAGACTCCGGCAAAAACGGCGGGCAGAAAGACTACAAGGCCGCCCATGCCTATGTGGACAAGCAGCTCAAAATCCCCGGCCTGACTCCCCTGCAAAAACAACAGGTCATGGCGGCCAGATTCTGGCTCTACCGCAGCGAGGGGAAAAAGGACCAGGCGCTGAAAACCCTGGCGGACATCGCCAAAATCTCCCCCAAGACCCTGATGGGAACAGGCGCGCAGAACTACTACCGCTTCCTGACGGAACCCGTCACCCTCAAGGAGCCGCACTTCACGGGCTATGACCTGCGCCCGGAATTTACGCCCACCCGCGTCAACATCGGCAGCATGCTCAACGGCCCCGGCAACTACAAGATCACCTTCAAGATGAACAGCGGCGGCTGCAACATCCGCAATCCCCGCTTCATGAGGGGCAGCCGCGTGGTCAGCGAACTGCCCAAGGACCAGCAGGACAAAAACGGGCGCGAATTCACCCTGCGCTTCTCCGGCTCGGAAAAGCCGGACCTGGTCTTTGACTGCCAGGGCCAGGGCTGGTTTGAGGCGGACTGCGACATCATCGTGACCAAGGAATCATAATTCCACAGCCCTATCGAAACCTTCACGAAGGCAGGATGTTCCCAAGGGACCTCCTGCCTTCTTCTTTTCACAATTCTTTCGTCAAACGGTATTCCTCCAACATGCCAAGATCGCAAAGAGTGAAAACTTTACAGCAACAAAATATCTTTTTTTCATTTTTGCGCTATCCGAAAGGCATTCATTAGAATTTTTATAAACTCTATATAAAGAAACATGAATAAGCCATCAAAATTAGCCGTGTGAATATCCCCGTAACCACTCTCGGAGAGAGCATTTCTCCATAAGCAAGTCACTGAGAAATTTCTCTTTATAGTACTTTTTATCTCAAATCATGTAGAGATCTCACCTTTAAAGCAATTATTCATAATTTTTTACAAATACCTCTTGACTTTCTGCATATTTTACCCCAGAAGGGAGTATGGTTTTTTCTTTGAAATCCATCATTCTGGTTATGGGAAGCATAGTGGGCACGGCTTATGCTCAGTCAGCATATGATTTGCCAACTTGCCCCATCCCCTTTTTAACTGATGGAATAGTAGCTTCTGATGGAAGCATTTGGGTAACAGGAGAACGTTCTGGCGTATACAAACTATCTCTTGATGAAAACAAAAATGGAGAGTGGATCAACACAAATTATTATGCAGGATTTCCAAAAACACAAAATTTCTATACCATTGCGGAAGATTTACAAGGGCGTATCTGGGTAGGGACTGACAATCAAGGTGTTATTGTTTTTAATGGAGAAAATTGGAAAAGCTACACAAAGGAAAACGCTTTATGCGGAGAACGAGTGTTTGACATTGCCGTTTCTCCCACCAGTGGTGAAGTAGCAATTTCCACCTCCGGAGGAGTGACGATTTACAATCCAGCCAATGAGCATTGGAGAGATTTAAATCGTCATGACGGCCTTCTTGCCGACCAAGTAGAGGCTCTGTCATTCGATAGCGAAGGAAAACTATGGCTTGCCTATGCCTGCGGTGGGGTGGCCTCAAGTTCCTCCAAAAGCGGGTATTCTAAATGGGAAAATGTTCAGGCTCCCTGGTACTGGGATGCTAAACAATATATACGGCAACCGTTCAGTGGGAAGGGAGAAGGACTTCCTTCCAACCTTGGGAATGCAATTCTGGCTAAAGGAAATGGTAATGTATGGCTCGGCACGACATGTGGTCTCGCCAGCAATTTCCCAACAGGCCGCTGGCAATACATTAGAGGAAAAGATTACGAAGCAAAAAACAAGGGAGTATATGGAGGAGGCAAAGCGTCTTCCAGGAAATATGGGAAAAACGATCTTTTACCGGAAGATTATATCACCTGTTTATGTGAAACTCCTGAGGGAATATGGGTAGGTACGAGGACCAAAGGAGCCGCCCTAGTAGACAAAAAGACATTAAAAATATTGAAAACAGAAAATCTTATTCCTAAGCAAAAATACGACCAACAGACATTTCCGTCAGAATGGGAAAAACTTCCTGCACAGTGGATAACAGCCTTTCTGCCGTTACAGGATGGAAGCGTTTATGCCGCCACTTATGGAAGAGGATTAGTCAATATCACGAAAGGTAACCTCACATGGAAGAAGAAAAAAGCCAATGAAAGAGATTTTCCGAATCACCCGTCTTATCCGCAACCACTGAATCAAGAAAAATTGATAGAGGAAATAGTGAATCTGGGAAAGTATCGCGGCAACAATAAAAATTCTCCGGCTTTATTCTGGAAAGAAGATTGGGCTACACAGGGAAGGTGGTGTGAACGGTACGGCCGGGACTTTGCGGTTCTATGTGCGGCAGGAAACATTCCCCGCGATCTTAGCATGACTCTTGAAGACCTTTCTTCTCAAATTATGGTGGCCGGAAGAATAGGATGCCACAGTTCGCCTAATGATTCGTTACGCCATTGGATTCATAATCATAACATGGCGGGAAATCCCAATGTACTGCATAATCTTTCCTATTATTCTAAAACTGAAGCGGAATGGGATGATCATGGAGAGGCGTATCCAAGAACTTTTGATGGTCCTGATGTCTGGGCTATCATTAAAGTGCCAGAAGGGAAACACCAGATATCTTTGTATTTTTATAACCCTAATGGATTGGAACAAGCCAATGCAGCCCAGCGTGACTACCTTGTGGAAGTTCGTAAATTCCAAAGCAAGTATCCGGATGAACTTGCTTTAAGTCCTAATCTCATTGATCCCAAGCAAAACCGCGTACCCCTAAATTTTGATCAAAAGGAAACCGCAGATATTCTAAAAACCCCGGTTTTAACTCGTTTCCGAGTTAAATCGTTCGCCGGATCCGGAGTCTACAAAACAATCCTCGTCAAAGAAAAAGGATATTATTTCATCCGTATTGGGAAAAACTATTCTTTCAACACATTGCTAAACGGTATTTTCATTACAAAGCTTGAAGAAAAAGACGGAACGCCACCAACCCGAAAATCAATGCTGTTTGAATATGCAGGAAAATGCCCTCAACCTTGTCCCATTACTGATCAAGACGCTAAAGCACATGCCTTGTTTTTGGAATACTGGTCCAAACTTACGGCTCCACATTTTTCTCCCTCCTATCTTTCAAAGGCTCATCAATTAGCTCTGCAAATCTACCGCATCATTCAGCATACCGCCCCCAATTCATCCCTTATTCCTAATTGGAGATGGACTTTAAGCATGTGGAATGAACAAGAAACTGATAAATTTGAACAACTAATGCTGGAAATTTGGTATCAAAAACAAGAAAAATTCCCTGATCCTTATGCTTCTAAAAAGTTTTTCCCTTTTAGTCCAAGAACAATTCCATTTGCACCGCTGGAAATTCGCATTATGCGTTACATGGATATAGATTGGCATCAGTACCTTCCTGACTATCAGGGAATACCAAAACCAAGCGCAGAAAAATTTCATCAACTCATCAAGAATATGACTGAACAGGAATATAAGAAACTGGCACAGAAATATACTGAAAAGAGATTGATGAAATTAAAACAACAAATCAGAAAAGAAAATGAATAAAATTATTCTAATAACCTGCGCTATACTTAGTACCTCCAGTATATCGTCTGCTCTTGACGTGGATTACACAGTATCCATTGTAGCAGGACATGAGGAGCTGCGTCTCGAATCCAAATCTTCATATCACGCCGTCGTCCGTGTCGATCCCTTAGATGAGATTGAACGTAAAAAGCTAGAGAAAATGATTACTTGGTCTACTCCCGATAAATACTTTACAGTAAATCCATATCCTGAAATACCCACCATATGTGAAGTGATAGCAAATAAAGGTTTTCACACCGTGAACAAAACAGGGAGTTTAATTGCTAAATGCGGTTCAAAAGAATCACTCCCTTACTTTATCACTATCATCCAATAATCATATTCATTAAAAGCAGCTTGAAATTCAAGCTGCTTTTTTTAATTCCATTTTACTGATTTTTTGAGAAGGATATTATCCTTGCCTGTTATCTTCCTCCGCCAGCTTGCGGCGGTATTCCATGCGCTCCCTGATGCGCATTCCAGGCCATTCCCGGTGGGGGTGTAATAAACGCGGCCTTCCGGCAGGTAGGCCTGGGGAACGAAGTGTTCCGGATAGTCATGGACAAGTACTCCAGCCCGGCGGCATCCGCACCTCCGGCAGCGGCCAGTTTCTTGCGCGTGGACATCCCGAGATGTTCCGGCACGGCAAGCGGCAACCGCACAAAACAGCCCTATCAAAACCTTCACAAAGGCAGGATGCTCTCAAGGAACATCCTGCCTTCTTCTTTGAAACCGGAATAGCATCCCTCTTTTGTAAAGGAAACAATTTTTTAAAGTATCACATACTGCTCATGTCATGGAATCGCATTAAAATACTATTTTTCTATCTTCCTTTATTAACATGATTCCTTCTGGATCTTATGAATGTTTTGACACAAAAAAGTACAACTTCACCTGCGTTAATTCTGTTCTTCCCATCACTAATCCATCGCGAGATGATAGGACTCACATCCCTCAGATAAAAAATATCCACGCACTTTAAAAAACTTTTAACATTAGAGACGTTAAAAAGTATGCTCAACCCTCATCCAACGTCTTCAGACGTTCTCGATATTTTTCCGCTGTTCGTTCACTCTTTTTAAGCTCTGCCAGTTTAACTCCCATATTGAGCGTATCTTTCAAAACAGACCGATCTGTTATTTCTTTGAGACTTTGTTCTACGAAGTCCAGTGCCATTGAAATATAACGGTCATCCTTCCACTCCGTCAGAAACTTCATGTAAAAATCGACTATTTCAGAACGCGTTTTTCTGTATGCGTTTAACGAGACAATTGTTTTCTGTAGAAAGACAGATGTTCTCATTTTGACACGGGAATTAATGATTTTATCATTCTTGCGATAAAATTCTGCCCACTTTCCAAACAAGTAAGTACTCGTCTTATGGTCGTACACCATTTTCATTTGCATAAGCTCCGGAATATCCTTCCGAGCCTGTTTCCATAAATTACGCAAATAAATATCTTGAGATTCTTCTGTCTCAGCACGGTTCAGCATCAAAGCTGACAGTTGAAATGGATCAAGAAGCCTTTTAACATTGGGCGCCAGATGGTGATTAACCAGATATTCAAGCACTGCCGGTTCTTCTTCAAAAGAGGCGTTCAACTCCAGTGCTGTTGTAAGCACCTGTTCGGGGGACATCCCCTGTCTTATTTTCATCCGGTTCAGTACCTCCTGCCAAGCTGGGTAATTTTTCCGGTTCCGCTTTAAAGCATATTCCAGTAAGCGATCTTTGAGCTCAGGGGACTGAACAAGCAATGCAAAATAATAGGCATTATTGCTCTCCTCCGTCTGTCCCATCACCAAATAATGATCAATTGCCTGAATGCAAGCTGTCGGTCCTTTCCAAGGTATTGGTCCATTTCCATTCGACCAGTTCCATCCACCGCATACGTTGTTACCGATAACCCAGTGATTTCCAGGTTTTTTCCAAATAAAGGCACAGTGCCCCGGTTGACCGATAGGATAGGCCGGAATTCCTTTGACGCGGCAGAATCCGCTTGCACCCTTGGATACGGCTCCGCAAACTCCGCCGTATTCCGTATAAATTTTTAAGCTGATGGGATTGTTGTCATAAAAAGCTCCACCCGCATGTACACTAATGCCATTCTTGTTTTTACTTCGATAAGGAATCAAACCACAAGCGGCTTGACCTATATTCCCCTCCTTAATCTTCGGTCTTGCTGCAAGGTAATTCTGAGCCCATTCCATATCATCAATTTTCCCAATATTTAAAATTGTTTTGGTGACGATAGACATTTCCCAAGGTTTTAAAGTTTTAAATTGGACAAACAGATTTCCATCAGCATACGATTTTTTGTAGAAGTGATACTTGGCAAGCAATTCTTCTTCCGAATGCTCGTCTGCATTCAGGGCGATACCGACTGCCAAATTGAGCAAGACTCCGTCAAGTCGGCTGTCCTCTTTTTTCCAGATAGAACGCAAAATATCCATTGTTTTCCATGATCCTCGATTGGCAAAAGCTAGATCCCGGAATAAATCAGGACAAGTAAATAACCAATCTACAAACTTGGGATCTTTCAAGGCGTCAGAGGAACTTTTTTCGCAAACCTCCGGCTGAGAAAAATACCGGGCAACATGGCTGGCAAGGACCAAGTCTTTGTCTGTCAAGGCCAGATTGATCGATTCATCATTGAATTTACCCCATTTGAGCCGATCCTGAACCTGCATGCTACAAAATCGGGCAATGCGCTTGCAATCCGCTGATTTGACTTCTTTCCGTATTTTGCGTTTCAGTGGACCATCTTCTTTCCTTGAGTAATCTGGAGTAGACAAGCTGTTCTCAAGAGATTTTTTTTCTCCTTGGGCCATGGAAGAAATCAGTAAGCCAAAAAAGATAATAAATTTAAAATATCCAATCATTTTTAATACCTTAAAACTCTTATTTTATTCAAGGGGAGGAGTACTGAATAACTGACCAATGAGTAGAGCGTATATTCTCTTACTCCAATCCGAGAATGCACATTCTTACTAAAGCAATCAGTTGAGACTTAGCATTTGAGTATTCAGAAAATGTATAATATAAATCGGAAGCGTTTACTTTGGTCTTAGTCCCATACTAAAACCAAAGTAAACACTAATAATATTATTCAATTTCCCATTACGATTCGGGCGGTAAATTTGTCATTGTGATTGGGAGACTTCCTGAAAGTTGTGCACCACTGGAGTGAGTTGCCGTGCATTTAAGAGTACAACTTATTGCTGCATCTATATTATCATTTCTTCTCAAAGTAACAGTAACCGTCTTCTTGTTTTTAGGTTCTAATTCAAAACTAGATTGCCGTTTACCCTCTCTACTCCAAGCATACTTAAAACGATCTGGTTTAATCTCTGATTTGTCCGACTTTCGTCTTGGAATGGCTGTAAACCTACCGCCTTCATCTTTGGAAAACCTGGGCTCGCCTTCGATCGACAAATAACCGTTTGATGCATCAGCTATAGATACAGCCGAAGCCCCAATAATTATCGCCATTAATACATGTTTATATTTTTCCATAGTATATTGTTTTTATTTATTTTGTTTTTTCAAGAAATCTTCTTCCATTTTGTTATATTCTTCGTCAGTCATTTTTGAAATTTTTTCTTTGAACTTCATTGCATCAATAATCGGCTTATTCCGAGAGTCTGGTAAATAATCCTTCCAGTTTATCCCCATACATTTCATTGCACGTATTTCTCTAGGTGAAAAAGGAATTGTACGAGGGCTATATGGGAAGAATTCTTCACTTCGCATTGTAGGAAATCTATCCTGTACAGCATACCACGTTTTCAACATGAAGTCTTCAAACGAGTTGTGTTCTTCTGTACTCCACATTCTCAGAAACCACCTCCAATTCGAAATAATTGACGGTCCACCATTTTGCGAGTGCATCCGTCTGTATAGAGAATACAATAGTTCACGATTCTTGGATAAGTACTGTCCTGACACAACGGTAGAAGAAGCATCATCCCACATTTTGAGTAAGCCCGAATATTGAACGCGATCCTTCCTGTCAATTTCATCAGAATGAGGGGGGGTTGGGCCATAGGCAAAAACATCATGGCGTGAATATTGTACAGGTTCAGGGTTAATCCGAGTGACAAAAACAGCATTTAATATGGTAAGGGATGAATAATTATTGACTATTCTAAAGTAATATCTTCCTCCTTTACCAGCGAAGAACGATTTGTATACTCCACATCCCTTAAAATCGGATATGCGGGTTCTTGCCAGTACAGGCTTCTTCATGGCATTCAAGACCTCCTCTTCCCAAGTAATTTCTTCGGGCAAAGGATTTTGGGCTGATCTGACCTCCAATAAATAATCCTTGTACCCCTGGCTGGTTCCCTCCCTCTCCCCATAATTATGAAAATAGAGGGATACTTCATGTTTCCCTTCCGGAATATCAACTACGGCCCATAAATCCGGCCCATCATTGCGGGATTTATAATCCACTTGCTCTTCTTTCCTGTCTACCCACCGGGCTGCTGCACGAGTGCCTGTTTTGGGGTTGTAAAGCACATTGGGATCATCCACAATATCACCCTGAAAAAACAGCAGGTAATGACCCTTATCACCATCTTTGTTCGGACCAATTTCTCCGCGAATATCAATTTTAACATCTTCTCTAGCCACCTCAAAACGCATGATTTCATCATCGCCCTGAGGTGGGGCAGTCGCACACAATAAAGCCCTATGTGTTCCGTATCGCTCACACCAGTCCCCCTGAGTCGCCCAATCTTCCTTCCAAAATACAATGGGAGTTTCTCCTGCCTTGAACTGTTGATCTCTCTTTTCCAGTTCTTTCATGATTGCCTCCTCACTCGCCAGTTTGGCAATTTGCGGATGTTCCGGACTTTTATCTTGCTTCAGAACATCCAATTTTGAGGAACTACTTTTTTTTCCTTCAGCTATTTTCACCAAATTGAACCCGTAAGTCGTTGCATAAACGGCTCCATCAGGCATCGTGAGCATGGATGTTACCCACGGAGTCTTAATATTTTCGGAGAATTTTCCCTCTTCCTTTTTTCTCATTGTTGATGGATCCAGCAGAATTGCTCCTTTTTCACGGAAACCTACCCATAGTCCTTGGTTGCTCCAGGCAAGGCTTGTTACATAATCTTCCGGTAGAAGAAACCCTGTCTGGTTCCGGGATGACTTGGTGGATGCCAGCAAACCCATGAGTCCCTTGTTTTTGTCCATGTAATCCTGCCCTCTCAGGAATTTCCATTTTCCACTCTGGCGATTTCCCATCCAACCGAGCCCGCTGCTTGTACCCACGGCGACTCCACCATTGGGCAGAGTCTGAATAACATTACACAAATTCGACGGAATCCCTTCCCCAGTTGCTTCCAAAGGCTGTCGTGCTCCTCTTTTCTCATCCCAATACCATGGCGCCTGCACTGTTTGAAGAACCTTGTAATTATCCTTCCCCGAAAGCCGGGTGACGCCTCCGCACGAGTAAGCAATCCAAAGGTCACCCGCTGCATCGTAGGTGAGAGACTTGATTTGATCTTCAGCCAATCCTTCCGCTCTCGTTAGATTGAACCAGTTCTCCTTGTTCGGGTCATAAATGCTAATGCCTCCTGATGTAGCTACTGCCACGTCTCCGGTTTTGGGTGAAACAGCGATGTCGAAAACGCGTTCGCCTATCAACGCATTTTCGCGGTCATAGACTTTCCATTCCGCACCATTAAAAACGATCACACCCTTGTTGTCGCTTCCTGCCCAGATTCTTCCTTGTTTATCTTCCGCCAGTGCGTAGAAATTGGCTGTATCGGGTAATCCTGAGTAATAGGTGGCTGCCAACCACGCGTCTTTCGTTGTGTTATTTTTACCTGGAAAGTATCGATAAATCCCATTGCCTTCGCTTGTTACCCAAATCGAGCCGTCTGAAGCCATGAGTCCGTCCGTCAGGTAATCAGCAGGACAGGCGGGTATCGCTTTGGGAAATTCAACTTGATCAGCAGCTTTCCCTGATTCAGTCACCCCCCAATAGACCAGACATATCAGGATGACTGATGTGAATTTACGAATTTTTATGAAATAGTTTAACTGCATAAGGATTTTCCGCATTAAAATAATTTTCTCACATCTCATAGTTCACAAAAATTAGATGGGATTGATAGAAGCATATTAACTAGTATGAAAAGTAATTTTATCAATCTAAAAAGTCAAATAATTTATTTTGTTAGAGACAGAACAATCTAGCCTGCTGCCGTATAGTTCAATATTTTCAAAGAAAAAAAATAAAATCTTTCTCAATTTTCATCCTTATTTCCGTTCGCTCCCACCACCATTTTACGGCGGTATTCCATGCGCTCCTTGATGCGCAGTTCCAGCCCGTTTCCTGTGGGGGTATAGTATACGCGGCCTTCCGGCAGGTAGGCCTGGGGAACGTAATGTTCCGGGTAATCATGGGAATACAGGTATTCCAGCCTGGCCGCGTCCGCACCGCCGGCGGCGGCCAGCTTCTTGCGCGTAGGTGTCCGGAGGTGCTCCGGCACGGCCAGCGTTTTTCCGTTGCGCACGTCATCCATGGCGGCGTTGATGCCCATGTAGGCGGAATTGCTCTTGGGGGCCGTAGCCAGGTAAACGGTGGCGTGCGCCAGCGGGATGCGCGCCTCCGGCATGCCGATCATTTCCGCCGCGCGCGCCGCGTCCAGCGCCACGCGCAGGGCGTTGGAGTCCGCCAGCCCCACGTCTTCCGACGCGGCGATGACCAGCCTTCTCCCGATGAAGCGGATGTCCTCCCCGGCTTCCAGCATCATGCCCAGCCAGTACAGGGCGGCGTCAGGATCAGAGCCGCGCATGGACTTGATGAAGGCGGAAATCGTGTCGTAATGGGAGTCACCCAGGCGGTCGTACTTGATGGCCTTGCGCTGGATGGATTCCTCCGCTACGGAGAGGTTCACATGGATAACGCCGTCTTCCCCTGCAGGAGTGGACAGAACGGCCACTTCCAAAGCCGTGATGGCCTTCCGGGCGTCTCCGTCCGCCTTGGCGGCCAGATGGTTCAGGGCTTCCTCCTCCATGTCCACGCGGGAGGCTCCCAGCCCGCGCTCCGCATCCGCCAGGGCGCGTTTCAGCAGGGCGGCCAGCTCCTCTTCCGGCACGGGCTCCAGCGGAAAGACCTGGGAGCGGGACAGCAGGGGGGAGTTGATCGCAAAGTAAGGGTTCTCCGTCGTCGCGCCGATGAACCTGACCGTTCCCTTTTCCAGATGGGGGAGCAGGACATCCTGCTGCGCCTTGTTGAACCGGTGCAGCTCATCCACGAAGAGGACGGTTTTCCGCCCGTGCATGCTCATCCTCATCTGCGCCTGGGCTATTTTCTCCCGGATGTCCGCCACGTTGGATTCCACCCCGTTGAGCATCATGAAATGAGCGTTCGTCGTCTGTGCAATGACGGCGGCCAGGGTGGTCTTTCCACAGCCGGGAGGCCCGTAAAAAATCAGGGAGGTAAACCGGTCCGTTTCAATCGCGCGCCTCAGCAGTTTTCCCGGCGCCAGCAGGTGCTTCTGCCCGGCCACTTCATCCAGGGAGCGCGGACGCATGCGCGCGGCAAGAGGCATGGCGGAGATGTCCGCCCCGGGTTCAAACCCTTCCCGCGCCTCCGCTTCCTGTAAACTGAACAGATCCATTAAAGGCACTTTACCCGGTCGGAGGAGCGGAGAAAAGGCCAATCCCCGGAATGCGGCAAGTTTCCCGCCCGTGAATGGAGGGGAGTTCCATGTTATCCAAAAACGGACCAGCAGGAGAGCATCAGCACCATGCAGACTGGGGCAAGCACGCTGAACAGCAGCCCCGCCACCGCCAGTCCCCTGCGGTTCACCTCCCAATAGCGGAGGGAGGCTATCAGCATCCAGATGGGGAGTACTATCATGTGGATGAGAGCCAGAAGCCCCCAGCCTGCCAGCGCCAGCACGAAGAGCCAGGGTTCCGAACCGTCCGTGTCATTGGTAGGCATCAGAAAGCCAAAGATGCGGTATACGAGCAGAAAGGAAACGAATGCGGCAAAAGGTATCCATCCCCAGCGGGCTTCCTCCTTCCGGCGGGCCATCACCAGTTCAAGATAGGTATCATCAAGCGCAGATAATTGGTTGGCAGAAGAATTTCTGTAGGGATTCATATCGTTTTTGGTCTCTATTATTAACCCTTCCTCCTGTCAATGATATTCAATACCGGAGGCTATCCTTTCTGTAGGAAATGATGTTCTCTAACAAACATGAAATATCAACTTGCTCCAATCATCTTCTTGTAACTCCAACGTACTGCCGCATTCCATAAAACATGCTTCATGATGAATGAATTTCCATTTTTTCCGGCGATTCGTTTCCCCCGCTTTTCCCGCTCCGGAAAAAAGCCTTTTGAATGATCCACTTTAGGGCTCCGGGCATATTTGTCATACACGCGCCGTTTTTCCCACAAAAAAAGGACTGCCTCCGCCGCAGGAGCGGAGACAGTCCCTGAATAATGGTAAACCGGAAATTCCGGAAAGTTACTTGCCCAGAATTCCCTTGAAGTATTCCAGCGTAGTCGCCAGGCCTTCCGGCAGGGTGTGTTTGGGCTGCCATCCGGCGCTCCGGAGCTTGTCCGCACAGGCGCGGGAATGCTTCACGTCGCCGGCGCGTTCCGGGGCATGGAGCACCTTGGAGGAGGAACCCGCGGCCTTGATGATGTTGTCCGCCAGTTCTTCAATGGTGATCTGCCCGCCGTAACCGGCATTGAACACGCCGGTGACTTCCGGATGCTCCGCCACGAAGGTGAGGGCCCCCACGATGTCCTTCACGTAAATGAAGTCGCGCGTCTGGGTGCCGTCGCCGTACACGGTGATGTCTTCTCCCTTGACGGCTTTTTCAATGAAAATGGGCACCGCGGCGGCATAGGCCCCCTTGGGGTCCTGCCGGGGGCCGAAGACGTTGAAGAAGCGCACGGCGGCCGTGTTGACCTTGCCTTCCGCCCGGAACATGTTGAGGTAGTATTCCCCGTCCAGCTTGGTGATGGCATAGGGGCTCTTGGGTTCCGGGTACATGGTTTCCAGCTTGGGCACGGTGGGGTTGTCACCATAGATGGCGGCGGAAGACGCCAGCACGATTTTCTTGACCCCGGCGGCGGAAGCTTCCTCCAGCACGTTCAGAAGGCCGTTGACGTTGATGTCAATGCATTCTCCGATCTTGCTCATTGATTCCGGCACGGAGACGAGCGCGGCCATGTGGAAGATGTAGTCCACGCCCTGCACCGCCTGGCGCACCAGTTCGCGGTCGCAGATGGAGCCTTCAATGAAGGTGTGCTTGAGCCCGTCCAGGTTTTTGAGGTAGCCCGTGCGCAGGTTGTCCAGCACGCGGATTTCCTCCGCCTTGTCCTGATAGTGTTCCACAATGTGGGAACCGATGAATCCGGCGCCGCCGGTTACGAGAATCTTCATGTGTTTTTCCGATGTTGGTAGGTATTGGTTAGTAGCGGTCCACAACGGCCTTCATTTCATCCATCTGCGCCTCGATGGATTCCACCAGGGCCATCTGCGTGCGGCAGCGGTCCAGGTTGTGTTCCGGGCGGTGAATCTTGAAGTACACGTCTCCGGACAGGTAGTCCGTCAGGAAGCGGATGCCGCATTCCATCGTGAGCAGCTTGCCGGAGAACGGCAGCAGGCTCTTTTCCAGAGGCGTCAGGAAGCTCTTGGCGGAGCTCAGGTAACCCTGCACCAGCGCCTCAAACATGAACATGCGCATCGTGACCTTGGAGATGTCCTTTTCATCTTCCGCGGCGGGGGACGTAGCCGTGCGGATCATGTCCCCGAAGTCGTAAATGGCGGAACCGGGCATCGTGGTGTCCAGGTCGATCACGCAGATGCCTTCCCCCGTCACGTCGTCCAGCATCACGTTGTTCAGCTTGGTGTCGTTGTGCGTGCAGCGCAGGGGCAGTTCTCCGGATTTCAGGTAGTCCACCACCAGATGGCAGTCCGCTTCACGGGCCAGGTACCAGTCTATTTCCTTCTGCACTTCCTTCACGCGGCCCAGGGGGTCGGACTGGATGGCCTTTTTCAGGGCCTCCAGGCGGGAAGTGGTATTGTGGAAATCGGGGATGGTTTCAAACAGGGGTTCTCCGGGCAGGTCCGCCGTGAGTTTCTGGAACTCGCCGAAGGCGCGGGCCGCTTCCTGGCACTGCTTGGTGGTTTCAATCTGGTCATAGGTGCGTGCGCGTTCAATGAACGGGTACACGCGCCAGCAGTTGCCGTCCGCATCCAGGGCGTACGGCTTGCCGTCCACGGAGGGAACCAGCGTGAGGGTGCGGCGGTAGGCTTCCGGGCAGTCCTCCTCCTTCAGGCGCTTCAGGGCGTGGTCCGTCACGCGCTTCACGTTTTCCATCAGGGGGATGGGCTGCTTGAACACGTTATGGTTCACGCGCTGGAGGATGTAGCGGATGCGCTGGCCCGCCTGGTCCACCCAGATGCAGTAAGTGTCGTTGATGTGGCCGCTGCCGTAGGAGTAACCGTGGACGAAGTCGCCCCGGAGATCGAACAGGGATGATACAGCCTTGAGATCGTGCATGGGAAAAGAGGCTTAGTTGAGCTTTTCAGGGTATACGCCCTGCTTGATGAGTTTGTTGATGCCTTCCACGACCATGGGCTTGTCCCCGGGATAGGTCATGCCGAACCAGGTGGAGGAGGTGGGAAGAACGGCGCAGTCCGCGCGGTCTTCATGAATCAGGGCGTCCACCACGGTGGGAATGAAGCATTCGCTCTTGGGTTCCTGGCCGTGTTCCTTCAGGAAGTCAATGAAACGGTCTTCCGTCAGCTCAATGAAGGAGGGGGAGAAGAGCCAGAAATTCATGGAAACCAGTTCGCCGGGGTCCACGGGCAGGCGTTCGCCCTTCAGGTTGTTGCCGCGCACCACGCCGTCTTCATCAGCCTGGATTTTCACGAATTCCTCCACGCCGTCCAGCAGGCCTTCCTTGATGGAGCAGATGCCGCGGTTCACGTCCCCGTTGTCGGAGAGGGTGTTCTTCAACGGATAGCCGATCATGCCGTAATGGGCCTTTCCGGGTTCATCCGTGGTGGAGGTCAGGAACTTGGCGGCCTGCACAAAGGCGTCCGCGCCGTAAAAGTCATCCGCGTTCACCACGGCAAAGGGTTCCTTCACCACGTGGCGGGCGGCGCGCAGGGCGTGGGCGGTGCCCCAGGGCTTTTCACGGCCTTCCGGCACGGAAAAGCCTTCAGGCAGGTCGTCCAGGGACTGGAAGGCGTAATCCACCTCAATCTTGCCGGCAAAGCGGCTGCCGACCTTTTCCTTGAAAATATCTTCAAAGTCACGGCGGATAATGAATACCACTTTTCCGAAACCGGCCCGGATGGCATCATAAACAGAATAGTCGAGAACGACTTCACCGTTGGGACCCATCGGGTCAAGTTGCTTGAGACCGCCGTAACGGCTACCCATACCAGCTGCTAAAACAAGAAGTGTAGGCTTCATAATACGCAGGCCATTATGACCAAGCCTCCCCGTTTGGCAACTGGAAAATGCTGGAAAACCGGAGAAATCCGCCCGTTAAAAAACGTAAGAGCACCAAAGGCCCAGCACCACTTTTTTGAAATCGTCACGCCCGTAGCCGCAATACCATCCCAGGAAAGGCTCCAACCGCAGACTGCCGGAAACGGCCCACCGCGCGCCCGTGCGCACCATCAGTTCCTTCAAGCCGTTTCTCCCCAGGTAATCATGGGAAAACCCCAGGGAAACCGTATTCACCATGGCGACGGATTCACACAGCAGGGGCTGCCAGGTAACGCCCCACTGGGAGTACACCCCCTCCTGCCCGGAATCATACAGGAAGGAGCCGCTGAACGACCAGGACGGCATGGGGTTCCACTTGAGGGACAGGCCGGGCTCCACCCCGGTTTTCAGGGGGCAGGAATCATACCACTGCCCGTTGACAAACAGTCCGGCCGTGCACTCGTCCGCCAGATAATATTGAAGTTCCCCGTGCAGGGTGGTCTGGCTGAAATTGCGCCCCTGCCAGTTGCGGATGGCGAAGAGTTCCCCGCTGACCGCCCATGAGTCCGACAGGGAGGCCCCCCCGGAAATCTGGCCTTCCACGGAATTGGGCCCCATCTTTTCCCCGCGGTGGATGTAGTCCGAACGGTAGCCGCCCAGCAATTCCCCCCCCATGCGGATGGGGGAACGGCCGTCCACCTCCGTCAAGGGAGGGGGTCCGTCATATCCCTGTACGGCCTGAACGGCGCAGCACAGAATGATGGGAAACAGCCTCATAAAGGCCTTTTAACACAATCCCCTGCACCGTACCAACGCCAAAACGGTGCATGCACATTCTCCGGGCTTGGCAAAAGGGGAATCTGCCCTTACCCTCTCGCGCATGATTCATTTCACCCTGTTCGGGATACCTGTTTACATCCGCCCCAGCTTCTGGGTGGTGCTGGCCATCTTCGGCGGCGCTCTCAGCATCAACAGTGTGGAAGGCCTCATTTATCCGGCCCTGTTCGTCATTGCCGGCTTCGTCGCCATCCTGTCCCATGAAATGGGGCACGCGCTGGTGGGCCGCAGGCTGGGCGGCGGCCAGCAGACGATCGTCCTGGAACTCTTCGGCGGCCTGACGAGCAGCCACGGCATGCAGCTGACCCGCGGAGGAAGGGCCCTCATGATTCTGGCGGGCCCCATGATGACCTTGCTGCTGGGCATCATCAGCCTGTGGATTACCTGGAACATCGTCGCTCCGGTCATGACCGCGCACAACCTGACCTTCTGGGACCTGGCCATCAGCCCCTTCACGGCGGCGGCCATCTCCCCCCAGCTTTACATCCTCTCCTGCCTCATCATGATCGGGGAATGGTGGACGATCCTGAACCTGCTGCCCATCTACCCCCTGGACGGCGGACAGCTGATCGCCCAGTTCATCCGCTCCCCCCGGAAAGTGTTCATGACCGGATTCATCACGTCCATCATTATCGGGCTGCTCAGCTTCCAGCTCTTCCACGGCTACTTCATTCCCATATTCATGGCCCTCTTCGCCTACAGCAATTACCGGGAATACAGAAACGCCCCCTTTTAATATTCCGAGCTTCCTTTGCGGGCCGCGCCCGTTCCATTCAACATACCATCCAATATGTCTCAACAAACTGCAATCACCCCCACCCGCGCCCAGGACTTTCCCGAGTGGTACCAGCAAGTCATCAAGGCCGCCGACATGGCGGAGAATTCCGAGGTGCGCGGCTGCATGGTCATCAAGCCGTGGGGCTACGCCATCTGGGAACTCATCCAGAAGGACCTGGACCAGCGCTTCAAGGACACCGGCCACACGAACGCCTACTTCCCTCTCCTGATTCCGATTTCCTATCTGGAGAAGGAAGCGGAGCACGCCGAAGGCTTCGCCACGGAATGCGCCGTGGTCACCCACCACAGGCTGGAAGCGCAGAAGGATGAAGCTACCGGAAAGACCCGCATGATTCCCACCGGGGAGCTCACGGAACCCTTCGTCATCCGCCCCACCTCGGAAACCGTCATCGGCGCGGCCTTCGCCCGCTGGACATCCAGCTACCGCGACCTGCCCCTCAAGGTGAACCAGTGGTGCAACGTGATGCGCTGGGAAATGAGGCCCCGCATCTTCCTGCGCACGGCCGAATTCCTGTGGCAGGAAGGCCACACGGCCCATGAAACCCGGGAGGAAGCCATTGAGGAGACCCTCACCATGCACAAGGTTTATGAGGACTTCCAGAGGGACGTTCTGGCCATTCCCACCATTCCCGGAGAAAAAACGGAGGCGGAACGCTTCCCCGGCGCGGAACAGACCTACACGGTGGAAGCCATGGTGCAGGACCGCAAGGCCATCCAGGCCGGGACCTCCCACTTCCTGGGGCAGAACTTCTCCAAATCTCAGAACATCTGCTTTGCCGGGAGGGACAACACCCAGCAGTTCGCCTGGACGAGCTCCTGGGGCGTTTCCACCCGCATGATCGGTGCGCTCATCATGATGCACTCCGACGACGACGGCCTGGTATGCCCTCCCCGCGTCGCCCCCCAGCAGGTCGTCATCATCCCCGTCACGCCCAAGGAAGAAAGCCGCCAGGCCATTCTGGACCACTGCGAGGAACTGGCGAACACCCTCCGCGCCAAGAATTTCCACGGCCAGCCGCTCCGCGTACTGGTGGACAAACGCGACCTGGGCGGCGGCGCCAAGAAATGGGAATGGGTGAAGAAGGGAGTGCCCGTGCGCCTGGAAATCGGCCCCCGGGACCTGGAAAAAGGCTCCGTCTGCCTCCAGCGGCGCGACCTGCCCGTCAATGAAAAATCCTTCGTCCCGGAAACGGAACTGGTTGATACCGTCACGGACATTCTCCAGAACATCCAGGATACCCTGCTTCAACGGGCCGTCGCCTTCCGGGACGCCCACATCCGCCCCGCCTCCACCCTGCGGGAGCTGGAAGAAAACTTCTCCGGAGAAGGAGACGCCGACTGGCTCCAGGTGCCGTGGGACGGCTCCCCGGAAGAGGAAGAGGAACTCGCCAAGCACCTGCGCATCTCCATACGCTGCATCCCGCTCGGCGAACTGGGCCGCGGGGAACCCGCTCCCTGCATCCTCACCGGCCGCATGACGGAACGCCGCGTCCTCTGGGCCAGAAGCTACTAATCTCCCATTGACTCCCTTTCTTCACGGGACTGTTCCAGGGCAAGGCAAACGCGCCTTTCCGGAACAGCCCCGTTTTTTATGGAAACAGGGAGCCCTTTATAATTTCCCCATTCTTTCCGTAAAAACCGCTTCATTTCGGATGCCTGCCTGGCGCTCCCCCTGCCGCGCCAGCGGATAAAGCGGAAAGGGGACAGCCGCTCTACCAGGTTCTTCCCAGGTTCTGGCGCCCCCCTGCCTGAAACCCGCCTCCAAATGGTTTGAATGGCACATCATGCAGGGAAACAAGGCCACCCGGACGGAACGCGCCAAAATCACCAGCGCCGACGATGAACACATGAAAGGAAAATGAATCCGGCTCCACAATGAGGCAGGGAATTCAGAATCTACCTGGACGGCCTGGCGCCGGACGACATTGCCCACCTCCTTGACTGGGAGGAACACACCAGGATGTGGGAATACGCAGCGGCATGGAAGCATCCGCTGCCCCTCCCGTCCTCCATACACCTTCCGCAAAAGCATCAGACCTCTTTAAAAGGTATGGCAGCGTGGCCCTGTTCCGGTGAACATGAATTTTTCTCTAAAAAAATCTTGCCAAATCCGGATAGCTCTATATATTTTTTGCCACACGGACGCCGCAAGGCTCCGGTCATTCAAAGCGGATGTAGCTCAGGGGTAGAGCGCAACCTTGCCAAGGTTGATGTCGTGGGTTCGAATCCCATCATCCGCTCCAACAGTTTCTGTAAGAAAACCTACGCAAACCTTGATATTGCTAGGGATTATGAATAAAGTACACGTAAGAAAACTTACGTAAACCATATTACAAAACCCTTACAGGAAATATTACAGGTATGAGCAAGCCTTTCTACAGCGGCCGTCTGTCCATCAACAAGGAAAAATCTTCCCCTTACTGGATGGTAACATTCCAAGGGCCGGACGGCAAGATGCGGCGGCGCTCCACCAAGGTGCCTGTGAATGGCGGCGAGTTCGAGGGAGACCGCATCACAGCCAAGCTGGCGGAACGGCTCGCTTACCAGCGGGGCGTGCAGATTGCCTGTGCGGAGGCGGAAGAATATCAGGCGCACAATAATGTTTCCGTGCGGGCCTGGTGCGACGACTACATGAGGCGCAAGGCGGCGCTGGTATCGGAAGATACGGCACGGAACGCCAGGACGGCCTACAAGCATTTCTACGCTTATCTGGGCGGTCGGGCTGATGCCCCGCTACGCCTGATCACCAAGGCGGACATCAAGGGCTTCGTGGCAGCCCGCCGTGAAGAGGTGCGCCAGAAGACGGTGGCCAAGGATTTGGCCGCCCTTTCCCAGGCATTCACAGACGCCGTGGATTCTGAAGTGATTGACCGCAACCCGTGCACCGGCGTTTCCATTCCCCCGGACCGCGCGGGCGAGAAACTGCACAAAGAAGCGTTCACCCTGGACGAGATACGCTACATGATTGAGCATTTCCCTCCCCTGTGGAGTTCTGCGGTGCGCTGCTCGTTTGAGACCTTCGGTCAGAGGCTGGGGGATATTTTGAGGTTGAATTGGAGTCAATTTGACTGGGAGCGCCGCGTCGTGCGCTTTGACACGGGCAAGACGGGGCGCTGGATGGACCAGCCCATGAGGGAAGGCTTCTACCAGTGGGCGCTTGCTCGCTGGAAGGAAGCGGGGGAACCGGCGGATGAACTGCTTCACGCTCCCCTGCTGGCCCTGGGGGATGGCGCTTCCGCCCAGTTCGGCCTTCTGCTGCGCACCCACGGCATTGGCGTGGTGCATGGTGCCTCTGGTGGTCGCCGTCGGAGAATGAACAGCAAGTCCTTCCACAGCATCCGCGCGACGGCCGCCACCTTGTTGCAGGCTTCCGGCGTTTCCCAGGGGCTGGCTATGGAGCTGGTGGGGCATGATTCATCCGCCGTGCATAGCGTGTACATCCGTCCCTCCGCGGAACAACTGCGTTCCGCCGCTGAATCCCTGCCGGAATTGTAAGGTTCCCGGCTGTGTGACACCGTCACGCTTTCTTTGATTCTGCCGCCTTGCCATGCTGTAGACATGGACAGGCATACTGTGTTTACTCTCGCCCTGCAACTGCTTGGGACGCAAGAGTATAAAGAGGACTCCCCAACGCAGCACCCGTGTGACGTATGGTACAATCCCGTACTGCGGATGGCGTGCGCCCGCTTCAACTGGACGTTTGCGGCGCGTGAAACGGTGCTGAAGCGCAAGAGAGACGCCCAGGTGGCGCCGGGAGTGGCCTTGTTTCCTTATCCGGACGGGTGCCTGAAAATTACCCGCATGAGGACGGAGGACGGGATGGACGTGCGCCTGCCCCGCTTGCAGGCGGAGGGCATTCTGGTGGATGAAGACGAGTGCCCGGAGACATTGCGTGTGAATTACCAGAGCGACCTTGTGGCGCTGGGAGGGACGTTGCCGGACCATGCGCCGGAGTTTTGCGACGCGGTGGTTTGTTTGCTCGCCAGCCGGGTGTGCATGGCGCTGACGAGTAATGCCAGACTCCAGCAGGCGTTGGATGAACGGGCCCAGATGGCTTTCCTGTCCGCCATTGCCACCGACCGGCAGCAGGATGGCAGCAAGGCGATCGACCCCATCACACGCATCACGAGGCAGAACATTTTTAAAAGGAGACGCTGATATGGGATTTATGAATTCTGTACTTTCCGCGAACGTGACGGCCAGCGGATATGACGCCAGGAAAAAGCAGACGCTGGCTCACGGCCAGGCAGCCAAGAACCGGGCCTACAGCCAGGCCGCCGGAGTGGAACAGGCTGCACGAGCCAACGCACTGGTGGAAGGCGCCAACATGATGACGATGCGGGGCAACCAGCGCCGTGCGGTGGGCAGTGCCAGAGCCCAGGCGGCAGGCAGTGGGTTTACCAGCGAGGGAACGGGAGCGGCGACTGCCGATGCGGTGAACAGCCTTTACGAGAAGCGGATTTCCGACATGGCCTATGAGTCCAGCACGGGTTCCCTGAACGCCGTGAACCAGGCGATCGGCCTGCGCCGTCAGGGAGACGAGTACATGAGGACCGCGGAAGCGGAGGCCGCCCAATACCGCAGCATGGCCAAGGGTACGCGCACGGGGATGTGGTTGAGTGGTGCCGGTGCTTTGGCCGGAGCGATTGACGGGGGGCTGAATGCTTATAACGATGCCCAGGAATGGAATGAGCGCCCGGATGTCCAGAGTGGAAAGGAAAATCCCGTGAGCGTGTGGAGAGATTCAATTACGGGAACCCTGAATGGTATGGATTGGGGAAGTTCCGCCGCGAATGCGTTCAACCCGTACATGTCTTCCTTCACGTCCCAGGGATGGGAAAAGAATTTTTTGAAAGCACTTGGTTATGGAAAGAGATGAAAGCTTGATCAATGGGCCGGGGGTGCAGCCCCCGGTGAGTGTGAACTCCCAGGTTCCGCGTGACGTGACGGGGGATGCCCTGCGCCGGGGTGTGGCCCAGGTGGGCCAGAACATCGGCGGTGTGTTTCGCGAGATCGTGGAAACGGAGGATTCCACGAAGCAGTTCGATCAGGAGCGCATCTTGATGCAGATGCAGGGCGAGGTTGACCGAGAAGCCAAGAGGCGGCTGCAACTCCCCGACGGGGACCCGGAATCGTTTTTCGATGAAAGAGGAAATCTAAGCCAGGTGGCCCTGAAGGATTTTATGGCTTCCTACTCGAAAACGCTTAAAGGGATAGGCAGCGGTATTCAGAATCCTGACCGTGCCCGGCAGATGCAGATGAAGGCTGTATTGATGGGAGAAAAGATGTTGAGCGACCTGATGGACAACGGGTTTGAAGTCGGCAAGAAGAAGCAACGGCAATCCCTGGAAGCCAATCTCGCGCTGGCGGAGGAAACGAATAATTGGGGCTGGTATGGTGATACGGTCCGGGAAGCCATGAAGTCCGGAGCTATGGAACCTGCCGAAGGAAATTTGGCGTTGTTTAGAGGGGAAAAGAAGGCAAATCTCCATGATTTTAAAAATCTATCCGCAACCAATCCAGACCTTGCCGCTGAAAAAATCAACCGCGGGGAGCTGGACGGGTATTTTTCTGCCGCCGAGCAGGATGATTTGATGCGGTCTTTGCGGCGCCAGGATGACAGCAGGCTGACGGAGTTAATCGAGCAGATGGCATCCCGCCCCAGAACGAAGAATGATAAGCAGGCCGTGACGGATACCTTGATGTCCGGGCCCGTGTACAAAGACCAACTGGAGTTTGATGCGGTTCATCAGCGCGACGGGGATTACAGTGCGTGCGCTCCGCAGATTGATTCTTTCATTTACCGGGTTGCAGACCAGGTGAAGGCAGGAGACGAAGGCGCCGATTTTGCGAGCAAGAAGGAAGAGGTGATCCGCCTGTGTAAGTTCTACGGGAAGTCCAGCGAGTTCCAAAAAGACATCTTGAACCGCATGGACAAGTGGGCCGAGCGGAAAAACGAGTTTCCCGTATTGAAGGTGGCCGACCGCATCAAGGAGATGGAGGAGATGCCCCTGTACCGCCAGGCGGATTATAATAACGCTATCGGTACACTTGGTGTTAATGCGGATAATGCCTATGAGCTTTACCTTGAATCTGCCAAGGGTGCAGGCATGAACGCCAAAGGCAAGGATAACTGGCTACAGGAGTACAAGAGCAAGAAGGTGGCGGAGCTTGAGAAGAATCTTGCAGCCAAAACCGAGCTTGCCGTGCGCGAGAGGTTTGAGGCGTGGTACGAAGGGTACAAGAGCATTCACAACGACAAGGAGCCTTCCTCCGTCATCCAGGAAGAGCAGTTCCAAACGATTTTAAGAGAGGTAACAGGCCGGAGTGATTTAGTGGTTCCCAAGCGTGGAAACGTGATGGACGCGGAGCAGGAGAAGGCGTCCACCCGCTGGAATATGGGGGACGACGAACGGTTCTTGTCCGGTCCTGAATTATTGAATGAAAGAGAGAAGCAGGCACTGCGCCGGAAGGAGATGTTGCGCAAGCCGGTTACTTTCCCCGCCATGGTTTCGGTGGATACCGTGAACACGAACGCGCCCGCCGGGATTCTCCTGCCGGAGAGCATGAGGAAACAGTTTGGCGACGATCTTTCCGGCCTGGCCGCCCTGGTGCCCTCTTCCCCGTCTTCCCGTCGCGGGAAGCCGCTACCCGTGGTGGGCTACACCAGGGAGAGTTCCCCCCAGCTTACGTTGTCCGGCGCCAGCAAGCTGCGGATGACGTTTTCCTCCAAGATGGATACGCATGTGACGGTCTCCCCCGCCAGTCCGGAAATGAAGGAGTTTTTCAAGAGGGAGTATCCGGGGAGCCAGGATTGGAAACAGGGTTCCGGAGAGTCCAAGGTGCCCGCCGCCAAGCTGGGAGGACTGGGGCAGTACAGCCAGGCTTTCCACGATGCGGGAAGGAAGTATGGCGTGGACCCGAAGCTGTTGATGGCTATTGCCATGCACGAAACCGGCAAGGGAACGAGCTCCGCCTTCCTCCGCAAGAATAACGCCATGGGTATCAGCCCGGATGGAGGAGGCCCCCGCACTTTCTCCTCCGTGGAAGAGAGCATTGATTATGCCGCCCGCCTGCTCAAGAAGCACTATCTGGACCAGGGGCTGACGACGATTGCCGCGATTGGCGGGAAGTACGCTCCGGCAGGAGCCGGGAATGACCCGCGCGGCCTGAACAAGCATTGGGTCAGCGGCGTGAGCAAGTATTACAAATCATTTTAACATTTAACATATTATAAACATTTCTCACCATGAACGACGATTTTTCTTTTGACGGGGCCGCCGCTGCGGACATGCCTCTGGACCTCTCTTCCTCTTCCATGCCGGAGGGCGAGGCTGCCACCGGATTTCACCTGCCGGATATGGGACCGGTGCAGGAACAAGCGGATGTGCCCTCACCGCAACTGGCAGACGAATGGAAGAAAGATGTCCAGATGCTTGACGGCGGCGGATTGAATGGGCTGGAAGAGAGCGCCGGTCTTGAAACCGTGACTTCCCTGGACACCGAAGCGGCGGAGGAAGAAGGTTCCGAACCCTTCAACCCCCAGTTGGGGGATACGGATTCCGTACACCGCCAGGGGTCCATGCTGATGAAGGGAGTGGAGGAACGGAGACGTGAACAGGTGCGGGACCGGCAGAACATGGTCATGAACCTGCTGCGCGCAGGCAGAAACGATCAGGATGCGTTGAAGCGCATGGCCGAGCGTTGGGGGGAAGATTCCGTTTCCCGGCTTCTGGCTGCCAATGATGAAGATCGTTCCTACATGCTGGGCATGCGGCTGGCGGAAGTCCTGGGGGATGGAGATAGTGATGCGGGCTTCCAGATTTACAAGAACACTCACGATTTGTGGGGCAAGGGCATTGTCTCTCCGGAACAGGTGTGGAAGGATTTTGCGGAACGGGGTAAGGAAATCGTGGAGAGGGAAGACCGGCAGCGCGTGGAGCGCGAAAACAAAATCAACGACCTCAATGGAGTGGTGGGCCGCTACGTGAGCGGGGAACAGGATTCCCTTTCCGCCGATGAACGGCTGGCGTTGTTTAATGCCGGAGTGAGTGTGGCGAGCATGGAGAAAGCCAGACGCGGGGTGCGCCTCATTGAATCGTTTGAGCAGGATTCCAAGCTGTACAATGACGATATTGCCGATGATTTGTTCGGCATCATTGGAAATGATGACGATTCATTGATGATGCTCTGCTCCCTGTTGAGAAACAGGTCCAGGAGCACGGCCAATGACCGGCTGGGCATGGGCGGCGCGGAAAAGAGGGCGGACGAGGCGTACCAGGAGGTGATGGAGAATTCCAATCCATTGGTGGCAGCCATAGCGGGGCCGCAGATTCAGAACGCTAAGATGGCTTCTGGCATTGCCATGACCGGCAAGGTGGCGGGGGTGAAGACGAAACGCTCCCTGGAAAGAGCATTACAAAATATGCGTTCCAAGAAAGACGGCCGCATGAAAGCGGTGGCTTCCCGGGTAGCCCTTGCCAAGGCCCGGCAGATGGGCCTGTCCGATGCAGAAGCTTTTGAGCTGGCCGGAGCCCAGGAACAGGAGCGCCGCGAGTTGAAGCAGAAGCGCAGCAGGATTTTTTCCGCCCTGACTACCGCTCTTGAGGGAGGGGAAGATGATTACTTTTCCAGCGGCGAAGCATCCGCCTTGAGCAAGGTGGGCTACCACCTTGGCAGCATGACAGGGGACACGGCGCCATGGTTCCTCCCCTATGCCGGTCCACTCATTGGCCTGAATACGTCCATGCAAAGGCGGCGCGAGGAAGGGTACATGCTGGGGCTGGATGTGGACGAGATCGAGAAGCGTTCTTTCTGGTTCGGGGCAGCGGACACGGCGGAGGAAATGATCGGGTTTCACGCGTTGTTCAAGGCGACGCCCCTCTACAAGGGAGTCCGGAAGCTGCTCCGAACCGAGAAGGGGTCCGGAGTGAGGGCGCTGGTTTCCGGCAGTCCGGCGGCCCAGTATGCGCTGCAAGGGGTGGCCGGGACGGTGGAAGAAGGCATTTTGGAGCCCACGGCTGGCTATTTAATGAGGTCTGCCATCAATCCCCTGCTGGACGACGAGCGCGGCAAGCAGACGTTGGATCAATACACCAGTGAGCTTTCCCAGACGACTTCCGGAGAACAGGGACTTGCCCTCCTGGCGTTCAGCTTTGGACTGTCCGGATTGAATTATTCCCAGTTGAGCCGGGCCGCCAAGGAGTTCAAGCTTTCCCTGAAGAATTACGAGGCCCTGGGGGGAACGGCACAGGGATACCTGGAAGCCAGGGAGGAAAAGACCGCCGAAGGGTTTTTGAACAAGGCTCTTTCCAATTTGCATGATTCCTGGATGGAGAATCCCCAGGGGGCCATGGAGCGGGCCAGCGTGGCTACGGGGGAACGCCTTTCCGGGGAGCGCATCGAATCCCTGCGGGAACTGGATGCGTGGAGGGCAGCCGAGACGGCGGGGATGGTGCCGCGGGTGGAACCGGCGGAGCAGGACGGCATGTTCCGGGTGTATCCTCCGCGCGGCGCGGAGAAGGTCCGTCCGAAAGCGCAGCGGGAGAATTCCACTGCTGCAGGCCAGCAGCCGGAAAGCAATCAACCCTCCTACACGCTAATGGACGGCGAGCAGATGGCGGCCTACTTGCAGGCGTTTGTGAGCGAGCAGGTGGAGAATGACATTCTCTACACGCAGAACATGCTGGCCGGGGATGTGGCGGTGAACCAGGCCCTGGCCCAGAAGCGGTTTGATGCGGCCGAGGTGATCACGCGCACGGAGGCGGATGAACAGACCGGAGCAGAACGGGTGGTGATTGCCCCGGAAACCCTGGGGCAGATGAAGGCCCGCGCTGATATGGCGATGGCCGCCATCCGCGCCCTGGAGGCGGAGGGGGTGAGCTATGATGAAGCCGCCGAACGCATGGATGCTTCGTTGAGCGAACATATCCCGCTGGGCACCCTTGTTCAGACGTGGGACGAGGCCCAGGAGCGCATCCGGACGGAACAGGCCCGCAACCCGGAGTTCAAGGTTCCGTCCATGGATGCTCCTTTTTCCCGTGCGTATGTGACCAACGTCCGACGTGGGGATACCTTCCACCGGGTGTTGAGGTACGCCCGCGGCAGCGCAACGGTGGAGGATCTGATGGAGGAAACGATGGAACAGGCCGTCATCTCCTGGCAGGCGGAGCAGAACACGACCTGGGGAGAGTTTGGCACGATGCTCCAGGAGGCGCAGAGGTCCATCAATGATTTGTTCCCGGAGGCGCGGGGGAAGGACATGCAGTTCATCCACCTGGACGCAGGTAAACCCGTAACGGGACACGATGCGATTGAGGCGTTTTCCAAGATCGGGCGTTCCCGCTGGCTGGCGGATGCCCTGAATCATCCTTCCCTCCCCTCCTGGCTGCGGAAGCTGCTGAATCATTTGGTGAAGTTCCTGGGGGCTTTCAAGGCCCGCGTGGAGCTGGGCGAGATGGTGCGCCAGGCGGAGGAACAGGGCGTGTTTACCCTGCCGGTGCGTCAGGCTTTGGCGGTGATGCTGGATGCGGGCAATGCCCTGTACCGGGACCAGCAGGGAGACCTCATCTCTTTGACCATGGAGCGGGCCAAGGCGCAGGCGGAACTGGACGCCGCCCTGGGACGCGGTGTCGCCACGGAACAGGAGGCGGTTGAAGAGCAGCTTGCCGAACGGAATGACACCGATGAACCAGGCCCCGTGGACCGGGCGCAGGAAGAGGCCGATGACGCCAACGCCCAGCAGGCGCGGCGCGAACGCACGGAGGCGGAGGTTATCACGTTGGGGGAACGGGATGACGACGGCGTGTTCAACGGAGGGGTGAGCATCCGCATCGAGGACGGGGTGCGCCAGGGGTTTATCGACAAGGACCGGCTGACGCTTTGCCCTGACGTGCCCCAGTTCAAGCAGGGGGCTGATGAAAAAACGGGGGTAGTGAACCGGATTGTGGGGGCCTGGCAGCGCAACGCCGCTCCTATTTCCGTGTGGCGGCGGAAGGATGGCGCCCTGCAGGTGATTTCCGGCAGGCACCGCCTGGACGCCTGCACGGATGCGGATATTAACTGCACCGTATACGACGAGGGGGACAGGTTTAATCTGGACTGGGCCCGGAGGCACGACGTGGAGAACAACATCCGGGATGGCCAGGCGAGCGCGTTTGAGATTGCCCGCTACGTGCGGGATTCCTCCCTTTCCATGGCGGAGGCCGTGGAGCGTGGGATTGCCCGCAAGGGCGCCTCCCTGAAAGGGGTGGAGCTGGGGCTTTATGCCAGCCAGGAGCTTTTGGACGCGCTGGGCAACGGGCTGGTTTCCCCGGACGACGCCTACCGCGTGGCCCTGGCGTTCCGGAACGATGCCGAGGTGCAGCGCTCCGGGCTGGCCGTGCTGCTGGACGGCGGGAGCTGGCAGGAGGCTTACAATACCATGGCGGCCAAGGCGAACCTGGAAGCGATCGCCCGCCAGAATGCGGCCAACGGCATGGACATGGGCATGGACCTGTTCGGGAATACGGATAATGAAGAGCTTTACAAGCGCATCGGGAAGTATGCGGCGGAGAAGTACCGCGAGCTCGGCAAGGAGCTGACGGCGATCAACGGCGCATCCCGGAATCCGAAGGTGGCCCGCAAGTACGGCGTGAATGTGAATGATGCGGCGGCGGTGCAGCAGGTGGTGAAGCGGTTGCAGGAGGAACGGGCCCGCTGGAAGAATTTTGCGGTGCATCCCGATTTGCTCAAGGAGGCCAATGACGCCGTGATGGCGGAGATGGGGTTGAAGAGCCGGGAAGAGTTGTCCAGCGCGATCATGAAGCAAATAGGAGTGGAAAGTTCTACGCATTTGTCTGAATTGGTTGTGGGTGCTCTTATCCAGCTTGGAAAGATGGCGGCGGATGAAAGAGGCGGATGGATGGCTGAACGTATCACGGCGGCCAGGACGCAACTTGAAGAGGTGAAGGGGCAGAATAGGCCGTCGCGTGATTTGGTCTCTCACCTTGAGAATAGCGTGCGTGCTTTTGAGCTTATTGCCGAAAAGGTTCATACGATTACTGCCGGGAATGATCTGCGTATGTTTGCGGAGGACGTGAGCCGGATGCTGGACGATTTCATGAACCGGGGGAATACTCATTTTTCTTTGGCCGGGGAGAATGAGGCATTGCTGGCTCCCAACGGGAAGCCGTCCAACCTGGCGCCGGAGCAGTACCGGCAGGTGCGGACGCCGGAGTTCAAGAAGTGGTTCGGGGACTGGGAGAAGGTGGCTACGTTCAAAGATGCCTATGAACGCATCATGGCCATGCCTCCTGTAACAGCCTTGACCGGACAGGAGTTTCAGAAAGATGGTGTTCCCCTCACCGAAAAAGTAACGAAGCTTTGGAAGGAGCAGTTCAATGGCATAGCCATTTCGCCCGAACTTGGAAAGGTGAGACTGGACCTTGAAGGGGTGAAGTCTTCCATCGGACACGGTATTGGTTCCTTGAAGTCCGCGGCTTTTGCCTGCGTGGAAGACGTGATCCGGAACGGCATTGTGTTCGACCGTCAGGAGAATTGGAAGGGACGCGGTTACGATACGGCGGTGATTGCCGCTCCTGTCACGATCAAGGACTTGGAGTATATTTGTGAGGTTGTTGTGGAACAACGCTCCAACAGGCAGGGTTTTTACCTGCATGAAGTGGAGATAAAAAAGAAGCTCGAAGACGTGTTCAAGACCTCCACTGAAGGAGGCACGCCCCAAGCTTCCAGAAGCATACTAGCCCTGCGCGCCGAAGATGTCAAGAGGGAGGAAGAGAACGTGTCCAAGGTGGTTGACGAGAACGGGGAACCGAAAGTGGTGTACCATAACAGCGGCAAACGCAGAAGAGTGTTGAGCCGAGAATTCTCACGCAAGTCAATGGATATTGAAAGTGTGTGTTTTGCTCCGCATGCCGACCCATACAAAGAGTACGGACCGTACGAGCATGCTGTGTTCTTGAAAATTGTGGCTCCTGCTGATTATAAGACTGCCTACGTTGAGCCGGGCATACGGTTAGGGGCGACGGATGATGCAGGTGTCAAAATCAGAGAATGGCTCCAGTCAAGGGGTTATGATGGTGTCATCGAAGAAGAGGACGGAAATGTTTTTGAGTATAAGGTGTTTGACCCTACGCAAATCAAGTCCTCCACGGACAACCGGGGAACGTATGATCCGAATAACCCGGATATTACGTTTTCCATTGCCTCGGCACAGGAACAGGGCTTGTTCAAGTCCGGCCATTTTGAGGCGGGCAATGCTGTCATCACGGAACCGGGCGTGACGTTTTCCATTACCGCCCTGCATGCCTCCCCTCATTCTTTCCGGAAGTTCACCACGGAGGAAATAGGGAATGGCGAGGGAGCACAGACGTATGGATGGGGGCTGTATTTTGCAGAGAATCAGGAAGTAAATAAAGCCTACATGAACCAGTTTGCGCAGTATGTGGCGACATGGAGGTTCAAGGATTTGGAGACTTCCAACGTGGATGATATGGCACGAGGATTACGCGATAGAATCAAACTTCCAGAGAATGTCAGTCGTGTAGTTATGGATGGTGCACTAGATACGGTGTATGCCGTTCTTGGCAATTTATCTGATGCCAGAGGAGACAAGAAGAAGATAGATGCCATTAAGGATAAATTGAGGGAGGATATACGCGTTAATGAGAATTATACGAAAAATTACCCCGATACGAAGAACCTGAACGATGCAGAAAATGTAGTTTGTCAGTTTTTGGTTGACCATCTGGATGAAATAGAAGTTGCCGCCGGCAGTCCGTCCAACTACCGAGTAGAACTGAATGTTGATGAGGGTAGTTTGCTGGGCTGGGAGTACATGGAACGCGACGTTGAAGAGTTGTTGAGTTCCTCTCCGGTTGATTCGGTGAGGTACGCCGTTGAATATGCCAGGGATGTGGCCGGTTCCCGTGGAGAGGATGTAAGCGGCAAGGGTATTTATTTCGCGCTGGTTGACGCTTTCTGGGATGGAGGCGATGATACTAAACAGGATGCTAAAAAGGAGGCGAGTCTGGCTTTGCTGGAGGCCGGAATCAAAGGGATTAAATACGCAGACAGACTATCCCGCGGAAAGTTGCAACAGACGTATAACTATGTGATTTTTGACGAGAATGACATCAAGATCACGGAATTTGCTGATGAGAGCACAGGGGGAGAGTGGAAAGACTACTCGGACCCGACGGCGACTTTCTCCATCATTGGCGAGAAAGCGGAATCCTTCCTGGATTACCATAACAACGGCCTGTCCTACACGGACCCGGCGGATGGCAAGCGGAAGGCGATCATCGACTCCCGCGGGGTACGGCTGAAGAAGGAGCGCATGGGGGTGAGCGAAGGAGGCCATGTGAATGTTTCCCTGGCCGCGGCCCTGGATTTCCCGGAATTGTTCCGGGCCTACCCGGAGCTGCGGAAGCTGCGCGTGGATTTTTACCGGGACAGCAAGAGCAACACGGGAGGGTTTACCGATCCGCGGGAGAATTATATTGCCGTCAATCTGGCCCGCGGCGGGAAGAACGCGGCTCCCGGCATGGTGCTGGATACGATATTGCACGAGGTACAGCACGTGATCCAGGGGTATGAAGGGTTTGCCCTGGGTGCCGGAGGCATGAACCGGAAACAGGCGCTTGCTTATTTGGGGGAAAGCATGAAGCAGTTAAAGGGCCGGGATGACGATTGGGCGAAGAAGGCCCTTCCCCGCCTGGAACGGATGAAGCGGGAGCTGGAAGAGGGAACCTTGCAGCCTCCATTTGTGTACATCTTTTCCCACGGGGAACAGGAAGCCCGTCTGGCTGGCAGCTTCAACAGGAACAGCGAAGGCGTGGTCATGAGCGGCCTGAACGGGTTCCGCCTGCTGGAAGCCCCGATGTTTTCCATTCCGCTGACCGGGAATATCACCGAGCTTGGCGGCATTACGTTCGGAGCCGGACGGTTTGGCCGGATGGCCCACAAGGTTCTGGCTCCGAACGGGGATTGGCTTTACGACGAGATGGTGTTCAAGATGCGGGCCGCTACGCAGCGGTCTGTGAATAAGCTGAACCTGTACGAGACCGGAGACAGGGAGCGCGGCCTTGAGCTGCTGGCGGAGGCGCAGGAGTTGATTTCCACGGTGGAGCGGTTTCTTCCCAACACTTACGGATTCGGCCTGGAACCGTACAAGATTTGGCTGAATGTGTTTTCCCTGCTTTATGGCAATAGCGGGAAGATGGCTCCCGACGAGGCGCTTGCCAGCGCGCTGGGCGCGATTCCCATGGAGAAGTGGCCGGAGATTATGACGGGAAGCGTGATGAAGCATTTCTGGTTGTATGTGGAGCAAGACGAGACGCTGGGCCCCGTGTGGGAGAACAAGATGAAGGAGTTTGAGGAGGAGGCGAAATTTGCCGAAGCCGGGGAGAAGGCCGCGGAACTGGATAAGCGCCGGTGGGAGTTTTTTATGGAGAATGGCGCGGAGTTCCTGGAAGAGTACGGGGAAAAGAAGGTGTACCGCCTTGTTGGCAAGTTCATGGCCCGCGTGGTGGAGCAGATTGACCGCTACCGGAAGGACCGGACGCTGGGCCGCATCCGCCGCGTGGTGGCATCCGTGGCTCCGCGGACGAATCCGAAGGGGAAGCCCATGCTGGGGAAGATGGATGCGGAAGCGCACCGGAGGCTGGAGAAGTGCATGCGCCTGCTGGAGATGACCGAGAGCCAGTACGACGAGTTTTTCCAGAAGAATTTCCCGGAGGACGCCAAAGAGGGGAAGAGGTGGGAGGACCTGGCCCCCGATGCGCTGGTCCAGGTGACGCTGCCCGATGCTGACGGGAAGCTGGAAGAAGTGGCCGTGACACAGCGGGAGTTTGAGATTTACGCCTGTTACGAGCGGATGGACGTGAATACCGCCGAGAAGTGCGGCGCGGCACTGGGCGAGTTTGTCTCTACGTCCCGCCATGCCTGGGAGAATGCAGCGGAGAAGAAGAAGCTGGAGGTTGCTGCCATGGCTGCCCCCGTGCTGCAGGCAACCGGGGAATTGGATGATAACAGGATGGCGAAGTTCCGCCGGAAGGCGCGGCTGCGGGCCCTGCCCAAGAAGCCTCTTTCCCTGTTTGATTACCTGATGAATTTTAACCAGTATATGCAGGCGCTTTCTTCCGTGGAGCCGTTCGCCGCGATTGCTGCCCAGTTTGAGGAACGGGCGGCGCGGTTCAACGTACAGCGACAGGCAAGCGAGAAGGATATGCTGGGCTTTGTACACAATACCGTGGCGGAGATCGCGGAGTCCGCGGACAGGTACGATATTGCCGAGTGGATTTATGAGGGGCGCGTGAAGCAGGATACGGGGATTACCGTTGTGGAGCGGGAGCCGGATTGGAACAAGAAGGCAAACGCCCTGTACCGGGAACGTTTTCTTCACCTGCTGCGCCGGAAGGTGAAGTCCCACGGGCTGGAAGCGGTGCAGCTTTATTTGAGGGAGTTTAAGCTTTCCGAGGGGTTGAAGAAGGAGGTGAATGCCTTGTTTGGGCACCGCCGCAAGGAGATTACCGCCAAGCAGGCAGAGAAGGCGTTGAAACACATGGAGAGTGTGTTTACGCAGAAGGAGTGGGAGCGGTACGGGGAGCAGGAGGTTTTTGTGAGGGAGCGGGCGGAGATGCTGCGCTCCAGGACGAAGTATGCCAAGGAGGGGTATGAGCCGAAGAGCTACCGGCTGGATGGCCTTTCCCGGATGGAGGCGGCGTATCTGGTGCTGCTGTCCGAGCAGGCGGATTATACCGAGGCCCTAGCAGAGCGCGGGTTTGACGCCGCGGTGATGGACCAGTTACGCGAGTTTGCCGGTGACGAGGTGATGCGGGTTGCCTACCAGTTGAGGGAGAAGCTGAATGAGCGCAGCGGGCAGGTGCAGGAGATGACCGAGCGGCGCTACGGCACGCCGTTTCCCCTGACGGAGAATTATTTCCGGGCGTTTTTTGACGTGACGATGGAGGCGATTGATAAGTCGATTGCCGATGCGGCTTCCTACGGGGAGGCGGCCACGGGTGGGAAGTACGGGATGATTCACGCCCGCCGGAAGCATAAGGCCCACCTGGATTTGGAGATGGACGTTTGCACAGCGTTCATGGCAGCCATGACCGAGCAGGACCTTTACCTGTACGGCTCCGAGATCAGCCGCGACCTGCGGGCCCTTCTGAATTTCAGGGGTGAGTCCGGTGAGGCGGGCCGGAGCCTGGAGGTGCTGCTGGGGCGGGATGCCGTGGGCAAGCTGATGGCCTGGGCGGATGCGTTTGACCGGGCCGGGGCGGAGAGCATTCGCGGGCACCTGGATATGAACCGCCTGATGAACCGGCTTTCCGGAGCGGCGGCGCGGGTGCTGCTGTCCGGGCGCGTGGGGACGCTGACCAAGCAGGCTACGACGGTGATTAACGCGATGTATGCCAGCGACGAGATCAACCTTGCCGAGTGGCTTGGAGCCGTCCGCCGGTATCACGCCGGCAAGTTGGTGATGCCTGTGAGCGAGATAGAGGCCCTGCCGGAGCTGGACAGCCGAGATAAGACGCAGTTCAGCGCCACGCTGGCCGCCATGGGCGCCGACGAGGCCGGGCGCCGGGTGTCCCGCCTGGAACGCTGGAACCGTGAGGGGATGGATTTGCTGGAACGGGTGGATATGAAGGGGAATGCTATTTCCGCGGCTATCCTGTATGATGCGGTTTACCGTAAGGCGAAGCGTGAGACGCCGGATGCCACGGAGGCCGAGCTTGATGCTGTGGCTATGGCGGAGGTGCGGTGCTCCCTGTCCCGCAAGGGGCAGCCGATGACGCAGCTACAGAAGTCCCTGGCCGCGCAGCACCGGACCTGGATGCAGGCGGGCATGTTGTTCCTGGGCGGCGAGTCCATCAATACGATTGGCAATGTGTTTTCCCTGGCCCGCAGCGGGCAATGGGGGAAGGCCGGGCTGATGTGGGTTTCTCACGGGATGGTGCTTGCGATCCTGAACGGCTTGCTGAATTTCATGACCGACGACGAGAAGCGCCGCCGGAAGCGGGAGTGGTGGCATGCCCTGTTTGATGTGGTGATGGGGCCCGTGATGGGGATTCCCGTAGTGAGCGGGCTTGCCGGTGAGGGCATGAGGCAGATTGCGAAGCTGTGCGGGTATAATGCCTTCATGCCGGGGAATAATTTGCTGGTGCCGTTTTCCAATGCGGCGGATATAGGCAAGGCGTTTTCCAACGCCTGGAAGGTGTTTGACGGCAAGGAGCGCCCCTGGGAGGATGATGCCCTTTCCTTCCACGAGCTTTTACGTACTGCGGCGGCGGGGACGGTGGCGTTTTCTCCGCGGACTACCAAGGGGGGCGCCGCCGCGGTAGGGGCTGCCCTGACGATGGCGGCGTTGCTGAACGTGACGGAGTTTGCCCTGAAGACAGTCAGGAGCGTGCAGGAGAACGGCACGGATTGGGATAAGTGGACCGGGAACCGGAAGTAACTAAAGCCTTTAATTGGAGTGTTTTCTCCAAAATAATTTTATGATGCCTTTTTGAATAAGGAAAGTAGGCAGTAAGACAAGAATCAGGTATCCTACAAGATTCAGAAAATTCAGGAAAATAAGTGTTTCAGTATCTATATCATTATGAATATATCGGAATCGGTCAAACAGAAGACTTGCATATGAAGGGAGTGTAGTGAAACCACTGAAACTCTGAAAGATAAACCAAGAAGTCAATACCAGGAACCAAACGATAGTAAAGATTCCACATGATGCGAGCCAACCAGGCCCCTTTTTTTCTGCCGAGGAGTCACTTCTGTTCATAGTCACGCCAGAAAACTATGTCTTTTTATGGAGAAAGACAATAAAAAAGCCCCCCTGGCCCGAAGGCCAAGGGGCGAAGCATTCTAACGTAAAGGCGTGTATTATACCACAAAAGATACAAATTGAAACACGTTTATCATTATTTCGGTATTTACGCCTTTTCCCACTTTTCGAGGGTCTCCACGTCCACGCCGGATATCTTCCCGCCATCCATTGGTTCGATGTCGCCAAATTCTGGATTGAGAGGACGTGCTTTGTTAAATGTTTTTTAATGCAATTAAGAATCATTTTTATTTTTATAACTCAATAATATTAAACTTAATAAAGCTATTAAAAATAATAATCTAACAAACTATCTAACAAATAATCTAACAGAAAGGGACACTAATTATTTATGAAAGCCATATCATGAAAATAAGAAACCACGACAGAATCTCCAGCAAGGATTATCCTCCCGCGTGCTCTTCAGAAAGAGTCGAAGTGTATGTAACAGTCTATTTGCATTATGCGCTTACTGTCAACAATAACAGAAACATTGAAGATGATGGTAGACGACTTTTGAATGGAAAACATGCAGAAAAAATGAAAATTAGTGTTGACTGGTGGTTAACCACCGAACATAGTACGTCCATGCCAAGCCAGCGGAAGATAGATAAAAAGCAGATTTCTGTATGGATACCGATTGTCCTCTTCAAAAAATTTCAAAAAAGAGCACATGAACTGGGCATGACCATGACGGAAATACTCACGGCTTACTTAGTGCAGCAAACTCAACACGTAAATCTCACACCAGAAGACTATGAAAACATTGCTAGAGAAATACGAGAAAAAACAAATAACCGTTAACATTCCTATCAATTTGTTTGAGCGGATAAAACTACGTGTGCGGAAAGAGCAGAGATTTATTTCCGGGCAAGTAGTTTTTTTTGCTCCAAGGTGGTTCACCACCTCCATTCAAACTCCAGGTGGAGTGCAGGAGATTCGGGTCGTCAACAGTCCGCCATACCTACTTCGTAGGATTCCCGTATTCAGCCGAGTCTTCGGCGACCTTGGAAGTAGTTTCATCACGCTCTATGAGAAACTTATTCTGTTTATCCAGACCCGCGCAGAGTTCAATTACCTTGTTACGCAGATAGTTTTCCAAGTCAATTCCAGGGAAGTTTTTCTGAAATCTTCGAACTACTTCCATTTCTTCATCGGAAAAGTCCAGGGACGTAATTACGTCAGGTTCTTGATCCTCTCCACACTCTTCCTTTTTGGGCGCGGCGTCCATGAGCTGCTGAATAACCAACAGTGCTTTTGCAGGCACATTCCCCCGTGTTGTAAACCATCCATCTACCGATGGTTTAGTTACACCACATTCTTGAGCGAGCCAGAAACGGTCTTTGCCAATTTCTTTCAACCATTCTTTGATCTCTTCCTTTGTCGGCATAGGGAATAGAATATGTAATTCTTACATAATTGCAAGACATTTATTCTAAGAGTGTATGTATTTTTTACGCAAATTTGATTGACATATATGTAAAAAATACATAATTATAAATCCATACAAGAGCACCATGCATCATCAAACTATGAACGCTACATCCAATCGACCCAACCTAGGTTTGCCTCCCTCTATCGTGAGAAAGGCAGAACGTGCCGCCAAAGTTTCGGGAAAACCCGTCACGGAATTCTTAAAGCTCTATCTCGTGGAGTGCATGCGAGAAGAAAACGAAGCTGTTGAACCTACCCAACCCAAGAAGCCTGCGGCATGACGACTGATCTTGAACCCGAGCTTATTGACGCCCTGAAAATTTTAGGGTGGGAAGAATTTTGAAGCTATGACCTACCCTGAAACAGAATTTTACGACTGCAAGACTCTTGCTCTCCTGTACGATTCCGACCGGGATGTGATCAAGAAGACTGTCCATGAGTTGAAGGACAAGGGGCATGTGATCGAGGTCCTGTACTGGGGCAAACAGGGGAAACTGAAGGTACACGGCAAGCAGTTCCGAAGGGCGCTCCTGCGGGAATACGGAGAAGGAGGAATGAGCAAATGAAGGCGTTACTTCGAGCCTTGGCCATTGGTACATGCCGCCTGATTGCTGGCGGTGCCTGTGGTTTGCTCATTGCCGGTACAGCGTGGCTCGTCGTGGAAATGGACAACGACGAGCTCCAGGCGGGGAAGAGTCCGCATTCTGGGTTTTGCCCGGAGTCTCCCACGCCAATGAAAGCTTTTGACGGCTTTGAAAAACCGTCCCGCTCCCCACGGACTGGGGAAAGCAATAACCAATAGAAAACCAATACAATGGATAATACCACCGAAGAAAAGAATACGCAGCCCTGCACGCCGGACGAAGCCTGCTGCTGCCCTACTGACGAACAATCCCCAAACGAGGACAAGATGGATAAATCTTTCGCCGACTTGGTCGAAAAATTACGTGAAGTAGCGAATGATATGGAAAAGGCTCTTAACGAGTTGCCGAAGCCCGCGAGTTATATGATGTGTTCTATTGCCGCCATGGCCGCCCATGCGAAAATCGGTTTAGTGTTGGAAGACCTTCTCAAGTTGGCAAAAGAGAAGAAGGATGAAGCTAATCCATCCGTTTCTGTCCATGTTGTCAACATTGGCTAATTAAGTGCCGTGGTCGGCTTCAATCGAGCTCCGGCCTGCTTCAATAATTAACTGTAAATAATTAACATTATGAGTAAAGAAACTACACGGCAAATGCCCGGAGAGGTCTTTTTTGAAGGACTTTCCGAAATCAACGAAGGGGCTCTTTTGACTGCCCTGGACAACAAAATGAAGGCTCTTGTGGCCGCCGTCCTGGAAACTGGCAACAACGGCACCCTGACTCTCAAACTGTCCTGCAAGCGTAAGGGCGGCGTGAATCAGGTGGTCATTGAGCCGAAGGTCACGGCGTCCATCCCGGACCCAACGATTGCCCCGCGCATCATGTTTGCCGACACCTCCGGCGCCCTGCATACGGACGACCCCGCCCAGGGAAAACTGGACCTGGATGCCCCTGTGAAGGTGACATTCCCGTCTCCCGCCGATGCTGATGCCGGGATGCCCGCCAAGGTATCCAAGCGCGCCTAAGCCCTCCAACAACCCCGCAATTACATAACAATAAACATCATAGATTAAATCATATGGATAATTTAAACAAAGAAACTCTGGCAGCCGTCCGCGTGCAGGAAGTAGCAAATGGCCGTGCCGCCGTCGTACCGGATGGATACAAACTGCGTCATCTGGATTGCATGCACAACACGCCCCAGCGCAAGGCAGGGAGAGTCCAACTGCTGGACCTGGAAACGCTGGTAGATCACGTGAAGGCGGAAGATGCCGAAAACGGCGTTAAAAGCGTGATTTACGTGAGCGAAAGAGAGGTGAATGCCGTGTTTAATTACCATGCCTCCCCGGAAGGCTTCGGATGGGGAGATCACCACGCCACCATGGAACTCAAAAAGACGGTGGAATGGGAAAACTGGATCAAATACGACGGACATGGCATGAGCCAGAAGGACTTTGTGGAATTTCTGGAGGAAAACAGCAAGGATGTGATGGAACCCTCCCCATCCGAAATGCTGACGCTAGCCAGTAAGTTCGACATGCACCGCAAGGTTGAGTTCAAGAGCGCTTACCGGGCATCCGATGGCGAAACGAAGCTGACCTACAACGAAACGGTGGATTCCAAGAGTGGAGAGCTGAACGTTCCTACCGAGTTCACCATTGCTATTCCGGTTATCCAGGGAGCCGAAGGAGACACCACGTATCAAATCAAGGTGCGTCTGCGTGTGCGTCTGGCTGATGGGAAACTGTATTTTGTGTACCAGCTTATTCGCGCGGACATCCCGGAACGCAATGCGATTAAGGATATTGCCGACAAGCTGGCAAAGGATTTGCCGCAGAACCGAATTCACCGCGGGCATGTGTGCCTGTGTACGAAGGCAGCGTTCACCGGAGAAATTGACCGATAAGAATGAGTTGGCCGGGGCCAGCGCCAACTGGTCCCCGGCCGTGTTATCAAAACCAATACTATAGAATCAATAACATGAATACGAATACTACAGAAGCGCTCACCAATCAAGCACCGGGCAATCCTTTTGCCGTTCAGGCTCCCGCCGGTGGCGGAGCCCTGGCTGCCATTACGGGCAATGCAGCCGTAACCGAGGTACTGGCGTCTATCTGGATTGCCAAGCAGTTTCCTCGTGACCTCGCCGAAGTGACCGCACGCATGAACCAGGCTTGTTCCCGGCTGACGCTGGCCCAGTCCGCCACTTACGCTTTCCCCCGAGGGGGAACGACGGTGGAAGGCCCCAGTATCCGGCTGGCGGAAGCCCTGATCGGAGCCTGGGGCAATGCGGAGGCTGGCTGGAAGGAAGTTGCCCGGCACTGGGACCCGAAGGGGGCGGACGGTAAGGGCTGCATGGTCTCCGAGTGCGTGGCTTTCTGCTTTGACAAGGAAACCAACGTGCGCCGCGAGATTTCCTTCACGGTGAATCACACCCGCGACAAGAACGAGTATGAGGGAGGCAAGAAGGTGATGAAACGTGTTGCCCTGGAAAGTGAACGGGACGTGTACGAGCTTTGCGCCAACATGGCTTCCCGCCGCATTCGCGCCTGTATCTTGCAGGTGCTCCCCGGCTGGTTGACGGAAGAGGCTCTGGCGACAACCAAAAAGGCGCTGGAGAACGGCGACTCCCGCCCTCTGGCCGACATTATCCGTTCCCTGGAAGCGAAGTTCCGGGAGTACGGCGTTACCCGGGCGCAGCTTGAAGCCAATCTGGGCCACAAGCTGGAAGAGACGACTAAGCCGGAGGTGGTGAAGCTGGGGAAGGTGTACAACAGCATTGCCGACGGGATGGTGCGGGTGAAGGACGTGTTCCCGCAGGAGGAAGAGCCCGCCAAGGAACCGGCCCTGCCGAAGGCTCCTGTATCTACTCCCGCTCCCAAGGCGGCTCCCAAGACGACGCAGGCCCCGCCGCCTGTAACCGCTCCGGCGCCGGAAGACGGTATTCCCGGCCTGGATGTGCCGGAGGATGCGCCCTCCTTTGGTTCCTTTGAACACTAACCCCTGAACTGTTTACTTATCATGTTTGATACAGAAATTATCGAAGACGAACGCCAGGGGCTGCCCAGCGCCAGTGGGATGCAGCGGCTTTTCCTCTGCCCTGGCTCCTGGCAGGCAGAAAGGAAGTGCCCGGTGGACGAAGAGAGCGAGGACGCCGCCCTGGGAACCATGCTGCATGCCCACATGGAGCAAGGGACAATGCCGGAGGACCCGGAGGACGCCGAAGCCGTGGCTTGGTGCCGCGAGACGGAAAGGGCCCTGTGTGAAAAGCACCTGGGGATGATGGAAAACTGGGGGGATGTCCAGACGTTGCGGGAAATACGCCTGTTTGAACGGGACCGCCTGTTTTCCGGAAAACCGGATATGGTGGCTGTCTGGGACCGCAAGGCTTTTGTGGTGGATTACAAGTTCGGCCGCCTCCCGGTGACGGCTGCCGAGTGCAATTTGCAGTTGAGCGCCCTGGCCGTACTGGTGATGGATCGTTGCGAGGTGGACGAGGCGTTTGTGTGCATCTTGCAGCCTTACGCGAGCCGCAAAGAGCCTGCCGTATGCCGGTACACCCGCGAGAGCGTGGAGCAGGCACGGGCGTTTTTCCAAACCTGCATCAAGCAGGCGCAGGACGAACACGCTCCGCTGAAACCCAGCGAGAAGGCTTGCCGGTATTGCCGAGCCCAGTCTTCCTGCCCGGCGGTGTCTCTGGCCTTGGTGAATGTCACGTCCGGGGATTTGACGGCTGCCTGGGAGCAGTGGACCCCCGAAAAGCGGAGGGAAGCCTATGACCTCGCCAAGCTGGCGAAGAGGTGGGCGGCCTCCGTGGAGGGGAAAGTGAAGGCGGACCTGCGGGCCGAGGTAGAAATTCCCGGACTGACTCTGGCACCCGGCAAGAAGGCGTTTACGATCACGGATGCCGCGGCGGCCTTTCAAATCCTCAACGGTTTGTTCCCCGATGGCATCACGGCACAGGCGTTCACGTCCTGCTGCAAGGTGGGAATTACCGACCTGGACAAGCTAGTGCATGGTGTCCGCAAGGCTGCGGATGCTGGCGCCAAGGTAGCCGAGTCCAAAGACTGGCTGCGTAAGACGCTGGCAGGGTGTGCGGATGTGAAAGTCTCTGACGGCTCCGTGAAGGAGATAGGGGGAGGTAAAAATGCCTAATTGGTGCGTTGGTACAATGAAAGTGAGGGGAAACAGCGAAAATCTCACTCGTTTCTTCAAAGAAGGGGTTTTCCATTATGATGACAAAAAACCGCTTACTTTTATTTATGATAAAGGTGAGAATGAAGCTGATATTCTCGCCTACGTTAAAACTAATGATTCTGGCTATCTTGCTATTAAAGGAGTTACTCGTAATGAAATCGAACCCTTGAATGATTATGGTGAAATTTATTTCACTGATTCAAGGAAAGATAAAAATATTAGAATCGGTTATTTCCGATTTGAAACAGCTTGGAAAATTGAAACTGACCAACTGGTTGAAGTGTCCAAGAAATACGGAATAGACATCAGAATTCATGCTTTCGAGCAGGGGATGGAATTTGAGCAGTTTATTGAAGTACATGCAGGTAATCTGGTTAAAAACGAAGTTATTTTGTTTGAAGACCGAGATTGGGCATGGGAATCCGTTAATCCAAACTGGGGAGGCTAAATGAACTCTTTGACCATTACCTTGCCCCATACGCCGCGCTGCCTGTCTCCCAACGCCAAGGCCCCTCTCACTCCGAGGGGGGCCATGGTGGCCGGATTCAAGAAGACGGCTGCCAAGAGCCGGGCTCGTCAGTTGGCCTGGGGCCGGACCTACGAAGCCATGAATGGCCGCAGGATGGTCCCCACGCATTACCGGGTGATCTGGTATTACAAGGGCAACAAGCCGGACGCGGACAACTGCCTTGCCCGCTGCAAGGCGTACCTGGACGGGGCATGCAAGGCTATGGGCATTGACGACAGGACACTGGACTGCGCCGGGATTGACCGGGTTCATGACCTGACGAAGGCCGGACAGGTGGAAATCGTGTTTGAAAGGAGGGAACAATGAAGATTTCACTGAAAAGAATAGTGTTCTTGAAACAACGGGAGAAAGTTTTGCTGAATGAATTAAAGCAAATTAAAGAAGAGATTCTATTTATTGAATCTTTAAAGAATGATCAGCTTGAAGTTTATGAAAAAATCATAGTGAAGCATGATTCCATTGGAATTGAACAGAAACAATTAAAGATTTCGATACGACAAGAACTGAAAAAACAAGGGAAGAATGTTGACTGGCTGGCAAAAGAGCTAGGGAAAAGTACAGGAACAGTTAGAAATTGGTTCTATGCAAATTACTACATAACAGAAGAAAATATAAGGGAAATAGAAGCTGCGTTGAAGAAAGGAGGCCAGCAATGACTGAAGAATTGAAACCTTGTTTTTGTGGACGCATGCCTGAACTGATGAAATACACCAGCAATGGGGAAAATCATGTAGAGTACATGTGCGATCAGTCGATTGATGAATATTTGCCTCATGTCTTACTTGCAGACAATTCTGTTTGCGAAGAGGGAGCGCGGCAGAACTGGAATATGGTAATTGGTGCCATTGAAAAGCGTTATCGGAAAGGAGGCCAGCAATGATTAACATCCTTGCATCCGTCAGGCGGCCTTTCTCCGGTAAAATTCTGTCCGGGGAAAAGAGGTGGGAACTACGCAAGAACGAGCCGTGCATCCCACCGGAAAATCACGGCGGCGTAACGCTCTGGCTCTACGAATCCGGCAAGGACGGGGAGCGGGCCATCATCGGCAAATGCCAGTTGTGGTGCTTTATTCCGTTGAGGCACATGCCAAATGAGTTGATGATCAAGGAAGCTTGCGTCTCGGTAGCTCATTTGCAGTCATATCTCCCCTGCTACGCCTGGGGCGTCCAAGACCCCGTGAGGCTGCCCGCTACCGCGCCGCTCTCTGCCATCGGCCTGACCCGTCCGCCGCAGTCTTGGCAGTACCTTACCCCGGAGCAGGCGGCTATCTTGGAAAGGAGGCTCGCATGACAACATGTAAATACTGTATCAGTTTTGACAAATATGACGGGTGTTACAACCCTAATTGCCCTCATGTATGGGATGCAATAGGTCAAGATGACCCGGCATGTGAATTTTTCAAGGGAAAGGAAGAAGATGACGCCTGAACGGAAAGCATTAAAGGACTACGGAATAGCCCTAGGAGAACTTAAACGATTAAGAAAGGAGCTTATATTTAACCTTGCACACTACCGAGGCATAAAAAAGAATGGGGCTATTTTAATTTTCAGGAAATGTCTTGGCAAGCGTGCCGTTTTAATCAAAGACGCATGGCAGAAGCGGGCCGCGTGCAGGGCGTGGGTGCCTTTAATACGGCGCGATTGCCACAATTGCACTTATCAGGGTATTACTCCCGTACCAGATTTTTGTTTCCCCTGCATCAACGAGGGCATCCCTATCAACTGGGAGCCGAGAAAGGAGGGCGTATGAAACCCTCCATATTTACCATCCAGGCCGCGGAGAGTAAGAAAAAGGACAATTGAAATTATGCTTAAAGGGTATGGCAACATCACGAATGATTAGAGAGGGGTTCCTTGATTCAGAAAAGGTCGCGGCTTTGTCGTGGCGTACCGAATGCTTCTTTCACCGGCTCCTGCTGGTGGCAGATGACTACGGCCTGTTTGACGCTCGCCCGACGGTATTGAGGACTCGCTTATTCCCCCTGCACCTTGACAAAATCAGTAACCAGGACATTCAAGACTGCCTTCGCGAAACGGAGGAAGCCGGGCTTGTAAGGGCATACTGTGTCGGGGGCAAGGATTACGTGCAGATCATCAATTTCGGGCAGCGCAGACAGAGTAAGCCCAAGTTCCCGCTTCCTGACGGTGATTCACAGTGCAATACAGTGAGTCACGGTAGTTCACGGAAATCCACTGTGAATAACGGTGAGTCACGGAAATCCACCGCTTATACGGAGACGAAGTCGAAGACGTATACGGAGACGGAGTCGGAGCCGTGCTCCGTAAACAGGGGTGTAGAACAGTTCCCACGGAATGCGGAGGAAGTACGGCTTTTCATGGGGGCTCAACTCATGGCTCCCAAGGGAGACGAGTTGAAACGGTGTGCAGAGTCGTTCTTTGATGACTTCTCAGCCCGCGGCTGGCGGGACAGCAAGGGCATTCCCCTTGCCAACTGGCAACCGGCTGCCCGCAAGTATGCCCGCTCCTGGGCAACCAACAATGTGCAGCATGGGCGGCAAGGCTCGACTGGACGGAATGACGCCAACGCAGGAAGGAGATACGAATGATGGATGATATTCAACACCTGGCAGGGCAAGTTTCCCTCGTTCCATCCCAAGACGGGATTGTTCGCAGCTACAAGCCTGTACGCTACGACATGGGCGGATTTGACGAGCGAGTGCATCCGGAGGTTCAGGCCATGCACCGGGAAGTGCAGTGGTTCATCAACGACGTTGTGAACAAGGTTCGTCCGCGCCGCTGGCTTTCCCTGCTGGGGGCTTCCGGCATAGGCAAAACGCACTTAGCGGAAGCTGCCAGGGATGCGCTGTTCAAAGAACGCCCCTCGCTGCCCATCCAGTTCTGGAAGTGGCAGAAGGTGGTTTCCATGCTCCGTTCCGGGGACTGGGCATTTGTGGAGTACCTGGTCAAAGAGGTGTACGTGCTGATTCTGGATGATGTAGGCGCAGAGAACACTTCCCCCGCTATTCTTTCCGCGCTGAACCGTGTTGTTGACGGGAGGCTGGGGAAATGGACTATGCTCACCTCCAACCTGCTGCCAGAGCATATCGGGGAGCATCTGGACGCCCGGATTGCCTCACGCCTCTACCGCGGCAATAACGTGGTGTGCCGGGTCACGGATGCGCCGGACTATTGTTTCGAAAGATACCGCAAAAGGGAGGAAGGAAAATGAATATTGAAGAAAGGAAAATGCTACACCTGATTGTGCTGGCCGGAGACTGTGCCGCTTGCGGGGTGACGCCTCCGCTTCAGCCTACCATGTGCGCCGTGATGCGGATGCTGGGGCTGCTGGGAGCCATGACGCTGGCAGAGCTGGCTAACGTTATCCCCTGTTCGGTTGAGGCGCTGCGCCAGCAGTTGAGCCGCCTGATGCGCTGCGGGCTGGTGACCAAGAAAGTCGAAAAGCGCGACGGAAAGCCCGTGGGCATGTACAAGCTGACGCCCAGCGGCACCATTACCCTGCAAGGGTGGATGGCCGACACGGAAAAGTTTCTCAAGAGAATACAAACCCAACCAGAAAGGAAATAGAACCATGCTGAATACGAAACAATACGAACTGGCCCATGCCGTAGCCGCTGGGGAAGACCATGTGGAAGCCTACATGCGCATTTACGGGTCGAGCCGGGAGACGGCGGGGAAGAATGCCAAGAAGACGCTGACAAGCCCGGAGGTGGCCAAGCTGCTGGAGGATCTGCGTTCCGCCGACAAGGCGAGTGTGGATATGATCAAACGGGAGCTGACTGCGGAGCTGCTGAAGGACAGCCGCAATGAGTCTCTTCCCGCCCGCGACCGATTGGCAGCCCGTGCACAACTAGCTAAGATTTACGGGCTGGAGAAATCGAACGTGCATGTCTCCACGGATGACGAGTTCCGGCAGGCAATCATCCAGGCAGCCAAGGGGGAACCATTGGTGAAACCGCAGGCAAAGTAGTGAGTTTAGGAGAGTTGCGTGGAATAACGCCGCCCGGTAATTCTGGGCGGCGTTATTTATTAAATAAGGGTGGCTTTATATACGTACCATACATTACCCAGCATATCCTGGCACCATGTACCGCCATCATCCTCCCAAAGCAGGACAATGGCTCTTACAGCCAGTTTGTATATTTGCGGAGCTTCCTTGTTTTTATCTCTTTTAGGGATTACTTCCAATGCTTCAAAATCCAGTTGCATCCATACAGTGTATCATATTGGTGCAAATGGTACGAAATCACTGGCAGGAGGCATGAACCTGCATGTTGTCTGTATGAAAGTGCTTGATCAAGGGGTGAATGGTTATTTTCAACCATTAATTTTTCGTGTGACACCGTCACGCTTGCGCGGGTGTTCCCTGGTTCCCCATGATGGGAGCATGAACCTTGACTTTTTGGGAGCGGAGCAGAATTTCACCGTACTTGCGGGCAGCCAGCCGACTTACAGGCTGGATTTCATGGATGATTCCGGCAACGCCCTTGTGCTGGACAATGTGACCTTTGACGGCGTATTGACTGCCCCGGACGGCACGGAACGAGCCCTGGACATTACCCAGGCGGAGAGCGGCAACACGCTGATGATTGTGTTCCCCACCGTGGAAACAGGCATGTACCTGTACGAGCTGCGGGCGACCAGCGAGGGCGGAGATCGCTTGCGGCTGGCTTATGGGCGGCTGGGCGTGATGGGCACCAATCTGGAGCTTGCCCGCGTGGAGGACGACACGGAAGTGCGCCGGCTGGCCGTGAGGGTGCCTGGGAATGCCGCGGCCCACTGCATGCTGGAATGGCGGGCGGTGACTGACGCGCAGCGGGCAGCCCAGGACGCGGCGGATTCCGCCAGGGAAGCGCAGGAGGCTTTGGGCGAGATGGAGCAGGTACGGAAGGATGCGGAGGAAGCCGTGAAGCAGGCCCAGGACGCCCTGGGCAAGCTCAATGCCCTGGACGCCAAGCTGGCGGAGGTGGAGGGTCATATCACGTCCGCCATCGTTCCCAACCCGGAAACCAACACGTGGTGGATCTGCGGGAACAATACCGGCTACCAAGTGACGGGCGATCCCGGCAAGAGTCCGCAGTTGTCCTCCACCGGAACGTGGATGATCTGGAACGTCGAGACGCAGGCATGGGACGACACGGGGATTTCCGCCGCGGGAGAAGATGGCCACAGCCCGTATGTGAATGTTGCGGGTAACTGGTGCACCTGGAACGTGCTGACGGGCGAGTACGAGGACACGGGCCTTGCCGCTGCCGGACGGGACGGCATTGACGGGGTCAAGGTGCGCCGCATCGTCGTGGGCAGCGTGGCGGAGATACCGACCAGCGGGGAAACCTGCAACGGCGGGTTCTACTACTACGTTCCGGTTTCCGTGGAGATTCCACCCGCGGACGAGGGGGCGGAACCCGGAGTGAAGAGCTATTACGAGGTGTACGCATGGCTGGAGCAGCCGGACGGCACGGCGGCCTGGGTGTGCATCGGGGAATCCAACGACATTGCCACGGCGGAGATTTACGGATTGGTGAGGCTGGGTACTGACCATCCTGTAACCAACGGCGCCCCGGTGGGGAATGACGCTGCGGGTCAGATGCACGTGCCTCATGCGGATTACACGACTCCTGGGGCGACGCTTCCGGCGCTGGATGGCACCCTGGCGGACGGGGGCGCCGTTGGCTTTGACGCTTCGGGCCGCATGCGCGTGGAGCCTGCCTCCTTTAATAAGTTCGGGGCAATCAAGCCATCCATCAACCAGACGCTGGACAATGCCTGCATCGGGTTGAGAGCCGACGGGCGGGCTTCCGTGCGTTGGGCTACCCTCCAGGATGCAGGCGTGGTGCGGCTGGGAAGCAGGTTCGGCCAACTCAACCCGATACCCTATCAGCACGGCGTGGGGGAGACGTCGGACCACCAGCTTGCCAACAATCTGCTTTATGCGGGGGCTCTCCAGCACCAGCAGCCTTCCTCCTGGTCTGGCAAGGGGATGGATTGGCTGTCCGCCGCCATGACCGAGCACCCGGAGTATTTCGGTTCCACGGATTATTTCATGGGGCTGGTGACTTCCGGGCAGTTCATGCAGAGCCAGGACCGCGGCCTGGAGCTGGAGAGTGCGACCGCCTCCCTGCTGGCGGGCGTCTATCTGGCTTCCACGCTGGGCAATCCCATCGAGGGGACGGCGGCGGATGCCAGGGGAAACGCGGTGCCCACGGCGGCGCAGACGGCTGATTACCTGTCCCAGTTCTATTACAACAAGAGCGAGGTATTCACGAAGGAGGAAACCTGCGGGCATGTAGCAGAAGAGCTGAAGCCCTACGCTACGCAGAGCTGGGTTGAGGGGAAAGGCTACGATACTGCGGAGAGCGTCAACGGCAAGCTGACCGGGTACATTCCCAAGTCTCCGCGAGTGGAGCGCATCGAGGTGTTGACCAGGGATGAATACGCCAACCTGACCGCCAGGGATGCCAAGACCCTGTATATCATGGCGGCGAGCGTTGCATCCTAAAATCCTTACGACCATGAGAGTGACCAACGGAACGAGATTCATCAACAGCTTTGTGGAGAACGTCCGCCTGGGCGATCTGGCGGTGAGCCATGTCTGCCTGGGGAATAACCAGCTCTACCCGGAGGACACGTCCAGCATGCGGCGGCTCACGGTGGAGCTTCCGCAAGAGGGCACGCTGGAGTGGGCCTACTGGGTGCATGCGGTGGCTGCCGTGCAGGATCTCGTGACGCCGAAGCGGTATATGCAACTGACGGTGGGCGCGGAGCGGTACATGGTGAGATCCTCCTTCAACGCGCTGCCTTCCGTCATGTTCGAGGTCAACGGCGTGTTCCTGTTCTACCCGGACGAGGGGGCATCCCTGCATTCCGTCAGGCCTGGGGATTCCGTAGAAGTGAAGGCCGTGATACCCGTGATTGACGATATGCCCCTTTCCATCCGGGAGCAGGACGGTTCCGGCAGCCGCAATTATTCCCTGCCGTTTTTGCCCGGCACGGGGCTATATGTGCAATGGGTAAAGGGCCAGAAGAAGAAGAGCGCGGGAACTTATTTCACCCTGTCCGGTTCCGGCAGCGGCCGTGCCCATATCCAGGGCCAGGGGCAGAAGAACGGACATGGGCGCGGCGAGACGGTAAATGCCGTGGCGTGGCCATGGTCCTGCCGGGTGGCGGATGCAGGCACGCACTCCTGGCTGAATGCCTTTATCGACAGGGACACGGGCCTGCGCCTGACGATGCAGGGCTACAATTCCTGCAATGCGCTGATGGGGCGCCCGCGTTACCCTGCCTTTATCAAGACATTCCAGCTTAAAATTCTATCTATCGCTTAACATGCAGACGAGAACTTGTTTCAACGGCGGCGAGCAATCGCCGGAACTGGCAGCCCGGTGCGACCTGGAAGCCTATATGCGCGGGCTGCTGATTGCGGAGAACTGGAAGCTTTCGCAGATGGGGGGAGCCGAACGCCGCCGGGGGATGCGATATTTCGCAGACGCCTTGAGCGAGCGCAGCCGGCTGGTTCCCTATGTCTATTCCTACGCGGATGCGGACGGCCTGCGCTTCCTGGTGGAGATCGCCGGTGACGTAGTGCGGGTGCTGGACATGGAGGGCGCCGAGGCGGCCCGGTTCACGGACGGCGAGGACGGCCAGGAGTTTTATCTGGACCCGGACACGGTGAGGTGGCGCCAGCTCAACGCGCTGCTGTACCTGACCACGCAGGACAACCGCCCGATGGTGCTGAAGAGGGACGAAGACGGCGCCTGGACATTGGAGGCATGGGAGTTCAAGCACCATCCCTGGCGGTACGTAAACGAGAAGCGGGACCATCCGATGGTGCTGACCTGCACCCCCGTGCTGGGGGACGTGCGCTATACGGTGGAGTTCGACCAGGAAGAAGAGCCCAGGGAAAGCGCCCTTGAAAGTGTGGACCTGCTGCGGGCCAGCTTCTGGTTGGAACAACAGGAGGCATTCGCCAAGGGGGGCGACCTGCGCCGGAACGTCATCATCGCGGACGGATTGCGGACAGCTTCCAAGGGGGACAGGCTGGCCGTCCATACCGATACCACCGTCAAATACTACATCTGCAAGCAGACGCTTTCCGCGGATGTTTACACGGAGGGGTTGGACGAGCCCGCGTGTTATCCTGATTGCTTTGTAGAGGCGGAGAATTTGGACGGGTTTGAAGGAGTGACGCCCGTCTATTCCGTTAAGGACGTGACCGGCACCGGGTTTGTGGACAGGGGAACGAAGGTGGCCATCAAGTCCGGCTACTGGGAGTATTTCACCTGCATACGGGATTTCACGGAGGCGGACATGGTGGACCTGGGCACGGGGTTCGGGGATTATCCGGGTTATTTCGTGCGCGGTCTGTCTGTGGGGAATGCTCTCACCTGCCGGGGGAAGTGGGAATTCTACTGTTCCGGGTTGTGGTACGGGAGCTACGAGGTGCGCAAGTGCTACGATTCCGACGACCTGGACGCCGACTGGGAGACGGCCGGCACGAGCTTTTCCCGGATTGGGGAAGCGAGTAATACGCAGTTGACGGGGGACGAAGCAGACGAAGAGTGCTTCCTGCGCCTGTTCCTGACGCGCAGCAAGTTCATGGGGGATTCCCTGGCTTCCGGCTTCCCGGCGGATAGTTGCGGCAACCGGCTGATTGTGCCCGGCTACCGGCACGATATGGTGCTGCGGGCGGTGCCCACGCTGGACGATGCCGGCGAGGTGGTGGCCGTGGAATGGTCCTGTGAGGACAAGGTACCCGTGGAGTGGATGGGGCGCCGGACGGTCCACAACTGGAGCTGGGCGGCTTTCTCCGATCGCTACGGGTTCCCGCTGCTGTGCGAGGTGTACAACCAGCGGCTGGTGTTCGCCTCCACCCTGGAGCAACCGCAGACCGTCTGGATGAGCCGAACGGACGATTTCAACAATTTTTCCACCGGGGACAGCGACGATGCGGCCCTGGCGCTGACGATGGCCACAACGAGCCAGAACCCGGTGTGCTGGATGATGGCCCAGTCCCACCGCCTGCTGCCGGGCACCAGTGAAGCGGAGTGGGTGATTTCCGCCGGGTCCAGCCAGGGGAGCATCACGAGCTCCAACGCCCAGATTGAGGATCACGGCCATGTGGGCAGCGCGGCGATTCCGGCCCTGATGGCCACCGACAAGGTGCTCTACATCGAGCGGGGTGCTGGCAGGTGCTACGAGTACGGTTATTCCTTCGAGACGGACGGCTACCGGAGCAAGGATTTGACGGTGCTGGCTCCCCATGTCCTGCGCGACCACGGCGGCGTGAAGCACGGCACGATGCTGCGCAAGCCCGATACGGTGGCGGTGTTTGTGCTGGCGGACGGGCAACTCGCCTTGTGCACCTATAATACGATGCACGAGGTCAACGCGTGGCACCGCTGGACTACCAACGGGCGCGTTCTTGCCGCCTGCGCGATGCCGGACGGTTCCCGTTCCGACCGCCTGTTCCTGGTGGTCAAGCGTGAAACGCATACGGCCGCCGGGGACCTGGCGGACAGCTCCCTCTATATCGAGGTGGTGGACGACGATTCCCCTTATGACGACGTAGGCAATGATTACGTGTCCACGCTGCTGACCAACGCCTTGAGCAATCCCCTGGAAACACGGGTAGAGAGAAACCCGAAGTTCCCGGTGGCCGTGCTCTTTGGACAGGATTGCCTGACCGAGCCGCTGCGGGTGACGGGGGACGGGGAAAACTGGGTGCCCGTGGCCAGTAACGCTCCCGTGATGAAGAAGGGCTGGCACGAAGTGATTACGGTGAACCGGTGGCAGTATGAGCATGTCGTGGGCCTGCGGTTCAGCGGCCCTACCGGGTGTGAATTTCTAGCGATGCAGGGATAGAATCAGTTAATAGTGAAAAGGTAATAGTTAATAACATTTCAGAATGAACGCGTTGGAACAGGCATGGGACGTGTTGGAAGGCATCAGGCCGGGGCTGTACGGGGAACATATCCGCACGGCACTGGACATGGGCGGCATTGTCCATCTGGCGCCGGATTGCGTGTACATGGGCATTCCGCGGGACCCGGTAGAAGGAGATGATGCCCACACGTTCCTGGTGTTGTTTGTGTGCGGCATCGGGGCGCGTATCGGCGTCCAGGCGGATTACCTGCTGGGTCTGGGGTACACGCACGTGATCTGGTGCCGGGAGGTGAAAGGCTACGGTCCCCAGGAGTTGCAGAAACACAGTATGGGGAAGTTCGCCCGGCTGGCGCAACGATTGAACAGGAATGGCAATGGGTAAGCATTGGTACGATAATTGCTGGACAAGCCAGGAGTGGAGGCTGAATCACTTGTACTGGATTGAGCGCAAGAACGGACCTCCCTGCCGGTTCCGGCTGAACTGGGCCCAGCAGGAGCTTCACCGTAACTTGTGGCACCGCAATAATATTCTGAAGGCCCGCCAGCTTGGGATTTCCACCTACACGGCCATGTTGATGCTGGATATGTGCCTGTTCCGGGAAGGGTTTCATTGCGGCATCATCGACAAGACCCTGCCGGACGCCCAGGAGAAGATGTCCAAGATTTCCTTTGCATTCAGTTCCCTGCTGGAACCTCCCGTCAACGGGGAAGAGTTCATCGAAGACGAGTGGGAGAGGGAACAGATCAATACGTTTTCCCGCCAGCTTTTTGCGAGTTCCAGTGGCAGGATTTCCGCCACCAGGGCGGAGTTTGCCACGGGCAGCAATATTCGCGTGGGAACCAACCTGCGCGGCGGCACGATGCAGTTGCTCCATGTCTCCGAGTTCGGCTATGTCGCCATCAACGACCCGAAGAAGGCGCTGAAAATTCTTTCCGGCGGCGTCAATACGGTGGGACGAGACGGCGTGGTAATCATGGAGTCCACCCACGAAGGGGGCAAGTATGGCGAGAATTACCGCCTGACCAAGGCGGCCATGGAGAATGTGGGGCGCACCCTGACGCCGCTGGATTTCAAGTTCTTCTTCTTTCCCTGGCACAAGCAGCCGGAATACAGGGTGGACGAAGGGGAACCCCTCCGTCTGAACAACCAGCACCGGGAGTATTTCGAGGGACTGACCAAGGAAGGAATCCATCTGGACGAGGGGCAGAAGCGCTGGTATTTGTCCCAGTGGAATACGTTTGGGCACCTGGTAAAGCAGGAGTACCCCAGCACCCCGGCGGAGGCGTTTGAAACCCAGGTGCACGGCGCCGTGTACGGCACCCAGATTTCCACGCTGCGCGCGGAAGGACGCCTCAAGCAGCAGTTTGAACCCGACGATACCCGGCCGCTGTACGTGAGCTGGGACATCGGGCTTTCCGACTACATGACCCTGTGGCTGATTCAGCCGGGAGGGGACGGCAAGTTTTACGTGCTGGACCATTATTCCGCCAACGGGAAGGAGCTGGCCCATTACATAGGTGTCGTGCGCGGATGGGAGGCGCGCTGCGGGCAGAGCATTGCCGCCAATTTCCTGCCCCACGATGCCGCCAAGCGGGACTGGGACCTGACGAGTTTCGAGCAGAGGCTGGAAATGCAGGGGCTGGTGTGCCGGGTAGTTCCGCGGACCAGCGATATTTGGACGGGGATTCACGTAACCCGCCAGCTTCTGACCCATTGCGTGTTTCACGAACGATGCAGCGAGCCGGTTGTCGTGGACGGCGTGGAGTATATGAGCGGCGTGAATGCCCTGGAGAATTACCAGACGCTGCCGCCGGGAGCCAATGGCCGGGTGATTTCGATGCCGCTGCACAATGCCTGTTCCCACTCCGCGGACGGGTTCCGGACGTTCGCCGAAGCGTATGCTCATGGTTACGTCGAAAAAACGGGAGCACGGGCACGCCCCCGGACGGGACAGAGAGGCGGCATGCGCAAGGGGATGGCCAGGGGCGTTCCGTGGGCAAAGTAATTTTTTTGGCTGTGTGACACCGTCACGCTTTCTTTCAGTCCGCGGGCATGTGAAATCATGATACATGATTATCAACACCACACCCGGCAAGTCCTACGCCGTCACTACTGCGGTGGATTGCACCCTCACGACCCCGGAAGGAGTTTTGATTGCCACCTGCCCGGCAGGGGAACAGACTTATTTTGTCGCCCCTTGTGCGGAAGTGGAAGTGAGCGACGATGCCGCCCTGGTCACAGAGTCTTTTAAGGGGGCCGCTCCGGGATCGTCTGCCCGGAGTGGCATTAGGCCAGGAGATGATGCTACTCTGAAAAGTCTGACGGCGGAAAGTGCCACCTTCGCAGGTGCCGTCAATGCCAACGGCGGCATCAATATCCCGCTTGCTGTTGGGGCTCCGACGGACACGATGGGCATCAACCGGGCTTACGCCCTCGGAATGGCCCACACGGTAATGATGCACCAGGCACGCACCTATTGGCTCACGTCCTCCTGTACGGCTACCAATGGCGTGACGATCAATCATGTGGTGCCCGGCCTCTATTGTGATGCCCGGCTTGGGGCCAATGAGCACACATCACTGACGATGTGCACAACGGGGGTGGTCGGTGGCGGAAATTACAGCAAGATCATGGGTTATTCCCTTCCAGTACGCAACAGCGGGGATACTCCCGGCGCCTGGTTCAAAGTGTCTATGCTCATAGGAGCAGGGGGGGAGTGGACGGAGTACCCTGATGCGGGGATGGATGGTTTCCGCTTCAGGCCCGTTTCAGGAAGCGCCCCATCCATTGCCCGGCTGGTTGAGGTGACCCTCTACTATCAGGAGGGGTACAGGGCGAGGGTGCGAGAATTGATCGGCGTCGGCAATCCCCGGCATTACGTTGTCCGCACGACCACATCTGCCATTAATTACGATAGCAATACGGGATTAATGGCAGGAGCTTACCGTCTGGTGATTGCTCAATCAGAGCAATCTTACTCTGACACACTGGCCGCCGGAGTATGGCTGATGATAGGAGGCGCGGCCAATGATACGGTTCTCAAGCTGGCGGACATCAGGGGGTGGGACACTTACCATGTATCCTCTGGTCCCATGTTGTACCTGGATGTGCAGTCTGGGGAATATGGGTGTGTGGCGCAACTGGAATCTCCGACGATTCTCAACGGCATAGGCAATAATACCTACGTGCGTTACGGCCTGGAACCCTACCAGCGCAGCTGGATCACCACGGAGACGGAGGAGCCGTACACCGATCCGGAACAACCAACAGAATAATATGAACAACGCAGAAATACAGATACAGTTTCCTGCTCCTGGTCAGTGGGACAAATTTACGCTTACCGCGGTGTACCGGGACGCGGAGGGGTACACACACACGGACCGTTACACCCAGGACGAGATACCCGCCGACCAAGCTCCGGCCATGCAGGCTGTAGCTGCCTCGCTGGTGGGCATGGGCGAGGACTGGCAAGCCTCCCGGGTATGGGCATGGCTGGGTGTGAAGCGTGCTCCTGCGGAGAGCAACAGCATATACCTTCTTGCCGTGGAATTGTTCGTTGAGGCTTTCAATGCGCAGGGCGGCCGCAGAATTTTCATGGCCCGCGACTACCCGGAATTCATCATCACGGACCCCGCCGCCGTGGCTTTCTTCAAACACTTCACCAAACCATGAATATCAATAAACAAGACATCGAAAAGGCCCAGCAGGCGGCATCTGCCCGCTGGGGGAATTGGGTCAAGTACGTTATCGGCGCCATCATCGGCGCTCTGGCTGCTGCTGGCTACATCACCGTAACCGGATGCGGGCATAACGTGGACATTACCCCGGACCGCACGGAGGTCTGCAAGGACGGTTCCTGCCTGGTGCTGGAGCCGGGCCACCTGTCCTACAGCCAGGCCCAGCCCACCACTGACGTGCCGCCCGTAGTTCAAGCCACCAAGAAATAAGACCATGTGCACTAAAGCCCGCGGATACCTGAACCTCTTGAGGGAGTACAAGCCTGAACTGGTCATGTTCGTGGGCTTTATTGCCTGTGGCTTCCTGTACCACGACATGCGCGCTTATATGGACGCCCAGACGAAGGCCCTCACGGAGATCAACATGCGCCTCTCCAACCTCGAACAATACGCCAGGAAATGAACTGTTTCCATTTTGGATACAGTTCTAACCACTTCTAACAAAATTAAGTTATAACTATGAATATCGCTTTAGACATCGGACACGCCAACAATACCGGCTCCCGCGGCAACGGCCTGGAAGAACATGCCACCGCCATGACCATTGCCAACCATCTGGCCCCCATGCTGTCGGCCCAGGGGCACACCGTTACCATCATCGACTTCCCTCGCCTGGACAACGACGACGACCTTGCCGCTACAGTCAAGGCCATCAATGCCGGAGGGTTCGATATTTCCATCTCCCTTCATTGTGATTCCGCTGGTTCGGCTACGGCCTGCGGGGCCCATGTCTGCCATCACCGCAATTACCACAGCGACGGTTCTTACACGGATTCTGCGCGGGGCAAAGCATTGGCCAAAGCCATTGCCGGGCCGCTGTGCAAGCTCATGCCGGGTCGCGCTGACCATGTACAGGCACGTCCTGACCGGTCCTGTAAGCCAAACAAGACCAGCCTGTATGTGCTCCGCAATACCATTCCTCCTGCCGTGCTGGTAGAGTGCGGTTTCTTGTCCAACCCCGGAGACGCTTCCCTGTTACGCGATACTCCCGGCGCCATTGCCCGTGCCATCGCGCAGGGCGTGGACTCTTACACCCTCAACCAGTAAATATCATGGGATTCACCGGAGCGTTGATCAGTGCGGCCTTGAGCATCGGCGGGAGCATGTACAGTTCCCACCAGCAAAAGAAGCAGCAACAGGCCGCCACCGTAGCGGCCCAGGAGGCTGCCAAGCGCAACGTGAGCGTGGGCGCCAGTGCTGCCGACCCCACGCAGGCCGCGGCCGATACCGGGGAAAGTGAAGAAGTCAACCGCCAGAATGCCAGCAAACGCCGCTACGGCATGGCCCGGACCGTCAATCCCGGCGGCGTGCTGGGCTCCCTGACCGGCGGCCGCAAAACCCTGGGAGGATAAACAACATGGAAACCGACTATTACAGAATTGCCCAGTCTCTATTTAATAAGACGAACTACGAGTGGAGGCGGTATGTCCGACACGTGCTGCCCAAACTGATTCCGGCCGCGGAACTGGCGGAGATGGAAGACGACGGCATGCCGGAACGCGTCTGCGCCCGTGCCAAGACCGGCGTGCTGAAGCTGGCCAGCGCCCACCTCAACTACATTACGCCGCGTGGGCAGAACTGGTTCCAGTATGATGAATGGGGAGACATCACCGCCGATGAAAAGTTCTGGTTGAAAGATTCCGCCCAGATCACCCAGAAGGAGCTGGAGGCGAGCAATTTTTACACCTCGTTCATTGCCACGGTCATCGACCGCATCGGCACGGGCACCGGCCTGATGATGTCCGAAGAGAACATCAAGAAAGGCACGCTCGTGTTCACCCATGTTCCTGCGGGGACTTATGGCCTGGCGGAAAATGAGGACCACGAGATTGACACGGTGGTGCGCAAGTTCAAGTACACCGCCCACCAGGCTGCGGCCGCCTTTGGGGAAGACGCTTTAAAAGGAGCGATTAAAGATGCCTATGGCGACAAGGAACGGAGGTACACGCAGCAGTTCGAGATTTGGCACCTCGTGCTTCCGCGGGATGTGCCGCCGATGGGCAACCGGAACCTGCCGCCGGAGCAAATGAGCTGGACGAGCGTGTACCTGGACCCGGCAGAGCAGCATATCATCAAGGAGAGCGGCTATTACGAGTTTCCCTACATGGGCACGCGTTTCATCAAATACGGCAATGAGGTGTGCGGGGAAAGCGCCCTGGCCCCCATCGTGGACACCATCGAAGACAGCTTGCTCATGCAGGAAGCCATGAAGGTGGCCGGACAGGCGGCGGCCTTCCCCCGCGTGCTGCTGACTTCGGACATGGTTGACGAGGTGGATATGAGGGCCGGTGGAATGACGGTGCTCCGTCCGGAGGACATCAAGAGCGGGCTGCCCAGGGAATGGGCTACGGCTACCGAGTACACCGTAGGCAAGGATTTGCTGGAGATGTACAATGCCGAGATCGACGACGCCCTGTTTGTGTCCGTGCTTCAGGCCGTGACCCAGGTGGAACGCCAGATGACGGCTCTGGAAGCCAATCTGCGCGACAACGAGCGGATGATGACCTTTACCCAGAGCTTTACGCAGTTCACGTCCGACATCCGCCCGATGATGGAGCGCGTGTTCTGCTCCCTGGAGCGCCTGGGCAAGTTCCCGGAAGAAGGCAAGCCGCAGGGCTTGTTTGTGCCTCTGGACGAGTACGGCATCAAGATGAAGATTCTGGCTCCCGGCGTCAAGTATATCAGCAAGATGGCCAAGGCATTGGAACGCTACAAGTTGAGCGGGCTGGTAGAAACGCTCGGCCATGCCGTCAATCTGGCCCAGACGACGGGCAACCCCGCGTGGCTGGACCCCTTCAAGGAAGATGAATCCATCCGGTACATCGCCGATGAAACCAACGTGCCATCAGAGTGCATGCGCAAGCCCAAGGAGGTGGCGGCCCTCCGGAAACAGAGGGAAGACGAGGCCGGTGCGATGCAGCAGGCCAAGATCGCCCAGATGATGGCCGCCGCCAACCGCGACAATGCCGGGGCCGCCACCCAGGAAAGCAACCTTTCAGCATGACGACCATGAGAAAGAACCCACTGCAAGAAGAGACGAAGCGGAAGCTGGCCCGGCGCCGACGCATTTTGCGAGAAGGCATTTCCGACGAGGCCATGAAGGTGCTGCAAGAGCATTTCGAGACCGGCCTGCCGGTGTTCCTATTTGCCGACAAGCAGGGCATCCCGTTGAGCGGAGACCCCCAAATGCTGACGCTGATGGCCGCCAGGCGCGACGGGCAGCTCCATGTGATCAAGTGGCTGGAACAGGAGCGTTCCAAGCCGGCTGACAACGATTCCACAACCAACAATAATTAAATACCATGCACCATATCATCACGATGCGAATGACCGTGCTGCGTTACCCGGAACCTGCGGATGCAGGCGGTGGACAACCAGCGGCAGCCCCCAGCCAGGAGCCCCAGGGGGGAGACCCCGCGGCACAACCCGCGCCCCAGAATCCGGAAGGAGGCAACCAGCCACCGCCCGGAGAGGGTGGAGAACCGGCAGCCACACAGACGCCTGACCAGAACGGCGCTCCCAGTGGAGCGAATCCGTTCGATTTCACGCTGGAGGATACACCGGACCCGGCCCAGCCCCCGGCAGACGGAGCCCCCGGAGACGAGTATGTTCTGGAACTGGGCGAGTCCTTTAACGGGACGGATGAAACCCGCTCCATGATTGCCTCCCACGCCAAGGCCAACGGGATTGCTCCGGATGCCGCCGGTGCCTTCGTCACTCAGGTGTGCGATTCCCTGGTTGCCGCCCAGCGGGAAGCGGACAAACAGGCCCTGGAATCCCTGAAGGGCGAGTGGAAGGGAGAGTTTGACGGGAACATGGCCGCCACCAGACGTTTTATTGCCGATGCGGTGAAACGCGGGGGGATGAGCAAGGAGGATGCCCAGGCCCTGATGAATCCGCATGTGTTCCGCCTCTGCAACGTGCTGCGCGGCATGGTGGGCGAGGAGCGGACGCGCGGAGCCGGACAGGCTGCCAGTGCCCAATCCCGCCAGCAGGAGATGGACGACATCATCAACAATCCGGAAAATCCCTACCACAAGGATCTGTTCAACCCAGGCAGCAAGGGCTACAAGGCCGCCGCCGAGCATTTCAACAGGCTCGCGGGTATTAAGATTTACTAGCCTTTTTTCTTTCTATTGGTCCATTGCGGATGGTGGCGGTGTCACGTGACATCGTCACCATTTTTTTATGCCCTGGTCTCGTGTGGAGTGAAGTTGCAACAACCAAAGCAACAACACATGAAGATTGAAAAAGCTATCATAGACATGTACGAAAAGACGCGCACCCAGCAGCTTATTGAAGAGCTGCAACAGAAGGTGTCCGTCTTGACTCCGTTCGCCCGCGTCATCCACGGCTGCAACGGTGATATGTACCAGCTTCCTGCTGTCGGGTCCACGGAGCTGAACCGTCGTACCCAGCGAATGCAGGATATTGTCGCCACGGAACTCAAGTTCGGCCTTCGCAATATGCGTCCCCAACTGTTTGAGAAGTTCCTGAAGTGGTCCACGGACGACGAGAAGTTCCTGGCCAGCCTGCCGATTAACGCCACCACGATGGTCACACAGCTTACCAATGCGGCCGAGCGCGTGAAGGACGACGTGCTGCTAGGCACCTGCGTAGACCTGGACGAGAGTTCCGATACCTACGGAGAGCATATCATCCAGACGCCGACTTCCATCATGCCGGATGCCGTGGACGGTTCCCCCTACAAGGGCGGCGCTACCGGCGGCCTGCTGGGTGATAATTACGTTGGCAAGGGCGGCTATGAGAAAGAGGCTCTGCCGCAACAGCCCTATGTCCGCGGAGAAGGTCTCATTACCACCTGGGACGAGCTCACCGATGACTTTGACATCGACACCAAGAAGACCAACGTAGTCCCGGTCAACTACACCCCGGAAGGGACGCTCACCTCCAGCGGCATTACGATTGACAAGTTGCTCTTTGCCAAAACCTGCATGCAGGCCCGTTACGCCCTCAACGGCGGCGGCACGCTGTGCATGGGTATTACTCCGCAACAGGCTTTCGAGATGATGCGCATGGAAAAATTGCAGAATAACGATTATGGCTTCCAGGCCCTGAAGACCGGCTTCGTCAGTCCGCTGCTGGGCATCCGCTTCCTGATTACTGATTCCCTGCCTCTTGTCAACGTTGGCACGGCCAGCGCTAAGAAGTACGTGCGCGTCTGCCCGATGTGGCGCAGTGAAGACCTGATTTATGGTATCTGGGAAGATGCCAAGTTCCACATGCGCCAGCCCGATACGTCCATCGACATGCTGCTGGCAGGCGTGACCTTCGGCATGGGCGCTGCACGTACCAGAGAAGAAACCGTGCTTTCCATCCACTGCGAGGAAAAGTTCTCTGTGGCTTAATTCGGCAACATTGATGTGGTTCGCATTCAGGCGGGCGGCTTCGGCTGCCCGTCTTTTTTGTCATACGGGCATTACAGAAGTGTTACAGATTGACGTAAATATCTGATTGTAATTTATCACAAACCCATCATCCGCTCCATTTTTTTATCCGAGGCCTGCCCATCAAGAGCAGGCTTTTTTATTACCCGGACAATTAAGCCATGGAAGACCCGCTCTTCATGGAATTGAACCAGCTATCGGCAGAACAAGTGCGGAAGCACCTTCCGGAATTCCGCCAAAAAGGAAAAAGGCAGATAATCCCCCCGCAGCCGGAGAGCCATTCCGGGCGTTCTGCCCGTATGCTCCTGCTTTGCTGATCAAAAAAGCGCCAGCATGAAAGCGGGCGGCTTTCCCATTCCATTCGGAAAGCGGTAACCGCCGTTAAGACAGACTCCGGCAGCCCTATCTGCACCATCCCTTCAACGAAAGAGCCTTCCTGATGGTCGTTCAGATAAGGCCGGTGTCGGCACTTCGATACGCCGTCCCAATTCTCAACCCGGAATAAACCAATGAACAATACGACTCAATCAGGGACCTCTCCAACGGGGACCTCAACAACTAACAACGCTCCGGCGGTAAAATCCGCCGTTCGCATGGGGGTATTTACGCTCGCCATGATTAACGTTTCCGCCATTGTCAGCTTGCGCGGCATGCCGGCGGAAAGTACGTACGGACTAAGCTCCGTCTTCTATTACATTTTTGCCGCGGCCTTTTTCCTGGTGCCCGTCTCCCTGGTAGCGGCGGAACTCACCACCGGATGGCCCCAGAAAGGCGGCGTTTACCGGTGGGTGGGTGAAGCCTTCGGCAAAAAGCTGGGATTCCTGGCTATCTGGCTCCAATGGATTGAGAGTACCATCTGGTTCCCGACCGTGCTGACCTTCGCCGCCGTCTCCCTGGCTTTCATGGGACCCGGACAGCGATGGGATGAAGCGCTTGCCGCCAACAAATGGTATGTACTCATCGTGGTGCTGTGCGTGTACTGGGGAGCCACCCTGCTCAACCTGCGCGGCATGAAGACTTCCGCAGGAGTCACCAAGTGGGGCACCATGATCGGCACCATTATTCCGGGCGCCATCCTGATTCTCCTCGGCATCGGCTACTGGGCCGGAGGCAACCCCGTCCTGCTGGACATGAACTGGGACAAGTTGATTCCGGACATGAGCAATTTCAACAACCTGGTGCTGGCGGCCAGTATCTTCCTGTTCTACGCAGGGATGGAAATGTCCGCCGTGCACGTCAAGGACGTGAACAACCCCGGGCGCAATTATCCGCTGGCGATTCTGATTTCCGCCATCATTACGGTGGTCATCTTCGTCTTCGGCACGCTCGCCATCGGCTTCATCATTCCCGGCTCCCAGATCAACCTGGTGCAGAGCCTGCTGATTTCCTACGACGACTATTTCAGCTTCTTCGGCCTCGGCTGGATGAACTGGATTCTGGCGCTCGCCCTGGCTGTGGGCGTTCTGGCACAGGTAACCGCATGGGTGGGAGGCCCCTCCAAGGGTCTTTTCCAGGTGGGCCTGACCGGCAACCTGCCGCCCGTGATGCAGAAGCGGAACAAGAACAACGTCCAGATGGGCATTCTGCTCATTCAGGGGGGCATCGTCACCCTGCTGTCCGTCATGTTCGTGATCATGCCTTCCGTACAGTCCACGTACCAGATCATCTCCCAGCTTACCATCATCCTGTACCTGATCATGTACATGCTGATGTTCGCCTCCGGCATTTATCTGCGCTACCGTGAACCGAATACCCCGCGTACCTTCCGCATTCCCGGCGGCAAGACCTTCGGCATGTGGGTAGTCGGCGGCCTCGGCTTCCTGGCCAGCCTGGCGGCCTTCCTGGTCAGCTTCATCCCGCCGAACCAGATCACCGTGGGCAGCAACACCATGTACATTCTGCTGCTGGTCGTGGGAACCTTCATCTTCGCCGGCATTCCCTTCATCATCCAGGCCATGGCCAAGCCGTCCTGGAAGCGCCCGATCTCCCCGGAAGACGCCTTTGAGCCCTTCGGTTGGGAAAAGACGAACGGCAATCATTAATGTATCATTTCAACTTTCAATAATATCATGAGTGATATACCCACCAAAGAACAAATCCAGACGGCTGTGGACAACGCGTATGCCTACGCCAAAACGGTCCAGGGCGGCAAAAACGCCTCCTACATCCCGGCTCTGGCGCAAGTTCCCTCAGACCTGCTGGCGATTGCCGTGGTCACTGTCAACGGAGATATCCTGACCGCAGGTTCCGCAGACACGCCCTTTGCCATTGAATCCATCTCCAAGGCCTTCAACCTGGCCTACGTCATGGACCTGATCGGAATGAAGGAGCTGCGCACGAAGATCGGGGCGGACCCCACCGGGGAGCCCTTCAACTCCGTCATGGCGATTGAGCTGCACGGCGGCAAGCCCCTCAATCCCCTGGTCAACGCAGGGGCCATGGCGACAGTCAGCCTGGTCAACGGCTCGGATTCCGATGAAATATGGTCCAACATGATTCATAATTTCAACAACTTCGCCAACACGGCCCTGACCGTGAACCAGGAGATTTACAAGTCGGAAAGCGCCACCAACCAGCACAACCGCGGCATTGCATGGCTGCTTGACAGCTACGGCTATTTTTACAATACGCCGCCCATGATCGTGGACCTGTACACCCGCATGTGCTCCCTGAATATCACCACCTCCCAGCTGGCGCTGATGGGCGCCTGCTATGCCAATGGGGGCGTCAACCCCGTCAGCAAAAAGCGGGTGGTGAAGGATGAGAACGTTCCCGCCATTCTGGCGGAACTGTGCATGTCCGGCCTCTACAACTCCACGGGAGACTGGATGTACAAGGCAGGCGTTCCGGCCAAGTCCGGCGTGGGCGGCGGCCTGGTGGCCGTGGTCCCCGGCAAGATGGCCATGGCGGCCTTCTCCCCGCCCCTGGACCCCGCCGGAAACACCGTCAAGGGCCAGGCAGCTCTTCAATCCATTATCAAGGAATTGAATCTGAACCTTTTCCGGAGCTGATCCGGGATGAGAAGGTAAACCCGCGGAGCCAAGATCCGAAAGGATTCCCGCGGGTTTACTGTATCCCGGCATCAGGAACCCATGTCCGGACGGCACCGCTGCCTTAACGGAAAAAGGGATCCTTCGTCAAATCTTCCTTCCCCATCTTCCGGAGCATATCCAGGGCATCCTGATTTCCCTGCTTGGCGGCGCGCGCCCACCAGAAAACCGCCTCCTTGGTATCCATTTCCGTTCCTAAACCGCCCATATGCATCATCCCGACAAGATACTGGGCTTCCGCATTCCCCTTTTTTGCGGAAAGAGATGCCCAGTGATAGGCCTCCTTCCATTTTTCCTGACGTCCGTATAATTTTCCCAGATGGAACTGGCCATCTGCATTACCCTGCTGTGCCGCACGCCTCATCCATTCCAGGGCCTTCCGTTCATCCCGTTTGACGGCACGTCCCTGATCGTAAAAGCAACCGACGGCATCCTGCGCGTCGGCATAACCGGCGGAAGCGGATAAGGAATACCATTTGAACGCCTCCCTGTCATCACGCCTAACACCCTGTCCTTCGGAATACAGCACCCCTAAATAAAACTGTGAAGCGGCATTTCCCTGTCCGGCGGCCAGGGAGAACCACTCATGGGCTTTCCGGAAATCCTGCTTGACGCCTCCTTTTCCATCGTAATAAAGGCACCCAAGAATAAACTGGGAGGTAGAATTACCCTTCTTTCCAGCCTTCTCTGCCCACAAAAAAGCTTCGTGAAAATCCTGAGGAACACCCTTTCCACAAAAATAACACAGGGCCAACCCCTCCAGACCGGCAACTTCCCCCCTCCCGGCAGCATCCCTGAACAAGCCAACCCTGGCCGTGTCAACAAGAACTCCTTCATCAGAAGCATGGTCTGCCGCAGCCTCCACTCCGAGCCCCGCTCCGGTACCCAATAAAAAAAGGAACACTCCGCATCCCCACAACGGAAATCCATACCTCCACATGCTCCCTGTGTAAAAGTCACCATCATTCAACAACTTGCAACGTCTTTTCATAACGTTCCAACGAATAACAAATTCATTTTTTAAAACCAACAAAAAAAGATGGAGAACTCTGGTCCTTCATTTCCAGCCTCCTCATTTTAAGGGCTTGCCTCCGTGCGGTTTTTCCTTAGAGTTTTCCCGGTATGCTTGAAGCCCTGCAAAACGCCTTTCTCCAGACCGGGGACATGCTCACAACCTGGCTGTCCGCCTTCAGCAGTTTCCTGTGGGGATGGCCTCTGCTCATCATGCTGCTGGGCACTCACCTGTACCTCACCATCATTCTGCGCTTTCCGCAGCGATACCTGCTCAAGGCCCTGAAACTGTATTTTGTGAAGGACCATACGGACAAGGGGGACATTTCCCCGTTCAGTTCCCTGATGGTGGCCCTGGCCGCCAATATCGGCGCGGGCAATATCATCGGCGTGGGGGTGGCAATTGCCGCCGGGGGGCCCGGGGCCATCTTCTGGTGCTGGCTGACGGGCGTTCTTGGCATGGCTACACGGTATTCGGAAGGGCTGCTTGCCATCAAGTACCGTGTGGAAAACCCGGACGGCAACATGAGCGGCGGTCCCATGTTCGTACTGGAACGCGGCATGAAATGCAAATGGCTCGGAGTAGTCTTTGCCGTATTTACGGCCATTGCCGCCTTCGGCATCGGCAACCTGACACAGGGGAATGCGGCAGCGGAACAGCTCCACCACGCTTTTTCCATTCCCTCCTGGGGAACGGCAGCAGTGCTGACCATCCTGACGGCCATGGTCATGCTGGGGGGCATCCGGAGCATTGCCAAGGTATGCGCCTTTTTCGTCCCGTTCATGGCGGTAATCTACATTATAGGCTGTGTCTACATCCTGGCCGTACAGTCGCATTACATTCTTCCGGCCATCCGGTACATTCTGGACTGCGCTTTTACCGGGGAAGCCGCCGCAGGGGGCGTGGTGGGCGCCGCCGTCATGACGGCCATGCGGACCGGCGTGGCCCGCGGCCTTTTTTCCAATGAAGCCGGGCTGGGTTCCGCCGCCATCGCTTCCGCCGCCGCACAAAACCGCAACCCCGTACGGCAGGCTCTCATTTCTTCCAGCGGCCCGTTCTGGGATACCGTGGTCATCTGCGCCCTGACGGGCATCGTGCTGACTACCAGCATCCTCGCCCATCCGGACATTTCGTCCAGTGACGGTCCCAGGCTCACTACGCTGGCATTCAGTAAAATTCCTTATGTGGGCTCCCCTCTCCTGACAGTCAGCCTCGTCACTTTTGTGGTCTCCACCATTCTGGGCTGGTCTTACTTTGGTGAAAAAGCCCTGGAGTACCTGGGGGGCATCCGGCTGATCACGCCTTACCGCGTCATCTGGGTGGCAGCGGTCTTTACCGGCTGCGTTTCCAAGATAGACCTGGTATGGGTCTTTGCGGACTGCGCCAACGGCCTGATGGCCCTTCCCAACCTTATTTCACTGCTGGCCCTTTCCGGCGTGCTTGTCCAGCAAACGCGGTACTACCTTTGGCAGCACAGGCTGGACGATTATGACGATTCCCATATTCCGGAAGGCAAATAACGATTTTTTTAAATTCAGATTCAAATAATTCTTGCCTTTCGGCCTCCGGTAGTATTTACTTCGCCGCGCAGTCCCTGCAAACCTAAAAGTCGCGTTCGTCTAGCGGTCTAGGACTCCCGCCTTTCACGCGGGCAACACGGGTTCGAGTCCCGTACGCGATGCCAGCTTTACCGCCGCAGCAGTTACGATGCTTCCGTCCTCCTTCACCAGGGAGGCATATTGGAAAAACGTAATGGCTGCGGTTTTCTTTTGGTCCGGTTCCTCCGGAATCAGGAAAGCGCGGACAGGACGGCAGGAAGCGGTATCCCCCTCCTTTTCAAATGCCGGAACATGTCTTACATCCCCCGGATTTGACTTCCAGAAAGCCCTGTTATCTTTTAAAATTTTTCACACGCAAACGCCATGGATTACACACCTCTCATTGAAAAACGCCGCCAGCGCCTGGAAGAATTGGAAACGATCATTGCCGAACCGGATTTTTTCAATGACCAGAAGCGGGCCTCGGAAACCATGAGGGAGCACCGCCGCCTGAAGGAACTGATGGAAACGTGGGACTCCCTGAACGCCACGGAACAGCAATTGGCGGACAATCAGGAGCTGGCGAAGACGGATGACCCGGAACTGGCGGAGCTGGCCTCCCTGGAGATCCCGGAACTGGAAGAGGCGCTGGAAAAATTGCGCAGTGACGTCCAGTACAGCCTCCTTCCCCGTGACACGACGGAAGACCGGGACGCCATTATTGAAATCCGCGCCGGCACGGGCGGAGATGAAGCGTCCCTGTTCGCCGGAGACCTGCTCCGGATGTACCAGCGCTTTGCGGAAGAACGCGGCTGGCGCTTTGAACACCTGGAAAGCAGCCCTTCCGACGTAGGCGGCTTCAAGGAAGTCGTCTGCCGCATTGCCGGAGAAGAAGTATTCCGCTTCCTGAAGTATGAGGGGGGCGTGCACCGCGTGCAGCGCGTACCCGCTACGGAAACGCAGGGGCGCATTCACACGTCCACCGCCACCGTGGCCGTGATGCCTGAAGCGGAGGAAGTGGACATTGAAATCCGTCCGGAGGACCTCCGTATTGAAGTGTGCCGTTCCGGAGGCGCAGGCGGCCAGCACGTGAACAAGACGGAATCCGCCGTGCAGATATGGCACATTCCCACGGGCGTTTACGTCCGGTGCGAGGAAGAACGCAGCCAGATGAAGAACCGTGAAAAAGGCATGAAGATTCTGCGCGCCAAGCTTTTTGAAGCCAAGAAGCGGGAAGAGGCGGAGAAGTATTCCGCCGCACGCCGGAGCCTCATCGGGTCCGGCGGCCGTGAAGAAAAAATCCGGACGTACAATTTCCCGCAAAACCGCCTGACGGACCACCGCATCGGCTACACCTCCCATAACCTGGACGGCATCCTGATGGGGCAGATGGAAGACCTGATCATGGCTCTCCAGCACGCGGAAATGCAGGAACGCCTGGCGGAAGCCGGCATGTCCTAACCCCTTCTCCTTTCCATGAAAACCTTACTGGAAGTTCTTCAGTCCGGCACGGACTACCTGGCGCGCCAGGGCTGCGAAGAAGCCCGCGCCACCATGCAGCACCTGATGGCCCATGTCCTGCACTGCAACCGCACGGCTCTCTACTCCCAGTTTGACAGGCCTGTTGAGGAAACGGAACTGGCGCCCCTGCGGGAACTGCTGAAGCGCAGGGCGGCGGGCGAACCGCTGCAGCACCTGCTGGGCTCTACCGAATTTTTCCGGAGGGATTTTCTGACGGATGCGCGCGCGCTGATTCCGCGCCCGGAAACGGAAGAACTGGTGGAAATGGTGCTTAAAAAGATTCCCGCCCGTCCGGTACGCGTGCTGGATATGGGCACCGGATCCGGCATCATCGGCGTCACGCTGGCCCTGGAACTCAAGGAGAGAGCGAAGGAAGTCGTCCTGGCGGACATTTCCCCGCAGGCGCTGGACCTGGCGCTGGAAAACGCCATGCGGCTGGGAGCAAGGGTTTCCACCATCCAGACGGACCTGTTTGAAAACATCCCCCTGGAAAAAGCCGCCCCATTCCCGGCGGAAACGGATTCTTCCGGGGCCGCCCCGGGAGAGGAAGAGAACAGTCCGGGTCAGGAAATGCGCTTTGACGTCATCGTGGCCAACCTTCCCTACATTGCGGACGGAGAGGAGCTTGCCCCGGAGGTCATGAAGGACCCGCATACGGCCCTGTTCGGCGGCCCGAAAGGTTGGGAAATCATTGAACGCTTCCTGGCCCGCGCACGGGATTACCTGAATGATAACGGCTTCGTAGCGCTGGAAATCGGATATGACCAGGCACCTGCCGTGACGCAGATCATGGACGGGTACGGCTATAATTACATTGAAGTGCTGAAAGACATGAGCGGCATCGCCCGTTTTCCCTTTGGCTATCGTTAACTTTATCTTTCCCCTCCCACTCCATGCAGGCGGCACGCATCCTGGTTGACGGACAGAGTGATCTGGTGCTGGATTACGGCATTCCGCCGGAAGCGGGAGACGTAAAACCGGGCTGCCGCGTCCGGGTGCCCCTGCGCAACAGGACGGCTACCGGCACCGTCCTTACGCTGTCCGAACCGGACCCTGCCTGGAGGGACAAGCTCAAGCCCATTCTGAAACTGATTGACCCGGAGCCCCTGATTTCCCCGGCCATGATGAGCCTGGCCTCCTGGGCGGCGGATTATTATTCCGTGGCGCTGGACCAGATGATCCGCTGCCTTCTGCCGGAAACCGTCCGGCAGGAAAATACGGCGGAGAAAGTACGCAAAGTAGTGCATCTGGAAAAACGCCCGTCCCGTGAGGAACTGGACGCCCTGTACCGCAAAGCGCCGCGGCAGGCCCGGATACTGGATTATTTTTCATCCACGGAACAGTTGGAAGCCCCGCTGGCGGAATTCGGCGCCGGAGCCCTGAATATTGCACGCAGCCTGGAAGCCAAAGGCTTTATTTCCCTGAAGGAGGAATCCGTGCACCGTGACCCCAGCACGGGGGAACAATTCGTTCCCAGCCAGCCGATGACGCTGAACCATCAGCAGGAGAAGGCGCTGGAAGAAATCACGGCCATGTGCGCGGCGGAGCAGAAAAAACCGGTGCTCCTGCAGGGAGTCACGGGTTCCGGAAAGACGGAGGTTTACCTGCAGGCCGTTTCCAATGTGGTAAAATCCGGAAAATCCGCCCTGATCATGGTGCCGGAAATTTCCCTGACGCCCCAGACCGTCCAGCGTTTCAAATCCCGCTTTGCGGAACTGCCCTCTTCCGTAGCGGTGCTGCACAGCCTCCTATCGGACGGGGAGCGCTTTGACGAATGGCACGCCATCCGTTCCGGAAAGGCCCGCATCGTCATCGGCCCCCGTTCCGCCGTCTTCGCCCCTCTTCAGAATCTGGGGCTGGTGATTGTGGATGAGGAACATGACGCGTCCTACAAGCAGGAAAGTTCCCCCCGCTACCACGGGCGGGACCTGGCCGTGCTGCGCGCCCATCTGGAAGACTGCGCCGTGGTCCTGGGCTCCGCCACCCCGTCCCTGGAAAGCACCCATAACGCCCTGACCGGGAAATACGCCCTGGTGAAGCTGACGGAACGCGCGGACGGCCAGCAGCTCCCGCTCATCCGCATTCTGGACATGAAAACGGAGGGCAAGAACAAGTCCGGCCCCAATGTCCTTTCCGAACGGCTCCGGATGTCCATTGACCGGAGGCTGGAAAAGGGGGAACAGGTTATCCTGCTGCTCAACAGGCGCGGATTTGCGCGCTCCATCCAGTGCCCGGACTGCGGCCATGTGGTCACGTGCCTGCATTGTTCCCTCCCCCTGACCTACCACCGCACGGAGGACCGCCTTATCTGCCACCTGTGCGGGTTCAAGGCCCTGCCTCCCCGCGCCTGCCCGGAGTGCCGGTCCGCCAATATCCTGCTCCAGGGGTACGGCACCCAGAAGGTGGAGGAAATCCTGCGCCGCACCTTTCCAGCGGCGCGCATCACGCGCGTGGATGCGGACGTGGCACGGAAGAAAAACGCCGTCAGAACCATCCTGAACCAGTTCCGCACCCACAAAATAGACATTCTCCTGGGCACCCAGATGATCGCCAAGGGGCTGGATTTCCCCAACGTAACGCTGGTAGGCGTGCTGAACGCGGACCTGGGGCTTTATATTCCGGACCCCCGGGCCGGAGAACGCACCTTCCAGCTCCTGACCCAGGTGGCGGGCCGCGCGGGCCGCGGCGACCTCTCCGGAGAAGTCATCATCCAGACCTTTACGCCCCAGTCTCCCTCCCTGCAATATGCACGGCATCATGATACGGACGGGTTCGCGGCCCAGGAGCTGGAAATGCGCCGCGCCTTTGATCTCCCCCCCTTCACCCACATCGCCGTGCTTACCATACGCTCCCAGCATGAAAACATGGCGGAATTCGCCACGCGCACGCTTGCCGCACGCCTCCGCGGAATGCTGCCCCCCCCCGCTACGATGACGGACCCCATGCCGGCGCCCATCCCGCGCGCGCACGGGCAGTTCAGATTCCAGATTACGGTGAAGGGCCCTTCCGCGCGCGTCCTCTCCCGCACCCTCCGGAAGCTGGTGCAGGAGGCCGGACTGGGAGATGACCTGACGGCCGTGATTGACGTGGACGCCATGTCATTCATGTAAGCCGCCTTGCCAAAGCCGGACGGGCGCATTAAAATTCCGGCACAACATAAATTTACGATCATGCTGCTTCATTTTTACAAGATGACGGGGGCAGGCAACGACTTCATCATGGTGGACAACCGTGACCTGGGTCTTTCCTCCGTGCTGGACAAGGAAACCATTGAAGCCCTTTGCGACCGCCGCTTCGGCATCGGCGCTGACGGCCTGATTGCCGTGGAACCTTCCCAGGGAAAAGGCGGAGCCGTGCGCATGCGGTATTATAATGCCGACGGCGGAGAAGCGGAGATGTGCGGCAACGGAGCCCGCTGCTTCGGCAACTTTGCGGCAGCCCTTCTCCGGCATGACAAATCCGCCCCCCTTCCCTTTGAAACGATGGCCGGTATCGTGACCGCCTCCTTTGAAAAGAATGGCCATGTCACCGTCAACCTAACGAATCCGCACTCCCTGCAGCTTTTCGCCCTGAATGCAGACCCGACCGTGGGCGCAGACGTCCATTTCCTGAATACCGGCGTTCCACATGCCGTAGCGTTCCTGGATAAGCTGGACGGTCTTGACATTCCACGGCTGGGAGCCTACCTGCGCTATCATGATGCCTTCTCTCCAAAAGGAACCAACGCCAACTTCGCCAGAATCCTGTCTCCGGGGCACATCGCCATACGCACCTATGAACGGGGCGTGGAGAATGAAACGCTGGCCTGCGGAACGGGCATGACCGCCAGCGCGCTGCTGCATGCCGTACTGACAGACGCTCCCTCCCCCATCCAGGTAGACGTGGCTGGGGGTGACACGCTTGAAGTCGGCTTCCGGCGCATGGGGGACCACTTTACCCATGTCACCCTGACCGGTCCCGCGGACCTTGTCTTTACCGGAGACATTGAACTCTGAACCAGCCCCCTGCCGGGCAAACGCGCATTCTCCTCGTCATGGGGCCTGTTTGTTCAGCAGGAAACACTCCGCTTTCACATAACCGCCGTAATTATTGCAGAAGGCCTTGTAGACGGCAGGCCCCATGTTGGTCTCGCAATAATACTTCACGGTAATGAAGTCCTTCCCGCGTTCCACATTCAGAAAACGGGAGGACAGCAGTACCAGGTTCGCCTGGTAGTTCCACAAGGCCATGTCATGCGCCATCTCCTTCCTGATCGCTTCACAGATGAAACTTTCCGGCGGAGGAAACAAAATGGCGCCGACGATGCCGATCAGGCAAATCCCCGGCACTACACCCAGCGCAAGCACTCCATGGCATTTCCTGGCCAAGGGGACATGGCCGGGCAACTGCCGGCGGATGATGAAACGGAACAGGTAACCCGCCAGCAGCATCACCGGAAAGGAGACGTTCACGAATTCAAAGGCCAGGCTCATTCCTCCAAGGGCGATAAAGCCGATGCCCTTCCACACCTTCCTGTAAACCGGAATGCACGCGCAAAGAATGACGTACAGGATATATCCCAGCAGGCAGAAAACAGGCAGAAGCACTCCCGTAAACATGTGCTCCACCATGCAGTCCCACGGATATTCCCTGCTGGGGCAGCAGGCCTCATGAAGAAACATGCATACAATGCTCAACAGCACCAGTCCGGCCAGAAGAATAGCCTTTAATTTTCTGGATTCATACAGAAGCCACAGCAAAACCACACCGAAAGGAAGCAAATAACAGCCGATACTGCTGAACACGGTGGACAACATGGGAATGTGCGGGAAGAAATGCATGTCTTGAAGATGGATGATACCGGTTAACGCATGAAATGGATACCGTCGACTGTAATTACAATAATTGGAAATAAGACAAATTCAAACATTCGTTTTCAAATAATGAAGAAAAAATCATATTCTTCTCATAAAACCCCGTCCCGAAGGACTACATAACTTGACAAAACAGACTCCTGAAAAAGATAATAACACCTTTATGAAGCGTTCTTTTCTCATCCAGGCAGCCGTCATTCCAATTCTCTGCTGCCTGTCCCACTGCACCCGCAAACCGCTTCTGCCGGAATACACGCCCCTGTGCTCCGGAGCGGTCCCCGGAGAGCAATCCTCCCGCGTCCTGCAGCCCGGAGAAAGGAGAATCTACCGGGTTGGACCGAAAGGCGGCATATATTACATCAATTCCCATAATAAAAAAGTTTACATCAAATCCAGGCGGACTCAATAGAAGACATGCCCGATCCCTCATTACTTTCCAAATAGGAAACAAATAATTACCCGGACGCGCCCATATTTTACTTTTGAGAAAATATTCCGCCTAAAAAACTCATCAGACTTATTTTCTTCTTGCCAAAACGGAAGAGGGCGGCTAATGTTTGCCGCACCACAACATCAAATGGTGTCGGTAGTTCAATGGTAGAGCCCCAGATTGTGATTCTGGTTGTTGCGGGTTCGAGCCCCGTCCGACACCCCATCCCCTTTCCTTTATAAAAAAGAGCACCTAGGTGCTCTTTTTTACTATCCAGCCCCCGCTACGCATGCGCAATCCAGAATTCGTCAAAGCCGCTTTTTCCGCCATTGCACCGCGCTATGTGGCCACCAACCATGTCCTGAGCATGGGCGTGGACCTGCTGTGGCGCCAACGCGTCGTCCAGCTTGTCTCCGAATGGAAGCCGGAACGCCTGCTGGACCTGGCAACAGGAACGGGAGACCTGGCCCTGGCCATTCTGAACGCGATGCCGGAGATTCAACTGACAGGCTCTGATTTCTGCCAGCCCATGCTGGACGTGGCAGCCAAACGCGGACTGGACAACCTGGTCTGTGCAGACGCCATGAACCTGCCCTTCCCCTCCGCCTCCTATGATGTGGTCACCGTCGCCTTCGGCCTGCGGAACATGGCCAGCTATCCGGACGCCCTGCGGGAAATGGCCCGCATGCTGCGGCCGGGAGGCCACCTGCTCATTCTGGACTTCTCCCTGCCTGAAAACCTGTTGAAAAGCCCCTACCGGTTCTACCTGCACCGTGTTCTTCCAGTCATCGCAGGGTGGATGACCGGCCACCGGGAGGCCTATGACTACCTGGCAGACAGCATTGAAGCCTTTCCCTGCGGGGAGGCCATGGTTGACCTGCTCAGGGAATGCGGCTACGGCAACATTACGGCGGAACCCCTGAACGGAGGAATCGCCAGCATTTACACGGCCCAGAAATGAGTGCTGGAGACGCGAGAGAGGGCATCATACGCGGCAAGGCGTCACGCGCCAGGCTGGGCGGAAAGCTTGCCGGGCTGTCCCTGCCCCGCCAGATCGCCGTCATTGCCTTTTGGCCCTTCCTGGAACAGTTGCTGAGCTTTTTCGTCACCTCGTCCGACCTCTTCATTGCCACCAAAATAGGCCTGGACGCCCAGGACACCATCAACATTTCCGACGGCATGGGAGCTGTCGTCTTCCTCATGTGGTTTGGCTTCGTCATCCAGGGGTCCATCATGATGGGAGCCACGGCCATCGTTTCCCGCATGACGGGAGCCAGGGACTACCCCCAGGCGCAGCACGGCCTGCACCAGGCCGCCATGCTGGGCCTGCTGGCCGGGGTTATCTCCTGCGGCCTGCTCTTCGCATGCAGCGGCTTCCTGGTCACCCATGTGCTGACCATGAATGAAGCCGCCCGGGCCTACGCCCTGCAATATGTCTATGTGGCCGCGTTCGCCGCTCCCTTCAGCGGCGTGGTCTTTGCCATCAATGCCGCCCTGCGCGGATCCGGAGATACCCGCCTGCCCTTCTGGATCATGATGGGCGTGGGCATTCTCAACGTCATCTTCAGCGTCACCTTCGTCTTTGCGGACGCCCCGCTGGGTGGCTGGCGCATCGGAGGCATTGCGGCGGGAACGGTTTGCGGTTACGCCATCAGCATGTGCGCGCTCATCCTCATCATGCTGAGGCGCAAGAAGAAAATATTTGCAGGCCGGCAACATGACTCGCTGGAAGAACTCGTCAGGGAAAACGGCGAGCACTACGCGCCGCCCCTCTATCTCAATTTCTCCAACCTGTGGCCGGACATGAGCATGCAGAAGCGCATTCTGAAAATCGGGCTGCCGCAGGCCGTGGAAGTCTTCGGCATGTGGGGCATCCAGATGTTCTGCCTCTCCATCATCAGCGAGCTGCCCATCAAGGGCGTGCTGGGCGTCCACAACATCGCCGTCCGCATTGAATCGCTCAGCTTCCTTCCCGGGTTCGCCATCGGCATGGCGGCCTCCACCCTGGTGGGGCAGTACCTCGGCGCACGGAACGCGCTCATGGCCCGCATCACCATCTGGAAATGCATGCGGTACGCCATCATCTTCATGACGGGGCTGGGCGTCCTCTTCTGCGTTTTCCCCTCCCTCTTCATGGAGATATTCTCCAACGGGAACATGACCCTCATTGACACCGGAATTCCCGTGCTGCGCACCATGCTGCTGGTGGAGCCCTTCTTTGCCGCCTGCATCGTCATGAAAATGTCCCTGCGCGGGGCGGGAGACACCCGGAGAGTCATGTTCATCTCCTACGGCATCATGGGCTTCTTCCGCGTCGTCTGCACCTGGATTTGGTTCAAGACGGCTCCGGAGACCATGACCCTGTGGGGCATTTGGCTGCTCTTCGCCTTTGAAATGGCCGTCCAGTCCACCATCCTCTATAAAATCGTCAAGGGCCGGAGCTGGACGAAACTGCAGGTCTGACCCTTCCGAACGCCTTTCCCGGACGCATGCAAATCCAAAACGTGATGCCTGCATAAAAACTTTGCTCTTCCCGTCAAATTCTGCTATCATTTTTCCACGTTGTTCTTCAACGGGCTCGTAGCTCAGCGGTTAGAGCAGGGGACTCATAATCCCTTGGTCGTAGGTTCGAACCCTACCGGGCCTACCAAAATAAATCCCCTCAAGTAGAAAACTTGAGGGGATTTTCTTTTGAAAGGGCAGAGTACGTGAAACCGTGAGAAAAACTGCACTGCACACGTGCACCGGCATGCCGTCAGCGCATCGTTGACCAGTGAAGCTCTATCCCACCGGAATTTACGCTTTTCAGAGGTTCCGGCTTCCGGAAATTCTGAGCAGCTCCCCCGGGAGCGCAGGTTCACGCCTGAATAGCCTGCACCATGGCGGACAAATCGTCGTCATACACGAACTTGCACTGGTCTCCACGCTGCTTGAACAATTCAAACAGGCGCGGCATGTCCGTATCCGGAACGGAAAAGCCCAGCGCACTCAGGCGCATCTTCACGGCATGCCTTCCGGAATGCTTGGTCAGGGGCAGTTCCGTGGAACCCCAGCCGATTTCCTCCGGGTCCATCACTTCATAAGTGCTCCGGTTTTTCAGCACGCCGTCCTGATGAATGCCTGACCCGTGGGCAAAGGCGTTCGCCCCCACCACAGCCTTGGAGCGCGAGACGGGCAACCCGCTCATGGCGGCCACCATGCGGCTGGTCCTCACCAGTTCCTTCGTCCGGATTCCGGTGCCCGCGCCGGAAAAGAAATCCGGACGGGAGCGCAGGGCCATGACGACTTCCTCCAGAGCGGTGTTTCCGGCCCGCTCCCCGATGCCGTTGATGGTGCCCTCCACCTGCTGCGCCCCGGCGCGGATGGCCGCCAGGGAATTGGCTACGGCCATTCCCATGTCATCATGGCAGTGGACGGACAGCCTGGCGCGGCTCACGTTGGGAACATTGGATTTCAGGTAGGAAATCAGGCGGTAGTATTCCTCCGGCATCGTGTAACCCACCGTATCCGGAATATTGACCACGGCGGCGCCCGCATCAATCACGGCTTCCACAATCTCCGCCAGGAATTCCGGCTCCGTTCGGGAGGCGTCCTCCGCGGAGAACTGCACTTCCCCGCATAATCCGGAAGCCATGGCGACGGCCTTGACGGCCATCTCCCTGATCTGCCCGCGGCTTTTTTCCAGCTTGTATTTTCGGTGGATGGGGGACGTGGCCACCACCAGATGGATGCGTTCCCGCTCTCCGGCAGCCTTCAACGCCTCATGGGCGGCAACGATGTCCTTCTCCACGCAGCGTGCCAGCCCGCAGACGCGGCTTTTTTCCGTGCGTTCCGCCACGGTGCGGACAGCGTGGAAGTCGCCGTCCGAGATGACGGGGAAGCCCGCCTCAATTACGTCCACTCCCAGAGCTTCCAGCTGCATGGCAACCTGTATTTTCTGCTCCACAGTCATCGCCGCGCCGGGGCACTGTTCCCCGTCTCTCAGCGTCGTATCAAAAATGTGTATATGTTCTTTCATTACAGTAAAAATGTTAAGGGTTCGTTCCTTCGGAAACTGCGCACGGAAAACGTTCCTGTTATGGAATCATTCCTTTGGCGCAAATCAAGACCAGCCGTTTACTTCCCTCGCGCCGGAACGGCTCACCGGCGCATATCAAGATATCTTCACGGACTACCGTCCGAGAAGTAGCAATAGACGACCTTGAAGGAACAGGGTGTTCATCTTGCTTATTTTTACCATAACTCCGCCCTGAATGGGGGAACAAGGCAGACGATGCATTTTTAACGCGGTTTTGTCAAGAACGGCGGGATGCATGACTTTTTCCGCAGAAAAAACCGTGCACGTCCCCCCCCCTTGAGGAGAAGCTACATTTCCCGGTGGGAGCGTATTTCCTGAATGGAGATGGACAGGGAGGCGCGGCCCCGGTACACGTTGCGGTCAATCGTGAAGGCGATGTCCCAGGGGGGATTGGGGAGTTCCCGCTCCGCCCCGTTGAAGAAGATGGCGTCACGTTCCACCATTCCCTGCCGCATGAAGAGTTTCAGGTGGTTGGTTCCCACGCGCTTGGGCGGCTCCGTGGGGAAGACGTCGGAACTCATGAAGAGGGGCTGGGGATTGGAGTTGCCGAAGGGTTCCAGCTTTTCATAGCTGTCCAGCAAGTCCAGCGTCAGGGCCTGGAAGGAGACTTCCATGTCTATGTTGAGCACGGGGCTGCGCTGTTCCTCCGTCGTGGTTTCAGAGACGTACCGGTTGAAGGCCTCGCGGAAGTCATCCATGCGGGCTTCCTCAATCACCAGGCCCGCCGCCATGTCATGGCCGCCGCCGGAAACCAGCGTATCCGCACAGTGGTGGATGGCCTGCACCAGGGACACGCCGGGAATGGAGCGGCCGGAACCCTTCCCCACGCCGCTTTCATCAAAGGCGATGACGAAGGTGGGCTTGTGGTACCGCCGCATGAGCTGGGAGGCCACGATGCCCACCACGCCGGGATGCCACGCGCGGGAACCCAGCACGATGACGTTGTCCCGTTCCGGATCAAAGGAGTTGTGAAGCATTTCCACCGCATCCGTCCGGATGGCTTCCTCTTCCTCCTGCCGCTTGCGGTTGTGGGAGTCCAGCATCTGCGCAAGCTGCACGGCGCGCCTGTTGTCCATGGTCAGCAGAAGTTCCAGGGCGTCCATGGGGGAGTCCATGCGCCCGGCGGCATTGATGCGGGGACCTATCCTGAATCCCACGTGCGCGGCGTTCAGGAAGCCCGCGTGGTTGGCGGAGTCTGAAGGGCGGATGCCCGCTATTTCCGTCAGGGTTTTCAGGCCCGTATGGCGGCTGTGCGCCAGCCTTCCCAGGCCGTGGCGCACCAGTATCCTGTTTTCGTCCACCAGGGGGACGATGTCCGCCACGGTGGCCACGGCCACCAGGTCCAGATAAAGTTTCAGGTCAAAGGTTTTCAGCTTCCGGTCCTTCAGCAGGGCGTGCGCCAGCTTGAAGACCACGCCCGCGCTGCACAGGTAGGTGTACGGGCTGTCTTCCTCAATTTTGGCATTGACCACCGCCACGGCGTCCGGACGGCCCAGCGGCCCCGCTTCATGGTGGTCCAGAATGATGACGTCTATTCCCAGGCTGTTGAGCATCTCCACTTCCTTTACGGAGGAGGTGCCGCAGTCCACCGTAATGAGCAGGCTGGGTCTTTCCGCACATTCGCAGAGGCAGCGTTCTATGCCCGCTTCACTGAGCCCGTAGCCTTCCCGTGAGCGGACGGGGATGAAGTATTGCGGGTCCAGGTCATAGGACATCAGAATGGCCCGGAGAAGCGCCACGGAGGTGACCCCGTCCACGTCATAGTCCCCGTAAATGCACACGGTTTCCCCTTCATCCACCGCCTGGAAGATGCGGTCCACGGCGGCCCTCATTTCCCCCATCAGGAAAGGATCGCTCAGATGGGAGAGCCTGGGCTCCAGAAAGAGGTCAGTTTCCGGTCCTCCGGTGAATCCGCGCTGCAGCAGGAGCTGCTTGACCAGCAGGGGCAGGTCTGCGGGAAACGCTTTCAAGACCGGATCATCCTCCCTCACGGAGGGGCGGAGAGTCCAATGAAAGCCCGGTGTCATGGGAGTATTTTATCCCGCCGCCCAACAGGGTCAAGGTTGTTTCCATAACAGGCTGTCAGAGCAGAAGAAGAGGGAAGGCCTCCATGCCGGATGCTCCATGAACGGAAAAGCCCCGTCCGGATGCTCTCCGGACGGGGCTGTCACATCAGGCCCAGAGCCTGAACCCGTTACTTTTTAGAGGTGAAGACCACCTCATTAATGATCGCGTCCGGCTGGGGGGCCTTGTACGTCAGGCGCACGGCGGAAGTCCCGGCGGGAATGGCGAATTCAGAGGCTCCGGGGCCGGCGTTCCTCTTGCCCACGGGCACCCAGGCTCCCTCGCCACGGCGCGCCTGAATGGCAAAGGCGGCGGACCCCACGACGACTACCTTGGAAGCCTTGGGGTTGTCCAGGTTGGGAATGGTCACGTCCAGGGGCTTGTCAGCACGGTAGACCGTTTTCAGGTTCCTGTCAGTCAGGGAGACCAGGCTGGTGCCGGGGTCCGACGGGGGAACGTCAAATTTGAACATGCTCAGGATGATGTCCTGTTCCTTGCCGCTTTTGTTGACCAGTTTCATGCCCTTGATTCCCTTGGGGAGCTGGTTCGCCTTGGCAATGAAGTTTTTGCCCTGCTTGTCCAGTTTCTGCACCACGGGCTTGGCGGAGCCTTCCACGTCCAGCTCAACCTCAGCCCAGGAGTTGACGTCATCCCGTTCCAGGTTGACTTCCAGCCAGGTGGCGTCCGTGGGGCCTTCCAGTTGCAGGGAGATGAATTCTCCGGGCTTCATCTTGTGCGTTTCCATCACGCGGTTGATACGCACGATTTTGTCGGATTTCTGTACGGAAACCCCTTCCAGCCCCGCCACATTGGAAGCAGCCATGGCTGCAGGAGGCGTGTTGACGGCTATTTCACGAACGGCGGTCCAGACGGCGCGGCCGTTGTCCGTTTTCTTCGGTTCAATGACGCGGTAGCGCACGGCACGGAGGGAGACGGGCTTGGGAGCCTGCCATACCACCTGCATGCCGGAGGTTTCCGGTCCCAGCGGTTTCCATGTCTTCATGTCCCGGGAGCCTTCAAGCTGGCCCCTGGCTACATAGTCGCCGTCCTTGTCATTGCGGCCCATGAGCACTTCCACGCTCCGCACGGGAATCTGCATGCCGTAGTCCACGCCATACCAGTCTCCCGGCTCGCCGTAAGCGCCGGAATGCCAGAAGGTGCCGCGGTCCCCGTCACAGAAGAGTTCCGCCTTGTCCATGCTGCCGCCCTTGACCAGGGGCTTGGGGGAAAGGGCCGGAGTGCCCGCAATGGCGGGGAAGGCTTTTTTGGAGACGATGTCCGCCAGTTCATTGACGGCGGGGGTCATCACGCGTGAACCGGTCTTCACCACGGAACGGTATAGCTGGCCTTCCTGGTTGTGGCGGCGGGAGATGCCGTCCATGGCCGCCAGCGCCTGCGTGGCCTGCACCAGTTGCGTCACGGCGTCCCTGGTGTTGTTTTCTTCCAGCGCCGCTATGGCATATTGCCCGGCGCGGCCCAGTTGTTCAAAGGCGTCCACCCAGGCGCCGATTTCCTTCATCAGCCGGGGATTGTCCGCCTTGGCCCGGATAACGGGCGCGGCGGCGGCCATGCGTGCAAATTCCTTTTTGAGCAGGGCCGCATCCGCTTTAGCCACCTTGCCTTCCCGCGCGGCTTCCAGTACGCGCTTGACCACGGGTTCTATTTCCACGGATTCCTCACGGCGGTAGCCGTGGCCGTTGGGGCCCTGGTCGGAGTTATGGTTCACAAAGACCTGCATGGCTTCCGCCGCCTGCGGGAACAGGCGCTTGACGCCTTCCTTCCAGGCTTCCTCCGATTTAAAGCCGTTGATGTTCCAGGTGTAGTCCGCAAGGCCGAAGAGGGAGACCTTGGACGCTTCCGGCTTGTCCATGGGGTTGGAGACGAAGCCGCCCATGGATTCCTTCGCGCCCGGTTCCGTGGCGACGCCGTACACGCGGCCCATGCACAGGTTGGAGCGGCAGTAGTCCGTTACGGGGAAGTTCCACCAGACGTAGGAAGGGCGCTTGATTCTCTTGTTCACCCACTGCTGGCCTTCCAGCGTGATGTCATGGCAGACGGAGTCCCCCGTCCACATGACGTGGATGGAGGGGTCCAGACGGTCGCCCAGAATGTCCAGGTAGGTTCCCGGCTTGGAGTCCGCCCAGCCGCGGTTGTACTCCGTGGGGCACATGACCAGGGGGGTGACGTCTTTCTTCACCTTGACGAATTCATTGTTGATCTTGTTCAGCAGGAGCGCCTGCATGTCCCCCCTCTTGCCTTCGCCGAAGATGTCGTCAAAGAACACGGCAAAGGACCGGACGCCCAGCTTGTACATCATCTCAAATTTTTTGATGACGTTGTTCATGTCCTCTTCCGTCCACTTGATGTCCTTGCCGGGGTGGATGGCCCAGACAAAGTCCACGTGGTTTTCCCTGGCAACCTTCACCAGTTCCTTGATCTGGGCGGCCTGGTCCGCGGGATAGGGGTCCCGCCAGTGGGGGGAGGAGTGGTAGGGATCGTCCTTCGGCCCGTAGATGTACGTGTTCATCTTGTTCTGGCCGTAAAAGCGCAGCTGGCTCAGACGGGCTTCATGGCTCCACGGAGTGCCGTAGAAGCCTTCCACCGTTCCGCGGAATTCAATGTCCGGCCAGTCCGTGATTTCACCCACGGGCAGCGTCACGCTTTCACCGCCGGTTTTCGTGCCGAGCTGCCGCAGCGTCTGCATGGCGTAAAACGCGCCGCGCTCGTCATGGGCTCCTATGGCCACTTTTCCCTGCGGGGAGATGACCAGCTTGTAGGCCCCTGATTTTTCCGGAACCCCGTTCAGCAGCTTGCTGCCCGCCGTCTTGGCGGAGCGGATGACTACGGAAGGCTTTCCGGAGAAGGCAACCGTCTGGGAGGAGAGTTTGGACTGCTGGGGAGCCGGATACACGGCGGGCGCCGCCGCAAGAGCGGAACCGCCCAGCAGGGCCGCCACGCTCAAACCACATTGAAGAAGTTGAAAGCCATTCATGATTATGCGCGATAATGGAATCAAAAAACACTTTCCACCTCAAGAAAAAACCTTTTGTTCAGGCGCTGCAATATGTCAACAGGAGGAAAGCGGGCAGCCCAGTCCGGAGGATGCCGGTAGATGGAAAGATTCCCGGGACGCATCCGTTCACCCCCCGGTCTTTTTTACTCAAACCATCCCTGCCACTAAGAGGCTTTTAATTCTAACCCACACGCAGCTTAAGCCGGTACGGCGAGACAATCCGGAAGATGAATGACCCAAACTTCCGGCTCCAGTATACGGTTTTCCTTTTCAACCGGATAATTGCGCATTCAGCCCACCCCGTCCATGTCCCCTTTTGCATCTTGCAGTTCCGTTCTTACCGTGTAAAATACATTTTCCCCACCCCCCTTTCCCTCCCCATGGAATTTTTCATTCTGCTGCTGGTCCTCGGCCTGCTTTCTGGAATGGTCTTCACCTTTGTGAAGGCCTGCCAGGTCACATCTCTGGAACAAAAAGTCCGCACTCTGGAAACGGAAGTCGCCCGACTGAAAGAACGTTTGGATCCCCGTTCCTCCCCCCGGAACGTCCCGGCAGAGACCAGGAAGAGCCTCCCGGCCCCTGCCGAATTTCCGGTTCAGCCTATCCGCAGGCTTCCCCCAGCCGCTCCGGTCCGGGAACCCTCCCCTTCTCCCCGGCACAGCGTGCAGACGGTCCGGAACATCAGGCCCGCCGCTGCCCTGCCCGCCTCCTTTTCCTGGGAATACTTCATCGGCGCCAAGCTGCTATCCTGGATAGGAGGGTTCGTCCTGTTCCTGGGAACCGGCTTCTTCGTCAAGTACAGCATTGACAATGACCTGATCTCTCCGGAATGGAGGGTAACCCTCACGTATCTGGCTGCCGCCGGCCTGCTGGGCGCCGGCCTGTCGCGGCTGAGGAAGAAGTATCCCATCCTTTCCGGCACGCTGACCTCCACGGGCATCCTGGTGCTGTACCTGGCTACCTGCGCCGGACGCATGTTTTACGAGCTTCCCTTCTTTACTCCGGCCATAGCCACCATCCTGCTGGCGGCCACCACGTCTGCCGCGTTCATCCTGGCGGTATGGCTGCGGTTCCGGGTGATTGCCTTTCTGGGCATCATCGGCGGGTTCCTCACCCCGGTCATTCTGTCCACGGGCCAGGACCATACAGGCACCCTGTTCCTGTACATGACCATCCTGAACGCCGGGTTGCTCGCCGTCGTGGCCGCAACCAGATGGACGGGAGCCGGGGGAGCCGGACTGGCTGCCTATACCATCCTGCTGATGGGCTGGTTTGACGAATACGGCGGCCCCTCCCATATTCTCGCCGTCGTCATCCTGTCCCTCTGCACCCTGCTTCTGTACGGGGGCTACGGCCTTTATGCCGGCACACGGCAGGCTGAACCGGACCGGAAGGGCGGCCCCTTCCTGCTGGCCTTCTGCGCCATTGCGGTAACCTGCCTGACGGCATTCCGCCTTCAGGCGGAGTGCAGCTTCCGGTTCCTTTCCCCTTCCTCCCACCTGCTCCTCCTGCTGGCGGGCATGCTCCCCATGATCGCCCTGCTCCCGCTGGCCCGCGCCAAAAGCACGTACTGGTCCTGCTTTCTTCCCATGGGGCTTTTCACCGTTTTCTATTTTTACCAGTCTTCCGCGGAAGAAGCCTCGCAATCTGCCCTCTGGATATCCTCCCAGCTCCAGGGCCTTTTCTGCCTGTTCATGATTCCGGCGTCTTATGCGGTGCTGTCCGCACGCACGCCGTCCGGAGGGGCCTACCTGGCGGAGCTTCAGCCCGGCGTCAGGATTTCCTGCTTCGCCACGGCGGCTCTCGCGTGGCTGCTGGTCATGCACCCGCTTTCACCTTCCCCCTTTTACGTTTTCCTGACGGCGGCCACGTTCTGCGGAATGGCGGCATGGCACCGGAGAGGGCAGGCCCTGGTGGCCGCGGCGGCCGGGTACACGATTGCGGCGTCCTATCAGGACATCCACCCTGCCGGTTCCGCGGTGATTTTCCTGGCGATCTTCCTGCTGCCCCTGCTGCTGGTCCGGCGGTTCCGCAGCGGCTTGCTGGCCTGGAGCGCCTCCGCCCTGGCATTCCCCCTCTTCTACCTTTCCTGGTGGCTCTTCGGAACGGCCCACCATCCGGAGGCCACCCACTTCTGGGATTCCACCGTCGCGCTTGCCTGTGCGGCGCCTCCGCTGCTGGCGGCCCTGGCCCTGCGGCGGCTCCCGGAGGAAACGCTTTTGAAGCGTTCCGCCATCCTCTGCTTTTATTATGGAGCCGCCATCGGCATGCTGACGCTGGCCATCGGCCTCCAGTGGACGGGCGCCCCCCTGACCGTAGCCTGGTCCCTGGAAGGGCTGGCCCTTCTGCTGCTGTGCGGCAAATTCCCCCTGCCCAGGCTGGCCTGGACGGGATTTTTCCTGCTGGCCTTCCTGTTCGTCCGCAACGGCCTCTCCCAGGCCTTCGTGCAGCTTGACCCTGCCGGAATGCCGGCCCTGCGCACGATGTTCGCCACCATGGTTTTCTGCTGCATGGCCGGAGCCTGGTGGGTCCAGAAGAAAGTGACGCCGCGCCTGCCGGGAGGCCGCAGCTCCGGTCTCCGCGTTCTTGTCGCGGCCCTGAATATTTTCGGGGCCATCCTGCTTTTCATCTGGATGAATACGGAAATATCCTGTGGCTTCGCCGCGCCGGGTGATCGTCCGCTGATGATCCAGTTCGGGAGCAGCGTGGCGCAGGACCTCACCATTTCCATTGCCTGGAGCCTCTTTGCCCTGGGCCTGATTGCCACGGGGTTTGACATCAGGTCTTCCAGGGTGCGCATGGCGGGACTCGCCCTGCTGGGCATCACCCTGCTGAAAGTCGTCTGTTATGACATTTCCAGCCTCGGGCAGCTGTACCGCGTGGGAGCCTTGGTGGGGCTGGCCGCCATCGTGCTCATCTCCTCCTTCCTGTACCAGAAGTTCACCATGAAGCTGAGGAACAAAAAGAAGAGCCAGGGAGAGGCCCCGAAAAGTTAGCGTCATCTCACTTTGGAAGACAAATTTGACCATTGCATCACTTGAAGGGCGGTTCATAATGCGGAACATGCTCCGGCGCATTCTGATTCCTTTTCTGTGTCTTCTGGGCCTGTTCTGCACTCTTCAGGCCCAGGACGCCCCCGCCCTGAAAATCGCGGCCCTGCACCCTGTCCTGGGAGACATGGCCCGCTCCATCGGCGGCAGCCATGTGCAGGTGGCGGACCTGCTGCGCCCCAACGGCAACCTGCACAGCTTTGAACCCGCTCCGCAGGATATCGCCGCCGCCGGGCAGGCGCGCCTGGTGCTGGCCTCCGGCAAGAATCTGGAGCCGTACCTTCCCAAGCTGAAGGACGCCCTGGGCGGAAAAGCGCAAATTCTGGACCTGGGAGCCTCCATTCCGGACGTTCCCGTGGCGGCGGACACCGCAGACCATGACCATGCTCACGGGGATGACTGCTGCGCCCACGGCCCCAATGACCCCCACTGGTGGCACACCCCCGCCAACATGAAACGCGCCGCCCGCGCCCTGGCTGCCGCCCTCACCCGGATGGACCCGGCCCATGAACAGGATTACAAGGCGGGACTGGCCCGGTGGAACAGGAAGATGGACCAGCTTTCCTCCTGGGCCAGGAAAGAGCTTGCGGACATTCCGGAAGCGGACCGCATCCTGGTGACGGGGCACGCGGCCATGAACCATTTCTGCAAGGAATTCGGCTTCCGCAGCATCAGCATTCAGGGAGTGAGCCGGGAAGACGAGGGAAATTCCGCCCAGCTGGCCTCCACGCTGAAGAAACTGCGCGCCGCCGGGGTGAAGGCCCTGTTCCCGGAATATTCCTCCAACCCCAAGAGCCTGACGGAGATCGCCAAATCCCTGAACATCCCCGTTGCCAAGCCGATCAATACCGACGGGCTGGCTCCGGACGGCCACACCTTTGAGACCATGTTCAAGCAGAACGTCGGCATCATCAAGGAAGCTCTTTCCCCGTCACCCAGACCATGACCAGCTCCCCCCTGCGACAGTTTTTCCCGGCCCTGGGAGTCGTCGTCCTGCTGGGGCTGTTCCTTTACCGGATGACGGCAGGGACCCCTCCGGCGCAGGAAGTGTCCCGCCCGGCTTCCGCGGAGCAATCCGCGGACGTTCCCACGGTCATTACGGTGAGGTGCGCGCACCGTCCGGAATTCCTTTCCATCTCCCATGGAGGCCGTGTCCTCTGGCAGTCTTCCACACCCGGCCTGCATGAAGAAGTGGAATGCGGCCTTCCGCTGGAAAACGGTTCCGTCACCCTCACCGTTTCCGCCCGGTGGCCGGAAGACACGCCGGACACCCCCGTCACCCTGGAACTGGAACCGGAGGGGAGGGAGGCGGCCTCCGCCACGCGGTGGTCCTTCGGCCCTTCCCTGAACGACAGCTACTCCTTCTCATGGAAATAAACAGTCCAGACCCCCACTGCGCCCAGGACCACATCTGCTGGGGAGCCCATGCCAGCCATCCGGACCGCCACCGGCTGGAGGTGCGTAACCTCAGCGTGTATTACGGGAGGCTTCTTGCCCTGGACGGCATCAGCTTTTCCATCACCTGCGGCCACACGCTGGCCCTGATGGGTCCCAACGGCGCGGGAAAATCCACGCTGATCAAGGCCCTGGCGGGCCTGATCCGGCCTGATTCCGGAGAAATCCTGTGGAATGGCCGCCCCCTGCACGATACGCCGGGAGAAATAGCCTACCTTCCCCAGCGTTCCGACGTGGACTGGTCCTTCCCCATCACCGTGCGCGCCCTGGTGGAGATGGGACGCTACCCCTCCCTGGGGCTGTGGAAGAAGTTCGGGCCGCATGACCGGGACATCGTGGAGAAATCCCTTCACGTGCTGGGCATGGAAACCCTGGCGGACCGCCAGATTTCCGAGCTTTCCGGCGGCCAGCAGCAGCGGGCCTTCCTGGCGCGGGCGCTGGCCCAGGAGGCCCACGTCCTCCTGCTGGACGAGCCCTTCACGGGGCTGGACGCCCCCGCGTGCCAGTCCCTGGGACAACTGCTGGATTCCCTGGCGGCGGAAGGCCGCCTGGTGATCGCCTCCCATCACGACCTGAATACGGCTGCGGAAATTTTTGACACCATCCTGCTGATGAACAGGGAGCTGGTCGCCTTCGGCCCCGCCAAGGAAGTGCTTACCCCCCGGCGCGTCAGTGAGACGTATGGAATGGAACCCCAACCGGAAACCCGACTTTCATGATGGACGATTTTCTTCAATTCCTCCGCGAGCCCATCGCGCAGCGCTCCCTGCTGGCCTGCGTCATGATCGGCTTCGCCAACGGCTTCGTCAGCGGGCTGGTCATCCTGAAAAAATCGGCTCTCCAGATCGGCACGCTGTCCTGCGCCCTGCTGCCGGGCATAGCCCTGGCCGTACTGCTCTTCGGCCTCACCCGCTGGAGCCTGCTGACGGGCGCCGTGGTTGCCGCCCTGCTCGTAGGGCTGGGTTCCCTCTTCGTCTCCCGCACGTCCCGGCTGAACCAGGACACGGCCCTGTCCATCCTGCACACCACAGCCTTCGCCGCGGGCTTCATCGTGCTGGTGCGGCTGGGCCTTCAGCAGAAGATTGACGACTGGCTGTTCGGCTCCATCATGAGCCTGTCAGACTCCGACCTGTGGATCGCCTTCGCCATCAGCTCCGTGAGCGTCCTGATCCTGCTGCTCTTCCGCCGCCCCATCCTGATTTACCTGTTTGACCCGGACATCGCCACCACGCTGGGCATACCCTCCCGCCTCATCAGCTACGGCATCTTCACCCTCATCATCCTGGTGCTCGTCTCCTCCCTCCAGGCCGTGGGAGCGTTCCTGACGCTGGGCCTCCTCGTCGGTCCCGCCGCCACGGTATACATGCTCACCAACAAGCCCTCCCACCTCTTCTGGGGTGGCGGAATCATCGGCGGACTGGGCTCTTTGCTGGCCTTTTACCTGTCCTTCCCGCTGGGCTGGCACCTGGGCGCAACCATCATTCTGGTGCTGGGAATCATCTTTTGCGCAGCCTATTTGTACTCATCACGGTGCGGGCTTTTAAAACAGCGCAGAAAGAATTCTTCCTCCGTACAATAACAAGGCCCATTTTCATGACAATCCATGACACGCAGACTACTAGTCCGCCGTGGGGGCCGCCATTATAATGCGGGTTGTGAAAAAATGTGAGATATGCTCTGCACCGGCAACGGTGTTCCTGACACAGATCATCAACGGGAAATCCACCAAATTCTGCCTCTGCGCCAAATGCGCCCAGGAGCGGGGCCTGCTGGACCCGGACGCCTTTGATCTGGCGGAGAAACTGTTCCCGAACCTTCAGGGGCAGTTCGGCAAGGAAGGAGCAGCGGACCCCGCCGCCCCCATTCCTGCCCTTCAGTCCCTCCCGCTCACAAGCTGCCCGATCTGCTCCTTCACCCTTCAGGATTACAAAAACGTGGGACGCCTGGGCTGCAGTGAATGCTACAACGTCTTTGAAGAAGAGATTCTCCCTCTTCTCGCCCAGATTCAGCCTGATTCCCACCATCACGGAAAGACGCCTGAAAGGGCGGAAAAACGCGAAACGGAAACCCACACCATCAGTGATCTGGAACAACAACTATCCCTGGCAGTAGCAAGAGAAGATTATGAACGCGCGGCCAAGCTCCGCGATCAAATCAAGCAATTGCGCACGCCGACCAATTAACCTACATGCTCTTTGACGACTTACTGAACAACCCCGCCAAATGGATGGTGGAATCACGGGATGAACACGACATCGTTCTGACCTCCCGCATCCGCCTGGCACGCAATCTGACCGCCACCCCCTTTCCCGGCTGGGCTACGCGCCAGCAGAGGGAAGACACGCTGAAGCTTACTTCCGGAGAAGCGCGCCAAATCCCCGTCATGAAGGGCGGGTACTACGCGGAACTCTCCGGACTTACCCAGCAGCAGAAGCAGCTGCTGGTGGAACGCCACCTCATTTCCCGGGAACTGGCCGCGCGCGCGGAAGGCTGCGCGGTGCTCATCTCACGCAGCCAGAACGCCAGCATCCTTTTCAATGAGGAGGACCACCTGCGCCTGCAGTACATCCTGCCCGGCATCCAGCTTAAAAAAGCATGGGGAGCCATCTCCAAGATAGATTCCGAGCTGGAAGCCAAGCTGCCGTACGCGTACAACACGCGGCTGGGGTACCTCACCGCCTGCCCCACCAACCTGGGCACGGGCATGAGGGCCTCCGTCATGATGCATTTGCCGGGCCTGGTCATCTCAGAACAGATGCAGCAGGTCGTCCAGGCGGCCGTGCAGCTTAACATCACCGTCCGCGGCCTGTACGGGGAAGGAACGGAAGCCACCGGCAACCTGTTCCAGATATCCAACCAGACCACGCTGGGAGACAGCGAAGACCAGATCGTGGAACGCATGACCCGCTTCACCTCAGACCTGGCCCATCAGGAATGGAACGCGCGCAGGCGGCTTCTCCAGGCCTCCTCCCTTCAGGTGAAAGACCGCGTTTCCCGCGCCTACGGCCTCCTGACCAACGCCACCCTGCTGTCCACGCAGGAGGCCCTGGGGCTGCTCTCCTTCCTCCGGATGGGAGCCTCCCTGGACATCTTTTCCCACCAGGCATTAAAAAACGTCAATAAAACCATACTGAACATTCAGCCGGCCCACCTGGCCCGCCTGTCAACCACGGACCAAACCACCCCGGAACACAGGGACCAGATCCGTGCGGACATTATCCGGAAGGAACTGTCCGGAGATTAATGCAACAATAAAACATCTTCATAAAACATGAACAACTTTACGCCTAGGGCGCAACAAGTGCTGGCGCACGCACGCCGGGAAGCGGACCGCTTCAATCATCATTACATAGGAACCGAACACCTGCTCCTTGGCCTGCTCAAGCTGGGCAAGGGCGTAGCAGTCACCATCCTGGAAAACCTGGGGGTGGAGCTTACCGCCGTGCGCAGGCAGGTGGAGGAACAAATAGGCCGGGGCACGGAACCCCAGGCCGAGGGCAACATCCCCTACACCCCCAGGGTGCGCAAGGTCCTGGCCATGGCGAACCGGGAAGCCCAGGAACTCAACCACACGTACGTGGGCACGGAGCACCTGCTCCTGGGCCTCATCCGGGACGGCGACGGCGTGGCCGGACAGATTCTGCGCCACTTCGGCGTGGACCTGGAACAGGCGCGCCGCGAGCTGCTGGACGTACTCACGCCCAAATACCAGATGGACGCGGATGAAGACAACATCATCCCGGATGACGATGACGACGAGGAGGAAAACGACTCCCCCGCCATCCCGGCGGATGAGCCTTCCTCCCCCTCCTTTTCCAGGCAGCAGAAGTCCAAGACGCCCGCTCTCCAGGCCTTCGGCCGGGACATGACCCAGCTCGCCAGGGACGGCAAGCTGGATCCCGTCATCGGCCGCGCCTCGGAAATCGAGCGCGTGATCCAGATCCTGTGCCGCAGGAACAAGAACAATCCCGTCCTGCTCGGTGAAGCCGGCGTGGGCAAGACCGCCATCGTGGAAGGGCTGGCCCAGGAAATAGCCCAGGGCCACGTCCCGGAACTCCTGCGCAGCAAGAGGGTCATCTCCCTGGACCTGGCGCTGATGGTGGCCGGCACCAAGTACCGCGGCCAGTTTGAAGAACGGCTCAAGGCCGTGATGGATGAAATACGCCGTGAAGGCAACGTCATCCTCTTCATTGACGAACTGCACACCATCGTGGGCGCGGGCTCCGCGGAAGGCTCCATGGACGCCTCCAACATCATCAAGCCCGCCCTCTCCCGCGGGGAGCTCCAGGCCATAGGCGCCACCACGCTCAATGAATACAGAAAGCACATTGAGAAAGACGCCGCCCTGGAACGCCGCTTCCAGCAGGTGCAGGTGGGGGAACCCTCCGTGGAGGATACCATCCAGATTCTGGCCGGCATCCAGCCCAAGTATGAGGAACACCACAAGGTGCATTATACGAAGGAAGCCATTGAAGCCTCGGCCAAGCTCTCCCACCGTTACCTGACGGGTCGGTTCCTGCCGGACAAGGCCATTGACATCCTGGATGAAGCCGGGGCCCGCAAGCGCGTCTCCCAGATGACGCGCCCGGACCACATCAGCGAGATGGAAGCCGGAATCGAGCAAATCAGGGAACGCAAGGACCAGGCCGTGGACGCCCAGCTCTTTGAGGACGCCGCCCGCCTCCGCGATGAGGAAAAACAGGCCAAGGCGGAACTCCAGAACATGCTGGACACCTGGCGCAACTCCTATGAGACCAATTACGTTCCCGTGACGGATGAAGACGTGATGAGCGTGCTTGCCAAATGGACCGGCATCCCGCTGGCCCGGATGGAGGAAAAGGAAACCACCAAGCTCCTGCGCATGGAGGAAGAACTGAAAAGCAAGGTCATCGGCCAGGACGAGGCGGCCTCCGCCATCGCCCGCGCCCTGCGGCGCAGCCGCGCGGACATCAAGGACCCGCGCCGCCCGATCGGCTCCTTCCTCTTCCTGGGGCCCACCGGGGTGGGCAAGACCTATCTGGCCCGCAACCTGGCGGAAATCATGTTCGGCACCGCGGACGCCCTGATCCAGGTGGACATGAGCGAGTACATGGAAAAACACACTACGTCCCGCCTCATTGGTTCGCCTCCCGGCTACGTAGGCCATGACGAAGGCGGCCAGCTCACGGAAGCCGTCCGGCGCAGGCCCTACTCCGTCATCCTCTTTGACGAAGTGGAAAAGGCCCACCCGGACGTCATGAACCTGTTGCTCCAGATTCTGGAGGAAGGCAGCGTGACGGACTCCCTGGGACGGAAGATCAACTTCCGCAACACCATCATCATCCTGACCTCCAACGTGGGGGCCGTCTCCGCCAAGAGGCAGAGCACCATGGGCTTCGGCGCCATGTCTGCCGACAGCGCGGATTACGCGGCCATGAAGGAAAAAATCCTGGAGGAAGCGCGCAAGCACTTCCGCCCGGAATTCCTGAACCGCTTTGATGACATCTCCGTCTTCCGCATGCTGGAACGGGATGACCTGGAACGCATCGTGAAGCTGGAAGCTGACAAGCTCATCTCCCGCCTCAAGACCAAGAACATCACGCTGGCCCTGAGTCCGGAAGCCCTGAGCCTGATCATCAAAAACGGCTACGATCCGCAGTACGGCGCGCGGCCCATGCGCCGCGCCATCGAACGGCTGCTGGAAGACCCGCTGGCGGAAGCCCTGCTGAGGGGCGACGTGAAGCCCGGCGACAAAATTGAAGCCGTGGAAACGGACGGGACGGAAACGCTCACCTTCCTGCACGTCAAGGACAAGGCGTCTCCGAAAGCCAAGACGCCCCGTAAAAGGACGCCCCGCAAGCCGAAGGCTGAATAACCCTACGGACAACCATTAAACAGGAACCCTCCGCATGAATCCATGCGGAGGGTTTTCTTTTTTGGAAGAAACGCCTCCCGGCCGCCGGAACAAGAAACCTCTCCGGCCATCAACAGGCCCCGTTCCCGCTTTTTAAATGGCGCGGATTTATAATCCGTTATGTATTAAATCCTCGTAACGGCCATCCCCTCCATATCCGCTTTCAATGATTAGGGAGGCATTCCATGGGAAAACGGAAAGTATTGGACAGCATCAGGACAATTTTTCCTGTCGGGGGAAATTTTAATAATGAAACGAACGTTTAACACAAGTGACTTGCTTTTAGAACTGAAGCTTGACTCCGGATTATAAATTCGCTACTTTTCCATGTCTAGAGAGGTGCACCATCATTTCCAATCACATATCTCATTGATAGCATGAAGAAGACATTATTCATTCTGGCAGCCATGGCGGCAGCGGCGGTTGCGGCTCAAGCTTCCACCGTTCTGATTTCGTTCGGGATTAATTCGGGCAATGGCACCGCCGTTGTGGATGGTACGTATCTGGGAGAATCCGGACAGAAAGTGAATAAAATCTCCACGGGCAGCTCCTCTTCCTACACTTCCGGAACACTGGTGACCAGCGGAGGCGACGCTACCGGCATCACCCTGACGACCGGCGGCGTCTGCTGCGGGAGCGGCGGCGTTCTGACGGATGCCACCGCCAAAGACTCCGCCCTGGGTCTGGGGAACAAGTTTTATGATATTTTCGGACAGGACATGTCCACCGGCAATCCGATGGGCGGCGTGGTCAACACAAGCGGGTCCGCCAACGCCAATTTCACGATGTCCCTGAACAACCTGTCCGCCGGCACCTACACGCTCACCATGCTGGTGGGACGCGGAAACAACTACGGCACGGGCAACACCTCCTCCTTCAGCATTGACGGCAGCGGCATCTCCAACATCTCCGCCAGCCTGGACGACTACTCCACAGGTTCCGGCGCTACGCTGAACGGCGCCACCGTCACGGGCAACACGCACACCGGGGACTGGATGGTGGTGACCTATACATTTGACGTGGCGGCGGATGGCACCCAGCTCAATATCCAGTCCCAGGGCGGAAGCGGCAGCATCAATGCCCTGGCCCTGGCCTCCGTTCCGGAACCGGCCACGGCCAGTCTCGGCCTGCTGGGCCTGAGCGTTCTGTTGATGCGCCGCAGACGGGCATAACCCTGTTGTTTCATCTTCATCAAGCTCCGGCCGTTTTTCTGCAACGGCTGGAGCTTGTTTATTTACCGGCCACTCTTCCGGACCGCTTTCGCACCCGTGCCTTTTACGTCAAAAATGCTCCGGAAACCGGCTCCAAACCCGGCATGACCGCACGCATGATGGCTCCCCGCACCAATAAAAAGGGCTGAGGGCTACATTTCAAACCGGTGCAGGTTTTCCAGATGGGAATACCCCATTTTCCTGAGGGTTTCCACAGCCTTGTCCGCCCGCTTGCCCGTACGGCAATACAGCAGAATTACGGCATTCTTATCCGGAAGCAGCTGCGGCGCGAGCTCTTCCAGTTCATCCACCGGAATATTCACAGCACCCTCCTTGTGGCCCGCGCGGTACTCCTCCGGGGTACGTACGTCCACCAGCAGAATTTCATGAGGGGTTCCAGCATCTGGAGACACCACCATGGCGGGGGCCGGGGGAACGCGTTCTGCGTTCCTCCCCTTCAGCCATACGAAAATGGCGGTCAGTCCGGTCACCATGACCACATAAAAAACCACGGTTTTCACGTTTCCAATTCACTAAACCGCAACGGCGGAATCAAGAAAAAACTCTTAACTTTTAACTCTTGCCTCTCAACTTTTCTTACTCTTCATCATCAAATACCACAGCCTGGGAAGCATAGCCGAAAGCAGGACTCCCCCACTCCACTACGTCCCCCGGCTTCAAATACTGCGGCGGATTCATCCCCATGCCCACGCCCGCCGGAGTCCCGGTGGATACCACATCCCCGGGCCACAGGGTCATGAAACGGGAAATATAGGCAAGCAACTCCGGCACAGGCCAGATCAGGCCGTCCGTATTGCCATGCTGGCGCACTTCCCCGTTCACCTTCAATTCCAGCGGAATGCCGGAGCCGTCCCCCAGCTCCTCCACGGAAATAAACGTGGGGCCCATGGGAGCAAAGCTGTCATAGCTCTTCCCCTTGGTCCACTGGCCGCCGTGCTCCAACTGGTTGGCCCGTTCGGAATAATCGCACATCAGGGTATAGCCGCTGATGGCCCGCGCGGCCTCCTCCGGGGAAGCGTTCTTCAGCACATTCTTAATCACTACGGCCAGTTCAATCTCATAATCCAGCTTGTCGCAGCCGGGGGGATATAAAACGACGTCACTGCAAGAGGTAATGGCAGAGGGCGATTTCAGGAAAATAGCGGGCTCCTGCACAGGATCGCCGTCAAACTCCTTCGCGTGAGCCGCATAACTCTTCCCCAGGCACACCAGCTTGGAGGGGGAACAGGGAAGCGCGGTATCAATCATCCAGTCAGGGTCCACAGCCTTGGCGGCGGGATTGTCCAAAAACGCCGCAATGCGCTTCATCTCCTCCCCGCAGGAATCCGTTTCCCCGCAAATGCAGGCATCCACCTCCGCAAAAACGGAATCCGCCACCAGGTACTCTCTGCGGCTTTCACTCCACAGGGCCATGATGCGTTCCGCCTGGTCATTCAGGTAAAATCTTATTTTCACCCTTTCACTGTACAGTTTTCCCCCTTTTACGCAAAGAACGGTTCCGTCATTCTTTACCCGGAGCGGCCTTCCGACGCCATCCCGCGCCCCTGTGGAGGAATGCAGCGCGTAGGGCTTGCCTTACCGGGGCAAAACACTATTATATGGGCACTTAATTATATCAATCCATGTCCGACCAAATCTACTTTTTTGACACTACCCTGCGCGATGGAGAACAATGCCCCGGAGCATCCATGAACCTACGCGAAAAGCTGGAAGTGGCGCGTCAGATGGAACGGCTGGGCATGGACGTGATCGAGGCGGGCTTCCCCTGCATTTCCGACGGTGACTTTGAAGCCGTGCACACCATCGCCCGTGAAATCAAAAAATGCCGCATCGCCGGACTGGCCCGCTGCGTGAAGGCGGACATTGAAGCGGCGGCCAGGGCCCTGGAACCTGCCGGGGACCGCGCACGCATCCACATCTTTCTGGCAACCAGCAAGCTGCACATGCAGTTCAAGCTAAAAAAGGCGGAAACGGAAATCCTGCGCATGGCAGCGGAAGGCGTATCCTACGCCAGGCAATTCGTGCAAGACGTGGAATTCTCCCCGGAAGACGCCTCCCGCACAGATCTGGACTTTCTGACCAAGGTGGTGGAAACCGTCATTGACGCCGGAGCCACCACCGTCAACATTCCGGACACCGTGGGCTACACCACGCCGGACGAATTCTACCGCATTATCCGCCACCTGAAGGAAAACGTGCCCAACATCGGCAAGGCCGTCATCTCCGTGCACTGCCACAATGACCTGGGCCTGGCCGTAGCCAATTCCCTGGCCGCCATCCGCGCCGGAGCCCGCCAGGTGGAAGGCACCATCAACGGCATTGGCGAACGCGCCGGAAACGTGGCCCTGGAAGAAGTTATCATGGCCCTGCGCACCCGCGCCGGACAGTTTGGCGACGTGACGGACAACATCAACACGCGTGAAATCGTCCGCACCTCCCGCATCGTGGCCCGCATGAGCGGCATGCAGGTGCAGCGTTCCAAGGCCATCGTGGGGGAAAACGCCTTTGCCCACTCCTCCGGCATCCACCAACACGGCATCCTCAACTGCCGGGAAACCTATGAAGTCATGGACCCGCAGGCGGTCGGCTGGGGGGCCACGGAGCTCCCGCTCACCAAGCACTCCGGACGCGCCGCCGTAAAGGCCAGGCTGGAACAGCTGGGCCATGTGCTCACGGAAGAGGAGGTCAATACGGTGTTTGAACGCTTTAAAAAAGTGGGCGATTCCAAAAAATTCGTTTATGACGACGACCTTTCCGCCATTGTAGACGACTCCCTGCATGCTTCCTCCGGCCTGTGGGAACTGGACTTCCTGCAATTCGTGGCAGGCAGCCACGCCCGGCCTACAGCTACGGTGGGACTGCTCAAGGAAGGCAAAAAGTTTGAAGACAGTTCCACGGGCAACGGAGCAGTGGACGCCGTCATCAAGGCCATTGAACGCATCACCAAGCGCAAAGGCACGCTGAAAGGCTACAGCGTCAACGCCGCCTCTGAAGGCAAGGACGCTCTGGGAGAAGTCACGGTGCACGTGGACTTCGGCCAGCCCAAGCCCATCGTGGGCAAGGGAGCCTCCACGGACGTCATTGAAGCCTCCGCCCGCGCCTACCTGAACGCGGTCAACCGCTCCATCCGCATGGAAAATATGCCCCAGCCCAACAATCTGGACGCAGGCGCCATCTGACCCGGAGCGCCCCGGTACGCATGTGCGAACGGGGCGCACCTCCGCACGGCGTCCGCAGGGCAGCTCCTACGGCTTGCTTTTCTCCTGCTTCCGTGCCATAAATTCCAAGCCTTTTACACCGTACAACCCCATGAAAGCAACACTACTCCTTCTCTGCCTGGCGTGCAGCGCGCTGGCAGCTCCTCCAACCAAAAAACAGCCGGAGCCGGCCAAACCGCTGCCTCCCCTGGAAAAAGCCTCCATTACCATTGACGGCCACCCGGAAAGCGTGGCGGCTGATGCGGAAGGCAACATTTACTTCACCTGCATCGGCGCCAAACTGGCGCCCACGGAAAAGGACAAGGACGGCTATCTGGGAGTGATCCCGCACGGCTCCACGGAACCTAAAAAAATCACGGACGTGGACACCCTGGACGCTCCCAAGGGGCTCTTGTACCAGGACGGCTTCCTGTACTGCACGGATGTGGACATGGTCTACAAGATAGACGCCAAAACCGGCACCATTGAGGGATATGTGGACTTGTCCCCCTCCCGCATGAAATTCCTCAATGACCTGGCGTTCATCAACGGCAGGCTCATGGTCTCCTCCACGGATACCAACCAGATCTTCTATGTGGACACAAACACCAGTTCCTACGGGGAGCTGGTCACCAAGCAGCCCATCTACAAGCCGAACGGCCTGGCCTGGGACCCGGAAAGAAAAGTCATCTACCTCTGCGAATATGCCACGGATGAAAAAGGCAAGCCCAGCGGCCGCCTGCTCTCCATCAACCCCGTCTCCCGGGAAGTCACGGAACTCTCCAAGGAACGGGGGCAGTATGACGGCCTGGCCTACCGTGACAACGCCCTTTACTACAGCGACTGGTCCAAGGACAAAAAACCGGAAGCCATCCGCAAACTGGACCTGAAAACGGGACGCTCCGCACCGGTGGCCACCGGCCCCATTGAAGGCACGGCGGACTTCATCCTGTATGACTCCATGATCGTGGCGCCGGGCATGACGGAAAAGAAAATCCACATCATGCCCATTGGCGGGAAAAAATAACCGGAACTATTCCGTTTTTACACCCTCTCCCGGTCCGCCAGTGGCATCTTCCCCGCTGGCGGCCTTTTTCAATTTACGGCTTGAAGTACACCGGGGATGCGTTTAGTTAATGGAGATATGAGCAAGATTTCAGACCAAATCATGGAAGGGATGAAAACCGCCATGAGGGCAAAAGACTCCGTCACTCTCAATACCCTGCGCGCCCTCAAGACGGCCCTGACGAACGCGGGCATCGCCAAGGGAGGCCTGGGCACTCCTCTGGAGGAGGCGGAAGAACTGGCTGTGGTCCGCAAGCAAATCAAGCAGCGTGAAGACTCTACGGAACAATTCCGGTCCGCCGGGCGTCCGGAACTGGCTGACAAGGAGGAAGCGGAAATCACCGTTCTCAAGCAATTCATGCCTGCCGAGCTTACCGCGGAGGAAACGGCTGCCATTCTGGAAGACGTGATGAAGGAAACGGGAGCCAGCGCCAAAAAGGACATGGGCCAGGTTATGAAACTCATGCAGGAACGCACCGCCGGGCGGGTCAACGGCAAGGAACTGGCCCGGATGGTATCAGCCAGGCTCTCATGAAAGGCTGCGCCGCCATCATCGTAGCGGCCGGGTCCTCCCGGCGCGCCGGATTTGACAAGCTCCTGGCGCCCCTGCACGGCGTCAAGGTGCTGGAACGCAGTATCCGGGCGTTTGCCGGCTGCCGGGAAATCACGGAAATCGTGGTGGTTTGCCCGGAAGAACGCTTCCGCGCCATTAATGCCGCGGACATGGAGACGGAAGTGCCCGTCACCCGCGTGGACGGCGGCGGCGAACGGCATGAATCCGTAAAGAACGGCCTGGCAGCCCTGCTTTACGTGCCCCGGCTCGTAGCCGTGCACGACGGCGCGCGCCCCCTCATTACGGCGGAGCAAATCTCCCGATGCATCCAGACTGCCAGGGAATGTGGAGCTGCCGCTTCAGCACACCCCGTGACGGACACCTTGAAACGCGCGGATGAAGAACGCTTCACGCTTCCGGAACAGGTGGACCGGGAAGGACTGTGGTGCATGGAAACACCGCAGGTCTTTCAATACCCGCTGCTCCTGGACGCCTATGCGGCAGTCACGGAACGGAACATGAAGGTAACTGATGAAGTCACCGCCCTCCAGCTCATCGGCCACCCCACCCGGCTGGTGCACAACCATGGGCCCAATCCCAAGATCACCTGGCCGGAAGACATTTCCTACGCTGAAATGCTGCTGGAACTCAAGCACCGCCGCAATACCCTATGACCAGCCTCCTGTGTACACAACCCCGCACCGTCCTTATTCTGGGAACGGGCTATCTGGGAAAAGCCCTGGCGGAAAGCCTGCGGAAAGCCGGCCATACGGCCCTGACGGCGGACATAGACACACAGCGGGCCATTTATGAGGCGGACGTCACGGACGCAGACTCCATGCGCAGCCTGGCCGCCCGCACTCCCTCCCCGGACATCATCGTCATGTGCGCCAGCACCCGCGGGGGTGGCGAGGATGCCTACCGCAGCCTCTACATCCGTGGAACGCAAAACACGCTGGAAGCCTTCCCCGGAAAACCGGTCATCTTCTGTTCCAGCACCTCCGTCTACGGCATCACGGACGGACGCTGGATTACGGAGGAACACAACGTCTATCCCGCCTCCGGAAAAAGCGGCCTTCTCATTCAGGCGGAACAGGCGGTTCTGGCCGCCGGAGGAACCGTCGTCCGGCTGGGGGCCCTGTACGGTCCGGACCGTTGCGTGCTTGTCTCCCAATACTGTACGAAAGGCACCGCCCTCCCCGGGGATATGGACAGGTGGATCAACTACATCCACCGGGATGACGCCGTGGGCGCCCTGCACCTGCTCTGCACGCTCCGTGAACCGCCCTCCGGCATTTACAACCTGACGGACCGCACCCCCATGCAGCTGGGAGAAATCTACTCTTACCTCTCCGGACTGCTGGGCAGGCCCGCTCCGCAGCCTGAACCGCTCCGGGCGGAAGCGCGCCGCGGCTTTTCCAACCAGAGAATCTCCTGCTCCCGCCTTCTGGCCCTGGGCTGGGAACCGCTCTACCCAAGCTTTGCAGACGGCGTGCATAATGTGCTGGAAGCGCTGGAAGAATAAAACCGGAGGGACTCCTCCATCCTCACGTCCCGAGCGGCTTTCCGGGAGAGAAGGAAAGGAAGGGCCAATGTGCTGAACAAATACCGGGGCAAGCGTGGCGCCGGGCAAGCCGTCCCGGCAGCCTTTGACTCTCCCCTTTCTTGACTTGCCGGGCGCGAACGGGCACAATCCTGCGCGCAATGCGTATCATCACAGGACTTCAACCCAGCGGCAAGCTCCACGTCGGCAACTACTTCGGAGCCATGGAACCGGCCGTCCGCATGCAGGAACGCGGAGACTCCTACTACTTTCTGGCGGACTACCACGCCATGAGCACCGTTCATGACGCGGCCGCCCTGCGGGAAAACTGCAAAAATCTGGCGACGGACTTTCTGGCCGTGGGCCTGGACCCTGAAAAATGCGTCTTCTTCCGCCAGTCCGCCGTACCGGAAGTCAATGAACTGGCGTGGATACTCGGCACCGTCTGCCCGGTGGGCCTGCTGGAACGCTGCCACTCCTACAAGGACAAGCTCGCCAAGGGTTTTTCCCCCAGCAACGCCCTCTTCACCTACCCCGTACTGATGGCGGCGGACATCCTGATGTATGACTCCGACCTGGTGCCTGTGGGCAAGGACCAGAAACAGCACCTGGAAGTCACCCGGGACCTGGCGGGCAAAATGAACGAACAATTCGGAGAAGGCACCTGCAAGCTGCCGGATGCGCTCATTGCGGAAAGCACGGCCATCGTGCCAGGGCTGGACGGCCAGAAAATGAGCAAAAGCTACAACAACACCCTCCCCATCTTCGGAGAGGAAAAAGCCGTCCGCAAGCTCATCATGAGAATCCCCACGGACTCCACCCCCGTGGAGGAACCCAAGTCCACGGAAGGCTCCATCATCCTCCAGCTTTACAAACTCTTTGCCTCCGCGGAAGGCTATGAAACCATGGTCCATGATTTCCAGAACGGCGGCTGCGGCTATGGCGACTTCAAAAAACGCCTCTTTGACGCGTATTGGGAATACTTCCGGACCGCGCGCGAGCGCAGGGCTGAACTGGAAGCCAGCCAGGACTACGTGCGCCAGGTGCTGGAAGACGGGGCCCGCAAGGCGCGGGAAACGGCCTCCGTGGTGCTGGACAGGGTGCGCCGGGCCGTAGGCCTGATCTGAACCGGGGCTGAAATGCCGGAGAACCCGGAGTGAAACACGTTTTTTAGTGGCATGGAAAAGCACGGAATGTTATACAGGAATATATGAAAAATATTCTGGTAGCCATTGATTTCTCCAACGCCACGGACGCCGTCATTCATCAGATCGGCAAACTGGCGTGCCCCAACGACAGCATCATCCACCTGCTCCACATTGTGGAACCCAGCATCTGTTATGAAGTCTCCGGCGTGCTGCCGGATGAAGTGCCCGTACCCGTCATGGACCAGACGGAGGAAAACGAGGTCATCTCCATCGCAAAAAACCATCTGAAAAAGACGGCGGAAAAACTCTCCCGGCTGACGGACGCCACCATCATCCAGGCAGTGGAAGACGAATTCGAAATCAGCGAGGCGGTCATCAACTACGCTGAAAAACACCACATTGACATGATCGTGGTGGGCAAGCACAACCACGGTTTTCTTTCCACCGTCTTTCTGGGCAGCGTAGCCAGCTCCGTCATGCGGAAATCCCCCGTGCCCGTCCTGGTGGTTCCCGTCACCAAGGAAGAACAATAGAAGCCGCCATCTGCACAAGATCCGTCCCATTTCATGATTACCATACTCTTTATAGGCGATGTGGTCGGCGAACCTGGCCGCACCGCCGTGAAGCACATGCTGCCGGAACTCAAAAGGAAGCACGGGGCGGACTTCATCATCGTCAACGGAGAAAACGCGGCCGCCGGACGCGGCATCACCCCCCGGCTGGCGCAGGAGCTGCTGCATGCGGGAGTGGACGTCATCACGACAGGAGACCACGTCTGGGACCAGGTGGAACTGGCCCCGTGGCTGGACTCCGAGCCGCGTGTGCTGCGCCCCCTCAACTACCCCCGGGGCACGCCGGGGCACGGAAGCGTGGTGGTGGAAACACCCAGGGGGAAAATAGCCGTTATGCAGGTGCAGGGGCGCTCCTTCATCCAGCCCCCGCTTGAAAACCCCTTCCTCATCTCGGAAGCGGAAGCCAAAAGGCTGAGGGAGGAAGAAGGCGTCAACGTCATCTTTGTGGACATGCACGCGGAAACCACCAGTGAAAAAATCTCCACCGGATACAATCTGGACGGGCTTGTTTCCGCCGTTATCGGAACCCACACGCATGTGCAGACCGCGGATGAAACCATCCTGGAGCACGGCACGGCCTACCTGACGGACTCCGGCATGTGCGGCCCGGCCATTGGCGTTCTGGGCCGGGAAAAGGAACCCATCATCCAGCGCTTTCGTTCCTCCATGCCCGCCAAATTCCCCGTGGCCAACTGGCCTGTGCGTCTCTGCGGAGCCGTCGTGCAGGTGGATGAAACCACCGGCAAAGCCCTCAACATCGCCCGCATCAGCCAAATCGTGGAAAAACCGGCCTCCTGACCATGCCCACCGCCACAAACCATGAAGCCAGATTCGGCGGCATAGGCCGTCTGTACGGAACCAGCGGGCTGGACCTTCTCCGGAACTCCCGCATGGCCGTCATCGGCATTGGCGGCGTAGGCTCCTGGACGGCGGAAGCACTGGCGCGCTCCGGAGTAGGCACCATCATCCTGATGGACCTGGACGACCTCTGCATCACCAACACAAACCGGCAAATCCACGCGCTGGCGTCCACCATCGGCCAGTCCAAGACAGAAGCCATGGCCGCACGCATCAAGGAAATCAACCCGGAGGCGGAAATCATCTCCCTCAACAGCTTCTACACGGCCACCAACGCGGAAAAACTGCTGGAGACGAAACCGGACGTCATCATCGACGCCGTTGACTCCCTGGCGCCCAAGGCCCACCTCATTGCCTCCTGTTACCGCAGCAGGCAGCTCCTGGTCACTTGCGGCGGCGCGGGAGGGCGCGTCAACCCCGCCAAAATAGAAATAGCGGACCTCTCCCGCACCAAGGGAGACCCCCTGCTCTCCAGCCTGCGCTACAAGCTCAAAAAAGACTACGGCCTCCCGCTTGGGGAAAAAGCGCGCAAACTGAAAATCCCCTGCGTCTTCTCCCAGGAAACACCCGTGTACCCCACTTGTGACGGAGAAACCTCCTGCACGCGCGACCCGGAATTTCAGGGGAAAATGGGCTGTGACGCCGGGTTCGGCTCCGTCACGCACATCACTGGCACCTTCGGCTTCTTTGCGGCCTCCGCCGCCATTCAAACGTTCTTAAACAAAAAACAAACATCACCGCAACCATGAACAAACTCCTGCTTCCCCTGCTGGGGGCCGTCCTTCTTCCCGCCCTGACCCAGTGCAACTCCCTGGAAAAAGACATCGCCGGCATTAACGCCCGCAATGCGGAAATTGCCAGAGAGCCCAGGGGAAACTACTTCGTCGGCCGCCGCTACCATGTCCCGGCGACCCGCTTCTGGGGTTACCTGCGCCAGCCGGGCCAGACCTGGAGAACGGCTCAGCTCGTCATCATGGATGAAAGCTCCTGCCGCACTCCGGACCGCCTGCCGGAATACGCCGGGAACCCGCGCTATGCCTATGACAACAACTATGAATACAGGGTGTACGGCAAATACACGGGCAAATACGGTTACGAGCCCAACTCCAACCTGAAGCTGCCCATCTTCAAGCCGACCCGGTTCGAACCCATCGACACCAATCCCGGCTGGCTCTTCAAACCCTCGGAAAAATATGACACCAAGGCCGTCACCCTGCGTCCGGCCATCATGCCCGTGGCCACCTCCCTACCGGTCCGGTAAAAGAAGCCGCCTTCAAAAACGGAACCAGCAGGATAAAAAAGAAGAAAAAAGCTTGATCTATTCGCTTCCGTGCGCTAAAAACTCCCCGCCTTAAGGCACCCATGCTCGGGTGGCGGAATTGGTAGACGCGCTAGACTAAGGATCTAGTGTCGATAAGACGTAGGGGTTCGAGTCCCCTCTCGAGCACCATTCAATAACCCTCTTTAAGTGAAATGCTTGGAGAGGGTTTCTTGTTGGTAGGAGAGGAAGCCGGGAGCGTGCTTCCAGAGGCTGGGTCCAGTCTCCGACTTTGATAAAGGGTCCCGGTTCAGGAACGCGCATTCAGGGGAAAACCTCAAACGCCTTCGGCCACCAGGGCCAGGACTTCCTCGCGGGTCGGCATGGAGCGGATGGCCCCCTTGCGGGTCGTCACGATAGAAGCGGCGGCGTTGGCGAATAAAAGCATGTCCGCCAACTGTCCTTCCGTCAGGTTTTCCAGTCCCGTTTCCAGAACCCAGTCCAGGCAGGAACCAAAAAAGGCGTCTCCGGCTCCCGTTGTGTCAATGGTGTTGACCTTCAGGAACGTAGGCTGGTAAACCAGCTTGTCTCCACAGGAAGCCCAGCTGCCTTCCCTGCCCCCCGTCACGAGAATGAGGCGGAGATTGCGGAATTCCCTTTTCAGGGTATCCAGCCCTTCCTTCATGGAGGAGCACCCGGTGAGGAAGAGAAGTTCCTCCGTTTCTATTTTCATGACGCTGCACGCGCCGCAGCCGTAGAGCATTTGCTCCCGGGCCAGCTCCAGGCTGGGCCAGAGGGGAGGCCGGAGATTGGGATCAAAGGTGATAAGGGCCCCCTTTTCCCGGGCATGGCTGACGGCGTGCCTGGTAGCGCGCCGCACGTCGCCGTGCGTCATGGAGATGGTCCCGAAGTGGAATACGCGCGTGTTTTCCACCAGCACCATATCCACCTCTCCGGCGGTCAATTTCATGTCCGCGCCGGGATTGCGGTAAAAGGAAAAATCACGGTCGCCCTGTTCGTCAATCTGGACGAAGGCCAGGGTGGTGTTGACTTCCCGGGAAGAGACCAGCCCTGAGTCGTCAATGCCTTCCTCCTGAAGCGTGCGCCGGAGCATTTTCCCGAACATGTCATGCCCCACCTTGCCGATGAAGGCGGTCCTGCGCCCCAGCCTGGACAGCATGGAGAGGACGTTGCAGGGGGCTCCCCCCGGATTGGCCTGGTAAACGGGCAATTCCTGGGCGCTCACTCCGCAGGGGGTGAAGTCCACCAGCAGTTCTCCGAGGGCTACGACGTCATACATGCTTTTTCAAATGTTGAAGGTGGTTCTTCCGGCGGAAAGGAAAGCCGGGAGAGATAGTAAAGCATAGAACGCGCCGCCTGTTCCGGGAAAGGAAAAAGAGGTTCATTCCAGTCATGCCGGAAAGGGCGCGTTTCCGGCGTTTTCACCTTCCCTGAGTGAGCCGCGTCCAGGAGAAAATCCCGGATTTTTTCCGTAAACGCTCCCTGCGGCGCGTGATCAACGCGCCGGATATGGAAAAAGTCTGGCATATCCCTAACACCTGCCTCTCCGGAAATGCCCATTAGTATGAGACGGCAAATACCATACCTCATTTCAAGATGAAGAAGGAACTGAAACGACAGGGCAAGGCGAAGATTCCGGGGGCTCCCGTCCCCTATGACAGGACAACCATTCAACCGGGAATAGTCCATATAGGAGTGGGCAATTTCCACCGCGCGCATGAGGAGTTTTACACGAATCAGCTTCTGGGCATGGGCGGCCGTGATAAATGGGGGATTTCCGGAGTGGCCCTGCTGCCGCAGGACGAACCCCTTTACAAGGCGCTGAAGAGCCAGGACGGCCTTTACACGCTGACAGTCTGCGGCCGCGACGGCAAGGACGAGTTTTATGAGATAGGCTCCCTGGTGGATCTGGCATGGGGGCCGAAGGAGCCCGGAAAGGTAATCGACAGGATCGCGGACCCCCGGACTAAAATCATCACCCTGACCATTACGGAAGGGGGGTACAATCTGGATAAGGAGACCGGAGAGTTCATGCTCAACAGCAAGGACGTGAAACATGACCTGGAACACCCCGGCCATCCCCGTACGGTTTTCGGCTTTCTGGCCGCCGGATTGCGGAAGAGGAGCAAGGACGGCGCAGGCCCCGTAACCGTTCTATCCTGCGACAACCTCCAGCACAACGGGGACACGGCCCGGAAAGCGTTCACTTCCTTTATCAAGGTCCAGGACCCCGGACTGGCTCAGTGGGTGAAGAAGAACGTGACGTTCCCCAACAGCATGGTGGACCGCATCACGCCCGCCGTCACGCCGGACGACGTCAAACGGCTGGATGCGCAGAGCGGCGTGGAAGACGCCGCCCCCGTCTATTCGGAGGATTTCATCCAGTGGGTGATTGAGGATGATTTCATTGCCGGGCGCCCGGACTGGGAAGCCGTGGGCGTTGAGTTTACGGATGACGTTTCCGCTTATGAGAATATGAAGCTCAGCCTGCTGAACGCGTCCCATTCCCTGCTGTCCTACCCCGCCTTTCTGGCCGGGTACCGCCGGGTGGACGAGGCGGTAGGGGATGAACGGTTTGCCCGCTACCTGCGCCTTTTCATGGACCGGGACGCGGGCCCCTACGTTCCGCCGCCAGGGAACACGGATTTGGAGCTGTACAAGAAGACCCTGCTGGAACGCTTCGGCAACAAGGCGGTGAGCGACCAGATCAGCCGCTTGTGCTTTGACGGCGTTTCCAAGATTCCCGTGTATGTGATGCCCGTTTTAACGAAGATGATCAGGGACGGCGCCGACCTGGAACGCCTGGCGTTTTTCGTGGCCGCCTACCGCCATTACCTGAAGCACGGGAAGGACGACCGGGGCCAGGCTTATGAAGTGAACGAGCCCTGGCTGACCAAAGAGGACCGGAAGCTGATCGCCAGTGACGACCCGCTGGATTTCCTCGCCCTCTCCCCCTTCCGGAGCACGGATTTGAAGGCGGCGGACAAGTTCGTCAGCCAGTACCTGGGCATGGTGGAGAAGCTTGAAAAAGACGGCGTGCTCCCCGTTCTGGAAAAATTGGTTCTTCCGTAGTCATACAATCCTTCATGCAGCCCGGCTCCTGTTCCGGGCTGCATGAAGACACCTTCCCGGTCTTTTCCTTTCTGCAGCATTTTCACCTCTCACCCTCCCCATGGAAACACAACCGCATTCACGCCTGGGCCCCTTCCTTGCCCTGACCTTCATTTATTTCCTTGTCGGGTTCCTGTCCACCGTGAACGGCCAGTTCCAGGGGCCTTTGCAAAGCGCCTTCCTGTCGGACGCCGGCGCTTTGAAAAACACGTTCATCACGCTGATTCCCTTTTTCTTTTTCCTGGCGTACCTGGTGAACGGAAACATCGCCTCCCGCTGGATCAACCGCTACGGCTATAAGACGACGCTGATACGGGGGCTCCTGTTCATGGTGCTCGGGCTGGCCGTCTTTTTCCTGTCCGCATGGTTCACCGTCCAGTTCGAGGACCTGCGCACGACGATCGCCGGGGCCAGCATTCCCTACGGCTATTTTATTTTTCTGGCGGGGTCCTATGCCATGGGCACCTCCGCCACGATTTTGCAGGTCGTCATCAACCCCTACGTGACGTCCTATGAATTGAAGGGAACGCAGCCCGTCCAGCGCCTCAACATCGTCTGCGCCGTGAATTCCTTCGGAACGACGATCGCGCCGTTTTTCGTGACCGGCATCCTGTTTGCCGGTCTGCCCATGGAGAGCGTCCACGTGCGGCAGTTGATGCTCCCCCTGCTCATCCTGGGCGTCCTCATTGCGCTGGTCACCCTGATGACGAAGCGCCTTTACCTGCCCAACATCCGGGACACGACGGCCGGAGAAGGAGAAAAGCTGGAACGCAGCATCTGGTCCTTCCGGCATCTGACATTGGGCGTGATCGCCATTTTCTTTTATGTGGGCGCGGAGGTGTCCGTGGGCATCAACGTGAACTTGCACGCCCTGGAGCTCAGCAATTCGGATGAACCGCTGCTGTTCCTGGGCTCCAGCAACCTGGTGGTGTGGGGGGTGGACCTGGGCATTCCGGCCCTGCTGGCCTCCCTGTACTGGGGCGGCCTGATGGTGGGGCGCATCGTTTCCAGCTGGCTGAACCATATCTCCCCCCGCGTCCAGTTGACGGTGGCGACCTCTGCGGCGGCCATCCTGACGCTGGTTGCCATTTACACCCATAACCTGTGGGTGCTGGTTTCCGTAGGGTTGTTCCATTCCGTCATGTGGGGCTGTATTTTCACGCTCGCCACCGTAGGACTGAAAAAATACACCGCCAAGGCTTCCGGCATTTTCATGATGGGCGTGTTCGGCGGCGCCGTTTTCCCCTTCCTCCAGGGAGCTCTGACGGACGCGCTGGGAAGCTGGCGCTGGTCATGGATGCTTGTCTTCCTCTGTGAGCTGGTCATGCTTGCCTATGCCCTTGCGGGTTCCCGCGTCAGGAAAGAAGACCTGCTGGAAGGAACGGACTGAATAAGGCCGGCCCCGTCCGGCTCCATCCGGAGACTTTGCTCTCACCCATGGATTCCTTTTCCGGAGGGAGAAGCCGGTCCGGCGGAACAGCCCGTCCCATACTCCGGAAAGTTGATTTTCCATCAGGGAAGACCATCATGTCCTCCATCTTTTCTTCATGGAATGATGTGTTCTCAATCATTCCATTAAGAGAATCATGAAAGAAATAAAATCATTCAGTCAGGGACAGTTGATTCCCCAGACAGGGGATATTTATCCTTCCGGAATATGCCTGGGCCTGGTCACTTATTGGCTCATTGCATGCCATCGTCATGAAGAAAGCCAATTTTGGGCCGATATTGAACACAGCATCAGTCCGCCTCGCAATCAGCCCATTTCAAAAGCTCCTCTCATTTATGGAGAGGGGTACGCGGCAAAAGCCTCCGTTTTCCATGAACAAAACGACATGGCGGATGTCCTTGCCCGCAGCCGTCAAGCAATGGTTATCGAAGGGAAGATGGAGATGCTGCATAACAACTCGGTTCCTGCAAACTTCTTCGAAAAGAAATTTATGGATTACGCTATTTCCAAAATTTTACAAAAGGACGTTACTATTTCCGAGATTTTACAAAAGGACGTTACCTATACGATTTTGGCCATTTTTGAAGAACGCTGTGGGCACGCCATCGGTATTCACAACGAAAAGGGGAAGGTTCATCTTTTTGACCCCAACTTTTTCGTTCTGGAATGCGACAGCAAAACTGATCTGCCAGGGGATATAAAAAAGGCATTTGGAGAAATTAATAGTCCATACCACGACCGGTTTAACAAAAGTTTTTCCCTGGATGCTTTTTGTTAAGGAAAAACTGCCACCCATTCCCGGAATGAGTCCTTCGCAGCAGGAGGAAAATTCCTGACGGCAATCCCTCCCGGCTTCCATGAAAAGTTGAGAGGGATTTTCCTTTTCCATCACCGGCAAGTCTTCATTCTTGCCCTCCTGCCTCACAGGTGCGAAACCGTGTCCGGAGCCGGCCTCTACCGGGCTTGTTCCGCATTTTTCTTCATGATTTCCCTCCCATCCTGTAACATGCGCCCATGCAAGACAGAAGCAGCGGCTTTCAATGGCCTGCCCAGTGGACCCCTGATATCCTCGCCACCCTGATGTTTGTGGTGCAGGACGGAAGGATTCTCCTGATACGCAAGAAGAGGGGGATCGGCGCGGGGAAGGTGAACGGTCCCGGCGGGAAGTTTGAGGCGGGGGAAACGGCCCTCCAGTGTGTGCTGCGGGAGGTCCGGGAGGAACTCTGCATTGACGTTGCGGATGCCCGGGAAATGGGCGTGCTGAATTTTTCCTTCGCCTGCGGCACCATTCCGGAAATCCGCTGCCACGTGTTCATGGCGTCCTCTTTCAAGGGCACCCCTTCGGAAACGCCGGAGGCAGAGCCTTTCTGGTGCCCGGTGGACGAGATTCCCTACGATCTCATGTGGCAGGACGACCGGTTCTGGCTTCCCGCCATGCTTGACGGGAAACGGTTTGAGGCGTTTTTCACGTTTAAGGGGGACCGGATGCTGGAGTTTTCCCTGAAAACCGAGGACTGTTCCGGCAAGGAAAACCAGGCTCTTTCCCCCTCCCCTTCCCTCTGAGCCATCCGGAAGAAAGCCGAACTCTTTTCCATTCGTCTTTCCCCGGCGGCTCCAGTGTTCAGAAGGAGACGGAGACGCCCAGCGCCGCCTGGTGCTCCAGGAAGGATTCCCTGAAATGCGCCTGGTAGGAGGCGAAGACGGAGCATCTGTCATTGAAGACCATTCTGGACAGCAGCTTGACTTTGAATGACTGCTTTCCGGGAGAATAGCCCTTCCCCTTGTACCGGGATTCCCGGTATTCATCCCCTTCCCACCAGCCGTCCCGGAACGTGTAATGGGGATCGTTACGGTAGATGTCCGGGCAGTAGCTCCCGGACAGGGCATTAATCCATACGGTATTTCCGGACAGACGGAAAACGTGTTCCAGCGTCACTCCCATCGCCATGGACACGTTGTCAAACGTGCCCCGGTTGTCCCGCCGCTGGTTGTAATCATCATCGTCGTCCCAGTCGTCGTCATCCCACCAGTAATCCCCCCACCAGGAGGAATCGCCGTAGCCGCCTTGGTCATCCCTTTTCACCTTGTTGGCTCCGTGCACATACGTTACTCCCATAAAGGGGGTCACGCTGAAGGAGTTCGTCACCTGATAGCGCCAGGAGGCGGAAAACCCCGCCTGGAACGTTTCCGAGTCCCACTTGGAGGCGTTTCCCCACGCATCACTGTGGCGGCATTTGTTTTCCGTACTGCCGAAGGCCGCATTCGCGGCAAGAAGCAGGCTGGACCGCGGCCCCGTTTCCCGGAAGAAGGCGCCGTACAGGTTGGCCATCCACGCTGACTGCCGGAAGCGGTCCCCCTCCATGGGGCCGTCCGGATAGTCCGGCATTTCCTGAATGTTCTGGTGCCCGAACATCTGCCCGAATGCCAGACCCAGCAGGGAACCGGATTTTTCTCCATACGTGCCGTAGTCATACCCCAGCGCGTAGCCGGCGGCTGAGTAGTCAAAGGAAGGCTGGTTGTTCCGGATTCCGGCATCGCCAAAGCTGCCCAGGGCGCCCGCCCACAGGTTGGACGGCCCCTTCTGCCGGAAACGGGAGATATTTATCTGGGCGGAGGAGGCTTCCACCAGCGTCTGCACATAGGCCGCGGACGCCCACATGGAATCCAGCGTGGTTTCCGGACCGCTTTCCGGGAACTGGTTCCAGGATTCGGCGCGCACGGCAGGCAGGCATCCTGCCAGGGTCAGACTCCATAAGGAAATACGGGATAGTTTCATGATCGGGTATGATGGGTTTAATGGCCGGAGGTTGGAACCGGCCTTCACTTTTTCAAGCGCACGTTGGCGCCTGTTTTGTGTATCAAATGCATTTCCCATACTCCGGAAAACTCCTCCCTTCCCGTCCCCGCCTGCCGTTCATGCATTCCGGACCGGTGAGTATTTTTCCTGTTCTTTTTCTTCAGGAAACGCACCCCTTTGACCAGCTCCCGTTTTTCCCGTCACCGCAGGATAAGCGGAGGGGTTCCGCTTCTCCGTTCCGTCCTCTCCCTGCCTTCAATTTGTGTTCTTTAAGCTTTTCTTCACGGCTCAATAATGATAAAGGTGCGGGAGCAACCGTGTGATCCTTGATCGTTCACTTGCTGGCTATTTCAATTCATATTCCATTATTCGACATGTATACCCCTGAATTCAAAAACATCCTCACTTCCACCCTGGACGGACTGCGTGCGGAAGGTCTGTACAAGGAAGAACGCTTCATCGCCTCCCAGCAGTATTCCCAGGTGACGCTGAAGGACGGACGCTCCGTCATCAACATGTGCGCCAATAATTACCTGGGCCTGGCCAATAATCCGGAAGTGATGGAAGCCGCCAAGAAAGCCATTGACGAATGGGGTTTCGGCATGGCTTCCGTGCGGTTCATCTGCGGCACGCAGACCCTGCACCGCCAGCTTGAGGAACGCCTTTCCCAGTTCCTGGGCACGGAAGACACGATTCTGTTCCCCTCCTGCTTTGATGCCAACGGCGGCCTGTTTGAGGGCCTCCTGACCGCGGACGACGCCATTATTTCCGATTCCCTGAACCACGCCTCCATCATTGACGGCGTGCGCCTCTGCAAGGCCAAGCGCTTCCGCTACGCCAACAACGACATGGCGGACCTGGAAGCCAAGCTCCAGGAAGCGGACGCCGCCGGAGCGCGCGTGAAGCTGATTTCCACGGACGGCGTGTTTTCCATGGACGGCATCATCGCCCAGCTGGACAAGATTCATGAGCTGGCCGCCAAGTACAACGCCATCGTGCATTTTGACGATTGCCACGCCACGGGTTTCCTGGGCAAGAGGGGCCGCGGCACGCATGAACACTGCGGCCTGTTCGGCAACATAGACATCACCACCGGCACTCTGGGGAAAGCCCTGGGCGGCGCTTCCGGCGGCTACGTTTCCGGCCCGAAGGAAGTGGTGGACATCCTGCGCCAGAAGGCGCGCCCGTACCTGTTCTCCAACAGCGTGGCCCCGGCCATCGTGGCCGCCTCCATCAAGGTGCTGGACCTGCTGGAAGGTTCCACGGAAGCGCGCGACCGCGTGGAAGCGAATACCAGGTATTTCCGCGACGCCATGACGGCAGCGGGCTTCACCATCGGCGGCAAGGACCACCCCATTTCCCCGGTGATGCTGGGGGACGCCGTGCTGTCCCAGAAATTCTCCGCCCAGCTTCTGGACGAAGGCGTGTACGCCGTCGGCTTCTTCTACCCCGTCGTTCCCAAGGGGCAGGCCCGCATCCGCACGCAGATTTCCGCCGCCCACACCCGCGAACAACTGGACAAGGCGATTGAAGCCTTCTGCAAGGTGGGCAAGAACCTGGGGGTTATTTCCTGATTCCCGCACTCTCCATGACTTCGGACGCATCACCCATGCCCGGCGGCAATCTGCCGACGCTGCCCGTCAAACGGGTGGTGCGTCCCACTCCTTCCATTCCGGACCATGAGGTCGTGCGCCAGATAGGCAGCGGCGCTTACGGGGAGGTTTGGCTGGCCCGCTCCCTGACCGGGGCGTGGCGCGCCGTGAAAATCGTCTGGCGGGAGGATTTTGAGGATGAGCGCACCTTCAACCGGGAGTTTGAGGGCATCCTGCAGTATGAACCCATCGCCCGCAACCATCCGGGGCTGGTCCACATCCTGCACGTAGGGAGGCACGACCAGGATTCCCCGTTTTACTATTACGTTATGGAGCTGGGCGACGACGCCCGCACGGGCGTCCACATCACGCCGGACGAGTATATTCCCCGCACGCTCCAGACGGACAAGAAGTTTTCCGGCAACAAGCCGCTGCCCCTGGATTATTGCCTGGAGGTAGGCAGCCAGCTGGCCCACGCCCTGCTGTACCTGCACAGCAAGAACCTGACGCACCGGGACATCAAGCCGGCCAACGTCATTTTCGTCAACGGACGGCCCAAGCTGGCGGACATCGGCCTGGTGGCCCATCTGGACCAGCGCAGCTTTGTAGGGACGGAGGGGTTCATCCCCCCGGACGGTCCCGGCACCCGGCGGGCGGACGTTTATGCCCTGGCCAAGGTTTTATACGAGATCAGCACGGGGAAGGACCGCATGGATTTCCCTGAACTTCCGGATGATTTGCCGGAAGGCACCGTGCGCAAGAAGTGGCAGGCGTTCAATACCATCATCTGCCAGGCGGCGGAACCCCGCGTGGAGGAGTGCGCCATTGATTCCGCGGAAGAGCTGGCGGAGAAAATAGACGCCCTCCGGGGATATGAAGTGCCCTCCCGCTTCCGCCTTCATAAGAAAAAGAAGCGCCGCAAGCTCAGGCGCACCCTCCAGCTGCTGGCCGCGGCCGTAGCCGGAGCTTTCACCGCATACTGGGGTGCCCTGTGGCTCAACAGCAGCCAGCATCTTCTGGAAGAACCAGCCGCGGACGTCCGCCAGGACCCTCACGCCTCCGCCCCGGAGGAGGAATCCCGGACCGGATATGTGCTGGTGACCAGCTCCCCGGCGGGAGCGTCCGTTTATGATGCGGACGGCAATTACCTGGATGAAACGCCCTACGGCCCCATTGAACTGCCCTCCGGCGCTTCCGTGGCTTACACCATCAAGAAATCGGGCTTCGCGGACAAGGAGGAGGCGGGCACCGTCAAGGGAGGCTCCACGCTGGCCCTGGGCGGCGTGCTGAAGGAGTACCACCCCCCCACGGACAGCCAGCCGTGGAAGGATACGGAGGGCGTCACATACCTGCCCGCGGAAACCCGCCATGTGGCGCAAGGCCCCCTCACCGCCGCCCTGTTCAACAAATTCCTGAAGGAGGACCAGCAGAAGGGGAATTACCAGATGAAGCGGGAACAGACGGAACCGGGCCATCCTGAAAAGGACGTGGCCCTGCTCACGCAGGACGGCATCACGGCCTACCTGGCGTGGCTGAACAAGAAATGCGAACGGGAGGGACTGCTGGGCAAGGAGTTTTCCATCAATGCGGATCCCCTGCCGCAGACGTCCGGAAATACGGACGGCCACAGCGCCTACGTCCTGAACGTCACCCGCGTGTTCCAGGTCCCCATCACCGTCACCACCAATCCGCCGGGGGCCAGCGTCTTCTTCAACAACAGGCTGATCGGACGCACGCCCATTGAGGAATACGTCAACCAGGTGCCCTACGTGATTGAAATCAAACTGCCGGGGCACGCCACCATGCGGCGCCGGGGGCTGGACCCGCAGGATTTATACCTTTCCCTCCAGCTGGAGCCGGACAAATCCGTGATCTTCGGATCACCCTGGACCAACAGCCTGGGCATGCAACTGGCCCCGGTAGGGGGAAACGCCCTGGTCATGTCCCATGAAGTGCGCGTGAAGGATTTCCAGCAGTTCCTGAAAGCTACGGGGAGAAAAGCCCCGGCCCGGCCCGGCTTCCCGCAGGGGGAGAACCACCCGGTGGTTAATGTAAGTAGGCAGGACGCGCGCGCCTTTGCCAAATGGCTTACCAACAAGGAACGGGCCCAGGGGCTGATTGACCAGCATGATTCCTACCGCCTGCCCAGGGACGAGGAATGGAGCTCATGGGTGCGCCTGACGGATGAAAAGGGGTCCTCCCCCTATGAAAAGACGCTGCCTCATGAAAACTCCCGGGAGGTGTTCCCGTGGGGGTATTCCTGGCCTCCGCCGGATAAAACGGGCAATTTTGCGGACCAGTCCGCCCTGATTTACCTTCCTTCCTCCCGCGTCATCGTGGGGTATGAGGACGGACAGCCGTACACGGCCCCCGTGAAGACCTTCCCGCCCAACCACCTGGGCCTGTACGACCTGGAGGGGAACGTCATGGAATGGGTGGACGATTCCTACGGGGGGCCGGAGTCCCTCCCCATCCGCAATTACGGAGTGGCACGCGGAGGCAGTTACCTCTCCTTCCGCCCCAAGCAGCTCACCACCTCCATCCGCACCCCCCTGCCGGAAAACACGCGGGATGACGCGCTCGGCTTCCGCCTCATCCTGTCCTCCGACCGTCCCGCCGTTCCCACGGCACCCTGACGCCGGGGCATGCAACCTCTTCTGCAGCGGTTTTCCCCTGCTCCTCCGTTCCACGCAACAAGCCGTTCCCTAAAGGGAAAGGTCCGCTGCGGCCCGCAGGCCTCACGGCCTCTCCGGGAAAATGGTTGAAAGGGCCTCCCGTTATGCTACCTTTTCCCCGCACCCTTTTCCCGAATGAAAATCATCGCCATCGCCAACCAGAAGGGGGGAGTGGGAAAAACCACCACGGCCATCAACCTGGCCGCCGCCCTGGCCCAGCTGAAGAAGAAAATCCTGGTCATTGACCTGGACCCGCAGGCCAATGCCACCAGCGGCATGGGCATTGACGGAAAAGACATGCCCAGCCTGTACCCGGCCCTGCTCGGCCAGCTCCCGGCGGAAGAGTGCATTGTGCCTTCCGGCAGAAAACGGCTGGACATCATCCCCTCCACCATGGACCTGGCCGGCGTGGAAATAGAACTGGCCCGGTCCGGCAACCACCTGACCCGGCTCCGGGAAACGCTCGCTCCCCTGCGGGAGTCGGAAGCGTACGACTACTGCATCATGGATACGCCGCCCTCCCTGGGCGTTCTGATGACCTCCGCCCTGGCCGCCTGCGACGAAGTGCTGACGCCCCTGCAGTGCGAATGGTTCGGGCTGGAAGGCCTGGCCAAAATCCTGCACGTGACGGCGCAGATCTGCGCCAGCGGAGCCAATCCCCGCATCAGGCATGAAGGGGTGCTGATGACCATGTACGACGGTCGCACCAACCTCTCCCGCCAAGTCATTGACCAGGTGGAAAAACACCTGCCCCAGATGCTGTACAAGACGGTCATTCCCCGCTCCATCCGGCTAGGGGAAGCGCCCAGCTTCGGCCACACCATCTTTGAACATGATCCTTCCGGAACGGCGGCGGACGCCTATCTGAAAGCCGCACGGGAATTTATCAGGCGCCACAAATCCTGAAAACGTGAAGGGTCGGCTTTCACGGGAATGGACTTCATAAGCACGGCGTACAGGATGGGCAAGGCAGAAAGAATCCCCGCCTTCATCTCTCCCTTTAGGTTTATTCCTTCCATTCCACTTGCGCCGTTTTAGATACTACGCACAGGCGGCAGTCCTGATACGGAGGAAAACAGGCATTCACCTTGACTTGCCGCATCCGGCATATGAGAATGCCCGCAGCTTCCGCTTCAGGAACTTCCCCTCATGCCAGCAGAAGAAGGCCAGCCAGATGACCAGCCCCGGACGACAGGGCAAGTCCCGCCTCCCGCTCCGACGACAGGCCTGGAACAGATTCTGCCCGGCCGCCCCCCTCTTCCCCATGCGGAAGAAAAAGGCGCCTTTTTCGTTTACCAGCGGGAGCTGGCCCCCGGCACGCGCCTGGAACAGTATGAAATCATCCGCGTCCTGGGCAGCGGAGGCTTCGGCATCACGTACCTGGCCAAGGACCTGTTCCTGAACCGCAACGTGGTCATCAAGGAAAACTTCCCCTCCAGCTGCTCCTACCGGGACCCGCTGACCGGGCATATCCGGCCCAACAACGAGCACGACCTGGAAAACTACACCTGGGCCCTGAAGAGTTTCCTGAGCGAGGCCCAGACGCTGGCGGAACTCAACCATCCCGGCATCGTCAGAATCCTGTCCGTCTTTGAAGCCAACGGCACGGCCTACTTCGCCATGGAGCACATTACCGGGCTCTCCCTGGACTTTCTGGGGGAAAAGCTCCACAGCACGGGCCACCGTTACACGGAGGACGAACTCAAGGGGCTGCTGACGCGCCTGCTCCGTATTCTGGACTACCTCCATTCCCGGCACATCTACCACCGTGACATCAAGCCCGGCAACATCCTGCTGACGGAGGAGGGCACGCCCGTGCTGATCGACTTCGGCGCGGCGCGGCACGCCCTGAAGCTGCACGCCGCCACCGTCCTGACCACCCAGGGGTATTCCTCCCCGGAACAGGCTCTGGGAAAAACGAACATAGGCCCCTGGAGCGACCTTTATTCCGTAGGCGCCACCTTTTACGCCCTGCTCACCGGCCATCCTCCGGAACGGGCGGAAGTGCGCCTGTCGGAAGACGGCATGCAGCCCCTGCACAGTGATCCCGTGCTCACACGTTTTTATTCCCGCCAGTTCCTGCTGTCCCTGGACAAGGCGCTCTCCCCCCAGATCAACTGCCGCTACCAGACTGCCAGGGAATGGATTCACGACATCTGCGCCATTTCCGGGGAGGAATCCTCCGCCACCATCCATTTATCCCCGGCGGATATTCACTACATCCATCCGGAAGGGATGCCGCGCCCCTGCGCTGAAAAAAAACCGGGAAACAACCATCCCGCCGCCAGTCCGGGCGGCCTCCATTCCGCCTCCCGCAGGCTGTCGGCGCGCACCCTCCGCCGCAACCGCCACATGATGTACCTGATGGTGGGCAGCGCCTGCACCCTCCTGCTGGCCGCCGGAGCCGTCTACCTGATGGACTACGTGAAGAAGGCCCCCATGGGCACCACCATCAACACGATCAAGGAGGCCATCCAGCAACCCGCCGCCAATTCCAATGGACGGGAACTGCCGGCCCCGCCCCGGGACCTGGCGTCCATCCGCATTCCGGAACTTAAAATGACGGAAGACGCAGCGCTGGAACCGCGGACGCTCCAGGAATTCCACCTGCGCCTTGATGATACGATCCTCACCCGTTCCGGCCTCCCCTCCATCCTGCCGGAAAAACTGCGCATCTCGTGCATTTATCTTCAAATCACGCCGCCTTCCTCCGGCGGAGGGGAGCTCCACCTGACCATCCGGGACTCCAACGGCACCCTCGTGGACCGCTCCGTCAACCCGGTTCCCTCCTTCACGGTGCCGGGACAGTCCACCAGCACGTTCTTCTTCCCGTCCCTCCCGGAACTGTCCACGGACCGCGTTTACACGTACACCTTTGAAACTGCGGCCCACAAGGCCGTTCCCATGCAAATGTCCTGTTTCAAAAGCGAGGCGGAGCGCACGGAAGAGACATTCCCCAAGATCCGCTTCATCGCCGCGCCGCCTGCGCCGGAGCCTGCCCTGCTGCATGACCCGGTTTACAAGGGGCTGGTGGCGGCGGTCACTACGCCCACCCCGGGCCACGGAGACGTCCTGAACCATGCGGACATCACGCCGGACACGCTGGCGGCTCTGGAACAACTGTCCAGGGCCGGGTACCCCATTGCCCAGCAGGTATTGGGGAAAGCCCTCATGTCTCCGGACTGCCCCGGAGGCCCCCGGCCTGAAGAAGGCGTGGAATGGCTCTACCGTTCCGCCACCGGAGGATGCTATGAGGCCATGAAGGAACTGGGCATCCTGCTTATGGACATCCCCTCCTACTTCCCCCGCCTGCCCCAGCAGCCGCCCCTGGCCTCACGTGATTACGCCCAGGCGGCGCGGTTCCTGAGAATGGCGGTCCAGTACCGGGACCAGGAGGCCATGTACCTGCTCTCCCTCATGTACTCACAGGGGTGGGGCGTGCCCGCGTCCTCGGAACTTTCCCACCTCATGATGGAACGCCTCAACGGGTCCGGCTACCTCACGGACAGCCTGAACCCCAGGGCGGACATTGCGGCGTACTGGCTCCCCCTGCCGCTTGCCTCCGGAGAATCCACCATCCTGCGGTTCACCATTCCGGGGCCGTTTGCCCCCACCCGGCTCAAGGGCGTCACGCTGCATAACACCGGCATGAAAGACGCCTTCTCCATTAGTAAGATCAACATTCTCCAGCACGGGCGCCTCATTCTGGACATCATTTCCCCCCAGGAAGTATTGCCCGGCAAAAGCTCCGCCCCCATCGGCATCTCCATTCCGGAAGGACTGCTGGCGGATACTACCCTGCCCCTGGAGGTGGAAATCCTGCTGACGCCCGGAGCCAGCAGCGGCGTGGTGGAAATGCCACCACCCGCGGAAAAGAAACGTTCCAGAAACGGAACCAATTAAGGTTCAGTATCCTTTCATAAGGAACAGAAGCCGGGAAACCATAAAACATCCTTGATTCCCATCACGGGAATGCTACAAGAGGAACATGACTCCCTTTACCTGCCTGCGCCGCATGCTCCCCGTGCTGGCCGCCCTCCTGATGGCCTCCTGCGGCGATCCCACCGTCTCCTACTGGAAAAAAGCGGCTGACATCAATACGGAATATTCGGAAAAGAGCGACGCGCTTGTACAGCGCCTCCTGAAATTGAAAAAGAACCCCACCCTTCCGGGCCTGGCGGAAAGCAGCAGGGACGCGGCGGACCTGCTGCGGGAACGGGATGAAGAACTGGCGGACCTGGACACGAAAGACGTGGACCCCGCCGTGGTGGCCTATGTGGAGGAAGACCGCCGGCTCTTTGCCAGGGGGCGGGAACTGGCGGAACGCTACCAGCAATACTTTGAAAAATACCTCAAGGGAGGACCGGAATTCACGCCTGATCCTGTCCGCGCCGCCTCCCACATAGGCCGCGGACGGCAGGAAATACGCAGAATCCTGGCTGAAGCCCGGAAGCTGGAAGAAGGTGCGGAAACCCTGCGGAAGGAAAAATCCGCCGCCCTGGAGGCGGAACTTCCTCCCCTGCACTTCCGCCTTCCGGACATGAAGCAGCTGCTGTCCAACCGCTGACTGTTCCCGTGAACAGGGCGCGGAAAAGGCTATCTCCCCCAGGCTCCGGTTGATCTTTCCACCAATGCCGGGGAGAGGGACATTCTCCTCTGGAACCTCCCTGCCGCGCCATTCGGCGCTGCTTCCATATCATTCCGCTTCTATCCGTATTTTTCCGAATAAAGCTGATGGGATTCCACGCAAGCCTTCCGCAGAAACAGCGCATCTTTTCCAAAAACGAGATTGACACCCGCGGTTCTTTCCCCTAGTATCCGCGCACAACATCAGCGGCGGGGTGGCCAAGTGGTAAGGCAACGGTCTGCAAAATCGTTATTCGCGGGTTCGATTCCCGCCCCCGCCTCCAAGATGCTGTAATAAAACCGGTTCAAGTCGCGTTCGTCTAGCGGTCTAGGACTCCCGCCTTTCACGCGGGCAACACGGGTTCGAGTCCCGTACGCGATGCCAGGTTTTTCCTTTTCCTTCCGTCTTGAACCGGAATCTTTTTTACGCCATCCCCATGGTATGTTTCTGGATTCTCCCGCCCGTTGTGGTATATTGGCCCCGCCATGGCAGCCCAGAACGACATCACGCTGAACGGAGCCCCGTATGGACTGGCGGAACCCTGTTCCGTTTCCCGGCTTCTGGAACTCTTGAGCTTGAACAACACCCCCGTGGTGGTGGAACACAATGGCTCCGCCCTCCTTCCGCAGGACTTTCCCGGGGTGACCGTCGCTCCCGGGGACCGGGTGGAGATCGTGTCCATCGTCGCCGGAGGCTAGTACCCCGATTCCGATATTTCCTTCCCAATCCGCTGCAGCCATGCCCTCCATCCACGTCATGTCTTCCACTCTTGCCAGCCAGGTGGCGGCGGGCGAGGTGGTGGAACGCCCCGCCTCCGTCGTGAAGGAGCTGGTGGAAAACAGCCTGGACGCCGGAGCCAAAGCCGTACGGGTGGAGATACGCCGCGGGGGCGTAGGCCTGATCAAGGTGACGGATGACGGCTGCGGCATGTCCCGGGAAGACACCCAATTGTGCGCCAAGCGCCACGCCACCAGCAAGCTTTCCTCCCTGGAGGACCTTTTTGAAATCACGCACCTGGGGTTCCGCGGGGAGGCCATTCCCAGCATTGCCAGCGTGTCCCGCTTCAAGCTCTGCACCAGGCAGGCGCAGGAGCTGGAAGGCTGGGAAATACGCATTGACGGAGGCCAGGAACATGAGCCGAGAAGCTCCGGCGTCTCCCCCGGCACCGCCATTGAGGTTTCCGACCTGTTTTACAATACCCCGGCGCGTCGCAAGTTCCTGAAGTCCGCAGAGACGGAGGCCTCCCATGTGGAGCACCAGCTGCGCCTGCACGCCCTGGCCTACCCCCAGGTGCGCTTTACTTACAAGCGGGATGACCAGCTTATTTTTGACCTGCCGGCCACGGCGGACCTGCGCGTCCGCATTTCTGCGCTGACGGATGCGGCTACGGCGGCGGCCCTGATCCCGATAGAACCGGCCATCGGCCCCGGCATTTCCGTCACGGGTTTCCTGCTCCCGCTTTCCGAAGCCAGGCGCACCAGAAAGGGGCAGTACGTTTTCATGAATACCCGGCCCGTGGAAGACCAGCTTATCAACCGGGCCATCCGTGACGGTTACGGCGGCTTTCCCACCGGGCTGCATCCGGCGCTGTTCCTGTACATGGAGGTGGAACCCGCGCTGGTGGACGTAAATGTGCATCCCGCCAAGAAGGAGGTCCGGTTCCGCCGGTCCGCAGACGTGGTGAATACCATTGTGGAGGCGGTCTCCAACACCCTCCAGAAACATGCCCGCCGGGAAATCCACGCTCCCGCCGCAGGACCGGACACGGAAAGGCATCTTCCGGAAGCGCCGCCCTCCGCACCGCGTGAGGAAAAAGCCCTCCGGACGGTTCATCCCCTGCCGCCTTTTCCGGCAAAAGCCTGTACGGCTTCCTCCCCTTCCTCCCCGTGTACTCCTGTTTCCTCCCCTGCCGGAACCAGCCAGACCCGCAGAACCGTGCCCGTGGCGCCCCTCCGGCCCATTCCACTGAAACAGGTTCCCGCCACCCAGGGACGGCTGGATTTTCAGCATAAGACGGAAACCGGCTCCCCACAAAGCGCATGCGGAAAGGCAGCGCCGGAAAGGGACGCCTCCGCCGGATTCACTTACATGGGAACCCTCCGCCAGCAGTTCGCCCTGTTTGAAACGCCGGAAGGGCTGGTGCTGATGCATCCCAGGGCGGCCCGGGAGCGCATCATCTTTGAACGGCTGCGCGCGCACCGGGAAGCGCCGATGCCGTCCCAGCAGCTTCTGGACCCGGTGATGCTGGACCTGGACCCGCGTGATTTTGCCGTTATCCAGCAGTTCGCCCCCCATTTTGACCAGGCTGGAATGACCGTCACCCCCTTCGGGCAGAACACCATCAGGATAGAATCCCTTCCCGCCCTGCTGGAGCTGGACAACGCCCGCGCGTTCCTTCTGGAGCTGGTAGACCGCCTCACGCAGTCCGAATTCAGCCGGAACGCCAAACGCATGGCCTATGAAACTTTCATCGGGGAAATTGCCAGGAAATCCGCATGGAAGGAACGTATCCCCCCGCACCGCGCACCTGCCATCCTGAAAGAATTGCTGGCCTGCGAAGTACCGTACTGCACGCCGGGCGGCAAGCCTACGCTGGTTAATTATTCCGTTCCGGAGATCAAGCGCAAATTCGGCATCCAGGCGTGAGGGACCGTGCTTCCCGGGAAACGGGATGGACAAGGTTCTCTATGGTATCTTTTGACGGCCATGCCCACCTTCCCCGGAAGCTTGCTCTTGGCAACGGAGTTCCCCGCGTCTATACTGTTTGCCTGCGTTTCCGCCATCCAGCCCACATTCAGCCATGCCAGACCCCATCCCCAGCAAGTCCCCCGCGCCGCGCATTGCTGAAACCACCGCCGGAAAGGTGCTGACCGCGCTTCTGGCCCTTTTTTACCTTTCCCTGGCAACGACTGCCGCGGGGGGGGAATGGCACACCCTTTTTCTTCCTGCCTGCCTTTTGGCAGCGGCTCTTCTGCTGTTCTGCTTCTGCATCATCCGGGGAGACAAGATTCCCAGCCCCGGCCTGGCGGGCTGGCTCGCGCTGGGGCTGGGGGGCGGTTATTTTTTCCTGCGCGCGTGGCTTTCCCCCTGGTTTTATTATGAGAGCGTGGCGGACCTGGGCCTGATCACCACTGCCATGGTCATGTTCATGGCCGGGGCGTATGCGGGCGCGGGCGACGGGAAGAAGAGCATTCTTCCCCTGCTGGCGGCATTCCTCGGATTGCTGAACGCCCTGCTGTGGGGGTACCAGAACGTGACGGGAACGGAGGCTTCCTGGTTCAGGCCGGATTATTCCCTGTTCGGCACGGAGCTGCGCAATATCGGCCTTTTCGGCTACAAGAATTTTTCCGCCCATTTCCTGTCCATCACGGGGTTTTTCCTTTGCGCCTATAGCATGGCGTCCGCCAGAAAATGGGGTGCCGCCCTGTTTACGGGGCTGGCGCTCATCCTCGTCTCTTTCACCTGCAGCTCCCGTTCCGCCTTTCCGAACGCCCTGGCCGGCGTCACCCTCTGCTTCTTCATTTATACGTCCAGCGTATTCCGCAATAACAGGAAGTTTTACGCGGCAGCCATCCTGTTCATCCTCCTTCTCTTCTTTGGAGCCGCGTACGCCGTGCTGGACCTGGCGAACGGGGCCGGAAAACTGGGTTCCCTGCTGGACATATTCTCCTTCGGCAGCCGGCTGGACCTGTCCAAGCTGGCATGGGCTCTGGCGGACCAGGCGCCGTGGACCGGCCACGGCAGCAGGATGTTCACCAACCTTTCCACGGAATTCTTCTCCGGCGCCAGCCTCCCCAATTTTGCCCACCATGAATACGCGCAAGCCGCCTGTGACTACGGCTATGCCGGACTGGGGCTGATGCTGGCCCTGCTGGCCCTGTTCCTCTTTTCCGGGTTCCGCAGCGTGCTGAAGCTGGCGGACGGCCATCAGCGGACCAATCCCCTGGGGCCCGCGGCTTTCTGCGTGCTGTGCATCGCCGCCTTCCATGCCTACGGGGAGTTTATCTGGCATAATCCGGCCCTGCTGGGCGCCAGCGCCCTGTGCTGCGGCATTACCTGCACCGCCTCCCTTTCCAGAGTGAAGGCATCCCGGCGCGCCGGACGCTGGGTCCAGGCTTCCGCGGCCCTTCTGCTGGCAGTTCTTGCCCTCTGTTTCGCCTTCCTGGCCTTCCCGGTCTGGAAGGCCTCCCTGCACGCCGCCCCTCCTTCCTCCGACGGACGGCTCCCCATGCTGGAAGAAGCCGCTTCCGCCAGCCTGGATCCGGACCTGGTGCGGCGCAGCATCCTGCATGCCACGGGCAGTTCTCCGGCTCCGGACCAGGCCCGTCTCAGGGAGCTGGAGCGGCAGGAGGAAGAGGCGGAACTTTTGAGCCCCGGCAACCATGGAATGGTAGCGGCCAAGAGCCTGCTTTACATCCATCAGGGGCGCTACACGGAGGCGGAACAGATGCTGCGCCCGTATCTGGATCCCGGCAGGTTTGACGACCGTATGTTCGCCTGGACCACCATTTACACCAATATGCTGTATTCCTGGAGCGCGATTTCCGCCTCCCGGTCCCCGGGGCAGGCTCTGTCCATGGCCCTGACGGCGCAGGAAATAATGTCCGCCCAGACGGACCAGTGGCTGTTTTACGGGGCCCTGGATCCCGAGGTCAGGAAAGAACATGACCTGCGCCTCAGCGAGCTCAAGATGCTGATCCTGACGCTGCAGTCCCGCGGAGCGGTTCCCGATTCCTCCTGGCGGAAGTAGGGATCCCGGGACTTTCTCTCCCTCCTTCCTGCCGCCATGCTCCTGTTGTCACAGGCCGTGCCCCGTGCAGCCGACTTTTTCCAGATGTTCCTTTCCCAATAACGGAATAGTTTTCCAGATAGCCGGAGGCGGGCAGCGCCATCCGGACCGGAGCGGAAGAATGGGTGTCATGCTGGAATTCCAACCCGGGGCATCCGTATTCCATCTACGCTGGCGCACGGCGTTTTTCCCGTGGCTCCGGGCCTTTCAGGCCCGGAGCCACTCTTTTGTTTCCCTCTTTGTCCTGCCCGTCCGCCGCCGCGCCGCGCATGCCGCAGGACGGCTGCATGACCTTCTCCGGCTCAACAGATGTATGCCCGGAGGTTTCTATTTCTGTAATAAAACTATTTTTAAAATGCATATTTCCATCAAACGCATTTATGATCCCCAGGACACCGGAGACGGATACCGCGTGCTGGTGGACCGGCTGTGGCCGCGCGGCATTTCCAAGGAAAAGGCTTCCTGGGATGAATGGGAGAAGAATGTAGCGCCCACCACCCGCCTGCGCCGGTGGTTCGACCATGATGATGCCAAATGGGACACGTTCCGCCAGAAATATTTTGAAGAGCTTGACAACAATAAGGAGGGGGTTCCCCACCTCCTCCAGCTGGCCCGCAAGGGAAAGATCACGCTGCTGTATTCCGCCAGAAACACGGAGCACAATGAGGCCGCGGCGCTGAGGGATTACCTGATGCAGCAGTCTTCTTCATAAACAGGCGCACATTTTTGCACAAGCGCCATCCGCAAGACCCAAATGCTGTTACAGGGACCTATGATATGGCCGGATTTCTTCTCTCGTTCATGAACAAGTGAAGAAAATGGAAAGGAGGTGAATATAACATGGCAACCAGTTCCCACATGAGTGGAAATCACAGAGGCGATTCAAAGAAGCGCTCTGAGACCACCACCAATAAAACCGGGCAGCGCGTCAAGCGTGATGCTTCAACCGGGCAGTTTATGACCGAAAAGAGCTCCAGCTCCAAGGACAGCCACAAGGAAAAACACTAATTTCCGTGCGCTCACTGCCCAATTCAGGTTCCGGACAAGTTCCGGAACCTTTTTTTTGTTCTCCCTGCGCCGCAGGAACGCGGGAGAACCGCGCCGTCAGCGCACTCCCAGTTCTTCAAAAGCCCGCAGGCCGAGATCCCGGGGAGCTTTCCGGTCCCCGCGGACCACCACGGCAAAAGGTTCTTCCCGGCCCGGCACGTAGTACGCCGCGCTCAGAACCATTTCCTCCCCTTCCAGCCGGGCGTAAACCCCCACGGGCGTGGAGCAGCTGGCGCCCAGACGCACCAGGAAGGTACGCTCCGCCAGGGCGCAGTCATGGGCTGCCGGATCATTGACGCCTTTCAGAATGTCAGCCGTCTCCTTATCGGCGGCGCGGCATTCCATCCCCACAATGCCCTGCCCCACGGCGGGAATGAAGGCTTCCACCGGCAGGGGGCGCATGTAAAGTTTTCTTCCCTCCGCCACGGTTTCCGGAGCATACAGCCCCAGGCGGTCCAGTCCGGCCCTGGCCAGAATGATGGCGTCCCAGCCGGGGCGCTCCGCCAGCTTCGCCAGACGCGTGGGCACGTTGCCCCGCAAGTCCTCAAACCGCAGGCCGGAGCCCCAGTACGTACGCGCCATGAGGCGGCGGCGCACGCTTCCCGTAGCCAGGATGCCCGTACCGTTCCATTCCGGCTCCTTCGTAATCAGAACGTCCTCCACGGCGGCGCGGGGAAGGACGGAGGCCAGCGTGAAGCCGGGCGCCAGCTCGCTGGGCACGTCCTTCAGGCTGTGCACCGCCACGTCAATGCGGCCTTCCCGCAGGGCGGATTCCAGCTCCTTGATGAAGATTCCCTTGTCCACGATGCCGGAAACGCGGGCCACGTCCGCCAGAGGCACGTCCGTGCGGCGGTCCCCGGTGGTATGGATGATTTCACGGCGCACGTCCAGCCCCGGATGGCGGAGGGCCAGGGCGGCCTGTACCATGTCCGCCTGGGCCAGCGCCAGGGCGCTTCCGCGGGTGCCGATGATGAGGGTGTTTTTACTGGTCATAGAGAGCGGAGTCCGGAAAGTATTTGGAGATGTTGTCCTGGATGATGGCCTCGCACCGGGAGACTTCCTGCTCCCGGCTGCGCTTGGCTTCATCCGCCAGCTGGGTAAGGGTGTCAATGTCGTACAGGTACACCTCGTCAATGTCCGCCACGTCCGGTGAAATGTTGCGCGGCACGGAAATGTCAATCAGGAACAGGGAGCGGTACTTGCGGGCGGCGCGCAGGGGCAGCAGCGTCTCCTGCGTGATGATGCAGTGGGGGGCGGCGGTGGCGGCCACCACCACGTCAATGTCCTTCAGGTAATCCCCCCACACGTCGTACCGGATGGCCTGGCCGCCGATCGTGCCCGCCAGTTCCACGGCCCGGTCAAAGGAGCGGTTGGCTACGTAAATGCCCTCCGCCCCGCGGGCGCGGAGCGCGCGGCCCGTCACCCGACTCATGTCCCCGGCCCCCAGGATGAGGACGCGCGTGCCGGAAAGGTCGCCGAAGATTTGTTCTGCCAGCTCCACGGCCACGGACCCCACGGAGGTGGCCCCGGCGTGAATCTGGCTGTCCGTCCGCACCCTTTTGCCGATGGTGAAGGCTTTCTGGAAGGTCTTGTTGGCGCAGCCCGCGGTCACTCCGGCGTCCAGCGCCATCTGGTAGGCCGTCTTCACCTGGCCGAAGATTTCCGTTTCACCCAGCACCATGGAATCCAGACCGCTCAGCACGCGGCACAGATGTTCCAGCGCCTCCGCGCCCAGGTGGCTGTAAAAGTGAGCGCCCATGTTCACATTACCGCGCCCGGTCCCCAGGAAATGGGAGAGGATGTGCTCCTGTGCGTTTTCCGGCCGTTCTGACCAGTAGTAGATTTCCATCCGGTTGCAGGTGGAGAGCACCACGCACTGGTCCACGTCCGGAAGGGAGCGGATGCACCGCCCTTCTTCCTGGAGCCTGTGGGACGGCACGGCAAAACGCTCACGTATTTCCACGGGAGCGGTCCGGTGATTCAAGCCTAAACAAACCATTCTCATCAGCTTACCAGGAAAATGCTCATGGATGCAATAAAGAGGGCCACGCAGCAGTAAGCCAGGGCCCTGCCCGGCATCCCGCGGCGGTAGGCCCGCCACAGCAGGGCGGCGTAGCCCAGCGTCAGCAGAATGACAATGAGGGTCTTGGCCCCGTTGATGGGGAGATGCCGCTGCCAGCCCAGCCATTCCCCGGCCAGAAGCAGGATAAACGCCACCAGGACCAGGCGCTTCATGCTGGCTTCCAGCGTGCGGATGGGGGGCAGAAGGCGGCAGGTGCCGGGAATCTGGCGCCTTTTAAGGCATTCATTCTGCATGCAGAACGCCACGCCCGCGGCGGCGGCCAGGCCGCCGGCCCCGTAGGACATCATGGCTACGCCCACGTGCGCCGTCACCCAGAAGTCATGCGTGCCCTGCACGTCCGCGCCGGATACGCCGAGCAACAGGGAAAGCGCCGTCAGCAGGGCAATGGCCGGAGCCGTGAAGATGCCCAGCACGGACATGCGGTAGGCGCGGCCCAGCAGAAGGTAAAAGAGATTGATGGTCCAGGAGAGGAAAAAGAGCACCTCCGAGGCGCCGCGGATGGGGCACATCCCCGTCTGGTACGCCTTGACGCAGAGCGCCCCCGTCTGGAGCGCAAACAGGCACGCCATCCAGAGGTGGGCGTATAAAAAACGGCGGCCGGAGGCCAGCAGACGCCATCCCAGCCCCGTGAAAGCCAGGGACAGGATGAGGGATGCAAGGGCCCACCAGTTGTCGTTCATAGGTCCGGTACGGGAAAAAGTTCAGGAGCGCAGGTCGCGTTCAATGACGGCGTACGCCTGGTGGTTGTGAATGGATTCAAAGTTTTCCGCTTCCACCCGGTACCAGCTGAAGGCGGAATGGCTCTGCGTTTTCAGCGCCACGTTCCGCACCAGGTCTTCCACAAAAACGGGGTTTTCATAAGCCTTTTCCGTCACCCATTTTTCATCCGGCCTTTTCAGCACGCTGTACAGGGAGCAGCTGGCGCAGGATTCCACCAGGTCAATCAGGTCTTCAATCCAGACGGGCCGGGAGGCGAAGCGCACGGAGTAGGTGACCAGCCCGCGCTGGTTGTGGGCTCCATAGGAACTCATGGCCTTGGAACAGGGGCAGAGCGTCGTCACGGGAACGACCACGGTCAGCTTGAAGTCCGCCAGCTTGTTGTCCGCTTCCGCCTCCATCTCAAAACGGACCACGTAATCCATCATCCCTTCAATTCCGGTCACGGGGGCATTCTTGGCGCGGAAGAACGGGAATTCCATTTCCACATGGGAGCGGCGAGCGGACAGGCGGCTGAGCAGTTCCCGGGGGATGGCCAGGGCCGTATGCACGTCCAGCAGGGGGCCGTGCTGGTGAAGGGCCTCCACAAAGCGGCTCATGTGCGTGCCCTTGAACTTTTCCGGCAGGTCCACCGCCAGGGAAACCGTTGCCACGGTGGACTGGATGCGGTTGAGCTTGTCCTGAATCTGGATGGGGAAGCGCAGTCCCTTGACACCCACCCGGTCAATGGAGATATTGCGCGTATCCGCCTCAGACTGGGTATCTTTCAGTTCCTGCATGGGGAGGGAGGATGATGGCTGGAAATAAAGCGGGAGTCTGCCCTGTTACCGGACAAACTCCCGCCTGCAAAGACAATTTCTACCGAAAGAGATTTTCCTTGGCGCTTGTTACGGCAGAAGGTTGATGGAACGGGCCCGCTTGATTTCACGGGTCACCTTGCGGTGCATCTTGGCAGACAGACCAGTCACGCGGCGGGGAAGAATCTTGCCGGTTTCAGAGGTGAACTTGGACAGGAAATCGGGGTTGAGCAGATCGACCTGATCCATCGGGATGTCGAGACGGCGGCGCGGCATCTGGCGATTGCACGTGCGGAAACGAATACGACGTTCTACAGTCTTGGGTTCAGTGGACATAATAATAAAGATATAGGCTGGCCCGTAATTAACGCATTTCACGATGAAGCGTACGGCGCTTCAGGAAAGGATTGTATTTAACCTTTTCCAGGCGGCCGGGGGTACGCAGGCTCTTCTTGTTGCGCGTGGTGACGTAGCGGGACGTAGGCTTTCCTTCGGCTTTGGCCTCAGTGCATTCGAGGATGATGATGTCTCTTGGCATGATGAAAATGTGTTACGGGGGAGGATTTATACACTATTCTTCATCATCGTCAAGTGAAACAGATAAATCTACATCATTTTGTCCACCCGCAAAGCCCAGGGCCACCCTGGGGCGGAACCGGGCGTTCTGCCCTTTTTCCTTTTCCCACTGGGCCTGGCATTCCACGGTAAGGCGCGCAAAGGGGATGGCCTCCAGGCGCAGGATGGGAATGACCTTGTATGACATTTCACAGATGCCGTACGTTCCATTGTCAATGCGGGCAAGCGCCTGCTCGATTTCATACAGGCCGTCCTGTTCCTTGGAAAGAAGGCTGAGGGCGAAGTCACGGTCATAGGCGTCGCTGCCGGCGTCCGCCTGGTGCTCTCCGGAGCCGGAGGCTTCACTGCCTTCCGGATGGTTCCGGAGGGTGTCGCGGGCCACGCCGCTCATGTTGTCCAGCGCCCTGTCGCGCAGGTCCATCAGGTGCTGGCGCTGCATCAGCACAAAGGGTTCCCATTCCGGATCCGCAGCCAGCTGCGCCTTGGCGGCGGCGATGGCTTCCGTCTGTTCATCCGTCAACTCATTCCTGGAGGGAGCGGGCGCCGGAGCGGCGGGAGAAGCGGCGGCTTTCCTGGCCGGGGCCTTTTTAGCCGTCTTCGGTGCCGGCTTCTTTTCCACAGCGGCGGCAGGGGAAGCGGCTTTCCTGGCCGGCTTGACGGCCTTTTTCGGTTCCGCAGCCTTTTTCTTTTTCGTGGGAGCCTCTTGCTCTACGGGCGTCTTGCAGGCGGTCTTCCCGCAGGTCTTTTTCTTGGGAGCCGGAGCTTTTTTGGCGGCGGCCTTGCTTTCGGTTTTCTTGGGAGTAGGCATATGAGGTGTCTCTATGGGCTGAGGTTGACGATGTTTCACGAACAGCGGGCGAGACCGCCCAACTGACTAGACTATGAGACACTACAAGCGGCCAAATGTTCATTCAAGAAAATTCAGCAATGAAACAAGTCATTTTCCCCGGCATCCATCCAGCCGTTTTTTTAACGGAAACGTACTTCATTTAACCTTTTCATCGACCCATAAAATTCTATATTGGTACCATATGACAGCTTCAACCATCCCCACCATCGGCGTTGACTTCGGGGGAACCTCCATCAAGCTGGGGGTCGTCAAAGGGACGGAAGTGATCGCTCACGCGCCTTCCATCGCCACCCAGGAATACGGCAATCCGGATCAATTGATTGAAGCCATCGCCCAGTTTGTGAACATGCTGCGGCTGAACCACCCGGAGGTGCAGGCCATCGGCATGGGCATGCCCGGCTTCGTCAACTTTTACCAGGGAACCGTCTACACGCTCACCAACGTGCCGGGATGGAACAACGTTCCGGTGCGGGACATGCTCCAGGCCGCCTGCGGACTGCCCGTGTACGTGGAGAATGACGCCAACTGCATGGCCTATGCGGAATGGAAGCTGGGGGCCGGAAAAGGGAAAAGGCACCTGGTATGCCTGACCCTGGGCACGGGTGTGGGCAGCGGCCTCATCGTGAACGGGGACCTTGTACGCGGGGCCACCTGCTCCGCCGGAGAGCTGGGGCAGACGAGCATTGACTACCGGGGACGGCTGGGCCATTACGGCAACCGCGGCGCCCTGGAGGATTACGTGGGCAACCGGGAAATAGCGGCGGACGCCCGCACCCTGTACGCCAGCCACGGCATTGACAAGGCCATTGTGGACTGCAACCCCATCGCCCTGGAGCGGGCCGCCCTGGCGGGGGATGAAGTGGCCGCGCAGGTATGGCGGGACCTGGCCGTGAAGCTTTCCTGCGCGCTGATGAACTGCTGCTACCTGCTGAACCCGCAGGCCATCATCATCGGCGGCGGCGTGGCGAAGGCAAAGACCCTGCTTTTCCAGCCACTCCAGGAAATCATGAGAGCCCAGCTTGCCGCCCCGCTGGTGGAACAGCTTGAAATCCTCCCCGCCCAGTTCGGCACGGAGGCGGGCATCCTGGGTTCCGCCCATCTGGCGCTCAACACCCACTTTGGCGAAACGTTCCGGGCCTGATTCTCGTGTCCTCCACCCAAATACTCAGGCTCACCTCCAAGCTGGGGCTGGCTCCGGAACAGGAGCAGGACTTTCTGGACGCCATGCAGGCCGGGGACCGTTCCAGAAGCGCGCTGGTCATCACCCCGCAGGCTCCGGAAGGCTACGTTCCGCCCTTCCCCGCGGATGAAACGCCGCGGGACTGGGGGCACCCTTCCATCCCCGCGCTCCCGGCGGGAGAAACGGAGGCGCGGCCCGGTTCCCTGCCGGATTATGAACGCGGCTACTACTATCCCCTGGACCTCTCCTCCGTCTGGGAAACCGCCCCGCTGGCCCATCTGCCCTTCCGTCCGGAACGCTGCCTGGACCTGTGCGCCGCGCCCGGCGGAAAAAGCATTCTGGCGCAAACGAGGGTAGCCCCGCGGGAGCACGTCTCCAACGAGGTGCACCCCAAACGCCTGGGCATCCTGCGCCACAACCTGCTGCGCTGCGGTTTCACGGGCCTGTACACCCAGCGCCTGCGGCCGGACCAGTGGGCGGAACTAGCCCCCGGCTGTTTTGACCTCATTCTGGCAGACGCCCCGTGCAGCGGACAGTCCCTGCTGGCCAAGGGCATTCCCAATCCCGGCTGCTTCAATTCCTCCGTCACCGGAGGCAACGCCAAACGGCAGCGGGGCATCCTGCTGGCGGCGGTCCGGTGCCTGGCGCCCGGAGGCTATCTGCTGTACACCACCTGCACCTACGCCCCGGAGGAGAACGAGCGCAACATTCTGTACTTGCTGAAACGCTGTCCGGACCTGCGCACCGTATCCGTGCCGGAGCTGGAGCCCTTCCGCTCCGCGCTGACGCAGGAGGCCTGCTACCGGCTCATGCCTTTCCACGGCGCGGGCGCGGGCGGCTTCACCTGCCTGCTGCGCCGGGAGGGGGAGCATGGCCCCCTGCCTCCCCTGCCGGACGAACTGCTGGCCTGGCCCATTCATGCCATGAACCAATCAACACCATGAAGATAGGCATTTTTTCCGACCTGCACGACCGCACGGACCACCTGGAGCCTGCCATGCGCCAGATGCGCCTGATGGACTGCGGACATTTCTTTTTCCTGGGAGACTGCACCACCCCGGAAAGCTTCCTGCGCATCCTTGAGCTCACCGGCGGCCTGCCGCTGGACGCCGTGCCGGGCAATAATGACTACGAGCTTCTCCTCATGCAGCGGATGGCGGCCAATTCCCCGGCGGCGCGCCTGCACCCGGAACACGCCGTCATCACCCGGTACGGCATGAAGTTCTCCCTCTCCCATTATCCCAAATACGCCATGCAGGAGGCCAGGAACGGCAGCGTGGACGCCGCCCTGTACGGACACACCCACCAGGCCGCGCGGGAAACGTACGGCGGGTGCCTGCTTGCCAATCCGGGGGAACTCCAGGGAAGGACCGGGCGCATCGGCTTCGGCATCCTGGATACGGACTCCCGCATGATGAACCTGCACGCGGTGGATTTCAGCGCATCATGAACACCCTGGACGTCTGCTGCGCCCTGATTGAGCTGTCCGCCGCCCGGGGCCCCCTCCTCCTGGCCGCCAAGAAGGCCGCGGGGCAGTCCAACGGGCTGCTCTATGAATTTCCCGGCGGAAAACTGGAACCCGGGGAGAACGCGCAGGACGCCATCATCCGGGAAATCCGGGAAGAGCTGGGGTGCGCCGTCCATCCCGTCCGCATGCTCACCCCCGTGCGGCACGGGGAAAAGGAACGCGTCATCCGCCTCATCCCCTTCCTGTGCCGCCTGGACCCCGGAGCGCTGCCCCGGCCCCTGGAGCATGAAAGCCTGGGCTTCTTCTCCCGCCGCACGCTGGCAGAACTGCCATGGGCCCCCGCAGACCGCCCCATTTTAAAGGAATGGCTGGAAGGCGCCTGCTGACGGAACGGCATCCCGTTCAGGTTCAGTCCTATCCCCGGCGGCTCCCCGCGCATGTCTTAAAAGATTCCAAAAACACCTTGGATAATATCCCGCCATGCAGTATATAAGGTGCTGGCTGCTGCACTCGTCAACACCTGGCAAAGTGGCCCGAACCGATATTATACCTAATGGGGGCAGCCCCGACGCAGGGCTGACTAAGTCCTATACCGGATAAGTCAAAACAGCGGCGGAAGTCCCCGCTCTATTGAGGCACGGGAACGTGGCTCATTGCCAGTGACGGTGCAGCGGTGTCTTTCCTTTCCCCTTTGCAGCCGGGAACCCGGCGGGAGTCCGCCGCCATTTGAAGATGTGCACCCGGAGCATGCCCGCCCGGCAACTTTCCACGGCCCTCCCTCCCCGCATGGTTTCCGGACAGGCGCCCGGATGCATTAAAACGAACGCATCCGCGCCCTGGCCACCATGGCCTTCAAATATTCCCGGGCCTTCCGGTCCCGCTCCTTCCGCCCCCTGCATGGCCGGGAGGAACGGCAGAAGGAATGGAGAAGCCTGAACAGCAAATCAAATAAATCATTCTTGTACATACGGTTGACTGGCAATTTCCGGATCACATGATCCTTCACATCTTACTTTGCAAGAAACGTGCCAGTTTTTACCTTTGAGCGGAAAAGCATGAAGGCCAATTGATTGCCGGGGAACGTTCCGGGCGGCTTGTCCCCAGCTCTTTACAATTCCGTAAAAAAGAGCCAGGGCATTACGATTATGTAACATAATTAGTTAATATTTCATAACTGTTATGGAATGAAATAAATCCTTAGACATTTCAGGAAATCATGGTAGGATCACTCCCCGTTGCAAAAAAGTTTTTAACATCTGTGCAACTTTTTCATTATTGCGAAGTATATTATAGTCGTGAAGGGATTTATCAAACTCATCATCGTCATTGTCGTTCTCGCAGGCGCCTGGTTCGCCTGGGAACAGTGGAAAGGGAATGAAGCCATTCAGGTGGAGTACCAGACAGAGCCCCTGGAGAAGGGGGACCTGATGATCACCATTGATGCCACCGGCGTCACGGAACCGGATGAACTGGTGGACGTTGGCGCGCAGGTCAGCGGCATTATCATGGAGTTCGGCAAGGATCTGGACGGCAAGGTGGTGGATTACTCCAGCCCGGTGAAGGCGGGGCAAATGCTCGCGGAGATTGACAAGCTGCCCGTGCAGCTGGACGTGCAGCGGGCGGAAGCCTCCAAGGCGCAGGCATCCGCCGGAATCGCCCGCGCCAGGGCGGACATCCAGCAGGCCAAGGCCAAGCACCACCAGGCCAAGCTGGACCGGGAACGCGCGGAAAAGCTGGGACCGGGGGACGCCCTGTCCAAATCCAGCTATGACCAGTACATTGCGGATGAAGAGACCGCCCGCGCCAACGTGGCCGTGGCGGAAGCCTCCCTGCTGGAAGCGGAAGCATCCCTGAAACAGGCGGAAGCCGCGCTGAAAAAGGAAATGCGCAACCTGGAATACACCACCATCCAGTCCCCCGTGGACGGCGTGGTGGTCAAGCGCCTGGTGAACATCGGCCAGACGGTGGTTTCCAGCATGAGCGCCTCCAGCCTTTTCTACATCGCTACGGACCTCTCCAAACTTAAAATCTGGGCCGCCGTGAATGAGGCGGACATCGGCAGCATCCGCAAGGGGCAGGAAGTGATCTTCACCGTGGACGCCTTCTCCGGCCGCAAATTCAAGGGGACGGTGGACAAAATCCGCCTGGACGCCACCATGACCTCCAACGTGGTCACCTACATTGTGGACATTGACGTGCCCAACCCGGACAAGCTCCTCATTCCCTACCTGACGGCCAACGTCCAGTTTGTCGTGGAGGATATCCGGAACGCCTTCCTGGTCTCCAATGCCGCGCTCCGCTTCCAGCCGGAAACGGACCTCATCGGCGCCGAACAGAAAAGAACCCTTGAACAGATGCAGCCTGAACTGGCCGCTCCCGCACAAAGCGGACAGGAGAAAAAAGCCGTGGTCTGGGAACTCAGGGATGCTGTTCTTTACCCCCACCTGGTCACCAGGGGGGAAAGCAACGGCATGCTGACGGTCGTCAAGGGGGAAACGCTCCGGGAAGGCATGGAGATTGTCTCCACGGCGCAGATACTGAACCGCTCCGGAAACTCCGGTGACGGAACGTCCGCCTCCGCCGGCGGTGAAAACCCGTTTGCGCCCAAGATGCCTCCGCGCCGCAAGCCGAGCACGGGCAATACGAAGGCGGCCTCCGGCAATGGCGGGCCGCCCCCGCCTCCCTGATCCGGGAACAACCCGCATCCGCCAGCTCAACCATTTTTTACCGCATCAAGCATTATAATATAATAACGTGATCCGCTTACGTGACATAACCAAGGTGTACCACCTGGGGGAAATTGACCTCCAAGTGCTCAAGGGCATCACCCTGGACATCAAGGAAGGGGAGTTCGTCTCCCTCACGGGCGCCTCCGGCTCCGGAAAATCCACCCTGATGAACATCCTGGGCTGCCTGGACCGCCCCAGCTCCGGCCATTACTACATTGCCGGAGAAGACGTAGCCAAATTCAACGCCGCAGAACGCGCCACGCTCCGGAACAAGCGCATCGGCTTCGTCTTCCAGAACTTCAACCTGCTCTCCCGCACCACCGCGCTGGAAAACGTGATGATGCCCGCCGTGTACGCCCACCCCACTCTCAGCATGAAGGCCATGCGCGAACGCTCCGTGGAACTGCTGAACCTGGTGGGCCTTTCCGACCGCATGGACCACACCCCCGCCCAGCTTTCCGGCGGCCAGCAGCAGCGCGTAGCCATCGCCCGCTCCCTGATCAACAACCCCAGCATCCTGCTGGCGGACGAGCCCACGGGCAACCTGGACTCCACCACCTCCAAGGAAGTGCTGCACATGTTCAAGGACCTGAACCGCCGGAAGGGGATCACGGTCATCCTGGTGACGCATGACCCCAAAATAGCCGCCTTCACGGACCGGGCCATCAACATGGCGGACGGCCTCATCTGCGAAGGGATTTCCGACACGCTAAGCAAGGACGACGTATGAAATTCCTTCCCCTCCTTAAAACCTGCATCAAGGCCCTGGTGCGCAACCCCATGCGCGCCGCGCTCACCATCCTGGGCATCATCATCGGCATTGCCGCGGTGATCGCCATGGTGGAAATCGGCCAGGGGTCCACGCTCCAGATTAAAAACACCATCGCCTCCATGGGGGCGGACACCCTGAACATCCGCCCCGGCGCCATCTCCAAGAGCGGCGTCAACACTGGCGCGGGCGGCAGGGCCTCCCTGACCAACGCGGACTGTGAAGCCATCATGAAGGACTGCACCATGGTCCTGCGCGCCACGCCCGTGGTGCGCGCCAGCGGGCAGGTCATTTACGGCAACAAAAACTGGAGCCCGGAAACCGTGGAAGGCGGTTCCGTGGAATACCTGAAGATCAAAAGCTGGTATGACATGGAGCGCGGCCAGCCCTTCTCCGAGGAAGACGTGGAGCAGGCCAGGCGCGTGTGCGTCATCGGCCAGACGGTAGCCAGGGAACTCTTTGGAGATGAAGACCCGCTGGGCAAGGACATCCGCATCAAGAACGTCATGTTCAAGGTCATCGGCATTCTCCAGAAGAAGGGGGCCAACATGATGGGCCGCGACCAGGACGACTCCATCATCCTGCCGTGGACGAGCATCCGCTACCGCCTTCAGGGGCTGGGGGGCGGGTCCGCCTCCTCCTCCGGCAAATCCACCACCACCTTCAACCGGGCGGACAAGTACACCGCCAATTCCGTGGATTACTACACGGAAACCACGGACCAGCCGTACACGGACGCCCCCCATCCGCGCCGCTTCAATAACATTGACTTCATCATGGCGCAGATTGCGGACCCGGAACGCTCCTCCGAGGCCATAGACCAGATCACGGAAGTCATCCGCGCCAAGCACAACCTGAAGGACGGCCAGCTGGACGACTTCCGCGTGTGGGACATGGCTGAAATGTCCCGCGCCATGAGCAGCACCACGGAAGTCATGACCAACCTGCTGATGATCGTGGCCATGATCTCCCTGGTCGTGGGCGGCGTGGGCATCATGAACATCATGCTCGTCTCCGTCACGGAACGCACCAAGGAAATCGGCCTGCGCATGGCCGTGGGCGCCCGTCCTCAGGACATCATGCGCCAGTTCCTGCTGGAAGCGGTGCTGCTCTGCGTGGTGGGCGGCGCGCTGGGCATCATGCTCGGCAAGGCCATCTCCATCATCGTCAGCCGCACCATGAACTGGGCCACCGCCTCCTCCCCGGAAGCCATGGCCCTGGCCGTGGGCGTCTCCGTATTCATCGGCCTGGCCTTCGGATGGTATCCGTCCTGGAAGGCTTCCAAAATGGACCCCATCGACGCCCTGCGCCACGAATAACCCGTTACTCTTTTCCTTCCCATGTCATCCACGTTCAAATACCTCCCCCTTTTGGCCGCATGCTGCCTGAGCTCCTGCATGGTAGGCCCGGACTTCCGGCCGCCGGCCAATGACCTGCCTTCCTCCTGGGCCACGGCCCGCCCCCCCCGCAGCTCTGACAAGGACCTGCGCTCCTGGTGGAACATCTTCGGAGACCCCCAGCTCAACCGCCTGGTCTCCGCCTCCCTGAACAACAATCCGGACATGAAAGTGGCCCTCCTCCGCATCCGGGAAGCCCGGGAAAGACTGCGCGTCTCCCAGGCCTCCCTGCTGCCCTCCGCGGATGCCAGCGCGGGCTGGAGCCTGTCTCCGGACCGGGGCTTCCGCAGCTCCACCTCCCAGGACTTCACCCTGGGGGCGTCCACCTCCTGGGAGCTGGACCTCTTTGGCGGCAACCGCCGTTCCATTGAGGCGTACCGCGCTTCCCTCATGTCCACGGAGGCTTCCGCGGGCGCCGTGCGCACAGCCCTGCTGGCGGACGTAGCCACAGCCTACTTTGACTGGATCACCGCCTGCGAACAGCTCCGCATTGCCCGCGAGCAGCTGGAAATCCAGCGCAACACCCTCACCATTGCGGAAAAGCGTTACAAATCGGAATTCGCCCCCCGCCTGGACGTAGAACAGGCCATCTCCACCGTAGCCTCCACAGAAGGCCGCATTCCGGCGCTGGAAGCACAGGTGGCCTCCACCAAAAACCAGCTCTCCGTCCTGCTGGGTACGTACAACTCCCGCGTGGAACTGACGCTTCCCAAAACCTCCGTCTTTGAAAAAACGCCCGTGGTTCCGGTGGGCCTCCCCTCCGAGCTCCTGCGGCGCAGGCCCGACGTCATCGCCGCGGAGGCGGACCTGCACGTGGCCGTGGCCAACGTGGGCGTAGCCGTGGCGGACCTGTACCCGCGCTTCAGCCTGACGGGTTCCCTCTCCGGCCGCGGCGGAGACTTCGGCCAGCTCTTCCGGGAAAACAACAACGTCTGGTCCCTGGGCGGCAACCTGGTGCAGCCTCTGTTCCAGGGCGGAGCCCTGAGAGCTACCGTGCGCGCCCAGAAGGCGGCGGCGGAACAAGCCGCGGAAACCTACCGCAAAACGCTCATTACCGCCGTCTCCGAGGTGGAGGACGCCCTGATCGCCTATGGCAACTACACCTCCCAGATGCAATACCTGCACAAGGAAAACAACGCCAACAGGGAGGCCTTCCTGCTCTCCCGCACCCTGTACATCAACGGGCAGACGGACTTCCTGAACGTCGTCACGGCCCAGCGCTCCTGGCTCAGCTCTGAGGAGTCCCTGGTCACCATGAAGCAGAACATCCGCAAGGCCGTCGTGCAGCTCGCCCGCGCCCTGGGCGGCGGATGGTAAAAGGCGGCTTTCCGGCGCCGGACGCACATTCTCCGTTAAAACGGCGGCTTCTTCATCCTTGAATCACTTCTTCTCCCTGCGCTCCTTCATGACGGATGATGCAGGGAGAAGTTTTTTTCGCCATGGAACGCCGCGGAAGTACGGAGCGCACGGAAACCGGGGAAATAGGGTCCATATTTTCTTCCGGCCATCAATAATTGCGCTGGCCTACCGGGCATGATGACCCGTTCCCGGCGGCGGAGCTTCAATACAGGATTGAAGGATGACGGGACTACAGGCAGGATAGGGCAGAACCGGGCCGGAATCCGGCATACGGGTTCCAACAGAGGCCATCCCACTGAAAACGGAACATCATCACCACATGAAAACAAGCGGCGCACCCCAGGTAATCTTTAAAACAGTTGCTTCACACCGGACGGAATATGAACATCCCATCAAGCTGAAAAAGGGGGAAAGCGTTACGCTGGGGGAAAGAGCGCCGGAAGAAAACTGGAAGGACTGGATTTGGGCGGAAAACAGTAAGGGAACAGGAGGCTGGGTTCCGGTTCAACTGATTGACTGCCAGGAAGGCGGAACGCGTGGGATTGTGCTGGAAGATTACAGCGCCAGGGAATTGAACGTAGATCCCGGAGAAGAAATCGTCAAGATCAAGACGCTGAACGGGTGGACATGGGTCCGCAGAACCAGCGACCGGGAGGAAGGCTGGATACCCAATGAGACCATTGGAGATGAAGCGGCGCAGACCGCGGAAAACGGGTGCCCTTGAACCAGGCGACGCATCCGGAAAAATCTCCCTTTTACTCTGAAAAAACGGTTTTATTCCCCTGCCCTCCGGTTCGTCAGGCTTCCGGCGCTCCCCGGATTTCCCTCATCACCGCGTCAATGAGCAGGCGCGTTTTCACGCCGGGCAGCACGTTCAGGTCCATGCGGTTCATCGCGTAGCCGAAGGAGAGGCCGCTGGCCGGGTCCGCAAAGGCGTGGGAACCGCCCGCCCCGGCGTGGCCGAAGCCGCCGGAGCCGAACAGGCGGCGCAGCTTGCGGCCCGTGGCGGGGTCCGCCGGGTCATGCATGAAGCCGCAGGAAAAGGCGGTGGGCGTTTTCAGGGTCAGGTCCGGCCCGTCAATGACGATGTCCCGCATCCAGCCGCGCACGGCAGACGGGAATACCCGGAGTTCATCCAGCCCCAGGCACGCCTGGTAGAATTTTGCCATGCCGCGGGCGGAAGCCACGCCGCCGAATGCCGAAGCGCCGGACGTCCACGCTTCCGGCGTATTCATCTGCCGCACGCTGTTCAGTCCTGCCAGGGTGTTGAACGCGCGGTTCACGGGCGTTCCCTTCTTCATGTATTCCTGATAAAACGGCGTGCCCATGTTGGACATGTCCATCTTGCCGGGGTACAGCGTCGCCACCCGTCCGAATTCGGATTCCGGCAGGCGGATGTAAAAGTCCAGGTCCAGCGGCGCGCGGACGTATTCCTCCCAGTAGCGCCAGAGGCGCTCCCCGGTCAGGCGCAGCATGAGTTCATCCAGCATGACGCCATAGGTATGGGGATGGTAGCCGTGCTCCGGGGGCTCCCACGCCGGAACGGTTTCCTCCAGGGCGCGCACGCAGTCCTCATGGTCAAACACGCTGGCCGTCCGTGAGAAGGCCGCCAGGCCGCACTGGTGGGACATCATTTGCGCGATGGATGCGTAAGGCAGCGGGAATTCCGGCCACAGTTCCCCCACGCTCATTTCCGGGGAAGCTCCCTGCCGGTGCAGGGCCAGCAGCAGGGCGGCGGAAGCGGCCCCCTTGGTGGCGGAGTAAACGGGAACCAGGGAGCGGTCCGTCCACGGGCGCGTTTTATCCGCCACGGCAAAACCGGAATGCAGGGAAACAATTTCCCTCCCTTCCTTCCAGACGGAAAGGGACGCGCCCAGTTCTCCGTAATCACGGAAGTTCCTTTCAAAAGCTTCAGCTATCTGCCGGTCATTATCCATTCCCTTAAACAGTCCGGGTCCATCTCCGGATTCCGGGAGAAGGCTACTCCCCCACGCCCCGGAAAGCAAGCCCCCTCCCTGTCCTGACGGGCCGCGCAGGGGCCATGCCTGATGGCCGGGGCAACGGCCAGCATCATCGCAGGCGGGCGGCGAAATACCGGGATTTTCAAGGTTTTATCGTTGGTCTCCCGCATTTGGGCGTTGACCGGAGGGTTCCAGGGACAGCACGTGCAGGCGCCCCTCCGCCACTCTGAATTTCACCTCTCGGCCGGAGAACAGGAGGCCGTAAACCCGTTCCGGGTCATCCTGGTACTGGGGGCGGGGGTCCAGGGAGAGCGTATCCGCCAGCGCCGCCAGTTCCTCCGGAGGCATGGATTCCCCCAGGGCGGCGGGGATTTCCACATCCAGCCGCTCATAGGGAGACGCGGTGAATCCCTCAGCGGCCTCCGGAATGCAGTCCGCCAGGGGAACATAAGGCTTGATGTCCAGAATGGGCGTGCCGTCCACCAGGTCCACGCCGGAAAGGTGCAGCACCGGCCCGTCTTGCGGGTGCAGTTCCACCCGTTCCAGCCTGACGGCGGACAGGCCGATGGGGTTGGGCCGGAACGGCGCGCGCGTGGCAAACACCCCCATGCGCACATTACCGCCCAGGCGCGGAGGCCGGACGGTGGGGCTCCACCCTTCCCGCAGGTTTTCACTGAATACCCAGATCAGCCACACATGGGAAAAGCCTTCCAGGCCGCGGACGGCGTCCGGATTGCGGAACGGCGGCTCAAACACCAGACGCGCCCGGGCGCCCGGTACCAGGCCGCTCTGGCGCGGTACGCCGAACTTGTCCGGATAACACGTGCTGACGCGGGCGACGGGATGCAAGCGGAAGCTAATAGCTAATAGTTAATAATTAACAGTTTCCGGTCTTTTTCATTACGCTTTCGTCAGAAGCAGTGGAGCTGTTCTCCGAGCACTACGGCTTCCACCTTTCCCTTCAGGGTTTTGCCCAGGAAAGGGGTATTGCGCGCGCGGCTGCGGAGCGTTTTATCCGTGACGGGCGTTTCACCCTCCGGGTCAAACAGCACCAGGTTGGCCGGAGCGCCTTCCTCCAGGGAGACGGGAGGCAGGCCCATGAGCCTGCGGGGAGCGTCACTGCATGCGCGCGCCACCGTCTGCCAGGACATTTTCCCGGGCTGAACCAGATATTGGTAAATGGCGGGAAGGAACGTATCCAGCGCAATCATGCCCTGCGGCGCGACGACGAAGTCCTGAAGCTTGGAGAACGGAGTGCAGGGCGTGTGGTCGGAAACGATGCAGTCAATGGTGCCGTCATTCACCGCGGCAATCAGGGCATCCACGTCCGACTGGTCCCGCAGGGGCGGCAGGGTTTTGTAACTGGTATCGTAACGGCCCACGTCCTCATGCGTGAACAGGAGGTGGTGAAGGGCCGCTTCCGCGCTCAACCCGGCGGTTTCCGGCTTGCAGCGGCGCAGGATGTCCACGCTGCCGGCGGTGGAAACGGTCTGGACGTGCAGGGAGTTGCCCGTCTCCACGGAAAGGCGGATGATGGTTTCCATGCCTATTTCCTCCGCGCAGGAGGGGGAGCCCGTCAGCCCCAGGCGGTAGGAGGTGGTGCCCGGGTGCATGGTGGCCTTGGCCGTCAGGGACGGCACGTCCCCGCGCAGGGCGAAGGTGAGGTTCAAATTGCTGGCGTACTGCATGGCGCGGTACAGCAGCAGCATGTTGTCCGGCGCGCGGTCCCCGTCCGTGATAAAGCGCACGCCCTTGGCGCGCAGGGAATCGTAGGAGGCCTGCTCTTCACCGCCGTCCCCCTTGGTCAGGCAGCCGGAGGGGATGACCTCCACCAGCGCGTCCGTGCGGCAGATTTCCATGAACGTGGTGATCTGGGCGGCGTTGTCCATCACGGGATCGGTATCCGGCATGGCCATCAGGCCGGTCACGCCGCCATGCAGGGCGGCCGCGGTAGCCGTGGCCACGCGCTCCTTGTCTTCCCGTCCGGGCTGGCACAGGTGCGCATGAATGTCAAACAGGCCAGGGAGCACCAGCTTGCCGGAGGCGTCCAGCACCTTCTCCGCGGAATCCTCGGAGAGCGTTCCGGCAGGCGCCTTGGCGGCGATCACCCCTCCGGAAACCAGAATATCCACCGGAGCGGAACCGTCCGCCAGCCGGGCATTGCGAATAAGTACGGAAGTTTTCATGAACAATTAGTGCTGGGTTTGCGGGGTGAGATGGTAAAGGATGGACATGCGGCACGCGATGCCGTTCTCCACCTGCCGGTTGATCAGGCAGCGCTCGTAATCCATTGCCAGGTCGCAGATTTCCACGCCGCGGTTGACCGGGCCCGGATGCATGATGTACAGGCCTTCACCGGAAATGCGCTCCAGCCGTTCCTCCGTGACGCCGTAAATCTTGTTGTACTCCCGGGCGCTGGGGAAGAAGGGAGCGTCCTGCCGTTCCTTCTGCACGCGCAGCAGGTAAATCACGTCCGGCTTCCACGCGAACGCCTCGTTGAAATCTGAAAAGCGGGGAATGCCGGAATGCTCCGTGCGCGGCACCAGGGAGCCGGGCCCCAGGTAGGCCACTTCCATCCCCAGCCTCTTCATCAGCAGGGAGGTGGAGCGCGCCACGCGGGAATGCAGGATGTCCCCCACAATCAGCACGCGCTTTCCCCGTACCTCCGGAAACACCTCCCGGATGGTGAAGGAATCCAGCAGCGCCTGGGAAGGATGGGCATGCGCCCCGTCCCCGGCATTGATGACGCTGGCGCAGGTATGGCGCGCAATCACGTTCGGCAGGCCGCTGTTATAATGGCGCACAATCACGTAATCCACCTTCATGGCCTGGAGCGTGGCGATCGTGTCCTGCACGGATTCCCCCTTCACCACGGAAGAGGTGGACACCGTGAAGTTGGTCACGTCCGCGGACAGGCGTTCCGCCGCCACCTCAAAGGAGGAGCGGGTGCGGGTGCTGGGCTCATAAAAAAGCGTCAAAACGGACTTCCCTTTCAGGGCAGGCACCTTTTTGACGCTTTTGGTGAAGAGCTCCTTCATCGGACCGGCCGAATCCAGCAGCGTATGAATTTCCTCGTCGGTCAACGAGGAGATGTTGAGAAGATCCTTGCGGGGATTCATGAAAAACGGGTAATGGATTAAAGAACTGTTTAATTGGCGGCAATGACCACACGGTCTTCGCCGTCGGCCTCCTTCATGCTTACGATGACCTTGGCCCCGGCGTGGTCCAGCACGTGGCCCGTGTAATCCGGCTGGATGGGCACCTCCCGCCCCCCGCGGTCAATCAGGCAGGCCAGCTCTATGCGGGCCGGACGCCCGTAGTCAAAGAGGGCGTTCAGGGCCGCGCGGATGGTGCGCCCCGTGTAAAGGACGTCGTCCACCAGCACCACCCTCATGTCATCCGTGGAAAAGGAGAGGTTGGAGGAGCGGAGGGAGGGACGAGCCTCCAGCTTGAAAATGTCATCCCGGTACAGGGAAATGTCAATGGCTCCGCACTGGGCTTCCACACCCAGTTCCTTCACCTTGTCCACCAGCCTCCGGGCGATAATGTCCCCCTGGCTGAGCAGGCCCACGATGGCGAGCGGCTCCCCGGGGAAGCGGGCCACGATGCCGTGGGCCATGCGCTCCAGCGCACGGGAAATCCCCGGGCCGTCCAACACGATTTCCTGTGACGGAGGAGGAATCATCTGCCGGAAGGTAAAGGAGTGAACGGTTACAGGCCGGCCAGCTTCAGAATGCGGTGGGCGGCCATGGCGGCGTTAACAGGGGTCTTCTTATGCAGGCCCACCGTGGTGCAGGGCACGCCGCCCGGGCACTGGGCGATGGCCAGCAGGGCGTCAATGCCGTTCAGGGGGCCGCCGGGAACGGGCACGCCGATGACCGGAAGGGAGCAGCTCATCACCACCACGCCGGGAAGGGCCGCGGACAGGCCGGCCACGGCCAGAATCACGGCCTTTTCTCCGCTGGCTTCCAGCTCACCCAGGAACTTGACCAGTTCCGGAAGGTCGCGGTGGGCGGACAGGACGGTTTCTTCATACGGAACGTTCTCCTGCGTAAAATACTCGCGGGCGGGTTCCATAAAGGGTTTATCATTCGGGCTGCCGTAGATGACGATGACTTTCATGGCTGTGTGTGCGGTTGTAAAACTTGCAGATTATGGCCCCAAGCCCCCTGCCCTGGCAAGACTTAACCTTTAAAAAAAACGGCGGGGGCCGCGGGCCGAAAAAGCGCCCGGGCGCAAGAACAAAAACGCCGGAACGGCAACATCCCGACTCCGAACCGCTCCTGAGCGGAACACCTCGCCGGAATGGCGCCCTATACCCATTTCCGCATTCTCATTACCTTACAAAAACGTTCAAGCGCCCTCCGGCTTCATCGTCCGTGTCTTCAGCCATCCCGGGGATTTCCATTTTTCCGGCAATCAGTTCATCCTTCATCTGTTGGAGCAACTTTATTTTTTCCTCCTTCTCCAATACCCGGAGTTTGCGGTTCAATGCCTCAAAAAGAGAGATGCTGCGTTCTTTCAAGCGGTATTTTTCTCCCACGGCAGCACTGATCTCATTGCTCCGGATGTAAAATTCCTTACAAGCCGTGAGGAACTGGACATCGTCCATCTTCTCCCTGCGCATCCTGTCCAGGAGCTTTCCCATTTCCTCCTTCACCGCCTCATAGGCTTTCCTGTAGTCGGGCGGGCACTTTTCCAGCATGTGAGGAGGAATAGCGGACTGCTGGCTGGCGTACACGGCCGCCAGGACTTCCCGCATATCCCTGCCCTCCGTCTCCAGGGTCGCTATCATGCTCATGACATGCCCCAGCATGACCACCCTGCCAACGGCCTCCCGGTCCCGCTCCAGAGCCTTTCCCTCCTCCGTCTCCAAATCCACATTCGCCATGGAGGGAGCGGCAATATCCTGCGCCCGGGAGGAAAGAGGGCACAGGCCGCCCAGCAATACGCCCAATAATAAAAGACGGCTGGCCCCGGACATGTCCGCATCATAGCACATGAGCGTCCGCAGACAATGAGTTTTCCCCCGTGTTTCCCACAGGCGGCTCCGGTCCATTCCGGTAGAACTCCGGCTCCGGGTTCAGTCCTCCACCGCTTCCGGCATCACCAGATGCCCTGAACGCACCTTGTCACGGAACTTCCTGAATGCCTGGACAAAGGATTCCTGGTCCATGTCCCCGCTGGCGTTGACTTCCTGCCTTATCCAGTTCATGACCTGCTGGCACACGTCCTCCATGCCGTATTGCGCCAGGAAAAGGAAAAGTTCCCGGTCTTCAGGATTAAACGGGATTGTCTTTAATTCCCTCTTCCCGTCCACGGCGTCCTTCAGCTCCCGCACCCTGGCATTCATCAGATGCTGGAGCCCCTGCGGGCATTCCTTCAGCTCCTGCTCCGGAAAAGCGGCCAGCATGAGGGGATAAAGGTCTTTCTCCCTGCAAAGATCACTCTGGTTTTCCATGGCGGGCAGGATCACCGCCAAATAAAGCAGCACGAAGAACTTGCGGATGGACGCCCTCTCCTGTGCCAGCTTCTGCCCGGAAGGAGTTTCCAGGTCCACATTAGGCATGCCGGGAGCCCCCACATCCTGGGCCACGCCGGGCAGCGCGAACCACACGGGGCACAGTATTAAGAAGATCCGGAACGCTCTCATGGCTCATTTTGGACAGCTGCGCCCCCCGATTGTTCGAAATCTGCGGGAAACTCCTGTTCCTTCACTATTTTACCTTTCCGGCTCAACTTTACCGGGGAAATCTTAAAATCCCCATTTTCTTTATAAGGACCGGAAAACCGGATTGCCAGGCCTTTATCTCTGAATATGCACGGGAGTGAACCGGAGGGCATTACCTTATTATGCCCCCGGCAGTGCGGCCATGTGATGAACCGGGGGCAAGGAACGATTCCCGTCCCCGTGCCGGAAAGGAGGGCCGCCAGGGAGCGCCGCAAGCTTACGGCCCGGAATCTTTCATCAGCCCCGCGCCTGCTGCGCCATGGCTTCCGCACAGCGGCGGCCGTCCAGGGCGGCGGAAACAATGCCCCCTGCATAACCGGCACCTTCCCCGCAAGGGTACAGGCCTTCCAGTCCCGGATGCTCCAGCGTGGCGGAGTCCCGCGGAATGCGCACGGGGGAGCTGGTGCGCGTCTCACAGCCGATGAGCTGGGCGGACGGCCCGGCAAATCCGCGCCATTTATGGTCAAATTGCCGCAGTCCCTCCCGCATGCGCCACACGATTTCCGGCGGAAGCAGTTCATGCAGGGGATGGGATGCAATGCCGGGGTGGTAGCTGGTGGGAAGAAGGGAGGAGGAAACGCCCCCCTTGAAAAAATCCTCCACTTTCTGGGCGGGGGCTTTCTGCATGCCTCCTCCGGCGCGGCTGGAGGCGGTTTCCAGCGCCTTCTGGTAGGCCACTCCCGCCAGAACGCCGTGCTCCCTGCGGAAGGCTTCCGTGTCCTCCGGATGCACGCTGACCACAAAGCCCGCGTTGGCAAAGGGGGAGTCACGCCGGGCCAGGGACATGCCGTTGACCACCACCTCGTCATTTTCCGTGGCGGCGGGTACGATAAAGCCGCCGGGGCACATGCAGAAGGAGTGGACGCCGCGGTCCTGAATGGTCGTGGTCACGGAGTAGCGCGCCGCCGGAAGCTGTTCCGGGCGTTTCCCGTCCGGGCGCAGATGGTACTGCCGCGCATCCACGAATGCCTGGGGATGTTCAATGCGCACCCCCACGGCAAAGGGCTTCTGTTCCAGCGCCAGCCCCTCCGCCAGCATCATGCGGTACACGTCCCGCGCGCTGTGCCCGGTAGCCAGCAGGACGGCGTCCGCCGCAAACTCCCGGCCATCCGCACAGGCCGCGCCGCGTACGCGCCGCCCGTCCGCGGAACGGAGCAGATGATCCACCCGGGCGTTGAAATGAATTTCCCCGCCTGCGCGCAGGATGGATTCCCGGATGGCCTTCACCACGTTCGGCAGCAGGTTGGAGCCGATGTGCGGATGGGCGTCCGTCAGAATTTCCCGCGGCGCGCCGTGGGCTACGAATATCTCATAAACCTCCCTCACCGGGCCGCGCTTGGTGGCGCGCGTATACAGCTTGCCGTCCGAGAACGTGCCGGCCCCGCCCTCTCCGAAGCAGTAGTTGGAATCCTCAATCACCGTGCCCTGCCGCAGGATGGGAGCCAGGTCAAAGCGGCGGGAGGAGACGTCCTTCCCCCGTTCCAGCACCACGGGCTTCATCCCCAGCTCCAGACAGCGCAGGGCGGCGAACATCCCCGCCGGACCGAATCCCACAATCAGCGCCACCGGGGCGCCGGGCTTCACGGGCGGATAATCCCGGGAGGGGAGACGCTCCGGAGGCAGCGGCTCATCCACCCCCGCCAGAAACCGGAGCTGAAATAAAATTTTCCTCTGCCGGGAATCAATGGATTCCTTCAGCAGGCGCAGTTCCCTGATCCGGGAGGGGGAAATGCCCAGTTTTTCCGCCACGGCGGCGCGGCGCGCCCGCTCGTCCCCGGCCTTCTCCATCGGCAGAATCACATCCACCGTTACGCCTTCCCCCTCGCTCATGGCTCCTCCTTCCGCGGCCGGGGCTGCTGCTGGGTGATGCAGTGGATGGCCCCGCCCTCCAGCACCAGCTTGCGGGCATCCACGCCCACCACCTGTTTTCCGCTGAAGCATTCCCGCAGAATGCCCAGGGCGCGGTCGTCATTCCGGGGCTGGTTGAACACGGGAACAATGACGGCGTCATTTACGATCAGGAAATTGGCGTAACTGGCCGGAAGCTGGTCCAGCCGCCAGTCCTCCGCCCGGAGCGGGTCCGGCATGGGCAGCGGAACAACCTCCACGCCGGAGCCGTCCACGCACTTCAAATCCTGCAGCCGTTCATTGTTCTCCGCCAGGGCGCGGTAATGGGGGGAGGAGGAATCCGGCTCCACGATGGAGACTACGGCATCCCGGCGCACAAAGCGCACCATGTCGTCAATGTGGCCGTCCGTATCATCCCCCTCAATGCCGGAACCCAGCCAGAAAACGGTCTTCACGCCCAGCATGCGCCGCAGCTCCTCCTCCATCGCGGCGCGGCTCCATTCCGGGTTGCGGTTGGGATTCAGCAGCACGGATTCCGTCGTCACCAGCAGGCCGTCTCCATTCCCCTCAATGGCGCCCCCCTCCAGAATCATGGAGGAGCCGCGCACGGGCAGCCCCAGCGCAGCTCCCATCAGGGCGGGAATGCCGTTGTCCAGGTCCCAGGGAGCGAATTTGCCGCCCCACGCGTTAAACTGCCAGTCCGCCAGCATCAGGGAGCCGTCCTTCACGTCCTGCACAAAGACGGGGCCGTGGTCCCGGCACCAGACGTCATTGGTGGGATGATTGAACAGGCTGTACTGTTCCTCCCGCACCCCCGCATCCCGCATGGTCTGCCGGATGCCCGGATGAAGGGCTTCCGCGGCATTCACGCACACGCGGGCATGCGGGGCGATGGCCGCAGCCACGCGCCCGTAAGTCTGCCGGAGTTCATCCAGGCCGCCCTGCCACAGATCCCTGCGGTGGGGCCAGGAAATCCACACGGCGTCCTGCGGTTCCCATTCAGCGGGCCAGCGTACATCAGGTTCCTTGCTCATGGCGGTATGATCGGTCAACTGGGCTGGTCCTGGAATTCGTAAGGCTCCTCAAACGCCTTGCGGAAACTCATGAATCCCTTGAAGTCATCCAGGGAATCTTCCGGCTGCTTGGAAAACACATCCTCCTCAATCAGTAAAAAAACCATCTCCCCCACATTTTTCCCGTTGCGCAGCCCCCAGTCCTTCAACACGGTGGAGGCCATGGGGCCGAACTGGCTCAGGGCGTAATCACGGAAGCCTTCCAGCAGCTCCTGCCCGCTGACATGGCGCTGGGAGCCGTCTTCCTGCTCTTCAATGCGCTGCATGGTGAAATCCAGCGCATCTTTCAGAAAGGCATACGCCCGTTCCGAGAAACGGGAGTCCTTCCGCACAATGCGGCTCACGGCATCTTCAAACGTAGGGGTGGTCATAACGGCGCACCCCCACCCTATAGAGCCCCCCGCGAAAATCAAGGTTTTTGGGAGCATGCGGGGTTCATGACCCCTATTCCTTTTTCAGGCATTCCGGACCGGAATAGGTTCCGGCAAAGACCACCGCCCTGTCCTCCGGGCTGTAAATGAGCCACAGGAAAGGGCGGTTGAATTCTATTTCCGGTCCTTTCCCGCGAGGGGGAGTTCCGGCAATGAATTGTTTCAGCTTTTTCCCCTTCGGAGGCAGAACGGCCATAAACACCGGAGCCCCCTTCCCCCCGGCAAAGAACAGGCTGGCTGCGCGCACGCCCTCCTTCTCATCATACATTCCGCCCTGCCTGGGCCATGAATTTCCTTCCGTAAAGACCTGCTGCTTCATCATGGGCATGATGCAGGAAGAGCCGTCCTCCCGGAAGAACGTTCCCGCCGTGGTCTTCTCTTCAAACCTGCTGTCCCAGAACGCCTTCATATACACGGCGCTGACCGGGACAAGCACTGTCCGGCCACTGATTTCCTGCGGGTTCATAAGGTTCCTGATCCGGTTGTCCGTGTTTTTCGCCGCCCAGGCGTTGACCTGCCGGACGGCTTCCGCCATGTTTTCCCGGAACGGAGCCGGAACCACGCGGTCCGCCCCCACGGCCTTTACATAGTCTTCCTTCAATTTCACGGACCGGTCCGCAAAAATACGGCTGGCGGAATAACAGCGCCATGACCGGGAAAAATCTTCTGATAAAAAAGACCACTCTTTTCCGGTGGCGCCGTTACCCGGCAAAACGGCTTCCATCTGCTTCCCCGTTTCTCCTGCCGCTCCCGGCAACATATAACGGAGAACTTCATACAGGGAGAAGGGGGAAATCATGACATTGCCGCGGCTTTTTTCCACGCACGCCTGGACCAGCCGCAGTTCCGGAGGAGCGGAAACGCCCGGAACCGGCGGCGCAGGGATGCCCGGCCATGACACGGAACCCAGAAAAACCATGCATGCCAATATCCTGAATATCATGGTTCTACATGATCAAATCCTGCCTGCGTGGCAAGTTTTGCCCTCAGATGCCGCCAAAATGCCCCGCAGGCAGCAAGGAAACCTTGCCAGCGTCTGGTCTGTTTGTTATGAATGGAACGCTTTATGTTCCGTTTCTCCATTTTGCTTCTGGCAACCGTGCTGTGCGCCTCCTGCGTATCGCACCGGCCCATCCAGGACAGCAGTTCGCCGCCCATTGACGCGGCCAACCCGCTGGACGGCACCCCCGTGGCCCTGGCCTGGAGCTCCGGAACGCAGCTGATGATGGGGGTGGACACGGGCGCCGTGCAGACCTCCCTGCTTTTCTCCCCGGCGGTGGAATCCATAGGCGCACGCCTGCGCGGGAGGGGCGTCATGCGCACGGCCAATGTTCCCATTTCCCTGAAGGAAGACGGGGAGCCCATCTCCCGGAAACAGGATGTGGTGATGGTGGACCAGGCCCCCTATGACGGCCTGCTGGGCTGGGAGTGCATCCGCAAGTACGTATGGAACATTAACTATCCCAAACGCTCCCACCGTTTTTTCAACAAGCTTCCCGCCAAAATCAAGAGCTGGCACAAGCTGGCCCTGATCCCCGGTTCCGACTACCCGCAGATTGCGGACAAGCACGGGCGCCGCATCATTCTGGATACGGGAGCGCCCCATGCCGTCTATATTTCCAAGAAACGCTGGAGCGCCATCAAGCAGGCCTATCCGGACGCGTTTGTCAGCGTCTATTCCGGCTACAGCCCCGCCGCGGGAGGATTTTACGCTCATGAATGCATGCATGTAAGCTCCTTCCAGCTGGGCCCCCTGGAATTGAAAAACATCCTGCTTTGTGAAAGCTTCGCCAATCCGGACGTGATGGGCATTCCCAATGATATTGACATCATCCTGGGATACGGCGCGCTGTCCGCACGCCAGTTCTGGCTGGACGGGCCGGGGAACGCCCTCTATTTCAGCTCCACCACCCACCGCATGCCTGCCCCCGCCTCCTTCAACCTGATGGGCGGAACCTTCATCCAGGACCGCAACGGAAACGGTCCCATGAAGGCCTATGTGGCCGAATGGTCGCCCGCCTGGGATGCCGGACTCCGGACGGGGGATGTGCTCGTTTCCATCAACGGGAGAAAGAATCCCTACCCGGATCTCGTAGAATATGTAACCACCCAGCGGGGGGCGCAGGCCAGCGTTGTGGTCCAGCGCAGAAACAAACTGGTGCGTATTCAGTGGGAAGTTCCGGCCGCGCCCCCTGCCGGGGATTATTACCCCACGCCCCAGGCTATTACGGAGAAGGAGTTTGAAAACCACGTCAAGCAGCAGGAGGAAAAGGACCAGGGACGGGAAGGCGCCGGGGAACCGCAGCCTGCGGGTTCCGCGGAAGAATCCGCCCCGGCACCTGAAGACCAACCGGAAAAAGGCCCAGCCGCCTGAATCCGCGCCCATCCAGCCATCTCTCTACAACCGGTATGAACAACGCACAGCAGCAGAATACCAATGACGGCACTGACGCCTGCGGCATTCCTTCATCCTTCCAGAAAAAAACCTGCTGGTGCGCCCTGACGGGCGTCGCCATCCTGGCGATGCTGTGCATTGCGGCCTTCGTCATTTTTGAAGTGGTGGAGGTCCTGGGATTTCTGGAACCGGTGCTCCTGCCCATCCTGATTGCCGCCGTCATCTCCTATCTGCTGGAACCGATTGTCTCCTGGCTGGTTCACCTTAAATTTTCCCGTCCGTGGGCCGTGGTCACGGTCATGTTCGCGGCGCTGGCCGTCATGGTGGGCTTCGGCGCCACCATCCTGCCCCCCCTGATCCGGCAGACGGACGAATTGATCGACAACCGGATGGAGCTCTGGGACAAAACCTCCGAGCTGATTGACTCAACCATTGAAATCCCCTTCATCTCCCGCACCATCGACAGCGTTTACAGCACCAGCCTGCGGGAGCTGAACGCAGGCCATTATTCCGTGGCGGAACTCCATGACCTGAGAAACGCCAAGACGGCCCGGGAAAAGCTGGGGGCGTACATGACCATCAATTCCTCTTTTTACCAGGACAAGCTGATGAGCTGGCTCACGTCCGGCGGGAGGGCCCTGTACAGCACCATAGGCATCATGGTGAGCATCCTGATCACCCCCATCTTTGCCTTCTACTTCCTGCTGGAGGCAGACAAGATCAGGGAAAAGTGGCCCAGCATCCTGCCCCTGAAGGCCTCCAAATTCAGAAAGGACGTGGTGGACACCATGGAGGAAATCAACGGATACCTGATTTCCTTCTTCCGCGGCCAGATGCTGGTGAGCATCATTGAAGGCATCCTGATCGCCATCTGCCTGAAGCTGCTCGGGCTGCCGTACGCCGTCACCATCGGCGCGGCGGTCTGCGTGCTGGGCATCGTGCCGTACCTGGGCATCATCACCGCCTTCATCCCCGCGGTGCTGCTGGCCTGGTTTACGTGGGGGGATTTCCAGCACGTGCTGATCGTCTCCGGCATTTTCCTGGCCGTCAACCAGTTTGACGGATGGGTCATCCAGCCGAAAATCGTGGGGGATTCCGTGGAGCTGCACCCGCTTACGGTCATGTTTTCCGTGCTGATCTGGACGCTCATTCTGGGCGGCCTGATCGGCGCCCTGCTGGCCGTCCCCCTCACGGCCGCCATCAAGGTGCTCTACAAGCGGTACATCTGGCAGAACGCCAGCATGCGCCCCATGACGGAGCCGCTACCTCCCCCGGACGAACCTCATGAACAGCCCCCGCCAGGTTCGGACGAACCGGCCGCCGTCTAAACTACGGCGCCCATTCACCACTTTCTCAAGCAAATACCATACACACACCTGATAACAATGAATAAAACCGCATTACACCTGATGCTGGCCCTGGCGGCGGCAGCGGCCTGCCCGGCCGCCACTACGCCCAAGGTCAAGCCGCCCAAAGCCATCGTCATGATTTACGCTGACGACCTCGGCTACGGGGACGTAGGCTGTTATGGAGCCAAGGGGATTCCCACCCCTTCCATTGACAAGCTCGCCAAGCAGGGCGTCCGCTTTACGGACGCGTATTCCACCACCTCCGTCTGCACCCCCTCCCGCTATGCCCTGTTCACCGGGGAATATCCGTGGCGCAAGGAAGGCACAGGCATTTTGCCGGGGGACGCCGCCCTGATTATCGACACCAAGAAGCCCACCCTGCCCAAGATGCTCCAATCCCACGGCTACAAGACCTACATGGTGGGCAAGTGGCACCTGGGCCTGGGGGAAAAGGGAAAGAAGATTGACTGGAACAAGCACATCGCGCCCAGCCCGAACGAAATCGGCTTTGATGAAAGCTTCATCTTTGCCGCTACGGGAGACCGCGTTCCCTGCGTGATTCTGGAAAACGGCAATGTCCGCAATCTGGACCCGAACGACCCCATTGAAGTGTCCTACCAGCACAACTTCCCCGGACTGCCCAACGGCAAGGACAACAAGGACCTGCTCAAGCTCATGTGGAGCCACGGCCACAACCAGGCCGTCATCAACGGCATCGGTCGCATCGGCTTCATGAAGGGCGGCAAGAGCGCCCTGTGGAAGGATGAGGAAAACGCGGATGTCATCACGGAAAAGGCCATTGAATACATCCAGAAGAGCGCCAAGGCCAAGGAACCGTTCTTCCTGATGTTCGCCACGCATGACATCCATGTGCCGCGCTGCCCGGAAAAACGCTTTGTGGGCAAGAGCCAGCACGGCGTGCGCGGCGACGTGACCGTGGAGCTGGACGAATGCGTGCGCCGCATCACGGAAGCCCTGCAAAAAGCCGGCCTGGAAAAAGACACCCTGGTGATCTTCTCCAGCGACAACGGCCCCGTGCTTGACGACGGCTACAAGGATTTTGCCGTCCGGGACAACGCCACCCACTCCCCGGCAGGCCCCTTCCGAGCCGGCAAGTACAGCATTCTGGAAGGCGGCTCCCGCATTCCGTTCATCGTCAAATGGCCCGGAGTGGTCAAACCCGGAGCCACCAGCAAGGCCCTGTTCAACCAGATGGACCTGGGAGCCTCCCTGGAACAGCTGCTGGAACCCGGCAAGGCCAACTCCTTCCGCGACTCTGAAAACGTGATGGCCGCCCTCCTGGGCAAATCCGCCAAGGGACGTGACTACCACGTCATCAACAGCACCGGCAAGGCTCTGGCCATCCGCCACGGCAAGTGGAAGTTCATTCCCGCCGGCGTAGCTATCCGCGACGGGATCAACGGCGCCTCCGCCAAGATGAGCAAGTCACCGGAAGGCGGCAGCCTGTTTGATCTGGAAAAGGACCCCAAGGAACTCAACAACGTGGCCGCCCAGCATCCGGACGTCTGCGAACAAATGAAGGCCAAGCTCCAGGAAATCCGCCAAAGGCCGGAAACCAAGGCGGACCTGGTGGACCTGCTTCCCCTGGACGACTAACAACAGCCAGTCAACCTGAATCATGAGAGAATCCGCCACATGCTCCCAGTGCGGGCACGGGTACACCTACCCGGCTGAACTGGATGCAAAAGCCGGCATGCGCTGCACGTCGTGCGGCGTTCTGATTCACGTTAAAACGGGGCTTCCCTTCGGGGAAGCCCCCTCTTCCCCCTCCGGGCAGAATGAGGAAAACGGCATGAAGAAAACGCCGTCCCTCCCTCCCGTTAAAAGAAAGCAGCCTGCTTCTTCCGGGCGGGACGCCGATGCCCGCGGTCCCATGGAAGAAATCCTCAGGCATCCCATAACCACGGAAACCGGCGGCACCGTTCCCGCCGTATCCTGGCTGGCGTGGGGACTGGCCCTGGTTGCAATAATCCTGGCCTTCATCTTCCCCTCCTACGGGAACGACTCCACGGACCCGCTGTACATGCTCCAGTGGCTGCCGTCCATGATCTTCGGCTGCACGGCGGCCATCCTTTTCATTCAGGGGCTTGCGGCCATGCGCCGCTAGCGGAAGCCGGACTTCCGGAGGCTATTGGAGCAACTCCGGAAAGGAACCGGGGGCATCCAGAAAACCCTTCCCGCACAGCCGTGATTTTTAAGCTTGCCTGTCAAATTAGCAGGGTCTAATTTATGCTCCGTAACTTATGGAACGGGAGGCAGAGGCGCAGGAAAACAGGTGGAGAGCCAGGCTGGACGCCGTCCTGATGCACAGGATATGGGGGTCCCTTATCTTCCTGTGCATTGTTTACGTCATCTTTTTCCTGAGCTTTGCCATCGGGGATCCCCTGGTCAAACTGATCCAGACGGGCACGCAGATGTTCAGCGTCTGGGCCAGCCACATGCTGGAACCGTGGCCCCGCCTGCAATCCCTGCTGGGTGAAGGCGTGGTGGGCGGCGTAGGGGGCGTCCTGGCCTTCCTGCCGAACGTGGTGCTGCTCTTCGGGGCCATCACCGTGCTGGAAAACAGCGGGTACATGATGCGCGTCTCCCGCCTCATGAGCCGCATCATGAAAATCATGGGGCTGAACGGCAGCAGCTTTGCCCCCCTCCTGCTCGGCTTCGGCTGCTCGGTTCCCGCCATCCTGTCCACCCGGAGGATTGGCGCGCGCAATGACCGGCTGGTCACCATCGCCGTACTGCCCATGATGAGTTGCGCAGGGCGCCTGCCCATCTACATGATGTTCGTCTCCGCCCTGTTTCCCTCCCGCTTGCAGGCTACCGTGCTGTTCGGCATTTACGCCAGCGGCGTCATGCTGGCCCTCTGCTGCGCCCGGCTCCTGAAAAACACGTTCTTCAAGACCGTGCAGAGGGACTCCCTCCACCACATGAAACGCCTGCGCCTCCCCTCCCTGCGCAAGGTGGGCCTTCTGATGTGGTCCCGGGCCTTCATGTACGTCCGGAAGGCGGGAACCTTCATCCTGGGCGCCTCCATCATCCTGTGGTTCCTGAATACCTACCCCAAGCCGGAGGAAGGCGCCGCGCCGACTGCCGCCGCGGCCATGGAGCATTCCTACGCCGGGCAGATAGGCCACTGGATGGAACCTGTCACGCAAGTGGCCGGCTTTGACTGGAAAATCAATTCCGCGCTGCTGGGCGCTTTTGCCGCCAAGGAAATCTTCGTCACCCAGATGGGCATCCTCTTTGCCGTGCAGGACGGGGACTCCGGCCCCGCGGCCCAGCAGACGCTGAATGCCCGTCTCAAGGCCAGCTATACCCCTCTGCAAGGCATCAGCATCATGATATTCTGCCTTATCGCCCTGCCCTGCATCGGCACCGTCACCGTCGCCAAACGGGAGGCTGGCACCTGGTGGTTCGCGCTGGCTCAATTTGCGGGGCTGACGCTGCTGGGCTTTCTGACGGCTACGCTGGTGTACCAGGCGGGATCGCTGCTGTAGAAGAGACCGGAAAATACCGCATACCCCGGCAAGTCATCCCGCCGCCAACCGGAAGCGGAGGCTTGATTCCCTCCTCTTCCAGATTCGCCCGCCCTGCGGGCTTCAAGCTCCGCTTCCCGCCAACCAAGCCCGGATCATGCCCGGTTTCTTTTCAGCTGCCGCAAGGGCCTGGCGATTCTTCATGGCTTCTTCCACAAAAAAACCGGAGGGATGCCTCCCTCCGGTTTCCGGATACGGTTGGTAAAACCAATTAAATGGTCTTGATGACGGAAGACTCGTCATCCTCCCTGTCGTCAGAGGCGGCCTTCTTGGTGGGAACAGGCGTCTTTTTAACCTTTTCCAGGGCTTTTTCTACTGCCGTAATCACCTTGTCTTCACCAGTCTTCTCACTGGCAAGTTCATTGTAAACCTTTTCCTTGGCTTCATAATCAGCCTTGGCGGCGGCATCGTTCGGGTTGGCCTTGAACTTGTCTTCCGCCTTGAACAGGGCTTCTTCCGCGGCCTGGAACTTGGGTTCCACCTCATTCCTGTGGTCTTCCGCCGTCTGCTTGATGCGGCCCAGCAGGCGGATCACATAAGGACGGTTGCTCAGCCGCTTGAAGGCGGAAACCAGGAACTGGCGGCGTTCGCTCGTCTTGGCATCCGCAATGAGGGGTTCAAACAGCTTGAGGGTGGCGTTGTCATCCCGGTCACGGTCCACGGAAAGCACGCGGAGAATGGAATCATGGGCCTGGGTGCGCACGCGTTCATGCAGGGATTCATCCTTCCAGGCCTTGAACAGGTACGGAACGGCGTCATCCGTATTCCAGTCCCCCCAGGCGGTGACGATGGCCAGGGCCTTCTTGGGGTCTTCCTTGTAGCTCTTTTCCATCATGTCCAGCACCTTGGGATCACCCGTGCGGGCCAGCAGCTTGTAGAGGATCTTGACGTTTTCCTCCGGCATGTCCTTCTGGTACTGCAGCAGCTTGGAAGACAGGGCCGTACGCTTGGCGGGGGGAGCTTCGTCAATCAGGTAGCGGGCCGTGCGGAAGGCGGAGGAAACCAGGTCCTGGGAAGCATCCTTCTGCTGGAGAATCTTCATGATGTCGTCCAGGTCGTCCAGCTTCATCGCAAAGCGCATGTACTTGAGCACCACGGCCTGCTTGTCCTGAATCTTCTTGTTCTTGCTCTCGCTGATGGAGGCGTACAGGTCTTTCAGCATGTCACGCATGGCGGGGCTGGAGGATTTGGCCAGCAGCGTCACCATCATGGAGTATTTTTCCTTGCTGTACTTGCCGACGTTTTTCTTCATGTCTTCCACCACCTGGCGGGCGATGTTGTCATCCATCTGGGCCATGATGGAAACCAGGTGGGCGGCTCCGGGCCAGTTTTCCCGGTTCCCCTTGACTCCCCTAACATTGGAGAGCAGCAGGGCGGCGTCCTCCGCATTCGGCACGACTTTCACGTCCGGAACACGGCCAAGATTTTTGGAATCAAAAAGGCGGCTGCGGCCCAATTTGCCGCCTTCCACCACGAGCTCGTTCAAGCGCGCGTTTTCCCCTTCCACCTGGTCTTTCTTGCTATTGGTATGCCATGCGTAAATCCCCACGCCGCCGGCGGCAAGCACCAGAATGCATACCCCGTAAATCACACCCCTCAGCAGGGATTTGGATTTATCTACGGAGGCAACCATTTCCCGGGCGGTTTCCGCCCCGGCAGGCGGCTGGATTCCGCCGGTTCCCGGCACGGGAATGCTGCCGGTGGGGGAAGCCGCCGCGGCAGGCACAGGCTGGGAAGAGGCGGCAGACGCCGCAGAAGGAACAGGTGCTGGGCCCAGGGGGGATTTCAGCACCTTCAGCCGGGGCACGGAACTTCCATCCTGGGCAGCGGCTGGCGCTTCCTCCTCCTTGGCAGGAGCCGGAGCGGTCTTCAAAACTTTCAATTTGGGAACGGTGGATGCAGCGGGGGCCGGGGCTGGTTCCGCAACAGCGGATTCCGGCTCCTGGGCAGCTGCAGGCGCCACACCGGCAGCCTGCGCCAGAGCAGCGGCCTGGGCGTCCGCCAGGGCTTTCTGGGCTTCCGCTATTTTAGCGAGGGCATCCTGAATCTGGGCGTCCACCGCGGGGTCCGCCATGGGCTTGGAAGCGGCTTCCTTCTGTTCCTGTTCCGCAGCAAGCCGGGCTCTCTCCTCCTCCGCGGCCATGCGCGCCGCTTCCTTTTCCGCGGCAATGCGGGCGGCTTCCTGTTCGGCGGCAGCCTTTTCCGCGGCAATCCTGTCCGCTTCCGCCTGCTCCGCGGCACGGCGCGCGGCTTCTTCTTGCTCCTGGGCCAGCTTGGCCTGCAATTCAGGAGTGAGGAAACGCGGCTTGGCAACTTCCACGCCTTCCGCGGCAGGAGAAGCAAACTTCACCTTGGACGCTGCGGGAGGGGCTGCCGTTACGAGACGCCGGCGTAATTTGGGAGCCTCTGGAGAAGACGGGGATTCTGGCTGATCTGTCATGATGATAAAATGGCTGGAAGATTGGGGTGATTTTACATGATATCCGCGGCCCTGCAATCTCAAAATCCCGGCTGACGAACGGACGCGGAGCGCGCCGGAATCCCTGATTTAAAAAGGTATTCCGGAAAAATGCTTCATGCGGAGCGGAAAATGAAAAGACGTTTAAACATCCTTCAAAAGCCCTTGCACAAATTGTTAAACAACGCAATTTTTTAATGATAAAAAACGTGAATAAAGGATAGGAACCATAATGAATCTCAAGAACATGTGACCGTTATTTAAACGTTCTTTTAAATCATGTCAAAATACATGCTCTTTTTTCTTGCTACCCTCCGGAGCTTTTATTAAACAAAGAACCACTCGTCAATATCATGAATTCCAACGACAGCACCAAAAACAAGAGGCGCTATACGCCTGAAGAAAAACAATCCGTTCTTGATTTCATTGCTGAACGAAAAACCCAGAACAAAAGGGGCGCCCAGAAAGAAGCCGCTGAACGCTATGGCATTAGCACAGTGACTATTTCCAGCTGGATGAAGGCCACTAAAGCCAAGCGCGGCCGCAAGCCCGGCACCAAAAACACAGCGGCCCCCAAGGCGCAGCCCCTTGCAGCGGCCCAGCCCGCAGACCTGCGCCGTCTGGCCGCCGTGCTGGAAGAAATTGCCGACCTTGAAGCCCAGACAGCCAAGCTTGACACCCTCCGCGCTGAAGCCGAGGAACTCAAAAACAGGCTGACCGCCAGACAGGCCTGATTATAGTTCTCCATTCCTTCTCCCGATAACCGGCTTTCCTTAACGGAGGGCCGGTTATTTTCTTTCCGGAGATCGCACTTGCCCCTCCGGAACAATTCCTTTAATATTTGCGGCCGTGACTCAACCCGCCCACATTGCTCCCGCGAGCCAGTCCGTGGAAGGCATGTATGCCGACTACTTTCTGGATTACGCCTCGTACGTCATCCTGGAACGGGCCGTCCCCAAGATCAATGACGGGTTTAAACCCGTGCAGCGCCGCATCCTGCACGCCATGGACAGGCTGGATGACGGACGCTATAATAAAGTGGCGAACATCGTGGGCGACACGATGAAATTCCACCCGCACGGCGACCGCTCCATTGCAGATGCGCTGGTGGGCCTGGGACAAAAAGGGCTGCTGATTGATACGCAGGGAAACTGGGGCAACATCCTGACGGGAGACCCCGCGGCGGCCTCCCGGTACATTGAAGCGCGCTTCACCCCCTTTGCCCACGATGTGGTATTCAGCCCCAAGGTCACGGAATGGCAGCTTTCCTATGACGGCAGGAACAAGGAACCGGTCAGCCTGCCCGTCAAATTTCCCCTCCTTCTCGCCCAGGGGGCGGAAGGCATTGCCGTGGGCCTGTCCAGTAAAATTCTCCCCCATAATTTCAATGAGCTGATTGACGCCTCCATCGCCCATTTGCGCGGACAGCCTTTCCAGCTTCTGCCGGACTTTCCCACCGGAGGCGTGATGGACGCCACCAACTACCGGGACGGGGAACGCGGCACGGGCCGCGTGCGTATCCGGGCGCGCATCATTACGGAATCAAAAAAACTCCTCCGCATCACGGAAATACCGTTCGGGGTCACTACGGAACTCCTGATTGATTCCATCGTCTCCGCCGCGGAGAAGGGAAAAATCAAAATTGCCCGCATTGAGGACAATACGGCCCAGCACGCGGACATCCTGGTGCACCTCCCCGCCGGAGCGGACCCGGAGCAGACCAGGAAAGCGCTGTTCGCCTTCTCTGCCTGCGAGGTCAGCATCTCCCCGAACGCCTGCGTCATTGTGGAAGAAAAGCCCCGGTTCATGTGCGTCAGCGACATCCTGCGCTACAACACGGACTCCACCAGGGAAATCCTGCGCCGGGAGCAGGAAATACGCCTCAAGGAACTCAACGAGGCATGGCACCAGGCAAGCCTGGAAAAGATCTTCATTGAAAACCGCATCTACCTCTCCATTGAAGATTCAGAGACATGGGAGGAAGTGCTGGACACCATTGACCGGGAATTGCAGCCCTTTGCCGCCGCACTGCGCGGCCCCATCACCAGGGACGACCTGGTGCGCCTGACGGAAATCAAAATCAAGCGCATCTCCAAATTTGACGCTTTCAAGGCGGACCAGCACATCCGGCAGCTTGAGGCGGACATTGAACAGACGCAGAAGAACCTCAGCCAGCTCACCAGGTTCACCATCCGCTGGTTTGAGTCCCTGCGCAAAAAATATGGCGCGGCCTATCCCCGGAAAACGGAAATCTCCTCTTTCGGCTCCGTGGACCGGGCCCAGGTGGCCGTGGCCAATGAAACGCTGTATATTGATGAAGAGGGCTTCGCCGGCTATGGCGTCAAGAAGGGGAACCCCGTCTGCAAGTGCTCCACGCTGGACGACGTGCTGGTCATCGACAGTACGGGGGTGCTCAAAATCGTGCGCATCCAGGACAAATTCTTTGCCGGTAAAAATCCCCTTTATATTTCCGTGATCAAGAAAGATGACGATCCCGTCTTCAATCTGATTTACCGGGACGGCAGGGACGGCCCGGTGTACGCCAAACGCTTCCATATAGGCGGCTTTACCCGGGACAAGGAATATCCCCTGACGCTCGGAACCAAGGGAACGCGCATCTTCCACTTCTCCGTGCATGAGACGGAGGAAAACAGCGCCCAGATCAGCGTGAACGTGTACCTGAAGGCCGTGCTGAAACTCCGCAACCTGGTCAGGCCATTCCACTTCTCAGAGCTGAGGATTAAAAACCGGGGCGCCCAAGGCAACATCATCACCAAGCACCCAGTGGAACGCGTCTCCCGCATCATGCCTCCGGCCAAATCCGGGGATGAAGAAGCGGAGGAAGAAGCCTCCGCCCCTGAAGCGGAACAGGCGCAAAGCACGCCCGCTCCGGATGCGGCAACGCCGCAGGCTTCCCCGGCCCCGGGCCAAGAAGGCCCCCCCTCCGGACCTGCGCTGGAACAGGGCTCCCTGTTTGAATCCTGAAGCATTTAAAATGAGGAGCGTCCTCCCTGCCACCCCATTTTCGGCTTGCCACAGCGGGCCATCTCCGGTAGATATGTGCCACCTTATTCACCACGCCGCTTTAGCTCAGTGGTAGAGCACCCGCCTTGTAAGCGGACGGTCGTCAGTTCAAATCTGACAAGCGGCTCCATTATAAACCCCTCAAGTTCACCGCTTGAGGGGTTTTCTTTTTATGGGCGGCATCATCCACGTCTGCACGTTCCATTAAACAAGGGTTCAGCGGGCATATAGCATTGCCATGAAATGGACGCGTACCTTTCCGCAGGAGCATGCATTGTTGACTTGCGCGGAACGGAAGGGGGAGGGAGATATCTTTTTCCTTCCTCCCCGGATTCCCGGCGGAACACCTCCCCTATCCGGGAAAGCAACCGATAAAAAAGCCCCCCGGCCCGAGGGCCGAGAGGCGAAGTATCCTAACGTAAAGTCCATTAACAGTTACATCATTTCCGGCAGGACGCAAGACTTAATCCTCCTCCCCGGGACAAATAATTTTTCCTGCACAGGAAAAATCACTCAATGCCATGGGCTCTCACACTCTTGAAATTCGTAAGAATTCCCCCGCATCCTCTTCATGGAAAAACGGCCAGACGGGATACTCGGGAACGGACCCGGTGCGTTATTCCAGGTAACCAGCCGGAATGTTTCCCGGATTTCAAACCTGTCCCAGAGCCGGAAAGCGGAATCAATCCGCGCCTTTCAGGGGTTCCTGCAAATTTCCGGCGTGGTGATTTTTGCCGCCCATGATTCCAATCTCCTGCCAGGGAATCCGGCTTGTTCATGCCCTGGCTCCGGGGACAACAATGGACACGTTAAAAAGCCGTTTCCCCTCTTGAACATGCACTGATTGCAGTTCCCGGAAATACTATCCATCGTTGAATCAATGAATACTACAGAAAAAAACATGGCTGCGGCCATTCTCCGCTTTGAAGATGACCGCGTTACAGGCCCGAATTCCCTCAGGGTCACCCGTCTTCCTGCCGCCGACAAGGGCGGCAAGTGGGAGATTTGCGGCATTTGCGACGGCATTGAACCCGCCGTATTCAACCGCCTCAAAGCCCTGCTTGATGCCGGAAAACGGGAAGAGGCCTGGGAAGGATGCCTGCAATACGTTCTGGATAATACCTCCGCCGTACGCTCCTGGATCGGCTCTGACGCCCATCCGGCCACGGAATTCATCCTGCGCGACCATTACTTCAATTCCGGAAGCAGGAACACCGGAAAAATCCTGCAGCGGGCCCTTAATGACCACGGGGCCTCCCTCACGGAAGACGGCATTCCCGGAAAACAGACTCGGGAAACATTGCAAACCGTTCTTGCCCGGTCCGGAGAGGCCAAATTCCTCGCCAGCCTCAATGAGCGGCGCAAGGCGTTTTACCGCTCCTGCAAGCAGTTCCCCATCTTCGGGAAGGGCTGGCTGAGCCGCAGTGAAGACGCCTACCGGTTCGCCTGTTCCCTGGTTTAGAAAAACTGCCGTGAAAAAGCGTCCATGCGGTCTCCCCGCATGGGCGCTTCCGTTTTATCCACATGGGGGAAAGGCGTCTTCCCCTCCGCAGACGCCGCCAGCAGGCGGCAAAACCGGGCTGAAGAAAGCTTCGCCAGCCGGCCGTCCCCCCGCTTGCCGTGCTGGGTCAGAATCCACCGCAGGGAAAGAATCTCCTGTTCATAAGAAAGCAGGTTCCGCACGTCCCCTGCCAGAAAATGAAGGTGCCAGGCGTCGCACCGTTCCGGCTTGAACCGGCAGCGGACATCAACAATCCGGCAAAAGGGGGCGGCGGAGTCCACCCGGCGCGCCATCAGGACCAGCTGCGGGGTAAGAACGCATACGTCCTGGTGGCATCCGTCTTCCTCCATCTCCTCCGCCTTCCTCCCCGCGGCCAGGTAGTACGCGGCGGCGGCTGATAAAGCGTTCATTCCATCCTCCTTTCCCCATGGACTGGACAGGCCGGAATCACTTGCTCTTCCTGATTCTCTGGATAACAGGCTGCATGTCCGCTTCCGGCTGAGCCTGGGAGTAGGAAAGACGGCCCGGCTCCAGCACCAGGCAGGAGCCATCCTTGCAGATTTCCGTCCGCTGCGCCGTCACGTCAACGGTATGCCCGCAGCCGCCCAGCAGAGCGGCCGCCGCATAAACCGCTCCTGCCAGGGCCACCCACAGGAGGCGTTCCCACCATTTCAAGCCTGTCCTGGCTTTGCTCTTCTCATAGGCAGCCTTCATGCCCTGTTTTCCCGCCTCCAGGGCGGCCTTCTTCTGTTCTTCCGTCAGGTTGAGGTTCATCGGACGGCAGGGGTGAAGGTTTCAGGGAGAAAGACTTCCCCATCATTAAACTGGTTATTACTGTTCATCTTGTTCATTTGTTGGTTCATCGCCCGGAAAGGGCCTGCACGCGGACCGTTTCAGGGCAAGCCCATCTTTGAACCGTCCGTAGGGGGCGCGGCAACACGCCTGACGCGTCCATGGAAAGAGAAAACGAAGCCGCCCGTACCCGGACCACCGGGAAGGAAGCTCCCGCAGCGCTTCTTGAGAACCATCTTCCGGACACGGAACACCGTCATACGCGCCGCACCGCCAACCGGGCGCGAGGGCGGGAATTTCCGCCCCAGATAACAAATACCCTGTTGAAAACGGAACAGGTTCATGCTAGTTTCTTCTCTGCTATGGCAAAACCGGCTCTGGGGAAAGGCTTTGACGCCCTTATCAATCAAAATCTGTCTCGTGAATCCTTGGCGGCTCCCCAGGCGGGAGACGTTGTGCATCAATTATCCCACGCTTCCATCATCCCCAGCTCCCTTCAGCCCCGCGCCATTTTTACCCCGGAACAACTGGCGGAACTGGTGGATTCCATCAAGGAACATGGCATCATCCAGCCGCTGATTGTCCGGAAAACGGAGAGCGGCAAGTATGAATTGATCGCCGGGGAGAGGCGCTGGCGCGCTTCCGGCATCCTGGGCCTTTCCACGGTGCCCGCCATTATCCGGGAAGCTTCCGACAAGGATGTGCTGGAACTGGCGCTGATTGAAAACCTCCAGCGTGAAAACCTGAGCCCGCTGGAAGAGGCTTCCGGCTACATGCGCCTGAAAACGGAATTCCGCATGAAGCAGGGAGACATTGCCAAGCGGGTGGGCAAATCCCGCGCCTCCGTAGCCAACAGCATGCGCCTGCTTGACCTGCCCCAGGCGGTTCAGGACATGCTGGGGAACGCCTTCATCAGCGTGGGACACGCCAAAGTCCTGCTTTCCCTCCGGAATGAGGACCAGCAGATCCAGCTCGGGCGCGACATCGTCAACAAGGGGTACACCGTCCGCCAGACGGAAAAGGCCATCCAGAAGATTCTCAATCCTCCGGAACCCGCCCCGGCCAGAAAGCCCTCCTCCCCGCAGTACAAGAAGATTTCCAGCGTGCTTGCCAAACAGTTCGGCACGCCCGTAAACATCTCCGGACAAGGGTCCAAGGGCTCCATTGAGATTACCTTTTCCAGCAAGGCTGACTTCATCCGCATCCTTGAACTTCTGGGACAGGATGAATGGTCTGATTCCAAGTAAAAACCTCCCACCCCCGTCTTTTTCCCATGACGCCCCGCATTGGACTCATTCTGCTCACGGCCCTGCTGATGCAGTGCGGAAAGCCCGTGGAAACGCTCCCTGACAGTGCGGAAACCATTCCCGCCCAGTTGCAGGAAACGGACCACTTCAACGGCGGGAACGCCATGTTCCACGCCGCCCGGATAACGGAGATGGGAGACAGGAGCGCCGGCACCCCCGGCTACCGTAACCAACTGGAGTACCTGAAAGGGGAACTGGCCAAACACGGCTGGACGTGCCGGGAACAATCCTTTGAGGAGGAAACGCCCAAGGGCCGCGTCCGGTTCACCAACCTGCGGGCGCGCTTTGGCCCGGAACCGGATTTCCGGGCTCCCGTGCAGGGCCTGCTGACCTGCCATATTGATACCAAGCCGGACATCCCCGGATTCACGGGAGCCAATGACGGCGCTTCCGGCGCCGCAGCCATTCTGGAGACGGCCCGCATCCTGTCCGGAGAGCCCGTCCGCGCCAGGGAAATGGAGCTGGTGTTTTTTGACGGGGAAGAAAGTTTTGCCGAGCACATGGACAATGACGACGGCCTGTACGGCTCCAAGCACTATGCCGCCGCCCTGCAACCGCCGCTGCCACGGTGGCAGCTCAACCTGGACATGGTGGGGCGCCAGGGGAAAAAGATACGCATTCCGGCCATGACGCCCCAGTCCATGTACCAGGTTTATTCCCGCGCCATCCGTGAACTGGGCTATTCACCGCAGGAATGGGGAATATCCGGCTACGCCATTCTGGACGACCACGTCCCCTTCATGGAGCGCGGCATGGACACCCTGAACCTCATTGACGATTTTGAGGACGGCAACTGGTGGCATACGTCCAAGGATAACATGGGCATCCTGGGAGAAAAATCTTTCAGAAACACAGGAGAAATGACCCTGCACATCCTCCGCCAGCTGCTGCCCGGTCCGCCTTCCACCTGACCAGCAGGCCTGAATACCCAACTACCCCTACCTTCCCATGTCCTTCACCTCTCCCTGGCTGCTCTGGGCTCTCTTCGCAGCCTCCATCCCCATCATCATCCATCTGGTCAACCGGTGGCGGCACCGGTCCGTCCATTGGGCGGCCATGGAATTCCTGCTCCGCGCGGCCAGGGAAACCCGGGGAACAAAAAAACTGCTGCATTACCTGATCCTGGCTCTGCGCGTCCTGGCCGTGGCGGCGCTGGTAACGGCCTTTGCACGGCCCCTGCTCAGCAGCTTCTTCGGCTGGGGAAGCTCCGGCCTGAATGAAGTCCTCCTGGTTCTGGACCGCTCCGCCTCCATGGACGCCCGGCCGGACAAGACCAATTCCCTTCGGGACGCCATCCCTCCCCTGGTGGAATCCACCTTTGCGCAGCTGGGCAGCTGCCGCCTCTCCCTGCTTGACTCCACCACCGGAACCGTTACCCAGATTCCGGCTCCGGAAGCCCTGGCGGACCTGACCGTGAGCAAGACCACGGACGGCGGCGCGGATATCCCGGCCCTGCTTCAAAAGGCCATCCCCTATCTGGAGGAATCCGGTTCCGGAAAAACGGAAATCTGGATCGCCTCAGACATGCAGGCCTCATCCTGGAAGCCGGACTCCCCCCTCTGGTCCAGCGTGCGCCAGCGTCTGGACGCCCTGGCTATTCCTCCGTCCATCCGCATCATGGCCCTCCGGGACAGGCCGGAAAGCAACCGGGGCATCCGGGTGCGGCAGGCCCAGGTGAACAATGGCAGGCTGGTGCTGGACCTAGAAGTCCTGCGCCAGGGGTTCAACCCCAACCAGCCGGAGAACGTGCCGGTGCACCTTTCCGTGGATAATGCCGCCGCCTCCGCCACGCTCCAGCTGGCCGGGGAAACCACCACCATCAAAAAGGAAATTCCGCTGCCGCAGAGCAAGGAATCCGGTTTCGGCTTCGTCTCCCTGCCTCATGATGATTTCACCAGGGATGACCTTTCCTTCTTCACCTTCGCTCCCAGGCCCCTCGCCAACATCCTCATCTGCGGCCCCCCCGGGGAAGTGGGCAAAACCCTCTCCCTGATGTCCGCCCCTCCCGGCCTGCCCAACAGGAAAGCCTCCATGCCCGGCAGCACGCGGGCGGCGCAGACCAAGCTGGCCTCCCAATCCATGGTCGTCTGGTACGGACCGCCGCCGCGCGCGGAAATGGAAGAAAAACTCCGGACCTTTATTGAGGAAGGGGGGCTTGTCCTCTTCCTTCCGGATGACACGGCCCACGGCACGCGCCACCCGTTCCTGGGCGTTTCCTGGGGCGCGATGGAAACGGCCCCTCCGGACGAGTATTACCGCCTGGAAACGTGGGACCGTGAGCGCGGCTTCCTCCGGGACGGCTCCGGCCAGGCGGCCATCCCCGCCAACCGGCTCCGCGCCGTGCGGCGCAAGCCCCTGCTGGGCAAATACCGCACCCTGGCTTCCTGGCATGACGGCGCCTGCGCCGTCGCCCAGGTCCGGTACGGAACGGGCTCAGCCCTGTTCCTGGGAACCCTCCCCAGATACTCCTGGTCCAACCTGGCGGACGGCCACCTGCTGCTCCCCCTGCTCCAGCGCATGGCGGACCGGGGGGCGGAACGCTTTTCCACCGCCATCTCCCTCCGGGTGAATGATCCGGCTCTGCCGCAATCCGCTACGGATACACCCGTGCGCATGGACAACGCCCAGGGCACCCATCCCTCAGGCTCCCCGGCGGATACGGCGGGCGTGTACCGCCTGGGGGCGCAGACCTACGCCGTCAACCGCCCCTGGTCTGAAGACAATCCGGACCAGATCACGGATGAAAAGCTCCGCCTTCTTTTGCCGGGGGCTTCCATCAGCTCCATGCAGAGCACGGCGGAAACGCCCTCCCTGGTGCAGGAGGCCTGGAAGCTCTTCCTCATCATCTCCCTTGCCTGCCTGCTTCTGGAAGCCTTCCTGTGCCTGCCCAGGCACACGGCCAAACGTCCCAACCCCGCTACCCGCCCATGAGCCTGAGCCTTCAACCTACCGCGTTAAGCATCATCCTGGCCGTCCTGGTCATGGGCTTCGGCGTATGGATGAGCCGCATCGCCTGCAAGCGCAACCGCCGTCCACTCACCTTCAAGCTGGAACTGCTGCGCCTGCTGATTCTGGCGGCCATCTGCTTCCTGCTCTTCCAGCCGGAATGGGTCATCACCTCCGCCCCGCAGGAAAAACCCAAGGTCTCCATCCTGGAGGACCGCTCCGGCTCCATGGAAACGCAGGACGTGGAGCTCACCCCCCTGCACGTCGTCACCCGCACGGCCTACGTGCAGGAACTCATCAAGGGGAACAGCACGGAATCACTGAAAAACACGCACGTGGTGGAGAACGCGTCCTTCAGCGCTCCCCCCGCCCCGGATTCCCCCGGCTACGCCATGGCCTGCACGGACCTGGCCCAGCCGCTGGAAGACGCCATGCACTCCTCCGACAACCTCCGGGCCGTCATCATGTTCACGGACGGCGGACATAACGCCCCCGCTTCCGTGCTCACGCAGGCCCAGCGCATGCGCACGCGCGGCATCCCCCTCTTCATCATTCCCGCAGGCAGTCCGTACCCCCTGCCGGACCTGGCCCTTCAGGACGTGAAAGCCCCCACTTACGGCATCATCGGGGAGACGGTGCAGATACCCTTCACCATTAAAAGCACGCTGGGCAAGGAAACCCGGACCACGCTCACCCTGGCCTCCAGGGATACGGGAAAAACCGTCACGCGCACAGTTACCATCCCGGCCCAGGGGGAAGTGTCCAGCGCCGTCCTGTGGAAAATAGAAAAGGAAGGGGCGGAAACGCTGGAGCTCAAACTCCCCGTGCAGCCCCAGGAACGGATGCAGAATAACAACGCCTCCTCCTTCAGCATCGCCGGCAGGCGGGAATCCATCAAGGTGCTGGTGGTGGATACGCTGCCGCGCTGGGAATACCGCTTTATCCGGAACGCCCTGTACCGTGACCCGGGCGTGGACGTGCACACCCTGCTCATTCATCCGGGAATAGAGGAAGTGGGGGAAGGCCCCGGCTACCTGCTCAAATTCCCGGACAGGATGGAAGACCTGGCCCAGTATGACGTCATCTTCATTGGAGACGTGGGGCTGGGCCCCAAGGGGCTGACCAGTGAACAGGCAGCCCTGCTCAAGGGCATGGTTAAGAACCAGGCCAGCGGCATCGTCTTCCTCCCCGGCTACCAGGGCAAGCAGATGGAGCTCCTGAAATCCGAGCTGGGGGACCTGATGCCCGTCACCTTCCTTACCGCCAAGCCGGAAGGCACCACCCAGCCCGCCCCCTCCCCCCTCATCCTGACGCCGGAGGGCCGCGGCTCCCTGCTCACCATGCTGGCGGACACGGAAAGTGAAAACGAGGAGGTGTGGCGCAACCTGCCGGGCTTCAACTGGTACGCCCCCGTGGAACGGCCCAAGGCAGGCACCACCGTACTGGCCGTGCACGCGGCGGACAAGAATGCCTACGGACGCATCCCCCTCATTGTCACCCAGTCCTACGGCAACGGGAAAGTCCTCTTCATGGGCACGGACTCCGCCTGGCGCTGGCGGCGCGGCGTGGAGGATAAGTACCATTACCGCTTCTGGAGCCAGGTAGCCCGCTGGATGAGCTACCAGCGCAACATGGCCGCCGGGGAAAGAATCCGCCTGATTCCCAATCCGGAACGCCCCCGCCTGGGGGATACGCTGACGGTGACCGCCATGGTCTCCGACAAGCTGGGCGCCCCCCTTCAGGACGGGGAGGTCTTCCTGGACATCACCGCACCGGAAGGCACCGTCAGCCGCGTGCAGATGGATAACATGGACCATACCTGGGGTTCCTTCACCGCTTCCGTTAAAATCAACCGTCCCGGCACGTGGAAGCTGACGGCCTCCTCCTCCGCGGAGCCGGACAAATCCGTCACGCTTCCGGTCATCACCATGAATGAAACGCTGGAAAAAACCGGCCAGCCCGTCAATACCGCCCTGATGGAAGAAATGACCTCCATCACGCGCGGACGCGTGGTGAAGGCGGAGGAAATACAGCAGCTCATTAAAGAAATCAAGGACCTTCCGGTGCCGCCGCCCATGGAAACGCGCATCCTGCTCTGGTGCAGCCCCTACACGCTCGGCATCCTCCTCTTCCTCCTTGCCCTCTTCTGGGTAGGCAGAAAGCTCAACGGCACCATCTGACCCCGGCGCTCCCCCTTTCCGCAGGGAAAGAGCGTCCTCTTCCGTTACTTCTCCTCCGCCGCTGCCTTGTCCGCAGCGGGAGGGGACGGCGGCGCAAACTTCAGCTTCACGCCCAGCTTTTTCCAGGCTGCCGCCATTTCCTGCTGCACTTCTTCCGGGCTCTTTCCGTCCAGCAGGATGCCGCGCGCCTTCCTGGCGTCCTCCGCGTCCCAGGCCTTCAGGTAGCTCCGGAGGCGGACCGCCTTTCCCTCTCCTTCCAGGTGGCACCAGTACACCGTCCATAACAGGCCGGCCCAGTACCCTGCCGCGTCCCCCTTCAAGGCGCTGTCATGGCCTGAGGCGGAATGGGAGGAATCCCGCGCCAGCATATCCGCCAGCGCAGGCAGCGGCTCCTTTCCGGTGCGCAAGGCGCGGGGAAGCTTGGAGGCCAGCCTTTCGGGAAGCTTCCGGAACACCGCGGCCTCCTTCACCATGGGAAGGAAAGCCACGTACGCGGAAAAGCCGTCCACCAGCCAGTGCTCCAGATCCATGGATTGCGCCACCCAGTGCGCAACGGCAAAGCGCGGGTCCACTGCATCCAGCTTCAACGGTTTCCCTGTCTTGCTCCGCAGCAGCAGAACCGTGAAACTGGTGGGGGAAAACTTGAGCCTGCCATGCATCAGGCCCGGCGCCCGGTTGAACTCCTCCTCCTGAAAGCACACCCGCACCAGATACTTGCGGGAGGGGCGGCGCGCCACCGTCAGGTTCATGGGAACCGCCGCCAGGACGGATAAAACGGTCTCAAACCGCCGCGCCAGAGCCATGCGTTCCGTTTCCGACAATTTTCCGGGAGACTCAATAATGAAATGGTCCGTTTCATATACGCTCAGCTCGTCCGTCTCCTGCACGGCCTTCACCAGCAGCAAGGAGGGAGCCGCAGCAACAGCAGGCCATGGAATATCCCAATTCGGTTCCAGAGGAACGTAACGAGCGCCGGGAGGACCCGGCGCAGGGGGATTCTCCGCCCCCGCATCCGTATCCGGAAGCGTGCCGCCGGACTTCACCCATTCCAGAATATACGCCTGGTCTGCACCGGAAAAAACGTTCTTGGGAACGGCCACCACGCGCCCGTCCTGAAGCTTCAGGTCCACCTCCGCATCCCGTACGGCCACCAGCACGGCTACCACGGTTGCGCCCCGGTCATTGGTCCAGATGCGCGCATGAACGCTTCCGGCCAGGCTCAGTCCGGCCAACGCGGACAGTATCTTTACGGGCACGGTCATAGGGCTCCCTTTGTCCGCACAAGCTACCACATTGTCTCCCGGACGCAATCCTTTTTCCTTCCACGCATTCCGCTCCGGAAGCCGTTCCATCAAAAGAAGATGGATAAAATCCGCGTCATGGCTTTCTCCCGGAGGGGTTGACACGTCCCAGTAAAACCCATAATCTTATGAAAGAGAGGAAAAGCAGACATGCACATCAGACCACTAAGAAAAAACATTCCGCTGACCATCGTCACCCTGGTGGCCCTGGGCATCATGCTCTTCCTGTTCTTCATGCACCCCTCCTCTCCGGAGGAATCCCTGGAATTTTATACGCCGGACGGCAACGGCGTGGGCTCCTTCCGGGTGGAAATCACGGACGTGCAGTCCAATCCCGCCTATACGGAAGTGAAAATCGTTCCGGAAGACATGGAACCCTTCCAGCGGTTTATGTCCAAATTCCGCAACAAGCCCGTAACGGCCAAAATCCCCTCTTACGGAAACCACGTTGTTGTGCCGGGCAGGGACATGCAGTGTGACGGCGTCCTGAGGCTGACGGAAAACTGATGCCCGGGATTCATATGATTCCATGCGGAGCGGGATCAAGGGAAATCCCTGCAAGGACCGGAAAAACGCTTGGAATGAAGCGGCTTCCGTACACCATCATATCCGGCGCAACGCGCAGGAAAAATCAATTTACAAAAGGTCCCCATCCTTCCTGCCTACATCCTTCCCCCATTTCCGGGCCAGAAAGGAGCACACCATCAACTGGAGCTGATGGAAGACCATGATGGGAATGACCAGCAGGCCGATGGGGGCTCCGGCAAAGATCACGTTCATCATCGGGATGCCGGTTGCCAGGCTCTTCTTGGAGCCGCAGAAAATGATCGCGATGCGGTCCTCACGGGAAAAACGGAGCCTGCGGGAAAGGAACGCCGTCAGCCACAGGGCCGCAGCCAGAAGAATGCCGCAGAACACCAGCACCTCCACCAGGGACAGCCAGGGGAGGTTTTTCCACACGCCGTTGATCATGGCGTGGCTGAACGCCGTGTAAATCACCAGCCAGATGGTACTGTGGTCCGTCCAGGAAGTGATGTTCCTGTGCGTGACCACCCATTTGCCTATCCAGCGCTGGGCGAGCTGTCCCGCAACAAAGGGCACCAGAATAATATAGCAGATGTTCAGAAAGGTGGAGAAATCCACGCCCCCTTCTCCGCCGCGGGACCACACCAGCCCCACCAGCAGGGGCGTGAGGAACACCCCCAGCAGGCTGGAGACGGAAGCGGAGCAAATGGCCGCCGCCACATTCCCCCCGGCCATGGAGGTAAAGGCAATGCTGGACTGCACCGTGGAGGGCAGCATGCACACGTACAGCATGCCCATGCACAGATCAGGCCCCAGCACGCTGTTCCAAACGGGGATGCTTAAAATCCCCAGCAGGGGGAAAATCACGAAGGTGCTGACGGCCACCAGCCCCTGGAGCCGCCAGTGCATCAGCCCCTCCCACACGGAACGGCGGGAAAGCTTGGCCCCGTACAGGAAAAAGAGCAGGATGATGGCCGCATCGCTCAGGCGGCTGAACACCGTATCCCACACGCCGGAACAGGGAATCAGAATCCCCGCGCTCACGCTGACGATGAGGCCAACGGTAAAACGGTCCAATTTGGAAAGGAATCCCGGCATGGAGGCATGAAGAAAGGTGAACGCCGTTTCCGGCTCCCTACTTGAAGCGCACGGCGTGCTTCTTGCTCAGGCGCAGAACGCTGCCGGGAGCCAGTTCCGGCACGGCGGCAGGGTCCGTCACCTTCACGTCATTCAACTGGATGGCGCCGGGCGTGAAATGTTCCTTGCGCAGAACTCCGTTGGACTTCTTCACCTGGAAAACGTTCTCAAACAGGAAGGCCGCCAGGGCCAGCGCGTTCATGCCGGCAGGCAGGGAGGCGATCTCCACTTCCGGCAGGTCTGCGGCGGCCAGGTCCCTCTTAGAAAAACGGGTCTCCCAGTCTGCGCGGGCGGTGTCCGCGGAGGCGGAATCATGATAACGGGCCGTAATCTTCCAGGCCAGCAGCTTCTTGGCTTCCATGGGATGCAGGCCCATATCCCGCTTTTCGCCCAGCAGGACCAGGTAATAGCGGTCCATCAGCTCATCGCTGGCGCTCATCATCTTGCCGAACATCATTTCCGGCGCTTCATCCACGCCCACGTAATTCCCGTAGGATTTGGACATCTTGCGCACGCCGTCCAGGCCTTCCAGCAGGGGCATGGTCATGGCGATCTGGGGCAGCATGCCTTCCTCCTTCTGGAGGTCGCGCCCCACCAGGATATTGAACAACTGGTCCGTACCGCCCAGTTCAACGTCCGCACGGATTTCCACGGAATCCCAGCCCTGCATGATCGGATACTGCATCTCATGTAGGCGCACTTCCTTGCCGCCCTCCACGCGGGCCTTGAAATCCTCGCGGGCCAGCATCTGCTGCATGGTGACGCGGGAATTGAGCTTCAGCACTTCCTCATACGTCATCTTGCGGAACCAGTCCCCGTTGTAGACGATCTCCGTCTTGTCACGGTCCAGAATCTTGAACGCCTGCTTGGTGTACGTCTCCGCATTTGAGAGCACCTGTTCGCGGGAAAGGGGGGGGCGGGTGACGGAACGGCCGGAAGGGTCCCCGATGGTGGCGGTGAAATCCCCGATGAGCAAAATGGCCTGGTGGCCCAATTCCTGGAACTGGCGCAGTTTTTCAATAGCCACCGTGTGGCCCAGGTGAATGTCCGGCGCGGTGGGGTCCACGCCCAGCTTCACGCGCAGGGGACGCCCCAGCTTGAGACGCTCCTTCAATTCTTCACGGCTGATCACGACGGCGGTACCGCCCATCAATATATCCAGTTGCTCATCTATAGTCATCGATCTGGCGCATAGAGTGCCGGGGGCGACGCGCCTTTTCAAGCTTATATCCTGTGCGCGAAGCGCCAGGCCCGCCCAAGAGCCCCGCAGAACCCGCCCCTGTTCCTGAAACCGGGCGGCGCGCCGCCGGGCATGGACTAGGAAGGCGCGGGAAACTGCATTTCAGCACAGCCCTTCTTCACGGCCCTTTCCGGACAACGCCATCCGTAAGAAATCCTCCTCCCGGCGGAGGACCGGTTCACCTACATGAGCTGGTACAGCCGGGGATAGGAAGCCTCATTGGCGGTAACGTAATGCGGGCGCTGGTGGGGCCTGGGCCGGTTCTGGTTGCCATGCCAGCCATTATTATGATTATGGTTGTAATGGTGCGACGGACCGGGGCGGTAATAGTCGTTATCGTGGTGGTGGCACCCTGCGGCCAGAACGGCTACAGTTGCTGCGGCAAGAATGGGTATTATTTTCATATTCATCTTTCTGAATGGTGAGACCACTCCGCAGGAGGAATATGAATGAAAAAAGTCTGTCACGTCTGTCACCCGAGCATGCGCTCCCTGTTGACGAAGAACACGGCCCCCAGCACACACAGGAAGGCCCACAGGTAATCCCACTTCCATTTCTCCCCAATGTAGAACAGGGCAAACGGAATAAACACGCACAGGGTGATGACCTCCTGCATGATCTTGAGCTGGGCCACGTTCAGGCCGCCCGCATTGCCCAGGCGGTTGGCGGGAATCAGGAAGCAGTACTCGAAAAACGCCACGCCCCAGCTCATCAGGATAATCAGCATCAGCGGCTTGTCATCCGCCGGGGAACCCTTCTTCAAATGCCCGTACCACGCCCACGTCATAAAGACATTGGAGATGACCAGCATGGAGATCGTTAACGCAACTTTCATTCTTTTTAATTCAACAACGTCAATCCCTGGAAGACTTGGGGTCCAGGGCGTCCCGCAGGCCGTCCCCCAGGAAATTCAGCGCCAGCAGCGTGGCGGAAAACAGCAGCGCCGGGAACAGGAGCAGTTCCGGACTCACCTCCATGCGGTCCGCCCCTTCCTTGATCAGCGTGCCCCAGGAGGAATTGGGCGCCTTCACCCCAAGCCCCAGGAAGGACAGGACGGCCTCCAGCAGCATGATGCCGGGAACGGCCAGCGTCGTGTACACGATGACGGACCCGAACAAATTCGGCGCAATATGGCGGAACAGAATCTTCATGTGGCCGATGCCCAGGGAGCGGGCCGCCTCCACAAACTCCTGCCCCTTCAGCTCCAGCGTCTGCGTGCGCACGATGCGCGCCAGCGTCAGCCAGCCCAGCGCGCCGATGGCGATGAACAGGGGAATCAGCCCGGTCATGGGGCTCACCATCTCCACGGACCAGCCCGTGACGCCGGAAACCCACTGCGTCAGCCGCTGGGCGGGTTCCTCCACGGACAGGGAGAAAATAATGACCAGAACAATAAAAGGCAGGGCAAAGAGCACATCCACCAGGCGCATCATCAGGGAGTCCAGCCGCCCCCCGGCATAGCCGGAAACCAGCCCGTACGTCACGCCTATCACCAGGGAAACGCCCGTGGCCACCACGCCCACCAGCAGGGAAATGCGGCCTCCGTACAGCACGCGGGCCAGCAGGTCACGCCCCAGCTGGTCCGTACCGAACCAGTGCTCCCAGGAAGGGCTTTCCGCTATGCGCGCCAGGTCCTGCACATTCGGATGCGGCAGCCACGGCAGGAGAGGCCCCAGGAAACAGGCCGCCACAATCAGCGCCAGCGCCAGCAGGGAGAACATGGACGCGCGGTTCCGTGAAAGCCGCAGAAAGGCGTCCTTCCACAGGGAGGAGCCCTGCTCCTCCGTATTGTTCCACTTCCCGCTCTTCATGACTCCGTTCTCAATCTGGGGTTGACGGCCATCTGCACCAGGTCCACGGCCAGATTGGCCGCGACAATCAGAATGCCGTAAAACAGGACAAGCCCCTGGATCAGGAAATAATCCCGGTCCGTGGTGGCGTTCACGAAGTGCTGGCCCATGCCCGGAACCTGGAAACAGGTTTCCACCACAAAAGAGCCGGTAATCATGGCGGCAAAAGCCGGCCCCAGGTAGGAAAGGGCCGGAATCAGGCCGCCGCGCAGGGCGTGCTTCCAAACCATGCGGAAGGGTCCGGCCCCCTTGGCGCGGGCCGTGCGTATAAAATCCTGCCCCAGCACCTCAAGCATGCCGCCGCGCGTCAGGCGCGCCAGATAAGCGGCGTTCACCAGCCCCAGCGTCAGCGCGGGCAGAACCACGCAGCCCGGTGAATCCCACCCCGCCACGCTCAGGCCGGGCACGTTCATCCCCAGGCCCACGCCCAGCAGCGGAGCCACCACGAAGGCGGGAATGCAGATGCCCGCCATGGAAACCAGCATCACCCACCAGTCCATCCACCGGTTCTTGTACAGGGCGGCCACGATCCCGGCGGGAATGCCCACCAGAATGGAAATCACCATGCCGATCACCCCCAGCTGGAGGGAAACCGGGAAAGACTGCCCGATCATGTCCGCCACGCTGATTCCCTCCTTCACCAGGGACGGCCCCACATCGCCGTGAACCAGCATATTCCACCAGTAGCGCCCGTACTGCACCAGGGAACTCTGGTCCAGCCCGTAACTGGCCTGAAGCTGCTGAAGGACGTGGTCCGGCAGCTTCTTCTCCCCCATGAAGGGGTGCCCCGGCAGCAGGCGTATCAGGAAAAACGTCACTGTCTCCAGCACCAGCAGCACCAGAAGCCCCTGCCCCAGGCGTTTCAGAATCATCCTGGTCACGGCGCGGCCTCCTTCCCATGCGCCGGGGGAGCCCCCAGGCTCATGTCTTCAAACAAATGGTTGTCCAGCAGCAGGGGGTGCCACCCCTGCACCTCCGGCCTCTTCAGGTAGGACCGTTTGGCCCAGTACAGGGGAATCACCGGGGATTCCGACAGCATCAGCGCTTCCGCGCGGGCCAGCAGGGCCATGCGCTTCTCCTGGTCCCCCGTGGCGCGGCTCTCCGCCAGCAGCCGTTCGTACTCCGGACGGGACCACCCCGTATTATTGTTTCCGGAGGCAGCGCTCCACAAATCCAGAAAGCTGGACGGGTCCAGGTAATCCCCGGACCAGGAGGAGGAACTGAAATCATACTGCATGGAGTTCTGCGCGAACTTGTAGGCCGTCCACTCGCAGGAACGGATGTCCACGTGAATGCCCAGATGCCTCTTCCACATGCCCTGGATGGCCTCCGCCATGGTCTTCTGCACCTCGCGGGACGTGGTCATCAGCTCCAGCCGGGGAAACCCCTTCCCGCCGGGAAAACCCGCCTGCGCCAGCAGGGCGCGCGCCTTCTCCGGATTAAACTCCACCCCGTGCGGCGTCTTGTAGCCCGCGCCGTCCGGCGTAAAGCCGAAGCACGGCTGGCCGCCCCCGCACACCACGTCGCGCACCAGGGCCTCCCGGTCCACGGCCAGGGAAAGAGCCCGGCGCACGCGGGCGTCATTCAGCGGAACGCGGCCGGTATTCAGCCGGTAGAAAATAGTCACGTAATAATCATCCTGGCAAAAGTCACCCTTCCCCCGCTCCCGCGCGTACGCCGTCATCTCCGGAGGCACGTTATTGGTCACATGGAGCTTGCCGTTGAAAAACATGCGTGTTTCCGTGAAGCCGTTCACGGTGGGAAGAAAACGCACTCCGTTCAGGCGCACGGCTCCGGCATTCCGGTAGCGGGGATTGCGCCTTACCTCCACATAATCATTGAAACGGTGCTCCGCCATCAGAAAAGGGCCGTTCCCCACCGCAGAGCCGGGCCGCGTCCACCCGCCCGTCCGGTCCATCATCCCGCCGTGGGCCTCCACCGCATGCCGGGGGACCGGGAACCAGGTGCAGTGAAGCAGCAGCAGGGGGAGCTGGGGCATGGGGGAGCGCATCGCCAGCTCCAGGGTATGATCATCCAGGGCGCGGACTCCCACACCGGCGGCATCCCATAAATCCGGGCGCCCGGACCGGGCATCCTCCAGCATGAGGGCCGCCATCCTCCGCACAGCCTCTTCCGGCATGCCCTCCGGCCATGCCATGCGGGACGGGTTGCGCTGCAGCTCCTCCCACTCCGGGGCTCCCAAGGCATCCAGCCCGCGCCAGTCCACCCGGTCCAGCAGCGCGTCACTCAACCCGTTTTCCGCGGCAAACCGGGAACCCGGGCCGCATAAAACCAGGCTGCGGCGGTTCCTGTTGTAAGCCTCCGCATTCTTCAGGGGATAAAGCATATCCGCATACCGTCCGCCAAACTCTGGATGAAGCAGGCGGTGGTAGGCATACACGAAATCATGAGCCGTCAGCGGCGCGCCGTCGCTCCACACGGCATCCTTCCTCAGGGAAAAACGCCACCTGTCCGCTTCCGGATTGTGCGTCCAGGACTCCGCCACGGCGGGATGGAACACGGCGTCATCCCTGGAATCCCCCCGCAACAGTCCCTCCATCACGGAATTGATGATCTTGAAATCGGAAACGGAGGTGGCGATGTGGGGGTCAAAACTCTGCGGCTCCGTATTATTGCCCACAATCAGAACGCCTTCCTCCTGCGCCCGTTCCACGCTGGTGCGCGTGTCGCATCCGGCGAGCAGAAGCATCACACAGAACATCATGAACAGGCGCATGGGCGGATTCTGTCAGGTTTCCGTTCTCCGTGCAAGGCTTCACCTTAAAGAAATGGAAGTGCGCAAAACCCGCGCTTCTGGTCTTTTGCCCTGCCGCGGCACTTGAATCTTGTTCTCGGGATACAAAAAAATAACATTTTTGCCATGTTCAGATTCAAGCAGCACTTATTTTGTCTTCTGGCGCTGGCGGCGGCCATGTTTGCGGCGCCGTCCCAGGCGGCGAACACGGCGCCCTATGCCAGAGCCTACATTGAAGGGGAGGAAATCACAGGCTCCACGCTGGAAAGCCGTTACACCGCCCCGGAAAATGAATCCCCCACCCCCGTCATCCGCTGGGAAAAGAGCGATTCCAGAAACGGGAAACCCGTGCTCGTCCGGCAGGGCGCGGACGCGGAATCCTACACCCTGACAGACAAGGACGCCGGAAAATACTTCCGCATCATCGTGGGAGCCGGGACGAAGGATGCCATTGCGAGCGCCTGGATAGGCCCCGTCATGACGGAAGAACAGGCGGAAGGCATCACCAACCGCTTTGACTCCGGCAAACCCTATCATGAAAACGTGGCGGACCTTCAACAAGAACTGAAGGAAAAACTCAAGGACTCCGTCTATTTCACCGTGGAAACAGGCAATCTGCACGCCTCCCCCTACGCCATGGTGCGCAACGAACGGACAGCCATTCCGGAAAACCTGCGCCCCTTCCGTGAAAACGGAAAAATCTACCTGAACCAGCCCTTCATCCAGGCCGTCTTCAAGAAAGAACTGCCGGATGAAATCATGGAGGAAGCCGGAGGCCAGAAGGCCTACGAACTGGGCAATGTAGCCAGGGCGCTCAAGCTCAACCTCTGGCTGGGCGACGAAAACCGCGCCCCGGTGGACAACTTCCGCATGCAGCCCATGGCGGAAGGCCTGGTGATCCTCACGCCGGAAAAAGACGTATTCTCCCCCGTGAAAGACCGCGACCTGATCAATGAAGCGGTAAACCAGCTCTTTGACTTCAAGGCCAGCGAGGAACAGCTCCAGTGGTTCCGCAACGCCAAATTCGGCATGTTCCTGCACTGGAACCCCTCCTCCCTGCTGGAACGGGAAATCAGCTGGGAACGCAATGCGGCCCGGCCCAAAGACAGCGCCAGCGGGCACAAGAACATCGTGGACTTTGAATATGACTCCGCCTACCGGAACTTCAACCCCGTACAGTACAATCCCCGCAAGTGGATGTCCATAGCCAAAAAAAGCGGCATGAAATACGCCGTGCTGACCACCAAGCACCACGACGGATTCAGCAACTTTCCGTCCGTCTATGATACTTACACGATTGCCGCCACCCCTTATAAAAAGGACATCGTGGGGCAGTTTGCGGCGGCGGCCCGTGCCGCCGGGCTAAAAGTGGGCTTCTACTATTCCGGGCGCGACTGGTTCAACCCCTGCTACCTGACCAGCCAGCACTACCGCTATCTGGAATACTACTTCGGGCAGCTCAGCGAACTGCTCACCCGCTACGGCCAGGTGGATGTCCTCTGGTTTGACAGCCTGGGCAACAGCTCCCTCAACCAGTGGGACCCGCGCACCATGGTGCGGCGCATCAAGCAATACCAGCCGGACATCCTGATCAACAACCGCATGAACGGAACGCGCGGCGGCGGCAACAGGGAGGACCTGCTGGAGGAACTCAAGGGCGACTTCCTGACGCCTGAATGCAAGCTGGGGCCGTTCAACAGCAAAACCCCGTGGGAAAGCTGCATGACGGTGGCCAACATTCCCGGCACCCGCTGGACGGGAAACTGGTCCTACACCTCCAAGGCAAAAACCGTTCCCCTGGAAAAATCCATCAAATTCCTGATCAACAACACGGTCAAGGACGGCAACCTGCTCTACAACATCGGGCCCACGCCGCTGGGCGCCTTTGACCCGGAACAGGCCAATATCTTCCTGTCCATGGGCAAATGGATAGCCCCCTACCGGGAAGCCATCTACAACACCCGCGGCGGTCCCTACATTGAGCAGCCCTGGGGCGGAAGCTGCTACAAGACAGACGCCAGCGGAAAGAAGACTGTCTATCTCCACGTCAGCCCGCTGATCGCCCAGGACGGGAAAGCCCTGAAAGGCTCCGAACCGCTGTTCATCAAGGACCTTGGGGATAAATTCACGAAAGCAACCGTCATCGTGAACGGCAACGGAAACGGAAAAGCCGCCAAGCTGGAAAAGCAAGACGGCCAATACAAAATCACGCTGCCCGCGGGCGTAACCTGGGACAGCCTGGACACCGTCATCAAACTCCAATAACCCCCTTTTCTCCTGTTGGGAGAGAGTATTCAGCCAAGCCGGCCCCGGCCTCACGCCGGGACCGGCTTTTCTACTCTGGAAAACAATTCATCCCTCCTGTCCCCGGATGGCCAGTACTGCTGGAAACGCGGGTTTCCAGCCCTGGTGAACACCCCTGTCCTCCTCACATTCCTGCAAACGGTACGCCTCCGGAAAATAAAAACCCCGCCGCGGATGAAACCGCAGCGGGGCCGTTTTCCTTAATCAGTGAATAAGGGAAAGGGGGCGTAGATTACTTGCTCTGCGCCTTCTTGGCGGCGTCAATCTGGGCCTTGATCTGGTCCTTGTTGGCAAGGATGCCTGCCTTGATGCGGGGAGCGCGCTGACCGGCCTCAGAACCCGGCCCCAATTCGGCAACCTTGTCCAGAATCAGCACGGCGCCGTCCACGTCACCGGTGGAATTCAGGTAAGTGCCGAACTCCATCATCAACAAATCCTGCTGGGTTTCCGGCAGGAGCTTGTCACGGTCCGGATAGGCCTTCACCACCTGGAGGGCTTCCGCAGGCGTGGTCTTGTCCGTCAGCTTGCCGGCAAGGTAATCCTGCACGCTCTTCTGTTCCTTCTTGAGCTGGTCAGCGTGGGCGTCCGCGGCTTTCAGGCCGGACTTGTCATCCTTGTCCAGCTTCTTGATTTCCGCCTTCACATCGCCGTAAAAAGTATCCACATAATCCTGGGGAGCCAGCTTGAGCACTTCCATCAGGGCAGCAACCTTGGCTTCATCCGTAGTAGCCTTGGCCACATTGGCCTCGGCAGCCTGCAGGGCTTCCTTATTCTTCAAGGCATCCTGCATGGACTTCATCACGTCTTCCTTGGAACGGCCGCCCACAAAACCGCCGAACGGCTTGCCGGAAGCATCCGCGTACACGATCGTCGGGAATCCCTGCACGCCGTACTGCTGGGCCAGCTTGTCATTGGCGGCTTTCATTTCCTTGGACTGTTCCTTGTTACGGGGATAATCCAGCTCCACCAGAACGAAGTCCTTGGAGGCTTCCTTCTGGAAATCAGGCTTGCTGAACACGTTGGCGCGGAGCTGCATGCAGGGCGGGCACCAGTCGGAACCGGTGAACTCAATCATGAGATCCTTCTTCTGTTCGGCTGCCTGCTTCTTGGCGGCATCCATATCGGTAATCCAGCCTTCCGCGGCAAAACAGGGAGCAACGCAGGCGGCAACAACTATTGGCAGAATTTGTCTAATCATATCTATTATTCAATATTGAAGAATCGGACAGCCTGCGTCAATCTCCTGTTCAATCATTTTTGGAAAATTTCCAAAATGACGTGCCTCCGCAGGAAAAACGGGCCCCTCCTGCGGAGGGAACAATCCTCCGCCCCATGGAAAGGCGTGTCATTACCGTACCAAATCCGTGATTGCCTTTCAGCGTGTTTTCACTTATGTACTGGGCATATCATGAACACGGTTTTAATCATTGGAGCAGGCGGCGTAGGGCATGTAGTGGCCAACAAATGCGCCCAGCTGCCGGAAATCTTTCAAAACATTCATCTGGCCTCCCGCACGAAAAGCAAATGTGACGCCATTGCGGACGACGTGCGCGCCAGAACGGGCGTCAGCATCACCACCCATGCCGTGGATGCGGACGACGTGCCCTCCACCGTGGCCCTCATCCGGGAGGTGAAGCCGCAATTGCTGGTCAACGTGGCCCTTCCCTACCAGGACCTCACCCTGATGGACGCTTGCCTGGAAACCGGCGTCAACTATCTGGACACCGCCAACTATGAACCCCGGGACGTAGCCAAATTCGAATACTCCTGGCAGTGGGCGTACCAGGACAAATTCCGCAAGGCTGGGCTCTTCGCCCTGCTGGGCTCCGGCTTTGACCCCGGCGTCACCAACGTCTTCACGGCGTGGGCGCTCAAGCACCACTTTGATGAAATCCATACGCTGGACATCATTGACGTGAATGGCGGCAACCACGGCAAGGCCTTCGCCACCAACTTCAACCCGGAAATCAACATCCGGGAAGTGACGGCCCCCTGCCGCCACTGGGAAAACGGCGCCTTCCGGGAAACCGCCCCCATGAGCATGCACCAGAGCTTCACCTGCCCGCAGGAAGTGGGCACGTATGAAATCTACCGCATGTACCATGAGGAAATGGAAAGCCTGGTCAAGCACATCCCCACCATCCGCAGGGCGCAATTCTGGATGTCCTTCTCCCCGAACTACCTCAAGCACCTGGAAGTGCTGCAGAACGTGGGCATGACCCGCATTGACCCGGTCATGTACAACGGCGTGGAAATCATTCCCCTGCAATTCCTGAAAGCCGTGCTGCCGGACCCCGGGGACCTGGGCAAGACGACCAAGGGGAAAACCTGCATCGGCAACGTCATCACCGGCGTGAAGGACGGCAAATTCAAGGCCGTGTACATCTACAACATCTGCGACCATGAAAAATGCTTTGAAGAAGTGGGGTCCCAGGCCATCTCCTACACCACGGGGGTTCCGGCCATGATCGGCGCGGAAATGATCCTCACGGGCAAATGGTCCGGTGCGGGCGTCTTCAACATGGAGCAGAACGATCCGGACCCCTTCATGGATGAACTCAACAAGCGCGGCCTTCCCTGGCAGTGCGTGGAGCTTACGGAAGAACAGGCCAAAGCCCTGCAAGTCCACTGATAACGGACTCCGGCAGGAGCCGCAAACTTCATCGAAAGCCGCGCATGGAGCGTTCCATGCCCGGCTTTTCCGTCCTTCCGCGCGTCCGCCAGGCTTCCTTTTGACGGGAAATAAACGCAGGCGCGTCTTTGCGGGCGGATGATGGCCCTTCCGGTAAACGGAGGCTATTTCCATACCTGTAAAAATACGGGCTTCTTCCCGTCCGCACCGGAAACCGCCCTCCCCGGGAAGAAAAAGAGAAACTCCGCACGGTGTTTTTCCGCCGCAGGCATAATTTGCTGGCAGGAAAAGCAAACGGGCTGTAAAAACGGGGTGCCATGAAATATCTTGCGCTATTTCTTATCTTTCTGTTTCAAACGGTGCAGGGGGAGGAACCGGCTCCGTGGCGAATCGCCATCATCGGCGACACGCATGACTCCCCCAGGCGCATGGAAGGAAGCGAAGGAGTAGCCGTCAACTTCATCAAAACCCTGTACGGAGAAATCCTGAAACACCAGGTGGACATGGTCATCCAGGTGGGAGACATGGCGGACATTGAGGGAAGCGCCCCCGTCAACGGGCTAGCCAAACGCAAGGAACTCAACAAGATGCTGGAGGAAAAAGGCATCCCCTTCTACGCCGTGCGCGGCAACCATGAATCCATCCCCCTCCGTGCGGAACAATTCAGGGAACTCTTCCTGCCCACCCGGAAACAGGGAGCCAGGGGCCTGGCAACCAGAAAACTGAACTACGGCATCCGCCATAAAAACGCCTCCCTGTACTTCATGGACGTTGACCTAGCCCCGGACCAGATGGTGGACTTCAGCGCGTGGATCAAAAAGAACAGGAGCAAGGCCAACACCGTACCGCGCCATTGCCTGGTCTTCACCCACCGCACCCTGCAAACGCCCATGCAATTCCGGGAATGCCTGTGGGGCCGCTATAATGACAGTGCGGCGGAACAGCAGAACATCTTTTACCGCAACCTGCGGGAGGCGGGCGTCCGCTTCGTCGTCACCGGGCACCTGCACGCGCATGACCTGTACATGATCACCTCCCCGGACGGAAAAAACACCCTCACCTCCCTCATCTGCGCCCCCGCCGGCAACAAGGTGCTCCCCGCCCCGTTCCTGCTTCCCGCAAGATCACGGGTAAAAACCCTGCAATACCGCTCCGGCATCACGGCCTACTACATCCTGAACATCTACCCGGACTCCATGACGCTGGACACCTACGCCGCCCCCAACAACGGCGTTACCGACGAAGGCCCCAAAAGCGGCGAATTCAAAAAACTGCACTCCTACGGGATTCCGATGAATTAAAAACCGGAATCTACGCGGCCCCAACTCCATACGGGAAAGGAAACTGGACTCCTTCACCCGTTCCGGATAAACTTGAACCCAACGCGGCCAGCAGGCAGATGAGGGCAGATGAAGCCTCCTTCCCCCTGCTTGCGCCAACCCCAGGCTCACAGGAAATTCCCGGCAGACCGGCGGTTTTCATAAAGCCTTGATTTAAGTACATTGACATCATTGGAATAAAAACTACGGACTTGAAAATAACAGCACGATAACAGGTTGGCGCAAAACGGCAACTGCACCACTGACCATCAACTGTTAACTTCCAAACCGTCGCATCCCATACGGGATGCGTGGATTGAAACTTCATCCTCCCGCGCCAGCAACCGCGCTCCCGCTGTCGCATCCCATACGGGATGCGTGGATTGAAACAACAACACCTTGGCAACGCGTACATCGTACTGGGGTCGCATCCCATACGGGATGCGTGGATTGAAACTCGTCCCAGCACGAGTAATGTGGGGAGGGGATACGTCGCATCCCATACGGGATGCGTGGATTGAAACACAGCTCCTCGCCCTCCTCTCCATTATTCTCCTCGTCGCATCCCATACGGGATGCGTGGATTGAAACTTTGCTGAACTCAAAATACTTAGCATTTTTCCCGGTTGCATCCCACACGGGGTGCGTGGATTGGAATGAGCCGTCCGCCAGAATTATGGAAGAGACTTTCCGTCAGATACTGCATCAAATGTGCGGATATTCTTGATCCCGTAATACATGGCCGCTCCGCGGTTGACGTAGTCATCCGGGTTTTGGGACAGGTCCACCCAGAAGATGAAGGAGCACCAGGGGGAAGGAGGCAACAGGGAAGGAACAACGACCTCCTGAACGCCTGCCTTTTTCTGTTCCAGAATCAGCCGGACGCGCTTTTCATGCTGGCGGAACAGGAGCAGGTGGTCATGAAGGGTGGAGAGAACGCACAGTCCGGACAGAACCAGAAAAACGGCTGTAAAGATACGGGGCCGCGGCATGGCGCAGGGAATGCCGTACCAGGCACGGAGGAGTGCCAGCACGCCAATGCCGAACAGCAGGGTGGCGGAGAACATGGCATGGTCCGCCGGAACAACGGCGGCGGCAAAGGAGAGAGCCATGGCGTATGCCGTCAAAATATATGCCGCAGCCGCTCCAATCTGGGTTTTCCATGGCCGCAGGGAGTTCCGGTCCCGGCGGAAGCATTTCCAGAGTATCCAGGCAGCAGCCGCGCCCAGCAGCAGGGGAAGGGCCAGGTATTCATGCATCCGGAGGAGAAGCACGGGAACGGCTTCCAGCCTGTCCCACACGCCGGAGAGCGGTTCCGCGCAGCCGGGCGCGGCGGAGTTCATCCGGGCGGAAACGCCGGGAGCCAGCAGCATGCACAGGGAACCCGCCACCTGCGCCGCCAAACCCGCATAAAACCACAGCGGAAGTTTTCTTTTCCGAACCAGGCGCACGAAGATGAACAAGGCTCCCAGCAGAAGCCAGGTGCCCGGAATGTTGTTTTCATTGGTCATGCCCGCCAGGAAGCCCAGCGCCAGCACAGCGGTCCACTTTTTCCAGCCGTCTTCCCGCTTTTCCAGCAGTCCGCGGTACAGGCACAGGAAGCCCAGCCAAAGGGCGGCAGCCCAGGAATAATTGGTTGCGCCGGAGAGCCAGTAAATGGTGACGCCGGGACGGGCCGTACAGGTGAAAAGCAGGAGCAGCCCCAATCCGAAGAGCCGGACGTCCGGCCAGGAACGGGGGTCCACCCTGCGCCCGGCGGCCAGATAAAACATCATCAGCGCCATGCCCGCCTGGATAAAGGGATTAACCAGAATGAAGAGCCATTTGCCCGCCGTAGCCACGGCAAACGCCAGGTATTCCCCGATTCTGGGGTTCCAGGTCATGTAGGATGCCGCACAGCGTTCCCCGACCAGGCTGAAGGAGAAGCGGTGTTCCATGCCCGTCAGGGCATGGTGGTACGTGTCAGAGGTAAGCGGACTCCACCAACTGACCAGAGCCACATACAGAAGGGCGGCGGCAACCAGCGCCCAAAACCAAACCCGGGACGTACGGGGGGAGGGCATCAGCTCGGGTCCGGTTTCTTTTTCCGCAGCGCCGGGGGCAGATCCAGGTCTTCCCCGTCCAGGATGAGGGGGCGCACCCGCGCAAACAGCCCGTGTCCTGCGCGTTCTTCCTCTCCTTCTTCCGGAGGAGTTCCTTCTTCCAGCGCCTTGATGTCCGGAACCGGGAGAAGCTCTTCTTCCGGTTCCCCAGCCGCTCCGGACGCTTCCGCAACGGAAGCAGATTCCGGGGGCGTTTCCTCCACGTCCGGCACAGGCCTGACGGGCACCAGTTCTTCTTCCAGTTCACGGTCATCCCTTCTGGCGACGGGGGGAACGGAGGGGACGGCAACGGGAGGTTCCGGCTCCGGACGCCGTTCCGGTTCAGAGGCAACAGAAGGAGCAACAGGTTGAATGAGGGTTTTCCCCTCTCCGATAAAAGGTTCTTCTTCCGGTACAAGTACCGCCGGAGCCGCTGTTTCCTGACGGAGAACGGGGGCAGGAGCGGGAGAACCCGACGGTTCCTCCACGGGCACCACGCCCAGCACGGTCAGGGACAGGCGGTCTTCCGGCTGCTCCGCCACGGAGGCGCCGATATGGAGGCGCACGCCATTCCCCAGGATTTCCGCCACTCCGCCCGCCAGGGCTTCCAGGCGGCGCAAAGTCAGTGAACTGCCGCCGCGCACCAGCACCAGAACGTCATCCACTTCCCCCAGCCGTTTTTCCAGGAAAAGGGGAGAGTGCCGGACCTGGTCCAGCATGTCCGCCGTGGAAGTGTCCGCGGACGCTTCCCCTACGCCGAAGGAGCAGATTCCCTTCCCCGTTCCGGCCACGCGGAGCAGGTCATCCAGCCCCACGCGGAGCAGGCTTCCGGAAGAGTTCAGCAGGGACGGCACGATGAGCACGGCGCGGGCAATGAGGGCATTGACCACGGAAAAGGCTTCCAGCACTCCCCTGTCAGGGTCAATGAGGCTTTCCATGGCGTCATTGTCAAACCGCAGCACCATGTCGGAATACAGGGCCAGCCGGGATAAAGCTTCATCCGCCTGGGCAGCGCGCCGTTTCCCCTCAAACCGGAAGGGGCGGATAACGACGCTGACGACGTAGGAGCCCTGCTCCTTGGCCAGCCGCGCCACTTCCGGCGCCACGCCGGAGCCCGTCCCGCCTCCCAGCCCCGCGGCAAGGACGGTCAGCGCACTGCCTTCCAGCGCACGGAGGATGGAGGATTCACTTTCACAGGCAGCCTGCGCCCCTGCGGAGGCATCCCCGCCGGAACCCAGCCCCCGGGTAAGCCTGGCCCCCAGATGGACCTTGCACGGAACGGCTGAGGCGTTCAGCAGGCGGGCGTCCAGGTTCATGGCGCACACGGAAACCTCCTGCGGAGCCAGCAGCAGCACTTCCTCCATCACCTTGGTTCCTGCGGAGCCGATGCCGCACAGGCAGATTTTTCCGGATAATCCGGACGGGGCCTGGGGAGAAAAGTCCAGCATGGTTTTTGATTGGGATAGAGATTGATCAGGAGTTCTTCCTGCCGAAGAGGCCCAGCACGCGCCCCAGCCAGCTCCGCTGCTGCGGCAGCTCGGCATCCAGAATCTGGGCGTACCGTATCAGGCCGATGGCCGTGCAGTAACGCGGGTCATCCAGGTAGGAAGGCGCTCCGTTTTTGACCAGCGTGGGGCGGCTGATCGCCACGCCAAACACGTGGGAGGCCAGTTCCCCCACGCCGCGCATCAGGCTGGCGCCCCCGCACAGGTAAACGCCGTGGCAGCGGTTGCCCTTGAAGGTGTCCTTAGGCAGGGAGGATTTGACCAGGTTGAAGATTTCCAGCAGGCGGGAACGGATGATTTCATTCAGCACGTTGCGCTCAATGGCGGCGTCCTTCATATTCCCTTCCCCGCGCACGCGCACCATTTCATTGGTCTTTCCGGAAAAGCTGTTGGCGTCCCCCTCCGTCTTTTTGAGCAGTTCCGCCTGCGCCAGCGGTATGCCGGTCATCAGCGTGATGTCATTGGAAATATGGTCGCCGCCCAGGGGCACGCAGCCGGAGGCCACCAGCTGGCCGTCCAGGTAAAGGACGTAGTCCGTGGTGCCCGCCCCCATGTCAATGAGGAGGGCGCCCGCCTGCTTGACCTGCCTGTTGAGCACGAACTGGGCCGTGGCGATGGGGGCGAAGACCACATCCGCAATGTCCAGGGGCACTTCCCGCACGCAGCGGAAGGAGTTGGTGATGCGGGATTTGATGCCGTGGATGATGTGGCAGTCTATATCCAGCGTCCTGCCGGTCAGCCCGGCGGGGTTGGTCAGGTTTTCCTGACCGTCCACGGAGAAGAGACCCGGCACGCGGTGCAGGACGAATTGTTCCGGTCCCAGCGCAATGTCACGGGCGATTTCCGTCACCTCATCCATGTGCTCCTGGGAGATGATGCTTTCATCCGGAGGCAGGCGGAAGGTGCCGCGGTTGTTCTGCCCCACGATGTGGGCTCCGGTCACGGACAGGTAGACGGTCATGATGTCCACGTCCGCATGGTCCTGGGCCATATTCCAGGCATCGTAAATGCACTGGATGACCTTGGAAGTGTCTTCAATCTCGCCGCGGACCACGCCCTCGCTAGGAACTTCACCCACGCCGATGATCGTCACGGTCGCGTCAGGCTTTACTTCGCCCACGACCATGCAAGTCTTGCTTGTCCCTATCTCAAGCCCTACGTGAATTTTTGTCTTAGCCATGAAAGTCAAGGAACTATCAACGTCCTGGCACCTGATAGCACATTACTTTCCATTGTTCAAGAAAGCCTGCGCGAACATACGCAAAAAACGCGGTTTTCCGTTGCGCAGGCCCGGATCAGAGACCCGTGGGGTGGCGCACCAGGAAGTTCCGGGCATTGCGGCCGTCCACCCTCCAGCGGGGGCCTTCGCCACGGCGGCCGCTTCCGGTGGTGTCAAACCGGAGGCCGCAGATGACCATGAAGACATGCCCGTTCTTGGCATAGACGGAGATCCAGTCCCCGGCGCCTTTCTGCCCGTAGTTCAGGAACAGCTTGGAATGGCGGGTGGAGGTGAGCAGTCCGGCTTCCTTCAGCACAAAGGAGGTGCTGCCGGAGCAGTCATAATGGGAATCATAGTGCTTCCTGTGGCCGCCGCCCAGGCGGTAGGGCTTGTTGACCAGGGAATTGGCGGCCGCAATGGCGCGCTTTACCTGTGCGGGGGCATTCCTGGGGGGAATGGCCTTCCCGTTGTGCAGCACGGCCGTTTTTCCCGGCACAAAGTGGTAGGCGGGAAGCCGTGCCGGAGCTTCGACTTGTTGGGAGGTGGAGGAGCAGGAGGAGAGAAGAAGGCCGGCCAAAAGGGCACCGGCCACGGAGAGAGTTTTGTGGACCGCAAATGTCATAAGAACTATAAACTGCGGAATTCCTGCTTCCTTGGCAAGAAAATAAATTTCCCCCGTCCACATTACATGGTAGACGGGGGAAAAAATCAACAACATTTAGCCGTTGGAACGGGCGCGGGCATCCTTCTCAACAGCAGCCCACAGGGAGTCCAGGGAGGCCTGGACGGCCGGCAGTGCTTCCTTCACGGGAACGCCCGGCTTCCCGTGGCCAAAGAGGTAGTATTTGATCTTGGGTTCCGTTCCGGAGGGGCGCACCGCAAAGCTGCGTCCGTCCGCCAGATCCACAAAGATCATCTTTTCCGCGGGGATCGGGTCCCCTTCCGCATCCACCATGTCACCCTTGGAGAAGTCCCGGATGCCGCTGACGGCCACCCCGTCCAGTTCCGTGGGGGGATTGGAGGAGTAGGAGGCGGACAGGGCGGCGATTTTTGCCGCGCCGTCCGCGCCTTCCATGACCAGGGACTTGCCCATTTCCAGGTACACGCCGAATTTTTCAAAGAGTTCATGCAGCAATTCCAGCAGGCTCTTGCCGACGCTTTCCGCATAGGCGGCCAGCTCCGCAAAGATGATGGCGGCGGAGTTGGCATCCTTGTCGCGCACGAAGTCCTGGGCCAAATAGCCGTAGCTTTCCTCCCCGCCGAAGACGAAGTAACGGCTGTATTCCAGGCGCAGGGCGCGCGTCTGCTCCTCACTCATCTTCCGGTAGTCTCTCCGTTTTTCCGCCGGAATGGCTTCCTCATATTTGCCGAGCTTCTGGGCAATGTACTTGAAGCCCGTGAGCACGTTGACCACTTCATAGCCGAAGTGGTGGCCGATGGCGTCCTGAAGGCCCGTCGTCACAAAGGTTTTCACCATCACGGCGCGGGAACGGTTGGAGTCATTGATGATGCCCAGGTCAGACATGCTCATGCAGCGGTACCACGCCAGCAGGGAGCCGATCTGGTTGCCGGTCAGCAGGTGCATTTTTCCGTCTTCCCCGCGCACGGCCACGCCCATGCGGTCCGCGTCCGGGTCCGTGGCAATGACGATGTCCGCGCCGGAGGCGTCCGCCTGCTCAATGGCCAGAGCCAGGGCCGGCGGATTTTCCGGATTGGGGGAGGCCACCGTCGGGAAGCGGCCATCCTGGACGTCCTGCGCCGCCACGGTCTGCACATTGCAGCCCAGTTCCTTCAGCAGGGGCACGATGATGTGGCCGCCCGTGCCGTGCAGGTTGGAGTAAACGATTTTGGCGCCGCCCTTGCTGAAGAGTTCCGGACGGAGCAGCACGCTTTTCAGGCGGTCCATGTACACGCGGTCAAAGGAGGCGTCCAGCACGTGGAGGGCGCCGCGCCGGTCTTCCGGCAGGGGTTCATATTCTTCAGAGGTCAGGGAGTTCACTTCCTCAATCACGGCCTTGTCATGCGGAGGCACAAGCTGGGCGCCGTCACTGAAGTAGGCCTTGAAACCGTTGTCATGGGAGGGGTTGTGGCTGGCGGTAAGCACCACGCCGGAGTCTGCGTTCAGCTCACGGATGGCAAAGGAAACTTCCGGAGTGGCCCGGGGACTGTCGAACAGGTAAATGTCACAGCCCAGGTCCGTGCCGATTTTCGCGCAGAATTCGGCGAAGTCACGGGAGAAGTGGCGCGTGTCATGGCCAATGACCAGCCGGGGCTTCCTGCCCGGGTCCGTGGCTTCCACATGCTTCTTCACATAAATGATCAGGCCGCGCATGGCGCGCCCCACATTGAAGTAGTTCATGCAGGCGGTGCCCACGCAGGGGTATTCCGGGCGCCCGTTCACGCCGCCGTTTCCTTCCTCCGCCTTCGTCACGATATTGCCGATGGTGCGGCCCCGCAACCCTCCCGTGCCGAAAGCCAGGGTCTTGTAAAAACGGTCATTCAATTCCTCCCAGTCCCCGGCGGAAGCCAGTTCTTCTACAGCCTCCCGCGCAATGGGGGATTTGGTTCCGGCCAGCAGAAGGCGGATATTGGTCAGGGAAGACTCCAAAAGCTTCCCCTCTTTAACGGCATTCGTCAGGGATTCATCCAGTGTATTCATGCTGGCGGAATAGTACATCATGGCTCTTGTTTGACAATAGCTCTTTCCATCATGGCCAGAGAAAAAATCGCCATGCGGGCCCAAATCCGGGCACAGGAAAAAGTCTTCCGCTCCCGGCCCCTCCCCGGTTTAGAGGGACTGGCGGTCATACAATTCCCGGTACAGCGGGCAGGAGGCGTAAAGCTCCGCATGGGTGCCGTCCCCGACGATGCGGCCTCCCTCAAACACCAGGATGCGCGTCGCCACGCGGATGGAACTGAAGCGGTGTGCTACAATGAGGGCCGTCCTCCCTTCCACCAGCCGGTCCAGCTCATGCTGGATCTGGGCCTCGCTCTCCGCGTCCAGGGAGGCGGTAGCCTCATCCAGAATCAGGATGGGGGCGTCTTTCAGGAAGGCGCGGGCAATCGCCACGCGCTGGCGCTGGCCTCCGGACAAGCCGCTGCCTCCGTCGCCAAGCATGGTCTGGTAGCCGTCCGGCATGCCCATGATAAAGCCGTCCGCGGCGGCGGCGCGGGCCGCCTCCATCACTTCCTCATCCGTGGCGTCCTGCCGCCCCATCCGGATATTTTCCATGATGGTGCCGTGGAACAGCACGGGATGCTGGGAGACGAAGGCGATGTTCTTGCGCACATCGTGCAGGGAAGCGTCCCTCACATCCACGCCGTCCAGGCGCAGGGCGCCGGAGCTTACATCGTAAAACCTGGGCAGAAGACTGGCGAACGTGGTCTTTCCGGCGCCGCTGGGTCCAACCAGGCCCACCACTTCCCCGGGGCGGATATGAACGTCAATGCCGTCCAGCACCTTGCGCGCGCCGTCATAGGAGAAGGAAACGCCGTCATAGTCCAGCTGTCCGGTGGCGCGCCCCAGCGGAACGGGGTCTGCGGCCTCCGGCATGGTGTCCGGCTCCTTCAGCAGGTAGTTGATGCGCTCCAGGGAGGCATGCGCGCTTTTCAGGTTGGTCAGCGTCACGCCCAGGCGCTTGAGGGGGTCGTAACACATGAACAGGGCCGCAGCCAGAGCCGTGAAATCAGCCTTGGTAATGCCCATTTCATGTCCCCTCACCAGCAGGATGCCCAGACCGAGCGCCGTCACCATTTCCAGCACCGGCACCAGGAAGTGCCTGTACTTCACCGTTCTCAGGTTGATCCGGAAGAACCGCTGGATGAGTCCCAGGAAGAGGCCCACCTGCTGCTCCTGCATGCCGTAGGAACGGATTTCACGCTGGGACGCCAGGTTTTCCTGCGCGGCGGCCGTGATATTGCCCAGCTCGTCCTGCGCCTGCTTGGCCTTCTTCATCACGCGGCGGCCAAAGAAGCGGATGGGCCACACCGCCAGGACAATCAGCCCCAGATTCATCAGGACCACCGCCGTATTCGGGTCCACAAAAACCTTGTATACAAGGAATGCCAGAGCGGTCAGCAGGGTAAGCGGCTGCTTGATGATGTCATTGGCCGCTACCACGAGGCCCCCCTGCACGTTGGCGGCGTCATTGATGAGGCGGCTGATCAGGTCCCCCCTCTTCTGGCGGTCAATGAAGGAGAGGGGGAGCGTTTGCAGCTTGGAAAAGGCGTCCAGCCTGATTTCCTCCAGCACCTTCATGCTGACGATGCTGATCCAGTAAACGTTGAAGAACGTGCCAATGCCCCGGATGGCGAAAACCAGGGGCAGCAGGGAGCAGACGGACACGAGGATGGCGATGTGCATGTGCTCCGGGTCCACCATGCGGGCCAGGAAGTCCTGAAACTCCGGAGGAATCTGGGTATTGTCAAAGACCACCGGAAATACCTTGGCGATCATCAGCGGAAAGCCGAACCCGCTGGCGGCGGCTGCCAGGGCCCCGGCGGCCAGCGCGGCGATGAACAGCTTCATCACGGGCTTCAAATACCGCGCGTATTCCAAGAATTGTCTTAACATGAAGCGCCTCCTTCCTCTTCCGCAACCATCTGCTGCTTGTTGTAAAGTTCCCTGTACAGGGGGGAGGAGACCATGAGCTCCTCATGCGTTCCATCCGCAATGATGCTTCCCTTTTCCAGCACCAGAATGCGGTCCGCCATGCGGATGGTGCTGAACCGGTGGGCAATGATGAAGGCCGTGCGGCCGGAAGCCAGTTTTTCAATTTCCTTCTGGATAAGTTCCTCGCTCTTCATGTCCAGGGAAGCCGTGGCTTCATCCAGCACCAGGATGGGGGCGTTTTTCAGAAAGGCCCTCGCCAGGGAAACGCGCTGCCTCTGTCCGCCGGAAAGCCCTTCCCCCATTTCACCGATCATGCGGGCATACCCTTCCCCTGTTTCATTGATGAAGCTGTCCACGGCGGACATGCGCCCGGCTTCCTCCACCTCCGCGTCGGAAGCCTCCGGACGGCCTATGCGGATGTTGTCCGCCACGGACCCGCGGAACAGCACGGGGAACTGGGAAACCAGCGCGATGTGGGAAAGCAGGTCCTTTTTGCCCATCTCCCGCACGTCAATGCCGTCCACCTTCACGCTCCCGGAGAGCACGTCGTAAAAGCGGCACAAAAGATTGATGAACGTCGTTTTTCCGGCGCCGCTGGGACCTACCAAAGCCACCACCTGCCCCGCCGGAATGCGGATGTCTATGTTCTTCATGACAGGGGCGTCCGCCTGGTAGCCGAAGCACACGTTGCTGAACTCCACTTCCCCCTTCCATTCCTCCGGGCTCTTCGGGTTTTCCGGTTCCGGAACGTCGTCCGGAGCGTCCAGCACATGGTTGATGCGTTCCAGTCCGGCGTTCAGCGTTTCCGCCTTGTTGTGGACGGCCCCCAGTTTTTTGACCGGTTCATAGCAAAGGTACATGGCCGTAGCCAGCGCGGCGAAGTCCCCCATGTTCATGCCGTTCATATTGCCGACAAACAGGGTGGCGCCCATGGCGATGGCACTGACGAATTCAATGAGGGGAGTCAGCAGGCTCTGCCACCTGACCGCGCTGATGGAAGCCTGGATATAGCGGTGAATCCTGCTCCTGAACAACCCGATCTGCTGCTGTTCCAGTTCAAAGGCGCGGATGTCCCGCTGGGAGGAGAAATTTTCCTGAAGCGTGGAGGAGAGATCACCCTGGCTGGACTGGACCACCCGCGCGCGGGCCAGCATTTTCTTGCCGATGTAGCGGATGGGGATCACGCAGACGCCCACCAGCAGCATGTTCGCCAGCAGAATCAGGAATTGCTGGCTCACGGAGGCCCGGTAAATCAGGAAGCCCAGCGCCGCCAGAAGAGTCAGGGGCTGGATAATCAGGTCATTGGCAATCTGCACCAGCCCTCCCTGGAGGAACTGGGTATCCTGCATCAGGCGGCTCAGCAGGTCGCCCTTCTGCTGGCGGTCATGAAAGGCCAGGGATAAATCCTGGTATTTACGGTACACCTTGAGCCGCAGCGTCTCCAGAACACCCAGCCCTATCTTGGAGAGCAAATAGACATTGATGAAGGAAGACACGCCCTTGACCACCACCACCAGCGGCAGCATGGCCGCCGTGGCCCATACCGTGACCCAGGGCAGGTTTTCCGGCTCCACATACCACAGGAGGACGCGTTCCGCCCACGGGGGAAGCGGCTTCCCGTCAAAGATCACGGGGAACATTTCCTGTAAAATCACCGGAACCCCAAAGCCGCTGGCGACAGCGGCCACCATGCCGCCTATCACAGCCCACACCAGCGTGCCTTTATAAGGGAGAAGATATTCGCGCCACAGAGCCACGGCGCGCTGCATGGAGGATTCCTGCCCCTGTGTTGACTGTTTCCTCATAAGTAGTTCCGGATTGATGCGCCCGAGAGCGGACGGCGCGCAATCGGGGCAGATCATACCATGGAGACCATGAATGACAAGCTCCTTGCGATAAAAAACTCTGCAGGAACAGTCCGGGGAAGGCCCCGCGCATCCCGGCTTGCCCGGCTCCCCGGAATGGTCTAACCTGCCGGCACATGCTGAAGACAGGACTGATCCAGCCGGAAACCATTCCCGGCAACTTCCCCCGGAACCTCAGAACCATCGTGGAACTGTACCGTTCCTGCCTGGACGGAGGGGCGGAGCTGGTACTCTGCCCGCCTCTGGCCCTCAGCGGCATGCACACCGGGGAACTGGCCCTGCGCGGCGGCTTCCGGTCCCAGCACCGGGCGGCCCTGGCCTATCTGGCAAGGGAGATCACGGAAGTTCCGCTGCTGCTGGGCGCCGCGGACGCGGAAGGCCTCCGCTTCCACCTGCTCTGGAACGGCCGTTCCTTTCCGCAGGAAGCCGTTATTCCCCATTCAGCATTTTGCGCGGGCTCCGTCCCCGTCTCCGGCGTCTTCCAGAACACGGGGGAGGCCGGATTTTCCGTTCTTCCCTGGGCATCCTCCTCTCCCGCCCCCTGCCTGCTGCTACGTACGCCTTCCGGCGCGTGGCGTGAAGGGCTGCTGGAACGGGAGGAACAGGAAGAACGCCGTCTGGCACAGGCAACGGGACTGCCCGTGTTCACCTCACGCCTGGCCGGGGCGGAGGGCCCCTTCCTGCTTCCCGGCGCGTCTTCCGCCTGGTCCGGCGGCGGAAGCTTCCTCGGCAGGCTGCGCCTCTTTGAGCGGGATTCCGCCGTTATCTCTCCCTCACCCCCCGCGCACCAGGCCTTTTCCCTGCCCGCGCCGGAAAAACAGCTGCGGCAAGCCCTCCGGAAAGGCATGGCGGATTTCATCCTGAAAACCGGGCACGGCTCCGCCTGCATGAACCTGCTGGAAAGCCCCTCTTCACCCCTGCTGGCCCATTTGTTAAAAGAAGCGCTGCCCTCCCTGAAGATAACGGGGCTCATTCCCCGCCTGCCCGGCATTCCGGAACGGAACCTGGTCCGGGCGAAAGCACTGGCGGACAAGCTGGGCATCCATGCCAGAGAATGGACCATCCCGGCAAATACGGCAGACGAGGGCCCCAATGAGCATTTCACCGTCATGTGGCGCATGCGCCAGTGGGCGCAGGAGGAAGGAGCGCTACCGCTCTCCGCCCTGAACGGAACGGACCTCATGACGGATTCCCCGCTTCTGCCGGGAGCCCTGGCCGCAGACTTCATGCCCCTGGGGGATTTATATGAAACGGAACTGGCGGAATTGTTCCCCGGCCACCTCTCCCCCGCGCCGGAGGCGGCCATACGGGACAGCCTCCTGGCAAGCCTGCACCGGAATCATGAATCCGCCACGCCGCTGGCGGAAAGGCTCCCGGAACGGGAGCAGGAAATCCGCCGCCTGCAGCGGAAGGGCCGCGCCTCCGAATGGATGCGGCGGAAACTGCCTCCGCGCCTCCTGCTGCGCTCCGTTCCCGGCGAACCGGAAACGCCTTACGTCCATCGCCTGATGGATTGACGCGGCGCCTTCCTTTTCTTCCCGTGGCGCACATTGCGCTTGCTCTTGCAGCGGAAGAAGTGATTAGTAGAAGCCATGCAATTCTATTTAGCCACCATGGTCGGCCGCGCCGCCCTAAGGCTGGTTGACCGCCTGGGGTCAATCGGATTGCTGCTTTACCAAGTAACGGCGTGCATGTGGTCCGGCAAATTCCGGATGCGCGTTCTTGTGGAGCAAATTGCAAAAATCGGGGTGCAGTCCCAGCCGGTGGTCATCATCACCGGAGCATTCACCGGAGCCGTGCTGGAAGCCCAGACGCTTTTCCAGCTCCAGACGGTGAGGATGGAAACCATGGGCGGGGCCGTCGTGGCCGTGGGCATGTTCCGGGAACTGGGACCCGTCATCACCGGGCTGATGCTCGCGGGCCGCGTAGGGTCCGCCATGGCGGCGGAAATCGGCACCATGAAAGTCACGGAACAGGTGGACGCGCTCAACTCCATGAACGTGGACCCGGTGGACTACCTGGTAAAACCGCGCATTCAGGCCATGCTCATTTCCATGCCCATCCTGATGATGGAGGCCGTACTGGTGGGCATCGCCTCCGCCTACATCGTCAGCATTACGTCCTTTAACGTGGACCAGGCCTACTGGATGCACTTCATGAGCAAATTCGTCACCATGGGAGACATCATCGTGGCCCTGGTCAAGGCCCTGGTCTTCGGCCTCATCATCTCCACCATTTCCTGCCGGGAGGGCCTGAGCACCACAAACGGTGCCGTGGGCGTGGGCAAATCCACCATGCAGGCCATGGTATACGCCTCCGTAGCCCTTCTCATTGCCAACTTCATTCTGACCATGATTCTCAACTCCATCTTCCCCATGGGATTCATGAGATAACCCGTCCGCGCCGCCATGCAGCCGTTCATCCGCGTCCATCAGCTCAGACAAAGCTTCGGCACCCAGGAGGTGCTGAAAGGCGTCAGCTTTGACGTGGAAAAAGGGGAGCTGATGGCGTTGATCGGCGGGTCCGGCGCGGGAAAAAGCGTCATCCTGAAACATCTGGACGGCCTGATGGACCCGCTGGGCGGCTATGTGGAAATAGACGGCAGGCGCATCAGCGGCGCACCGGAAAAAATCAAGAAGCAGATCCGCGGCAAAATAGGCTTCATGTTCCAGCAGGGAGCCCTCTTTGACTCCCTCACCGTGGGGGAAAACGTGGCCTTCCCCCTGCGGGAGGAAGGAATCAAGAATGAAACGGAGCTGGACGCCCGCATCTCCGCCGCCCTGGACTCCGTGGACCTGCTGGGCCAGCAGGAAAAAATGCCGGCCAGCCTTTCCGGCGGCATGATCAAGCGCGTGGCCGTAGCCAGGGCCATCGTCACCACGCCGGAATGCCTGCTGTATGACGAGCCCACCGCAGGCCTGGACCCCATCGTCACGGACAGCATCAGCTTCCTCATCCGGCAGATATGCAAGGACCAGGGAATCACCACCGTCATCGTCTCCCATGACATGCCCAGCGTGATCCGCATTGCGGACAAAATCGTCTATCTCAGGGACGGGGAAGTCTACTGGACGGGAACACCGGAAGAACTCCTGCATTCCACGGATGAAATCCTGCAACGGTTCCTGTACGGGGATTCCGGGGAAGACTGGTCTGCCCTGGCGGGCAGGCATGAAAACTTTCAACGGGTTCTGCTGGAACGGGCGGAACGTGAACGGAAACAATAACCATTTTACCACAGCGCCATGAAGCAGAAACTTAAGCCGGAAACCTGGGTGGGCATTTTCCTGATTGCCGGAATCCTGATGATCATCGGCGTCATCCTGGGGTTCGGCAACATCAAAACCTCCAAGGAAGAGACCTATCCCATCAACATCATCTTCAAGGATGCGGCAGGCCTCATCAAGGACTCCCAGCTGCGCCTGGGCGGCGTGACGGTGGGAAAGGTCACCAAGGCGCCCGAACTGCTGCCCTCCGGCAATGAAGTCATGCTGGAAGCCAATATCCAGAGCGACGTGAAAATCCAGGAAGGCTCCGTCTTCCGCGTGGACATGCAGAACATCCTGGGGGACAAATACATTGACATTGTCCCTCCCGCCCATCCCACACATGACTACATTGAACCCCACGCCACGGTCATCGGCCAGCCGGAAAGCGATTTCAGCAAGATCAAGAACAACGCCGTGGGCGCTACGGAGGAAATCCTGAAAATCCTCAAGCAGATTGAGAAGAATTCGGACAACATTGACGAGGCCATCCTCAACATCGGGGAAGCGGCCAAAGGACTTGCCCAGACCACCAAACTGATCAATGAAGGCATCCTGAGCCAGGAAAACCTCCGGCACCTCGGCAACGTGCTGTCCCAGATGAACAAAGCGGGCGAACAGCTTCCCGCGACGATGGCGGCCATGAAGGACACCGTGCAGGACGCGCGCAGGATCATTGCCGGGGCGGAAGAAAAAATCAACCGCCTGGACCCCGCCATCAAGGAAATCCCCCCCACGCTGGCCGCCCTGCGCAAGGCGTCTGAACAAATAGCCTCCGTTACGGCGGACGCGCGCAGGAACCAGGGCTTCCTGGGGCTGCTACTTTACGATGCCCGCTTCCGTTCCAATGCCCAGGAATTCATCCGCAACCTGAGGGATTACGGCATCCTGCGCTACCGCAATCCGAACGATCCCCAGATCAAGCCGGACCCCCGCGGCGGTTTTTCAGGAAGCCGCCGCTGACGAACGCGAACAATTCCGGCTGAAGCCGCTTTACACACTTGCCAATAGTGGGGAGCGTGCTAAATAATTCCTAATGTGAGAGGCGAAAACATGTAAGCCGACATGTTTTTCAACAGGAACCAACCCTTAATACTCTAATCAACCATGCAAGACAAACAAACCGAACTTGAACCTACCGCAGCAGCAAATGACACCAGCTGCTCCTGCCCTTCCGCACGCGAGCTTGCCGTTACCAGATTTCAACAGGCCAGAGCCTTCGCCGCGGCTAAAGTGAACCAAATCCGCAAAGCGGCTACGGAACAGGCCACCACCATCCGTGACTACGCCCAGGAAAAGGGTGAAGTCATCCGTGACAAAGCCAAGCAATTCCATGAAGCAGGTGAAGAATACGTGAAGGAAAAACCCACCCAGTCCGTGCTGATCGCCATGGGCGTGGGCCTTCTCATCGGCCTGCTCATCCGCCGCCGTTAACCCCTCATTGCGCGCCATGCGCCCCGGCGCATGGCGCGCTCACCCTTTCAAGCCGAGCCATGGGACTGATTGACAAACTCAAGCGCACCTTCGTCACCCCCATTGTGGAGGAAAAGGAAGAAGGAGCGGCCATGGTGCGGTCCCTCCGTGAAACCGGAGCGGCGGCGCTGGCCCATGTGGAAGCACTGGCCGCCCTGTTCAAGCTGGAGCTGGAGGAAGCGTCCAAAAGACTGGGTAAAAAAATGGCCCTGTTCCTGCTGGGCGCCTTCATGGCCGTCTTCGGCTATCTTTTCCTGTGGTGCCTGCTGACCATGGTCATGGCTTACTTCTGGGGAATCATCGCCGGACTGGCGGTAACCACCGGATTCCATCTTCTGGCGGCTGCCGTGGCGCTCATCCTCTTCAGCCGCACCCATGTCACGCCCATCGCCCCCGCGACGGCGGAAGAACTCAAAACGGATTTATCATGTCTGCAAATGGCTCTCAAGAAAAGCTCGCACTCCTGATGCGGGTGGCCTCATCCCGGCTGGATATCGTCAATGAAGCGGATATTCTGGCGGAAAAGACGCAGCAGCAGGCGGACCACTTCCGGCGTCTGAAAAAGAGGGCCATGTCCCTGCCCGTGATCGGCTCCATTGTAGGCACCGTGGGAGGCATTCTCCTGATCCGGATGTTCACGGGTAAAAAAAGTCATCCAGCCCCACAGCCGCGTCCGCATTCTTCCGTAAGCTGGATAAACTCCCCCATCTTCCGCTTCATCATTGAAATCCTGATTACCCTGGCTTTCCCTTCCCTGAAAAAAATGGGCTTTGACATGGCCGGTAAAAAATTTCTCAGCCTGTTCAAATAACAGGCTCCTTCCGTGAATGCCGGAATTCCCGCCGGACCGTTTCAGGAAACATCCTGCCGGCGGACACGGCTTGCCGGGATGTTTTTCCCGCCCGGTTACCTTTGCCGTGAAGGGCGACGATCCCTGGAAACAAGGAGCTCAACAAGCTGAAAAGGCGCGGCTGGGAGCGCGTTTTCTTCAGCTCCCCGCAGTCTCCCGGCCCTCCCTTTTCCTTAAAACCGCGCTTCCTGCCGCGATCCCGGAAGGACGGGCGCACAGAAATCATTTCCCTATCATTTTTTGCTGGTCAAAAAAGCCCCGTTTTCGTTAGTATGTAGCTTTATCAGTTTGCTGCATTCACAACATGAGCGAATACATTTTGCCCCACGTCGACGGATATCTTAAGCTTGGACAGGACTTTGACTGTTCCGATATCCACCTTGCCGTCAACAGCCGCCCCACCTGGCGCCGGTTCGGCCAGCTCCTCCCCATCTGGGAGGAAGCGCCAAATCTCACGCCCCAGGACACGGAAGTTCTGGCGAGGGGCTTTCTGGAAGACCCGGAATGGAACCGCCTTCAGCAGAGGGGGGACGTGGACTTCGCCTATGCCAACGACTTCGGCCGCTACCGCGCTTCCGTGGTCAAGCAGCGCCTGGGCTATGACATCTGCTTCCGTATCATCAACACGCGGGTGCGTACCATGGAGGAAATCGGCCTGCCGACGGAATATGTGGTACCCCTCACCCGCTACACCAACGGCCTCATTCTGGTGACGGGGTCCGTGGGTTCCGGTAAATCCACCACTCTGGCCTCCATCGTGGACTTCATCAACCAGGACCGCCACGACCACATCATCACGCTTGAAGACCCCATTGAATATCTGATCCCGTCCAAAAACTGCCACGTCAACCAGCGTGAAGTGCACAAGCATACGGAATCCTTCGCCCGCGCGCTCCGCGGCGCGCTCCGTGAAGACCCGGACGTCATCATGGTGGGTGAAATGCGTGACCTGGAAACCATCTCCCTGGCGCTTACGGCGGCAGAAACGGGCCACCTGGTGCTCGGCACCCTGCATACGGGTTCCGCTGCCCGCACGGTGGACCGCGTGCTGGACGTCTTCCCCGTGGAGCAGCGCGACCAGATCCGCATCATGGTCAGCGAATCCCTGCGCGGCATCATCTCCCAGCAGCTGGTCCCCAGGGCGGACGGCAACGGCCGCGCCCTGGCCATTGAAATGCTGGTCAATACGCCCGCCATCGCCAACTGCATCCGCGAAGGCAAGACCTTCATGATTCCCGGCTGCATCCAGACCGGGAAGGCCCAGGGCATGATCCTGATGGACGACTCCCTGAGAGCCCTGCACCAGGCAGGACTCATCACCACGGACGACTGCCTCTTCCGCGCGGAAGACAAGACCATCATGAAATCCTTCCTGGGAATCAAGTAACCTTTAATTTTGACACACTCCTGTTATGGCTGTTATCGACCAATACTTTAAATATCTCGTAGAAGCCGGCGGCTCCGACCTTCACCTCAGCGAAGGCCAGCCTCCAAAAATCCGCGTCAACGGGACTATTTCCGCCATTTCCGACGAGAACCTGGAAGGCCAGTCGTTCAAAAACCTTCTCGCGGAAATCTGTGATCCCCAGGCCTTCCAGAAATACCTGGAAGAAGGGGACCTGGACTTTGCCTATGAAATGGATGAAACCTCCCGCTTCCGCTGCAACTACTTCAGGCAGCAGCACGGCCTGGGAGCCGTTTTCCGTCTCATTCCCACCAAGATCGCCACGCTGGAAGAGCTGGGCGTGCCCACCGTGGTCAAGGAATTCGCCCACATGAGGTCCGGGCTGGTGCTGGTCACGGGCCCCACGGGTTCCGGTAAATCCACCACCCTGGCCGCCATCATTGACTACATCAACAGCAACCAGTCACGGCACATCATCACGGTGGAGGAACCTATCGAATTCGTCCATCCCAATAAAAAATCCATCGTCACCCAGAGGGAAGTGCCCCTCCAGACGCCCTCCTTCGCGGACGGCCTGCGGGCTTCCCTCCGTGAAGACTCGGACATTGTGCTGGTGGGTGAAATGCGCGACCTGGAAACCATTTCCCTGGCCCTCACGGCGGCGGAAACCGGCCTTCTGGTATTCGGCACCCTGCACACCAACAACGCCAGTAAGACCATTGACCGTATTATTGACGTCTTCCCGTCCGACCAGCAATCCCAGGTGCGCACCATGCTGGCGGGCTCCATCCGCGGCGTGGTGGCCCAGCTCCTGATGAAGCGCAGCGACAAGCCGGGACGCGTAGCCGTCAATGAAATCCTCTTTGCCACGCCTGCCGTGGCGAGCATCATCCGCGAAGGCGCCACGCAGAAAATCCCGGACGTCATCGTGGGCGGGAAATCCATGGGCATGCAATTCATGGATGACGCCATCTGGCAAAAACTCCAGCAGGGCATTGTCTCTCCGGAGGAAGCCTACATGAAGTGCATTGAAAAGAAAAGGTTCCGCAACTTCCTTCCTCCGGAATCCGCCCGCCTGGCAGACTCCGGCGGCGGAAACTAGGCCCGCAGCCCCTTCCCTGTCCTTCCCATGTCCCCCACTGGAAAATTCACGTTCAAGCTCGTGATCTACGGAGCGTTCCTGCTCTACCTGGTGGGGGACCTGTTTCTCTGGCACGGCTTCCTGGCCGGACGGATGGACGCCTATCTGAAACCCATGCCGGGACCGCCCGGAGACAGCTCCGCCCGGATTGCGGAAGTATACGGTGAACCCCTCACGGCCAACCAGCTCTCCAGAAGAGTGACGGAACTCCGGCTCCTGCGCCAGCCGCCCGTGCTGGACATGGACGGCGGCATCAGGCTCACCCATGAGCCGGACGTAGCCGGTGACCTTGCCCCGCGGGCCAGGTACGATCTGATTTCCTCCTCCCTACTGCGGCTGAAAACCAGGGTGAATGACCTTCAGCTCCCCAACCGCAATGCGGAAGCCGCGCGCGCCGTGGAACAGATACGTTCCCGCTTTGACGGAAACACGGAACAATACTTGAAAACCCTGCACGACCAGAAAATGACGCAGGAACAGCTTCAGGAAAAAATAGCGGCGCGGCTCAAGCAGACGGAACAGCTCTACCGGGCAACGGCCCAGGCGGCGGACCCGCCGGACGAAGACCTGAAGGCGTATTACGACCTGATCCGCGACCAGCTTAAAACCCCTGATCTCCGTAAAACCCGGCACATCTTTCTGGCAACCCTGCACAAGGACGACGCCCGGGTTAAGCAGGCGGCGGAAACGCTGCTGGCGCGCCTGCAAGCCGGGGAAACCTTCTCCCGGCTTGCCAGGGAATTCAGTGAAGACGAACGTTCCGCACCCGCGGGGGGGGAGCTGGGCTGGATCAATCCGGCCCGCGCGGCGGAAACCCTGGGCCTGGAGCTGGCGGCCGTTCCGGATCACAAGCCCGTGCTTCTTAAAAGCAGGTGGGGATGGCACATTGTGGAAGCGTCTCCCGTCAAAAAAGGAGCCATCCCTTCCTATGAAGAAGTTCTCCCGGCCCTGGAAAATGCGGCCCGGAGCCTCAGAAAAGCACAGGCCGTAGGCCTGTACATGGATGGCCTGCTTGAAGAAGGCCACCTCAGGAACCGTATTCGGAACAAGTAGGGACATTAATACCTTATTTTCATGAAACCCCCTGCCTTTATCCCGGGCATCTCACTTATCCGAATCCTCCTGTGCCTGATGATCTGCCTTTTCCACTGGACATGGTGGTCTCCCGCGGGAGGAGGCGTGGGTGTGGACTGGTTCATTATCCTGTCCGGTTTTTTAATGATGTTTACGCTGAAGAAGGAAAAATTCAGCGCCTCCTCCTTCTATATCTCCAAATTTGGCCGCCTGTGGCCGTTATTGTTCACAGCCTTCCTCTTATCGGCGCTCCTGTCCTACAAAAGCCATTTTAACTTCAATAACCTGGTCAGCGTCCTCATCGCCTCATTCGGCGGCAATCAATTCGTGTACCAATACACGGGTGACAATTACCCTCTATGGTACATGAAGATTGAAATCCTCATGGTACTTTTTTTCCCTCTGGTGGCATACGGGCGCAAATATCTTCTCCTGATGCTGGCGCTGAGTTTTGCAGCCGCGCTGGCCTGCATTTTCTTTCTGGAACCGGATAAGCAGCTTTACGCCTATTTTCCCTATCGCCTATGGCAGTTCCTTGCAGGTTGTTATGCAGCACGGCTTTATAAAAAGCACGCACGTTTCTTTTCGTGGAGTCCTGCCATATTTGCTTGCGGAATAGGTTACCTTCTCTATCAAACATTCATCGGGACATTCTTGATTGGAGAAGAAAATATATCCATGGGTTTTCTGCTGCCGGACACGCTGATAGCCATCCTGACCATTTCCAGTGCGTGTTCCCTGGAAAAATTCAACGCGCCGCGGTTCGTGAAAATCCCGCCCGGCGTCATTCATCTGGTTAATCGGGCAAGCCTTCTGACCTACGCCATTTTTCTGATGCACATCCCCGTTCTGAACTTCATGCAGTATATTTGGACGCAATACCACGACGGAACATATTCCACCCTCTTCTGGTTCTTCTCATGCCTGCTGTTGATCGTGGTCGGAATCATCCTGCATTACGGCATTGAACAGCCATGCAGCAAATGGCTCTCTTCAAGACTGAAACGGTCATTCTACCTCTTCCGGAACTATAAAGATATTCCCCGGTATTGATGTTTTTCAGAGAATCCGCTGAAATCCCATCCCGCATCTCTTCAGGAACTCATTCGGAGTAAAAAATCTTCTTCATGCCTGCTCGCGTTTATAACCATCCGTGTTAAAAAATGTAAAAACAGGCCAGCCTCCAAATTTGATTTCCGGCTTATTCGCCATACGTTAAGAATTACGCTTGCTTTCGGGAAGGAGATCAACTAGATTCCCTCCGGTATTTCCCATGGGGTATTAGCTCAGTTGGTAGAGCGTCTCGTTCGCAATGAGAAGGTCAGGGGTTCGAATCCCCTATACTCCACCATCCATCTCTTTTTCCTGCCTTTACTTCATATGCGGGAATCACGGGCAGCCCTATGAATGGTAATTTATTTAAAGTTGTACTGATTTCAGTCGTTGCCATTCTCCTTGCCATTATAGGCGGCGTCATGTCGGCGGACGGAGACCCCTTTTCCATTGCCCTGGCGGTCTCCCCTTTCGTCCTGGCCGGGCTATACCTGATGAAGGAAAAAGTGTGGTACCTGTGGATATGGCTGCCCATTATTTTCCTGCCTGTAGGGCAGATGGCGGACTATGCCCCCCTCTTGGCATACACCATCACCGTTCCTTTCTATCTATGGAACGTCATGATCAAGCGTTCATCCCTGACATGGAATTCCACTCCCTTGCAGGATATTGCCGTTCTTGTCATCTTCATGCACGTCGCCTATATCTTCCTGAGCCATCCTTTCGGCCTGGGGCTGAACGTGCTGGAAGACTATTACGGAGGCAAGGGATACATCTTGTTCCTCCAAGCCCTGATTGCCTACCTCTGCCTTTCCTCCCTGAAAACCACCAGCCAGCAATTCGGCAGAGTGCTGCAATGGGCTATCCTCCTAGTCATTCTCTCTACGCTGATCACGACGGCCCGGAATATTCTCTCCCCGGATGCCGCCGGAGCAGATCCGGCGGCAGCTGCTGCCGGCCCTGGCCAGGAAAACACCCGGCAAGGCACCCTCCTTCTCATTTCCCAGCTGGTGGTCCAGCTGGTCATCATCAACTACTCCGTATGGCAGATGATCAAGCGTCCCTGGCGTGCAGCCCTCCTCCTGATGGGGCTCGCCGGGGCCATGCTCAGCGGCTTCCGCAACATGATGGCCCAGTTGCTGCTCCTGTTCTTCCTCGTCTCCCTGATTTACAGGAGATGGGTATCCTGCATTCTGATCCCCGTTTTCGGAATGGCCATGCTTCTGATCATGTCCTCGGCAGGAGCCCTTCATTCCCTTCCTTTCGGTGTTCAGCGCACCCTCTCCGCACTCCCTTTCCTGGACGTCAATGTACAAGCCCGCATGGATGCGGAGGGCTCTACGAACTGGCGTCTTGAAATGTGGCAATGGGCGCTCGACGATCGCGAACACTTCATCCAGGACAAAGTATTCGGAGACGGATTCTCACGGGATATCAGCATCGTAAAAGCCAACATTTATGAAGAAGCCTACAACCTCTCGCAGGACCAGGCGTCCTTTGCCTGGAACGGTATATGGCACAGTGGCCCCATCTCCACCATTCAAACGCTCGGTTACGTGGGGCTGACTCTGTACACCATCCTGTCCGTCATCGGTATAACTTATGCATGGATTGTCAGCAGAATCTACCGCGACCACCAATACAAGCTGGGAATCCTGTACGTTTCAACCCTCTACATTATCAAGCCGATTACCTTCTTCTTTCTCTTCGGGGACAGTGTCACCATTGCGCAGGACATCATTTCCCTGGGCATCATCAAAATATTATTCTCTTGCGCCAAAAAGGAGGGACTGTACGTACCCCTCCATGTACGCAGGGAATACATGCCGCTCATCATCCGGAAGACGGAGGAAAAACCTCAACTAGCGGGAACTCCCGCCATTTCCGGCTGACTACGGCGCCGTTCCTGCGGAAAAACGGGCCCTCCGATGCTTGAGGCTGGACTAATTCAGGGGGAGTTGTTACGCTTCCGAAGCGTTTCCTCTTTCCATGGCATCAGATTCTCTCCATCATATCATCGGCCTCATTCCGTCACGCTGGGGATCCTCCAGATTTCCGGGCAAACCGCTTCACCTCATTGCAGGCAAGCCCCTTGTCCAGCACGTATGGGAACGCGTTTCCCGGTGTTCACGCCTTGATGACATTGCCATCGCCACGGACGACCAGCGCATTTTCGATACAGCCACGGCCTTTGGCGCCAAGGTAATCATGACCTCCCCGGACCATCCCAGCGGCAGCGACCGCCTGGCGGAAGCCGTCCAGTCCTTCCCCGGCGCTACCCATGTGGTCAACATCCAGGGAGATGAACCCCTCATTGACCCGGCCCTGATCGACAGCCTGGCGGAAGCCCTTGTCTCCGATAAAGCCCTGTCCATGGCTACCGTGGCCTGCCCCATCAGCGAACAGGAAGACTTGGACAACCCGAATATTGTCAAAGTGGCCCTGGCCCGCAACGGAGACGCCCTGTACTTTTCCCGCTCCGTCATCCCCTACGCCCGCCATCCCCGCGTCACCCCCCCCCTGCGCCATCTGGGCATTTACGCCTACCGCCGG